>NZ_CP100000.1:0-1318623 GCF_024138165.1 Halorussus vallis | reverse complement strand
GTGGACCGCTCGACCCGTTTCGAAATCGACACCGAAACCTTAGAATCGCACACTTTCTCGCCGTTTGGCCTTTTTATCGGTCGAAACCTCTATCTGGTAGAAACTACCATACTCGCGGTAAATGGCTCTCGAAACCATCGACGCGGGCGTCTGGTCGATCGTGCCCGCGCTTCTGGCCATCTCGCTGGCGTGGATCACCCGCGACGCCATCATCGGCCTGTTCGTCGGCATCGCGAGCACTGGTCCGGTGTACGGCGCGCTCCGGCCCGCCGCCAGCGCGGTGGGCGTCCCGCCCGACATCGTCGGGACGCCGCTCGCGCCGGTCGTCGGCGCGCTGTTTGGACTGAAACTGATACCCACTCTCGTCGCCACCGCGCCGCTGTTCAACGACGCGTGGTACGTCGAGAACGTCCTGCTGGCCATCTTCGCCATCGGCGGCACCATCGGACTGATGATCCGGGCGGGCGCGATCCAGGGCGTGCTCGAAGCGCTGGCGAACTGGGCCGACTCCCCGGCCGACGCCGAGAAGGCCGCCTTCCTCGCCGGCGTCGCCGTCCACATCGACGACTACTTCAACTGTTTGGTGGTCGGGTCGATGATGCGCCCGCTGACCGACCGCTACCAGGTTTCGCGGGCCAAACTGGCCTACTACGTCGACAGCGCGGGGAGTCCGGCGTCCCGTCTGGCGTTCTACTCGACGTGGGGCGCGGCGCTCATCGGCTTCATCGGCGCGGGCCTCGAATCCGCCCGGAGCCAGGGCGTGCTACCCAGCGGGCTGAGCGGGTTCGTCCAGGCGTCGAACAACGGCCCGCAGGCGGTCACCTCCGAGATATGGCCGCTCTTCTTCAACAGCCTCTTCTTCGGCTTCTACTCGTGGGCCGCGCTGGTCATCGCCGCAGGCGTGGCCTGGCAGGTGGTCCCGAACGTCCTCGGCATGGGCGAGGAGGAGCACCGCGCCAGAAACGGCGGCGGCGTGGTCGGCCCGGACGACGACCCGATGATCTCCGAGGAGATGGACGAGTACGAGATGGCCGAAACCGCCGACCCCGACTGGCGCAACTTCGCGGTTCCCATCGCCGCGATGGTGGTCGTCGGCCTCGGCGCGATGTTCTGGCGCGGAAGCCCGGTGGTCCACATCCCCGGCGCGCCAGAGAACGTCCTGTTCTCGCTCGGCGGCTACAGCCTGATGGTGCCGCCCGAGGGCGCGTGGGCGTTCAACATCGGCGGCGTGAAACTCGGCCTGGCCGCGACCACCGCGCTGGTCGTCGCGTTCGTCCTCTATCGACTCCGGGGCGACATCCCGAGCAACGACGACGCGACCAGCGCGATGCTTCGAGGATTCAAGGGTATCTTCCTGGCGGCGCTCATCCTCACGCTCGCCTCCTCGATACAGAACAGCGTCACCACGCTCGGCATCTCGAGCTTCGTCACCGACTGGTTCTCGGGCGTCCCGCCCGAGGTCGTCCCGCTCATCGTCTTCCTCGCGACGGCGGCCATCAGCTTCGCCGACGGGAGTTCGTGGTCGACCTACGGCATCATGTTCCCTATCGCCATCCCGGTGGCGTTCACGACCGGCGCGAACCTCCCGCTGGTGCTCGGCGCGGTGTTCAGCGGCGGCATCTTCGGCGACCACTCCTCGCCCATCTCCGACACGACCGTGCTGGCGTCCTCGACCAGCGGGAGCGACCACATGGTCCACGTCAGGACCCAGATTCCCTACGCGGTGGCGTCGGCGACCATCGCGGGCGCGCTGTTCCTCCTGCTGGGCTTCGTCCTCCCGCAGGGGTTCGAAGTCATCCCGTACTGAGCGCGGCCCGCCGATGAGTACCCGATTTCGCGTCTCGCAGAAGTCCACCTAGACGGTCGTCCGGACTCGAAAACGAACGCGGCCGGGTCGCCGTCCGACGGACGGCGACCCGGCCGCGAAGGCGGTGACTCGACCGCGTGGGCGGCGACCCGCCTGCGCGGTTCGACGGCAGTTCGGCGCGGCGACGGTCCTTCGACTACGGCCCGGCGTTCCGTTCGGACCCCGGCGCGGCTTCGGCCAGCCGACTCCGGTTGCGAAGCGTCTCCTCGACCACCTGCTGGGCCGTCTCGTCCTCGAACTGGTACAGTTGGTGAGCGCGCACCGAGAGGTTCCGGACCTCGGCCACGCTCAGGCCGTACTCGCTACGGACGTCGCGGGGGAGTTCGGCGACCGCCGCGGCGGTCCGGTTGGCCCGCCGCTCGACCGTGCGGGCGCGGACGACGAACGTCGACAGCGACGCCCTGAACTCCCCCTCCGAAATCCGGTCACGCTCCCACGCCGAGGTCAGGTTCTCGCGGACGGATTCGAGCGCGTCGACGTACTCGCGGATGGTTTCGACCTCGTCGGCCAGCACCTGCGCGCGCTCGTCGGGCGTGGAGGCGCTCGCCAGTCGCTCCGAGAGCGTCCGGTTCCAGAGTTCGCCCTGGACGGCGGCCCCCTGTGCACCGACCGCTCCCGCGAGCTGTTGGCCCGGGGCGACGTCCGACTCGCCGTTGGACGTCGCGGTGGTCGTCCCGTCCTGAATCGCGTCCGGTTCGCCGGCGTCGTTGGAGTCGTCGCCGTCGGACGGCGCGTCGTCGGACGGGGTGCTCTCGGTGGGGGCGCGGCGTTCGGTCGGCGGCGTCTCCGGAGTTGACGGTCGCTCGCCGACCGTCTCGTCGACGGACGGGTCCTCGTCCGGCGTTTCGTTCACGGTCGCGTTCTGACTCGGAACCAGCGGCGGTCCCCCCGCGTCTGCCGCGACGGGGGCGGAGAAGACGACGAGGGCGACCGCGACGGCCCCGAGGAGGGTGAGGGCAGCGGCTTTCATCACCCGTTTCGACGCGCTCGAACGGGAATAAGCCGCCGTTACTGTATCCGGATTAATCCGATTTAACGCCGATTCAGGCATTATGCTCCTCCTGCGCCAGCGCGAGGACGTTCTCCCGGCCGAGACGGAAGCTCTCTATCTCGCCCTGTTCGCGGAGTTGGCCGACGACCTGGCTGGTCTTCGCCTCCGTCCAGCCGAGTTCGTTCACGACCGCCTTCTGCTTGACCCGGCCGCCCCGGCGTTCGAGGAGTCGGAGCACGCGCTCCTCGTTGCTCAGCAGTTCCTCGGGGAGGTCGGGGTCGTCGGGTTCGTCGTGCACGGGAGCGTCGGCGTCCCGGCGGCGGTACAGCCACAGACCGCCGACGCCGGCCAGCGCCGCGGTGGTGACGCCAACGACCGCGGCGACGGCCCACATCGGGAGGTCGAACGGGCCGATTCCCGGCCCGTCGAGCACGAGTCGCGGTTCGTCGCCGGCGAACTCGGTCGGCCCGGTCCACACCGCGGCGGTTTCGCGCTTCTCGTCGGGCGAGGGTCGAATCGTGGTCGCCTCGTACCTCTCGGGCCACGAGATGAGCAGTCGGGTCTTCTCGTTCAGGATCAGCCCCGAGAGCGCGTCGCCGACCCGGATATCGTTCCCGTCGACCGCGGCGAACCCCTTCCAGCGGAACGAGTAGGTGACCACGCCGTACCGCTGGGGGAACTCGCGAATCTCGGCGTCGACGCTGAAGTTCGTCCCGTTCATCTCGCGGCCGGTCGCGCGCTCGGCCCCGGCGATGGTGTCGCGCATCCGGCGGACGAACTGCTTGGTGTGCTGCGAGGAGTTGTTCTCGATGTCGGCTTTCAGCCCTCTGAACGCGGCGGCCGTCTCCGGGTCGTCGAGGCGCGTCCGGTAGGCGATGTCCCAGGTCGCAGACCCGTTCTCGTGGACCTCGACCTGCATGACGACGGTGTCTGGCGTCACACCCTGGGCCTGAGCCTGAGCGGTCGGCTGACCCGCCGTCGCACCGCTGGCCGTGCCGAACGCCGCGGTCAGACAGAGGACCACGGCGATGGCGACACGCTCGGACTGTCGCACCCCCATCTGTTCGTCCATCCGTCGCCGACCGAAAAAGGGGTTGCGCTGTTTTGGGTCGTCCTATCGTCCCTGTCGACGTTCCACGCCGCGTTACCGAGCGTCAATCCGACGCTACTCGACTCCCGGCGGTGCTTACCTCGCGTTACGCCACCGGTTCGATTCTGAACTCGGGTTAATTCGGTCCCAAACCGCACGCAGGCCCGGTAATCGGCTTTCAGCGTTTGGGGGGTTGATGGCCGTCGCCGAAGAAGACGCGAGTGGCGAGATAGCATGTCAAAAGTAGAAAGACGCACGAGACGCACGGCGGAGTACGAACGCGAGACACCACTGCGAGTGCACACGGACTGGTCGGACACCGACACGCTCGATTCGGCGGTCGCGTGTGCGGTCTCGCGGGCGACGGGTGCGCCGATGACGGAACTCGCACCGCTCTACGAGTACATGGACCCCGACGCGCTCCACGAGTACGTCGTCTCGATGCGCGAGAGCGATTCGAAGACGAGCGTGACGTTCGAGTACGAGGGCCACGACGTGCGAGTTCGCTCGGACGGCGAGATACTGGTCTGGCCGTCGCGGTAAACTCCGCTCCGGCCGCGCGACCCCGCGGCGCTCGCGCCGCGGGGTCGCGCGACCGACCGGCGACGGTCAGGCGAAGTCGGTGAGGCCCGATTGGGCCTCGTCGTCGCCGTCGTCGTCTCCGCCGGCGCTCGCGTCCTCCTCGTCGGTCCCCGCCGACGCTTCGGCCTCCGCGGCCTCCCCGTCCTCCCCGTTTTCATCGACGCCCGGTTCGGAAGCCTTCGCGCCGTCGAACGCGCCGCCCGAGTGTTCGACCGCCTCTTTCTCCTTGAGTTCCTCGGCGTCGGCCACGACGTTCTGGACCTTGTTGGTGGTCTTGCCGCTTCCGGTGACGAACGAGACGTGTTCCTCCTCGAGGTCGTAGGTGGCGGCCATCGCCACGGTCAGTTCGCGGTTCTTGCAGTGGTGGGTCATCGCCGCGAGGAAGGGTAGTATCTCCCTACGGGCGGTCGACATGCTCACGCCGTCTCGCTCGGCGATCTTCCGGGCGATGTAGTCGCGCTTGTTGCGATTGCCCTTCGAACTGCCGAGTTTCCGCCAGTAGCTCGGCGGGCCGTACCGGGTCCACCCGCCCTTCTCGCCCCCGCGGGCCGCGGCGACGCCGGCAGCGATGTTGTCGCCCGCGTAGCGCCAGTACGAGTAGTTCTGGGAGGCCCGCACCCGCCCGAGCCACTTGTCGCCGTTCGCCAGGAAGTCGTAGGCCGCGGCGAGTTCCGCGCCCTCGTAGTCCTTCGGGACGTTGTCCTCGACCCAGTTGATCAGGTCGTCGGGCGTCTCGTCGACGTCGTAGGACTCCCGGAGCGCCCCCCGGGCGTCCTCTTCCTTGAACAGCGCGTCGAGGAAGTCGAAGATGCCGCTGGTGCTGTCGCGCTCGCCGGTGACGTCGACGTCTTCCTCGGTGAGTCGCTCGCTGGTTTCGGCGATGGCTTGGAGGTCGTTGACCGCCGACCGCAGGTCGCCGCTGTTCTTGTCGGCGACGGCCTTCAGCGCCGCCTTCTCGTACTCGATGCCCTCCTCGTTGCAGATGTGCCGGAGCGCGGGCACGATGGACCGGGCGGAGACGTCCCGGAACTCGATGGTTTCGCAGGCGTTTCGGAGCGTGTTCGACATGTCGTAGAACTCGTTGGCGATGAGCACCATCGGCTGGCCGGCGTCCTTGACGACGCCCGTGATGGCCCGCGACCCGCCCCGGTCGACGTTGCCGTGGAGGTTGTCGGCCTCGTCCATGATGACGAGTCGTCGGCCCGCGCCGCCGCCGGTGAGGGTGCCGCTCTTTGCGGCCTCGCCCGCGGTGCGCTCGACCACCGAGGCGGTGCGCTGGTCGCTGGCGTTCAGTTCGATGGTCGGCCAGCCCATGTCGTTGGCCAGCGCGTGGGCCGCGGAGGTCTTGCCCACACCGGGGCTCCCGTGGACGATGACGGCCTCGCCGTGCTCGTCCCACGTCTCGGCCCACTCCTTCAGTTTGTCGCGGGCCTTGTTGTTCCCGCGGACCTCCGAGAGGGTGGAGGGCCGGTACTTCTCGGTCCAGTCGGTCATTGGAGGGAGGTAGGTGCGAGCGGCGTTTAGTGGTTGCGGAGCACCGCGCTCGGGCGACGGACTTCAGGCCGAGTCGGTTCGCGCGCCCGACCGAGCACCGTCGGCCGAGACGCGAACCGCCGCGTCGAGCAGGTGACGCCGCAGGTGGACGACGTCCCGGCGCTCCCGGTAGCGCCACGGCAGGAACCGGAGGACCAGTGACCGCCGCCGAAGGTACGACACCAGTCCGGCGAACTGCGCGTCCGAGAGCGCAACCGTCCGGAGTTCGCCGCCGGTTTCCTCGGCGGCGTCGGTCCCTTCGGCGCCGGTCTTCTCGGCGTCGGCGAGCGAGTCCTCAATGCGCCGGCGCGTCCCGTGGATGAACTCCCACTCGGCCGACCGAGGCCGAAGCGCGTACATCAGGCGGTTCTCCCGCTCGCGAAGCCAGTTGCAGAGCACGTACCACTCCTCGGCCTCCAGGGCGACGTTCCGGGCCATCGCGGTCGTCCTCCGTTTCGGCCGCCGGAACTTTTGGTATTGTGGGCCTATCCTCGGACATCCATGGCCGGCGAGGTCACCGTCACCATCGACCCCCACGTCCACTCGGAAGGCTCCTACGACGGCCACGAACCGGTCGAACTCCTCCTCGAACAGGCGAGCGAGGTCGGCCTCGACGGCATCGTCGTCACCGACCACGACGAGATAGACGAGTCGCTCCGGGCGGCCGAACTCGCCTCCGAGTACGGCCTGCTCGGCATCCCCGGCGTCGAGGTTTCGACCGCCGCGGGCCACCTGCTCGCCATCGGCGTCGAGGAACGCCCCGAACCCCACCGCCCGTTCGTCGAGACGGTCGAGCGCATCCGCGAACTGGGCGGCGCCGCCGTCGTCCCCCACCCGTTCCAGCGGACGCGCCACGGGGTTCGCAAGCACAAGATACGCGTGTGCGACGCCATCGAGGTGTTCAACTCCTGGCTGTTCACCGGCTACCGGAACCGCCGCGCCAGGCGGTTCGCGGCGCGGAACGACTACCCCGGCGTCGCCGCCAGCGACGCCCACTCCGCGCGGTTCCTCGGCCGGGCGTACACCGAACTCACCGTCGACGGCGTCTCCTCGAAGGCCGACCTCGACGGCGACCGGGTGGTGGCCGCCATCGAGGACGGCGACGCCGAGATATACGGCCGCCGCCAGCCCCTCTACCGGAGCACGAAACACTACCTAAAAGGCGCCGGGCGGAAGGTCCAGTGGGCGCTCCGGCCCGCGATAGGGAGCCTCCTGTGACGCGACGATTTCGACGGTTCGAGGGTTTCGCGGTTCTCCGGACGCGACCGCCTGCCACCGGGTGACGCAAGCGGACAACGCTTTTCGCCCCCGCTTCCGTCGTCGGCGACATGTTCCCGGAGCGAATCGAAACCGAGCGTCTGCAACTCGAACGGCTCTCGGCCCGGAACGTCGACGTGCTGGCGCTGTACGAACACTGCTCGCACCACAACCCCGACATCGAGGAACTCACCGAGTATCTCACGTGGAAGCCCCACGAGACGCCGAAGGAGACCGCCGACTTCGTGCGGACGGTCGAGGAGTCGTGGGACGCCCACGAGGACGCGACCTACGCGATTCGCCCGAGGGAGGGCGAACCGCAAGCGGGCGAGTTCGCCGGCGCGGCCGGTCTCCACTTCGAGTGGGACCGCCGGAGCGCGGACCTCGGCACTTGGCTCCGTAAACCGTTCTGGGGCCGGGGCTACTCTGGCGAGCGCGCCGCGGCGCTGATGGAACTGGCGTTCGACCGCCTCGACCTCGAAGTCGTCTCGGTCACCCACGCCGTCGGCAACGAGAAGTCCCGGCGGGCCATCGAGAAGTATGTCGAGCGCGCGGGCGGTCGGTGCGAGGGCACGCTCCGGAACTTCGAGGTGTACCCGGACGGTCCGGTCGACGTGCGCCGCTACACCGTCACCCGGGAGGAGTGGGAGACGGGCCGTGACTGAACTGTTCCCCGCGACGTTCGAAACCGACCGACTTCGGTTCGAACGTCTCTGTCACGAGAACGTCGACGTCCTCGCCTTCTACGGGGCGTTCGCGGACGGCGCGGTCGACCCGGCGGTCTTCGAGTACGTTCCCCAGGAACCATACCGAACGCCGAATGAGGCCCGCGACCGCATCGACTCGGCCGAGTCCAACTGGCGCGACGGCCGGGCCGCGGAGTACGTCGTGCGCGTCGGGTCGGAGGACCGACGAACCGGAGGCGGTGAAACCGCCGACCGTCTCGGAGACGGCGAACCGCGAGCCGACGAACTCGCGGGCTACGCCACGCTCCACTGCGAGTAGGACCGCCGGGTCGCGCGACTCGGACTCGTCCTCCGGCGGCCGTTCTGGGGCTGGGGGTACTCGGGCGAACGCGCCGGGGCGTTCTTCGAACTCGCCTTCGACCGCCTCGACCTCGAAATCGTCGAAGCGGGTTGTAACGCCGGCAACGAGAGATCCCGCCGGGCCATCGAGAAGTACGTCGCCGAGTACGGCGGAGAGTACGAGGGTCGCCTGCGGAACCGGGTGCAGATGGGCGACCGGGTCGACGACTACCATCGTTATACCGTCGGCCGCGAAGCGTGGGAACGAAACAGATGAGCGAACACGACGAGACGGAGCGCTTCGACGTCCACGCCGTCCGGAACGCGCTGAAACTCCACAGGGACACCGGCGACACGCAACTCTGGGAGAATCGCAAGGGCCTCGACTGTCCGGCCTGCGAGGAGGCGTTCGCCGAACTCCTGATATCCGAGCGCCGGAGGAATCAATTCAATCGACCCGACGGACCATTGTGCGTCGTCCGGGAGTCCGACAGAGTACTGGTGTTCACGCACTGAAGCGGCCGAAGGCTACTCCTCGGAGACTCTGTCTAACGACCGTCCGGAGACGACCTCTCCGCCCTTCACGACCGCCTCGGGGTCGCGAACGGTCGAAATGTTCGCGAGGGGGTCCTCGTCGAGGACGAGGAAGTCGGCGTGCGCGCCCGGCCGAAGCACGCCCGCGTCCGCCAGTCCGATTTCGTCGGCGGCCCGTCCGGTCATCGCGACCACCGCGTCCATCGGGTCCATGCCGTGTTCGACCATGAACGACAGTTCCGTCGCGTTCGTGCCGTGGTAGTTGAACGGCGTCCCCGCGTCGGTGCCGCCGACGATGTCGACGCCCGCCTCGACCGCGCGCCGGAACGACTCGATGTGGCGCTCGTAGACGTCGCTCGACTTCCGGAGGCTCTCTTCGGTCGCGTGGTCGGCGTTGCGGACGATGCGGTACGGCGCCGAGAGGGTCGGCACCAGCGCGACGTCCTCGGTGACCAGCAGGTCGACGGCCTCCTCGTCGAGGAAGGTGCCGTGTTCGACCGTGTCGACTCCGGCGCGAACGGCCTGCTTGACACCCTCCGCGCCGTGGGCGTGGGTCGCGACGTGGGCGCCGCGGCGGTGGGCCTCGTCGACCAGCGCGTCGGTTTCCTCGGGGGTGAACGCGGGGCTCTCGGGGTCGGTACCGGGCGTCGTCACCCCGCCGGTCGCCATGAACTTGATGAACCGGGCGCCGCGCTTGACCTGCTCGCGGACCGCCTTCCGGCACTCGGTCGGCCCGTCGACTTCGCGGCCGAGGTGGTGGCCGTGGCCGCCCGTGATGGTGATGGAGCGGCAGTTGGCGACCATCCGCGGGCCGGGCACGTCGCCGCGGGCGACGCGCTCGGCGAGTATCACGTCGAGGTCCTTCGCCCCCATCGCCCGGACGCCCGTGACGCCGGCTTCCAGCGTCCGGCGGGCGTTGCGCGCCTCGACCAGCATCAGTTCGCCCTCGCTCATGTCGACGACGTCGGCCACGCTCGCCTCGCCGGACAGCGAGAAGTGGACGTGGGCGTCCACCAGACCGGGCACCAGCGTCTTCCCCCGGAGGTCGTAGACGGCCTCCTCGGGGCCGGGGTCGGCGTCGCCGACCGCCCCGATGCGCCCCGACTCAGGGTCGAACTGCAACGCCGCGTCCTCGTAGACCTCCCCGGTCCCGTCAAGCAGGCGAACGTCGCGTAGAATCATCGTGTCGCTAGTTGTTCTCCCTCGCCTTTGAATCTACTGAACGATCCCCTCTCACGTCGGTTCGGTGTTAATTCGCGTTCTCGAACGCGTCGCTCTGACCCCGTTCGGCCACAAGGTACTCGTCGCGTCGGTCGGTGCCCTCGCTCATGTCAGTCACGCAACGTCGGTCGGCGTCCGTCGGCGACGCGCCGCTTCCGTACGCCCGCGGCGCGCTCGCGGGCGTCTCGACGTGGTTACTCGGCTACCTGGTCGTCTACGTCTGGCAGGCCGACGCGGTCCGCGAGGCCCTGGCGGGCATCGGCTTCGTCTCCCGACTTCTCGGCGGCGAGGCGGTGCCGGCCTGGAAGGGCGTCGCCTGGCTCTTCCTGAACGCCCACTTTGTCGCCACGGAGATTCCGACCGTCGCGGGCGGAACCCGGACGGAGAACTTCGTGACCGCCGAGGGCGGCGGTTCGATCCTCCTGCTGGCGCTCGCGCCGTTCCTCCTGGCGATTGCGGGGTGGCTCGTAGCGCGGGCGGGCGAGTCGCCCGCCCGCGACTCCCGCGACGGCGCGACGGCAGGGGCGACTATCGTCCTGGGCTATCTCCCGCTCTCGGCGGGAGTCGCGTTCACCGTCTCGCACTCCATCGGCAACACCGAGGCCGCCATCGCGCCCGACCTCGTGACGGCGGTGCTGCTGGCCGGCGCGGTCTACCCGCTCGCCTTCGGGGCACTCGGCGGTGCGGTCGGGGCGTCGGCCGACTGACGCCCGGCGTCAACTCCGACGCGCTAATTCTCGCCGCGGAACCTCTCGGCACCTAAAGCGTTTTAGCCTCGGGACCGCTAGACGGGACAAGAACGATGGTGAAACGCCTCCTGTTGGGCCTGCTGCTCATCCCGCTGCTCGACGCGCTGTTCCTCGTCTACGTGGCGTCACAGCTCGGGGCCGCGCTCACGGTCGCGCTCGTGGTGCTGACCGCGCTGGTCGGGACGCTGTTCGTCCGGGCCGAGGGTCGCCACACCGTCAGAAAACTCCAGCGCACGCTTGCGGAGGGCGAGGTGCCCGCCGACGAACTCACCGACGGGGCGCTGCTCATCGCGGCGGGCGCGTTCCTGCTGACGCCGGGGCTGGTCACCGACACCGTCGGCTTCCTGCTCGCGTTCCCGCCCTCGCGCATCCTCGTGCGCGAGGCGGTCCAGAAGTGGGTCGTCAAGCCCTACCTCGACGAGAAGACCGGCGGACTGGCCTCGGGCAACCTCTACACCTTCGGCTTCCCGAACCCCGAAGACGCGACCGCCGGCGGAACGGCGGCCGACGCTTCGGGGCGGTCGCGCGCCAGGTCCGAGGACACCTACCGCGTGGACGACGACGCCTACGACATCGAGTTCGACGACGAGAAGGAAGACTGACCGACCCCGAATTCGGGCCGTTAACCGCGTGAGGGCGTACCGAAGCCGGGGTGAAAGGAAACTCTTAAACCTCCGAGGGGGCAATCGGAAAATGCGCTCGCCTGGGCCAATAGCTCAATCAGGTTGAGCGCTCGGCTGATAACCGGGAGGTTCGCGGTTCAAATCCGCGTTGGCCCACCTCCTCTCCGGTCGGCCTCGCCGACCGGAGCCTGGGGCCGTCAACTCCCCAGCCATCTAACTTCGGCACTTCACTTTCGACAGCGTGGGCTAATTCTCTGCACGTCGTTCTCGGACACGTCGCATTCGTACCCACTCGCCGGTCCGCGAACCGCTGGTCAGGACCGGCCGAGAGACTGGAATCGGACCGAACTCCTACGTTTCATCGCGAGCCAACGTCCCGTATGGACCAGTTAAGCGTCTCGTCGAACCGCGTCCGAACGCTCGCCGGAGCGGCCGCACTGCTCGCGGCGGCCGGCGGGGCCGCGTTCTGGGCGTGGCGGAAGCAGGCACCCCTCACGCGGACGTACCGACGCGCGACGCGGCGACGGTCCGGCGAAAGCGACGACGGGGAGCCCAACCCCGAGCGCGAACCGGGAACCGACCCCATATAAAGTCGCGGCGGTCGGCGACGGACGAAGGGCCAAATCGGCCGACCGCATCGGGCGACCGGAGACGACGCCCCGCCGTGGCCACAACGCTTTCCACCGTCGTTCACGACTTTCTACGGGATTTGCATGTTCCGGGGCAACTCCGAGGGCGATTCGACCGTAGTCCGCGTCACGGTCGGCCCCGACGAACCGCCGAGCGACGGGTCGCGGTCGAACGACGCGAGCGCCGACGGCGAACCGCCTCGACGCGAACGGGGGCGACGGACCCTCCAGGCCGCTCGAACCACCGCCGAGGAGGCGGCGGTGCTCGAAGTCGGGTCGACCGGCGTCAGGGCGCTCGAACCGCTCGTTCTCGTCACGCAGGAGGGCCGGACGGCGTACCACCCGCGAGCGTCGCCCGAACGGGCGCGCACGCTCGTCGAACGCGCCGAGTCGGGCGACGTCGGCGACGAGGACGCGACGTGGGTCGTCGACCACGACCCCGACGCCGAGACGCTGCCGACCCCACCGGACGGACCGCTGGCGGTCGGCACCCGACGCGTTCTCGGACGGTGCGGCTGGGTCGACCCCGAGAGCGAAGTCGCGGCCGACGCGGCGGCCGCGTCGCTCGCGCGCGAGGACCCGACCGCGGCGCTCGAGCAACTCGAAACCGTCGGACTGCTGGGCAGGGGGCGGGGCGACGCTAGCCAGGACGCGGCCGTCGCCGACGGCCTGACCACCGTCCGCGAGACGCCGGGCGACCCGGTCGTGGTGGTGAACGCCAACGAGAGCGACCGCCGCAACGAAACCGACCGCACGCTACTTGGCGGCGCGCCGGCGGCGGTGCTCGACGGGGCGCTCGCCGTCGCCGCCGTCGTCGGCGCGAAACCGAGCGACGTCGTCGTGTACACGAACGAGGTCGACGACCTCGCCCGCCGGCGGACTCGACGCGCGGCGGCCGCCGTCACCGATGCGTTCGGCGAGCGAGGTGACGACGAAGCGACCGTGGGCGGTGACGACCCGCCGCAGGTCGTGGCCGGCCCCGACGAGTACATCGCCGGAGAGTTCACGATGGCGCTGGAGGCGCTGGAGGGCAACGACCGACTCGAAGCCCGACTTCGCCCGCCCGGCCCGGGACGACACGGCCTGTACGGTCGACCGACCGTCGTCCACACGCCGCGGACGTTCGCGCAGGTGCGGCGGGCGCTCCTCGACCCCGACGCGTTCGACCCCGCGGACGCCGACCCCGGGACGCGGGTCTTCACGGTCGCCGGCGACGTCGAGACGCCGGCGACAGTCGAGTTGCCGACCGGCGGGTCGCTGGCCGCCGTCCGGGACGCGGTCGACGCGGCGGGTCGAGTCAAGATGGCGTGCGTCGGCGGGCAGTTCGGCGGCTTCACCCGGTCGCTCGACCGCGGCGTGAGCGCGCCGGCGCTGACCGGCGCCGACCTCGGCACCGAGGGCGCGGTCGAACTACTCGGCGAGGACCGTTGCGCGGTGGCGACCGTCGGCGAGCGCGCCCGGTTCGCCAGCGAGGAGAACTGCGGCCGGTGTTTCCCCTGCCGCGAGGGGTCCAAGCAGGTCCTCGACCTGCTCCGCGGCGTCTACGACGGAGACTACGACGACGACATGATACGCGAACTTGCCCGTACGATGCGGAGTTCGAGCATCTGCCACTTCGGTCAGTCGGCCGCCCGGAGCGTCGGGACGGCCCTCGACCGGTTCGAAACCGAGTTCGAGGCCCACGCAGACGGCCGCTGTCCGACCGGCGCCTGCGAGGTGAGCGAGCCGTGAGCATGGACGACCCGCCCGGCCCGACCGAGCACGGGCCGACCGAGGCGACGCCCGGCGTCCCGGACGTCGAGGACCCGCGGTCGAGCACGCCGCTGACCGATGACTTCCGGACGGGGACGGCCAACGACCCCGACGTCGGCCTCGACGGCGGGGAGATGGCGACCGTGACGATAGACGGCAACCCCGTTGCTGTCTCGCCGGGGTCGACGCTCGTCGACGCCATCGAGACGGTCGACGTCGAGTCCGACGTGCCGGCGCTGTGCTACTACGACCGCGACACCGAGCAGAGCGACAACATCGGGCCGCGGGGTACCTGTCGGACCTGCATGGTCGAGACGGACGAGCACGGGGTCGTCCCCGCCTGTAGTTTCCCCGCCGAGGACGGCCTGGAAGTGCGCACCGACGCGCCCGACGCCGAGGAGGCCCGGGACGTCAACCTCGACCTCGTGCTGGCGAACCACAACCTGCGGTGTACGACCTGCGGCCAGAACGGCCGGTGCGAACTCCAGGACACCGCCATCGACCACGGGGTCAACCAGCCCCGCTACGGCGTGTTCGACGAGCGCGACGAGTACGCCCCCATCGACAGCACGTCGGTCATCCAGATCGACCGCAACAAGTGCATCCTCTGCAACCGGTGCGTCGAGGCCTGCAACGACGTCCAGAACGCGGGCGTCCTCCGGATGTCCGGGAAGGGCGACGACATCCACGTCGACTTCCAGAAGCCCGAGGCCGAGTCGATGGACGAGTCGACCTGCATCTCCTGCGGCCACTGCGTGACGGTCTGTCCGACCGGGTCGCTGGTCGAGGACGGGTTGACCGACGCGACCACCATCCCGTTGCCGGGGTTCACGCAGAAGAACTCCATCGGGACGGTCAAGGAGGAAGACCCCGTGGAGACGGCCGACACGGCCGAAGCGCCGAACCGCGACGTGCCCGGGGAGGGCCGCGACGGCGCCGGGGCCGGCGCACCGACCGCGGCCGACGGCGAGGAACTCTCGGGCGTCGCGGCGTTCATGGCGAAGGCCAAGCGGCGAGCGTCGGACGTCTCGAAGCGGGCGACAGACGGGGCGCTCAAGGCGGTCGAGCAGTCGGCGGAGGGGGTCGCCGAGAAGTCGATGACCGTCGGCCAACTCTTCGACGTGGCTCAGGGCGTCGCCGGCGCGCGAAAACGCAACATCACGGTGGCGGACACCACCTGCACCTACTGCGGGGTCGGCTGTCGGTTCGACCTCTACGGCAAGGGCGAGGAGGTGCTGGGCGTCAGGCCGGCCGACCCCGAGCAGACGCCGGCCAACGACTTCTCGACCTGCGTGAAGGGGAAGTTCGGCTACGACTTCGTCGACTCCGACGAACGACTGACGACGCCGCTGGTGAAGGAGGACGGCGAGTTCCGCGAGGCGTCGTGGGACGAGGCGCTGGACCGCGTCGCCGAGCGACTGGGCGAGATTCGCGACGAGCACGGCGCCGACTCGCTGGCGGTGACCTCCTCCTCGAAGGCGACCAACGAGGAGAACTTCCTCGCCCAGAAGTTCGCCAGGCAGGTGTTGGGGACGCCCCACGTCGACAACTGCACCCGGCTGTGTCACTCCTCGACGGTCGCGGCGCTCAAGCAGACGGTCGGCTTCGGCGCGATGACCAACCGCATCAACGAGGACATCGGCGAAACCGACTGCTATCTCATCACTGGGTCGAACACCACCGAAACCCACCCGGTGCTGGCGACGCGCATCGTCCAGAACGTCCGGGACGGCGCCGACCTGTTCGTCTTCGACCCGCGGAAGATGACCATCGCCGAGCACGCCGACCAGTACGCCCGCACCAGGCCCGGCACCGACGTAGTCTGGCTCAACGGGCTGATTCGCCACATCGTCGAGGAGGACCTCTACGACGAGCGGTTCGTCGAGGAGCGGACGAAGCACTTCGAGGACCTGAAGGCGGCCGTCGAGCCCTACACCCCCGAACTGGTCGAGGACGTGACCGACGTGCCACCCGACCAGCTCACGCGCGCGGCCGAAACCATCGCGGCGGCCGACACTTGCGTCTACGGCTGGGCGATGGGGCTGACCCAGCACGCCCACGGCACCCACAACGCGCTCGCCATCGCGAACCTGGCGCTGGTCTGCGGGCACCTCGGCAAACCCCGCTCGGGGCTGTCGCCGTTCCGGGGCCAGAACAACGTCCAGGGCGGCGGCGGGGACATGGGGCCGATTCCCAACAACCTGCCCGGCTATCAGCCGGTCGACGACCCAGACGTGCTCGACAAGTTCGAGGACGCGTGGGGCGTCCGGCCGCCCGACCGGGTCGGCCTCCGCATCACCGAGATGTTCAGCGCCGTCCCGGGCGTCGAACGAACCGTCTCCGGCGGGGAGGGAAGCGACGCGTACGGCGGCGACGACGCCGCCGACGAGCACGAGCGGGGGACCGACGACCCGAGCGCCGAGGAGGGCTACACTCCGGGCAACACCGACCTGCGCGGGATGTACATCGTCGGCGAGAACCCCGCGATATCCGAACCCGACATCAGCCACGCCGACGAGGCGCTGGAGGCGCTGGACTTCCTCGTGGTCCAGGAGCTGTTCATGACCGAGACGGCGAAGTTCGCTGACGTGGTGCTGCCGGCGGCGTCGATGGCCGAGAAGTACGGCACGGCCACGAACACCGAGCGCCGGATTCAACTCGTCCGGCCCGCCGTCGAGTCGCCCGGCGAGGCCCGCACCGACGCCGCCATCCTCCAGGACCTCGCCGGCCGGATGGGCTTCGACTGGAACTACGACGGTCCCGCCGACGTGATGGACGAGATAAACGACCTCGCACCCATCTACGGTGGGGTCACGTACGACCGCCTCGAAGCGCGCGAAGACGGCATCCAGTGGCCGTGCTGGGACGAGGACCACCCCGGAACGCCGTACCTCTACGAGGAGGAGTTCAACTTCGACGACGGGAAGGCCCGGTTCGTGCCGGCCGAACTCGCCGAGGAGCGCTACCCCACGCCGACCGAGGAGTTCCCGTTCACGCTCACCACCGGACGCGTGCTCTACCACTGGCACACGGGGTCGATGACCCGCCGCGCGCGAGCGTCGATGCAGCAGGTGCCCGAGAGCTTCGTCACCGTCCACCCGGAGGCGGCCAGACGACTCGGCGTCTCCGACGGCGAGTACGTCGCCGTCGAGTCCAGCCAGGGCGAAATCGTCGTGCGGGCCAACGTCGAGGAGACGTCCGGACCGGACGTGCTGTTCATCCCGATGCACTTCGTCCACGGCGCGGTCAACACGCTGACCAAGGAGGAGTTCGACCCGACGAGCAAGATTCCCCAGTACAAGGTGACGAACGTCCAGGTCCGGCCGCTCGGCGCGGACCCCGACGTCGAACCGACGTCGCCCGAGGAACTGGCGGGCGACGACGAACCGCTCGAGAGCGAAGACTGACGGTAACGGCGGTCGGTACCGACCCCAATTACAGTCGTTCCGCCGCCGCCTCGAACTCCTCGTGCGTGTTGACGTTCTCGAAGCTCTCGGCGGTCCCGTGCCGGCGAACTTCCTCGTCGTCGACGACGACGTAGTCGAGTTCGAACAGCGGTTCGAGTATCTTGTGCTCGCCGCGTTCGAGCGCGTCCTCGCACGCCGCTGCCATCGGTTCGGCGCGGTAGACTGCATGGGTGGTCTGGAACCATCGGTCGTCCAACCGCGGCACCGCGGCGTCGTGTCCGTCGGCCCGGTCGACGAGGTGTTCGACGAGCGCGGGGTCGACGAACGGCATGTCGCAGGCGACGACGAACGCGTACGTCTCCTCGGCGGCGCGCAGTCCCGTCCGGATGCCGGCCATCGGCCCGCGGTCGGGTTCCTCGTCCTCGGCGAACCGGACCGGCCGCGCGTACCCCTCCAGCGCATCGTCTAACGAGTCCACCTGCTCGCTCCGGCAGTTGACGACCAGTTCGTCGACCAGTCTCTCGATACGGTCGGCGACCCGACGGACCATCGGAACCCCCGCGAGTTCGGCGACGGCCTTGTCTCGGTCGCCGAACCGGGTCGACCGTCCGCCCGCCACGATGACTCCGGCGGTCATGGAAGTGGGTACGTGACGGTCGCTAAAATGTCGTTCCGTTCGCGAACGTACCGTTCGCGAACGCGCCGGACGCGGCGTTCGGACGCCGCGTCCGAACGCCGCGTCCGGTCACTCGTCTTCGCCGTCGTCCCGGCCGTCGCCGTTTGCGTCCTCGTCGTGGGTGCTCCGGGCCGCATCCGGAATCGACCCGTCGAGGTAGATGACGTTCCCGCGGCCGATTCGGAGTTTGTTCACGCGGCCGTTGCGCTCCATCTTCGACAGCAGGCGGCTCACCTTCGACTTCGACCAGTCCATCGCCTCGACGATCTTGGCCTGTTTCATCTGGCCGCCGTTGTCGGAGACGAGTTCGTATATCTTGTCCTCGTCGGTGAGGAGGATGTCGTCGGAGAGCGGCGGTGACGGGTCGTCTGCTCCCTCCTCCTCGGAACTCGACCGGGACGGCGTCGGCGGTCGCTGCGGTCGGGGACCCTCGGGCGACTCGCCCGTTCGAGTCGGCTCGGGCCCCGACGGCGGCGCGGCGGTCGCCGGGTCGTCCGACGCGGCGGCGGGCACGCCGCCCCGCCGCCAGATGAGGACCGCGCCGAGTCCGCCGAGGATGACGATGCCCGCGACGATAGCCACCCGGCGAATCGCGTCCGACTGACCGGCGAGCGTGGTCCCGGACTCCGTCGTGGTCGAACTGGGGGTGGACCGGGTCGTGGTCGTCGGCGCGGTGGGGTCGGTCCCGTCCCGAATCTCCGCGCCGTCGGGTCGACCGTCGCCGTCGCTGTCCTGGCTCTTCGGGTCGGTCTTGTAGACCGTCACTTCCCGTCCGTCCAGGAGGCCGTCCGTGTCGATGTCGGGGTTCGAGAAGTTCAGTCCCTCCTCGACCTCGCGTTCGTTGGAGAGTCCGTCGCCGTCCGGGTCGGCGGTGCGTTTGAGCACCTGATACCGGAGGACGCGCACGTCGAGCGGTTCCCGACCCGAGTCGGCGAACGCCGGCCGGAGTTCGACCAGCGCGCTCCCGTTGGCGAGTTCCCGGTTCGGGACTTCGACGGTGACGCTGGCGTTCGTGCCGTTGGCGACCCGTTCGGCGACGTCGCAACCGATTTGGTCCCCCTTCTCGCCGTTAGAGAGCCCGTACAGACACACGGAGTACGTGGTCTTCTTTCGCTGAGAGTGGAAGTCCACGGTGACCGAGTGCCGCTCTGAGTGCCAGACGTACGCGGTCGCGTTGGTCGTCCGGACGACCGAATCGCCGCTTCGGTTCGTTCCGGTGATCCACACACCCCGCGGGCGCTCGTCGCGCGCCGCGGCGTCGGCTACCGGGGCCCATGCGACGGTCGCCAGGAGGAGGCACGCCAGGAGGGCAACCTTCGCGAGGGAGCGGTCGGTCGGTCGGTTGCTACGTCTCGCCATGTTTGTTGGAGGTCTGCCTGTCTTCGACGGTGGTCAGGGCCACCACTTAGTGGATTCGGCTTCCGCCGATTTCTCGCGGGGACGTTCGCGCGCCGTCGTGCGGTCGGGCGGCGCGGGCGGTTCGGGGGTCGTCGTGGTCGGGCGGCGGGGTTAGCGGTTCGCGCCGTACTGGAAGCCGGCGAACGCGACGAGGAGCGCGCCCATCGTGACGCTCAACACTCGGTTCGAGTACGAGGCGAACTGGGCGAGGTTGAACCAGAGCGTGGTGAGCGCGCCCGCGCCGAACAGCGTGGTCCGGCGCCGCCACGCTTGCCAGCGGTCGCCGACTCGCGCGGCGAACCCGCGCCCGTCGGAGTCGTCGGACTCCTCGTCCGCGCCGCCGGGCGCGTCGTCCAGGTACCGGTCGAACTGGGACGCGGCGGGCGTCCGTTCGACGATACCGCGGCTCTGGTTGTACTCGACGACGCCTGCCTCGTCGAGCTTCGGGAGGTGGGTCTGGTAGAGTCCGATGTAGACGCGCTGGCGCTGGTCGGAGGTCAGCCCCTCGACCGTGGTGTCGTACTCCCACGCCGCGACCTGCTCGGCCATGTCGCGCATCTCGACCGGGCCGTCGTGGCGGGCGAGGTACTTCAGCGCGTTCCGACGTCGCTCCGTCTGGAGGAGGTGAAACACTTGGTCGACCGACAGTTCCTCGGTCGTCTCGGATTTCGAACTCGTCGCCGGTTCGTCGGAGGGTGATTGCGTTTCGACGCTCATTGGCCAACTGGAGGCAGACACCGGGTTGATATAAAACGGATTGGCGATAGCAGTGACTTTCAGACTGTTGCAATCCGTTCACGTCTTGCGATTAAACGGTATAAACGGTCCCGAAGTTGGTAAGTAAATCCCGCCTTAAAGACCCCACATACTCCACGCTTCTCGTAGCCCGGCGTTATCGCTAATCTAACCGGTACGTTCTCGTGACACAGAATGACACCCACGCGACCGCGGGCGGCCGGTAATTTTCCGTTTCCTGACCGTTTCCGCCGCATCGCCGGCGAGCGGTGGCCGACGAACGCCGACCTCGTCGGCGTTCGTCGGCGCGTCGCCCCCGAGGGTTAAGCGCCGCCGCCCCGTCGATACGTTCGTGACCTTCGGGAACGTAATCCTCGACGTCGACGGGACGCTCGTCCGCGGCGACGAACCGATACCGGGCGCGGCCGACGCCGTCGAGCGCCTGCGCGAGGCGGGCCGGGACGTGTTGCTGTTCTCGAACAACCCGACCCGCGCGCCGGTCGACTACGCCGACTGGCTGGCCGAACTCGGCTTCGCGGTCGCGCCCGAGGAGATCCTCACCTGTGGCGCGGTCACCGCCGACTATCTCGCCGCCGAGTTCCCCGTCTCGCCGACGTTCGTCGTCGGCGAACGCGGCCTGCGGGCGCTCCTCCGCGACCGGGGAATCGACCTCACCTCCGACCCCGACGCCGCCGAGGTGGTCGTCGCCTCGATAGACCGCGAGTTCGACTACGACCGACTGCGCGACGCCCTCTGGGCGCTCGACGGGGCGACGTTCGTCGCGACCGACCCCGACCGGACGATTCCGGCGGTCGACCGACCCGTGCCGGGGTCGGGAGCAATCGTCGCCGCGGTCGGCGGCGCCGCCGACCGCGACCCGGACGCGACGCTCGGCAAACCCTCCGAACGCGCGGGACGGGCGGCGCTCGCGCGGTTGGACGCGGCGCCCGGCGACTGCCTCGTCGTCGGCGACCGACTCGACACCGACCTCGCCATGGGCGAACGCGCCGGCATGCGGACGGCGCTGGTGCTGACCGGCGTGGCGACCAAGGTGGACGCCGAGCAGGCGAGCGCGCCGCCGGATTTCGTCCTCGATTCGGTCGCCGACGTCGACGAACTCCTGTGAAAACGGATACTGTCGTTCGATTAGTCGTTTCGTCCGCTCACTTCTCGCCTTCGGACTCGACCGAGTCCGACCCCGCGTCCCCCGCGTCCCCCTCGTCGTCCTGCTCGACCCTCTGACCCCAGAACCCCGAGTGCTTCACGACCTCGACGTTGTCCCGGACCTTCGTCCGGCACGACAGTCGAAGCCCGGACTCGATTCCGTGGGGCGGCAGCGACAGGCGCTTTCGCTCGTCGTCGTCCATCTCGCTCACCGGGCCGCTGACCTCGACGGCGCACGTGCCGCAGGCGGCCCGGCCCCGGCAGTTGAGATGCCGGCTCGTCCCGTTGTGCGGCGAACTGTCGGCGTCGAGCAACACGTCGCGCAACACCGTGTCGCGCTCGCACTCGATTCGCTGGCCGCGGAATCGGACTGTCGGCATGACGGTCGGTACGAACTCCCCCGTGATACCGGTTAGCATTTCGCTCTCCGCACGGGGACGACTCTCAATAGAGCGATACCGACCGGTACGTTGTCCACTTAGCGAGCTATTTGGGAACGCGGTCGGACCACTCGAACGTGGCGTGCCGCCGCCGTCTCGCCACGGAACGCCTCGAAACGCTCGTCGTGCGAAACGCAGACCCTGTCATCTGCACCATCGCGCACGCCACACGCCAGCCACAGCGTACGTCCGCCACGGCGTACGCGCGCCAGTGTACGCCAGCCACGTCACTGACCAGCCACAGTCGACGCCGCCTCCCGCTCTCTCCCCTCCACCTTCGGGCCGCACGCCGCCTCCGAGCGGTCGCCGCGGCGCGCGACGAACCGAGCGGTTCACTTTGCTCGAACACGTAGCGTCGACCATGACCGAACGTGGAGGCGGTCGCTGATGGGTCGGGCCGAGAAGCTCCGGTTCGGCGCGGCGCTCGCCATCGGGGTGACCGTCCCGGGACTGGCCGACTACGCACTCAGCTCTGCGGGGTACGAGTCGCTCGCGCAGGTCGTCTGGGCGACGGGCTACCTCACCGCGATACTGCTCATCTGGTACATCTGGATTCGGCCGCTCGATTTGCACGGTGCGACCGAGTGACCGCCGTATAGCGGAACTTTAAAGGGTTTTTCGGGTCGAGTTTCGAACAACGATGATCGAGTTCGTCCCACTGCCCCTCATCGACGACTTCCTGATCAAGTACAACATCGGGCAGGCGCTGCTGCTGCTGTTCATCCTCTCGGTGCTGGCGGCGCTCCCGCTCGGTTCCCGGAAACTGCTGTCGATCAACTCCATCGTGTTCGGCCTCCTCTTCGTGGTGACGCCCGCGACCCTCGCGCCGCTTCACTACAAGTTCCTCGGCCTCGCGCTCCTCATCGTCGCGCCCCTGCTGTACGTCACCGCGCGTCGGTGAACGACGCCAGCGACGAACTACTCATCTCGTTCTAACGCGACGTTCGCCAGTTTCTCGCCGCCCGTGACGGTCGCCTCCCTGGTCAGCGCGTAGAGGATTCCGTCGCGGTCGGCCTCGACGATCTGGAGCGTCTCGAACGTCGTCGGGTCGTAGACGGTCCCGAGTCGGTCGCCCGCCTCGACGCGCTGGCCGACCGCCCGGTCGGGGTCGGCCCGGAACAGGCCTGCGTCGTCGGTCGTGACCCTGCCGAGGTGGTTGCGGGCCAGCGTCGGCGTCCCGTTCGGTTCGGGGTCGTCCGCGAGCGCGCCGAGGTGCCGGAGGACGTTCAGCACCCCCGTCACGCCGGTTTCGACCGCGCTCTCGACGAACTGCTTGTTGTGTGCGAGCTCGGGCGTGATGGTCGGGATGTCCTCGCGGGCGGCCGTCACCCGGAGTTTCCCGTCGAAGGCGCGGTCGGCCCACTCCGCGTCCGCGTCCTCGCCCATCGGTTCGGAGAGGAGCAGGTCGGTGCCGAACGCCTCCGCCAGCGCGCGCGACTCGGCGTGGCCCTCGGTGAACACCACGTGGGGGAGCATGTCGGGACTCCCGGTGTGGAGGTCGACGACGGCGTCGGCGGCGCCGGCGTACTCCCAGAGGCGAGCCGCCATCCGCTCGTGGAGCGTCCCCTCCGCGTCGCCCGGCCAGACCCGGTTCATGTTCGGGTTAACGCTGTCGAGTTGCTCGGGCGTGGTGTACGACACCCGGTCGAACGTCAGCGGGTCGGCGACCGGAACCGTCACGACCGTCCCCGAGAGCGCCGGGTCTTCGTCCGTGAACCGCTCGTGAATCCGGCGAAGAACCTCGGTGCCGTTTATCTCGCGGCCGTGCTGGGCGGCCTGGACGTAGACGGTCGGGTCGTCGCCGCCTTTCCCGTCACCGCTTCCCCCGTCGCCGTCTCTCCCCCGGTAGGTGTGGACGGTCGTCGAAACCTCCACGCCGGAGGGAAGTCGCGCCAGCGCGACGCGCTCGCTGTCGTGTTCCATGGTGCGAAGGTGTGGCCCGCGACGGTCAACGCTTTCGGCGCGGACAGTTCCGGTCGGTCCCCGTGCAGTCGCTCGCCGACGCCAGTCGGCAGGCGCGCTCGCGAGTCGAAGCCAGCACTGTTTTCTACCCGGCGCGCCATCCCGGAACCATGAGCGACAACCCGACCGCGACGCTGCACACGAACCACGGCGACATCGAGGTCCGACTGTTCGCCGACCGCGCGCCAAAGACCGTCGAGAACTTCGTCAACTTGGCAAAACACGACCCCGCCGCGAACGACGACCCCGCCCGCGACACGACCACCTGGGAGGACCCCGAGTCGGGCGAGGTCCGGGGCGACGGCCTCTACGACGGCACCGTCTTCCACCGCATCATCGAGGACTTCATGATTCAGGGCGGCGACCCGACCGGCACCGGCCGGGGCGGTCCTGGCTACCAGTTCGACGACGAGTTCCACGACGAACTCCGCCACGACGACGAGGGCAAACTCTCGATGGCGAACTCCGGGCCGAACACCAACGGGTCGCAGTTCTTCATCACCCTCGGCGCCCAACCGCACCTCGACGACCGCCACGCGGTCTTCGGCGAGGTAACCGACGGGATGGATGTCGTCCGGGAGATCGGTTCGGTCGAAACCGGCCCCAACGACAAGCCGAAGGAGGACGTGGTCCTCGAACGCGTCGAGATTCACGAGTAGTACCCTCTTTTCGGTCGACCGCTTTTCTTCGTCGGGTCGCCGCGCTCCGCTCGTCCTGCTGTGACCCGCGGATCGCTCCAGACTGGCAGACGGAACGGTCGTCGAACGTTTCGGACGTCGGGACGGACCGGGACCGTACTCCGACTTTATATAGCAAGTAAGTATACCTGACAGGTGTTATGGGCGGATTTCAATTGGACTGCGCGTTCTGCGATACGGTGATTCGAGACGCTACCAGCGAACGCGTGAAAGGCCGGAGCAGGACGCACCTCGAAGACGAACACCGCGACGAACTGCTTGCGGAGTTCGCGACCACGTTCCGCGGAAAGAAGTGCCAGAACGGTTGCGGATACGTCTACCCGGTCGGCGTCGACGAAGTCGCGGGCTACGACTGCCCCGACTGCGGTCACGACCACTTCTCGTCGTTCGTCCAGCAGTACCTCTACTGGCAGATAGAAGAGTGAGAGCACCGCCTTGGTCCTCAGAGAAGGAGTGGTCAAAGATTTAACCACCATATTTCATATGACTAGATTTTCTCAGGTCTAACATGGTTCATCATCTGGTGAAACTTATCGGTGGTTTTCTTCGAGGATTGCTCCGCATGTTTCTCGTCCTTCTCTCCCTCTTTTCACTTCTAATCGGTGTTCTCGGCCGTTTCAGAATGTTTGCTAAAATGCCCTCATTCCTGCTTCATCTCGCTGTCTCAATTACTGACCTTCGAGAAATCCGTGATGATATGATGGTTGCCTTTTCGGGTGCAGGGGCAGCGGCTGTTGAACGACATGAAATCGAGGGCTATCCTAAACGGCTTGTATTAGAGGACATCCGCAGACGAGCAAGTGAGGCCACTGTAAGTAACCAACAGAAGTTCGAGATAGGGGAGTTTGGAGCAAGTTGGCTAATCACAGGTGTTGCAATTACTTCTACCCATCAATCATGGGGTGTATTTTGGGCATATGCCCTTGGAGTTGTTACCCTGCTGCTTATCATCTCAGTTAGTGTCCGGATTGCACTCATTGACGCTCTTGCTTATGACAATGTCCCCCACGGTAGTACTGGTGACCTTCTCGCAGTCTGGTTCTGGAATGACTACGTACTTGGTAGTCGTTTTCCGCTACTTATTTTATCCACATTTCAACTCGCCCGTATCGTCGATGAACATCTCTACAATCTCTGTCTGAACGCTCTCACTGTTTCAGCCGAAACCGCAGTCGTTGAGCCAGACGAAAGGATGAGCGTGATATTCTATGCTGAGCTATGGCCTGAATTCACGGACTACCTTGATTCAATACGATAGCCTCTACCGTCTATGCTCTCTGTATTGAATCCGGACAGTGTTTAGGGGGTCTATTTGAAGGAGACGAACCAATTAGAATCGAGAAACGTTGGGCAGCGACCTAACTCCTCCACGGCCACCAAGACCTTCGATTCGGCCTTAGTTGTCTGTCAGCTCTTCTCGGAGCGTCTCCATCTCGGCGACGCGCTCGGCGTGGGCGTTGTGCTGGTGGATGGACTCGTCGTTGCTCTGTTTCATCGTGACCACCGCGTCGTCGGGGAGGTCGGGGAACTCGGTCACGACGCCCTCGGCCATGTCGCGCACGCAGTCCTCGACGAACTTCGCGTTCGCGTGGGCCTGGAAGGTCATGTGGTCCTCGTCGGGGCGCTTGGCGAGGTTGTAGATGCGGGCGCTCATCGAGTCGCGGGCGACCTCCACGAGGTCGCGCAGGTCCACCTCGGGCGCGCCCTCGCTCTCGACGGTGAGGGTGGCGTGACCCCGCTGGGAGTGGCCCGCCTGCGGGACCTCCCGGAGGAACTCGCTGACCTCGGCCTCGCCGACGCCGAGTTCTTCGAGTTTGTCCCGGGCGGTCTGGCTCATCATCCCCTGCGAGCAGGGACAGACCGTCATGCCCGTGACGCGCGCGCCGATCTCCTCGCGGGTGCCGTCCTCGGTGGCGGTCGCGCCCGCGACGATGTCGACGGTCGCCTGCGAGAGGCGCTCGCTCTCGGGCGTCTCGTCCTTGAGCATGTACTCCGCTTCCATGCTGACCTCCGCCTTGGTGGTGTAGTCGTGTTTGTCGAGCAGGCGCTCGGCGGCGTCGCCGCAGACGTCTTCGACGCGGTAGGTGGGTTCGCTCACCGCGTCCTCCAGCGTCTCGTCGATGACCTCCATGTTGCGGCTCATGTCGGCGCCCTTCCGCCAACTCGGGAGGTCGACCAGCACCTCGAACTCGGCGGTCAGCACGATGGGTCGCTTGTCGGGGCGGGCGATCTCGACCAGTTTCTTCACGCCCGTCACGCCGACGCGGTTCAACCCCACCGTCACGTCGGGCTCGGTCGCCTGTACGTCCGGCAGTTGTCCGTCCATTGTCGGGGCGTAGCGGCCGGGCGGGGTTAGTGCTTTCCGTTTCGGCGAACTCAGTCGAGTTTGTCGAGCGCCTCGAAGAAGTCGCTGGAGGGCTCTGCGACCCGGGCCGGTTCGTCGGCCGGCGCGACCGTGATCGTCTGGGGGACGTCGATGGCCTTGCGGGTGCTGTCGGCGCTGATGAAACCGCTCTCGGCGCCCAGCACCTCGATGGTCACCTCGTGGTCGGTGGAGACGACCAGCGGCGGCATCGACTCGGTCGCCGCCATCTCCGTGACGACGAGCGCGTCGGTTTCGGGGTGGACGAGCGGGCCGCCCTCGCTGAGATTGTAGGCCGTGCTTCCGGTCGGCGTGGAGACGAGGATGCCGTCGGCGTGGCCGCTGGCGTAGGCCCGACCGTCGACCAGCAGTTCGTAGTCGACGCCGTTGCCGTGGCCGCGCTGGTGGCCCTGTACGACGATCTCGTTCAACGCGGGGTGAATCTCCCAGTCGCCCTCGCCCGAGGCCTGGAGGCGCGGCGCTTCGCGGGCGGCGATGTCGCCGGTGTCGCGGTAGCGCTCGACCACGCGTTCGACGGTCTCGACCGCCTCGCCGGGCGTGACACCGTTGAGGAACCCGACCTCGCCGAGGTTGACTCCCAGCACGGGCGTCGGGCCGGCCCCGCGGGCCGCGAAGAGGAAGGTCCCGTCGCCGCCGATGGAGACGACGAGGTCGCAGTCGTCCATCTCCTCGACCGCGAGCCCTTCGACCGACGCGGACGCGACCGCCGAGTCGGCGTCCAGCGCCTCCGCCGTCGCCGCGTCGAGCATCACCGTCACGTCCTCGTGCAGCGTCTCGCGAATCCGAGCGGCGAGCGCGGTCGCCTGGGCGTTCCCCTTCTGGGCGACGATACCGACGTTCATCGTTGGCCTTTCTCGGCCGCCGGGCAAAAATCCGCCGGACGCCGAGCGAGTAACATTCAAATGGAGCGGGTTCGACGGGTCGAACATGACTGGACGCGCTCGAACGACCCGGAGGTGGCTCGCGTGAGCGACGACGACTGGTTCGAGCGCGCGCTCCGCGAAGACGATGAGAGCGCGGAAGACGACGAGCGCGGGGAGGCCGAGTCGGCCGAACCGGCCGACTCGGCCGAGGAAGCGAGCGACGACGAGCACACCGAGCCCGACGATTCCGACGGCGGAGACGGCTTCGCAGACGCCGACGCGCCGAGTTTCGACGCCGCCGGAGAAACCGACGCCGGCGACGGTGCTGACACCGGAGGTTTCGCCGACGCAGACCCCTACGACGCCGACGCCGACGGGAACGACCTCTTCGAGGAGGACTTCGCCAGCGCGTTCGCGAACGCCCCGAGCGTCGACGTCGGCGACGATTCGAACGGGGGCGGCGACGCCGCGTTCGGCGCGGGCGCGCAAGCCGGCTTCGGCGGCGGATTCGGCGACGCCGGTCCGGCCGACGAGGACGCGTTCGCGGCCGAGGAGGAGTTCGACTCGGACATCCCGCGCGTGGACGTCGGCATCGAGGGCCTCGACAACATGATCCAAGGCGGGGTGCCCGAGCGGACGCTGATGACCACCATCGGGTCGGCGGGCACCGGCAAGACCACGTTCGGCCTGCAGTTCCTCCACGAGGCGCTCCGGGAGGGCGAGAACGCCGTGTTCATCACCCTCGAGGAGAGCCACGACCGCATCGTCAACACCGCCACCGAGAAGGGCTGGCCGTTCGAGGAGTACGTCGAAGAGGGTCGGCTGGCGGTCATCGACCTCGACCCCATCGAGATGGCGAACAGCCTCACCAGCATCCGCAACGACCTCCCGCGACTGGTCGCGGAGTTCGACGCTTCCCGCCTCGTGCTCGACTCGGTGTCGCTGCTGGAGATGATGTACGACAATCAGGCGACCCGGCGCAACGAGGTGTACGACTTCACCAAGAGCCTCAAGGAGGCGGGCGTGACGACGATGCTCACCAGCGAGGCCAGCGAGGACAACCCCTACGCCTCCCGGCACGGCATCATCGAGTACCTCGTCGACGCGGTGTTCGTCCTCCGGTACATCCGGAGCACCGACGACTTCCGCGAGACGAGGCTGGCGGTCGAGATTCAGAAGATTCGCGACGCCAACCACTCCCGGGAGATAAAACCCTACTCCATCACGAACGAGGGCATCAGCGTCTACCGGCAGGCGAATATCTTCTAACCCACCTTTCGTTCCCACCTTTTTTCTTCGTCGGGTCGCTGATGCGCCGCAAAGCGGCGCATCAGCCACCGCTCCTCGAAAAAATCTGGGCCAAAAAAGGACACGCGACCGAGATGGCCGCGCATCGCGCGGCCATCTCGGTCGCATCTAGCTACCACTGGTGCGGGCGCTTCGCGCCCTGCGGGTCGGTCGTCCGGAGCTTTCGCTTACCGCACCACCGTCACCGGCATCGGCGAGCGCCGGACCACGTTCTCGGCGACGCTCCCGAGCAGGATGCGCGAGACGCCCGAACGGCCGTGGCTCCCCATCACTATCTGGTCGAAGCCCTCGTCCTCGGCGTACTCCACGATGGTCCGGGACGGCCGACCCATCTCCTCGGCGGTGTCGAGGGTCACGCCGTACTCGTCGGCGACCTCCTGGGCCTCCTCGAACAGCGCGTCGGCCTCCTTCTGGGCGTTGTCGTACCACTCCTGGGACCCGCCCGGCATGCCGACCGAGGTGGTGTACCCCGCGTCGATGGGGTCGATGACGTGGATGACGGTGATGTCGTCGTCGGCGAACTCCTCCAGTGCGTGTTCGAGTGCGTGGTCGGACTGGGACGACCCGTCGATGGGGACGAGCACTTTCTTGGCCATGCCCGAAGATAGGCTCTCTATTCGTTTAACCTTTCAGGCAATTCTTGGCGTCCGAGAAGTTTACTCTTCTTTCGGAGATTCTCGCTTCGCTCACTCCGAATCTTCCTACTCGCGGCTTCGCCGCTCGTATTCGGAGATTTGCCGGGGCCGGTTCGGCCCCGGCAAATCTCCCTACTCCCGCCCGTGTTTGGTCACGCACTTCGGAAGCCCGATTATCTCGACCGGTTCGGAGTTGTCCGGCGAGTAGACCACCATCTGGCCCTTCTCCATGTAGGGGACCTTCCCCTCCAGTTCCGCCGGGATGTTGACGCTCTTGATGGCGTCCTCGTCGCCGAGGTTCAGCACGACGGTGGTGTTGACCTGCTTGAACACCGAGTCGGCGATGTCCTGGGGGTCCTGGGTGATGAGAAACAGGCCGAGGCGCTCCTTGCGGCCCTGTTTGGCGGCCTCGGTGAACTTCGTGATGACCTTCCGGGCCTGGACGTTCTCGGCGTCGGTGAGGAAGTTGTGGGCCTCGTCCATCCCGACCACCAGCGGCGTCTCCTTGATGCGACCGTACCGGGGGTCGTTCGAGAGCTTCTCGTCGACGAGCAGGCTGGCCAGCGCCAGCACGACCACTTCGGTCGCCCGCGAGTCGTTTACGTGGTAGGTCGGCACCACCGTCAGGCCGCCGGGCCGGACGAACTTCTTGACCTGGTCGGTGATGGGTCGGGCGTCCTGGTCGAACACGTCGTTGAACGTCGCGCTGATGGCCCGGCGCTTGACCGCGTCGTAGGTCGCCTCGTGGACGTGGCCGCTCTCGTCGAGTTCCTCCCGGAGCGCTGGGTCGTCGACGAAGTCCACGAAGTCGCCGTAGGTGCCCGATTCGCCGTGCGTGTTGAAGAAGCGGTCGAGCAGGAGTCGCAGCGCGTTGTACTGGTTGTCGTTGAGGCTCGCGCCCGCGACCAGCCACGGCCGTCGGCGGACCATCGAGAACGGAATCGTGAACTCGACCTGCTCGGCGCGGTGGTGGTCGGCGGCGTAACTGCTCCGGCCGACCTTCGGGACGAACGCCACGGTGTCGTCGTGGCCGCCGCAGGCGACGCCCTCGCGCTCCCACCGGCGCTCGTCGTCGGGGGTCACGTCGGGGTTGTCGTCGTGCATCTGGGCGTACTCGTCCTGCGGGTCGAACTGGACGACCGCGGCCCGGCGCTCGGCGTCGTCCTCCATGTCGTAGCGGCGCTCCTCACCGAGGAACTGTCGGAGGATGTTCTTCGCGCCGTGGGTCTTGCCCGACCCCGTTCCGCCGGCCACGAGGGTGTGGCGGAAGACCAGCGGGTCGCCGTCCCGATAATCGTCCTTGAGCCGGTAGTCGATGGTCGGGGGTCGCGCCGCCGTCTTCACCTTCTCGCCGCCGACCGAGAGGTGGCCGAGGAAGACGCCGTCGCCCGGCATCTTCAGCCCCGTCTTTATCTCGTCCTTGTCGGCGGCCTCGCGGACCACCGCCTCGGGCTTGGGAACCCGGTCGGTCATCCGGCGCTTGAGTTCGCCGTCGTCGTCGTAGAGCACGGCGACGGGGTCGAGCGTCGCCATGAACTTGTAGTCGGCCTCCTCGATGGAGTCGCGGCGCATCGCTCGCCGGGAGTGAATCTCGGTCGCGTCGTCGCTGTGGAACTCCCGCTGGTACTCCAAAGCGGTGATACGACAGAACAGTTTCTCGCCATCGGGGTAGGGAACCAGCAGATATTTGCCGACCCGGACGTCCTCGCGGTTGTCGGCGGTCACGTACGCCTGGAGGTGGGTCTCCTCGCCGTCCTCGGAGATCCGCAGGCCCTCCGAGGCGGTCAGGGTCCCGATGCCCCGGTCGCTCCCGACGGGGCTGGTCGCCATCTCCTCGAAGCGATCGTCGGTCGCGCCGGAATCCGACGCGTCGGTCGCCGACCCGCCGGCCCCGAAGTCGCCGATGTCGGTACTCGGACCGAACTCGGAGGCGGCATCGTCGTCGGTGGTCGCGCTGGTGTCTGTTTCGGAGGAGGCGGTCGCGGAGGTGTCGGTTTCCGAGGCGTCGGTCGCGGCGTCGCCGGCGCTCGTCTCGGTGGCGTCCGCGTCGCGGGCGGCGGTTTCGGGGGCGTCCGACTCGGCTGTCGCCGAGTCGTCCTCGTCGGTCCCGCCGGACCTGCTGAAGTCGCCGAGGTCAGTCATCGTTCCCCGGCAATGAGCGCATGGGACAAACGCGTTTCCCTCCGGGGGCGAGGTCGGGCCTTCGGGGACGCCTCGGTGTGTGTCTTTCGAAAGACGGCCCGGGCGCGTCCCTTTTACCTTCTCACGCCGTATCGTCGTCCCATGTTACTCATCCGTGGCGAAGCGGGGGGAACCACTCTCACGGGAACGCTCTACGAGCGGGGTGAGCGAGCGCCGCGGTTCAAGGGTGCGCCCGACGAGGACGCCCCGTACGTCTGGGTCTGCGACGAATTCTACGAGGTCGAGAGCGGCGGGACCGTCCAGTTGGTCGAGGGCGAGGAGGTCCACGTGGCCTTCGAGTCGCCGATGCCGCGGGGGTTCGACACCCGCGACCAGGCCGAGGCGGCCGCCCGCGACCACGTCCGGACCCAGTTCGCCCGCATCGGCGTCGACCCCGAGGACGTCGAGATAACCGTCGAGAAGGCCGAGCACGCCGAGCCGAGGTAGTCTTCGCCGTCTATCAGTAGTTTCTGCCCCACCGGACCGCGTTGTAGTTCTCGTCCAACTCCGTGTCGAGCGACCGCTCGAACGACGTGATCAGCGAGTCGACGCTCCCGCGGTCGATGGCGGCGAGGCTGTCGGCCTTGGTGAGCGCCAGCGGCGGCCCGCCCCGAATCGCCACCTCCTTGAGAATCTGGCGCTCGATTCGCTCGCGCATCGCCTCGTCCTCGGTGAACGCCGCGGGCGCTTCGACCTTGAATATCAGATCGCGGCGCGGGTCGTAGACGACGCAGAAGGTCACGCGGTACCGCTCGGGGGCGAGTTCCCGGTCGAGGTGCCGGTTGTTCTCGTCGCTGAAGAACTGGTCGGTCCCCGCGTGGGAGGTGAACCAGTTCGTCAGCGTGAGGTCGTCGGTCAGGCGCTCGAACTCGCCGTCGACCAGTTCCCGGCGTTCGAGCACCTGCGAGAAGAAGCCGGCGTCGTGGGCCCACGGCACGGGTCCGACCGTCGACTTGTCCTTGAGCGTCCGGACGACCGACTTCGCCGAGACGTTCTTGACGAACCCCGCGAGCGGAACTCCCCGCTCGGCGAACGTCTCGACCAGTCGGACGTAGTTGTCAAGGATGCGCATGACGTGGTCGGACTCCTCGAAGAGGTCGGTCAGCGCGGAACTCCGGTAGTACCACCGCAGGACGCCCTTGGGGTAGATGGGTCCGTCGAGCAGCAGGAAATCGGACACGTTCTCGGCGTTGTCCAGCGCGTGGCGACTCTCCGCGAGGTAGAGCGCCAGCGCGTGGACCACGTCCTCCTCGTACTGGCTCTCCGGGAGGTGGGTGTGGACGATTCGGCGCTTGCTCCGCTCGTCGTACTCGTCCCACTCGGTGTCGAAGTTGCGGGAGGTGTCGTTGGAGTGGACCGCCTTCACCACCGTTCGGGAGTTGTGGAGGTCCAGGTCGGAGGGCGTCGCGCTCATGGCGGCGTGGGCCACGTCGAGGACGAGGCCGTTCTTGAACGGCCGGGGGTTGAGCGTCCCCGAGTCGAGGCTGTGCATCGTCGGGAAGGCGTCATCTTCGAGGGCCACCTCCTCGACGCTCACGCGGCGCCGCCGGAGTTCGTCCATCGGTTCGAGGACCTTTCCGCCGTCGTCGTCTCGGAGCGGGTCGAGGTAGTTCTCCCAGACGGTTTCGGCGAACTCCCGGTGGTCGCGGTCCTCGGCGTCGTAGTCGATGTGGTCGGCGAGCCCCGCGATGCCGTCGAAGTGTACGGGGTCGAGGGTCATGGCACTCTCGTCCCGCCCGATGGGGAAAAAGTATTGGGTTCCATCGACCGCGTCGTGGTTGGGTGAGGAGTGGATGCGTCACGGAAACGTCTGGTTGATTACCACCGGATTCAGTACCGACAGACAACGAGAACACTTCGAAAGCCCCCGCCCCTTTCATCCGCCCGGACAGCACCGCACCGCGACAGCCACGCCCTCCCCAACCGACTGCGCTTCTCGGTCGCTTCGCTCGCGCAGACCTCGCACGGAGAAGGCGCGAGATGAACGCGCGCCATGCTGAACGTTCACCCTCGAAACACTCGGTGGACTGGTCCACCGTCGAACGCTCGACTGACTAACCGGCGGGGCGGGACTGAAAGGGGCCGGGCGCTCGCGTTCATTTCAGTCGTCTCAGCGACCCCTATCGGGCGAGCGCCGAAGGCGTGAGCCGGATATGTCGCTGAGCGACCGCGAGCGCCCGGGGGCTTTCTAGCTGTTCTTCACCATCATACCGGCCTTCTCCTCCGATTCTGGAGCCGTCTTTGCCCGCGTATTTCGACGTAAGCGAAGATTAGTTACGCCCCGCTGTCCACGATTCGTCCATGAAGGGCGCGCTGATAGTCCTCGACGGCTGGGGACTCGGGAGCGAAGACGGGGGTCGCAACGCCATCGAAGCCGCCGACACGCCGAACTTCGACCGCTACGCCGCGGAGGGAGCCTACGGCACGCTCGAAGTCACCGGCCGGCGGGTCGGACTCCCGGACGGCCAGATGGGCAACAGCGAGGTCGGCCACCTCAACATCGGCGCCGGACGAGTGGTCAAACAGGAGTACACCCGCATCCAGGACGCCATCGCGAACGGCGAACTCGGCGAGAACGAGGCCATCGATTCGGCGTTCGACTACGCGACCGAGCACGACGGCTGCGTCCACTTCACGGGGCTGGTCAGCGAGGGCGGGGTCCACTCCGACCAGCGCCACCTCTACGCGCTCATCGAACTCGCCGCCGAGCGCGGCGTCGACGCCGTCACCCACGCCTTCACCGACGGACGGGACACCCCGCCGAAGAGCGGCGCGGACTTCCTCACGGCCCTCCAGTCGAAGATCGACGAGTACGGCACGGGCGACGTGGCGACCGTCTCCGGACGCTACTATGCGATGGACCGCGACCAGAACTGGGAGCGCACCCGCCGGGCCTACGACGCCATCGTGAACCGCGAGGCCGAGTGGGAGGCCGAGACGGCGGTCGAGGCGGTCGAGCAGAGCTACGAACGCGGCGACACCGACGAGTTCGTCGAACCCACGCTCGTCGAGGGCGGCCCCGCCCTCTCGGACACCGTCGAGCGAAGCTCGACGAGCAATCGAGGCAAGCTCGATGACGGCGACGCGGTGGTCTTCTTCAACTTCCGGTCGGACCGCGCCCGTCAACTCACCCGGATGCTCGCCGACATCGACCCGGTCTGGGAGTTCGAGACGAACCCGCCCGAGATTCGGCTGGCGACGATGACCGAGTACGACAAGGAGTTCGACCTGCCCGTCGCGTTCGCGCCCCACCAGCCAGAGGACGTCCTCGGCGAGGTGCTCGCCGACGCCGGACTCACCCAGCTTCGCATCGCCGAGTCCGAGAAGTACGCCCACGTCACCTACTTCCTGAACGGCGGGCGCGAGGTGGAGTTCGACGGCGAGATTCGCGAGATAATCGAGAGTCCGGACGTGCCGACCTACGACCGGCAACCGGAGATGAGCGCCGAGGGCGTCACCGACACCGCCATCTCGGTGGTCGAGAGCGACGACCCCGACGTGCTGGTGTTGAACTACGCGAACCCGGACATGGTGGGTCACACCGGCGACTTCGACGCCGCCGTCGAGGCGGTCGAGGCCGTCGACGCTCAACTGGGTCGACTCGTCGAGGTCCTCGAAGACCGCGGCGCCCACGTCCTCATCACCGCGGACCACGGCAACGCCGACGATATGGGGACGCCCGAGAATCCCCACACCGCCCACACCTACAACCCGGTTCCCCTCGTCTACCTCTCGCCCGACGGCGACGGTGCCGGTAGGCACGTCCGCGAGGGCGGCACGCTCGCGGACGTCGCGCCGACGCTCCTCTCGCTCATCGGCGTCGACCAGCCAGCGGCGATGACCGGCGAGAATCTGCTAGAGTAATCGAACCGACGTATCGGGAGAAAGTATATTCGTGTCAGGTTACACGTGGGCGTACATGAGTTCGTGGACCCGAATCACGCTGGAACCGACCGAGGGAACGTCTCTGGAGTCGCTCGAATCGGCGCTCCGGGACGAGACCGTGGACCCGGAGACGTTCGAGCGCGCCGGCACCCTCGTCTGGAAGGAAACCGGTCGCTTCGACCACCGGACGGTGGCCGAACTCGACGTTCCGGCCGAGCGGGCGCTGGTCGTCGCGTCGAACGACACCGTGAACGCCTCCGACGGACACCTCTACGAGCGCCGCGACGGAGCGCTCCGGTTCAGCGACGCGGTGAACGGTGAGGAGTCGTACATGGGTCGTGACGTTCTCGATTACTTCAGCCGAGAACACGGCATCGAGGGGGTGCGCCATTGATGGACCTGCTCGCGGCGTTCGCGGACCGACTGGAATCGGACGCGAGTGAGGGGTCCGCCGACGCGGTTCGACGTCTCGCCGCCGAGCGTCCGGGAACGCTAGCCGAAGCCGTCGAAGCGGTGGCCGAGGACCTCGAATCGGGCGACCCGGACGTCCGAGTTCCGGCATTGCGTCAGATCCACGCCGTTTCACGGGTTTCCGGGGACGCGGTCCAGTCCGTCGCGTTCGAACTGATACCGCATCTGGACGACGAGCGAACGCGGCCCTACGCGGGCGGTGCGCTCCGGGAGGCGCTCGATTCGGCGGGCGAGGTCGTTCCGCCCGTCGAGGAACTCGCCGCTGAACTGTCGACGGAGGGGACTCATCGGCGGACGCTACGGTACCTGTTCTGGGTGAGCAAGACCAGCCCCGGTTCGCTCGAACCGGCGACGGACGCCCTCGTCGACCGCCTCGAAGACGAAGACGAGACCGTGCGGGAGTACGCCGTGAAGACGCTGTACCACGCGAGGCGGAAACTGGACCGACGACTGGACGGAGTGGATCCGACGTTGCTGGAACTCACAGACGACCCGAACCCGGCGGTGCGGGCGAACGCGCTCGCGCTGCTCGGCGAACTCGTCTTCGATACCGAGGACACGCTCGACCGCGGCGCAGCCGAGACGGTCGACGCCGCCGTCTACCACCTGCGCGACGACCGAACGAGCGTTCGCCTCACTGCGACGACGGTGTTGGACCGGGCGGAGCGGTTGACCCGCGCGATGGAACTCGGTCCGGACCGCTGGCGACGCATTGCCGACGCACTCGCGGACGCGTTGGAGGCAGACTCCGAACTCCTGGTTCGTCGCGCGACGAGCCTGATCTGGAGCTTCGCCCGAGAACGCCCAGACGCGTTCCGATTCGCGGTCGACGACCTCTTCGCTTACGTCTCCGAGGACGCCGGTCCGCTCCGGGGCAACGTCATGCGAGCCGTCGCGTCCGTCTCCGAAGACCACCCCGAGGCGCTGGCTCACGCCCTCCCGAGATGCGCGGAGATGGTGGAGGACGCGGTGCTCGTACGGTACGCCGCGTCGGTCGTCGAGAACGTGCTTCGTCACGACCCCGACGACGCCTCCGCCGTCGCGCCGGCCCTGATAGCCGGCCTCGAAACCCCGGACCGTGAGGGTCGCAGGGCGGTCGCACGGGCGCTCGCGGTCGTCGGGCGGGAGCGCTCCGACGAGGCTTCGGAGGCGGTCCGGGCGCTCGCGGCCGCCGACGCCGACGGTGAAATCGGCGACCCGCTCTCGGTGCTCGCGGACGAGGACCCCGAGTTCGTCGGCCGGCGGGTTGCGGGACTCGCCGAGAACCTCCGAGCGGACGGACGCCGCTCCGAGGGATTCCTGCTCGTGCAACTCGCAGAGACCGACCGGCGCACGGTCGAACCCGCGGTGCCGGTGTTGGCCGACCTGTTGGAGAGCCCAGATTCGGACGTCCGCGACCGAGCGGCGGAGACGCTCGGCCGGTTGGGGACGGAGTATCCGGAGACGGTAGTACCCGTCGTCGAACGGATGGCGGGGTCGCTCGACCGACTCGGACGCTTCGAGCGTGCCGACCTCTCGACGGCGATTCGGTCGGTCGCCGAGCGGGACCCGACGCTCGTCTCGGCCGCGGCGGACGATATCGCCGCGCAGTTAGCGACGAGGAACTCGACCGCACGCAGGTCGGTCGCGAGAACGCTATCGCGTCTCGGCGAGGCCGAACCGAGCGTGATTCCGGAGTTCGCGACCCCGCTCGTTGACGTCGATTCCGACGAGTCCGAACGGCCGCTCGCGGTTCTCGGGACCGAACGGCCGGAGTTCGTCCGGTCGGTCCTGGACGACGCCCGCGCGGACCTCCCGGAAGTCGGGCGGGGCACCGCCGAAGGAATCGGCGAACTCGTGGTCGAAGTCGCCGGCACGGACGCGGGTCGGGAACTCGTCGGACCGACGCTCGACGAAGTCGTCCGGCAGGCGTCCGCCGACTCCGAACGCGGGCGTCGGAACGCCGCCATCGCACTCCGTCGCGTCGCCGAGTGGCGGGCCGAACTGGTTACTGACGCCGTCGAACCGCTCGCCGGGCGGTTCGTCGACGGGGAAGAGCGACGCCTGACGAGACGCAACGCGGCCAAGGCCCTCTGCAAACTCGCGTCGGTCGTTCCTCAGGGCGTGGACGACGCCGTCCGTCGTCGGGCCGATTCCGTCGAGTCGCTCGCCCAATCGTTCCCTCGCCGCCGGTCGGACGCGGTCGAAGCGCTTCTCGACCGAGTTGCAGAAACCTCCGAGGAGGAACCGCGGAAGTCGGAAACCGCCACCGACCGGGACCGAACGGAGGAGTCGGACGAAACCGCGGACGCGGACACGGCGACGGATTCCGATGCGGACGACGACTCGCCCGCCGGCCCGCTCGTCGGGTTGAAGGCGGTGCTCGACGAAACCCGTGAGTACTATGCGGACGTTCCGATGACCAAACTTCCCGCGAAACGGCTCGTGGACGTCTACCCCACCGTCGTCGACGCCGTGCGAGAGGCGGAGGTCGAAGGCGAAGAAGGCCGGAACGAAGGTGAAGAAAGCGGAGGAGGCGAAGGTGGCGACTGACCCCCGAACTCACTTGCGGGCGTCGTAGACCACGTCGCCGTCCACGACCGTCAGCGCCACGTCGATGTTCTCGATGTCCTCAGGATGGTCCCACGGCGAGCGCTCCAGGGCCACGAAGTCGGCCTTCTTGCCGACCTCGACGGTGCCGAGACGGTCATCGTCGAACCCGGCGTAGGCCGCCCCGACGGTGTAGGCCCGCAGGGCCTCGGTCACCGAGAGTCGCTGCGCCTCCGATGGGGCGTTGACGGCCTGGTGGACGCCGAACAGCGGGTCCAGGGGCATGCAGTCGCTCCCGAACGCAAGCGGGACGTCGGCGTCGGCGAGGTCGGCGAGGCGGTCGGCTTTCAGCCTGCGCTCGGTGCCGATACGCGACTCGTAGAGACCGTCCTCGCCGACCCACTTCAGGAAGTTCGGTTGCATGGAGGCGACGACGCCAGAGTCGGCGAACCGGTCGAGCGCCTCGTCGGAGACGAGTTCGGCGTGCTCGACCCGGTGGCGGGCCGCGCCGGGGTCGTCGGTCGCCTCGTAGGCGTCGAGCACCGCGTCGACGGCGGCGTCGCCGATGGCGTGGGCGGTGAACTGCAGGCCCTCGGCGTCCGCTCGGCCGACGAACTCCCGGAGTTCCTCGGGCGTCACGACCCACTGGCCGGTTTCGTCTTCGGCGTCCGCGTAGGGTTCCGATAGCTTGGCGGTCCGGCCGCCGAAGCTTCCGTCGGTGAACGATTTGATACCGCCGACGCGGACGAACTCGCTGCCGTGGTTGGTCCGCAGGCCCGTCTCGATCACGGCGTCGAGGTGGTCGGTCCAGTAGTTGAGTCGCACCCGGAGCGCGAGGTCGCCGTCCGCGTCCATCTGGCGGTACACCTCCGGCGCCCGGGACTCCCGGACCATGTCGTGGACGCTCGTGACGCCCTTCCGGTGGGCCTCGCGCTGGGCGGCGTCGAGGAGTTCGCGGGTTTCGGCGGCGTCGGGTTCGATGGCCTCGTAGAGCACGTCGACGGCTTCCTCGACGACGACGCCCGTGGGGTCGCCGCCTTCGGTGCGGACGTCGTCGTCGGGCATCTCGCCGCGGTAGCGGTCGAGCGCCGCACCGTTGACCGCCGCGATGTGCATGTCCTCGCGGAACGCCGCGACCGGGCGCGTCTCGCTCACGCGGTCCAGGTCCTCGCGGGTGAGGTAACGCGAGTCGTCCCAGGTGCTCTCGTCGTAGCCGAAGCCGAGAATCCACTCGTCGCTCCCGCCTCCTCCGTCTTCCGTCTCCTCGGCCAGGTCGGCCAGCAGGTCGACGCAGTCGCCGGGCGAGTCGGCCGCCGAGAGGTCGGCGTGGACGAGCGAGCGACCGAGGTGCTGGAGGTGGGTGTGAGCGTCGACGAACCCCGGAAGCAGGACGCGCCCGCCGAGGTCGACGACCGTCGTCTCGACGCCTTCGAGGAAGTCGACTTCGTACGCCCGGTCGACCCGCACGATTTCGCCGTCTCGAACCGCGACCGCCTCCGCGTCCGGGTCGCCACCGTCGCCGGACGCGAGCGAGTGTACCTTCGCGTTGGTGAGTATGAGGTCTGCCGCCGCTGTCATACCCGAGACGTGCGGGCCGGAGGCGTTAACCGTTGGGGAACCGGCGGCCGGAGCGGTCGGCGTCGGTTCGACGCCGACTTCCGATACGCTTCTGGACGCCGACGGAGGACCCGCGGGCGTCCCGGACGCAAGTGTTACCGGAACCACTATGCGGCGGGCGGGCAAACCGCCCGCGCATGAACCGCATCATCGGCGAGCGAGACCTCTCGGAGACGCGGTTCTCCGAAGAGCAGGCGCGCGAGGTGTACCGCGGGATGGTCCGGGCGCGGGCGTTCGACGAGCGGGCGCTGGCGCTCCAGCGGCGGGGGTGGATGAGCAGTTGGCCGCCGTACAAGGGCCAGGAGGGGTCGCAGGTCGGGGCCGCGCTGGCGATGGACGACGACGACTGGCTCTTTCCCACCTACCGCTCGAACGCGATGCAGATCGCCCGCGACGTGCCGATGAGCGACATCCTGCTCTTCCGGCGGGGTCGCCCCGAGTTCGCCTCGGGTCACGACGTGCCGAACTTCCCGCAGGCGGTCCCCATCGCCACCCAGATTCCCCACGCCGCGGGCGCCGGGATGGCGATGAACTACGAGAAGCGCGTGAAGGGCGACGGAGAGAGCGGAGAGAAGGGCGCGGCACTCTGTTACTTCGGCGACGGCGCGACCAGCGAGGGCGACTTCCACGAGGGCATGAACTTCGCGGGCGTCTTCGACGCGCCGGTCGTCTTCTTCTGCGAGAACAACGAGTGGGCCATCAGCCTCCCGCGTCACCGGCAGACCGCCAGCGAAACCATCGCCGAGAAGGCCCGCGCCTACGGGTTCGAGGGCGTGGAGGTCGACGGCAACGACCCGCTGGCGGTCCGCGAGACGGTCGCCGACGCGCTCGCGAGCGCCCGGGACGGCTCTCCGGTGCTGGTCGAGAGCCTGACCTACCGACAGGGCGCCCACACCACCAGCGACGACCCGAGCCAGTACGAGGACGCCGGCCGGGACCTGCCGTCGTGGCGGACCGCCGACCCGCTCGAACGGTACGAGCGGTACCTCCGCGAACAGGGCGTCATCGACGACGAGTTCGTCGCGGAAGTCGAGGAGGCCGCCGACGCCGAACTCGACGAGGCGGTCGAACGCGCCGAGTCGGTGGCCGAGGCCGACCCCCACGACGTGTTCGACCACGTGTACGCCGAACCCACCGGGCGCCTCCGCGACCAGCGGGCGTGGCTCGACTCGTTCCTCGAAGACCACGACGTGCAGGAAGTCGACGACTGAGTTCGGTCGCGAGAATCCGACTCCTTTCGGGGCGCCCTGAGTCGAAGACTCACAGGCCGAAGAACGCCCGGAGCGAAGCGAACCCGAACCAGGTCGCCGCCGCGCCGAGGAGCGCGGCCGCCGCGATTCGCAGTCGGTATCTGGACCGGACCGCGGCCGCCGACCCTTCGTGTATCGTCGTCGTCCCGGCGGCATCGGCTTCGAGTGCCAGACCGTCGGCGCGTTCGACGCACGGTCCGACGGCGGTCGCGGCGGCGCCGGGCGCGAGCGCCGACTCGACGTACCGGCGCTGGTTCCCGGCGTGCTCCCGGTCGAGTTTCCGAGCGTCCTCGTGGTCGACCGAGTCGGACAGCGACTCGTCGGGACCGAGCGACAGGGTGCGCTCTTCGAGGAGGTCGAGGCGCGCGTCGGTCGGGTCGACGCGAACCGGGCCGGCGTCGGTTTCGACGCGGAAGGGGACCCCGTCGCTCCCCTCGCCCCGGACCAGCCAGGTGTCGTTGCCGGTGGCGAAGGGGTCGTGGACCTCGAAGCGCCAGCGCCAGCAGAGCGCCGGTCGGCGTCGAACCGGCGTCGTCGCCGGGTCGCCCTTCGCGACGCCGGAGACGGCGACCCGCTCGCCGTCGCGCGACGGCGAGCGGGTCAGTCCGTAGTACGTCCGGGCGTTCCCCGCCGCGGCCGCGAATCCGAGCAGGCCGCCGACGAACAGCGCCCAGTCGAACAGGAGTCCGAGCGCGTGGGAGCGAAACTCGTAGCGACCCATCTCGGCGAACCGACCGAACTCGTGGAGCGAACCGGCGAGCGCGAGGCCCGCGGGAACGAGGATGCCGAGCGCGGCGACCGCGACTCCGAGTCGTCGCGACACCCCGACCCGTCGAGCGTGTCGTCGGAGGTTCCGGTCGCCGCTCACGTACAGCACGGCCGCGGCGAGCGACGCGAAGAGCACGAAGACGACGACGAGGTACAACTGGAGCGGACTCTTCGCGGCCATACCCGAACTGGAGTCCGCCGGGGCGTAAACGTTTCCCGAGGCTGACGCTTGTCGTCGGTTTCCGAGGGCCTGCAACGCGCCAGAAGGAGCTCAGTCGAGCGACATGTACGTCTTGGTGTCGGCGACGCCCTCCATCCCGGAGATGCCCGACGAGGCGGTCTGGAGCACGTCGTACACCTCCTCGGCGTCAGCTTCCACGACGATGTCGAAGTCGCCGGCGACGACGTGGGCCTCGGTGACCCGCTCGTGTTCGCGGATCGACGCCAGCAGGTCCTCCGAGCGCCCGGCGGCGGTCTTCACCATGATAAAGGCGTGAACCATAGTGGTGTGCGATTCACTACCATACGAGAAAAGCCTTTGGGGCCGCTCGCACCCGCCGCGTTCCGGCGCTCGGGCGGCGCGCGCCGCCGGTCGCGCTCGGAGTAACATTATTCAACCCGTCCGGTGTACTCGTTACCATGCGATTCGTTATCATTGGTTCGGGGCGAGTGGGGCTTCGGACGGCCCGCGTCCTCCGGGAGGAGGGCCACGAGGTCACGCTCGTCGAGCGCGACGCCACCAAGGCCGAGCGCGCCCGCAACGACGACTTCGACGTCATCGAGGGCGACGGCTCGCGCGAGTCGGTGCTGGAGGAGGCCGACCTCGAATCCGCCGACGCCGCTGGCGCGCTCACGGGCGACCTGAACGCCAACTTCGCGGCGTGCATGGTCGCCAAGCACCACGGCTGTCGGACCGTCCTGCGCATCGACGAGGACTACCGCGAGGATATCTACCGGAAGTTCGCCAGCGAGGTCGACGAGGTAGTCTACCCCGAGCGCCTCGGCGCCATCGGCGCGAAGAACGCGCTACTCGGCGGGAACATCCGGGCCATCGCCGACATCGCCCAGAGTCTGCAGGTCGTCGAACTCACCATCACCGACGACTCGCCGGTGAAGGGCTACTCCATCAGCGAACTCTCGCTCCCGGCGAACGCCCGGATTCTGGCGTTCGGCAAGCACGACGAACCGATGGACATCCCGCTGCCGGACGACTCGCTCGAAGTCGGCGACCGCCTCGCGGTGCTGGCCGACTTCGAGGTGCTGGGCGACGTGCGACAGATACTGGTCGGCGACGCCAGCCGCGAAACCGCACAAGCGCTCTCAGGAGGGAACTGAGATGGTCACCGCGTACGTCATGGTCAAGGCGAACACGGGCGAGGCGGACAGGCTGAAGAACGCGATGCTTGACATCGACGGCGTGGTCGACGCCCACATCGTGGCGGGGGACGTCGACATCATCGCCAAACTCGACGTGGACTCGCCCGCGGAGGTCAAGGACATCGCGGCCGACGGCATCCAGAGCATTCGCGGGGTCGAGGACACCCAGACCTACATCGCGATGGACTGAGAACCGAGCCAGAAGAGCGCGAAACCGAGGCGAGGCCGACACCCTACAGGGGTGGCCCGCCCGACGGACTCCCCGCACCGTCCTCGTCGTAGTTCTGCGTCGCCCGGTCGATGAGTCCCGCCGCCGGTTCGCGGTAGTCGTAGCCGGGGATGATGCCCTGTACCCAGGTCCCCTCGACGTAGTCGACTATCGCCAGCGCGTCCTCGGCGGCGAGTTCGGGGTCCGAACGCTCGAAGGTCACCGTCACGACGACCTCCTCGCCCTCGCGCTCGATTTCGGGCGGCGACGCCGCGTCGGTCTGCGCGACGGTGTGGACGTCTTCGAGTCTGAGTTCCAGCGTCTCGTACCAGCCGTCCTGGACGACGTCGGCGACCTCCTCGCCTTCGACCACCGCGTCGAGGACCGGGACGCGGACGACGACGCGATACTCGGCGGCGGCGTCACCGCCGGACGCGCCGGTAGACCCGTGCGTTTCATTCGCGACCACGGTCCCCTCGAACGGCTTGCCGGTCGTCTCGTACTCGCCGTCGCCGACCGCCTCGAACGACGGGTGTTCGCGGAACGCGCGGTCTACTGTCTCGTCGGTCATCTTGCATCGTGGTAGGGGACTGGCCGGAATGTGGGTTTCGACTGCGGGACGGAGGTGCGCCTCGGTGACTCGAGGCTTCCGGAAGGTGAGATGCGAGGGGAGGGATTTGAACCCTCGGACCCCTACGGGAGCGGGTCTTAAGCCCGCCGCCGTTGGCCAGGCTGGGCAACCCTCGCGCGGATTTTCGTTTACCGCACACCCGCAAGTGGGTTTCGGTATGCGAGCGACGTCCGGGTCCTCGAAACCTGACGAACGCGCGACCGTGCGAAACCGACCCACAGACTGATACGCCCGCGAACACAACTGTTCGAATCCCATGAGCGTATCCGGCCTCTGCCAGATCTGCGAGAGCCGCGAAGCCGAACACTCCTGTCCAAACTGCGGCACGCTCGCCTGCGAGAAACACTGGAACGAGGAGTTCGACCTCTGCGTCCAGTGCGCGGCGACGGTCGAGGGTGTCAACCGCGAACCGGGCGGTCGCGTCTCGCCCGAGGACCTGGACGACGACGAAGTGATGCGGTTCTGACTCCGAGTCCGAGCGCGTCGGGGCCGGCGCGCCGGCCCCGACGCGCTCGCCGGTCCGATGTCGAGTTGACGTGCCGATTTCACCGGTGCCGGTTCAGTTGGCGCGCGAGCCGCCGGGCCGCCTGTCCGGCCGCCGCGGCGAAGGCGTCCTCGCCACCCCGACCGCCGGCGACCCCCACGCCCGCGTAGATGACCTCCCGCGAGACGTTGACGAGGCCGACGCCGGCGCCCTCCGGCACTGCGAACGCGGCGACCTCCGGGTCGTTTCTCGCGCCCCCGACGACGAAGAACGGCAGGTCCGGCGCGCGCTCGCGGAGGCCCTCGACGGCCTCGGCGTCGCCGCCGACCAGCAGACCCACGTCGGCCGCGGCGTCGTCGGCCCACTCTTCGACCAGCGACGCCACCCGCTCGGCGAGGGTTTCGCCGCCGGCGAGCTCCCGCGTCTGGAGGTCGACCGCGCCGGCGTTCGGCGTCCGGCAGGCGACGAAGACCGCGGTTTCGCGCTCGAAGAACGGGTCGAGGGCGTCTCGACCGAGGTAAGGGTTCACCGTCACCGCGTCGGCCGAGTCGGCGAGTTTCGCGTACTGGCTGGAGGTGTTTCCGATGTCGGCGCGCTTGCCGTCGAGGACGACCGGCACGCCCTTGCCCTGCGCGTAGGCGATGGTCTCGGCCAGCGCGGTCCAGCCGTCGGGGTCCTCGTAGAACGCGAGGTTCGCCGAGTAGGCCGCGACGTGCTCGTGTGTCGCGTCGACGATGCGGCGGTTGAACGCCCGCCGTGGGTAGTCGTAGTCGGAGACGGCGTCGGGGAGTCGGTCGAGCGCGGGGTCGAGGCCGACCGAGAGGACGCTGTCGGTGGCCCGGATTCGCTCCCCGATGCGCTCGAAGGGGGTCGCGGTCATACCCCCGGTTGCCGGCGCCGGGTCAAGTTCCTTACTCTCCGCCGCAGGTGTCAAGACACCGGGTCGAGAAGGGACGGGTGGATGTCCATCGCCGCCGTCGTTTTCGACTTCGACTACACACTGGCCGTGCCGAACCGCCCGCGAGACGACATTCTCGCGGAAGCCGCCGAGTCGGTCGGGGCACCGCCAATCACCCGAGCGCGGTACCAGGAGGTCCACGCCCGCTACCTCGACGCCGACTCGCGCGAACCCATCTTCGCCGAGATACTCGAAGCGGAGGGCTCCGACGCCGACCCCGCCGCCCTCGCGGCGGCCTACCGCGACGCGGTCGGCGACGCGCTCGTGTCCGTCCCGGGCGTCGAGGGGATGCTGGCCGACCTCAAGGAGGAGTATCGACTCGGCCTGCTCACCAACGGGTCGGTCCGCGCCCAGCAGAGCAAACTCGACCGATTCGACTGGCTCGACGACTTCGAGGCCGTGGTAATCACCGGCAACCTCGACGCCGGCAAACCCGACGAGCGCGCGTTCAAGGCGGTGCTCGACGCGCTCGGCGTCGAACCCGAGCAGGCCGTCTACGTGGGCGACGACCCCGACGCCGACGTCCGCGGGGCGAAGGGCGCAGGGATGTACGCGGTCCAGGTCGTCTTCGAGGGCGGTCCCGACCCGGCCCCGGAGGTCGACGCCTACGTCGAGCGCGACGAACTCGCCGCTGAGCTACCGAGAATCCTCGACGGACTCGCCGCCTCCGCCGAGAGCCCGTAGCACCGCGACGAACACGTCGGTCGCGCGCTTGACCTCCGCGCCGTCCTCGACGAACACGAGCGTCCGCGGCGGTCGCACCGCCTTGGGGCGGACGCGCAGACCGACATCGCCGGCGGCCTCGGCCGCGGCGTCGACGCCCTCGCGGAACTCGACTCTGACGCGGTCGTCGTGGACGTACACCTCCGCGAGAATCTCATCGGCCTCGTCGTTCTCGTCGTCCTCGGCCTCGCCGCTCTCGTCGGTCGCTTCTTCGGCCCGGCGAGCGACCCGGTACGCGAGTTCGCCGTCGGCCGAACCCTCGACGTCGGGGTCGGCGTCGACGACCGCGAGGGCGGCGAACCCCGAGTCCTCGCGGCCGTCCACCTCCGAGGAGAGCAGTTGGGCGATGCGCTTTCCGTCGGTGGTTCGGTCCTCGACCATACCTTCCGGGAGGGCGACCGAGCCGATTAGTCTTCGGCTTTCGGGTCGTGCCCGACCGCCGCCGGGCTACTTCAATTCCTCGCGGGCGGCGGCGGCCTCCTCGCCGACGTCGACGCCGTTGCGCCGGGCGTAGACGACTGCAGCGGCTTCGATGGTGACGCCGAGTCGGCCCTGTAGCTGGTTGACCTCGGCGACGGCGGTCTGCTTGTCGGTGCCGGCCGAAACCACCTTTTCGAGCACCTTCTCGAAGGTCGACTGCTCCTGGAGGATGTTCTCGTCGGGGACGAACTCCTCGGGAATCTCCACGTCGGCGGGGTCGAACTGGGTCACCACGTCGCCGTCCTCGCGGGCGAGCAGGCCCTGGCCGGCCGCGACGTCGAGCAGGCGCTCGGCCTGGTCGGGCGAGAACCAGTCGCGGTCGAGCGACAGCGCGACGACGAACTCGCTCTCTGCCATCTGCTCGCGGCCCTTCTGCTGGAACGGGGCGGCGACCGCGCTGCGCAGACTCATCGGTCCAAAGCGTGCGGGTGTCCGGCCTAAAGGTGACGATGTGCGCCGGGGGAGTGGGACGGACGTTCTGCGCTTCGACGGTCACGGTCCGTCGCACTGGCGTCCTCGTGGGAACGCTACGACAGACGGAGGCTCGATTCACCGATAGATAGAGAGCGTGTCTCGGGCATCCCGTTAGTCGCACCCCCTCTACGTCGGCGAGGTCACAGACCCAACGCAAGTCGAGGCCATGTTGCACCGGAAATCCGGTGTCGTAGTCAAGTCAGAGTTCGTCGGGCCGTGCGCGCTACGTTCCCTCCTGCATCGTGCTGGAATAATCATAACGGTAATGACGTTTAATAGTCTTCACTGTGTGACTCCTAACAATGGTTGTCTTTACGATTGAATGCGTCCAATGCGGGGAAATTCGGACGGCACGGCTAAAGAGTGGTGACGTACTACCCTTCGAACCTGCATGCGCTGAATGTCTTTCTCTCGAATTTACAATAGTTGATGAGGAAAAAGAACCTGCCAGTAATGGTGGAGCTGCGTCGCGTGGTAAATCACCCACTGACTGACTACTCTTCCCTGGTTTACGCGATTCGAGATCGTATTGACACCGCTGAAGGACGGTGTCTCGTTTACCCAGAATCGTCACCTCCCCGTCGGCCAACACTCATGAGCGTGGCCTCGAATAGTACTACATGGCGAACGAAGGTGGTGACACCCCCGACTATTCACTCGATGACGTTGACCGAGGCATACTGTTCGCGCTCCAGCGGGACGCCCGAAACAGTACCGCCCAAGAGATTGCCGATGAAGTCGACGTCTCGGCCAGCACTGTTCGGAATCGCATCGCGAACCTCGAAGAAACCGGCGTCATCGAGGCGTACCAACCGGTCATCAACTACGAAAACGCGGGCTACCAACTTCGCGTGATGTTCGTCGCGACTGCCCGGACCGACAATCGGGCGCGATTGAGCGCAGACGCCCTCGCCATCCGAGGGGTGGTCGACGTCCGCGAGATGATGACCAGCCAGCGCAACCTCTTCATTGAGGTCATCGCACAGAACACCCACGACTTGACTGCCATCACCGAGGAGTTGAACGACCTCGGCCTTGAGATAGTCAGTTCCGAGATTATGGTTTCCCACCACTTCCAAGCGTTCGACGACCTCGAATTTTAGCCAGTTCACATCCATACTCCAAGGATAATACTACCGAATAAACAATAATTGGGCCGATAGTGGCCAAAAGCCGTAATCAATCAGTTGCGGATTAAACAATCTATATCCGAACGCGCCTGGTAGTCCATGGCAAGGTGTCTGACGCTATGTCCAGAGAAAGCGACGTTGAAACTGAGAGAACACTTGACCACTTGCTTCGACTCTTGGCCGATAGACACCGCCGTTACACGCTCTATCACCTCAATGCAACCGAGTTTGATGTCGTCACACTCGACGAGGTAGCCGACTACGTCGCCGAGCGAGACCAGCAGGACATGGAGGAACAAGAGAGGATGCGTGACACCACGCACGAGCGAATTCGAATGTACCTCCACCACAATCACTTGCCAAAATTGGCGGAGGCCGGCCTCATTGACTACGACGCTCGCAGTCAAACCATTCGAAACTGGAGCGAACCGTCCCTGATGGAGTGGGCACAGGACAACCAAAACGAACTGCCCCTACTTCGGTCGCTGTTCTGGACGCCAGCAACACAGGAGAGACTATGAAGGTCGTTGTTGCGCACGAAACCACGGCGGGATACTCCGGTCATTATCACTTCTTGAGTGATGGAGATACCGCGAGTCGCTGCGGGTCAATAAACGAAGAAAGCCAGTTCGCGTCCGACATTGCGGAGGTGTTATCTCGAAAGTCGGCGGAACAACTGGGGTTGACTATCTGTGGCCGGTGTTCCGACATCGTCGACCACCAACCAGTTGATACTCTGGCATACGACGACTGACTCCCGTCGAGGCGTCGTGGTTCATCGTGTACAGTTGGACGAACCACAGCGTTATAGTACGAGTCTCAGTGAGTTCTTGCAAGATCCCACCACGCATCTATCGTCACGACTGCCAGTCAGTCCGAACGAGATTCGAGCATTGCTAGCACCCGACGAAGGAAACGATGGAGCTGAAACGAGGCATATAAGTGTCGCGTGAGCAATTTGGAGGGTATGAAAGACCAGGGACGCTCCACGCGCAAGCGCACGGGCGGACGCCTCCGACCCCAGCACAAGAAGAAGAAGTACGAACTCGGCCGACAGCCGACCGAGACGCGACTCGGCGAGCCGAAGTTCCGCGTCATCGACACCCGCGGTAACACGAAGAAGACCCGCGCGCTCTCGACGAACGTCGCCAACGTCGCCACCGGCGACGAGACGGTCCAGGCCGAGATTCAGGACGTGACCGAGAACGGCGCCAACCCCAACTACGTCCGGCGGAACATCATCACCAAGGGCGCGGTCATCGAGACCAGCGAGGGCACGGCCCGCGTCACGTCCCGGCCCGGCCAGACCGGCAACGTGAACGCGGTCCTCGAAGAGTAATCCGAAAGCGACGTTCGCGATTCCGTTTTTTCAGGGCGTATCGTCGACGCCTTCCAGCCCCGCGTCCGTGATACGGAACTGGGCCTTCCCGCCGGCGGGCTTGGCGCGGTGTTTCTCGAGGGTGGCGCGACGGTTGCCCCCGCGGAAGCGGTCGATGCGGAGCACCGTCCCCGTCCAGTGTTCGAGGGTGTGGCCTCCGAGCGGTCGCGTCCGGTCGCTGTCGGGGTCGGTGTAGACCTGGTTGGTCAGCACGACCGCGAGGTCGTACTTGCGCGCGAGCGACAGCAGGTGGGTGACTTGCCGGGCGACGTCCCGGAGCGCCTCGCCGCCCTCGGTGTCCTCGTTGCGCCTCAGTCGGTAGAACCCCGTCGCGCTGTCGAGGGCCACCACGTCGGCGCGCTCGGCGAGTTCGGCGGTGTCCTTGACCGCCTCCTCCTGTTCGTCGAAGTCGTAGGCCTCCTTGATGATGATGCGGGAGGTCAGGTCCTCCACGTCGTCGCTCCGGGCGCGCGCGACCTGCTCGAACCGCGAGAGCGACAGCCCCTCGGTGTCGATGTAGACCGCGGTGCCGCCTTCCGCGGCGACTTCGACCGCCGCCCCCAGCGCGACGTTGGTCTTGCCCGCCGCGGGCGCGCCGTAGACCTGCGTGACCGTGCCGCGCTCGAATCCGCCGCCGAGGAGTTCGTCGAGGGGGCCACAGCCGGTCGAGATGTACTCGTCGTTCACGCCGGTCGCTTGGCTCTCCCCGGCCAAAAGCCTCCGGATTCGTTCCGACGAGCGGGTTCGGCGGGTCGAGCTTCCCCGATGGAACGAGTTTTTACGCTCGGCGTCCAAGCCGGGAAAAGTGACCGTCGTCGTCGCCACCGAGGACTTCGAGCTGTACCACGGCGTAGTGAACGAGCTACGCGACCGCGGCGTGACCTTTACCACGGTCGAACCCGGCGACGACCTACCGGAGCGGACGCGCGTCGTCGTCCGGGCGGCCGACGACGAGGTCGACGTGGGCGAAGAAAGAACGGACGTGAAGACGGTCGTCGCCGACCCCGAGAACCCCCGGCTGGCCGTCGAGGAGGCGCTTTCGCTCCTCCGGGGGAGCGAGGGACGGACCGTGGTCGGCGTCGACCCCGGCACCCGCCCCGGGGTCGCGGTGCTGTCGGGCGACCTCGTGGTCGCAGCGTTCCACGTCCCGCTGGCCGACGTGGCCGAGGTCGTCCGGAGCGAGGTCGAGGACGCCGTCGACCCCGTCGTCCGGGTCGGCGACGGCGCCCGCCTCCAGGGCGCGAAGATCGTCCGCGAACTCGACGACGTGCCGGTCGAACTCGTCGACGAGACGGGGACCACGCCCTACCTCGGAACCGGCGCGCGGGGGATGGGCGACGTGCTCGCGGCGGTCAACATCGCGCGACTGTCGGGCGAGCGCGTCGAGGGCCGAACTATCGAACCGACCGCCGGGGAGCTACAGGTCATCAAGAGTCGCTCCCGCGAGCGGTCGGCCGACAACCGCGAGATAGACGAGGAGTTGGCCCGGCGGGTCGCCACCGGTCGGCTGACCCTCGAGGAAGCGATGGACGAACACCGGAACGGCCCGGAGTCCGAATCGGCCGGGGACGAGAACGGAACGCGGTGCGGCGGCGAGGGCGACGACCCCACCGCCGAGACGGACGCCGAGGATTAACGGACCGCCGACTCGGCCAGGCGCATCACCTCGCGCACGGGCACGCCCGCTTCGCGCGCGACCGCGGCGCAGTCGTCGTACTCGGCGCTGACGTCGTAAACCTCGCCGGCGTCGTCGCTGGCCAGTTTCACGCTCACCTCGTAGCTGTCGCCCTCGATTTCCACGGTGACCGTCTCGAACTCGCGGTTCGCTATCCAGCGGTGGCGCGCGCCGCCTTCGCGAATCCCGAGCGTGCCGGTTTCCTCGGCGAGTCGTCGGGCGACCCGCTCGGCGTCGTCGGGCTTGCAGACCACCTTCACGAGGTGGCCCGGCCGGGATTTCTTCATCGTGAGCGGGACGACCGACACGTCGCGCGCGCCGACCTCGGCGAGCGACTCGTGGAGGCCGCCGAGCACCTCGGGCGGCGCGTCGTCGAGGTTCGTCTCCAGGACCGCGACGTCGTCGGGGACCAGGCCGCCTGCCGCCGACGCTCCCGCGTCTTCGCCCTCGACCCCCTCGCCGACGAGCGCTCGCAGGACGTTGGGGTGGTCGGGGAAGTCGTACCCGCCGGCGCCGTATCCGGAGGCCGTCACCTTCAGTGGCGGAAGCGAATCGACGCCTTCCGCGAAGTGGGCGAGAATGGCCGCGCCGGTCGGGGTCAGCAATTCGGCCTCGACCAGGCCGCCCCGGAGATGCCAGTCGGCGCGCTCGGCGATCTCGACCACGGCGGGCGTCGGCACCGGGTAGACGCCGTGGCTCATCTCGACCTCGCCGCCGCCCGCGGCCAGCGGCCCGGTGACGATTCGCTCGGGGTCGAGGTCGGCCACGAGGAGCGCCGCCCCGACCACGTCGGCGATGGCGTCGTCGGCGCCGACCTCGTGGAAGTGTGTCGCGTCGAGGTCGGTACCGTGGACGGCGGCCTCGGCCTCGCCGAGGCGTTCGAAGACGGCGAGCGCATCGTCTTCGACGCCCGTGGGGAGTGCCATCGACTCGACGATTTCGACGACCTCGGGGTAGGTTCTGAGTGGGCCGGACCCCTCCGCGTGGTCGTGCGAGTGGTCGTGGGTGTGAGAGTGGCCGTCGTGGGAATGACCGTGACCGTGTTCCTCGTGGGAGTGGTCGTGTACGTCCCCGTCGTGGGAGTGACCGTGGTCGTGACCCGGTTCGTTTTCGTCGTCGCGGTCACCTTCGTCGTCGGTCAACAACACGTCGACCGTCGTCGCCGAGATGCCGTTTTTGTCGGCGGTGCCGACCTCGTAGCGTATCGGCAGGGCGTCCTCGACGGGCGAGAGCGCGTCGCGGTCGGCCCCGGCCGCGAGGAGCGCGGCGAGTAGCATGTCGCCGCTCGCGCCCATCCGGCCGTCGAATGCCAGCGTCTTCATGTTCGGGAGAGGGAGTCGCGCGCCGAAAAAGCCGGTGGTTGTCGGGTCCGTCGTCGCCTCGTCGCCGGGCCTCTCACCCGCGCGAAAGATACCGAAGTCGCCTGCTTCAAGGCGGTGGGCCACAAGCGACCAGTATGACCAAACAGGACCGCCTCGACGCCTACCTCGACGACCGGGACCTCGAAGCCGTCTGGTTCGCCCGCCCCAACGCCTTCGCGTGGCTGACCGGCGGCGACAACGTCGTAGACCGCGAGGGCGACGTCGGCGTCGCCGCGGTCGGTTACGACGGTGACGGCCTCGAAGTCGTGACGAACGACATCGAGGCCGACCGACTCCGCGACGAGGAACTCGAAGACGACGTGCCCGTGACCGAGTTCGAGTGGTACGACGGGTCGCTCGCCGAGGCGGTCGCCGACCACAGCCCCGACCCCGCCGCGGCAGACTTCGACGTCCCCGGCTTCGAGTCGGTCGACGCCTCGCCGCTCCGCCAACCGCTGACCGACGAGGACGTCGAGAAGTACCGCGAACTCGGCCGCGAAACCGCCGAGGCGGTCGAGGCGGTCTGCCGCGAACTCCGGCCCGGCGACGTCGAACACGAGGTCGCCTCCGCGCTCCGGGTCGCGCTCTCCGCGCGGGACATCGAGGCGCCGGTCGCGCTGGTCGGCGGGGCCGAGCGCGCCAAGCGGTACCGCCACTACACGCCCACCCAGCAAGAGATCGGCGACTACGCGCTGGTGTCGGTGACCGCCGAGCGGGACGGCCTCCACGCCAGCACGACCCGGACCGTGGCGTTCGGCGACGAGGACGACCCCGCGCTGAACGAACTGGGCGACAGGCACCACGCCGCCCGAATCGTCGAGGTGACGGCGCTCGGCGCGACCCAGGCCGTCGCGAGGCTGGACGGCGACGCGGCCAGCGTCTTCCAGGGCATCCAGGCCGCCTACGAACACGTCGGCCACGCCGACGAGTGGCGGAGACACCACCAGGGCGGCGCGGCGGGCTACGCGGGCCGCGAGTGGATCGCCACGCTGGACCTCGACGCCGCGGTCACGACGCCGATGGCCTACGCCTGGAACCCGACCGTCCAGGGTGCCAAGAGCGAGGACACGGTCCTGGTCACCGACGACGGCTTCGAGGTGTTGACCGACACCGGCCAGTGGCCGACCACGCCCGTGGACGCATACGATTACGACGCCGTCGTCGAGCGCCCGGACGTGCTGGTAAAGGACGGCGACTGGTGAGGATGTCGGAGCGGTCGGCGGTCAGTACCGTCGGCGGTCGGAGCCGTCGGCCGATGCCGACGGTTCCGACCGCCGACCGCCCATCGTTTTCGACGAACGTCGAATGTAGTATTCGACGCCTTCGGTTAGCTTTATACGGCCGGGCGCGATTTCTCGCACCATGGGATTAGACGAGGATTCACTCGATTACCACCGGCGAGATCCGCCGGGGAAACTGGAGATCTCGACCACCAAACCGACCAACACGCAGCGCGACCTCAGCCTGGCGTACTCGCCCGGCGTGGCCGCGCCGTGTCGCGAAATCGCCGACAACCCCGACGACGCCTACTCCTATACCGCGAAGGGGAACCTCGTCGGCGTCGTCTCGAACGGCTCCGCGGTGCTGGGACTCGGCGACATCGGCGCCCAGGCGTCCAAGCCGGTCATGGAGGGCAAGGGCGTGCTGTTCAAGCGGTTCGCCGACATCGACGTCTTCGACATCGAACTCGACCAGGAGGACCCGAAGGACATCATCCGGAGCGTCAAGGCGATGGAGCCGACGTTCGGCGGCGTCAACCTTGAAGACATCAAGGCCCCGGAGTGTTTCGAGATCGAGGAGACGCTCCGCGAGGAGATGGATGTCCCCGTCTTCCACGACGACCAGCACGGCACCGCCATCATCAGCGGTGCCGCGCTGCTCAACGCCACCGAACTCAACGGTAAGGACCTCTCGGAACTAAAGATCGTCTTCTCGGGCGCCGGTGCGTCGGCCATCGCCTCCGCGCGCTTCTACGTCTCGCTCGGCGCGCGCAAGGAGAACATCATCATGTGCGACTCCTCGGGCATCATCACCGAGAACCGCGCCGAACACGGCGAGTTGAACGAGTTCAAGCAGGAGTTCGCCCGCGACGTGCCCGAGGGCGACCTCGCCGAGGCGATGGAGGGCGCCGACATGTTCGTCGGCCTCTCCATCGGCGGCATCGTCGACGAGGAGATGGTCCGGTCGATGGCAGACGACCCCATCATCTTCGCGATGGCGAACCCCGATCCAGAGATCGGCTACGAGGAGGCCAAGGCGGCCCGCGACGACACGGTCATCATGGCGACCGGGCGCTCCGACTACCCCAATATGGTCAACAACGTGCTCGGGTTCCCGTTCATCTTCCGTGGCGCGCTCGACGTGCGCGCGACCGAGATCAACGAGGAGATGAAGATCGCCGCCGCCCGGGCGCTCGCGGACCTCGCCAAGCAGGACGTGCCCGACGCGGTCGTGAAGGCCTACGGCGACCAACCGCTCCAGTTCGGTCCGGAGTACATCATCCCCAAGCCGCTCGACCCCCGCGTGCTGTTCGAGGTCGCGCCCGCCGTCGCGGAGGCCGCGACGGACAGCGGGGTCGCCCGGAGCGACCTCGACACCGACGAGTACGTCGAGACTCTGGAGGCCCGGCTCGGCAAGTCCCGCGAGATGATGCGGGTCGTCCTCAACAAGGCGAAGTCCGACCCCAAGCGGGTCGCGCTCGCGGAGGGCGACGACGAGAAGATGGTCCGGGCGGCCTACCAGCTTCAGGAGGAGGGCATCGCCGAACCGGTGCTCATCGGCGACCGCGACACCATCGAGACGACTGCGAACCGACTCGGCCTCGACTTCTCGCCCGAGATCGCCGACCCGCTCAACGGCGACTACGACGAGTACGCCGACCGGCTCTACGAACTCCGCAAGCGCAAGGGCATCACCCGGAGCGAGGCCGACGACCTCGTGCGCAAGGACAGCAACTACTTCGGCAGCGTGATGGTCGAGCGAGGCGACGCCGACGCGATGCTGGCGGGGCTGACCCACCACTACCCCTCGGCGCTCCGACCGCCGCTCCAGGTCATCGGCACCGCCGAGGACGCCGACTACGCCGCCGGGGTGTACATGCTGACGTTCAAGAACCGCGTCATCTTCTGCGCCGACACTACGGTCAACCAGGCGCCCGACGAGGACGTCCTCGCGGAGGTCACCAAGCACACCGCCGAACTCGCCCGCCGGTTCAACGTCGAACCGCGCGCGGCGATGCTGTCGTACTCGAACTTCGGCAGCGTCGAGAACGAAGGCACGCGCAAGCCCCGCCGGGCCGCCGAGATGCTCCGGGAGGACCCCGCGGCCGACTTCCCGGTCGACGGCGAGATGCAGGCCGACACCGCCGTGGTCGAGGAGATTCTCCAGGGCACCTACGAGTTCTCGGAACTGGAGGAACCCGCGAACGTCTTGGTCTTCCCGAACCTCGAAGCCGGCAACATCGGCTACAAGCTCCTCCAGCGCCTCGGCGGCGCGGAGGCGACCGGCCCGATGCTGGTCGGGATGGACCAGCCGGTCCACGTCCTCCAGCGCGGCGACGAGGTCAAGGACATCGTGAACCTCGCGGGCGTGGCGGTCGTCGACGCTCAGCAGAAGGAGTAACCCGACGCTCGCCCCGGAGCCGACTCCGCACGGAGCGACCGCGAGGGCCATCGGCCCTCGCGGTCGCTGACACGCCGTGCTTGCCGCTCGTTCCTCTCACGTTTTCCGCTGTTCGCACACCGACCGCGGTTTCGCAGTCCGCGATGGCCGTCAAAAGAGCGTCACTCGAAGTCGACCACTTCGGCCGCCCGCAAACAGTCGGTCACCCCCGGCGATTCGACCAGTCGGACGACGCCGTCGTCGGCGTCGTACTCCACCACGCCCGCCTCCTGGAGTTTCGGCAGGTGCATCTGGTGGAGTTCGGCGCGAGTCTGTTCGATCTCCGCCGACGTGAGCACCGCACGGGTCTTCTCGCTCATCGAGGCGGCGACCAGTTCCGCGAGTTCGTCGACCGGTATCGGCTCGGACCGTCGCGCCAGGTAGTGACAGATGCAGCGACGCCGATGGTCGGCGAGCGCCCGGAACACAGAGTCGAGCGTCTCGCTCTCGCTTTCGACCGGCAGTACGTCCTGCTTCGAGACGTGCGGTGGGGAAACGTCGGTCTCACCCTTGTCGTTGTGACTCATGATTGGTCGGAACGAGTGCGAACTGCGCGTCGCGCGAACGGCCTCCGGCCGTCGCCCCTCCCCGCGGACGGAGACGGACGCACAATCTGTCGTCCCGTCTCACACACGAACACGCTGACGCCGATAAGGATAGTGCCGGACAATTCAGGTTACCGCCGACGGTAACGAAATGGCGGCGGCGTCGTCCGGCGATAACCGGAAGTCACACCGCCGTCGGTCGGGACCGAACCGCGAGTTCGCGAACGGTTGGTGCGCGAAACCCTCGCGTCTCACCTCGGCTTATAAATACCGCGCGCCGACGGTCCGATATTTCCGATGGAGGGCGGCCCTGTTCCGCCCTGTCGATGACAGGCCGTAAGCTTAAGTAGAACGGTACCGAAGCGGGAAATATGGCCGTTCACGGCCGTCCCTCCCAGTTGCGGGCACTGTTCGACGAATCACCAACGCCGCACATCGCCCATCCGCCGCGGACTCACCTCCGGGACTTCTACGTCGCCACCGACGGTTCGTACAAACTCGACAGCGACGACGGTGGACTCGGCGTCATCATCGAGACGCGAGACGGCGAGCGTGTCGCGCGCCTCGCGATGCCCGACCAGGTGACCGACAACAACGTCGCGGAGTACCGGGCGCTCCACCTCGGCCTCGACGTGCTCGCCGCGCGCGCGCCGCGAGACGCGCGCGTCGGCGTCCTCGTCGACCACGACGACCTAGCGGCGAACGTCAACAGCGCGGCGTTGGCGACACGCCGAACCGACCGCACCCCGCCGCGGAAACTGGCGGTTCCGCACGCCGGTCGCCACCACTGGCGGGGCATCCGCGCCCGCATCTGCGGGTTCGGCGAAGTTCGGGCGGCCGTCGTCGACAGTGACCAGAACCCTGCTCACTTCCTGGCGAACGCCCCCGACGAGTACGAACACGTCAACCGCGAGCGCGACCGGTGTCTGCTCCCCGACAGCCCCGGGTCGAGCGAGGCCCAGATTCCGCCGCCGTCGCGGCGCGACCGACGCGCCAGCGACTGACCGACGGTCGCGCGACCACGCGCTCTTCGCCGGCGGGCCTGCCCGGTCGGGCAGGCCCGCCGGCGTCTCAGTCGACCAACCCCACCGAGTAGAGGTGTTCTCTGAGTTCGCGCTCGGTGTCGAACTCCCGACCGCAGGCTTCGCATACGTATCGCTCCTCCATGGACCGCGCTACGTTCGCCGCGGCCGTAAGTCTTCGTCGGACGGGTCGGCGGGAGGAGTGTCGGCGCGGCGGTCCTGCGGGCAGGACCGCCGCCGACCCCGTCCGACGACCGGAAACGATACGGGCCGCGCGCTCCTCGTTCCCGGCATGAACGCCCGCGACCTGATGACGACCGACGTCGAGACGGTCCATCCGGACGACGAGATCAGCGAGGTGCTGACCGAACTCGCCCAGGAGGACTTCAACGGCTACCCGGTGGTCGACGACGACGGGACGCTGGTCGGCATCGTCACCCAGCACGACCTGGTCCACCTCTTCCAGCCGAGCGACCGGACGCTGTGGATTCCGGTCGGCTTCCCGCCGTTCCTGGAAACCCTGGAGTACGCCATCGACCTCTCGTGGGACGACCTCGACACCGAACTCGACCTGTTGAAACACGCGGGCAAGCCGGTCAGCACCATCATGACCGAGGACGTCGTCACCGTCTCGCCCGACGCCAGCATGGACGAGATGCTCGACCTGCTGGTCGACGACGAGCAGGACATCAACCGCCTGCCAGTGCTCGAAGACGGCCGACTGGTCGGCATCGTCGCGCGCCAGGACCTGCTCCGGGCGATCCGCGACCAGCGCCGGAGCGCCGCGGGCCGCCCGTAGGCAGGCGTCTCCGAACCGTCCCCGAATCTCCGCTTTCGAAACCTTCACCCCCTGCCGGCGTCGAAAGGCCACAGTGAGCCGATACCGGAACTTCGGATTGTTCATCGCGCTGGCGGCGGCGTGGGGGTCGGCGTTCATGGCCATCAAGGCCGGACTCGACTACTTTCCGCCGGTGCTGTTCGCGGCCGTCCGCTACGACGTCGCCGGCGTCCTGATGCTCGGCTACGCCGTCTACGCGACCGACCGGTGGCGACCCCGCGGCCGGAGCGAGTGGACGCTGGTCGGCGTCGGCGGTGCGCTGATGATCGCCGCCTACCACGCCTTCCTCTTCGTCGGCGAGCAGCACACCACGAGCGCCGTCGCCGCGGTCATCGTCAGTTTGAGCCCCGTGCTGACCACGGGGTTCGCGCGGGTGTTCCTGCCCAGCGAGCGTCTGACCCCGGCGGGCGTCGCGGGCCTCCTGCTGGGACTCGTTGGCGTCGTCATTCTGAGCGATCCCGACCCGAACAACCTCCTCACCGACGGCGTCGTCGGCCAACTGCTGGTGTTCGCCGCCGCCGCGTCGTTCGCGCTCGGGAGCGTCCTCACCCGGCGCATCGACGCCGAACTCCCCATCGAGACGATGGAGGCGTGGTCGATGCTGCTGGGCGCGCTCCTGATGCACGCGGTGAGTCTGGCCCGGCCGAGCGAGTCGTTCGCCGCGATAGAGTGGACGGCCGAGGCCGTCGGCGCGCTCGCGTACCTCGCCGTCGTCGCCAGCGCGCTCGGCTTCCTCATCTACTTCGACCTCCTGGAGCGACTCGGCCCCATCGAGATCAACCTCGTCTCGTACGTCGCGCCCATCTTCGCTGCGCTCGCGGGACTGTGGTATCTGGAGGAACCGATTACGCCGTCGACGGTCGCGGGCTTCCTCGTCATCTTCGCGGGCTTCTGCCTGCTGAAGCGGCGGGCGCTCGCCCGCGAACTCCCGCGGCTTCGGGCGGCGGTCGCCGACCGGTGACGCCGGACGACCGACGACGGTGAACCCGACGGACGGCGCCTTCCGTCTCCGCAAGGACTATGACCTCCGGCCGAACACGACGAGTCGATGCCAGACCGGACGACCGCCACGACCGACGGGAGAACCGCCGCGTCAGACCCCGCGCCGACGTTCGCGGCGGAACTCAAACGTCGCGCCGCGATCGTGCTGTTCGTCGTCGGCCTCGCGGTCGCCGCGCTCAACGCCGCGCTGTACTTCTTCGGCGTCGACGCGCTATCGAATCCGCTCGTTTCGGTCGCCTCGCTCGCGTTGTTGTTGCCCCTGTATCTGGACGAGCGGTGAGACGAAATTGTTCTGACGAGTCCAGTACCCGTTTGACGACTTTGGACGTCTCCGCTACGTAGACGACGCGACTGAGGGTACTGTAACCGCGACAGCAACCGCTACTTGCATGATTCGACCGAGTCACTGCGCCGCGACCGCACGCGCCGCGCCGGCTGTGAGGATGCGCGAACTCCTCCGCCGAGCCACGGCGCACGCTGTCAGGTCAGTACTCAGTTGTATCGTGTGAGTCTCGGTCTGCGGTGCTGTCGTCGTCCCGCCGCCGTCGGCGGTGCGGTCGACCGCTTCGGTTGCTCGAGAACGACAAACGGTCCGCTACTTCGCGTTCGCCAGCCGTTCGAACTGGTCGCGCGTGAGGTCGACGTCGGCGGCCGCGAGGTTCTCCTCCAGTTGGTCGACCGTGCGCGCGCCGACGATGGGCGCGGTGACCTTGTCGTGCTGGATGAGCCAGGCGAGGCTTACTTGGGCCGGCGATGCGCCGACCTCCCGGGCGACCGCCTCGACCGCCTCCATCACGTCGAAGTTCTCGTCGGTGAGATAGGAGTCGCGGAACTGCTGGTCGGTCGCGCCGCGGGTGCCGGGTCGCGGTTGCTCGCTCCGTTCGTACTTGCCGGTCAGGAATCCGCCGGCCAGCGGGCTCCACGGCACGACGCCGACGTCGTAGTCGGCGCACATCTCGAGGTAGTTGCCCTCTATCTCGCGGTTCGCGAGGTTGTAGCGGGGCTGGGCGAGTTTGAACGGCTCGTAGCCCCGTCTGTCGGCGATCTCGTTGGCCTTCGCGACCTTCCAGGCGTTGGGTTCGAGCGTCGAGGTGCCCAGATAGTTGACCTTGCCGTCGCGGACGAACTCGTCGAGCGTGCGCACGAACTCCTCGGCCGGCGTGTCGTCGTCCCAGCGGTGGACGTAGAGGACGTCGACGTAGTCGGTGCCCAACCGCTCTAAGATCTCGTCGACGTTGTTCCGGAGGTGTTTGCGAGACAGTCCGCGGCCGTTCGGGTGGTCGGCGGTCGGCCAGTAGATCTTCGAGGCGACCACGAACTCCTCGCGGTCGCGCTCGGCCAGCCAGTCGCCGATGTACTCCTCGCTCCGGCCGTCGCCGTACATGTCGGCGGTGTCGATGAAGTTGCCGCCGGCGTCGGCGTAGGCGTCGAGGAGGTCGTGGGCGCGCGCTTCGCCGATCTCGATATCGCCCTCGTCGTTCGCTCGGCCGAAGCGCCACGTGCCGAACGCGATCTCGCTGACCTTCGTGCCGGTTCGGCCGAGCGACACTACGTCCAGGTCCATACCGTCTCGTCGTCGGGGCGTCGAATTAAACGCACTCATTCGGACGCGGGCGCAGCGATGGAGTCCGTCGGAAGGACGAGTGCAGAAGCGAAAGCGGGAGAATCGCCGGACCGAGCGGGCGGAGACGGGCGGCGGGATGGAGGGCCGTCGGGGACCGGAGTGACGGCGGTGGAGAGTCGAACGAGGGGTCAGTCGCGCTTGTGGCCGTGGCCGACCATCAGCGCGGCGAGGTTGAGGGCGAGCAGGCCGAAGAAGGTGAGCAGTTCGCCGCTCCCGGCGTCGATACCGGTGAGGAGCATCGGCATGTAGAGGAACGGGAGGACGACCGCCGTCCAGAAGCCGGCGACTTCCAGCGGGGTCGTGAGCGAGTGCTCGTGGTAGCGGTCGAACAGCTGCGAGAGCTTGTGACGCCCTGCGGTCGCTTCACCGGCGTCAGCAGGGGAACCGATAGCGGACTTGTTTTCGTTTTGGAGGGATTCGGTCATTGGGAGGACACCTCGGCCTCGATAGCATCTTAGACCCCCGACACCATATAATGGGCCGAGCGTTAGCGAGAGTTCACTTCAGTTCACCGAAAACTCTCACGAACCGTAACCTTTCACGAAGCGTCGAGAAGGCGTTTTAAAATTTAAAACGGCATCTAATCGTTTTTCTCCGTCGAGCCGCGACCGCCGAAACGAGGCCGTAATTCGGTTTCGAACTCGGTAATCAACCGTTGCCTACCGAAACTGTCAGAACTGAGCATTAATTTCTGGCGGTACCTGTCACAACTGTCGACCGTCCACCACTAATGAACGTCCGTCGAGCGACGGCCGAACCACCATCGTACGCGCGTGACGAACTCAAACGTCGAGACGCGACCGAGTGAGTCGAGACGGCGATATCGATACCGAAGGCTACGGGACGGTGGCATTTCGACGGATGTCGGGGCGGAGAATCTCGACCGAAGAGGAGCGAGGCTCTCTAGGTCGAAGCGTCGGAAGAACATGCCCGGGGAGGGCTCCGAACCCTCGATCTCCGCATGTCCCAGGTTAGAGGCTCGGCGGGCCTCGCGGACATGGGGAGGCTTCCAAGGCCTGAGCACCGAATCTCAGTAACCCTATGAGTGCGGCGCTATGTCCAGCTAAGCCACCCGGGCTCAGTTCGTCGTAAGCGGGTAGTACCCTTTAAAGTTCTCATCTTCCCCGGGTACGCCACCGGGACGCACGGGTTTTCGCCGGCCCGAACGCGACGTGACCTCGGACGTACCTGTCTGCGGGGCGACCGACCACCCGGCGGTTTTAAGCCGGGGGGGTCAGGATACCTGCACATGAGCGTTCCCGGTATCGTACAGTCCCGGCTCGACGGCGAACAGGTCGCGGCGCAGGTTTCGTTGGGCGGCGAAGACGCCCTCTTCGTGACGCCGACCCGCACCCTCATCTACCGCGCGGACGGCTTGTTGAGCGACGAGTCGGTCGAATCGTACGCCCACGACGCCGAGCGAATCGAGGTTTCGGAGGGTCGGCGCAAGTCGGCCATCGCCCTCGACTACGGCATCGACGGCAGTCAGAAGTTCAAGATTCCCACGAACCGCCTCTACGAGGCGCTCCACCCGGTGCTGGCGGGCGTGTTGAACGCCGCCGACGTCACCGGGTCGGACGAGACGGTCAAGCAGACCTACCAGTTTAGTGAACTCACGCTGGTCATCACCAGCGAGCGCGTCGTCAAGCACGTGGGCGCGGCCGTCTGGGACCAGGACTACGAGGAGTTCCCGTTCGCCGACGTGACGGCCCTCGACGTCGAGGAGGGGAGCGTCTCCTCCCAGATCATCATCGAGGTCGACGGGCGGCCCCAGCGCATCAAGACGCCGAGCGACCAGACCCGCGAGGTCCGCGAGCGCATCGAGCGCGCCTTACTGGCCCACCACGGCATGGCCAGTTACGAGGAGTTCGCGCGCGAACACGCCGACCCCGAGGACCACGCCGAAGCCGAGCGCGAGGCCGACGCCGACGTTCCGAACGAGAACGACCCGCTCGCGGGTGGAGTCGACCCCATCGAGGCCAACCCGCCCGAACTCGACGAGAGCGGAGCCATCATCGAGGACGATGTGAGCGTGACGACCGGCGAGCGCGCCGTCGACGCAAACGCGGAAGCGGGAGCCGAAGCGTCGACCGGCGCGGAGTCGGCCGATTCGGCGAGCGCACCCGCGTCGAGCGCGCACTCGGACGCCGCGGGGTCCGACGCCGCAGGTAGTTCGGCCGGCGCAGATCGCGGAACGGCCGCGACCGAAGCCGACTCCGGGGAAACCGACCCGCGATCCGCGGCCGGTGAGTCGGCAGCCGCCGCCGATTCGCCCGTCTCGGCGACGGAGACGGTCGAAGCGACCGAAACGACCGCGGCGACCGAGACGGCCGAGGTGAACGGCGAGTCCGACGCGAGCGAGGCTGCCGACCCCGGAGAGTCGGCCGACGGAACCGGCGGCTTCGCCGACTCGGGGTTCGAGCCCGCGAGTTCGGACTTCGACGACGGCGACACCGAGGCCCGACTCGACGCGCTGGCCGAGGCGGTCGAGCGCCATAACGAACTGCTCGCTCGCCAGCAGGAGACGCTCGAAACGCTGGTGGACGAACTCCGGCGCGGTCGGTGAACGCGGAGCGGACCGCGCTCAGTCCCGCCCGGTGACCTTCCGGATGCACTCGGGGCCGAACGGTCCGTGTTCGCCGGCGTCGAGTTTCATGAAGTAGCCCGTCGAGATGCTCGCGCCGCAGCGCCGACACGAGAACTCGCCCTCCTTGGTGACGACCTCGCTCTGGAAGCTGACGAACCCGCCGCCACCGGTCGGTCTGATGATGCCGTTTTCGCGTTCGACGAGGCCGCGCTTCTCGGCCTCGTCGAGTATCGTCCGGGTGGTCGACGGGTGGGTCGTCACCGTCTCGATGCGATCGACCGCGTCGGCGACCGACAGCTCCTCGTGTTCGAGCTTCGAGAGGAGTTCGACGCCGAGTTCCACGGGGTCGGGGTCAGGGTCGGCCGCGGCCGACCCGACCGCGTCGGGAGAAGTCGTGTTTGCGTCGCCCGTGTCCGGCGGCGTTCCGCTCGCGTCGTCTGCGTCTCGAGAGTCGTCGGACTCCTCGCTCGTCGCGACGAACTCCGAGAGGTCGCCCTGCTCGCCGGCGTCGCCGTCGTCGGCCATCGGTCGAAGTGGACGGCCGAGCGGATTAAAGGTTGCGCGCCGACCCAAAAGCGAGTTAACGGGGGCGGGCGAACCGCCGCCGATGACCGACTTTGTGCGCCGGCAGGTCGGCGGACTCGCCCTGCTGGCGGTCGTGGCGGCGGCGAGCCTGCTGGCCTCGCCCGACTTCCTCCTCGGGACGGTTCGAGCGGTCGCCGACAGACCGTTCGTCTTCGGCGCGCTGCTCGCCGGAGTCTACCTCGTCCGACCCCTGCTGGCGTGGCCGACGACGCTCGTGGCCGTCGTGGCCGGATACGGCTACGGGCCGACGGTCGGCTTCCCGGTCGCGCTCGCCGGAACGACCGCGAGCGCGCTCCTGCCGTTCCTATTTGCGCGCCGGTTCGGGAGCGGTACCGGACCCGTCGCCCGCCTCGCGGCGACCGGCGAGCGATTCTTCGCGGCGACCGGCGACCTGCGGGGGATGGTCGCCTCGCGACTCGCCCCCGCGCCCTCCGACCCGGTGTCGGCCGCCGCGGGGCTCTCCGGCGTCTCGACGCCTGCGTTCGTCGCGGGCACCGCGCTGGGCGAGGTGCCCTGGACGGTCGCGGCCGTGCTGGCCGGGAGTTCGTTGGAGAACCTGACCGTCTCGGGGCTGGACGCGGTCGGGTGGGAGCTCATCGCGGCCGCGGGCGCGGTGGCCGTCGCGTTGCTCGTCGGCCCCGCCTACCGGGCGATGACCGCGCCCGAGCGAGGCGGGTAGTCGCCGACCGTCGGCGCATCTTCGACCACTAGATTCCGTTTTCGGGGAGCGTCACGATACTGGAAGAGATTTGGAACGGAGTGGGTCCGAGTCGGAACGAAGTGGGCGAGAGTTCGAAAAATCCCTTTTACGTCGTCCGTCGCCGGTAGACGTATGCGCTCAGCAACTCCGATTACGGTCGCGATGGTCGTGTTGACGGTCAGTCTCGCACCGCTCGCCGCGGCGGGCGGCGCGGCGGACCAGGCGACCGTCCAATGCCAGACGACGATGGACGAGATGGCCGGCGAGACGACCACGATGGACGAGATGGCCGGCGAGACGACCACGATGGACGAGATGGCCGGCGAGACGACCACGATGGACGGGATGGGGAACGAGACGATGGGCAACGAGACGATGATGGCCAACGAGACCACGATGAGCGAGTCGATGAACAACGAGTCGATGGCCAACGGGTCGATGAGCGGAACGACCACCCATTCGATGAACGAGTCCATGAGCAACGAGTCGATGGGCAACGAGACGATGATGGGGACCGAAACCACGATGGACGACGGGATGGCCACGACCACTGCGTGCCCGGACGGCGGGATGTCCGACGGGTCGACCACCGACGGGATGTCGGACGGGACGACCGAGATGATGGACGACGCCACGAGCGAGGCCGCGATGGCCGACGAGACGACCGACGGTGAGGGCGGCGCGAGCGCGTTCGCGCCCGGATTCGGCGTCGGCGCCGCGGTGGTCGCGCTACTGGGGGCCGTCCTGGTGGTCCGACGGAGGTCGTGACGTGACCCGCGACGACGGACGCGGCCGGCCGACGGTCGGCGAGGGCGTCGTCGCGCTCGCGGCGGGCGTCGCGTCCGTCGCCGGGTCGTACGCGGCGGCCGGGTTCACCCCGGCGTTCGCCGCCGCGCCGGTCAGCGCCCTCGTCGTCCGACTCACCCCGGGCGCGGTGGTCGCCTGGTCGATTCGCGTACTCGGCGACCTTGGTCACCAGTTGAGCTTCCTGCTGGCGCTCGTGCTCACGGCCGGACTGTTCGGCGTCGCGGCGCTCGTCGCCGTCGAACTGGCCGACCGCGCCGCGGTCCCGGCCGCGCCGGTCGCGGCGATGGCCGGCCTCGCGGTGGCGCTCGCGCTGACCGGCGCGGCCGTCCCCGGCGTCGTCGCCGGGGTGGCCGCGGGCGTCGTCGTCGGACTCGCTCGACTCGCTGGTGGACTAAGCGATAGCTGGACCGGCGAGAGCGGCGGGGCGGGCGAGGACGACGCGTCGTCCTCGCCCGCCAGACGGCGCGTCCTGGGGGCCGTGGCCGCCGCGCTCGGCATCGGCAGCCTCGGCGTCGTCCTCGGTCGCCGGCGCGCCCCGGCCACGGAGGCCCCGAGCGCGAGTCGGGACTCGAACGCCGAACCCGGGACCGCTTCACCCGACGTCGCGGGCCTGCTCTCGGAGGCCGAGTCGAAGTCGCTCGCGGTCGACGGCCTCGAAGGGCTCGTGAGCGGGAACTTCTACCAGGTCGACATTAACAGCGTCAACCCGGTCGTCGACCCCGACGACTGGACGCTCGCGCTGACCGGCGCCGTGCCCGAGCAACGGGAGTTCGACTACGACGACCTCACCGGGATGGCCGCCGAGCGGCGGTTCATGACCCTCCGGTGCGTCGGCGAGGGGCTGAACGGCAAGAAGATGGACACCGCGCTCTGGACCGGCGTGCCCGTGACCGACCTCCTGGAGTGGGAGGAACTCCCCGACCAGTGTTGCGTGATGGTCCGGGCGGTCGACGACTACTTCGAGGAGTTCCCGCTGGCGGCGCTCGAAGACGCCCTGCTGGCCTACGAGATGAACGGCGACCCGCTCCCGCGGGGCCACGGCGCGCCGGTGCGACTGCTGGTGCCGGGCCACTGGGGCGAGATCAACGTCAAGTGGGTCGACAAGATAGAGGTCTTAGAACAGGAGCAGAAGGGCTACTGGGAGAAGCGGGGTTGGCACGGCACCGGCCCGGTCAACACGGTGGCGAAGCTCCACGCCATCAACCGCCCCGAGGCGGGCAAAGTCCAGGTGGGCGGCCACGCCTACGCGGGCACGCGGGGCATCCGGAAGGTGGAAGTCTCGACCGACGGCGGCGACTCGTGGACGGAGGCGAACCTTTCGGAACCGCTTCCGGGCAACACCGCCGAGCGAAGCTCGACGAGCGGCCAGACGCAGTCTGACAACGACGTCTGGCGCCAGTGGGAGCACACCTACGAGGCCAGCGACTCCCACGAGGTCGTAGTCCGGGCCACCGACGGCACTGGGACGCTCCAGCCGAAGAAACGCCGGCAGGCGTTCCCCAGCGGGCCGACCGGCTGGGTCAGTCGGCGCGTCGAGCCGTAGTTATATCAACCCTCCATGTCACAGACACGAGTGAACGCCCGATGGACAAGGCGCTCTGGTACCTGCTCACGGCGACCCGCGGCGGCGAGAACCGCGCGCGAATCATTCGAGCCCTCTCCGAGCGCCCGCAAAACGCGAATCAACTCGCCGAAACGCTCGACGTCCGGTACAAGACGGTTCGCCACCACCTCGACATGCTCGCCGACCACGGCGTGGTCGAACCGGGCGAGAACTCCTACGGGAAACTCTACTTCCTCACCGACCAGTTCGAACAGCACCGCGACGCCTTCGAGGAAATAATGGAGCAAATAGAATGACCGACCCACGCGCCCAGCACCGCACGCACGACAGCGCCACCGCCACGGAGAGAGTCGCCGGCACCGAGAGACTCGCCGACGCGAGAACGACCGGGACGAACGCCGGAACGACCGAGATGCGCCCGGAGGTGCACCGATGAGTTCGATACAACTCGCGAGCGGCCTCGCGGTGGTCAACATCGTCCTGCTGGGGCTGCTGACGGCCGTCTGGGTCCGCAACTACCGGAAGTTCCGTTCGTCGCTCGTGGCCGGCCTCCTGGCGTTCGCGGTGGTCATGCTGGCGGAGAACGTCACTGCCCTCTACTTCTTCTTCAGCATGAAGATGCTGTACTCCGGCGACCCGACGGTCCAGTGGGCGGTGCTGGTGCTCCGGGGAATGCAACTCGTCGCGCTCGCGTTCCTGACGTGGGTGACGATGAAGTAGTCAGTAGAAGGTGTCCGAGCAATCGTAGACCACGCCGTGTTGCGGGCAGACGTACTTGCAATGGCGGTGGTACATCGGCTCTTCGCAGAGAGGACAGGGCCGACCGCTGGCCTCGGTTCGGCCGCGGTCCTCGTCCCCGCGCCGACCGTCCGTTTCGTCGCCCATGTGCTCACCACGCCGCGCGAGCGTCATCACTCTTTCTCGATTATCGTTCCCCCGCGACGCCCGGACCGCCGGACGCTCGCTGGACGCCCTCCTGCACGAGCAGGAACCCGCCCCAGAGCCACAGCAGGGCCGCGACGCCGACGGCCGCGACGTGGATCTCGGACACCCAGAACGGGAGCGCGACGACGTGGCGAGCGCCGGCGAGGAGCGTCGAGAGCACCGGGACCTGGCCGCCGAGCGGGGCGGAGGCGGTCGACCGGGGGTTCGCGTACGCGGCGACGTTCCCGCTGGCGCTCTCGCCGTACGGGAGCCGGTCGGCCTCGTAGGGGAGCGAGGGAACGGTGTAGCTCGCCACGACGCTCCCGTTGCGGGTAATCTCGACCACGCGGTTGTTCCGGCTGTCGGTGACGAAGGTGTGACCGTTCGGCAGGCGGTCGGCGTCCCGCGGCCAGTCGAAGTGGAGGCCGCCGACCTTCGAGACGGCCCACGACACTTCCCACTTTCCGGTCGATTCGTTCTCGTGGAGTTCGACGATGCGGTGGTTCTCGGAGTCGGCGACTAGCACCGCGCCCTCGCCGAGCCAGTGGGGGTTGTGTTGCTTGTCGAGGACGCCCGGGTCGCTGTTCTCGTTGATGACCTCGGTCACGCCCTTGCCGCGTTCGACGATCAGGAGCTGGTTCTTGTTGCGAATCGAGACGAGGTAGCGCCCCTCGCCGATGCGGTCGACGTCGTTCAGGTGGAGCCAGTCGTGCTTGGTCGGGTCGGCCGGGGCGTCGTAGTGCTGGCTCGCGTTCCACGTCCAGACGCGCTCGCGGGTCTTCGGGTTCAGCACGAAGATGCTCTCGTACTCCATGTCGGCCACGAGCACGTTACCCGACGGGAGCATCTCGGCGTCGTGTACCTCGCTGTCCTCGCGGGTCCGGACCGCGTAGCTCCACTGGTAGACCACGCGGGGTTGTGGATTGGGGTCGATGATTCGGATGCCGGTGCGCTTGCACGGCGACTCGTACGGCCCGCAGTTCTGGTAGTCGCCCGCGGCGAACGACGCGAGCACCGAGCCGTTGTCGAGGCGCTCGACGCTCTGGTAGCTGATGATGTTACCGATGCTCCACTGGACGTTCCCGTACCCGTCGAGCGCGGTCACGTTCCCGTTAGGTCCCGGCCCCTGGACGCCGACCAGCACGCTCGTGTTGTTCGGATTCGCCGCCTGCGAAACCCTGTTGGCGTCGGGCGCGACCGCCCAACTCACGCCGAAGGCGACCGAGACGAGGACCAGTCCCGCGACGACGAGCACGAATCCACGTCGAACCCGTCGGCTCATCCCCACCACGCGAACGGCTCCTCGGCGGTTCGAGTCGAACGACCCACGACGTCAGTTCCCCCATTCGGTTGCATAATCGACCGTGGTGTATGCTATCGACCGACCTAATATCTCCGGCCGACGGAGCGTCGCGGCGGTTGACCAGAAGACGAGAAGAAGGCGAAGAGAGAAGAAGACGGAAATCGGTTCAGGCCGCGATACGACCGTTCAGCACTCGGACCAGCCGCACGATTCGCAGGTCTTGCAACCCTCGGAGTAGTACAGCGACAGCGACCCGCAGCTCGGGCACTCGGGGCTCTCGCCGGAGGCGATGATGTCCTGCTGGTCGGCCTCCTTGCCGTCGGCTGCGGCGCTCCCGCCGTCGGTTTCGCGGTTCGGGTCGGTCGCGGGTTCCCCGACCTCCTCCTCGACTTCGGTGAGGTTCTGCTGCTGGGGGTAGGCCTTGTTCACGTCGCCGTCGAGGTACCGGCGCATCGCGGTGCCGATGGCGTCCGGGATGGAGTTGATCTGCTCGCCCTTGTCCCAGGCGACCTTCGGGCTCCGGATGCCCTGGAGTTCGTCGGCGATCTCCTCGGGGTCGACGCCCGAGCGCAGCGCCGTCGAGATGGTCTTGGCGAGCGCCTCGGTGAACGACGCGGTGAAGCCGCCGGAGTTGCCGATGTTCGCGAACAGTTCGAACGGCCGGCCGGCGTCGTCCTCGTTGATGTTGACGTAGAGCTTGCCGTAGCCGGTGTCGATGCGCTGGGTGATGCCGTGGAGCACGTCGGGCCGCGGGCGCTTCTTGCCGAGGTCGGTTTCGCCGTCGGCGGCCGCGAGCAGGCTCTCTATCTCGGCGTCGAACGCCGCGCGGACCTCCTCGTTGTCGAGGAAGCTCTCGAAGCCGCCGAACACCTCGTCGATCTGCTCGACCAGCGCGGCGGCGGCCTCGCCCTCGTCGGCGAAGTCCTTGTTGTCGGCGCGGGTGGTCAGCACCTGCTTGCTCCGGGTGCCGTCGCGGTAGACGGTGACGCCCTTGCCGCCGTTGTCGTAGATGTACTCGTAGACCTCGGCCATGTCCTCCTTGCTGGCGTCGTTCGGGAAGTTGCAGGTCTTGCTGATGGCCGAGTCGACGCCCTGCTGGCAGGCGCACTGGACCGCGGCGTGCTCCTTGCCGGTGAGGTCGGCCGTGACCACGAATAGTTCGCCGATGGCGTCCGGGACGGTTTCCAGGCCCTCGACGCCGTCGAACTCGTTGTTCGCCATCTGGTCCTGGGCCTCGCGCTTGACCTCCTCGACGTCGATGTCGTTGGCCTCCAGGACGCGCAGGAAGTAGTCGTCGAACTCGACGAGCATCTCGTCGCCCTGGACGTCGTCGGAGACGTTCTTGTAGTAGGCGACGTTGTAGATGGGCTCGCAGCCGCCCGTGGTGTTGCCGACCATCGAGGTGGTGCCGGTGGGCGCGATGGTGGTCGTGTTGTGGTTCCGGACCGAGAAGCCCTCCTTCCACTTGTCGGCGTTGAGGCCGGTCTGCTTCTCGAACCACTCGCGGTACTCGGTCGGGTTGGCGTACTTGCTGTCCTCCCAGTCGTCGAACGACCCGCGCTCCTCGGCGAGTTCGTGGGAGGCCCACTTCGACTCGTGGTTGATGTACTCCATCAGCTGACCGGCGATCTCGTTGCCGGCCTCGCTACCGTACTCGACGCCGAGTTGGATGTACAGTTGGGCCAGCCCCATGATGCCGAGGCCGATTTTGCGCATCTCCCGGACCTTCTGTTCGATCTTCTCGACCGGGAAGTCCGACATCGTGACGACGTTCTCGAGGAAGCGAGTGCCGTACTCGATGCGGTGGTCGAACTCGCCCCAGTCCATCGCCTCCGAGAGGAAGGCGTCGACGGCCTGGCCGAAGTCGTCGTACTCGTCGCCGTGCTCGTCGTACCAGACACGCCAGTCGGGCGCGTCGGTCGCCGCGAGCGTCGAGAGGTTGATGTGCCCGAGGTTGCAGGCCTCGTACTCCTCGAGGGGCTGCTCGCCGCAGGGGTTGGTCGCGAGGATGCGGTGGTCGGGGTGCTCCTCGACGTCGAAGGAGTGTTCCTTGTTGACCCGCTCGAGGTAGATGACGCCGGGTTCGCCGTTCTCGTAGGCGCCCTCGATGATTCGGTCCCAGATGAGGTCGGCCCGGATCGACAGCTCCTCGCCGACCTCGACGTGGTCGCCGAGACCGAACATCTCGTACATCTCCTTGGTGTGTTCGGTGGCGACGTGGGGCTCCTCCGTGCGGGGGTTGGTGAAGGTGAACTCCTCGCCGTTCTTCAGTGCGTCCATGAAGTCGTCGGTGACGCCCACGGAGATGTTGAAGTTCGAGAGGTGGCCCTCGGCGGCGTTCCGGAGGTGCTTGGGAACCCGACCTTCCTCGTCGATGAGTTCGCGGGCCTCTTCGAGGGCCTCCTTGAACGAGTTGTGGGTGTAGTCGTCGGGGTCGTTGAGCTTCAGGGTGTGTGCGAGGCTGACGTCCTTGTTCTTGGCGTGGATGAACTGGATGACGTCGGGGTGGGAGACTCGCATGACGCCCATCTGGGCGCCGCGCCGGGCGCCGCCCTGCGCGATGGTTTCGCACATTTGGTCGTAGGTCCGCATGAACGTGATGGGGCCCGAAGCGATGCCGCCGGTGCTACCCACCGCGTCGCCGTAGGGGCGGAGCTTCCAGAAGGCGTAGCCCATGCCGCCGCCCGACTGGAAGACCTCGGCGGCTTCCTTGGCGGTCTGGTGGATGTCGGTGATGTCGTCGCCCGGCGAGTCGACGAAACAGGCAGAGAGCTGCTGGAGCTCGTCACCCGCGTTCATCAGGGTGGGCGAGTTCGGCATGAACGAGAGGTCCGACATCATCTCCTCGAACTCCTCGCGGACGTCCTCGACGTGGGACCGAATATCCTCGGGGAGTTCGGGGACGACCGTCTCGTAGGAGAACTTGTTGACGTTGTAGACCGACAGCGTCGCCTCGGCGTCGTCGTCGGTGGTGGTCCCCTTGCCGAACACTTCGGCGGCGAGTTCGTCTCGCCGGGGGTGGTCGGGCTTGAGCTGGTCGGGCGTGACCGTGATCTCCGCGTCGCGCTGGTCGGCCTCGTAGACGGCCTCGGCTAGCGCGATGTTCTTCGCGACCCGCGGGAACAGGTCCTCCTGTTCCTCGATGAGATTCCCGTCAGCGTTCTTCCGGAGGTACCGAGCCGGGAGGATGTTGTGGTAGGCGTTGCCGGTGAGCCGCTCCTCCAGCGTCTCGCCCTCGGTGCGCTTGATGGGGAGCGTGAGGTCGTCGGCGGTGAGTTCGCCCGCGCCGCTCATGCGCGAGTCACCTCGCCCGTCTGTCCGTCGATTTCCGGTCCTGCAACTGGTGTGGCGCGATTCATTCGTGACGGCGAGTTCATTCTGAAGCCTCCATTATAGTCTTTGCTGACCGAGTTGCACTACTGCAACTTTAGTTGAATTGTGATGCCTCTTCTCAAAATTATCGTCGGTCGCGAACGTTCCCCCGACCGAGACGAACGGGCGGATTCGCGACTCTCCGTGGTTGTTCCGTAGGTTAGGCCCGGAGGGTAATAAGAGTATGTAGACCGAACCGAAAGTGGTCAGCTCGCTGTCCGACACTTGAGTAACCGGCGCTTAAACCCGTCTTGTCCGGCGGTTTCTCGGCGTCTGACGTTCGTCTCCCTCCCGACACGTCTCCTCCCACGGCCGACACGTTTACGCCCCCGTTCCGTCATGGTCCGGGTATGGCGCTCTCCCCGCTCGCGACCCTTACCGAGACGGCGACCGGCCAGCTACTGGTCGCGCTGGTGACACTGTTCGTCTTCGTGTTCGTCGGGCGACTGCTCCTGCGCCTCGCGTGGCGACTGCTGTCGGTCGCCGTCCTCGTCGTCGGCGCGCTGTACGTCTTCGTCGTCGTCCTGTGACGTCCTCAAGGCTTATGCCGAAACGTTAACCCGCGTACAATATGAAGCGCCGTAAGTTCCTGACGGCTACCGCTGGTGGTTTTAGCACCCTATTAGCCGGGTGTGGCGCACGAGGCCTCATCGGTAGCGACGGACCGAAAACTCTCAAAGTCCACAACGCCGGAGAGAACCGACATAGTGTGGTCCTCACGGTTTCGAAAGAGGACTCCGAGAAGAGATTGATAAACGAGCCATTCGAGCTAGAATCCGGTTCAGCCAGGACGTTTGAACTATCTGCTTCGGGTACGTTCTCGATCACCACCAAACTCGGTTCGGCTTACTCCCGTCCATATAGTTGGACCGGAGGGAGTTGTCCGGACGCCCCTCTTCACATCATCATCATCTATGGACCAAAGGCAATCGATTATCAGGACAGTGCATGTGATTAGCCCGTAGTGGCGATCAGCAGTTAGAGGCTCACCATGCCCGTTGAGGAACATACGCTCTGTACCTACCACGTCGTTCACTCCGTAAACTGAACGAGGGAACCATGCTCCTCTCTACTGTAGAAGTAGCGAGTTACGCGACGCCGTCGAGGAAGTTTTCGAGCACGTCGTGACCCACCGCCGTCAGGACGCTCTCGGGGTGGAACTGGACGCACTCGATGGGGTACTCGCGGTGGCGCACGCCCATCACGAGTTCGTCGTCCCCGTGTTCGGTGGTCGCGGTCACGTCGAAGCAGTCGGGGACCTCCGTCGCCACCAGCGAGTGGTAGCGCCCGGCCCGGAACCCCTGGTCGAGGCCCGCGTAGACGCCCTCGCCGTCGTGGTCCACGGGGAACGCCTTCCCGTGGACCGGTTCGGGGGCGCGGCCGACCGACCCGCCGTAGGCGTAGACGGCGGCCTCCAGGCCGAGACAGACCCCGAGCGTCGGGACGTCCGGGCTCACCTCCCGGAACACGTCGAGGGTGACGCCCACGTCGCGGTCGTTCTCGGGGTGGCCGGGGCCGGGCGAGACGACGACGGCGTCCGGGTCGGCCTCGCGCACGTCGGCGAGGCTCGCAGTGTTGCGGAGGACCTCGGTGTCGGCGAACTCGCTGGTGTACTCGACTAAGTTGTACGTGAACGAGTCGAAGTTGTCCACGAACAGCACGCGGGTCATCGTCTCACCTCCGGCGCGGGCGGTTCCTCGATGGCCTCCAGCGCCGCGAGCACGCCGCCCATCTTCTTCTCGGTTTCCTCGTACTCCGCGCCGGGGTCGCTGTCGGCGACGATGCCCGCGCCGGCCTGGACGGTCACGTGGTCGGTCGGTCCCGAGTCGTCGTCCGAGCGCCGGCGCAGGTGCTCGACCACCGCGGTCCGGATGACGATGGCGAAGTCGGCGTCGCCGGTCCAGGAGTAGTAGCCAACTCCGCCGCCGTAGAGGCCGCGAGGCGACGGTTCGAGGTCGTCGATTATCTCCATCGCCCGGATCTTCGGCGCGCCCGAGAGGGTGCCGGCGGGGAACGCCGCTCGGGTCGCGTCGAAGGCGTCGTACCCCTCGGCGAGTCGCCCGGTCACGGTGCTCTCGATGTGCTGGACGTGGCTGTACTTGAGGACGTTCATGAACTCCTCGACCGAGACGCTGCCGGACTCGCTGACCTGCCGGACGTCGTTGCGGGCGAGGTCGACCAGCATCGTGTGTTCTGCCCGCTCCTTCCCGTCGGCGAGCATCTCGCCGGCGAGTCGGCGGTCCTCGACCGGACTTGCCCCGCGCGAGCAGGTGCCCGCGATGGGGTTCGAGACGACTTCCCGGCCCCGGACCGACGCGAGCGTCTCGGGACTCGCGCCGACCACCGTCAGGTCGTCGTAGCCGAGCAGGTACATGTACGGCGAGGGGTTGACCGCCCGGAGCGACTCGTAGAGCCCCAGCGGGTCGAGGTCGCCCTCGAGTTCGCGCTTGCGCGAGACGACGCCCTGGTAAATTTCGCCGTCGAGGACGCACTCCTTGGCGCGGCGGACCGCCTCCTCGTAGTCTGCTCGCGGCCCGGCCGTCTCGCGCTCCCGGACGAACCCGCCCGTCTCGGGCGGGTCGGCGGCGGCGAGCAGGTCGGCCACGCGGTCGGCCTCCGTGCGGAGTCGGTCGTACACCGCTTCGGGGTCGTCGTCCGGGCCGACGACCGGCGTGAACACCAGCGAGACGGTTTCCTCGACGTGGTCGAACGCCAGGGTCTTCGTGTTGAGCACGAACTGAGCGTCCGGGAACCGCGAGTCGGGGTGGTCGAGGCCGACCTCGTCGAGCCAGAGGTCGTAGACCGCCTCGTAGGCCAGAAAGCCCACCAGGCCGCCCTCGAAGTGCTGGCGGTCCATCTCGGGGAATCCCCGGCGCTCGGCGTCCGGCAGTGCAGTCCGGAGCGCGTCGAGGCAGTCGCCGTCGCGCTCGGCGTCGACGTACTCGGCGTTCCGGCCGCCGAGCGACTCTACGTGCATGTCGCCGGGGTCGGCCGTGACGACGGCGTCGGGGTCGTAGCCGACGTAGGAGTACCGGGCGTGGCGGTCGCCCGAGGCGCCGGGTTCGAACGCGCCGTCGGGGTCGCTGGAGGCGGTCTTCTCGGCGCTCTCCAGCAGGAACGCGTACTCGGCGGCGTCGGCGGGGCTCGACCGTCCGGTGAGCGCCGCGTAGGCCGACAGCGGCGTCGTCTCGACGTCGAGTTCGACGGCGGTTCGGACGACGACCGCCTCGTCGTCCTCGCAGTACGAGACGAAGCGCTCGCGACCCGGCGTCGCGTCGCCCGCCGAGGTCGCGTCGGCGTCGCCGTGGGAATCGGAACCGGTCATGGCGTCGGAGTGCGGCGAGCGCGCTTCGCGTTCTCGACGAAGGCCGCGACCGCGTCGGCGTCCTTGCGACCGCCGGTCGATTCGACGCCGCTGGCGACGTCCACGGCGAAGGGGTCGACCGCCTCGACGGCCTCGGCGACGTTCTCGGGGACGAGGCCCCCCGCAAGCACGACCGGCGAGTCGAGGTCGGCGGTCCGGGCGCGAGTCCGCTCCCAGTCGTGGGTGCGGCCGGTTCCGCCCGCGCCGTCATCGTCGACCGAATCGACCAGCAGGGCGTCGGCGATGTCGTCGTAACGGCGGGCGCGGTCGAGTTCGGTCGCGTCGACGGTCTTGACGACGCTGGCCTCGACGCTCGCGGTGAGGTACGCGAGGTCGCCGGGGCCGAGGTCGCCGTGAACCTGAACCGTGTCGGGGTTGACCGCGCGGACCAGTTCGGCCGCGCGGTCGGGCGTCCCCGGCATCGTCACTAGCACCGTCGAGACGAACGGCGGCACCTCGGCCGCGAGGTCGGCCGCCCGACGGGGCGAGATCTCCCGCGGCGTCTCGACCGGCACGTCCACGAGCAGGCCGACCGCGTCGGCGCCGGCGTCGACGGCGACCTGCAAGTCCTCGCGGCTCGTGATGCCGCAGATCTTCACCCGCGTCATGCCGTCACGGTCCGTCGGAGTTCGGCGAGTCGGTCGGCGGCCAAGCCGTCGTCGATGGCCTTCGCCGCGCGCTCGGCGCCGTCTTCGAGGGAGTCGGCCTCCCCGGCGACGTAGACGGCCGCGCCGGCGTTGGCGAGGATGATGTCGCGCTTCGCGCCGCGGACGTCGCCCCCGACGATGCCCCGGAGGTCCTTCGCGTTCTCCGCGGGCGTCCCGCCCGCCACGTCGGCAATGTCGTGGCGACCGACGCCGAGGTCCTCGGGCGCGATGACGTACTCTTCGACGTCGTCGCCGCGCACTTCCGCGACGGCGGTTTCGTCGTGGACGGTGATCTCGTCCATGCCGGAGCCGTGGACGACCAGCGCGTTCTCGACCGGCATGTGGGCGAGCGCCCGGGCGAGGACGGGCACGAGGTCGGGGTCGTAGACGCCGACGATCTGGGCGTCGGCGCCCGCCGGGTTCGTCAGCGGGCCGAGGACGTTGAACACGGTCCGCATGCCGAGTTCCTTCCGGGGACCGATGACCGCCTTCATCGCGGGGTGGAAGACGGGCGCGAGCATGAAGCCGATGCCGTCCTCCTCGATGGCGGTTTCGACCGCCGGCGGTTCGGCGTCGACCTCGACGCCGAGTTCCTCGAGCACGTCGGCGCTCCCCGAGGAGGACGACACCGAGTAGTTGCCGTGCTTGGCGACCGGGACGCCCGCGCCGCTGGCGACGATGGCGCTGGTCGTCGAGACGTTGATGGTGTCGTAGTCGTCGCCGCCGGTGCCGCAGGTGTCGACCAGGGGCGCGCGGTCCGGGTCGATGGTCCGTGCGGCGTCGCGCATCCCCTGCGCAAAGCCCGCGATTTCGGTTTCGGTCTCGCCCTTCGCGCGGAGGGCGGCGAGCAGTGCGCCGATCTGGGCCTCGGTTGCGTCCTCGAAGACGGCCGTGGCGGCGTCTCGGGCCGATTCGAGCGAGAGGTTTCGTCCGTCGGAGACGCGTTCGATGTGTTCCTGCATTTGAAGTCACCAGTGTACTTCTTCGTATTACAATGAACACATCCGTACATCAACTTAAGGGTGTCGCCGCCAACGTGGATATTCGGACGGTGGGTCGGCCACGAGCGCAAGACCGGCGTCCGGGCGTCGAGAGCGACCGAGCGGTGCTTTCGGGGTCGGTCGACCGCCAAACCGCCGGACTGCACTCGAATTCGAAAGCTTCAATTACACCCGCGGTCAACGATGAAATGCGTCCGAGGAGGACCGCAACAGCACGGGTTTGTGGTCTAGTTGGTTATGACACCTCCTTGACATGGAGGAGGCCGGCAGTTCAAATCTGCCCAAACCCACTACGATTTTCCGCGAGATTTCACGGCGAGCGTCGCTTCGTTTGCACCCAATTTTGGTCGAGTCGAACTCTTCTGACGGTCAAAATCCGTATACCGCTACCCGCAGAACGGAGAGTGAGCGAACTGCAGATTCTAGCGCTATCCTTCGACCGGACGGACGTGCGAGAGGGAACTGTACGGGACGTATCCGACCTTCTCGATGACGTTGCCGGTGTCGCGGTGGAGGAAGATGCCGTTCTCCCCCTCCTCGACTTTCGCGATGGCGCCGATGCGCGAGTTGTTCGTCAAGATTACCTCCATTCGAGCCATACGTGTTACGCTGTCAGAGCGGTCACATAACTCTTGTTCCGGGCCGGTGCGGAACACATCCGGCCGACACGGCGCATACGCGAGACAGACAGTCGAGCGGCCGAGTCAAAACGAACCCTCGTTCTCGGTGCTACTAACGACCCACGAGAACTCGCCCGAGTCGTAGACCTTCCCCGACAGAAAGGTCCCGTCCTTCTCGTTTGCGGGAGCGGGATGGAACACCGTCGCGCACGTCTCTTCGTGGGGTTTCCGACCGTCGACGGTGAACTGGACGGCGTACCAGACGGGTTCGGTGAACACGCCCTCGTAGGTCTTGCTCTCGCCGGGTTCGACGGACGCCGACGCGCTCAGGTTTCGTTGGGCAGGGACGACGCTCGGGTGACCGACCACCGCGCCGGGACCGTCGCCGGGTCCGGAACCGATGTCGGTGACCCGCATCGCGATTACGTGGGGGAGTTCGTGTTCGTTCTCGAACCGGAGACTTCCCGCGGGTAGTTCGTCGGACGTGACGCCGGTGCATCCAGCTAGACTTCCGACGGCGACCGACCCGAGCGAGGTGAGGAGGAGACGGCGGTTCGCGGAGGGCATACGCTCCGGTCGGCGCGCCGCCACCATAATCCCCGACGAAAGCGATAGCTCCCCGTGAAACGGTGCAAAACGGACGCCGGAACGCGTTCAGGTCGTCCCTGAAGCGTTTCAGCGGCTCCCAACCGAGCCGCTACGCGAGTTCGCACTCGGCGTCGCAGAGTCCCCGCAGTCGCTCGTAGGTTTCGTCTGCGACCGCCGCGGGGTCGACGCAGTAGACGCCGCGGGCACCTCGCGCCCGGACGCGGCCGACGAGCGTCTGAAAGAAGCGACACACCCGGTCGTCGTCGGCGTACATCAGGAGGACCCCCAGCGAGTCCACGAAGACCCAGCCGGCGTCCTCCTCGACGTGGCGCACGGCGTCCGAGAACCGCATTCCGATGCCGGTCAGGTCGTCGGGTCGGACCGGATCGGTCGTCCAGAGGTCGCCCCGATACTCCGTCGCTGCGGGAATCGCCGGCACGACGCCGACGCCGGCGCCGTCCAGGCCCGCCCGTTCGAGGCGATGTTCTATCTTGTTCGGATGGTCGCGCGTCGCGACCACGAGGAGGTTGTCGTAGGCACGCTCGGGGAGCGCCGACAGCGGGTCGGCGCCCGAGGGAGTTCGGACGAGCGACTGGACGCCCGGCGTCGCGAGGCGTTCGCCCGTGAACGCCCCGCGCCCGCCCGTCGACCCGTCGCTCGTCGTCCCGTCACCGCCCGTCGGCGCACCCGGTCCGACGGGTCGGTCACCCGAGGGTGCCGACCGCTCCATCCGTCAGGACTCCTGAATCTCCGGCGGCGCCTCGGCCGACGTGGACGCATGGCGCGAGTAGTACGTGTGCGCGACCGCCACCGCCGCGTAGGCGACGACGATGAGGGCCGCGACGAGTACGTCGCCCATCAGCGCGGCGGGCGGAAGCCCGAGCCACGCGGCCGAGAGCAGGCCGATGCCGCCCACCGCGAGACCGAGATACCAGTTACTCCAGGCGATGTCGGGCTTGGCGTCGAGGTCGAGGTAGACATCGAGCTGCTCGGCCGCGCCGGAGAGTTCGACGATACCGCGGTTCTGGTTGTAGTCGACGATGCCAGCGTCGTCGAGTTTCGGGAGGTGCGACTGGTAGAGCGCGGTGTAGACGCGCTTGCGCTCGGCCGCGGAGATGGCGTCGATCGTGGTGTCGTTCTCCCACGCCGCGACCTGTTCTGCGAGTTCGGATAGTTGGACCGTCTCTTCTGCTCGTCGGAGGTAGTGGAGGGCGTAGCGCCGGCGCCGGTTCTTCAGGACGTCGAACACGAGGTCGCGCGAGAGGTCGGCGACTTCCTCGGTTTCCGACTCGGCGTCGGTGACGTCGGCGACCTGTTTCGTCGCAACAGTGTTGCCCTGTTGTCCGGTAGTTTCGTCGGAATCACTGCTTCCGGCACCCGATGAATCACCAATGGCGCTCATTAAAGTGCCACCCCTTGCTCGTAACCCAGCATGGATTAGACACATCGCCGGGATTAGCCTTTGTTATTCACCGTTTACCCCCCGGAAACTACCCCTTACTTACCGTTTCGCTCCGTTCCGCGAGCGGGACAACCCCGCGCCGTCTGGCGTTAGCCCCTCCTTAGGCCGAGTTTTCGGCCGAATCACCCCGAAGGTCGGTCAGACGGAGATTCTCGTGGATACCGAGGACGAGCGCCGGAACTACAACTATGAAGATATGTTCCTCGATTGGGATACCCAGAAACTCCACGCCGGTCCGTAACGGAATGGCAAACACGCCGATATGGAGCGTGTACCAGTCCCAGACGTACGCGACGGGGTAGAGTATCGCGACGGTACGGGCCGCCACCGCGAACGCCCGGGCACGATAGAGGAGTCCTACCGCTATCGAACCCCACAATACTTCGGTCGCAAGGTAGGTGTACGCCCCGAAAACGGCGCCGATGTCCGGTATCACCTCGCGTTCTACGGTCGGCGATGTCAAAAGTCCCCGCCTCGGACGCCCAATCGCCCGTTCCGGCGCGGTAAGTTTCAAGAGCGTCGCCCGTGTCATTTCGAACGACGATGGACATCTCCGAGATCGCAACTACGGATTACATCGAACTCGAAGCCGAGTCGAACGTCGGAAAGGCTCGCGCGGTCTTCGAGGAGGAGAACCCGAAGGGACTCATCGTGACGCGAGCGGGGTCCTACGAGGGTGTCATTACTCAGAAGCAACTGCTCCGCTCGCACATCGAGGACCACACGAAGGTCGAAACCCTGACCAAACCCGCGCCGAAGGTCGAACGGACCGACGACGTCCGGGACGTGGCCCGGGCGCTGGTCGAGGGCGGCACGAAGGTCGCGCCGGTGTTCGAATCCGACAAGCTGTGGGGCATCGTCGACGAGGACCTCATCCTCGAAGCCGTCCTCGAGAATCTGGACTCCATCACCGTCCAGGACATTTTCTCGGAGGACCCCATCTCCATCCCGGAGGACGCCACGCTCGGGCAGGCCATCAACCTCCTGCGCGAACACGGCATCTCGCGGCTCCCGGTCGTCGACGACGACGGCTTCCTCACCGGCGTCGTCACGACCCAGGACGTGGTGGACTTCGCGACCCGGAACATGCAGAAGGCGACCCGGGGCGACCGCTCGGGCGAGGGCGAGCGGATGCTCGACCTGCCGGTGTACGACGTGATGTCGAGTCCCGCCGAAACCATCTCGCTCGGCAACACGGTCGAGGAGGCGGTCGAGAAGATGTTCGAGAAGGACTACGCCGGCCTCATCGTCACGCCCGAGGACGACGACCGCGTCGTGGGCGGCGTCGTCACCAAGACCGACGTGCTCCGGGCGCTGTCGTACACCGAGGAGGACGTGATGGACGTCCAGGTGACCAACGTCAGCCTCCTCGACACCATCGGCCGCGAGGATATCCGCGCGAGCATCGAGGAGATCTCGGAGAAGTACCAGGACATGCGCGTGCGCCACGCCCACGTGCGCTTCCACGAGCACAAGGAGAAGCTCCGCGGGACGCCGCTGGTCCAGTGTAAGATCCGCCTCCGGACGAACCGCGGGCAGGTCGCCGGCACCGGTGAGGGGTACGGCGCCGAGCAGGCGTTCAGCGTCGCGCGCGACAAACTCGAACGCAACGTCCTCGAACTCAAAGGCGTTCAGAGCGACCGCGAGTACGAGGGCCAACTCCTGCGGAAGCTCGGCGAACTCTGAACGTAGGGACAGGACAGCGCGAAAAGAGCGCGATAGGTCGGGCGGAACGCCCGGCGATTTCTCTTACTCCGGTCGAGGTGCGGCCTTCTGAAGTGCAGTTTCGGCGATGTTGCCGCCGTAGTCGGCGCTCCGGGAGAGCGAGTCGACGATGAGGCTCAGGTTCTGGGCGCGCTGGGCGTCCATCTCGCGGATGCGGTCGTCGACTTTCCGGGTGTACCGGTCGATGTTCCGGACGCGCTCGCGGGCCTCGTTGGCGAGTTCGGTCGCCTCGGTGCCGTCGTCCTCCAGCAGGGCGTCCATCGCCATCTCCACGATGGCCGACGCCTCGTCGTGGAGTTCGGCGAGCGCGTCGGCGACGTCCTCGGGCACGTCGTCCAGTTCGAGCGTGAGCCGTCCGATCTTCGAGGCGTGGTCGGCGATGCGTTCGAGCTGTCGGGCGCTGGAGTGGTAGTCGAAACACGTCTCGCGGGGCAGGCCGATGTCGGCGGCGGTGCTGGGATTGCGGAGCGCCGAGCGGAACACCCGCGAGATCATGAACCAGAGGCGGTCGACGTCGTCGTCGCGCTCGATGACGTCGGTGGCGAGGTCGGTGTCGTCGTCGGTTATCGCGGTCACCGCGTCGTCGAGCATCGTCACGGCGACGAGTCGCATCCGGGTGATGGCGTTGTGAATCGACAGTTCCGAGGAGTCGAGCAGGTCCTGGAGCACCACCCTGTCGCTGGTCTCCTCGATGACTTCGAGGCCAACCAGGCCCTGGGTGGCGTCCCGGACCGTCCGGCGCTGGTCGGGGGTCACCCGCGTCGCTTCGAGGTTGATGACGTCGAACCCGCTGACGTAGAGCGTGAACACCGTTCGGGTGAGTTCCGGTCCTTCGAGGTCGGTGATCTCCACGGAGCCTTCGACGGTGTCTTCGGTCGCCCGAGGCGACAGGAGGAGCGAGTCGCCCTCGGGGTGGAACTCGACTCGGTTGCCAGCCTCGATGCCGTTCTCGGTCGCCCAACCCTTCGGAATCGAAACCGTGAACGTCGAACCGCCGGTGACCTGCACCTTTCGGGTCTCCATGTATGGAGGTGATTGCCACTCCACAATAAATCTATTCAAGTCTATATACGTCCGCTCTAATTCGCCGTCGGACGCCGGAAATTTATGACCGGCCGCGAGAACGTCGGAGTCTTCGCAAGAAATGAATCAGCGTGGAACCGGTTTCCCCGGCGAATCGGGCCGGTTCGGAGTCGAATGAGAAACTGCCACGCGGCTAGTACAGACGCATAAATACATCTATATAGAAATCATAGTAGGGTATTTACTTCGTCTTCGGCAAATCACTCCCAATGCGGGACCATCCCTCTCTAAGCCGTAGAACAGTTCTCCTCGGAGGGAGCACCGCCGTGGCATCGCTGGCTGGCTGCGTGAGTACCAGTTCAACTCCTCCCGGCGGAGGTGGGGAGTCCACGGATTCCGGGGGAACGACACGGTCGGGAAGCTCCGGAGGGTCGGGGAGCAGTCCTCTGTCGTCCGGCGGTTCCTCGACGGTGTATCCGATAACGAGCACCGCGGCGTCGGTGTGGAACTCGAACCCCAAACCCTCCGACGAGGAGTACTGGGGACCGAGCAACTACGGCATCCAGACCGACAAACGGCTGGCGAACTACTGGGCCGGCCTCTACGGTTTCGACGGGTCGGGGGCGTCGCCGCCGTTCAACATCACGGTGAAACTCAGCCACTCGGGCACCGGTTTGGAGAAGCTCAAGAAGGGCCTGCTCGACATCGGCAACGCCAGCGCACCCGTCAAGGCAGAACTCCCCGAACTGAGCAAGGAGGAACTGAACAAGTTCACGAACCACGTCGTGGGCGTCGACGCCCAGCCCATCGTCGTCAGTAAGGAGATTTACGAGGCGGGCGTCAAGAAGCTGACCGCCGAGCAGGTCCGGAAGATCTACACGGGCAAGATCAAGAACTGGTCGGCGATTCCGTCGTACAACGGCGAGGACAAGGAGATTCAGGCGGTCGGCCGGGCCGAAGGCTCGGGCACTGACACCGCCTTCCGGCTCCACATGCTCGGCGACGCGAACGCGAAGATGCCGGGCGTCGACGTCCGGAAGGGCCAGAACCAGCAGGTCAAGACGCTGGTCAGCAAGTCCAACAACGCCATCGCCTACATGGCCCTCGCGTTCGTCACGAGCGAGACGCCCGCCATCAAACTGGAGTTCAACGGGAAGGTGTACGAACCCGGCAAGAACCTCGCGGAGAAGGGCTACCCGCTGTCGCGGGACCTCCACTGTTACACTTACGACGGCACCTCGAAGAAGGAGGCCGCCTTCCTCCGGATGATTATCAGCGAGTTCGGCCAGGAGAACTACGTCAAGTCGGCGGGCTACGCCACCCTCACCAAGGCGCGCCGCAAGGAGGAGTTAGGGAAACTCCCGGACACCCAATGATCGGAAGCATCGACGCGCAGATGCGGTCGGCCCGCGCGACCGTCGAGGACATGGACCGGGGCGCGCAGTTCGTCGACGCCGTGGCGCTCGTGTCGGTGGTGGCGGCGCTGTTCGCGTTCCTGTTCGCCGCGGACCTGACCGTCTTCCCGATACTCGCGTTCCTCGTGGTGACCGCGTACGGGTGGGTCGCCCACCAGGCCAACACCGCGAAACTGCTGATGTTCCTGATGACGGCGTCGACGGTCGTCATCCTCGGTCTCATCACCGTCTACCTCCTCGTCCGGTCGATCCCGGCGTTCGAACTGATGGGCCTGGACATCGTGACGCGCGTCCAACAGCCGCTGTGGAGTACGAGCGAAGAGGTGTACTCGCTGGTGCCGATGATGTGGGGGACGCTCGTGACCACGATACTCGCGATGAGCATCGCCGCGCCGCTGGGGGTCGCGGGCGCGCTGTTCATCAGCGAAATCGCACCCGGATGGCTCCGGGAAATCGTCAAGCCCGGCATCGAGATCATGGCCGGCGTCCCCTCCATCGTCTACGGTTACATCGGCTACGTCATCATCAACACCTACATGATGAACGAGTTCGGCCTGGCCAACTTCGGGAGCCTGTTGGCGGCCGGGCTGATGATCGGCCTGATGGCGCTTCCGACCGTGGTGTCGGTCGCCGAGGACGCCATCGGCAGCGTGCCCGAGGCGATGAAGAGCGGGTCGCTGGCGCTCGGCGCGACCGACTGGCAGACCGTAAAGAGCGTCACCATCCCGGCATCGTTCTCGGGCGTGTCGGCCGCCGTCCTGCTGGGCGTCGGCCGCGCGGTCGGCGAGACGATGGCCGTGACGGTGATGCTGCCCCACTCGCAGGTGCTGCCCGACCCGCTGTACGACGTGTTCGCGGGCACCGAGACGCTGACCAGCCTCATCGCCAGCCAGTACGGCGTCGCCAGCGGCAACCAGATGGCGGCGCTGTTCGCGGCCGGCGTCGTGCTGTTCGTGACCGTCCTCGGACTCAGCGTCGCCTCGCAACTCGTCGAGGACCACATGCAGCGCAAACTCGGAGGTGAACGATGAGCTACGAGGAACGGACGCTGGTCGCCGACGAGTCGTCGGCCGCCGAGAAGGTTGCCGCGGGCATCGTCGGCCTCGGCATCCTGACGGTCGTGTTCGGCTTCGCATCGCTGTTCCAGTGGACCGACGTGGAAGGGACGATGTTCGGCGTCGCGGTCTTCGACCTGTTCGGCGTGATACTGGCGGTCGCCGGCCTGGGCGTGATCGCGCTCGGCGCGGCCTCGCGCGCCGGCGCGATAGAAACCGCGCCCGACCGCTCGGCCGGGCTCCTCACGGGGACTCTGTTCGGCCTCATCGGTTTCGTTACCGGCGGCCTCCTCGCCTCGCAGACGCTCGGCCTCGGCCTGGCCGGGTGGCTCGTCGGCGGACTGCTCGTCGGCGGCGGCGTCGTGGCCGTGACCGTCCTGACTCGTGAGGATGTCGGGTCGACGCTCCCGGCGGGCGCGCTCGGAATCACCGTCGGCGCGCTGCTGCTGGCCAACGTCATCACCGTCGAGTGGGAGTGGGACCCCGAAGGGCTCTCAGGCGAGTTCGCCGCCCCGGTCGTCGTGCCGGCGCTCGCCGTGTTCGCCGGCCTCATCATCTCGTGGGCGGCCGCGAAGGCCCACGAAGGGTTCGGCACCCGCGGCCGACAGGCCGGCGCGTACATGCTCGTCGGTCTCAACGCCTTCGGCATGCTCGGGGTCCTGCTGTTGCTGGTGCTCTTCGTCGCCAAGAAGGGCGCCGGGTACATGCTTCAGGGTATCAAGTTCGGCCTGTTCAGCGAGCCCGCCTTCTGGTTCCGCGTGCCCGTCCTCGACCAGTACCTCATCTTCGAGATACCGGGCGTGTGGTTCTACTGGCCGTTCACGATGAACGGCTACTCGCTGTCGAGCGAAACCATCAACGGCGTCCTGCCCGCCATCGTCGGGACGTTCTGGGTCGTGTTCGGCGCGGTGCTGTTTGCGGTCCCGCTGGGCGTCGGCGCGGCGGTGTTCCTCACCGAGTACGCCGAACAGGGCGCGTTCACCCGCGTGGTCGAGATCGCCACCAACGGGCTGTGGAGTACGCCGAGCATCGTTTACGGGCTGTTCGGCTTCGCGTTCCTCATCCCGCGGTTGGGCAACACCGACTCGCTGCTGGCCGGCCAGTTGGTGCTCGGGTTCATGCTCCTGCCGCTGGTGCTCATCACCAGTCGGGAGGCCATCAAGACCGTGCCCGACGAGTACCGCGACGCGAGCGCCGCGCTCGGGGTGAGCCAGTGGGAGACGATAAAGAGCGTCGTCCTCCCCGCGGCGATGCCCGGCGTCATCACGGGCGTCATCCTGGGCGTCGGCCGTATCGCGGGCGAGACGGCGCCGCTCATCCTCGTGATGGGCGGCCCCCTCCAGGCCATGGAGCCCATCGACGTGCTGGGGTCGTTCCAGTTCACGGCGAGCCCGCCGTTCATCACGAACGCGGCGCTGATGAACGCCCCGCCCGCCCTCCCCTACAAGCTCTACGGAGCTATCGCGGCGGGCGTCGTCAGCAGCGAACCCCGGTTCGGCTGGGCGACGGCGCTGGTGCTGTTGATGGTGGTGCTGTCGTTCTACGCCGTCGGCATCGTCTCTCGAATATACTTCCGGAGGAAGCTACAACAATGAGCAACGCAGAATTCAAGGCGGGAGAGCGGCGCGAGGAACAGGCCGACGAACGGACCACGGTCAGCGGGGAAACCCAGGAGAAGATTCGCGACGAGTGGACCCAGTACGAGTTCGAGGGCGCGCCGAAGCTGTCGGTGTCGGACCTCGACGTCTACTACGGCAACGACCACGCGCTCAAGTCGGTATCGATGGATATCCCCGAGAACAGCGTCACCGCGCTCATCGGTCCGTCGGGCTGTGGGAAGTCGACGTTCCTGCGGTGTCTCAACCGGATGAACGACCGCATCAAGGCCGCCACCATCGACGGGTCGGTCGAACTCGACGGCGACGAGATCTACCAGGACGGCGTCAACCTCGTCGAACTTCGCAAGCGGGTCGGCATGGTGTTCCAGGCGCCCAACCCCTTCCCGAAGTCCATCCGGGACAACATCGCCTACGGGCCGCGCAAGCACGGCGACATCGACACCGGCCTGCTCGCGAAACTGCTCGGCCGGTCGAACCAGGAGAAGGAAGACGAGATCGTCGAGCGCTCGCTGAAGCAGGCCGCCATCTGGGACGAGGTCGACGACCGACTCGACGACAACGCGCTGGGCCTGTCCGGCGGTCAGCAACAGCGGCTCTGCATCGCCCGCTGTCTCGCCGTCGACCCAGAGGTCATCCTGATGGACGAACCCGCCTCGGCGCTCGACCCCATCGCCACCGCCAAGATCGAGGACCTCATCGAGGACCTCGCCGAGGACTACACCGTGGTCGTCGTCACCCACAACATGCAGCAGGCCGCCCGCATCTCCGACCAGACCGCCGTCTTCCTCACCGGTGGCGAACTCGCCGAGTACGGCGAGACCGACCAAATATTCGAGAACCCCAACAGCCAGCGCGTCGAGGACTACATCACCGGCAAGTTCGGATAGACCTCCACCTTTTACTGCGCCGAGGACCGCGGCGTTGCCGCGGTCCTCGGCTGGTAAAAGCTGGACCAAAAGCCTTCGTCACCCCTTTCGTCGGTCCTCACTTCGTTCGGACGCGCTGTCAGGGGTTCCTCGGCCTGCTCGCTCACTGCGTTCGCTCGCAGTAAAGTTGAATTACACTCACCGCAACCGCCGCTCCGCTCGCCGAGCGACGCCACCCGCGACAGACTCATCCCGCTCGCGAACCAACCACACTGAAACCCGATTCGAATGCCCCGAACAGGTTACAGACGCCAGCTCGAAACGCTCAGCGAGGAGCTACTTCGGATGGGCGACGTCGTCGTCAGGCGACTCCGCACCGCGCTGGAGGCGCTCGACCGCCAGGACCACGACCTCGCGTGGCGCGTCATCGACGGCGACGAAGACGTCAACGAACTCTACCTCGACCTCGAACGGGAGTGCATCGACCTGCTGGCGCTCCAGCAACCGGTCGCGGGCGACCTCCGCCTCGTCGTCGCGGCGTTCAAGATACTCACCGACCTCGAACGCGTCGGCGACCTGGCGGCCAACCTCGGCGAGCACGCGCTGTACGCCGACCGCGAGGTGTTCTCGACCGTCGACGTCCGCGAAATCGGTGAGCGAGCGGTCGAGATGGTCGAGGACGCTCTGTTGGCGTTCGACGCCGCCGACCCCGACGCCTGCCTCGCGCTGGCCGACCGCGACGACGACCTCGACGCGCTCTGCGAGCGCGCCAGCGAGACGGTCGTCCGCGACCTCATCGAAACCGAGCTCCCGGCGGACGCCGACGACGAGGAGGTCGAATTCTTGCTCCAAGACGTTTCCAGACTGCTGCTGACGATTCGTGACCTGGAACGGGTGGGCGACCACGCAGTCAACGTCGCCGCCCGCACCCTCTACATGGTCGAGAGCGACGACGCGCTGATTCGGTAGCGAGACGCATCGCTCCGAGAAAAACGTATTCGAAGGAAAAGTACAACACTGCGGGCATCTCACCAGTAACCATGCCGCGTAAAGACTATCAACAGCAGTTGGAGGACCTCCGCGAGAACGTCCTCTACATGAGCGAGGTCGTCATGGAGCGACTCCGGATGGGTCTCGACGCGCTCGAACAGAAGGACGAGGACTTGGCTTGGGAGGTCATCAACGGCGATGAGGAGGTCAACGAACTCTATCTCGAACTCGAACAGAACTGCATCGACCTGCTGGCGCTCCAGCAACCGGTCGCCAGCGACCTCCGGTTCGTCGCCGCCACGTTCAAGATCATCACCGACCTCGAACGCGTCGGCGACCTGGCGACCAACCTCGGCGAGTACACCCTCGAAGCCGAACGCGACGTGTTCCCCGACGTCGACGTCCAGGAACTCGGCGCGCTCACCCTCGACATGATCGAGGACGCGATGGACGCCTACGCCGAGGAGAACACCGACGGCTGTTACGAGATCGCCGACCGCGACGACGACCTCGACGCGCTCTGCGAGCGCGCCAGCGAAATCGTCGTTCGCGACCTCATCGAAACCGAACTGGAGGACAACACCGAAGAGGAAGTCGAGACGCTCCTCAAGGACGTCTCCAGACTGCTGCTGACGGTTCGGGACCTCGAACGCGTCGGCGACCACGCGGTCAACATCGCCGCCCGCACCCTCTACATGGTCGAGAACGACGACGAACTCATTTACTAGACCCCACCTTTTTTCTTCGTCGGGTCGCCGGGCAGGCCGACGGCCTGCCCGGCCACCGCTCCTCGAAAAAATCTGGGCCAAAAAAGGGCACGCGACCGAGATGACCGCGCGCCGCGCGGTCATCTCGGTCGCATCTTCAACCGCTGGCGCGGGCGCTTCGCGCCCTGCGTCGGTGGACTGTAGGGGTCTAGCGCGCTTTCACTCCGGAATACGCCGCTCACTCCGACTTCTCGTCGTCATCGCTGTGAACCAGTCCCGGGTCCTCGACCGTGATAGCTTCCTGGAGGTCGATGTCGGTCAACTGGTCGAGGTCGCCCATCGTCAACTGCTGTTTCCCGGGCCCGTCGCCGGCGGCGATACCGCTGGTGAGGATGCTTCGGACGCCCTCCTCGATGGTCATGTCCACGTCGTACACCTTGTGCTCGGGAACGTGGGTGAGGAACCCGCCGGTGACCGGGTTCGGCGCCATCGGGATGAACAGCGTCACCATCTCCTCGTGGCCCGTCGCCTCCTCGACGGTGGCGGGCGAACTGGCCGTCTCGAACGCCAGCAGGTACATGTCGTCGTCGAGGCTCTGGACCAGTTTGATCTCCTTGAAGTTCTCCGCGCCCTCGTCGAGCATCACGTCGCCCATCCGCCGGAAACTCTTGTAGACGGTGCCGATGCCCGGAATCGACGAGATGGCCATGTCGAAGAAGCCGATGACCCGCTGGCCGTAGTGGTGCTGGCCGACCGACCCGACGAGCACGACGCCGCCGAGCAGGATGAACACCGCGATTATCTCGGTCAGGAAGTCGATGACGTGCCGGTAGATGCCGAGTTCGATGAGGGCGGAGATGAGTTCGACACGCTCGAACTGTTGGATGATGCCCGCCCACTCGAGCAGGCGGATGAACGGCTGGAGCGCGTCGGTGACGAAGTCCAGTCCCATCTCGATGAGATAGATGGTGACGACGAGCGGGACGATGATGGCGATGCCCGTCATCAACACGTCGAGCATCTCCTCCCAGAGGGTTTCGTCGGCGGGCGGCCCGTCGGCTGAAGCGTCTGGAGTGGCCACACGGGAGACGAGGGTAGACGGAAAGAAAGGTGTTATTGCCGACCAGTCGTCGGCCGAAAGCTCCCTGCGACCTAGTTTTCGTTATCAAGCCGCCCGGACGAGTGTGGCATCGACGTTCGACGCACGACGCCGGCCGGGCGTCTCCGACGCGTCGGAGACGCCCGGCCGCAGAAATCAGACCGAAGACGGAAGACCGCGGCGGAGTCGCTACTGGAAACCGATACGGCCGCCGCGGCGACCCTGGTCGGGGCTGGACGTGCCGCCCTTGAACTCGTCTTTCATCTGCTCGTAGTAGTCCATCAGGTCCTCGGTGATGGTCGGTCGGACGTTCTCCATCGCCTGGCGGAAGTGGCGCATCTCGACCTCCGTGGCGTCGTCGTCCTCGCGGAGCGCCTCGATGGCGGCCTCCCGCGCGATGGACTCGAGGTCGCTACCGACGTAGCCGTCGGTGACCTCGGACAGTTCCCGCAGGCTCACGTCGGCCGACAGCGGCGTGTCGTCGGTGTGAATCTTCAGGATCTGCTCGCGGCCCTCCTGGTCTGGCTGGCCGATCATCACGAGGCGGTCGAACCGGCCCGAGCGGATGAGCGCGGGGTCGATCATGTCCGGGCGGTTGGTCGCGCCGATGACCATCACGTCGCCCTTCTCCTCCAGACCGTCGAGTTCGGTCAGTAACTGGTTGACCACGCGCTCGGAGACGTTCGAGCCGACCTCCTGGCTCCGGGACGGCGCGAGACTGTCCAGTTCGTCGAAGAAGATGATGGTCGGGGAGACCTGGCGGGCCTTCCGGAACGTCTGGCGGATGGCCTTCTCGGACTCGCCGACCCACTTCGACAGCAGTTGCGGGCCGCGAACGCTGATGAAGTTGGCGTTGGTTTCGTTGGCCACCGCCTTCGCCATCAGGGTCTTGCCCGTGCCGGGCGGGCCGTACAGCAGCACGCCGCTCGGCGGGTTGATGCCCATCCGCCGGAACTTCTCGGGCGAGGAGAGGGGCCACTCGACGCTCTCTTTGACCTCCTGTTGGGCCTGTTCGAGGCCGCCGACGTCGTCCCAGGATATCTTCGGGAGTTCGACGAGGACCTCGCGCATCGCCGAGGGTTCGACCTCGTTGAGCGCGCCGTTGAAGTCCTCGCGCTTGACGATCATCCGGTCGATGAGGCTCGGCGGGATGTCCTCCTCGTCGAGGTCGATCTCGGGGAGGTAGCGCCGGAGCGCCTTCATCGCCGCCTCCTTGGTCAGGCTCTCGATGTCGGCGCCGACGAAGCCGTGGGTGTCGTTGGCCAGCGAGTCCAGCGCCACGTCGTCCGACAGCGGCATCCCGCGGGTGTGAATCTGGAGTATCTCCTCGCGGCCCGTCTCGTCCGGGACGCCGATTTCGATCTCGCGGTCGAAGCGGCCGGGTCGCCGGAGCGCGGGGTCGACCGAGTCGACCCGGTTCGTCGCCGCGATGACGATGACCTGCCCGCGAGCCTCCAGGCCGTCCATCATCGTCAGCAACTGGGCGACGACGCGACGTTCGACCTCGCCGGTCACGTCCTCGCGCTTGGGCGCGATGGAGTCGAGTTCGTCGATGAAGATGATGGCCGGCGACTCCTCGCTGGCGTCCTCGAATATCTCACGGAGTTGTTGTTCGGACTCGCCGTAGTACTTCGAGATGATCTCGGGCCCCGCGATGGAGAAGAAACTCGCGGAGGTCTCGTTGGCGACCGCCTTGGCGAGCAGCGTCTTACCCGTGCCGGGCGGGCCGTGGAGCAGCACGCCCTGTGGCGGCTCGATGCCCAGTTTCTTGAATATCTGGGGGTGCTTCATCGGGAGTTCGACCATCTCCCGGACGCGCTGAATCTCGTTCTCGAGGCCGCCGATGTCCTCGTAGGTGATGCCGCCGCCGGTCTTCTCGAAGCCCGAGATGGGCTCCTCGCGCAGTTCGACCTCGGTGTCCTCGGTGATGAGGCAGACGCCGTCCGGCTCGGTTTCGACCGCGATGAGCGGAATCGCCTGGCCGGGCGAGCGCATGAACGGGTGGTTCGTGCTCGACATCACGGGAACGATGTCGCGCTCGACCACGGGGCGCTTGAGAATCTGGCGCTTGACCATGCCCGCGGCGTCGGAGCCGAACTGGACGCTGGCCTCCTCGGGCGGCGCGAGGACGAGTTTGTCGGCCTTCTCAGCGTCGGCCTTCCGGATCTCGACGCGCTCGCCGATGCCGACGTCCGCGTTCTGACGCGTGAAACCGTCGATGCGGACGGTGTCGGTGTTCCAGTCCTGCCGGTCTGCGCGCCACACCTTCGCGGCGGTGGTGTCACCGCCCTCGATCTCGATGATATCGCCCGGGCTGAGCTTCAGGTGAAGCAGCGTATCGGGGTCGAGGCGGGCGATGCCGCGCCCCGAGTCGTTCGGGTACGCCTTCGCCACCTCTAGTTGAACTTCATTCATGATTAGCGAATACGGGGATTATTTGTCGGTGGGGACCCGCGCGGGATAAGTCCTTTGCTACCGGGGATTTCGGATTTCGAACCGGCCGATTGCGTCCGGACTGCGGGCTCATGCTTCGTCTCTTCGTACGGCTTGGGGCTACATAGCAATTTGGTACCCTGATTGACTGTTGTGGTTACAGGTTTCGGAGAGAGACGCCCGAATCGTCGTCCGTCGGCGTCCGACGACGGCGTTTTAACTCGTCGGTCGCGAGCGATGTCGTCGTCGCGGACGGTCCGGAAAGCGCCGCGACTCGCCCGGCGACCGGAGGCCAACCATTAAGTCACCCCTGTGATAACTGCAACCGAATGGCCGGGGAAGATGTCGGCGGGTCGGTGATCGACGGCGACGACTCGCTCGACGAGTGGGTCGACGAGAAGGCGGAGGAACTTGGCGTGAGCCGCCGTCGACTGCTCGAACGCCTCGGGGGCGACGTCGACGCGTCGGCGATCGAAGAGGAGTTCCTCGCGCTCGCCCGCGAGTTCGACGACCGCCTCGACGCGACCCGCGACGACCTCGAATCCGAAGTCGACGCCGCCCGCGAGGAGTTCGACGAGAAGATAGACGACGTCCGCGACCGGGTGATCCAGGTCAAGCGCGAAACCGACGAGAAGGCGCCGGGCGACCACGACCACCCGGACCTGCGCGAACAGAGCGAAGACGCCGCCGAGCGCGCCGACCGACTCGCCGAGGAACTCGCGTCGCTCTCGGCGTCGGTCGAGAATCTCGAAGCGACGGTCGACGCCGGCTTCGACAACTACGAGGACGTCCTGGAGTTCCTGACGGAGGCGACCGACGACCTCGACGCGAAGCTCCGGACGCTCGCGGAGGTGACCGTGGCCCTGCGCGAACAGACGAAGACGCTGGCGGCCCGCCACGCCGCCCGGTCGGCCGCCGACGAACTCGCACACCTCGCCAACCGCCGGGGCGTCGAGCGCGGGAAGTGCGGCCACTGCGGCGAGTCGGTCCACGTCGGCCTGCTGGCCGCGCCCCGGTGTCCCCACTGCGCGAGCACGTTCAGTGACGTCGAACCCAAGCGGGGGTTCTTCGGGTCGGCTCGGCTCGTTGTCGGCGACCCGCCCGCGCTGGAGGGCGAACGGGCGGAGTGGGCGGTGGGCTCCGTGACGGACGCTGAGTCGGTCGACCCCGAGGGCGTGCTGGACGACCTGCTTGACGACGGTGAGGACGAATGAGCGACGACCGAGAACGGGGTTCGAACGGCGACGACACCGACCTTCCCGACGCCGACACGGAAGCCGCCGACCGACCCGAACCGGACGCCGAGCGCCGCGAACCGCTGGACGACCTCGCACGCGAGGTCCGCACGCGACGGCGCGACGACCGGCCAAAAGCCGACGACGCCCCCGAGCGTACCGGCCCGCTCTCGGGGCTCGCCGCGGAGGTGGACGAACGCCGCCGGCGTTCGTCCGGCGACGATTCGGGCGTCTTCGAGGCGGTCGAGGTCGGCGACATCGACGGCGAGGAACTCTGGGCGCGACTGGCCGACGCCGACGGTTCGACCGTCGGCGTCGGCGCCGATGCGCCCGCGGCGGAGTCGACCGACGACCGCGACGTGCGAACCGTCCCGAAGACGACCTGCCACGGCTGTCCGCACTTCGCCGCGCCGCCCGACGTCGCTTGCACCCACGAGGGGACCGAAATCCTCGAACTCGTCGAAGCCGACCGCTTCCGGGTCGCCGACTGCCCGGTGGTCGTCGACGGGGTCGGCGGCGTCGACGCCGCCGACCCCGAGGCGCCGGAGTAGTGATGCGGCGACGGAAATCGCTCCCGGCGCCGCCGCCGGTGCGGCCGACTGGGTTATAGGGTCGGAACCCCTCCTTTCGACCGTGTTCGAAGGGCTCGGTCAGACCGCGCTCGGCTTCGTCTCGAAGTACGGGTTCGTAGCCGTCGCGGTGTTCACTTTCCTCGAGGCGTCGATGCTATTTCCGCTCCTGCCGAGCGAGGTCGTCGTCCCCGGCGCGGCGGCGCTTCGAGTGCGCGGGCCGGTGTCGTTCGCGCTGTTCGTAGCGGCCATCGTCGTCGGGACGACCACCGGGAGCCTGTTCGCCTACTGGGTGTTCGGCAGGAAGGGCCACGCCGCCGTGGAGGGTCGCGGCGGGTGGGTGAACGTCTCGGAGTCGAAGGTCGAGCGGAGCCGCGAGTGGTTCCAGCGGTGGGGCGAGAGTTCGGTGCTGTGGGGCCGACTCCTGCCGGTCCTGCGGTCGGTCATCTCGATTCCCGCCGGCTTCTCCGGGATGGCTCGCTGGAAGTTCACGCTCTACTCGGCGGTCGGCGCCGCGGCGTTCGGCGTCGCCATCACCCTGCTGGTCCGGACCGGGATGTCGCTGGCGGGGATTCCGTCGCCGTAGCGCCGCACTCCCGCGTTCGGTCGGTCGCGCGCCTCGGAACGCCGGCCCCGACTCGACCGGGTAGCGTGGCGCTTATGGGGCCGCCGCCGCTACTCGCGGGCATGCAATTCTGCGACGAGTGCGGCTCCATGATGAAGTCGATGGGGTCGAAGATGGTGTGTTCGAACTGCGAGCACACCGTCGAGAAGGACGAGGAGAAGGCCGCGCAGTTCGTCAGCACCGAGAAGCAGGGCGACTCAGAGGTGATCGAAACCGAGGAGGGTGCCGACTTCGAGGGCAAGCCCACCGCGAACGACGTCCACTGCGACGAGTGCGGCCACGGGACGGCGTGGTACACCATCAAGCAGACCGCGTCGGCCGACGAACCGCCGACGCGTTTCTTCAAGTGCCAGGAGTGCGGCCACCGCTGGCGGGAATACAGTTGAACCGAGTCGCGCACTCGCCGGACGCAGGAGTGTCGAGCGCATCGTCCACCGCCACTGTTCAGCTGGCAGTGGATGACGAGGTGGGCGGCGGACCCGTTTTGGGAGAGTGAGAGCCGACGAACGCGGCTCGGAGGTCGACGACGGAGCAGGCTCGCGACGGTCGTCGACCGACCCCGACGGTTCGACGACCGCCAGCCCCGGCGGTTCGCAGTCTACGGACTGTCGGGGCTGGCGGTCGGTCCTCGTCATCGCGGGCTGGCAGACCGCCGCGAGCCTCTGTTACTACAGCATCTTCGCCGCCACCGCGTTTGTCCGCGAGGACTTCGACGTCTCGCGGACGCTCGTCGGGGTGTTCCTGACGGCGGCGATGGTCGGTTACACGCTGAACCTCTTCCCGAGCGGCGCCGTCGTCGACGGGTTCGGTGAGCGCCCCGCGATGGTCGTGGGCCTGCTCGCGCTCGCCGGCGGGGCGGTCGCCGTCTCGCTCGCGCCGACGTACCTCACCCTGCTCGGGGCGGGCGTGGTGCTCGGCGGCGCCTACGCCGTCGCGATGCCGGCCTCGAACAAGGGCATCCTCGCGTCGGCGCCCCGAGGCCGCGAGAACCTCGCGATGGGAATCAAGCAGGTCGGCGTCACCGCGGGTAGCGGCGCGGCGTCGCTGGTCGTTACCGGCGTCGCGGCGGTGTTCGCGTGGCGGGCCGGCTTTCGGGCCATCGCCGTCGTCGCCGTCGCGTACGCCGCCGTCTTCGCGCTCAGCTACGACGGAACCGCGGGGTCGGGGTCGCTGGAACTGCCGAGATTCTCGGAACTCCGGGCCGACCGGGCGTACCTGCTCCTGGTGGCGGCGGGGCTGTTCGTCGGCGCGACCCTCTTCTCGACCATCGGGTACGTCGTCCTCTACGCGACCGACGTCGGCGACGCGGGTCCGGCCGCGGCCGGGGTCGTGCTCGCGCTTGCGCAGGGGACCGGCAGTCTCGGCCGGGTCGGCGCGGGGTCGCTGGCCGACCGCTTCGGCGGCGCCCGCGGCGCGGCGACCATCGCGCTCGGCCAGTTGGCGGCCGCGGCCGGACTGTTCGCACTGCTGGCGGTCGGGGTCGGGACGCTCGCGGAAATCGCGGCCGTCTTCGGCGCGCTCGGATTCACCGTGCTCGGCTCGACGGGGGTCTACTACTCCTGTCTGGGCGACCTCGTCGCCGGCGACGAGGTCGGGACCGCGACCGCGGGCGGCCAGACCGCCATCAACGTCGGCGGCCTGCTGGCCCCGCCCGCGTTCGGCTACCTCGCCGACACCCTCGGCTACGGGGCCGGGTGGACCGCGCTGGCGGCGCTGTCGGCGGCGGGGGCGCTCCTGCTGGTGGCGGTTCGGCGCGAGACGGCGGCGTAATTCGTCTCGCTACCCGCGGTCAGACTCCGTTCCCGCCGACAACTCCTTCGAGAGGAACTGCCCCAGCAACCCCCGGTTCTCCGCCACCCACCGGTACGCCGACTCCCGAAGTCGCTCGTAATCCTCGAAGTTCCGCAGGAACTCGACCGCCGGCCGGAGGTCCGCGCCGAGCGAGGTGCGGGTGAGCGCCTCTTCAATCGACGCGCCACAGGAGTAGCGTTCGCCGTCGACGAGCAGGTGCGAACACTCCTCGTAGTCGTCGGGTAGGTGGTCGCGGAGGTCGGGCGTCAGTTCGGCGAAGCCCACGACCTCGACGCCGGCGTCGGCCGCGACGTAGTCGGCCCACCACGCGCAGAAACCGCAGTCGTCGTCGTAGACGAGCGTCGCGTCGTTCACGTCCGATTCGAGCGCGGGTGGCGACTAATCTCTGGCGGACGCGCACCGAACCTGCCGGAATAATCATTTACTCGATTCCGAGTGGCAATTTTCGCGTCGTCCCGACGTTTTAGCCGTTGGCCGTCGTACGTCGTGGTATGGACTTACACGCCAGGGACGTTCGTCGGGACGTGCGCGAACTCGGGGCGTTGCTCGGTGACGTGCTGGAGGACCAGACCTCCGCCGAGGCGTTCGACCTCGTCGAGGCGGTCCGGACCGCCGCCATCGACTACCGCCGCGGGGAGGTCGCCTCGCGCGAGGACCTCCGCGAGAAACTCCGGGACCTCCCGGCCGACCAGGAGGGCGTCGTCGCCCGAGCGTTCACCACCTACTTCGAACTCATCAACCTCGCCGAGGAGCGCGAGCGGGTGCGGGCGGTTCGAAGGGGGAACCAGGAGGGGACGCTGGCCGACAGCGTCGCGGCCGCCGCGGAGACGCTCGCCGAGCAGGGTGCGGACGAAACGACCGTCCAGCGGGTGCTCGACGACGTGCTCATCGAACCGACGTTCACCGCCCACCCGACCGAGGCCCGCCGGAAGACGGTGAAGGCCAAACTCCGGTCGGTCGCCGACGACCTCGAAACCCTCGACGAGCGGCGGCTCACCGACCGCGAGGAGGACCGCGTCGAGCGCGACCTCGAAGCCGAGGTGACCAGCCTCTGGCAGACCCCGCAGGTCCGGCGCCGACGCCCTGAGGTCACCGACGAGGCGCTGAACGTCCAGTGGTACCTCGAGAACACGCTCTTCGACGTGGTCGGCGAGGTGTACGACGAACTGGAGCGGGAACTCGGCGAGCGCTTCGATGGCCTCGACGTGCCGAAACTGTTCGAGTTCCGGTCGTGGGCCGGCAGCGACCGCGACGGCAACCCCTACGTCACCCCCGAGGTGACCGCCGAGACGCTCGAACGCCAGCGCGAGGTCGTGGTCGCGCGCTACCGCGAGGAACTCAAGCGCCTCTCGGGCGTGCTGAGCCAGGACGACCGGAGCGTCGCCGTCGGCGACCGCCTCCGCGAACGCCTCGACGCCGACCGCGAGCGCCTGCCGGGCGTGGCGGCGGAGGCCGAGGAGCGCTACCCCGACGAACCCTACCGACAGAAACTGAAGCTGATGCGCGAGCGCCTCGACCGCGTGGGCGGAGTCCGGCCCGGCGAGTACGAGGACGCCGAGGACCTGCTGACCGACCTCGACGCCATCGGCGAGAGCCTGCGGGAGAGCGGCGCCGAAACCGTCGCGGACACCAAGGTCGACCCGCTCCGCCGGAAGGTCGCGACCTTCGGCCTGTCGCTGGCCAGCCTCGACCTCCGAGACCACCAGGAGAACCACACGACCGCGGTCTCCGAGGCGCTGGCCCGCGAGGGCATCGACTACGAGGCGATGGACGAGGACGAGCGCGTCGAGGTGCTGACCGAGGCGATGCTGGAGGACGACCCCGTCGTGGACGTCGAGGACACCGCCGACCTCTCGGAGACCGCGGCGCGCGTACTCACCCTCTTCGCCCGGACCGCCGACTGGCAGGCCGAGTACGGCACCCACGCCATCGACACCTACTGCATCAGCATGACCGAGGAGCCGAGCCACGTCCTCGAAGTGCTGTTCCTGGCCGACCAGGCCGACATCGTCGACCTGCCGGGCTACGCCGGAATCGACGTGGTGCCGCTGCTCGAAACCGAGTCGGCGCTCTCGGGCGCCCGGCGAATCATGGGCACGCTGTTCGAGAACGAGGCCTACTCGGCGGCGCTCGAAGCCCGCGGCGGCACGCAAGAGGTGATGCTCGGCTACTCGGACTCCAACAAGGAGAACGGCTTCCTCGCCGCCAACTGGAGCCTCTACCGTAACCAGAAGCGACTCGCGGCCATCTGCGACGACTACGACGTGAACCTCCGGCTGTTCCACGGCCGGGGCGGCTCCATCTCGCGGGGCGGCGGCCCGATGAACGACGCGCTGTTGGCGCTGCCGAACGAGACGGTCACCGGTCAGGTCAAGTTCACCGAGCAGGGCGAGGCCATCGCCGAGAAGTACGCCAACCCCCGCATCGCCGAGCGCAATCTCGAACAGATGCTCGACGCCCAACTGCGCGCCCGCCACGAAGCCATCCGCGAACCCACCGAAGACGTGCCCGAGGAGTGGTTCGCCGCGATGGAGACCGCGGCCGACGCCGCCCGCGAAACCTACCGCGACCTGCTCGACACCGACGGCTTCGTCTCGTACTTCGAGCAGGCGACGCCCATCACGGTCATCGAGGAACTCAACCTCGGGTCGCGGCCCGCCTCGCGGTCGGGCGAGCGCACCGTCGAGGACCTCCGGGCGATTCCGTGGGTGTTCTCGTGGACCCAGGCGCGGTGCATCCTGCCGGGGTGGTACTCGCTCGCGGCGGGGCTGGACGCCTATTTAGACTCCGGCGGCGACCTCGAAACCCTCCGGCAGATGTACGACGAGTGGCCGTTCTTCCGGACGACCCTCGACAACGCCGCGCTCGCGCTTGCGCGCACCGACCTAGAGATCGCCGCCGAGTACGCCGGGTTGGCCGACGCCGACCTCCGCGAGCGGTTCTTCCCGATCGTCGAGTCGGAGTACGTCCGCGCGGTCGACCTCGTGACCGACATCTCGGGGCGGGACTCGCTGCTCTCCCGCGAGTGGCTCGAAGAGAGCCTGACCCGCCGGAACCCCTACGTCGACCCGCTGAACCTGCTCCAGACCCACCTGCTCGCCCAGACCCACCTCACCGAGGACGAACGGCGCACCCTCCGGTTGACGGTGAAGGGCATCGCCGCCGGGATGAAGAACACCGGGTGAGGGCCGCACGGCGAACATCTCCGCCGGACGCGGGCGGTCTGCGCGCTCGCCTTCCGGCGAATACGGTCGGCGGTGCCACCAATCTTATCGGCGTCTTCCTTGTCGTAAGGGACGTGTCCCGCGATAGCTTCTCGCGTCGGTCGTTCCTCGAATCGGCCGGCGCAGTGACGGTCGCGGCGGCGATTGCAGGGTGTACCGGGAGTCAGGGTCAGGACGGCGGACGGGAGACGACGGGCGGTTCGACGCCGACCACGACCGCCGGGGCCGGCGGTGGGGGTACCACTACGGACGGCCCCGACGGCGGCGACGGCAACGCGGGCGACAGACCGCTGTTCCTCCGGCGGATGGTGTTTCCGTACCCCGAACGACTCGGCGACGACCTCCGCCAGAAGATCATCATCGTGACCGACCGCAAGGACCAGCGCCCCGACCAGTTGAAGGGCGTCGACCAGAAGGCGGTCGGCGAGTGCACCTTCGACGGCCAGTGGCCGCCGAAGAACCTCAACGTCTGGGAGGGGTTGCTGGTCGACGCGCAGAACTCCGACCAGTTGCGGGGCTTCTTCGGGCCGAATCCGACGGTGCGGGCCACCCAACTGGTCGAGCGCAACACCATCTTCGTTGAAGGACAACCGTCGGACGTTCCGCTGGGGACGCCGTTCGTCGTCAGCAGCGTCGACAAGTGCCCGGGCGACCTCGTCGGCGTCGAGGCCACGAAGATTCCCGGCGTCGAGGTCAAGACCGGTTCGGGCGTGAGCACCGGCGACACCACGAGCGGGTAGCGTCGCTCCCGGCGAACCGACAGCGCCGGCGGACGGCGACAACCATTACGGACGTCGATACCGTTCGTCCGGTGGCAATGGGGGACTCCGACGACACGAAACTCGACAGGCGAAGCGTTCTCAAGAAGAGTGCGGCCGCGCTCCCGCTGGGACTGGGTGGCCTGGCGGGACGGGGAGCGACCGACCGCCGAGCGGACGGCCGGGACGCTTCCCTCGCGCAGGACGGGCCGGACGGCGGCGACGGCGGCGCAGGCGACCGGCCGCTGTACGTCCGCCGGATGGTGTTTCCGTACCCCGACGAACTCGGCTCGTCGCCGCAGTTCGACCCGAGCACGGACCTCGTGCAGAAGCTCATCATCATGACCGACCGGAAGGACACCCGACCCGACCAGCTCGGGGACGTCCAACAGGAGAACCTGAACGGCTGTCAGTTCAGCGGCGACTGGCCGCCCCAGAACTTCAACGTCTGGGAGGGCATCGTCGTCGACTGGCGGAACGCGCTGGGGTCGGCCGGCTTCTTCGGCGCGAACCCGCGGGTGCGCGCCACCGAACTGGTCGAGCGCAACACCATCTTCGTCGAACCGCAACCCCAGGACATCCCGCTGGGGACGACGTTCATCGTCAACAACGCGATCGACTGTCCCGGCGACCTCGTCGGCGTGACCGCGCGGAAGGTCCCGGGCGTCAGAATCGTCACCGGTCCGGGCGAGAGCACCGGCGAGGCCACGGACTGAGTTCGAGACCCTCACCGTCGACGGCGGGCGGCCCTCGCGGAGCGCTCCGACGCTCCGCAGTCGTCGGCGCATCGGGCGTTACGTCCGGCCGATCACCCGTTGAAGGTCGGTATCGTGCGTGACGACGGTTCATCCGGTCGGTAACCGCCGTCGGTCGAACGGCCCGTCCGGTTCCAGAGCCTATAACAAAGGTGCGGGAACCGGAAGACAACACTCGCCGGCGAGCGGACGCGACCGCCGACGCGAGCGCGAGGGGGGACGGATGCCAATCGCACTGACCGACGGTGGTTCGGAGACGACGGTGAACTGGCCGGTAGTGTTTCTCATCGTCACGGCGGTCGGCGTCGGGGTGCTCGCCCTCGCGGTGTTCGACGTCGCGCCCGTCGCCGGGATTTCGAACCTCGTCCTCGCGGCCCTCATCGTGGTAGCCTACGCGCTCGTGAGCATCCTCTACTGGCTCGACGTCTCCTGACCGTCGCTCTCCAGTTCGCGGGCGACCATCTCGCCCCAGTGTTCGAAGCCGTGGCGCGCGTAGAACGCCCCGGCGCGTTCGTTCTCGCGGTCGACGTCCAGTACGAGTCGGCCGAGGGGCAGGTCCTGGTCGCGGGCGAGTTCGACCGCGGCGGCCATCAGGTCGTCGGCGACGCCGCTCCCTCGGCGCTCCGGAGCGACGTATATCTCGTTCAGCACGGCCGCGTCCCAGATCATCGCCAACTGCTGGGGGAGGACAAAGACGTAGCCGACGAGGTCGACCCTGCTCTCGCCGTCGGTCGCCGAGGCGTCGTCGGACTCCGACGACGCCTCGGCGACCGTCACGCACCGGGGGTCGTGGGTCGCGCACCAGCGAACCCAATCGAGGTAGCGCCGCCGGTAGTCGTCGCTCAGTTTCGCCTCGTACCGCTCGCGCTTTTCGTCGCCGCCCGTTCCGTCCCCGAGTCCCAGTTCGAATCCGCGCTTGAGTTCCCAGAGCGCCTCGGCGTCTCGGTCGGGGTCGTAGTTGCGCACGCGCACGTCCGCGTCTGCGTCCGACTCGCCCGCGTCGGCGTCCGCCTCGCGTCCGCCGGTGTCCGACTCGTCCATGCCCCGCGATTGGCCGACGAGGGTGTTAGCGGTTCCGACGTTCGAGCCACACCCGGAGGCCGACCACGGTATAGCCGGTCAGCGCCAACAGCGCGCGTTCGCCGGTGTATGCGATGGGGAAGATGCGCTCGACGTTCCGCTCCTCGGCGCCCTTCGAGGGGTCGATGCCCGTGCGGTAGTGGGTGTTCTTCGTCGTGCGGACCTTCTCGGCGTCGCCGCCGGCCCCACCACTTCCGCCCGGACCGCTCGGTTCGGCCCCCGACTCGGGGGCGACCGCCTCTCTCAGCGCGTCGAGGTTCACGTCCACGAGCGTCTGGACGAACCCCTCTTTCGTCGAGTAGAACATCTTCCCGGTGATCTTGTAGAAGCGGTCGTGGACCGGGTAGAACAGGTTCACGCCGTTGAAGAACGCGTCGAGGCCGATGCCGGCGAACGTCACCGCGACGAGGGTGACCCACGCGATTCGGACGCCGCGGGCGTCCCACCGCGAGCGCACCAGCGACCGCTCTCGGACGCGCAGGTCGTACGCCAGCAACACCCCGAGCGCCAGCGGGAGCAGCACGGTGTGGAACGCCGCCCGGTGGGCGCCCTCGATCCAGAAGCCGACGAACACGTCGAAGTCGACGAGCGCGACGGCCGCCATCACCACCAGCACCGCCTTCCCGTCGAAGTGCTCGGCGAGCAGGGCCGCGCCGATCAGTCCCGCGAGCGCCACGTGGACGACCGTCGATGGCATCTAGTTGGTGTGGCAGTCGTACGCACTATCAGTGTTCCGGTCGTTTCGGCGAACGTCGAACCCCGACTTCGATACGCTTTTCCCGGCGACTCGCCCACTCCGGTACGTGACAGCACCCGACGACCCCCGCGAGCACCTCGCCGAGCGCATCGCGGGCGAGATAACTCTCAGCGACGACCCCGGGGCCACGCTCCGGAAGTGGCGCACCGACTTCGGGGTTTCCCAGACCGACCTCGCCGACCACCTCGACGTGTCGTCGTCGGTCATCAGCGACTACGAGAGCGGCCGCCGGGAGAGTCCCGGCATCGGCGTCGTCGCCCGTATCGTGACCGCGCTGCTCGACATCGACGAGCGCCGGGGCGGCGACCGCATCCGCCAGTACGCCCGGGTGCTCTCGGCCGGGTTCGAGAGCGACATCGTGAGCGACCTCCGGGAGTACCCGACGACGGTCCAACTCTCGCGATTCTACGACGCCGTGGGCGCGACCGAACTCACCGACGGCGACTACGACCACGTGACCGGCCACACCGTCATCGACAGCATCCAGGCCATAACCAGACTCTCCAGCGAGGAGTTCTACCGCCTCTACGGCCAGAGCACGAGCAGGGCGTTGATGTTCACCAACGTCACCCGCGGCGAGTCGCCGCTGGTCGCGATGCGCGTCGTCAACCCGACGCCGAACGCGGTGGTGCTCCACGGCCTCGACCGCGAGGACCTCTGGGAGTACGCCCCGAAGATGGCCCAACTCGACGGTTTCTCGCTCGCGGTCACCGACGCGCCGCTCGACGACGTGCTGGAGGCGCTCCGGGAGTTCCCCTGAGTCGCCTCGCTCCTCGCCCGTTTTCCATCCTCCTCGTCGTCCGACGTTTCCTCCGCGACCCGGCTAAAATATATTTTAGCTAACACTTTTGCGCGGCGGGCCACTACCCACTGCCGATGCCCCAGACAGACCCCCACGCGGTACCCGGGGCCGCCCCGGACGCCGAACTGACGAAGACCGGAACGACGACCGTCGCGGTGTCGACGCCCGACTCGGTGGTGCTGGCGGCCGACCGGCGCGCGAGCGCCGGCGGCCACTTCGTGACCAGCAAGGACACCCAGAAGGTCGAGGCCGTCCACCCGACCGCGGGGGTGACCATCGCGGGCGCGGTGGGCAGTCTCCAGGACTACACCCGCCGCCTCGAGGCGGAAGCCGACCGCTACGCGATTCGCCGCGGCGACCCGCCGAGCATGCACGCGTTCGCCACCTTCGCGGGCAACCTGCTTCGCAACGGACCCTACCGCGCGGTCCAGTCGACGCTCGGCGGCGTCGACGCCGACGGTTCGCACGTCTACGACCTCGATGCGGGCGGAGCGGTCCTCGAAGCGCCCTACGCCGCGAACGGGAGCGGCACCCAGTTCGCGCTCGGCGTCCTCGAACGCGACTACCGGCCCGACCTCTCGACCGACGAGGCGCGGGCGGTCGCCGCCCGCGCCGTCGAGAGCGCCATCGAGCGCGACACCGCCAGCGGTAACGGCGTCACCGTCGCCGAGGTGACCGCCGACGGCGTCGACTTCCGGACCTACGACGACCCCCGAGACGTCCGGCGGGAGTTGGAAACCGACACCGACGACGCGTCGGAGGAGGTGGCCTGATGCAGGGCGACCAGCGCGCCTACGACCGCGGGACCAGCATCTTCTCGCCGGACGGTCGGCTCTACCAGGTCGAGTACGCCCGGAAGGCGGTCGAGCGCGGGAGCGCGAGCGTCGGCGTCCGCACCGACGACGGCGTGGTGCTGGCCGCCCGGCGGCGGATTCGCTCGCCACTAATGGACCCCGAGAGCGTCGAGAAACTCCACCAGGTCGACGACCACCTCGGCGTCGCCAGCGCGGGCAACGCGGCCGACGCCCGCCAACTCGTGGAGTTCGCCCGGCGGACCGCCCAGCGCGACCGCCTGCGCTACGACGAACCCGTCGACGCCGAGACGCTGACGAAGGCGGTCGGCGACCACGTCCAGGAGTACACCCAGTCGGGCGGCGCGCGCCCGTTCGGGACGGCGCTACTCGTCGGCGGCGTCTCGGACGGCGAGGCCGCCCTCTACGAGACCGACCCGAGCGGGACGCCGTCGTCGTGGCGGGCGGCCGCGGTCGGCCGCGACAGCGCCGACATCCGGCGGTTCCTCGAAGCCGAGTACGACGCGACTCTCGACCTCGAATCCGGCGTGGACCTCGCGCTGGCGGCGCTCGCGTCGCCCGCCGACGACGAGGGATTCGCGCCCGAGGACGTGGCGGTTTCGACCGTCGCGGTCGGCGAGTCGTACCGGACGCTCCCTGTCGAGGAGCGCCGCGACGCGCTCGACGACCTCGACCTCCTCGGCGACGGTCGGCGGGCGTCCTGAATCGTCAGGACGCCCGCTCGGTTTCGCGGCGTCGCCGAGTTCCGGCGACGTCGAGGTCGCGGGCGACGAACAGGTCCAGCGCCTCGCCGTCGAGTCGCGCGGTGACCCGGACGCACCAGGGGTCGGTCGAGACGACCGTCTCGCGCCACTCCGGCCCGACGTTCCAGATGGGCCTGTCGCGGACGTTCTCACCGTGGTCGTGGTAGAACGCGATGACCGCGGGGTGTTCGAGAACCGCGAGCGTCACCGGGCAGTGGAGTCGACACCCGCACTGCCGGCAGTCGAGGCGGACCTGCGCGCGTTCGGGGTCGGCGTCGGAATCGGATTCCGATGCTCGTTCGGCGGATTCGCCGTCGGCGAGCGCGAGCGCGGCGTCCATCGTCGCGGCGCACTCCGGGCAGACTCCGTCGGACATCGCCGAGAGTCGGCGGCGGTGGTGGCGGTCGAACGCCGCCAGCAGGCGGTCGGCGTCCGAGTCGGTGCCGGGGTCGGAGTCGCGGTTCCGGCGCGCGCCCGGCGGGAACGGGAGCGTGAGTATCGTCCGGCCGCAGCCCTCGCGCTCTCCCTCGCTCGTCCGTTCCCCGGCGTCGCACGCGACGGTGACGTAGTTGGCCTCGCAGGTCGCCGCGAGGCCGCCCGACTCGCAGAGCGGGCAGTCGTCGCCCGTCTCGACCGGACCGAACGACACCCGGTCGGTGTAGGTGCCCGCGACGATGGCGCGCGCGACCTGCAGACCCGCGTAGGTCACCGCGTACCGGTCGTCGTCTTCGCCGGTCTTGCGGAGGAACTGGCCGGTCAACTGGCGGAGGTGGTAGGCGAACCCGGCGGTGGTGTCGACGGAACTGGCCTCGAACAGTTCCGAGAAGGTCGCGGTCCGGCCGGAGACGCGTTCGGGGTCGTCGGCCGCGTCCTCGCTCGCTTCCCCGCCCGCGTCGTCTTCGGGGGCGTCGACCAGCGCCCGCAGGATGGCCATCCGGACCTCGTTGCCGAGCGCTTCGAAGGCGTCGCTGGCCGGCATCGACTCGACCTCGGGGTCGGTCGAATCCTGGTCGGGACGCTCCTCGGACTTGGGGGACTCTCCAGCCTCGTGGGGGTCCTCGGCCGAAGGACGCGGGTCGACGGTTTCGCCCGCGTCCTCCGTGCCAACGTCGCTCATATCACTATAGTCGGGCGGCTTCGTTTATAAGGACTCGGACGGAGAGAGGGGTGTTTCTGGTCGGAAAGGAATTTTGCCGAGAACCTTTACCACCACGACAACTGACCAAGCGAAAGCCCCCTTTCAGTCCCGCCCTGCCGGTTGGTCGACCGGGCGTTTCGGTGGTCTGTTTCACCGAGCGCTTCTAACCCGGCCTCCCGGCGCGCGCTGGCGTGACCCGGCGGTGTTGGGTCGCGCCATCTTCGTGCGAGGGATGACTGAGTGCCCCTCCGGGGCACGAAGGAATCGGCTGGGGAGGGGTGTGGCGGTCGCGGTGCGGTTGCGGTGGGGTGGATGAAAGGGGCCGCCCGCTCGCGCCCGTAGGGCTTGGTCATCTCTGCAGGCAACTATTCTCGCCGAGCGTCAGCGAGGCGTGGATATTCTGCAGAGCGACCGCGAGCGGGCGGGGGCTTTCTGGAAGTTCTCGTTGTATCCGCTGCCGGTTCACGTAGCGAGCAGATGTTTTCGAAGCGTTCCGGTCAGCAGACACCGGCGAATTACTCCACGACGTCTCGGTCGCAGAAACGAAAATGGAAGACGCAGAAACCGAACGACCGAGAACTACTCCACGTAGTCGTAGATACGCTCGTTCATCCGGCCTCTCCCCGTGAAGACGAACTCGCCGTCGGGCACCGTGAAGTCCTCGAGTTCGATGGTCTTGTCGTGGTTGTGGCGGTCGTGGACCTTCTCGTACTCCTCGAAGCTGAGGTCGTAGCGGTCGTCGTTCTGCGCGTCGATGTTGAGCGCCTCGATCTCCTCTTTCCAGCCGTCCTGAACCTTTTCGGCGTGGATTTCGGCCTGCGCTCCCGACCCGTAGGAGCCGACCAGGAGGCTCTGGCCCGCGAGGTCGCGGCCCTCCTCGGCGGCGGTCTTGAGCGCGCTGGCGCGGGCGATGTGGACCGAACCAGTGTACCAGTTGCCGACCTGCCGGGAGATGGCGAGCGTCGGCTCGATGGTGTCGGCGTACCAGTCGCGGTAGCGCTCGGTGGCCTTCAGTTCGTCCATGTGCTCGCGGATGGCCTCCTCGTAGGAGTCGCGGTCCTCGAAGTCCTCCTCGCGGGGCTGGAAGCCGATCTCCTCGGCGAGCGCCTCCTCGACGGGGGTGTCCCGAATCATGTGGCGGTAGCCGAGCAGGCCGGCCCGCCGGACCATCCCGGGGAACGGCGTGTGAAACGGGATGTACGCGAAGTCGTCGGGGTGAGTGTCGCCCGAGATGCTCTCGAAGTCCTCCAGCGCCTCGCGCATCCGGGCGAGGTACACCTGCATCGAACGCTTGCCGTCGACGCTCGGGAACTGCTGGTTGGGCTTGAGGAAGTCGGTTTCGTCGGCCGAACCGTAGCCCTGCTCGGTCGAGAGTTCCACGAGGTTCGGGTCCTCGTCGATGAGCATCGCCACCGCGCCAGCGCCCTGGGTCGCCTCGCCGGGGTCGCCCCGTTCGTAGAGGGCGGTGTCGGTCGCCACGACCAGCGCCGCGCGGCCGCGGTTGCGACCCGCCTTGATCCAGTTGTACGCGTCGTCGAGGCTTTGGGTCCCCGCGATGCAGGCGAACTTGCGCTCGCCCTTGTTGGCGTGGTGGAAGTCCTCGTCGTACACCTGCTCCAGACAGCCCGCGATGTACGTCGAGACGGGCTTGGAGTTGTCGAACGCCGACTCGGTCGCCACGTCGATGCGGCCGATGTCGTCGGGGGTCAGCCCCTTGCGCTCCATCAGTCGCTTGGCGGCGTTCGCCCCCATCGTCACGATGTCCTCGTGGGCGTCAGGGAACGAACTCGCGTGCAGGCCCAGGCCCTTGGTGTACTTCTCGGGGTCCTCGCCCATCTCGGGCGCGAACGTCCCCGGCAGGTCGAGCTCGAGCTTCCCCGTCCAGATTTCGATGGCGTCGATGCCGACCGCTGTCATGTACGTTCGTGCGGGAAGGGGCTATAAGATTTTGTCGATAGTTGATTCGACGTGCGTCGAAACCCGGCTCCGACGTCACCCGTCGTTCCCGCGCACGGTGAACGTCACCGAATTGTGGTTCCGGAAGTACAGCGTTATCGCGACCCGCTCGTCGTTCATGTTCACGCGGCGACCGTCGGCGAAGAACTCGTAGAGGTAGAACGTCGCGACGCCGCCGTTACCGTCGATGGTGGGTTCGCCACCGCCGAACTGGGCGTCGTCGGCGATGTCGATGGTCGTCGGGAGCGACGTGCCGTCGGCGATGTCGGCGCGGCCGTCCGTCGCCGACTCGACGTACAGTTCGCTCCGGTACCGACCGAACCAGTACGACGGGTCGCTCAGTTCGTCTATCGACGCGTCCGTCGGCCGAATCCGAACGCCCGTCACCGTCACCGGTTCGGCGTACCGGTTGGTGACGCTGAAGCGCAGGCCGGACATCTTCCCGCCGTCGCGGTTCCCGCGGGTCGCAGTTCCGTCGTCGTTGTAGACGATATCGGTCGAACCGCCGTCGCCGCTCTCGACGCGAATCCGAAGCGGGTCGGCGTCGCCGCCGCTCCCGGCGTACACCGTCATCACGCCGTCCGTCGGCGTCACGTCGACCGTGGTACTGTCTCGGCCGTCCTCGTCGGTGACGCCGGCGTCCGGGGAGACGGTGCCCATCGTGCTGTCGTTGACCGCGTAGTCGACGGTCGCCTGCGAGAGCGGGTCGCCGTCCGCGGTCACCGTCGCCGTGAGCGATACCGTCGTTCCGGAATCCGTGTTCAAGGTGCAGCGAGTCAGCGCGGCGTCACAGGAGAGGTCGCCGCCCGAGGCGTCCGTCCAGTTCACGTCGTAGGATCCTCCGCCCCCGCCGAGGCCGCTCCCGTCGGTGTTGACCGCGGTGAGGTCGAAGCTGAGATTCGTGCGCGCGCCGGGGTCGAACTCGGGGCCGGTCGCGGGGACGCGGGTCGAACTCACCCGAACTTCGACGTCGCGGTTCTCACCGTCGAAGTTCGGAGCACGGTAGCGAATCCGGACCCGCCCCTCGCCGTCGGTTTCCAGGCCGGTGAGCGTCTCGCCCGACGACCCGCCCGCCGAGATGGCGTCGCCCGCGAGGTCGCCGACGAGCGTGGCGTTCACCGTCGCGCCCGCGACCGGGTTGTCGTAGCGGTCCCGGACCTCCACGACGAGTTCGTGCGGACTGTCCTCGGGCGCGCTGTCGTCGTCGCCGCGGACGTCGGTCACGTAGTGGGCGTCGACGCCGCTCACGTCGGAACCGACGCCGACCTTCGCGAGTCGGAGGACGTAGGTGGCGGGTTCGAGCACGACGCGGACGGTGCCCTCGCGGGCTCCGGGTTTCACCGCGAGCACGTGCCGGTCGTCGCCGTCGCCCTCGCTCATCTGGTCCGCGAGCAGGTCGCGCCACGCGGCGGCGTCGAGTTCGGTCGGCACGACCAGCGAGACGTTCTGGTCGGCGCTCGCGTTGCGCACCGTCACCGAGCGCGTCGCCGCGCTGACCGCCCGCGGGTCGACGCTGACGGTGGCGCTGCTCGACTCCGAGAGGCTCCCGTTCAGGGCCACGAGCGTGATGCGGTTGCCGTCGACCAGTCGCTGGCCCGATATCGGCCGGGTCGTCTCCGCGAAGCGGTTGTAGAGCACGCTCGCCCCGTAGCCGGTCGTCGGCGGGTTGCCGTAGACGTGGTAGTTCGGTCGGTACACCAGTCCCCGGGTCGAGAAGTTGCGGTCGCTACCGTCCCAGTAATCGCCGGTTTCGCCGCGCGCCGTGGCGTTCTCGACGGTCGCGTTCGCCGGCGGCGTCGTCCGGAGCGTGCCCGAGGGCGGGGGCGGATTGACGAAGAACGCCCGGCCGGGATACCGGATGCCGAGCGCCACCGACGCCGACCCGCCGCGGCCGGTTTCGCCCGCCCGAACGAGTTCGTCCCGAAGCTCCTGTAGCTGGCTCTGGACCCGCTGGTTGTGGTTGAACTCCACCCGCTCGTTCTGCTGGGGCACCACCTGGGCCTGGTAGGTCGAGAGCAGGATGATGAGGACGGCGAACAGCAACACCGCTCCGACCTGCACCGTCACCCCGCGGTCGTCGGCCAGCAGTCGCACGACCGACTTCTTTCAGGCGAGACAGATAAAAATAGCGTCTGTTCGCCGGTTCGCTCGCCGCCGGCCTACTCGTCCTCTTCCTCGACCACTTCGGGGTCGCTCATCGCGCTCTGGAGGCTGTCGAGTCCGTTGACCCACTCGGTGACCAGGCCGTACTCCAGGTCCTCGGTCACGGCCATGTCGAGTTCCTCGCCGTCGATGATGCGCGTCCCGGCGGCCGCCACGAGTCCCAGCGCGGAGTCCAGGTCCTCGGCCTCCTCGGCCCGGCCCGCTTCGAGGACGTACTCCTCGACGCTCCCCTCCTCGGCCGCCCCGTCGGCGACGTACTGCTCGGCCGCGTAGAAGACGCAGACCAGGCTGGTCTGGACGCCGTCGATGAGCATGGCCTTCTCCTCGTCGTCGAAGTCGACCTCGTCGAGAACGACCTCACGGATGTCGCCGAGTTCGTCCATGGCCTCCTCCTCGCCGATGGCGTCGTCGTCGTAGGCGGTGACGATCTTGGCGATGGCGATGGCCACGTCGTCCTGGAGGTTCAACAGCAGTCGCGCCGAGTCCTCGTTCTCGGGGTCGATGTCCTCTTCGCGGATGCGGTCGAGCCAGTTCTGCCAGCGTTCGTCGGAGTAGAACTCCTCCGGGGGCGCGCTCATATCCTGTTCGTGCCCCGCGCGACTCATATGCCTTTCTCCTTGTCGTTCGACTAACGGGAGTCAACGGCCGAGCGTTTCTTGCGTGTCCAACCCGTACACCCGCTTCGGCGTTTCGACGTGGGCGTTGCGTATCGCGTCGTCGTACCCTTCTTCGCGCATCCACCGGACCCGCCGGGGCACCGTCTTGGGACCCATGACCGCGCCCGGTCGGTCGGGGTCGTCGACGAAGTCGGTTTCCATCAGGAACGGGTCGCCGCGCTCGGCGGCGACTTCCAAGCGTTCCTTCTCGCTCATCACGCTCGGAGTCGGTCCCGCGAGTTTCCCCTCGGCGTAGTGTTTCACCACGCGCTCGCGTGAGAGGCCGGCGTCCTCGGCCCACTCCGCGATTTCGGTGAGGTCCTCGCTGGCCTCGGTGTGCAACTGGACCGCACAGTCGCGCTCCGCGCCGAGCGCGAGGCCGTGTCTGAGCACCTCGTTCGACGCCTCCCAGACGGCCTCGGCGGTGTCGTAGTGGGGCCGGCCGGTCTTGAGCGCGACCGCCTCCCCGTCGGCGACGTACTCGGCCGCGAGGTCCAGACCGGCGCACATCAGGTCGCGCGCCTCCTCGGGCGCGAAGCCCCGGTCGTCGACCAGTTTCGAGACGAGTCCGGGGTGGACGCCGAGGACGGGCCACGCCCGGCCGTCGAGTTCGTCGGTCGCGTCGGCGACGACGTCGAGGGTGCGCTCGAAGACGGGGCGGAACTCCTCGCCGGTTTCGGGTTCGACCCCGAGGAGCCACGAGGGTTTGTTCACCACGAGCAGGTGGGTGCCGCCGCTGCGCGCAAAGTCCTTCACGGCCTCGATGCCCCGGCCGTGGTCGGGGTCGAGGTGCAGGTGGTCGTCCAACACCGGCGTTCCGAGGTCCTCGCTCATGTACGGGACGTCGGCGCGAGAAAGGAAAACTGCGGTGATTCGTACCCAGTTCGGCGGCGATACCCGGTTCGACGGTCCGAGGTTCGGGACGGTCGGCCGCCGGACGCGTCCGGCGGCCGACCGTCCCCTCCGGCGATACGCGGTCCCCCGACCGCGTGTCGCTTCGACCCGTCGAGTGTGCATTGGCGTCGTTTTTGCGGCGGGCGCGTCGGCGTCGAACGCCGACGCGCCGCCTCGCGAGTCTCTGCCCGACTTACGAGATGACCTCGCCGTTGACCTGGCTCACCCACCGGCCGTCGAGCCAGAGCGCGAACCCTTCGGGCGCGCTCCCCGACCCGTCGTGGATGCCCTTGTCGCCCTCGTGGCAGCCCTCGGTGTTCGAGAGGTCCTGTCGGGTCACGATACCGTCTTCGCGAGTGCGCGTCCCGAGCGGGTCGCCGTCGCCGTAGAAGTTGGTTTCCGACCCGTCGGTGCAGATGGTCGAGCGCGCGACGTTCAGGTCGCGGTGGCCCGCGTCCTGGACGATGTAACCGCCGTCGTAGCCGTTGAAGTGGCAGTTGCGGAGTTCGCCGCACTCGCCGGAGTTGAGGTGGATGGCGTTGACGCCCTCGCCCATCCCGTTGAAGTAACAGCCCTCGACGAGGAAGTTGTCGTTCTCGCCGTTGTTGTGGAAGCAGATGTCGATCTTCGCGCCCGACCCCGTGGCGTACTTCTCGCCGTTGCGCTCGAAGTAGCAGTCGCGGGCCGTGAAGCAGGCGCTCCGTTCGACCAGCATCCCCCAGTTCTCGCAGTGCTGTATCGTGGAGTTCTGGACCGTGGTGCCCGCGCCGGCCTGGCGGAACTGGTAGCCGTAGTTGCCGGCCCGGTAGACGTTGACGTTGTCGAACACCAGCGAGTGCGGGGCGCTCCCGTTGGCGACGTAGACGCCGTCGCTTCCGGGACCCGCGATGCAGATGTTCCGGAAGTAGTTGTCGTAGCAGGTGCTCGAGTAGGAGTTGTCCTTGATGCGGATGCCGTCGCCCGCACAGTCCCAGATGGTCACGCCCTCGACGGTCATGCCGACGTGGCCCTCGATAACGATGGCGTGTTCGCCGCCGATGAGTCGGACGTTGCTGAGTTTGGGCGACTCGGTGTTGTGCTGTTCGGTCGCCTTGAAGACGAACGTGTTCGCCGACGAGCGATTGTTGATGGAGACGCCGGTGCTCGACAGCCCCCGGATGTCGGCGTACTTATCGACCACGATGGGGAAGACCTCGTTGCTCGGGTCGTAGCTGTCGGCGATGAGGATGGCTCCGTTGCCCTCCGCGCCCGCACCCGGGATGTCGTCGTGGGCCTCCTGAATCGTGTCGTACTGGCCCGGCCCGTCGCCGACGATGTGGACCGAGTCGAGCGCGTCGAATCCCGTCGCGCCTCCGTCGTCGTGGGCCGCGGCGGTCCCGGACGTCGCCAGTCCGAGTCCCGCGATCCCCGCCAGCGCGAAGAGACCGCGTCGCGTCACGTCGAGTCCCACCTCGGTAGAACCGCTACTGTCAGTCGAAGCCGTAGTGTCATCAGAGACATCATTTTCCCGCCTGCCAACCGTTCGGCCGTTAGCTTTATCGTCTGCGTTCTGCACACAAAATCGACCGAACGGTGATTCCAAGGTCGGTTCGCTTCATCTGGACACCTATTAGGTGGGGGCGCGTCTTCGCGTCGAAATCGCGGGACGTGAGCGCGCTCTGACAGGCACTGGGTCGTGATAGCGTGCCATTTTGTCACATCGCTAGGCGGAACGGAAACTTTTATACTACGGTGGAGAGGAACCGGCCCTCCGCGTCTCCGAGTGAATACTCAAGGGCCTCGGGACCCGAGCGACGGGCATGAACGCCGACGGGACAGACCCGGGGGTCGTCCACACCGTCGTCGTGACGACCGACGACGTCGTCGCGGCCTACGAGGCGCGACGGCGCACGCCGTCGCGCCGAACCGTTTTGCGGGCGACGCCGCCGTTCAGCGGCCGGATGCGGGCGCGCCTTCACGTCGTCGACGAGGCCGACGAAGACGGACGAACCGCCAACGTGGACCCGCAGACCGGCGCCATCCACCTCCACCCTGACCGACTCGTCGACGAGGACGCGGTCGAAGCGTTCCCGCACCCCGACGACACGGAGGACCGACTCCGCGAGGACCCCGACGAGGAGTTCTCGGTCGAACGCCACCACGAGCGCCACGCCGAGGCGGTCGAGGCGTGGCGCGAGTCGGTCGCGGCCGCCGTCGTGGAGACGCTCGAACTGCGGACCGGCGGGAGCGAATCGGCGGCCGACGGACGCCACCGCGTCGCCGTCAAGAAACTGGGGTGAGCGGCCGAGACTCCGATTCTCGGTCGTCGAGGCGCGTCATTCCTCCAGCACGTACGCCTCGTGGGCGGCGTTGCGAAGCGCGTCGGAGCGGCCGTGTTCGCCGGGGGCGATGGCGACGGTTCGGACGCCGTTGCGGGCGGCCTTCTCCAGCACCGGCTTGAAATCGGTGTCCCGCGAGGCGATGGCCAGCACGTCCAGTCCGTCGGTCAGCGCGAACTCGGTGGCGTCGACCGCGAGTTTCACGTCGACGTCCCCGCTGGTCACCGTGACCTCGTAGCCGCGGGCTTCGGCCGCCTGGATAAGCCCGGGTGTCGCGTGTTCGTCGAGGTAGAGTCTGGTCACTACCAGTTGGCCCAGTTCGGAGGCGGCATCGCGAACGTCGTCCAAGTCCACGTCGAACTCCTCGCGGAGGACGTTCGGTCCGTCGACGAACAGCGCGACGGACGTCTCCCCCGAGAGGAGCGAGCGCAACGGCTTCATGGTCGCCGATACCCGTCGGTCGGCTATAGCGGTGGCGGTCCCGGCGTCCCGGTGGCTCGCCGGTTCCTCGCCGAGCGCTGCCGTGCGAGACGGTCGGCGACGAACCGCCCACTTCAAACGCTGTATATATTTGAAAAACCAGTACGTAAAATAACTATACTGAGACAATAATTAATTCTCTTTTACGGACAAATTTAAATTAATACGGTTCGTTGTGACAGTTGCGTATGTCAGATGAAGGCACGCAGCGTTTCGATCGACGTAGTTTCCTGAAGGCAACGGGCGCGGTCGGTGCCGCGGCCGCCATGGGTGGCATCACTGCCGCGACCCCCGGGCGCGAACCCGGTCCGAAGGAGGACGAGATCCTGGTCGGCGTCTCCGCAGGTGCGGGAGACGTCGAGCAGGCGGTCACACAGCACGTCCCCGGCAACGCCGAGGTCGTCCACAAGAACGAGAAACTCCGGTACGTCGCCGTCAAGTTCCCGAGCGAGGCTCCCGACGTCGCTCGTCAGAACTTCATCGACGCCATCACGAAGAAGGAGGGCATCAAGTACGCCGAGCCGAACGCGACGTACGAGACCCAGATGACGCCGAACGACCCCCGTTTCGGCGACCAGTACGCGCCCCAGCAGGTCAAGTCCGACCAGGCGTGGGACACGACCACGGGTTCGTCGGACGTCACCATCGCGGTCGTCGACACCGGCGCCCAGTACGACCACCCGGACCTCGCGGCCAACTACAAGTCCGACCCCGGCAAGGACTTCGTGGACTCGGACTCGGACCCGGCGCCCGACGTCCCCCAGGACGAGTACCACGGCACGCACGTCTCGGGCTGTGCGGCGGCCGTCGTCGACAACGGCACCGGCGTCGCCGGCCAGGGCAACTCCTCGCTCATCAACGGCCGGGCGCTCGACGAGAGCGGTAGCGGTTCCACCTCCGACATCGCCGACGCGGTCCGATGGGCGGCTGACCAGGGCGCCGACATCATCAACATGTCCCTCGGCGGTGGCGGCTACACTTCGACGATGAAGAACGCCGTCAGCTACGCGACCAGCAACGGCTCGCTCGTCATCTGCGCGGCGGGTAACGACGGGTCGAGCAGCGTCTCCTACCCCGCGGCCTACAGCGAGTGCGTGGCCGTCTCGGCGGTCGACAGCAACGAGCAACTCGCGTCGTTCTCCCAGTACGGTAGCGACGTCGAACTCTGCGCCCCCGGCGTCGACATCCTCTCGACCACCACCGAGACTCGCGGCTCCTACGAGAAGCTCTCGGGGACCTCGATGGCGACCCCCGTCACGTCCGGCGTCGCCGGACTGACCCTCGCCAAGTGGTCGAGCCTCACCAACTCCGAACTCCGCGCCCACCTCAAGAACACGGCCGAGGACATCGGCCTCTCCTCGGACAAGCAGGGCAGCGGTCAGGTCGACGCCTACGCGGCGGTCACCACCGATCCGTCGAACAGCGGTGGCGGCGGTGGCGGTGGCGACGGTTCGACCTCCTCGACCGTCAGCGACTCGCTGTCGGGGTCGAGCGACTACGACGACTATACGTGGAGCTGGGAGTACAGCAGTCCGAGCCAGATCGTCGTGGAACTCGCCGGTCCGAGCGACGCCGACTTCGACCTCTACATCAACGAGGGCACGACGACGGCCGCGAGTCCGAGCAACTACGACTACCGCTCGATCAGCACGAACAGCCAGGAGTCCATCACCATCGACAGCCCCGACACGTCGACGGCGCTCCAGATCGACGTCGACTCCTACAGCGGGTCGGGTAGCTACGACCTCACCATCACCGAGTACCAGTAGTCGCTCGGTTCGCGGCGTTACTCCTTTTTCCGCTCGGTCGCGTTTCGGTCCAGCGACGGCTTCGTGCGGCGTCCGGCGGTGAATGTCGCCGGACGCCGAGAAGCTGAAGAGACGTCTCCGTCGCGCGGCGGAATCGACCCTCGCCGACCGGCCCCCGGACACCTCGGGCCGCGAGTCACGTCGCGCCTCGTCTCCGGGCGGCCTCGAGCCGAGAGGGCCTTTTCCTTTAATTGCCGCCGGGCCTAACGACTCCCCATGGTCGCAGAGACTGGTATCGCCGCCGAACTCATCGACCTGCTCGCGGTGTTCGTCATCGCGGCGGGCGTCGGCATCTTCGTCGCCAAGGTCGGTAAATTTCCGTACACCATCGCGCTGTTGCTCGCGGGGTTCGCGGTGTCCGTCCTCGGCATCACGATCGACATCGAACTGTCTCACGATCTCATCCTCCTCGTGTTCCTCCCGCCACTGTTGTTCGAGGGAGCGGCCACGACGGACCTCGAACGGTTCCGGGCGAACTTGCTCCCGATAATCGTGCTCGCGGTCGTCGGTCTGATAGTCTCGATCCTCGCACTCGGGGTGGCCGGCAGCTACGTCTTCGGCTTCCCCCTGCTCATCTCGTTGCTGTTCGCCGCGATGATACTGCCGACCGACCCGGTGTCGGTGCTGGCGCTGTTCGAGGAACTCGGCGCGCCCGAGCGACTCTCGGTGCTGGTCGAGGGCGAGAGCCTGGTCAACGACGGCGTCGGCGTCGTCATCTTCTCGACGCTGTTCGCGCTGGTCGTCGAGTCCCAGCAGGCCGGGACGGAACTCGCGGAACTGGTCACCCCCGGCACCATCGGACAGGCGTCGGTCGACGTCCTCGTCGCCAGCGGCGGCGGCTTCCTGGTCGGGTTGGTCGCCGGCCTCGCGGTGTACCAGGTGATGTACCGACTCGACGAGCACATGACCGAGATCGTGCTCACGATGATTTTGGCCTACGGGAGCTTCCTGCTGGCCGAACACTATCTCCACGTCAGCGGCGTCATCGCCACGGTGACGGCGGGGCTGTTCATCGGCAACGCGGGCGCGGAGTACGCGATGAGCGCCCAGACCAAGATCTCTGTGTTCAACACCTGGGACACCGCCGCCTTCCTCGTCAACACGCTCATCTTCCTACTCATCGGGGCCAAGACCCCCATCGCCCAGATTCTCACCCACGGCAAGCTCATTCTGCTGGCGATTCCGCTGGTGGTGGCGGCCCGCGCGCTGGTCGTCTACCCGCTCACGGCCCTCTCGAACCGGTTCATCCCGGCGTCGATACCGCTGTCGTACCAGCACGTGATGGTGTGGGGCGGACTCCACGGCTCCATCCCCATCGCGCTCGTGCTCGGCCTGCCGCCCCAGTTCCCCCACCGGGAGGAGCTTCGCGCGATGGTGTTCGGGGTCGCGGCGTTCAGCCTCATCGGCCAGGGGCTGTCGATGGAGCGCGTGATGGACGCGTTCGACATCGTCACCCGCTCGGACGCCGAGGAACTCTACGAACTGCTCGTGGGTCGCGCGCGGTCGGTCGACGCCGCGCTCGACGCCGCCGAACGACTCCACCGGACGGGCGACCTCTCGAACTCGGTCTACGAGGATTTCCGCGCGGAGTACCAGCGCGAGAAGGACGACCTGAGCGGTGCCATCTCCCAGTTGCTGACGAGCAATCCCGAACTCCGCGAGGAGGAACTGCTGGTCGGCGAGCGCCGCGTGCTCAAGCGCGAGAAGAGCGCGGTCATGGACGCGATGCGGAACGGGACCATCAGCGACGACGTGGGCCACCGCCTGCTCGAAGAACTCGACCTCAAACTCGACCGGGTCCAGACGGGCGAGAGCACCGTCACCCACGACCCCGAGGAGGAGGGCTTCCAGGAGTTCTGGCGGGCGCGCGCCGCCGAGTACGGACTCGACATGGAACCGCGACCGAAACCCGGCGACGACTGAGACGTCGGGGCGACCGGAGTCGGTCGGGGGAACGTGCCGCCGGGGCGGCACGTTCCCCCGACGCGAACGTTCAAGTACCGAGACGGGGCAAGTTCGCGGTCGCCGGCGCGCGGAACTCACCTGCCGGCCCGACATCCATGACGCACTGTCACAACTGCGGTCACTCCGGTTCGTTCGTGTTGCTCGTCGACCTCGCGCTGTCGATTCCGGCCGACCCTTCCGGGTCGGCCGACTCCGCCGACTCTACCGACTCCACCGTCTCTCCCGACCCGGCCGACCCCGACGCGTCGGGGTCGGCCGGTCGCTCCGTCAAGGAGGCGGTTTCGCTCGCCGTCCAGTGTCCTGCCTGCGACAGCACCGACGTCGGCGTCTCGGCGGCGACGTTGCTCGCGCGCTACGCCTCGAACACGTCGTCGTAGCGGTCTGCGTTCGCCCCCGCGTCGCGGTCGGCGTCGTCGGTCCAGACGACCAGCGGAACTTCTGCCCGACGCGCCGCCTCGTCGAGGCGGCGCTCGACGCCGCGGACGGTCGACTCCGACCACCACCCGGCGAATCGGTCGCGCCCGCACAGCCACAGCGCCGCCGCGTTCCGCTCGGCGACGAACCGGGTCGCGCAGTCGGCGGCCGCGGGAACCTCGTCGTAGCCGAACTGCCGGACCGCCCTCCCGGTTCCGGCGTCGGCCGAGACGTACAGCGACGCGTACCGCCGGTCGGCGTCCACGGTCGCCAACACGCCGGGCGAAACCGTCACCGTGCGACTTGGCCGCATCGGCGCGCGCGTTCCCCGGACGAGCACCGCGCCCGCTCCGGTTTGCTCCAGCCGCGAAGCGAGTTTATTCATCGTCGTATTAGTCATATTCGTCTAGGTAGTCGATATAGCTACGGACGCATAACGGTACCGGTGGCGGAAGTTGGGGGTCGCGTCGACGCGCCGCGGCCCGGAGGGAACTGGCCTGACGTCGTCTCTCGGCGTTCGGTTGAAAGTCGTCGGCGAACCGCGGGTGCGAACGTCGAGTCTTCGACGCGGTAGGCGAAAGTACCGAGATAGTCGAAATAGCTAAGAGTCCATAACAGTACCGATAGCCAAGACGGCCGTAGATGAGTTCAGACGACAGCGACGAGAAGATACTCGGGACGACGACCGTGACCCAGCGCTGGCGAATCAGCCTCATCAAGGCCGTCCGCGAGGAGTTCGCCGAAGACGGCGTCGACGTCGAGGAGGGCGACAGGCTGGTGTACAAACTCCGCGACGGGCAGATCGTCGTCGAACCCGCCTGAGCAGGGTTGGCGCCTGCGACGGAGCCGTCGGCGGCCGAGCGGCGGTACGGATCGCCGGACGGGAAAACAAAACATTACTTGTGGGGGGTCGACCGTTGGAGTATGGCCCTTCGGAAGCCGCCACTGCGCGACGTCCACGACGCGCGCGGAGCGACGTTCACGGAGTTCGGCGGGTGGGACATGCCCGTCGAGTTCGAGTCGATAACGGACGAACACCGCGCGGTCAGGGAGGAGGTCGGCATCTTCGACGTCTCCCACATGGGCGAGATAGAGGTCGCCGGGCCGGACGCGGAAGCGCTGATGCAGCGGCTCACGACCAACGACGTCACCGCCCTCGACCCGGGCGACTCCCACTACTCGATGATCACCGACGAGGACGGCGTCATCGTCGACGACACGGTGGTCTACCGGCTCCCCGAGGGCGACGAGGCGGAGTTCCTGTTCGTCCCGAACGCGGGTCACGACGAGCAGATGCACGAGCACTGGACCGCTCACCGCAACGAGTGGGACCTCGACGCGACGGTTTCGAACGCGACCGACGAGTACGCGATGTTCGCGCTCCAGGGCCCCGACGCCCCCGAACTGCTCGGGGAGGTCGCCGAGGAATCGATTCTTGACCTCCAGAAGTTCGAGGCCAAGTACGCCACCGTCGCGGGCGTCGAGTGCTGGACCGCTCGCACCGGCTACACCGGCGAGGACGGCTTCGAACTCGTCCTGCCCGCCGCGGAGGCCGAGACCGTCTGGGAGGCGCTTGACTGCCAGCCCTGCGGCCTCGGCGCTCGAGACACCCTCCGACTGGAGATGGGCTTTCTACTCTCGGGCCAGGACTTCGACCACGAGGACGACCCCCGCAACCCCTACGAGGCGGGCGTCGGCTGGACCGTCAAACTCGATACCGAGTTCGTCGGCCGGGACGCCCTCGAACGCGTCGAGGCGGAGGGCGTCGAGGAGGAGTTCGTCGGCATCAAACTCGTCGACCGCGGCGTGCCGCGCCACGGCTACGACGTCACCAACACCGACGACGTGATAATCGGGCAGGTGACCAGCGGGACGATGAGTCCGACGCTCGGCGAACCCATCGCGCTGGGGTACGTCCCGACCGAGTACGCCGACCCCGGGGCGGTCGTCAACGTGGTCGTCCGCGGCCAGTCGAAAAAAGCAAAGATCGCGAACACGCCATTTCTGAGTGACTGACAATGAGTTTCGACGTACCAGCAGACCGGAAGTACATGGAATCGCACGAGTGGGTAACGGACGCCGACGATACCGCGAAGGTCGGCATCACCGACTTCGCCCAGGACGAACTGGGCGACGTGGTGTTCGTCGAACTCCCCGACGAGGGCGACGACCTCACCAAGGACGAGGAGTTCGGCGTGGTCGAGTCCATCAAGGCCGTCTCGGACCTCTACTCGCCGGTGAACGGCACCGTCGTCGCCGTCAACGAGGCGCTGGCCGACCAGCCCGAACTGGTCAACGACGACCCCTTCGGCGACGGCTGGATGCTGGAGGTCGAACTCGACGACGACAGCGGGATGGACGACCTGCTGTCGGCCGACGAGTACCGCGAGCAGATCGAGTAGGTTCGGGTCGGGACTGCGATTTTCCGGCGGCCGACAGTGGCTCGGAAGTGGCGACTGAAACCGTGACAGCATCGAAGGCCCTCGCACGCTCCGGTCGAGCGCACCGGAAGCGAGAACCGTCGTCACGCGCACCTGCCGAGAGCCACCGTCGCTCCCGACGAACAGATGCGGCGGTTTTCGGCCAGTTCTGTTCACGGTCGACCCCTTCCCCACCCACCTCGGACGCCATCTGTTACACGAACGTGCATCGAGGCCGAAACCGAATACCACTCGCTTAAAACGGTCGACTCCGTAGCCTCGCACACATGAGCGGACGAAACGAGCGCGGGGAGCGGGGAAGCCCGTACGCCCCACACACCGCCGCCGAGACGGAGGCGATGCTCGACGCCGTGGACGCCGACGACGTGACCGACCTCTTCGACATCCCCGAGTCGGTCGCGTTCGACGGCGACTTCGGCATCGAGGCCCGGACCGAACGCGACGCCGAGCGCCACGTCTGGGGGCTACTGTCGCGCAACGACGACCTGACCGAGTTCCTGGGGCGGGGCCACTACGAGCACTACGTCCCCTCGCTGGTCGACCACCTCTCGCAGCGCTCGGAGTTTTTGACCTCCTACACCCAGTACCAGCCGGAGATCACCCAGGGGTTCCTCCAGGCGCTGTTCGAGTACCAGTCGATGCTGGTGGAGCTGACGGGCCTCGAAATAGTCAACGCCTCGATGTACGACCACGCCTCCGCGCTGGCGGAGGCGGCCCTGCTCGCCGCCCGGGTGCGCTCGACCGACGGCGACCGGGTGCTGGTGCCCGAGTACCTGCTGGCCGAGCGTCGGGACATCCTCGAAAACTACACCGACGGCGCGGGCCTCGCCGTGGAAACCTACGGCACCGACGACGGGAACGTCGACGTCGACGCGCTGGCCGAGGCCCTCGACGACGACGTCCTGATGGTGTACGCGGAGAACCCCACCACGCGCGGGACGATAGAGGAGCACCTCGCGGACGTCGGCGACCTGGCCGACGACCACGGTGCGCTGTTCTGCCTCGGCACCGACCCCGTCGCGCTCGCGGTGCTCCAGGAACCCGCGTCGGTCGGCGCCGACGTGGTGGTCGGCGACGCGGCCGCGCTCGGACTGCCCACGGCCTACGGCATGGGACTGGGTCTGTTCGCCACGCGCGAGGAGTTCGTCCGGCAGGTGCCGGGCCGACTCGTCGGCGCCAGTGAGGACGCCGCCGACCGCCGGACCTACACGCTGACGCTCCAGACGCGCGAACAGCACATCCGCCGCGAGCGCGCGACGAGCAACATCTGCACGAACCAGGCGTGGGTCGCACTCCGGACCGCCATCCACGCCGCCTACCTCGGCCCCGCCGGACTGGTCGACCTCGCCAACGACTGCGTGACCCTCGCGGCCGACCTCGCCGACCGACTCGACGACGTGAGCGGCCTGCAGGCGCCGGTCCACGACCGCCACCACTTCCGGGAGTTCGTCGCCCACACCGACCAGCCCGCCGCCGCCATCGCCTCGGACCTCGAAGCCGAGGGCTTCGCGGTCCACGCGGTCGGCGAACACGAGGTGCAGGTCTGCGTGACCGACGCGAACGAGCACGCCGTCGACCGACTGGTCGCGGCCTTCGAGGAGGTGGCCTAGATGCGCTACGACCAAGCCCGGTGGACCCACGACAAGAACGGCGAATCGACCGACGACCAGTACGAACCGCTACTCTCGGAGAAGAACACCGAGGAGGTCGAGGTCGAGTCGCCGCTCCCCGACGAACTGACTCGCGACACCGTGGAACTGCCCGGCCTCTCGGAACCCGAACTCGCGCGCCACTACACCCGGCTCTCCCAGATGAACTACGGCGTCGACTCCGGGCCGTACCCGCTGGGCAGTTGCACGATGAAGTACAACCCGAAGTTCACCGAGGACGTGGCGGCGCTCCCGAGCGCGGCGGTCCACCACGACCGCTCGGACCGGAGCCTCCAGGGGACCCTGGCGCTGATGCACGGCCTCCAGGACTACCTCGCACGCATCGGCGGGATGGACGCGGTGAGCCTCCAGCCTCCTGCCGGCGCGGCCGGCGAATTCGCAGGCATCCTCGTCGCCAAGGCGTACCACGAGGCCGAGGGCGACGGCGAGACTCGCGACGAGATCATCGTCCCCGACAGCGCCCACGGCACCAACTTCGCCAGCGCGGCGCTGGCCGGCTACGACGTGGTCGAACTCCCCTCGGGCGACGACGGCCGGGTCGACCTCGAAGCGCTGGAGGCCGCCGCCGGCGACCGGACCGCGCTGTTCATGCTGACGAATCCGAACACGCTCGGACTGTTCGAGCGGAACATCGAGGAGATCGCCGAAATCGTCCACGACGCCGGCGGCCTGCTCTACTACGACGGTGCGAACCTCAACGCCCTGCTGGGCCAGGCCCGACCGGGCGACATGGGCTTCGACATCATGCACTACAACGTCCACAAGACGTTCGCCACGCCCCACGGCGGCGGCGGCCCCGGCGCCGGCCCGGTCGGCGTGGTTTCCGACCTCGCGGAGTTCCTGCCCGCGCCGCGGGTCCGCGAAACCGACTCGGGTGCCTACGAGCGCTTCGACCCCGAGTCGACCGTCGGCAAGGTCCACGGCTTCGAAGGCAACTGGCTTGTCCTCGTGAAAGCCTACGCCTACATCGCCCGCCTCGGCGACGTGGGCCTCGAAGACGCCTCCGCGAAGGCGGTGTTGAACGCCAACTACCTCGCCAGCCAGATAGAGTACGAGATTCCGTTCGGGCCGTTCCACCACGAGTTCGTCGCCAGTGCGGGCGACCAGGACGCCGCCGACGTGGCCAAGCGGATGCTCGACTACGGCGTCCACCCGCCGACGACCAAGTGGCCCGAGATCGTCCCCGAGGCGCTGATGACCGAGCCGACCGAGATAGAGACGAAGGAGACGCTCGACCAACTCGCGGCGGCGTTCGACGCGGTCCACGACGAGGACGACGAGACGCTCTCGGCCGCGCCCGAGCGCACCACCGCTCGGCGCATCGACCAGACGAGCGCGGCCCGCGACCTGCGGCTGTCGTGGCGGGCGCTCGGCGCTGACGACTCCGAGGAATAGGTCGGACCGCGGAACGACGGACGAATCACGCGAAACGCCGGTCGTTTGGCGCCGCCCGGTGGCGCCGAACGACCGACTCGTTCGAATCGTCCGAATCGCTCGAACCGTGCGACTCGCTCGAACTGACCCACTCGTTCGACCCGCCGCGCACGGAACGCTTATCTTCTCGACGTGAGTCCGAACGAAGTCCATGCGCGAACTCCCGCTCGACGACCTGCCGAAGCACTCGCCGTGGCCGTCGAGACTACTCGACCTCGACGACCGGGACGGCGACGGCCCAGGCGGCACCGGAGTGGCGGCCTACGAGTCCATCTACGAGCAACTGCTCGACCTCGCACGCGAGAACCCCGAGATGGACTTCCGGGACGTGAAGCGATCCGCCAACCACTACGCCGAGGAGAGTCCGGTCGCCGTCTCCCGGGGCGAGACGCTCTACCTCGCCGACGTCGACGAGAAACAGGAACTCCAGGACGAGGCGCTGGTCGCCGCCCTCGACGGCGTGCTCGCGGGCGGCGAGACGGTGGTCGCGCTCGGCTGCGGGTGGGGCCACGAACTCGGCGTGCTGGCCGAGGCCTACCCCGACTGCGAGTTCGTCGGCGGCGAATCCGCGGCGAGCGGCGTGGCGCTCGCCCGCGAACTGCTGGGCGACCGCGACCGAATCGCCGTCGAGTCGTTCGACTTCCGCGACGACCGGTGGGACCCGCTGGAGGCCCTCCCCGACGAGGAGGAGGTCGTCCTGTTCACGCAGGGGTCGCTGACCGCGATACCGAGCGTTCGGAAAATCGTGACCGGCCCGCTGGCGACGTACCGCGACCGAATCCGGGTCGGCGTCCACCTCGAACACGTAGCCGAACTCCACCCCGCGGACACGCTACTCGGCCAACTCCGGCGGAGCTACGTCGCCCGCCGGGGCTACAACGACGACTTACTGTCGTCGCTCCGCGACGCCGACCGCTTCGAGGTGACCGAGACGACCTACGACGTGGTCGGCGGCAATCCGCTCCACCCGCTCTCGGAGATTCGGTGGAAGCCCGCCTGAACGGCGGGGGAACCCTGCCGAGGAACTGTGCCGAGGAACCGTGCCGGCGCGCACGGACGACCAGACCGGCGGCCGCTCAGACGAAGGAGTCGAGTTCGGCGAGTACGTCCTCGGGGTCGAACGGCTTGGTCACGTAGCTGTCGGCGCCGGCCCTGACGGCCTGTTTCATCTTGCTCTCCTGGTCGACGCTGGTGACCATCACGACGACCGGCGGGTCGGCCCGCGATTTGATCTCCGAGGTCGCCTCCACCCCGTCCATCTCGGGCATCATGATGTCCATCGTTATCGCGTCGGGGGCGTGACGTTCGAACTGCTCGACCGCCTCGGCGCCGGTGCCGGCTTCCGCGACGACGTCGAACTCGCCCTCGACCGCCTGGCGAATCATCGTCCGCTGGAAGTCGCTGTCGTCCACTATCATCAACGCTGGGGGCATTCGTTACGTGGGTCGCGCGGAGGGCACCCAGATAAAACCTCCCCTTGGTGACACTGCGAGTCGCGGTCCGGACGCGATGACCTCCGGACGCTCCGACCGCGAAAAACCGACGGGCAGTTCCGTGTGACTCGGGCGTCGCTTACTCCAAGAACGTCGGCGTCGTCGCCTTGCCCTCGACCTCTTCGGCGAGGTGGTCGGCGAACGCCTCGACGCTGACGTCGTCGCGCTCGCGCTCCAGTCGGTCGCGCACCGAGATGGTGCCGGCCTCCTCCTCGTTGTCGCCGACGACGAGCATGTAGGGGACGTTGTCGTCGTGGGCCTGCTGGATCTTCTTGCCGACCGTCCACGACCGGTCCTCGATTTCGACCCGGAAGTCGCCGAGGTAGCGGTTCTGGAGCTGTTTGGCGTAGCCGATGTTGTCGTCGCTCACGGGCAGGATGCGGACCTGCTCGGGGGCGAGCCAGGTCGGGAAGTTGCCCTTGAAGTGCTCGATCATCACGCCCATGAAGCGCTCGAACGACCCGAGCAACGCGCGGTGGACCATCACCGGGCGATGGGGTTCGTTATCCTCGCCGGTGTAGGTCAGGTCGAGGCGCTCGGGGATGTTGAAGTCGAGTTGGACCGTGCCGATGGTCCACTCCCGGCCGATAGCGTCGACGGCGTCGAGGCCAATCTTCGGGCCGTAGAAGGCGGCTTCGCCCTCTTCGACGTCGTAGTCGAGGCCCTCGGATTCGAGGGCGGCCTTCAGCGCGTCGGTGGCCTCCGACCAGATCTCGTCGCTGCCGACCGCGTTGTCGCCCTTCGTCTCGAGTTTGTACTTGACCTCGAGATCGAAGTGGCCGTAGATATCCTCGATGATGCCGAGCGTCCGGGTAATCTCCTCGCGGATCTGGTCCTTCCGGATGAAGGCGTGGCCGTCGTCCTGGGTCAGCCCGCGGACCCGCAGGAGGCCGGAGAGTTCGCCCGACTGCTCGTTGCGGTAGACCGTCCCGAACTCCGAGAACCGGACCGGCAGGTCGCGGTAGGAGTAGGTGTGGCTGTCGTAGATGTGGGCGTGGTTCGCGCAGTTCATCGGCTTCAGGCCGTACTCGGTGTCGTCCTGCTCCCACGCGAACATCTCGCCCTCCTCCTTGAAGTTGTCGTAGTGACCCGTGGGCTTCCAGAGTTCGGCCTTGTTGAGTTCGGGCGTCCAGACCTCGTCGTAGCCGAGTTCGTCGTTCTTGGCTCGGATGTAATCCTCCAGTTCCCGCCGGATGGTCATCCCGTTGGGGTGGTAGTGGGCGCATCCGGGCGAGTGTTCGGGGATGGAAAAGAGGTCCATCTCCCGGCCGATCTTTCGGTGGTCGCGCTCCTCGGCCTCCTCGCGGCGCTCCAGAAACTCCTCCAGTTCCGCCTCGCTCTCGAAGGCGGTGCCGTAGACCCGGGTCAGCATCTCGTTCTCTTCGTCGCCGCGCCAGTAGGCCCCCGAGATGGACAGCAGCGCGAAACCGCCGATTTCGCCGGTCGACTCGACGTGCGGTCCGCGACAGAGGTCCTCGAACTCGCCCTGCTCGTAGAAGGAAACCGACTCGTCGCCGGCCGCCTCGGTTTCCAGAATCTCGCGCTTGAACTCGTTGTCCTCGTAGACCTCGAAGGCCTCCTCGCGGGAGCGCTCGAACCGCTCGATGGCGAGGTCCTCCTCGATGATGTCGTAGGCCTCCTCCTCGATAGCCCGGAGGTCCTCCTCGTCGAGTTCGACGCCGTAGATGTCGTAGTAGAAGCCGTCGTCGGTCCACGGGCCGATGGTCAACTTCGCGTCGGGGTAGAGGCGCTGGAGGGCCTGGGCGAAGACGTGGGCCGCCGAGTGGCGGAGCACGTCGAGGTACTCGTCGCTCTGGTCGGTGACGATCTCGATGGCGACGTCCTCGTGGAGTTCGGTCGCCTTGTCGACGAGGTCGCCGTCGACGACCCCCGCGACGGTGTCCCGCCCGAGTCCGGGTCCGATTTCGTACGCGACGTCCTCGACCGTCGCCCCCTCCGACAGCTCCAACGTCGAGCCGTCGGGGAGGGTAACCGTGACTTGACTCATACTACGTTTTCGGTCGGTCGGTCGGATAACGCTTTCTAAGCGCCGGCTTTCCGGCGGTCGGCGACGGCGAGCGAGCGGCGGTTCGCGGCGGTGTCGCGGCGAAACGGTGGGCTCTCGAACTCGTTTCGGGTCCGACCTTCGTGGCGGTGAGGACACTTCCAGAGGGGGCTTCCGAGCCGCCGATTGGGTGATTTTGTATCTCGAAATCTGATTTATTAGTTTCGACTGCATCGACCGATATTCCGGGAAGAGCGTTCGTTCGCGGCGGATATCGGGGTTGTTGCGGGGATGGCGCTCGGCGAGGTTACCGATTCGACCGCGAACCTCGACGACCGCCGACGGAGACCTCTCGGTGAAGCTCTGCCGGCGCAGGTGAACGACCGGGACGGTACGGCGCAAGACGGGCGGCCGGTGTGAACCGAGCGTCCATCGAACGTCGCAAGGTCGAACGGAGAACCGGGAGACGCACTCGTCCGATGACTCGCCAGAAGGTCGGCGACTACGTCGCCGGGCGGAGCGCCACGCATTTCGGCGAATCGTCGCGTGCGCGGAGAAACACTTGCACTGTCGTGCGACGACTGGAGAACGCCGGCGCAGAAACGGCCGGGGGAATCGCCGTTTTCGGGGCGGTCCCCCACGGATATCGGGGCCGCCGCCTCGGCCTCTGAGAACGATGTGCTTCTCAGCGAGGACGAAATTACCCCGCTGCGAGTTCTGGGGACGGTACTACGCGAAGGGCTCGATGAGGACGTACGGGGAACGCGAGTTTAGCCGTCGGAACCGGCGGCACGCGCAGAAACGGTGACGCACTGGCCAGAAAGGGCGGTCCGGCGACTCCGTTTCGACGGCCGAAACGGGGGAGTTTGCCCTCTCCAGGCGGTCGCCGACTCGGCGGTTCCGAAGAATCGGCCGTCGGTCGCAGTTTTCGGACCGCGACCGATGGGCGTGGATGCGGTTCGATGTGGACGGCGCCGAGGGGGCCGGACTACGCCTCGGACGAGTCGATTTCGCCGTCGATCCGGACGAACCGGTAGTCGCACTCCGGACAGCCCCACTTGGTCTTGAGTCCGAGGTGGAGATTCGTGCTCGCGGTGCGGTAGAAGGTCCGCTCGGTCCCACACTGGGGACAGTCGTGGTCGAGCTCCTGAGCCATACTCCTACGTCGGGTCGCGGAACAATTTAAGATACTGGTTTCTCGCGTCGGCGGTCGTCGACCTCGTCGGAGGCGTTCTGGAGAGAAACCAGCGAGCGGGGGATGGCCGACGGGCTAGCCCCCGCTCGACGGCGTTTGCAGGAGCATAAATTGGTTATCGCGATACCAATTCACTCGAATGGCGTCGAGACACAGCCTGCCTCGGGGCGCCGATTAGATCGGGGTCGTCCCGGACGTGATGGCTCGTCGGCGCGGCCGCGGGCACCAAACTTCTTGACCCGGAGACTCGAACCAAGCCCCATGTCCGTGATACTGTACGCGCTCGACGGCTGTCCGTACTGCGAGAAGGTCCACGACGCGCTGGAAGACGCCGGCGTCGAGTACGAGACGCGGTGGGTCGAGGCGCTCCACTCCGAACGCGACGAAGTCAAGCGAATCAGCGGCCAGCGCGCCGTGCCGGTGCTGGTCCACGAAGAGGCTGGCGTGACGATGAACGAGAGCGACAACGTCCTCGAATACGTCGAACGGTCGCTCGCTAACGCGTGAGGCGGTCGCCCGTCGCCGACGCGGCACGGGGCTCGCGGAGAGTTAAGTAGGGCCGGGCGCAACTTCACGCCGTCATGAAAGTCTACACCGGTCGCGGCGACGAGGGACAGACCGACCTCCGGGACATGTCGCGCGTCTCGAAGACGAGTCCGCGAATCGAAGCCTACGGCACGGTGGACGAACTCAACGCCCTCGTCGGCCGGACGCGGCCGACCGGTCACGACGACGTCGACGACCACCTTCGCGAGGTCCAGAACCATCTCCACGTCGTCCAGGCCGACTTCGCCAATCCCGACCCCGACGAGGACGACCCTGCGGTCGGCACCGAACACGTCGAGCAGTTGGAGGACTGGATGGACGGGTACGACGAGGAACTCGAACCCCTCCAGTCGTTCATCCTGCCGGGCGGGAGCGAGTCCGGCGCGGACCTCCACCACGCCCGGACGGTCTGTCGCCGGGCCGAGCGCCGCGCCGTCGCGCTCCAAAGTGACGAGGACGTCAACGACGAGGCGGTCACCTACCTCAATCGCCTCTCGGACGCGCTGTTCGTCTTCGCGCGCGTGGTGAACCAGCGCGAGGGCGTCCCCGAGGAGTCGCCGACGTACTGAGAGCGTCGAAGGGTCGAATCGCCGAAGGACCGAAGCACCGAATCGGTCCGGAACGAGGCGCCGACTTTCCGAGCGTTCGCGCGACCGATACGTTAATCCGGTCACGCCCGTACCTGACCGATAGGCATGCGGATACGCGAGTGGCAGGACATCGTCGACGACGTGACCGACGAGCGAGTCGACCCCGAAGGCTGGCGCGCGGTCGGCGGCACCCGGTCGGGTGGCGTCGGCGAGGACCTCTACCTCGGTCACCCGCGCGGGGGACTCTACTTGCTGAAGACCTACGCGAAGAACCCCTACGACGTGCGGGGCGTCGGCGCGCGGGTCGCGCGCAAACTCGACGACGAGATCGGGACGTTCCTTCCCGAGAAGGACCGAGAGGCCCGCTTCGCGGTCCAGCGTCCTCCGGAGGGTGAGGAGGACGCCGAGCGGAAGGCCCGCCACCTCTCGGAGGTCGTGAAGGCCCACGCCGACGCGCCGACCACGCCCAACGACTTCTTCGACGACCTGATGGAGGCCCTCGACAGTCCGGCGTTCGGCCCCATCGACTACGACTTCGCCGACCGTCCGGACAACGTCGAGGACCTCTCCGAGCGGTTCGAGGAGGCCGAGGACCTGCTGAACGCCGAACTCGACGACCTCATCGACGAGGACGAGGTCGGTCGCGGGTTCCAGTGAGACGGTGGCTTCTCGCGGGTCGCGCTCCGAAGCTTTATTTCTGATAGGCGACTCGTAACGAGAGAATATGGCAGAAAATCTGGGGGAAGACTGGCAAGGTGTCCTCAAGGCGCTCGCCGTCCTCGTGTTCGTCTTCGGCTGTCTCGTGACCTTGATCGCGTTCGCAGGTCCGTCTACGGTCGAACACCTCCTCAGTGGTTAAGTCCGTGAGCACCGCCGAGGGGCGTTGAGGGCCGGCGACCGCCGGTCGCCGGCCCTCAACGCCCCTCGGCCGGCGCGACCGTCTCCGTTTGACTGGTAATCATCGTCTTGCGTTCCGCCGATAACCGCCGTCCCACGTTCCTTTCTCTGTGGTTACTGACGCCCGTCGTTACTCACGTACGTCGTCGTTGCCGTCTCTCGACGGAGTGTGACCCACGTCACGTTTTCGAGGCGCTGAATCTCCTCGATCGCGGTCGGCGTCGCGGTGACGTCGACGCGGAGCGACCCTTGGCCTTCGACGGTCGCGCCTTCGACCGTCCGGATGTCGGCGACGACCGCCGCCGTCTTGTTCTCGGCGCGGCGCTCTCGTTCGGCCGAGAGCGCCTCCTTGTACTCGGCGTCTGTGAGCGTTTCTCGGTCGAGCGTCCGCTCGATCGCGCTCTCGTTTATCCCGGCGACGTGGACCGTGACCGGGAGGCGTTCGTCGGCGTCGGCCGTCCCGACGCGGCGGTAGAGCTCTCGGCTAAGATTCCCGTAGCGTCGCTCGTAGGCGCGCTCTGCCCTGGCTTCGACCGCGTCGTAGTCGACGACGGTCCCGTTCTCGGCGACGAACGCGCCGTGGAGTTCGCCGGTTCTGGTGTTCTGTACTTTCGCGTGGTAGTAGCACTCGCCGAGGACCGGGTAGTCTACCATCGATTCCTTTCTGACCGTCACGTTCGCCGGATCACTGCCGGTTTCGTCGGCGACGTGCGCTCTGGCGATGTCGCGGTACCGGTCGTACCCGTCGGGACAGTCGAGAGCCGACGCGGTGGTCCGGGTGGTCGTCGAAACCGAATCCGTCGGCGCGTCGGTTTCGGACGAGACGTCGGGCGAAGTCGCTTCCGGTGGTTCGCCCGACGCCCCGAGACAGCCGGCGAGGGCGAGGAGGGCGGCCAACGCGAGAGCGAGCGGGAGTGTACGGGGCACGGTCGTGTTCACCGCAGCCGACGGTAAATGCTTTCAGGGACCGAAACCCGTACTGTAGAGCTCAGCGTCGTCGCAACCGATGGGGTATCGACCCTCCGCGGACGCCCACCCTCGACAAGAGTAAACTTAAGCGAGTCGCTCCACACCCCATACTCATGAGCGCACCCGGCGGAGTCGAGGACGGCGAGACGGAGATGGCCGCGGGACCGGAGCCGCACGACGTCCCCACAGAGCGCTAAGCATGGTCGGGCCGATGTCCGACGAGGACAAAACCGCCGCGATGAACCGACTGAAGGCGGCCGTCGTCCTGCTGGTCGGCGCGTCGGCGGCACTCATCACCCTGTCCGGGGGCGGGTCGCTGCTGGAGGTCGCGGGCGCGGCCGTCGCCGGGTTGGTCGTCGGGGCGATACTCCTTGCCTACCTCTCCTGGATTCTGTAGTCTGATTCGGCTCGTATAACCGTGGTTCGCCCGAAAACGGTAGACGAGGTATCAAAACGTGACGGTGGAGGGCTTGGCGGTGGGAGGGTTGCAGTGTGAGGGCTTTGCGGCCCGAGAACGTGGCGAAACGAACCTTACGGACTCACTCGCGCGAGCCATCGCCGGGGTTCGTCTAGCTCTGCGTCGGTCGGCAGGTTCTCCGGGCGGTCCCAGACTCGACTCGCACCCTCGATGCCGCGCTCGGCCGCCACCGCGTCGAAGAACGCCTTGCCGCGCTCGTACTGGCGGCGCTTGAGGCCCAGGCCGAGCATCCGCCGGAGAAGTTTCGAGAGGGGGTCCTGAGACCGCCGGCGCTCTTCCATCTTCTCGCGGAGGTCGGCGTACTCGTCGTCGAACGCACCGTCCATCAGCAGTTCGGCGTACCCCTCGACGGCGGTCATGGCGGCGTCGAGTTCGCGGAACGCCTTGCGGTCGATGCCGCCGTGGGCCAGCGCCTCGATGCCCGCCTCCATGCGCGATTCGAGGTGTTTGGAGAGCCACGGGGCCGCGCCGAACTCTGCGGCGTGGGTGACCTCGTGGAACGCGATCCACCGCCGGAAGCGGTCGTAGTCGACCGCCAGCGCGTCGGCGATGCGCTGGATGTTCGGCCGGACGAAGTACAGCGCGTGCTCGTCGCCCTCCGCGAGCAGAAGCGGATCGTACTGGCCGAGGACGTTCTTGGCCAGCACCGACAGCATCACCGACATCGTGCCGGTGTTGATGGTGCGCGAGACGCCCGGCAGAACCGGCGGGCCGTGCTCTTCGAGCGGGGTCATCACCCGCCGGAAGGTGTCGATGTTGGCGTCTATCCAGTGGTGGCGATTCTGGACCTCGATGGTGTTCGGGACGTCGAACTCCGCGCCGGAAACCTCGCGAACGCGGGCACGAGCGTCCCGGACATCGGAGGCGTACCCGTCGCGTTCGGCCGCCGTCAACTCCAGGGACCCGGGGTCGGTCGACGCCTTGGCGGCCTCGGCCACGGCCGTCCAGTCGATGGGGCCGGTGCCCGAGGACTCGGCGATCGCCCGGACGCTACGGTAGAGGCTCACTCCTCGAAGTTGGGTCCGTGCCGACAAAATCTTTCTGCCGGCGGCGTTCCTCGGCGCGGCCCGTTTCCGGTCGATGGGCGTTCGGTTTGGACTTCGTCTTCCGGGGTTGGTTGTCTCGTGGTCCTTCGCAGATAGTGTTCCGTGACTCTTCGGGGACGAGTGTTCTGGGACGCCCGCTCGCGGGGACACACCACCGTCGCGGATGTAAGCCGAGACGGTACCCCCGGGAGGGGTGACCGAACGTCTCCGACGATAGATTCGTAGCGCCGCTCCCGAAAGATAGCCGGACGAACGGGGTGGTACGCAGTCGAAATCCGGTTCTACGGAGCTTCGCGAGGTAATCGGCGTCTCTCTCGCGGGGACACCACCATCGCGGATGTAAGCGTAATCGACCTAGAACGAGTCGTCAAGCGTCCGGTTCGCGGGTGATAGAAGTGAAATCGGACGAGCACCGTCCAAAACCGGGGAAAAGACGAGATTTACAACCGCGAGACTGGTGTGTGGACGACGACTAGCTAGCCTCCTTCTGTCTTACAGACGCGACAGTGGTGTGTGTCCGCCACCCTCGACTACATCTGATTTCACTCTTTTCATCGTTTTCTTCATTCTTTCCTCTTCTCACTCGTCTTTCCCTCCTTTTCTCGTTTCGATAGTCTTCACTTACTATCTCTACTCGTCAACCTATACTCGTTAACCACTAGTCTCTCCAGTCACAGTTTCTATTCACCGTCTCTACTCCCAATCATTTCCCTCTAACTCGCTTACTACCCTCGCCTCGGACTCACCCACGGCGAGTCCCCTTACATACGCGACATTGGTGTCCGTCCCCGGGAACACCGCTGCCCCGGGTCCGGCCAGAACATCCGCGACGGTGGTCCAAGCGCCCGACTCACCCAGACGCGCCGGATACCGCGTCCAGTATCGATTCGGTACCGAGATACATCCGCGACGGTCCCCCCTACCTTTATATCCGGGAGCGCGAAAACTCGGGCGACCGATGGTTTCCGACGAGACAGTCGAACGCGACCCTCTCTTTCGCTACGACGAACCGATCTTCGCGGACGAGGACCTGCTGCGCATCTCCCACTTGCCCGGCCCGAACCGAATCGTGGGCCGCGACGAGCACATGCAGAAGGTCGCCGAGGCGCTGAACCCCGCCATCTTCGGCCAAGAGCCGACCCACCTGTTCATCTTCGGCAAGACCGGCACCGGCAAGTCGCTCATCTCCCGAAGCGTCTCCCGGCGCGTCGAGGACGAGGCCCGCCGCGAGGACGTCCGGGTCCGGACCGCCTTCATCGACTGCGGCGAACAGACCACCGAGGCGTCGGTCATCAAGACGATCGGCCGCCAACTAAACGACTCGAACGAGACGGGCATCACGGTCCCCCAGCGCGGCCTCGGCACGGGCGACTACTACGACCGCCTCTGGCGCATCATCGACACCTCCAGCGACGTCACCATCGTCATCCTCGACGAGATAGACATGCTGGAGGACGACGAGGTGCTCCGGAAACTCTCACGGGCCGGCGAGAATCGCCGCATCACCGACTCGACTATCGGCATCGTCGGCATCTCGAACAAGATAGACTTCCCCGACGAACTCAACGAGCGCGTCAAGTCGAGTTTCGCCCACGACGAACTGGTCTTCCCGCCCTACGACGCCCACCAACTCATCGACATCCTCCAGAACCGCGCCGACGCCTTCCGCGACGGCGTGCTCTCGGACGACGCCATCCCGCTCACCGCCGCGCTCGCCGCCCAGGAACACGGCGACGCCCGCAAGGCCATCGACATCCTCCGGAACGCGGGCCGCATCGCGACCAAGGACGACGACACCGAGGTAACCGAACACCACGTCTACGCCGCCAAGGAGAAGACCGAGGCCGACCGCTTCGCCGAACTAATCGAGGGCGCGCCGACCCAGGCGAAGGCCATCCTGCTGGCGCTCACGGTACTCACCGAGAACCGCCATCAGGAGCAGTTCCCGACCCAGCAGATATACAAGCAGTACCAGACCATCGCCCGCGAACTCGACATGGACGCCCTCTCGGAGCGCCGCGTCCAGGAGATTCTTCAAGAGCAGGACTTCCTCAACGTCATCAACTCCGAGACGCGGGGTCGGGGCCGAGGACGCGGGGTACACACGATGCACCGCCTGCTCGAAGAGCCCGAAATCGTCAAGAAGGTGCTGAACCGGGACTCTCGGATTGCGGACCTAGGGATTTAGGAGATTTTCTGTTCTCCTCCTCCCTCTCGATTCGATGTAGTCCCGAACACGTCCCTCACGCCATCACGAACTGCGATGATTACCGTAACTAAGACTCTGACCGCCTCGAAAGCCCCTGCCCGCTCGCGGTCGCTCAGCGACATATTCCAGTCGGGCCTCCGGCCCTCCTCGAATAGAGGTCACTGAGGCGACCACGGTAAACGCGAGCGGGCGGCCCCTTTCAGTCCCACCCGTCAGTTAGTCGGAAGGGCGCTCGCTGCTGAACGTCTCACCGAGCTTACCGGTGGAACGTGGCACTGGCAGTCTCTGGTGGTGGGTGTCACCTTGCGCCCCGCGCTGACGCGGCACGCCGCGTCAGCGCGTCGCTTTCGAGGTCGAGTTGCTTCGGGTTCTCTCTGCACGTTTCACTTTCACCCGCGACCGCGAGGGTTTTTCTACCGGGGGCGGCTACCACCCTCTCGTGAACGTACGGGGTACGGTCGTCGGGGAACCCGAGACGCGGACGGTCAGCACGCAGTACGGCGAGAGCGACCTCGCCGAAGTCACGGTCCGCGAGGACGACGGCCCCAAGCGGGTGACGCTGTGGGGCAAGTGGACCGAGTCGGCCGAACTCCTCGAAGACGGAATGGAACTGCTGGTCACCGACGTCGACGAGGGCGAGTACCGCGGCGAGACGACCTACTCGACCGGCAAGGAGTCGTACGTCGTCGTCGAACCCTCCTTCCTGGTGGACGTGACCGACATCCGGTCGTGGGTCCAATGCCCGCGGATGTACTACCTCAACAAGCTTTCCGGCATTCCGCTGGAGTACCCGGTGGTCAAGGGGACCATCGTCCACGAGGTGTTCGGCGACCTGCTCCGGGACCGCGACATCGACGAGAGCATCGACGAGCGCGTCGAGGAGGCCGGCCTCCAACTCGGCTTGCTGGGCCGCGAGCGCGACGACGTCGCCGACGAGGTGCGCCAGAACGCAAAGGCCATCGAGGGGTGGCTCCAGCAGGGCGCGCTCACCGAGGAGGACGACTGGCGGAGCGAGCAACTGCTCATCAGCGAGACGTTCGGCATCAAGGGCCGGGCCGACGCGCTCCGGCGCGGGATGCCCGTCGAACTCAAGACTGGCAAGAATCTCAAGCGCGACCCCCGGTTCCAGGACAAGATTCAGGCGGCGTGTTACGGGTTACTCCTCCGCGAACGCGGCGTTCCGGTCGATACCGGCACCCTGCTGTACACCAAGAACTCCGCGCTCGACCGGACCGAGGAGAGCGGCGACCTCTCGCCGGCCAAGGAGTTCTCGATGGGCGACGGCCTGCTGAAGTTCGTGGTGCGGACCAGAAACGAGATCGCCGCGATGGAGTTCGACTCCGGGATTCCGACGGGCTACGAGGCCGACGCCACCTGCGAGTACTGCTTCGAGCAGGACACCTGCATGGTCGTCTCGGGGCGCCTCGATCAGGAGTCGAAGGCCGGCCAGATCGGCGAGGCGATTCCCGAGGAAGAACGCGAGTACTTCGACCGCATCTACCGCGCCATCGAGGAGGAGCGCGGGGCGACCCACAAGGAGTACGCCAAACTCTGGGAGCAGACCGCCGCCGAGCGTGCCGACGACGACCGAGCGCTCATCGGACTCGAACCCGCGGGCCAACGCCAGATCGAAGGCGGTCGCTGGGAGCTACGTGCCAACCGGACCGACGAAGCGGTTTCGAAGATTCGGGAGGGCGACGTGGTGCTGGCGAGCGACGGCGACCCCATCGGGGGCCACGCCGAGATGGCCCGCGTCCGAAAGCTGGGCGACGAGGTGGTCGTCACGGCCGACGAACCGGTCGAACTCCGGCGACTCGACGTCTACCCCTCTGAGCTCTCGGCCGACCGGATGCTCACCGCGCTCCACGACTTCCTGCTCAAGGGCGACCAGCGGCGCAAGGACGTGCTGTTCGAGCGCGCCGACCCCGAGTTCGGGGACGGCGAGACGATCTACATCGACAACAACGAGGCCCAGAACGCCGCCGTGAATCTCGCGACCAACGCCGAGGACTTCGCGCTGGTCCACGGCCCTCCGGGCACGGGCAAGACCTACACCATCGCGCGGACCATCCGGGCGATGGTCGAGCAGGGCGAACGCGTCCTGCTGTCGGCGTTCACTAACCGCGCGGTCGACAACGCGCTCGAAGCCCTGCGCGACCAGGGATTCGAGGACATCGTGCGCGTCGGCACCGAGAACGGCGTCCGCGAGGACATGCAGGACCTTCGGCTCGAACGCGCTGGCGACCCCGGCGAGCGCGTCGCCGAACTCCGGGTCGCGAGCGTGGTCGCCGCCACCACCGCCACGTGCGGTTCGCGAATCATGCGCGAACAGCACTTCGACGCCGCGCTGGTCGACGAGGCCTCTCAGCTCACCGAACCCGCGACGCTCGCCGCGGTGAACCTCGCCGACCGCTTCGTGCTGGTCGGCGACCACCAGCAACTCCCGCCGGTCGTCCGCACCGAGAACGACCTCGCGACCTCGCTGTTCGAACGGCTCATCGAGACGTACCCCGAGGCGGGCGTGATGCTCGACCGCCAGTACCGGATGAGCCAGCGCATCCAGGCGTTCTCCTCCCGGGAGTTCTACGACGGCCAGCTCCGGCCCGCCGCCGGCGAAGTCGCCGCCCAGCGACTCGCGGACCTCCCCGAGGTCGCCGAGACGAGCGTCCCCGAGGAACTCCGCGGCGGCGTCTCGTTCGTCGACCCCGACGGCAGGACCGACGGGAACACCAACCCCGTCGAGGCCGAGCGCGTCGCCGAAATCGTCGGCGACTTCCTGGCCGCGGGACTCGCGCCCGAGGAGGTCGGCGTCATCGCGCCGTTCCGGGCGCAGGTCGCGGAAATCGGCCGACGAGTGCCCGACGGCGTCGCGGTCGACACCGTCGACCGCTTCCAGGGGTCGAGCAAGGAGGTCCTCGTGGTGTCGTTCGTCGCCACGGGCGACCTAGAGAGCCCCATCTTCGAGGACTACCGCCGGGTGAACGTGGCACTGACGCGGGCGAAGAAGTCGCTCGTGCTGGTCGGCGACGAGGAGGCGCTCCGGACCGACGACCTCTACTCGCGGATGGTCCAGTGGGCTAACTGAGGCCGTCGCGGGCGGTCCGACGCCGGAGGTGTTGGGAACGAAAACTGTGTGCCGGCCGAAGCCGTCCCGTTCTCCGCCCGCGCTACTGTCAGCTTCCTGGCCGTAAATCGGCCAAAATCTACTTCCGGGGCCTATCTTCCGGTACGTTTAAGAGTTCGACGGGTGCGGATTAATGATATGAGTGGACGACCGCTCGACGTACTGGAAGCCTCCCTCGACCAGGAGGTAACGGTGCGCCTGAAAGGCGGCGAGGAGTATGTGGGCACGCTTACCGGCTACGACCAGCACATGAACCTAGTGCTGGAGGACACGGAAGCGGAAGACACAACCATTATACGCGGCGACAACCTCGTGTCGATTAACCCATGACCGGAGCAGGAACCCCGAGCCAGGGGAAGAAGAACAAGACGACGCACGTCAAGTGTCGTCGCTGCGGCGAGAAATCGTACCACGTCAAGAAGAAAGAGTGCTCGTCCTGCGGCTTCGGCAAGTCGAAGAAGCGCCGCGACTACGAGTGGCAGAGTAAAGCCGGCGAGTAACGTCGACCACCCCGTCTTCCGGGGCTTTTCTTCTCTCTCCACACGTCGAACAGCGGCGGCACCGACTTCGCGAACGCATCGCTTCTCCCCAGTCGAATCGCCAACCGCTTCCGCGGCGAACCGCCAATCGCTTCCGCCACGAATCGCGGGTGGCGCGCAGTTCTGCGCGCCACCCGCGCAGGTCGTCAGTTCGGTGGCGCCACCGGTCCGGCGGTCCCGGCCATCATCCGAGCACGTTACTGGACTGACGATACTGACGACACCCACTCTTCTCCCGAAGACGCTACCCGACCGAAATCCCTGGTCCTCAACCGTGGACGCCGGCCGCCAGCGTACACACGCGAATATGCACGAACTCGCATACATCCTCTCCGCCGGGAGGAGAATTTCGGCACGATAGCGAGAGTTTTTACTACCGTGGCGCGCTACCTGCCCCTATGCCAGAAGGCCGGGACCCGGTCGACGACGGGCCGACCGAGAAGTGCGGCGTGGTCGGCGTCTCGCTCACGGACCGCGACGCCGCGCGTCCCCTGTACTACTCGCTGTACGCCCTCCAACACCGCGGACAGGAGTCGGCGGGCATCGTGACCCACGACGGCTTCCAGCAGCACAGCCACGTCGAGATGGGCCTCGTCGGCGACGCCTTCGGCGAGGACGACATTGAGGGTCTGCGCGGGAGCGCGGGCATCGGCCACGTCCGTTACCCGACCGCCGGGAGCGTCGACAAGTCCTGCGCCCAGCCGTTCACGGTGTCGTTCAAGAGCGGCGCACTCGGACTCAGCCACAACGGCAACCTCGTCAACGCCGACGACGTCCGCGACGAACTCGCGGCGCTCGGCCACGCGTTCACTTCCGACGGCGACACCGAGGTCATCGCCCACGACCTGGCGCGCAACCTGCTGGAGGCCGACCTTGTGCGCGCGGTCAAGCGGACGATGGGCCGCATCCACGGCTCGTACTCGCTGACCATCATGCACGACGACACCGTCCTCGGGGTCCGGGACCCCGAGGGCAATCGCCCGCTGTGCATCGGAAAACTCGAGGACGGCTACGTAGTCGCCAGCGAGTCGGCGGCCATCGACACGCTGGACGGCGAACTCGTCCGGGACGTCCGGCCCGGCGAACTCGTCGTCCTCTCGCCCGACGGCGAGGGCTTCGACTCCTACCAGTTGTTCGAGCGCGAGCACACCGCCCACTGCTTCTTCGAGCACGTCTACTTCGCCCGGCCCGACAGCGTCATCGACGGCAGCCTCGTCTACGAGGTCCGGCGGGAACTGGGCCGCAAACTCTGGGCGGAGAGCGGTATCGACACCGACGTGGTGATGCCGGTGCCCGACTCCGGCCGCGCCTTCGCCGGCGGCTACGCAGAAGCGGCCCAGGAGGACGGCGCGGGCGTCGAGTTCGCCGAGGGTCTGATGAAGAACCGCTACGTCGGCCGGACGTTCATCATGCCGACCCAGGACGAGCGCGAACGCGCCGTTCGGCTGAAGCTCAACCCCATCAAGTCGACCGTCGAGGGCAAGACGGTGACGCTCATCGACGACAGCATCGTCCGGGGGACCACCTCGAACCAACTCGTCGCCCTGCTCAAAGACTGCGGCGCCGCGGAGGTCCACATGCGCATCGGCGCGCCGCCCATCGTCGCGCCCTGCTACATGGGCATCAACATGGCGACCCGCGAGGAACTCATCGCCGCCGACAGGTCGGTCGAGGAGATTCGCGACCAGATCGAGGCCGACAGCCTCGCGTACCTCTCGAAGGACGCGGTCGCCGAGGCGCTCGACAGCGACCGCATCGACCTCTGCATGGGGTGTGTCACCGGCGAGTACCCCTACGACATCGACGGCGAGGAAACCGACCGCGAAGTTTCGCGGCCGGACGTCGGCGAGGCCGCCAGCGCCGACGACTGACGCGCCCTTCGTTCGCTTCGGTTCTCCGTCCTTTTGCGTCCGTTCTCCGTCCATCCTGTATCCGTCCTCTGTCCGTTTTCGCGTCGCCTCCGTCCGCCAGAGCGGTTAAGCCCGCGTCTCCCGGAGTGGGGACGATGCGGGTCAAAGAACTCTCGAACGTCGACCGACTGACCGACGTCGACCGGCCGACCGTCGAGGTGTCGGTGCGCCAGACTGGCCACCTCTCGCGACGGACGAAAGGCCACCCCGAAGAGCAGGTGGCGAAGTACGTCGAGCGCGCGCTCGACCGCCTCGACCTCCCCTACAGGGTGGTGTGGGACCTGCCGCCGGTCCAGGACGTGCCGCCGACGGCGAAGGGCAAGGAGGCGAAACAACGCCAGTTGAAGAAGTGGTCCGAGCACATCAAGGAGGGGAAACAGCCCCACGTCCGGAAGGACTCGAACCTCCTGCTCACCGACCGGGCAGGCGGTGGCATCTCCTACGCCGGCAAGAAGGCCGCCATCGCGCCCGGCGGGACGCTCACGGAGGACGCCGACCTCGCCGAGTGGGTGACCCCCGACGACCCCCGCCACTGCGTCTACGGCGCGCTCCACGAACTCGGCCACAACCTCCACGACGGCGGCCACGAGCACGCCTGGGGCCGAACGTGGATAGACGAGGAGACGAAGTCGTGGAACCGAACGCCGATGGGTCACGGCGGCGGCGGGACGAACCTCTGCGGCGAGAAGAACGACCCGAGAAAGGAGGGGTACGAGCAGCGCGATCACCTCTACTTCGCCGACTGCGCCCGCGAACACATCCAGATCGAGTGAGCCGCGCTCGTCCTATCGTTACCCGGACGCGACCGCCGGACGGGACCCGTCCGGCGGTCGCAGACTTGGCATCGGCACTGGTCGGAAGCGACGGTTGCGAAGCTGAGAGTTCGACAGGCGACTTCGCCCTCGGCGCTCGGACCGCTGGCGTCGGTACTCGGCGTCGCGGCCGAAATCGTTAACGCTCGGCGACTCGTCAACCGGAGGCAATGAGTGGCGACGACCCCGTCCGCGGCGAGCGAGAGGCGCGCCGCGAGGAGGCCGAGTCGCGACCGCACCCCGAACTCCGGTGGGTCCAGCTCCGCGCACCCCGGGAAGCCATCGAACTCGGCCGAAACGGTCGGGTGCTGGCGAGTCACTACCACGCGGGGTACGACTCCTGGGAGATACTGCTGGAGACGTACGAAGGGGAAGTTGGAAACGAGTAAGCGGGCCGGATGACGGGGCACCGGGCGGAGACGAACTTCGTGTCGGGTTTTAGAACACGTACAACATCAGATACACCACCACGCCGAGCGCGAACGAGGTCAGCCACAGCGAGGCCGCGACTCGGCCGACGCGGGGGTGGGCCGTCGCCGGGAGTTCGGAGATGGGGCGGGTCAGCGCGAGCAGCAGGACGTAGTACAGCAGTGGGATACAGATCACCGCCAGCAGGATGTGAATCGCCAGCAACGGGTAGTAGACGAACTGCTCGACGACCGCCGGGCCCTGGTAGTGGGTCGGTCCTACCAGCGCGACGCGATAGAGGTACAGCGCGAGGAACGCGACGAACAGGACGACCCCCGCGAGCATTCCCTTGCGGTGGCGCCCGACCGCACCGCGGCGAATCGCGCGCCACGACGCCGCGACAACGCCGAACGCCGCGACGCTGATGGCGGCGTTGACGTGCGGAATCGCGGCGACGATCGGGTCGGGCGCGCGCGGGAGCGCGTCGGCCGGCACCACCTCCAGCGCCACGGCGAACACCAGCGCCAGCGAGACGACGCTCAGGACCCCCGTCACCGCCGGCACGTTGCGCTTCAGGAAGCTCTGCATGGACGACGGTTGGGAGTCCGCGACGAAATGGCTTGCCCTGTCGGTCGCCGGTGACCGGGGACTTCGGCGCAGGGCGCCGCAATCCCTGGCCGGGTCGGCGCGTCCGTGGGACTGTGACCCCTGCGGGGCGGTGGCGCGGCCGCAATAAATGAAAGCCCTTTTATTCGGCCGCTGTCTACCAACGAGTGCAGGAAAGACACCGCGAGCGTGGGTAGCCAAGCTAGGCCAACGGCGCAGCGTTGAGGGCGCTGTCCCGTAGGGGTCCGCCGGTTCAAATCCGGTCCCACGCATCGCACGGGTGGCTTTGCCACCTTACACCGAGGCGGCCACGCCGCCGAGGACGATGCAGGTGGAGTCCCTTGGGACTGCACCCACGCACAATCCTTCGGACGCTAACTTCCGAGCGACTGCTTCGCTCGCTCCCCGACGCCTTCACTCACGAGCGACCGTGACGGTCAGGAGTCGGCCGTCGAATTCGTCGCCGGTTACCGAGACGATTCGTCCACGTTCTCCGGAGAGGAACGACCGCCACGGTCCCACGAGCAACTGCGCGGGTTCGCCGTCTACGCACACCGGGACCGCTTGATACATCCGTCGTCCGCCGGTTTCGCCCGGACGGAACTCGACGGTCGCGCCGACCCGGCAGTGCTCGCGTGCCAGCAGTCCGCGGAGGTCGGTTTCGTCGCCCCGGTCGTGCGTGAGTCGGTCGGGCCGCTCGTCGAGTGGCGTCACTGGGTCGACGGTGTCGCCGCGAGCGAATAAACGACGACGACGGTTCAGTCCGCGAACGCTCGAACCGCGAAACGAACGACTAACGAACGCTCACGGTCGCTCGAAAAACCGTTCACGCCCCGGAGAAATCCGCGATTAAAACCCCTCGTACTCCCGAATGGCCTCGCGCCACTCGGTGGGAATCGGCCGGGGTCGGCCGGCCTCGCTGTCGTAGACGACCTGGACCGCCCGCCCGGTCGCGGCCACCTCCTCGCCGATCCGGACCTCGTACTCCATCGGAATCGACGACTCGCCGAGTTCGGGCACGCGGGCCGCCACCGTCACCTCGTCGCCCAACTCGACCGACCGCAGGAAGTCGAGTTCGACGCTCGCCAGGACCGTATCGACCTCTGCGAGCGACGCGTCCAGCACGCGGCGGAAGTAGGCGGTCCGGCCCTCCTCGAGGTACGTGGCGTAGACGGCGTTGTTGACGTGTCCCATCGGGTCGAGGTCGCGGAACCGGACGTCGACCTCGGTGGTGACCGAGTATTCCGTCATCGGTCGTACGTTCGACTCCCGGTAGTTCGCTCTGTCGCTTCGCCCTCGGTCGTTCCTCCCGCCGTGCGCCGACGGATTGGCCGCCGTGGACCCGTCCCGATTGGGTCGACCCGGCGGCGGGGACTCACCCGTAGGTCGCTTCGAGGTGGGCGTCGATGGCTCCGACCGTCTCGGGGTCGTACGTCCAGAACCCGTGGAATCCGCCGGCGTCGCGCTCCTCGGCGACCAGCGCGCAGGCCCGTTCGTCGTCGCCGCCGCCGTCGAAGACGACGAACCAGAACGCGCCGATTTCGCCGTCGTCGGCCTCGTGGACCGTCGCGCCGGCGACCTCCGGGTCCCAGTCGGGGCGGCCGTAGACGTGGACATCGAGGTCGGTTTCGGCCGCCAGCGCCTCGTAGACGCGCTCCTGATGGCGGAGCGCCGAGAGGCGCTGGAAGCCGGTCCGGAGCGTCCCGAGGCCGCGTCGGTACGCCCGGTCCTCTATCTCGCGGGCGGCCGCCAGCATCTGGCGCTTGTCGAACGAGACGAACGTCGTGTCGGCGAGCAGCGACAGCAGTGCGCGAGTAGCGTCGGTCGGCGCGGTCCCGAACGCGGTCGCCGGCCCGACGAGTTCGCGAATCGCGGCCTCGCCGACGCTCCCGACGAACTCGCCGCTCTCGCTCACGACGACGAACCCGCCCGAACCGTCGTCGGGGAGGTCGGCGTATTCGACCGCGACGTTCCGCGTCTCGAAGTGCTCGGCGAGCGTCTCGTACCGGTCGGGCGAGAACACCGTGAGGGTCTTGCGCCGCGTCGCGGCCGAATCGAGGAACTCGCGGAGTGTCACGGCTGTCCGGGGTCACCGGTTTCGACGCTCGTCAGAGCGGTTCTCTGCCGACTCCGAGTCGGGAACCCGTTCGAGCGCGAACGAGCGGTCGAGGGTCCGCTCGACGGAGTCGGCGAGGGGTTCGAGCGTGACCGTTCCGGACTCCTCGTCGTAGTCGACCAGCCCTGCCTCGGCGAGTTTCGGCAGGTGGGCGTGGACGAGCGAGACTTGGACCGACCGACGGTCGCCGGGCGTCGTCACGGTCGTCGGCTCCTCGCGGGCGCCCAGCCAGCCGACGAGGACGGTCGCCAACTCCTCGACGGTGGCCGACCCGGCCTCGCGGAGGTAGTAAAGCGCGAACCGGCGGCGGTCGTCGGCCAGCGCCGCGAACATGCGGCTCGCGGCCGCTTCCGCCGTCTCGACGGCTTCCGGGGACGCGCTCGACTTCGCTTCCCGGACGCCGTCGGCCTCGGAGTGACAGTCCTCGCGGTCGTCCGGCGGGTCGTCCCCTCCGTCGTCCGTTGGCTCATCGGTCGTCATCCCCTATACCAAAGCGGGTCGGCAGGGAAGGTTATTTGGCACTTACTTCCGCGCCCGTTCGACCGTCGGCCGCCGACGGTCGAACGGGCGTTCGCGGACCGCCCGTGGTGTCGACGTTACCGATGCGGAACGCGGTATTGAAATGCATCCTGCCCGTACGTGGGTGCATGGCTAAGTACTCCACTGGCGGCTCCTCCGGCGGGAGCGGGAGCGGCGCGTGCGAACTCTGCGGGAAGTCGAGCGACTCGCTGACGCAGGCGAGCGTCGCCGGCGCTGAACTGGCGGTCTGCTCGGACTGCGCGTCGCACAACGACAACGCGAAGACGACCGACGAGAACGCCGAGGAGCGCGAGCGCAGACGCCGGGCGGCCCAGAACACCGCGAAGGCCAGCGGCGTCTACAACGACGACTCGTCCCACTGGGAGGAGGAAGGAACGAACTACGACGACGACCCGTTGCCGTACCTAGTGTCGGACTACGGCGACACTGTCGAGGCCGCCCGGCAGGACGCCGGCCTCCGGCGCGAGGAACTGGCCGAGCGACTCGACGTGTCCGAGACGGACCTGCTGGCGGTCGAGCAGAGCCGCGCGAACCAGGCCGGCGTCGGCGGGTCGCTCATCCGCAACCTCGAAGACGAACTCGACGTGAGACTCGTCGAGAGCTGAGACGCCTCCGGCGCGACCGTCCCGGCGCTCGGCGAGCGCCGGGACGGTCGCGAGTTCGACGAGTCCCGTAATTCCTTTCACTGCACCCGTGGTGCGTGACACTGTATGGACATCGGCGTTCACACTCCACCGTTGTACGGCGAGTCGCTCGAAGACGCGCTGGCGTATCTCCACGGCATCGGCGTCGACGCCATCGAACCCGGCGTCGGCGGCCATCCCGGAGACACCCACCTGCCCCGAGACGAGTACCTCGACGACGAGGAGGCTCAGCGGGAACTCCACGACCTGCTCGACGAGTACGAGATGCGTATCTCGGCGCTGGCGACGCACAACAACCCCATCCACCCCGACGACGAGAAAGCCGACGAGGCCGACACCGAACTCCGGGAGGCCATCGAACTGGCCGACCAACTCGACGTGAACACGGTCACGTGCTTCTCGGGGCTGCCGGCGGGAAGTCCGAACGACGAGACGCCTAACTGGATTACCGCGCCGTGGCCCGACGTCCACGCCGACGCCCACCGCTACCAGTGGGAAGAGGTAGCCATCCCCTACTGGTCCGAAATCGCGGAACACGCGGCCGACCACGGCGTCGAGATAGCCATCGAGATGCACCCGAACATGCTGGTCTACGAGCCCTCGGGGATGCTCCGACTGCGCGAGGCGACCAACGAGTTCGTCGGCGCGAACTTCGACCCGAGCCACCTCTACTGGCAGGACATCGACGTCACCGACGCCATCCGGTTCCTCGGCGAACACGACGCCATCCACCACTTCCACGCCAAGGACACGAAGGTCTACGACGCCAACGCCCGCTACAAGGGTGTGCTGGACACCACGCCGTACGACGAGGAACCCGACCGCTCGTGGCTGTTCCGCTCGGTGGGGTACGGCCACGGCGAGGATCACTGGAAGGACATCGTGAGCACGCTCCGGATGGTTGATTACGACGGCGCGCTCTCCATCGAACACGAGGACTCGCTGACGAGTTCGAACGAGGGCTTGGAGAAGGCGGTGTCGATGCTCCAGCGCGCGGTGTTCCGCGACCAACCAGGCGAGGCCTACTGGGCCTGACCCGGCGGCCCCGACCGTCCGCTCACAGCTCCCGGACCAGATTCTCGGGATAGAGCGTCTCGTCCTCCTCGGCGAACGCGGACTGACGCTTCCAGACGCACTCTATCTTCTCGGCCAGTTCCGGTTCGTGGGCGTCGAACTCGTCGCGCTCGTAGGGCCAGTCTTCGACGATGTCGGCCTCGTACACCCGCCAGACCTCGTGGCGGGTTTCGCCCTCGAAGGCGAACACGTCCTCGTACGTCCCGAGCGGCGAGACGTTCTCCAGTTCGACGCCGAGTTCCTCGTCGAACTCCCGGCGGAAGGCGTCCTCGCTGCGTTCGCCGAACTCGACCCCGCCGCCGAGGAGGTAGTAGAACGGGTCGCCGCCGGCCGAGTCGCGTTCGCGGGCGACGAGGAGTTCCTCGCCGCGACGGACGAGGCCACGCGCGACGACTCGGATGCGGCGGTCGGTCATAGATTCGGGAGAGATGGCCGGCCGAGTCAAAAGCGCGTCGGTCGCGAATTCGACTCGGCGACGGTCCGAGAGCAGGCGACCCGCCGAAATCGGCGTTCGTTCTCTTTCGTCGCCAATAGTCCTTTTCGGCTGTACGACGAACGGGGAAACATGCCCGACAACGAACCCGACGACCTCACCGACCAGCTCGTCAGCGTCTGCCGGACCAGCGTCGGGGACGAACTCCGGAGTATCACCTACTTCACCGCCGACGAGGCCGAACAGCTGTACCTCCGCGACGACCTCGAAGCCGGCGCCGACGTGGTCGGGTTCGCCGACAACGAGCGACTGGGCTTCCAAACCCAGCAGGTCTACAGCGACACCGAACTCGGCGACTACCGGTTCATCATCCGCGTGTTCGACCGCGGCTACCTCACTCGGGTCATCGTCGGCGACCACGGCGCGTTCGTGACGACCGACGAGATGGAGATGGACCTGTTCAAGGAACTCGCTTCCGCCGTCGAATCGGTGCTCGCCGAAGAGGACGTCGAGGGCTGACCGGGCGAGCGCCAAGGACGCGACGAGCGCCGACCCCATCCAACCCCGCCCGACGCGGAGTTGCCGCTTTTACTCGGTCATGAAATACTAAGCCCCTCGCCGGAGTACGACCACGACATGACCCTCAAGGTCGGAGTACTCGGCTACCGGTTCATGGGCAAGGCCCACGCGAACGCGATGGCTCGACTCCCGATGTTCTTCCCCGACGCTCCGGACGTCGAGCGCCACGTCCTCGTCGGCCGGGACGAGGAGGCCCTGGCGGAGGCGGCCGACCGCCTCGGCTTCGCGACCACCGCGACCGACTGGGACGAGGCCATCGAGGAAGTCGACGTCTTCTACAATCTCGGACCGAACCACGTCCACGAGGAACCCTCCATCGCGGCGCTGAAGGCGGGCGTGCCGGTCCTCTGCGAGAAACCGCTGGCCAACGACGTCGAGAGCGCCGAGCGGATGGCCGACGCCGCCGCCGACGCGGGCGTGCCCACCGCCACCGCGTTCAACTACCGGTTCGTACCGGCCATCCAGTACGCGAAGAACCTGATCGAGGACGGCGAACTCGGCGAGATTCACCACTTCCGCGGGCGCTACCTCCAGGACTGGCTGGTCGACCCCGAGGCGCCGTGGTCGTGGCGCAACGACGAGGACCTGGCCGGCAGCGGCGCGCTCGGCGACTTGGGCGCCCACACCATCGACCTCGCGCGCTTCCTCGTCGGCGACGTCGAACGCGTCTCCGGACACCTCCGGACGTTCGTCGACGAGCGTCCGGTGGAAGGAAGCGACGAGACTCGCCCCGTCACCGTCGACGACGCCTACTCTGCGCAGGCCGAGATGGAAGACGGCGTGATGGCCACCTTCGAGGCCTCGCGGTTCGCCAACGGGCACAAGAACGACCACACCGTCGAGATACACGGCTCGGAGGGGAGCCTGAAGTTCTCGCTCGAACGGCTGAACGAACTCGAAGTGCTCCGGGGCGACGACCGGGGCTACGAGACGGTGCTCGTGACAGATGAGTCGGACCCCTACGTCGATCACTGGTGGCCCCCGGGCCACGTCATCGGGTGGGAGCACACCTTCGTCCACGAGAACTACGAGTTCCTCCGTACCGTTTCGGGCGACCGCGACGACTACCACCCCGACTTCGAGGACGGCCTGGCGGTCCAGCGCGTCCTCTCGGCCGTCGAGGAGAGCGACGAGCGCGGCGAGTGGGCCGACGTGGAGTAGCGCAGTCTGAAGGGCGCGAAGTAGCGCAGTAGGCTCGCCGTCGCGACGACTTTTTCGCCACGTTTGGCAATCTTTATCAGTCGGTGCTGGTTTCCGGCGAACGAGAATGCCGTTGCGCTGTGACGTGCCGGGATGCGGCTGGACCGCCGTCGCGCCCTCCGAGGCGGCGGCCGAGGACCGGTACCTCGAACACCTGAAGGACGAACACGTCTCGACGGTTGACGCCGAGATTCCCGACGGGATGGTGCAGGTGCGCGTCGACGGCGAGTGGCAGAACGTGACGCGGGAGGAGGCGCGGGCGTACCACGAGCGACCGCGCGGCGATTGAACGATCACGCGACGGTTCGCGACCGCGTGACGACCACGTCGTCGCGCGGTCGCCCGGTGTGGCGTTCAGCCCAACTGCTCGTCGGTCCGCTCCTCGGGCGCGAATTTGAGGATTATCCGCGAGATGGCGTGCTCGAACAGCAACAGGACGTTGTACGTGATCGTCGCCTGGAAGCCGACGACGCCGAACGCGACGAACGCCGTCACCCCTGCGCCGGCCGCGGCCCTGATGAGCAGGAACGCCACCAGAAGGTTGCCGAGCGTCGAACTGACGTGGACCATCGACGCGACGATGAGGTGCTGGTCGGTTTCGGGCGTCGCGTTCGTGAACAGTTGCCCGAACGCGGCGACCGCCAGCGCGGCGAACCCCAGCACCGCGCCCGTGACGTAGGCGAATATCTCGACGGCGGTCGGCGTGCCGTACGTCGTCAACAGCAGCGCGCCGGCCCCCCAGATGGTCAGCGTGTAGCCGTACGCCTTCGTCTCGGCGACGCAGTTCTCCGCGAGTTCCTCTCGGGGGTCCATCGTCGGCGGTACGTCGCCCGCTCCCTTCGGCTTAGCGGCTCACCGTCGAAACCCTTCTTCCCGCCCGTCGCCGGCCGCGACCGCACCCACCCCGCGACAGAGGCGTCAGGAGGACCGAGACGACGTAAAACCGGAGGAGCCATATACTTTTAGGCCAGCCTAAATTCATGGGGCGGACGAACGACGAGCGTTCGACGCGTCGCCGGTTCCTCGCGGCCGGCGCGGGCATCGCGGCGCTCGGACTCGCGGGCTGTACCGGGAACGCCGACCGGACGACGACCGAAGCGACGACGGAGGCGACCGCCGACGACGCGGCGGGGACGACCGCCGATGCGGCCACCACGACCGCCGATTCGGGCCCGTACACGGTGACGATGGCGCCGATGGGCGACGTCGAGTTCGAGTCGGTGCCCGAGACGTGGATGGCGTACTTCAGCACCTACGGCGACATGGGTATCGCGCTCGGTCAACTCGACGGTCTGCAGGGACTGATATTCACCGAGAACTGGCCGCTGCAGTTCTACGACTCCCTGCCGGGCGTCGACGTCTCGTTCGACGGCGTCTGCCAGTTGCACGCCGAGGGCGGCATCGCCAAGGAGGCGTTCTACGAACTCGACTGCGACGTCCATCTGATGGACCCCAACTTCATCGCCCGACTCGACGACTCGTGGTCCCGGAGCGACTTCGCGGAGATCTCGACCAACGTCGGACCCATCGTCGGCAACTACATCCGGCGCGACGACGAGCCGTGGCACGACTACCGGTACTACTCGCTGTACGAGGCCTTCGAGAAGGTCGCGGCCGTCTTCCAGGAGCGCGAGCGTTACGAGGCGCTGGCGGCGGTCCACGACGAGTTCGTCGGAAACCTCGAGTCGAAACTTCCCCCGATGTCCGAGCGACCGGAGATAGGCCTGCTCTCGATCAACTCCCAGTTCGAGAAGGGGTCGTTCTACGCCTACCCCATCGGCACGGGCAACGGCAAGAAGCAGTACCAGGACCTCGGCGTCCGCGACGCGTTCGGACCGCACATCGACGGCGGGTACGCGGAGTGGGACTACGAGGCGCTGCTGGAGGTCGACCCCGAGATTCTGGTGTTCTCCTACGGGTTCTCGCACGCGACCCGCGCGGAGTTCGACGAGAAGATCGAACTGATGGCCGACCACCCTATCGGGAGCCAACTGTCCGCGGTCCAGAACGACCGACTCTACCGCGGCGGCAGTTCCTACCAGGGACCGGTGCTCAACCTCCTGCAGACGGAAGCCGCCGCCAAGCAGTTCTATCCCGACGTCTTCGGCGAGTGGCGGGGCCTGGAGACGCTGGCGGCGAAAGGCGAGCAACTGTTCGACCACGCCCACGTCGCCGACGTCATCCGCGGGGAATTCTGACGCCCGCCATGGGCAGACGCGACCGGTGACCGGCGGCCGAATCTCGCCGGTTCGGCCGCCCTCGTCAGTACTCTCGGACGCCCTCGTCGGTGACCACGGTGTCGAGCAGTCGGGTCGGCGTGGCGTCGTAGGCCGGGTTCTCGACCTCGAATCCCTCGGAGGGTTCGAGCAGGACCTCGCTGGGCGACCGGTAGTCGTTCTCGAAGCGGAACCCCTCGCCGACCAGTTTCGCCGACGACCCGACGACGGTGACCGGGACGCCGACCTCGGCGGCGGTCGCCGCCAGCGGGAACGTGCCGACGCGGTTGTAGAGGGTGTCGTCGACGATGCAGTCCATGCCGAGGAACACGCGGTCGCAGTCGGGCAGGTAGTGGCCGCACGCGCCGTCGACGACCAGGTGGGTGGTCACCCGGTCCATCCCGGCGAGCGTCCGGGCGGTCTTGCGCCCGAGGTAGCGCGGCCGGGCCTCGGTGACGTACACGTCGAGGTAGTAGCCCTCCGAGACGACGCGCTCGATGGCCTCCAGGACGGTCGAGGAGTAGTCGTGGGTCAGCACCGTCATGCCGTCCTCGAAGAACTCCGCGGCGTTGCCGGCCGCCCGTCGCTTGGCGGTTTCGACCTGCTCGCTCACCTCCGTGACGGCGTCTTCGAGTTTCGCTTTGGCCGCGTCGACCGAGTCGGCCTCGGCGTCGGTGACCATCGAGACGATGGCGCGCTGGGTCGTCACCAGCGAGGCGTGGGAGGGGTTGGCCCGCCGGAGCGCCGAGGAGTTGCGTTCGAGCGCGCGTTCGAACTCCTCGACCGAGGCGAACTCCCGGTCGAGCAACTCCCGGAGCGCGCGGGCGGCCTTCACGGCGACGACGGAGGAGCTGTGGGTCTTCATCTCCCTGATCTCCTCGACCGTCTCGTCTATCATACGTCAACGCTCTCCCGGCCGGGCCAAATGTCTTGCTCATCGGCCGTCGGCGTCGCTTCGACTCGCCCGGTTTCGCCGCCTCGGCGGCCGTCTCCCACGCTTTACTTTTCGTCAGTCTACCCTTCGACCGACCAAACCGCCGCTTCGTCCGGCGACCCCCGTCCCCCACCGCGATTAAGGGCGTGGGTCGCGTACGTCCGTCGATGACTGGGGTTCGGTACTACTGCCCGCGGTGCGGGTCCGTCGCCACGCTCGACCGAGACGCCTACCTCGCCGACAAGTGTGTGACGCCGACGCCCCTCGAGGGCTGGGAGTACGCGGCGGTCTACGAGGAGTACGAGCGGGCCGACGGCGTCGAAATCGTCTGCGGGGCCAGCGAAACCGAGGGCGAAGGGTGCGGCGACGTCTACTACCTTAGCTTCGTGAAGTACGAGGACGGCGACGAGGTCGACCCGGCCGAGCGCTCGTTCGTCCCGCCGACCGTCGACGGACCGTCGATACCGTCCGACGACTCGGACGACGACGGTCCGCGGTTCGACTTCCGGCCGTAGGTTCGGACGTCGCCGGCGAACGGAGCGGTCAGAGCGGTCGGGCGGCCAAAGGGCCGCCCGACCGCTCGAACTCAAAGATCTGCCGGACGGAACACTGGATAGCGGAGAGTTCGATGCGAAAAGAGCGGAGAAGAGTTAGCAGGAAAGAGTCAGTAGAGACGTCGTAGACGGAGATTCGGTTTCTACTTCGAGGCGACCGGCGCGGGGCCGGCGTCGGTCGGCGTCCGAACGAACATGGCGTGGCCGATGACGCCGACCGAGACGACGCCGGCCATCGGGACGGCCGCCGTGAGTCCGACGCCGACGGTGGTCAGGACGGCGGTGAGGCCGAGCAGTGCGAGCGGAATCAGAGCGAGAACGAGGTCGTAGTAATTCATGCGTACTCTGTACTACGACCCGTGGGTATATGAATCTATGGGGTAGAATATAGAAATCGTACGCATAAGTTATGGGGCGAGTACGTACTCCTCGGCGGTCGAAGAGCGGAGAATTCGGGAACGAGAAGGACTCAATCGCCCGAAGAACGCCGGTCGACGACCGATTTTGTCTGCGCGGCGTCGATGCCGAACAGGAACCCCGACAGGAAGAGGAGTTCGTTGCCCAGATAGTAGCGTTCGACGACGTAGTTCACCAGTCCGACGTCGACGTTCGTGATGCCGAACAGCACCAGCACGAGTGCGACGACGGCGGCCAGGCCGGCGAACCACCGGACGACGGTGCCGGAGACCAGGCCGACGACGAACACGACGACGGCGGTGAAGAGACTCATCCGCGTTCGGATAGGTCGAAGAATCGCTTCAAGCTATCGTCGGGGGTCACTTCCGGGGAGTTACCCCGTCCGGCGCTCCACCCGCACGCCGTCCGCGTCACCGGCAGTCCCGTCGGCGAAGTCCGGTTCGTCGTCCGTCCTCGGTCGGGTCAGACCGACGACCGTCGGTCTGACCCGACCGATTCGGTCAGGCTACGCCCGACCCGGACACCCGTATCGACTCCGTGAGGAGGGACTCGGTCAGTTCTCGGCGGCTTGCCCCAGGAACCACTGGACGAACACCGCGTCGAGGACGGCTATTCCGAGGACGAGCAGTTGGAGCGTGCCCTCCAGAAAGAGGAGCGCGACGGCGGCGAGGACGGTTCCGCTGGACAGGCCGATTCCCCATCTGAGGGCGGGATTTCGAAGTTGCATGCCTAATTCCTCTCGGAACAGGATAAAAAACTAACCGTTTCGCCGGACCCGCCGTGACCGACCGAACTCCGTTTCTTCTACTTCGAGCACCGGCCGCTGCTCGAAAACGCCGAGTCCGCCCGCCGCACTACCCCTTGATGTTGCAGACGGGGTAGGTTCGGGCTACCTTGTCGCCGATACCGAGCGCGTCGGAAACCTTCACGACCTCGTCGACGTCCTTGTAGACTCCCGGCGCTTCCTCGGCGACGGTCGCGCCGCTCTGGGCCTTGACGTAGATGTGTTGCTGTTCGAGTTCGTCCTGGACGTCGCCGCCCCAGAAGTCCTGCTTGGCCTGGGTTCGGCTCATGACCCGCCCCGCGCCGTGGGCGGTCGAGCCGAAGGTGAGGTCCATCGACGCCTCGCCGCCCCGGAGGACGTAGCTCCCCGCGCCCATACTTCCGGGGATGATGATGGGCTGGCCCACGTCGAGGTACGCGCCGGGCACCTCGGGGTGGCCGGCGGGGAACGCCCGCGTCGCGCCCTTCCGGTGGACGTAGAGTTCTCGCTCCTCGCCGTCCACGTCGTGGGTTTCCTTCTTGGCGATGTTGTGGGCCACGTCGTACAGCAGGTCCATCTCCATCGACTCCCAGTCGCGGCCGAACACCTTCTCGAACACCTGCCGGACCCGGTGCATGATGAGCTGTCGGTTCACCCACGCGAAGTTGATGGCCGCGCACATCGCGTCGTAGTAGTCCTCGGCGAGTCGGCTTCCGGCGGGCGCGGCCGCGAGTTCCTTGTCGGGCAACTTCGCGAGCAGGTCCGAGTGAGACTTCTCGATGTCCCGGAGGTAGTCGGTGCAGACCTGGTGGCCCAGCCCCCGACTGCCGCAGTGGATGAGCACGACGATCTGGTCCTCCTCGAGGCCGTAGGCGTCGGCCACGTCGTCGAGGTAGGTGTCGGTCACGCGCTGGACTTCGAGGAAGTGATTGCCCGACCCGAGGCTTCCGATCTGGTTCTTCCCGCGGTCCTTGGCCTTCTGGGACACCTTCGCGGGGTCGCTGTCGTGGCGGACGCCCTCGTCCTCGCAGTGGGCGAGGTCCTCCGGGACGGCCCAACCCTCTTCGAGGGCCCACTCCATCCCGCGGTCGAGGATGGCCTCGACGGTGTCGATGTCGCCCTCGACCACGCCGCCGCCGCCGAGTCCCGACGGGACGTTGGCGAACAGGGCGTCGACGAGTTCCTCCTCGCGGCCCCGCACGTCGTCGTAGGTCAGGTTCGTCCGCATCATCCTGACGCCGCAGTTGATGTCGTAGCCCACGGCGCCCGGCGAGATGCAGCCCTCCTCGGTGTCGATGCCGGCCACGCCGCCGACCGGGAAGCCGTAGCCCTGGTGGCCGTCGGGCATGCAGACGTTGTACTTCTGGACCCCCGGCAGGTGGGTCGAGTTTCTGAGCTGTTCGAGCGTCTTGTCGTCGGCGATCTGGTCGAGAAGAGGTTCGCTGGCGAGCACCCGCCCGGGGACGCGCATGTCGCCCTCGCGCGGAATCTCCCAGACGTACTCCCGCACCTTCCGGAGCGTGACGTCGCCGACCTCGTAGGTGTCCATGTTCGGGAGTTCGGGGTTCGCGCCGGAATACGTTTCGCACTGCTTCGAGCCTTCGGCAGTTGGTGGAAGTAGAGCAGACTGAGGATGGAACTGCAGACGAGAGCCGGCCATCGTTCGTGCACCACGACGAGCACCGCACCACAGACTGCCACTCACACGATTCAAACGAGTAAACCGCACCGCAACCGCGAGCCACCTACCTCCCCAGCCGACTCCTTCACGCCCCTGCGGGGCGCTCAGTCGTCCCTCGCGCGGATTGGGTGCGACACGAAGTCGCACCAGCGCGCGCCATGCTTCAAGCGTCGGTTCGTGCATCTTCACAGCCGACGCGGCGCGCAGTCGGCGCTTCATGCGGCGACAAGGTCACACGAGGGATGAGCGAGCGACCGCAAGGAGTGAGCGAATCGGTTGGGGAGGTTCGTGGTAGAGTTGCGGTTTGGGTGGATGAAAGGGGCCGCCCGCTCGCGCCCGAAGGGCGTGGTCGTCTCAGCGACCCCTATTAGCGAGCGCCGGCAGGCGCGAGCCGAATATATCGCTGAGCGACCGCGAGCGGGCGGGGGGCTTTCTGGCTGTTCTCGTTATCTGTTGATGCAGTTGTTCGTGGCGAACGGGCGGTCGTTACTCCGCTCGCCCGCCGACGAAAACCAGCAGAAACGCCGTCTCAAACGTCGAAGACCACGTACGCCCGCCACCCGTCCGCAGTTTCCGCCACTTCCATCTCGGAGTAGGTCACGGCCTTGACTTCCCGCGCGCCGAGGCCCGCGAGCGGAACGCCGCGGGCGCTCGCCGACAGCGACCACTCGCCGTCTTTTTCGCGAACCTCAACCCGGTGGTCCACCGGAAGCACGCCGCGAACGTCGCGCTCGTAGATGAGTTCGTCGAGGTAGTCGAACAACAGCGCCTCGCGACTCTCGGCCTGCACTTCGAGGTCGAACCGCTCGCCGGTCGCCGGAATCTCGTCGCACATCGCCGCGGCCAGGCCGTCGGCGACGGCGGCGAACGCCGCGTCGAGGGTCGGGCCGGACGCCGCGACGGCGATGTCGGCGGTGTGGTTGCGGAGTTCGTAGCTCACGTCCGGGACGACGCGGCGGTGCGGGAAAGCGCTTTACTATCGGTCGGCGGGTCGTCGACGACGCCGCTGTCCCCGGGACCGCCGCGCCGCCTGCACGTGTGCCAACGTATGGCGGTGGAGTTATATTCACCACGCACATACGGACGCGTAGTGAGCGTCAAGGTCGAAACCGAAATCGCGCTCCCCGGGGACGAGAGCTACGTCGACGCGGCGTGGCAACTCAAAGAGCGCATCCGGCGCGAGGAGAATGTGTTGAAACAGCGCCGCGGGTTCTTCGTCGACGCCTACCGGCGCTCGACGGTCCACCTCCTCGTGGCCGACGACACCGGCGACGCGGCCGACCAGCGACTGATGGGGTTCGCGGCGGTCCGACGAGACGGTTACATCCTCTTTCTGGCGGTTTCGCCCGAGTTCCGCGGCGAGGGCGTCGGCGCGCGACTCGTGGGCCGGGTCGCCGAGGACCACGACTCGGTCACCTGCCACGCCCGCGCGACCAACGAGAACGCGATGGGTTTCTACGAGCACCTCGGCTTCGAGATCGAGCGCCGCATCGACAACTACTACGAGGACGGCGGCGACGCCTACTACCTCCGACTGGGCGACGACGGCGGCATCACCAAGAAGCTCTCGGACTTCATGCGCGGGTGAGGCGGGCGACCGGTTCGCGCCGACCTCCCAGAACAGCCCAGAACAGTTTTGTGTGAGCCGTGAGCTATCTCGGTCGTGTCGCCGAGCGTACGAAACCTACTCCGTGCAATCGAGATGCGTTTCGACGCGGTCGAGACGCGCCTCAACGAGGCGCTCCCCGGTCCCCTGAAGGTGGGCTTTCTGACCCTCTATCTCTTCTCGACGACGACCGCCGACCGCCTCGACGCGGCGGCGAGCCACTCGGCGTGGGACCGCTGGACCGATGCCGGCGTCGCCTCCCTGTTCGCGTTGCAAGTCGGCGGGATGGCGCTGATCTCGTTCGCGGCGTGGTCGGCGCTCGGCCGGACCCGCGCCACCGCGCTGAACGACCCCGTGAACGCCGTGGCGGTGCCGGGCCTCAACGACTTCATGCCCCTCGCGGCCGCGCCCTACGTCGTGGTAGGACTGGTCGTCGCCACCGTCGTCCACGAGGTGGGCCACGCCGTCGCGTGTCTGCGGGCCGACGTTGACGTCGAGGAGTGGGGCGTCGCGCTCCTGCTGGGCGTCGTCCCGCTCGCGGCGTACGTCCTGCCCGACGAGGCCATCGACGACGCCTCGGTGCGCGACCGGTTGCGGATGTACGCGGTCGGCGTCTTCCACAACCTCCTGGTGGCCATCGCCGCGCTCGCGGTCCTCTACTCCCCGTTTGCGGCGTCGCCCGGCGAGGCCTACCTGACGTGCTTCGGGTGGGCGCTGGTCGGCGGAACGCCGCCGACCGCGGCGACGGTCGGCGCGCTCGGCGCGTTGACCAACTGCTGTTTCTGGCTGGCGCTGCTGAACGCCAACTTCGCCGTGCTGAACGCCCTCCCTGTTTCGGCCTTCGACGGCGGTCGCGCGCTGACGCTGGCGCTCCGGGAGTCGACTGCCCGCGTCGGCGTGACGCTACCGCCGGTCGCCGAGTCGGCGGTCGTGAACGGCGCGTCGGTCCTCGCGCTGGGACTCGTCGTAGTCGCCGTCGTCGGTCCGGCGTTGCCGATTTGAAACCGCGAATGCGCCAGGCCCGGCTTCCTGGTGAGCGATGGCAAACTGATCCACCGGCAGGATGGGACTTTCGAAACGGTCGGAGTAACGGCACCAACTGCAGTGTCGAGCGAGGAGGTTCCGACGGCCGACTCGACTGGTGATTCCTTCGAAGCATCGTCCCACCACCGCCGACGCGTCGATAGATAATCTTAAAGACGCAGCCCGAACATACCCGAGACAGCATGGAAGAACGTACTCGCGCCTACCTCCGGGGCCGCTTTCGCGACCACTACCGTCGCACGGACCCGACGCCGCCGCCGGACCCCGAGGCGCGCGAGTGGGGCTACATCCCCTGGACGAGCGGACCGACGACGATGGTCCGCCACCAGTCGCTGTTGGAACTCGGGGAGGTATCCGACTTCCTCCAGCGCGAGCGTCCGCGCCACGTCTACTTCTCGGCCGGGCGCTACGACGACCCCGGCGCCGACGACATGGACTCGAAGGGGTGGCGAAACTCCGACCTCGTCTTCGACCTCGACGCCGACCACCTGCCGGGCGTCGACCCCGAGGGCGACTCCTACGCCGAGATGCTCGCCGACTGCAAGGACGAACTCCGGAAACTGCTCTCGTTCCTCGAAGACGACTTCGGCTTCGAGGACCTCACCGTCGTCTTCTCGGGCGGCCGGGGCTACCACGTCCACGTCCGCGACGAAGGCGTCCTGCACCTCGACCGCGACGAGCGCCGCGAGATCGTCGACTACGTCCTCGGGTCGGGCGTGGAACTCGACCAACTCGCCGACAGTGAACTGGTCGACGGCATGGGTCTGAAGAACCCCGTCGAGAAGCGCCGCTTGCAGACCGACGGCGGATGGGGCGCCCGCGCCCACCGCCGCGCGATGGCGTTCGTCGACGAACTGCTGGCGATGGACGAAGAGGACGCGCTCGAACGACTCCAGGAGTTCGAGGGGTTCGGGCCGAAGAAGTCGGCGACGATGCTCGGGGCGGCCCGCGACCGATACGAGGCCCTGGAGAACGGCAACCTCGAAGTCGGCGGGAGCGCCGGCCGGGACGTGTTCGAACGCTTCCTGACCGTGGCGCTCGAAGCGGAGGCGGCCGCCATCGACGAACCGGTCACGACCGACACCCACCGGCTCATCCGCCTGCCAGGGAGCCTCCACGGCGGCACCGCACTGGAGGTGTGCCACGTCGCGCGCGACGAGTTGGACGACTTCGACCCGCTGGTCGACGCGGTGCCCGAGACGTTCGTGGGCCACGACGTCACGGTCGAAGTATCGGAACCCGGAGTGGTTGAGTTGAACGACGAAACATTTACCGTTCCGGAGGGTGACGTTTCAGTTCCTGAATACGTGGCCGCGTTCCTGATGGCGCGCGGCCGGGCCGAGAAGGGCAGAGAATGAGAGTCGTAGCATGAATCTGGACGAACTCCGCACGGTACAGAGCAAGGAGCGGTCGAAGGACAGCCTCCAGCACCTGCGGGAGTCGTTCTACGCAGACGTTGGCAAGTACATCGCGTCGCTGAAGGACCAGCGCGAGTACGCCGCCGAACAGTCCGACAACCCCTTCGACGACCCCGAGGTCAACCGCCTGACCGACGAGATAAACACGGCCGAGGAGGTCGTCGAGGCGGTGTACGAGCGCCGGGTCGGCAAGGTGGTCAAGCGCGCCAGCCTCGCGGCGGCCGGGATGCCCGCCGACGAGGAGGGCCTGACCAACGAGGAGCAGGAACTGTTCAACGAACTGGTCGCGCGCATCGAGTCGAACAAGGAGGACGTGCTGGCGGTGCTGTCCGGCGAGGACGGCGGGGCCGGAACCGGGCGCGTCCCCTCGGACCCCGGCGGCGCGCCCACGCCGACGCCCGACGCGTCGGCGAACGAGGCGAACGCCGAAGGGGCCGACCCCGCGGGCGCGTCGAACCCACAGTCCGACGGCGTGAGCGCCGCCGACGTGATGGGTGGCGGAGACGAGTCGGCCGGCGACGCGTCGCCGGCCGACTCGCCGGGAGAGGTGTCCGCGCACGGCGCGGGTGCGTCCGCCGCCGAGGCCGAATCGGTCGCGGGCGGTCGGGACAGCGACGACGACCGCCCGACCGACGAAGCCGCCGCCATCGCCGGTGACTCCGACGCCGGTAACGACGAGGCGTCCGGCGGAAGCGCCGCGGGCGCGGCTGACGAGATGGCGGCCGACGAGTCGGCGTCGGCCGCCTCGGACCCGACCGCCGGCCTCGCCGAGCGCACGACGGTCCGCATCACCCACGACGTCGGCGAGATCTTCGGGGTCGACGAACGCACCTACGACCTCGAAACCGAGGACGTGGTGACCCTGCCCTCGGAGAACGCCGCGCCGCTGGTCGAGCGCGGCGCGGCCGAGAAATTGGAGTAGACGGCACAGTACCCTTTTACGACTTTGTACGAAAAATAACCGCGACGAAGAGTGACGCCTTCATCCTGCGGTCACGCACTCGCAGTCCTCCCGCGAGCGAAGCGAGCGGGCCGAGGAACCACCGACGGAATGGGAAGGCGGCGAAGCCGCCTTCCCGTGACGGTAGGTGGTGACGACGTGCTTTTCATGAACGTTTTCCCAGCGAGGAAACGCGGCTTCGCCGCGTTTCCGAGCGCAGGAAAAGGTTCTATTGGAACGTCCGGCCGAGTTGGTCCTGTTCGGCCTCGGGTTCGGCCGTGTCGAAGCGCTCTTCGATCTCGTCGTAGCGCTCGCGGACCTGCTCGGTCACGCTCGGGGTGATCTCTTCGAGCGCGTGCTCGAAGTGCTCCCGGCTGATGCGGACGTTCCCGACGCTATCGCCGATCTCCTCGGAGTCCACGCTGTGGATGAACTCCCGGCTGGCGGCCATCGAGGCCTCGCGGGTGACCGCCTCGATGTCGGCGCCGACGTAGCCCTGGGTTTCGCTGGCGAGCCAGTCGAGGTCGACGTCGTCGGCCACCGGCTTGTTTCGGGTGTGGACCTCGAAGATGGCGCGCCGAGCGTCCTCGTCGGGCACCGGCACGTGGACGTGGCGGTCCAGCCGACCCGGGCGCAGTAGCGCGTTGTCGATGAGGTCGGGCCGGTTCGAGGTGGCGATGACGACCACGTCTTCGAGTTCCTCCAGCCCGTCGAGTTCGGTCAGCAGCTGCGAGACGACGCGCTCGCTGACCTGCGAGCCGCCGCCCTGGCCGCTTCCGCGCTCGGTGGCGATGGAGTCGATCTCGTCGAAGAACACCACGGTCGGGGCGTTCTCCCGGGCCTTGCTGAACACCTCGCGGACGCCCTTCTCGGACTCGCCGACCCACTTGCTCAGCAGTTCGGGACCCTTGATGGAGATGAAGTTGCTGTCGCTCTCGTTGGCGACGGCCTTCGCCATCAGGGTCTTGCCCGTGCCGGGCGGGCCGTACAGCAGCACGCCCTTGGCGGCCTGCATGTCCAGCGCGTCGAACACCTCGGGGTACTCCAGGGGCCACTGGATGGTCTCGCGCAGGCGCTCTTTGGTGTCCTCCAATCCGCCGACCTGTTCCCAGGTGACGTCGGGGACTTCGACGAACACCTCGCGGAGCGCGGAGGGTTCGATGCCCTTCAGCGCGTCCTTGAAGTCGCCCTCGGTGACCTGGAGTTGGTCGAGCACGTCGGCCGGAATCTCCTCGGATTCGAGGTCGATTTCGGGCCGGATGCGCCGGAGCGCGTTCATCGCCGCCTCCTTGGCGAGGTTCTCCAGGTCGGCGCCGACGAAGCCGTGGGTGTTGTCGGCGTACTCCTCGAGGTCGATGCCGTCGGCCAGCGGCATGCCGCGGGTGTGGACCTGCATGATCTCGAGGCGACCGTCCCGGTCCGGGACGCCGATCTCGATCTCGCGGTCGAAGCGGCCGGGTCGCCGGAGCGCGGGGTCGACCGCGTCGACCCGGTTCGTGGCGGCGATGACGGTGACTTCGCCGCGCTCTTCGAGACCGTCCATCAACGAGAGCAACTGGGCCACGACGCGGCGTTCCACGTCGCCGCCGGCCTCCTCGCGCTTGGGCGCGATGGAGTCGAGTTCGTCGATGAAGACGATAGCCGGCGCGTTCTGCTCGGCCTCCTCGAACACCTCCCGGAGCTGCTCTTCGGACTCCCCGTAGTACTTCGACATGATCTCGGGGCCCGAGATGGTCTGGAAGTGGGCGTCGATCTCGTTGGCGACGGCCTTCGCCATCAGGGTCTTACCCGTGCCCGGCGGTCCGTGGAGCATCACGCCCTTCGGCGGGTCGATGCCCAACCGGCTGAAGAGCTCGGGGTGGCGCATCGGGAGCTCGATCATCTCCCGGACCTGTTCGAGTTCCCCTTCGAGGCCGCCGATGTCCTCGTAGGTCACGCTCGGCGCGCCTTCGCCGCCGCTGGCGCCGCCCGAGGCGATCTCCTCGGCGGGGCGCTCGCTGATGTCGATGTTGGTCGAGTCGGTCACGACGACCGTCCCGCTGGGGTCGGTGTTGGCGATCTTCAGGGGAATCGACTGCCCCGAACCCATCCCCATCAGCCCGAAGCCGAACGGGACGTTCTGGCCCTGGGTGATGGCCTGTCCGCTGAGCTTGTCGCGGACGTGGGGCGCGATGTTCCCGCGAATCTGGAGGTTCTGCGGGAGCGCAATGGTCACGGAGTTGGCGGGCTTGACGTCGGCCTTCTCGATGGTGACCTTGTCGTCGATGCCCACGCCGGCCTCCTGGCGGAGTTGGCCGTCGATGCGGACGACGCCGTGGCCCTCGTCCTCGGGGTAGCCGGGCCAGACCCGCGCGACGGCTCGGCCCTGCTCTCTCCCCTCGATGACGATGTAGTCGCCGTTCTCGACGCCGAGTTCTTGCATCGACCGGCGGTCGACGGCGGCGAGTCCGCGACCCGCGTCCTTCTGTTTTAACGGCTTGACAGTTAGCTTCATCGTCTCACCCCAATAGTGAGCACGCCGTTCGTGATAAACGCTTCCGCCCCTCCGTCGGGCAGCTCCAGCTCGAGCTGGCGAGGTTCGTCCTCGTCGTCGACCACGACGATGGCGACGTCGTCGAGCACGTCGACGCTGGCGTCCTCGTCGGCGACGCCTAGGTCGGCGACGAGCAGTTCCTCGTCGTCGTACTGGTAGTGGCGCGCGAAGATGTCTTCGCGCTCGGAAACTCGTTTGAGCGACATTTTGATACTAACTCTACGTTAGGCACACTACTATTTAAATCTTCCTACGAACAATCGCTATACGGCGTCGGGGTGCTATTCGAACGGCTGAATTGCGGTCCCGGGCTCCCGTCGCCGACTTTGACAGTCGGCGGGCGGAACTCCGTGGGCGGAACTCCGTGGGAGAACTCGGCGGGCGACGCTCGCGGAGCGTCGCCCGCCGCCGATTCGGCCTTCCGAACACCGAAGCGCACCGGAGCAGTCCGAGCACCGACGAGCACCGGAGGTTTGTTACTCCGCGCACGCGAACGCGTAGGATATGGAGATGGTGACACATCACGGTCGGACGACAGCCTACAGGGTCGCCGACCGCGGCGGCGAGGGGGCGACCGCTGCTCTGCGTCCACGGGTCGGGGGGGAACCCACGAGGTCTGGAAGGCCCAACTCGGCCGCCTGGCGAGCCGCCGCCCGGTCGCCGCGCTCGACCTGAGCGGTCACGGCGACTCCGAGGACTTCGACGCCGACGCCGGGTGGGAGTCGATTTCGGCCTACGCCGACGACGTGCTGGCGGTCGCCCGGGAAACCGACGCGGGCGTCCTCGTGGGCAACTCGCTGGGCGGTGCGGTCGCCATGCGACTGGCCGCCGAGCGCGACCACGACCTCGACGGCCTCGTGCTGGCCGGCACGGGCGCGAAACTCCCGGTGCTGGCCGACCTGCTGGAGTGGCTGGACGGGGACTTCGACCGGGCGGTCGAGTTCCTCCACGAACCCGACCGGCTGTTCCACGACGCCGACCCGCGCTACCGACGGCTCTCGATGGCGGCGATGGAGCGGGTCGGCCGCCGGGTCACCTCCCGGGACTTCCGGACCTGCCACGAGTTCGACCTCCGCGACCGCCTCGACCGGATTTCGGTGCCGACGCTCGCTCTCGCCGGCGAGCACGACCGACTCACCCCGCCGGAGTACCACGAGTACCTGGCCGAGGAGATTCCGGACTGCGAGTATCGCGAGATTCCGGACGCCGCCCACCTCGCCATGCTCGAAACGCCCGAGGCGTTCAACGACGCGGTGCGTTCGTTCCTGGACGAAAAAGGAGTCTGAGCGCCGCTCAGTAGATGTCGTCTATCTCGTCTTCGCTGTAGCTGTGTTCCTCGGCCGGGAATTCGCCGTCCTCGACCGCCTCCAGGTATCCCGAAACGGCTCGTTCCATCTCGGCTCTCACGTCGCCGAACTGCTCGGAGAAGTACGGGCTCCGGTCGCTCAGCCCGAACACGTCGTTGAGCACGAGCACCTGACCGTCGGTGTCCGGCCCCGCGCCGATGCCGATGGTCGGGATGTCGATGGCGTCGGTGATCTGGGCGGCGACGTTCGAGGGGACGTGTTCGAGCACGAGCGCGAACGCCCCGGCTTCCTCGTGGGCTTTCGCGAGCTCGAGCATCTCGCTCGCGCTCTCTTCGTCGGTGCCCTGCCGGAAGTAGCCGCCGAGTTGGTTGTACCGCTGGGGCGTGAGTCCGAGGTGGGCTATCACCGGCACGCCGATGTCGACCAGACGGTCGGTGAGGTCGACGGTGTGGGGCCCGCTCTCCAGTTTGATGGCGTTCGCCTCGGCCTCCTTCAGCATCTTCCCGCAGTTCTCGACGGCCTCGTCCGGGTCGGCACCGTAACTCAGGAAGGGCATGTCGGCGACGACCAGCGCGTCGTCGGTCGCGCGGGCGACCGCCGCGGTCCGGCTCCGCATCTCCTCGACCGTCACCGGGAGCGTCGAGTCGTAGCCCAGCACGGCGTTGCCCATGCTGTCGCCGACCAGAATGACGTCCACGCCCGCCTCGTCGACGATTTCGGCCGTCGGCGCGTCGTAGGCGGTCAGCATCGTGATGCGCTCCTCGCCGGCCATCTCCGCGAGGTCCTGGACAGTCGTTGCCATACGATAGTTCGGTCCCGCGGGCAAGTAAACGTGTTCGGTTTTCGACGCACCAACGTTCGACGCACGTCGAATCTACAAGGCTTAAGCCCCGCGGGGCCACCCTTCGAGACGTGCCACAGCCGGTCGAGACGCACGACCCCGAGGGCGTCGACTACGGGTGGGTGATGCAGGTCACGTTCGTCGTCACCATCCTCGTCGGCGCGCCCGTCGTCGCCGCGATAGCGTGGGCCACGGGCGTCCCGCTCCCGACCTGGGAGTCGCGGGTTTCGTTCGCGGTGCGGGTCGGCGCGCTCGTCTGGTTCGTCGTCGCCGTCTCGGTGTTCCTCTACGCGCGTCGCCACCAGGCGGAGTAGCGAAGCGGAGCGGTGTGCGCTCGCCCGAATTCCTGTTGGCGAGTTAAAACGAAACGGTTTAGTTCGCCGTCAGGAACTTCAACCGTAACGATGGACGCCGGCGCCCTCCAACGCTTCGCACTGCTCCTCATGCTCTTCGGCGGCGTGCTGGAACTCTCCGCGGCGGTCCAGGAGTCGTGGGGCGGCCTGTTCGACCTGGGGATTCCCATCATGTTCCTCGCGCTGTTCGTGGGGACGTTCGGGACGGTGCTGGGTCTGCGGTAGGCGTCGAAAACGCGTCGGACGAACGGAGTCGGCGTTCGCCCGCACGGCCGACCCGCGAGTCGGCCGTGCGGGCGCTCAGACCCACTCGAACCGCGTTCCCGCCCGGTCGGCCGTCTCCTCGTCACTCGCCGAATCGCCGACGAAGAGCACGTCCTGGGGGTCGACGCCGAGTTCCTCGACCGCCGCCAGTAGCGCCCGCGGGTGGGGTTTCCGCTCGGGGACGGTTCCCCGGCCGACGACGCTGTCGACCGCGCCGGTGAGGCCGTGTTCTTGGAGCGCGATGTGGACCGCGTCCTCGTGGTTGAGCGAGCAGACGCCGACCGGCACCTCGCGGGCGAGCAGTTCGTCGGCCAACGGGAGGCGCTCGGAGGCCCGCGCGCCGTCCCGCTCCGCGGCGGCGATGAGTTCGTCGGCCTCGTCGCCGACGCCGGCCTCCTCGGCGGCACTCAGCAACTCCCACGCGTCCAGCGGGCCGGCGTCCACGCCCTCCTCGTCAAGCAGCGCGGCCAGTCTACGCTCGACGTCGTTCCAGTCGACCGCGAGGCGGACCACGGTCCCGTCGAGGTCGTACACCACGGCCGCGAGAGAATCGTCTGCGGTCGTCGAGTTCGGCGTCGTTGCGGCGTCGCCTCCGGCGGCGTCGTCTCGGGTCACGCTCGGCGGTATGCGGAGCGCCAAATTAGGCGTGTCGGTGGCCTCACCGGAGTTCGGCCTCGACGGCTTCCACCGTGGCGGTGACGTCGGCGTCCGGCGCGAGCGTGAAGAAGATGCCCTCGCCGTCGACCAGCACCCGAACCAAAATCACGTGCTCCATCACGGTGACGAACGAGCGGACCTCGCCCGCGCCCCGGAACAGTTCCTCGAACAGTCCCTTCTCGGTGAAGTCGACGTGAACGTACGAGTGGACCTCCGAGAAGTGGTCTTCCATCGCCTCGCGGTCGGCGTACAGCGAGAGGGTCACCTCGTCGGCGTGGAGGACGTGGAACTCCTCGGGCGTGTACTCGACAGATAGCAGGACCGCGTCGTCGGTCACCTCGCGGACCGCCGCGAGCGCCGAATCGGCGTCGAACGCGACGAGTCTCGCGGATTCGGATACGGCCATCGCTGGTCGCTTCTATTCGGGCGGCTGAGATAAACGTGGTGATAAATCGAACTACTCCAACAGGTTCCGCGCGATGACCTTCTTCTGTATCTCGCTGGTCCCCTCGTAGATGGTGGTGATCTTCGAGTCGCGGTACATCCGCTCGACGTCGAAGTCGGTGGTGTAGCCGTAGCCGCCGTGGATCTGGACCGCCTCGTTGGTCACGTCGACCGCGGCCTCGCTGGCGAAGTACTTCGCGGTGCTCGCGGCGAGTTCGACGTCACCGCCCTCGTCGTCCTTCCGAGCGGCGTCGCGGGTCAGCAGGCGGGCGGCCTGGGTCTGGGTCTGCATGTCGGCGAGTTTGTGCCGGATGGTCTGGATCTCCGAGATGGGCTTGTCGAACTGCTCGCGGTCCTGGGCGTACGCCAGGGCCTCGTCGAGCGCCGACTGGGCGAGGCCCACCGACTGGGAGGCGATGCCGATGCGCCCGCCGGTCAGGATGTGGAACGCCGCCGAAAGTCCCTTGCCCTCCTCGGTGAGGCGGTTCTCGACGGGGATGCGCACGTCGTCGAAGATGAGCGAGGTAGTGTCGCTCGCGCGCAGGCCGAGTTTGGCCTCCTTCTTGCCGACCTCCAATCCATCGACGTCCTTCGGGACGACGAACTGGGTGATGGAGCGGGGGTCCTCGCGGTCGGTCTTGGCGAACAGCACCACGACGCCGGCGCGCTGGCCGTTGGTGATCCACTGCTTCTTGCCGTTTATCACGTACTCGTCGCCCTCCCGGCGGGCCTCGGTGGTCATCTCGGCGGGGTTCGACCCGGCCTGGGGTTCCGAGAGCGCGAACGCGCCGACCGGCCGACCCTCGGCCATGTCGGGGAGCCAGCGCTCCTTCTGGTCGTCGTCGCCGAACTCCGCGATGCAGGAGGTCGCCAGCGAGTGGACCGACATCGCGGTCGCCACGGAGAGCATCCCGTAGGCGACCTCCTCGTTGACGATGCTGTAAGTCAGTCGGTCGACGTCGAGGCCGCCGTACTCCTCGGGCACCGTGAGGCTGGTCATGTCGAGTTCGGCGAGGCCGTCCCACACCTCCTCGGGGAACGACTGCTCGCGGTCGGCGTCCTCGGCGGTCGGCCGAATCTCGTTGACGGCGAACTCCCGGACCACGTCCCGAATGGCTCGCTGCTCGTCGGAGAGGTTCATGCTTGCCCGGAAATTCGGCGACTGGGTGGAAAAAGTTGCCTCTTTCGGGTTCGGCGGTGGGGGTACCGTTTGCGGAAATCGTTCGTATGGTTGCGACTGTGGCCGTCACTCGCGCAATGACGATGAGAACGCGACTGCGACTGCGACCGCCACTTACACTCCACAAATGAGGAACCGCACCGCGACCGCCGTCGGACCGAAGGTCCGACGAGCCTGCACTCGCTCCGCTCGCGCAGACGCAGGCCACACACCTCCCCAACCGACTCCTTCGCGCCTTCCAGGCGCTCAGTCATCCCTCGCACGGAAGGGCGCGACACGAGGTCGCGCCTGCGCGCGCCGGAGGTTGAATTCGGACAGGAACGGCCGACGTGCCAATCTATCGGAAACGCTCGGTCAAGCAACCGACAGGGTGGGGCTTTCGAGACGTTCTCCCTCGCTGTCGGTGCTGTCGCGAGTAGTGAGAGGACGGGGGATTTTGAGGCGGTTATCGCTTTGATCGTTGTCGGTTCCAGTAGTTCGTCGAAAACGCAGAAACTACAGACCCTCTACTCTCGCAAGAAAGCCACGACCTCCTCCGGCGCGGCGTTCAGGCCCCCACCTTGGGCGAACGTCGGGGACCCGCCGCCGCCACCGCCGAAGGCGTCGGTCACCTCGTCGACGACCTCGCCCGCCTCGGGCGTCCCAGACGTAGCGGCGACCACGAAGGTCGCACCGTCCTCGCCGGCCAGCACCACCGCGTCGGCCGCGTCGCCAGCGAGTTCTCTGGCGCGGTCGGCGACCTCGTTCGGCCCGAACCCCAAGACGGTTCCGACCAACCACTCGCCGCCGTCGCGTTCGACGGGGTCGTCGCCCAGGTCGGCGAGGCGGGCCGCGAGCACCTCCTCCTTGGCGTCGGCGAGGTCCGACTGGAGTTCCTCGACGTCGGCGCTGACGCGGTCGGCGGCCTCGGGAAGGTCGGCCACGCCCACGTCGAGCGTTCTGGCAGCCTCGCGGGCGGCTCTGGCGTCGGCGGCCCGCCGACGGATGGCCGCCGGGCCGACCGCGAACTCGACGCGGGTCATCCCCTCGCCGGGGTTCGAGCGGTCCAGAACCGTCACGGGGCCGATTTCGCTGGTGTTCGAGACATGAGTTCCCCCGCAGGCCGCCCAGTCCCAGTCGTCGACGGTGACGACTCGGACCGCGTCGGACTCGCTCATCACGCCCTCCTCGGTCTTGGTGTTGAACGCGACCTCCTCGCGCTCGCGGGCTTCCTGCTCGGAAACGTCCTCCCAGGTCACGTCCAGCGAGTCCCAGACCGCCCGGTTGACGAGGCGTTCGAGTTCCACGAGCGTCTCGTCGTCGATGTCGGTCGTGGTGGTGAAGTCGACCCGGACCTTCCGCTCGTCGATGCCGAACCCGCCGTAGCCGAGGTCGTCCAGGAGCTTCCGCCCCGCTCCGTAGAGGACGTGGCTGGCGGTGTGGGCCCGCATCGTGTAAGTTCGGAAGTCGTCGTCGATTTGCGCCCGGACCGTCTCGCCCGCCTCGAAGTCGGGGTCGGCGGCGAGGTGGTGGACGACCTCGCCGTCGTCGCCCTTCTCGACGTGCTCGACCGCCACGCCGCCGAGGTTGCCGCGGTCGGCGGGTTGCCCGCCGCTCTCGGCGTAGAAGTACGACTCGTCCAGGGTGACCGCGCGGCCGTCGATGTCGGCGACGGTCGCCTCGAAGCTCCGCACCTCGGGTTCGCGTGCCGCGAGTTGACTCATACCGTGAGGGGAGTCGCGCGCCGACTAAAGGGTCACGCTACCGGAGATACCGCCGGAGCACCCCGTCGGCCGTTCGCCAGAACGCTCCGGCGGCTCGGGGGAAAACGTCTTGTCGAGTCCGCCCACACTCCGACTACGACGATGCCAGGAGCACGTGTCGCGCGCGGCGAGCGAGTCTCGCTCCGGACGGTCGAGAGCGAGGACGACTCGTTCGTCCAGCGCGCGCTGGCGAACCCCGACGTTCGCTACCCGATGGGCAACCCGGTGATGAGCCGAGCAGAACTGGAGCGCCACCGCGAGGAGTCGGACGACGACCGGTTCCTCGTCTGCCTCGAAGCCGACGACGTCGGTCCCGGCCGACCCGCCGAGGAGGACGTGACTCGAATCGGCCAGGTGAACGTCGACGACGCCGACTACAAACGTCCCGAACTCGGCTACTGGCTCGTTCCGGACGTTCACGGCGAGGGCTACGGCGCAGAGGCCGTCTCGCTCGCGGTCGACTACGCCTTCCGGGAGTACGACACTCCCGCCGTGGGCGCGGAGGCGTACGACTTCAACGACGCGTCGCGCGGTCTGCTGGAGTCGCTCGGATTCGTCGAGGAGGGCCGGCGGCGCAAGTACATGTTCGTCGACGGCGAACACCGCGACATGGTCCAGTACGGACTTCTCCGCGAGGAGTGGCGCGAAAGAGATTGACGTCGGCTCGGCGCGCGGAGCTACGTCGACGATTCGCGTACCCGGAGGTTCCGCCGGACGCGCGCCTTCAGGTAGTCGATGCCGGCCAGCGCCGCAGGCACCGACACCGCGAACCCGCCTAGCAACGTCCAGTCCCGGATACCGAGTTCGACGCCGAGCGCGACCATGGCGCCGACGAACGCCGCCGTCGCGGCCGCGACGGCGGCCGTCTTCCTGACCGCCCGCCGGAGGTCGAACCGGCGCGTCGGCCTGAAGACCAGGTTCTCGGCCGCGACGGCCAACCCGACGCCCTCCGCGACCCCGACCGCGGCGTACGCCGCGGTCGGGTAGTCGGGAAGCGGGTGGGGAAGCGCGACCACCGCGAGGACGGTCAGGATGCCCAGCGCGCCGGCGTACGGGGTTCGGACGACGGAGAGCAGTCGGGCGACCGGCGAGGGGTCCTCGGCGAGCGAGTCGCTGAGTTCGTAGGGCATACGCCGAGAGTCGTCCCGGCCTTTTATCAATCTCTTGGGGTTCCGAGGTGTTTCTGCGGAGAGCGGTGAGCGAGCGACGGAACCGTTCGAGAGCGTGGCGGTGACTGAACGCTCCGAGAGTACGGAAGTGACCGAACCGTTCGACACGAGGTGAGTCACGAGAAGCTAGCTACTGCCGATGCGAAGTATCCGTGTCACCGGGCGCTTCCGGTAGTTCGTCTCACCGGGCGCTCCCGGTGGTTGGGGTGGTCGAGCGCTTCAGGTGGTCCGTCGCACGCCGTCTCGCCGGACGGTGAAATTCGAGGAACCGCCCGGTGCGGCGGTCGAATCGTCGCGGGACCTCCCTTACGCCACGTCTTCCACGGCGTCGGCGAACACCGAGAAGCCGAGCTCGATCTCGCGCTCGGTCACGTCGAGCGGCGGGAGCAGGCGCAGCGTCTTGTAGCCGCAGCCGAGGGTGAGCAGGCCGCGCTTCTTGGCGGCCTCCATCGCGGCCTCGCGGCGTTCCTTGGTGTCGAACTCCACGGCGAGCATCAGGCCGCGACCCCGGACGTCCTCGACGTTCGGGAGGTCGGCGTCCTCCAGGAGTTCGGTCATCTGGCGGCCGCGCTCGATGGCGTTGTCGAGCAGGTCGTACTCTTCGATGGCGTCGATGGTGAGCGCGCCCTGGAGCGAGGCGAAGACGTCGCCCGCGCCCCACGTCGAGGAAAGTCGGCCCTTCTCCTCGGGGAAGACGTCCCGCCGCGAGATGGTCGCACCGACGCGCAGGCCCTTCGCGGCGGTGATGACGTCGGGGTCGAGGTCGAGGTGGTCGACGCCCCACATCTCGCCGGTCCGGCCGAGTCCGGCCTGAATCTCGTCGCTGATGACCTTCACGCCGTACTGCTCGCGGATTTCGGCGAGGTCGTCGACGAACCCGTCGTAGGGCGTTCGGTAGCCACCTTCGCCCTGGACCGGTTCGAGGATGACGTAGGCGACCTCCTCGGGGTCGAGGATGCCCCGACTGCTGTCGAACTTGTCGGCCAGCACGTTGCCGCCCGGCCCGTCGGTCCGCCACTTGTCCTCGTACTCCTCGGCGGTCGAGGGGTACGGCAGCGAGACGACGCCGCCGATTTCGGGGTAACCCTGGCGGTGGACCCGCTTCGAGCGGTTGAGCGAGAGCGCGCCGAGGGTGCGGCCGTGGAACGCGCCGTCGAAGGTGAACGCGCGGTGGCCGCCGCTCGCGTAGCAGATCTTGATGGCGTTCTCGACCGCCTCCGCGCCCGAGTTACAGAGGAAGACGGTGTCCATGTCGTAATGGTCGGTGAGGTCGGTCAGTCGGTCCATCAACTGGCTGGGACCGGGGAACTCGGGGTCCTCGGGCGGCCAGCCCCCGGCGGCGTAGAAGTCCTGGCCCGCGATCTTGGTCGGGTCGACCGCGTCGAATTCGGCCAGTTTGTCCATAATCTTGGGGTTGTTGTACCCCAGCGGGGCGGCCGCGACGTAACTGGTGAAGTCCAAGAGGACGTTGCCGTCGACGTCCTTGCAGAACGGTCCCTCCGCCTCCTCGAGGTAGTCCCAGACGAAGTCGTAGACGTAGGTGCTCGGCGCGGAGAACTGGTGGTGATAGTCGGACCACTCTCGCGCTCGTTTCCCCGGCATCTCCTCCACGGTGGGTTCCGCGGTGTCCCTGTCCATGAATTCCGATATGTAAACTCGCGTTTTAAACCGTTCGTTGTGGTTCGGGCAATACCTGCGAGCGCCCGGTCGGCGTCGGCGCCCGAGGTCCGGCGCGCGGCGCGCCGGACCCCGGTAGTACCGTCCTCCTCGGTTCTCCGAGCATCGCCCTTCGCCGTCACACCGCCGCGAGCACCGCGGCGATGCCCGACCCGGCTAACAGCACGACGCTCCACGCGGCGACCCGGTAGGAGAACTGACGATTCGACGCCGACAGGGTGAGCGCCGCCTTCACCGCGATGGAGGAGGCGGTCGCCAGCAGGATGCCGACGACCGCGGTCTGCTGGTCGATGGTTCCGCCCCGGTAGAGCAGGACCGCAGAGGAGGTCGTGCCCGCGCTCGAAACCAGCCCCGACAGCAGCGAACTTACGTAGAAGCCCGCCGAACCGAACTGCTGCTGGGCGAAGGCGCCGCCCGCGATGACCAGCAGGAAGATGGCGCCGAAGCCCAGGGCGTTCCGAAGCGAGAACGGACTTTCGAGGTCGATGTCGAGGTTCTGGGACCAGTCGGCGGTGTAGGCCGCGATGGCGACGCTCCCGAGGATGACCGCGCCAAGTGGGAGCAGCGCACCCCAGAGGAGGGGGACGTCGCTACCGAACGTAAACGCCAGCGCGATGCCGAGGTTCCGGACTGCCATCGCGGCGTCGGCCAACAGGATGGCCGCCACGCCGTAGGAGGCGGCCTCCGGGCGCTGGCGGACGTGGTCGAGCATCGTCCCGACCACCGCCGTCGAGGACGCCAGGCCGCCGAAGAAGCCCGTGACCGCGATGCCCCGGCCGCCGTAGGATTCGACGACCGCGTAGTTGACGATGCCGATGCCGGCGACGGTCACCACCATCAGCCAGACGACCCGCGGTTCGATGCCGAACGCGAGCTTCTCGTTCGGCAACAGCGGGTAGATGACGAACGCGAGGATGGCGAACTCCACGGCCGACCGGAGTTCCTGGCGCGACATCCCCCACGCGAGGCTGTGTAGCTCGCGTTTCAACACGAGCAGCAGCGACGACAGCACCGCCACGGTGACGCCGACGAGGGTGTGGCCCTCCATGACGAGCGCGCCGACGCCGAACGCAACGAGCATCGACACCGATGTCGTGAGCGCCAGGCCCTCCTCCTCCTCGTCCTCGGCGGTCAGCCCCTGGACCGCCAGCAGGATGCCCTGGACGATGACCAGCAGGCCACCGAGCAGCAGCATCACGTCCCGGTCGAGGATGGTGAATATCGCACCGAGCAGGCTGATGAGCGTGAACGTTCGGATGCCGGCGGGCTTGTGCGACCACTCGCGCTCGAGACCGAGGAACAGTCCCAGCGCACCCGCTAGGGCGACGCGAACGACCTGGTGGTTCAGCGGCGCGGCGGCCAACGAGTCGGCGATTCCCTGCACTATCCGTACGATAGGGGTGCGTAGACTAAATATCCCACCCCGCAAGCGGCAAGTAGCTCGCCGCTGGCACCGCTTTCGCGCCGCTCTCCGCCCGCCCCGAATGACATCAGTGTACGAACCTTTTTGTCCCGGGCATACAGTCTCGGCGTATGGTCGCCGGCTGGGACGTAGACCGCTCGCGCATCGCCTGGTGGCTCTTCGGCGCCGTTCTGGGAGCGGCGGTGCTGTTCGTCGTCTACTCGTTCGTCGGCACCTTCGTCTTCGGGGTCTTCATCTACTACTCGACCCGCCCGGTGTACCGGCGGTTGCGCCGCCGGGTCGGGCCGCCGAGCGTCGCGGCCGCCACGGCGCTGCTGGTGCTGGCGCTCCCGGTGTTGCTGTTGATGACCTACACCGGCGCCATCGCGCTCCAAGAGTTCAGCAAGGTCGCCAAGCACACCGACATCAACGGACTCCAGGCTGCGATTCAACCGTACGTCGACGTCTCGGAACTCGCCAAGAGCCCCGAGGAACTGATCGCCAACCCCGACCCGGCGGTGATTCGGAGCATCGGCGAGTCGGCGCTCCAGTACCTCGGTCTCATCGGGACCGGCGCGCTCCACCTGTTCGTGATGATCGCCATCGCGTTCTACCTCCTCCGGGACGACCACAAGCTCTCGCGGTTCTTCCGCCGGCAGTTCGCCGACGACGGCGGCGTCGTGGGCGCGTACGCCCGGTCGGTCGACCGCGACTTCAACAGCATCTTCTTCGGCAACATCCTGAACGCGCTGATGACGGGGACCATCGGCGCGGCCGCGTACAACACGCTCAACCTCGTCGCGCCGCCGGGAATCGCCATCCCGTATCCGACGCTCCTCGGCCTGCTCGCGGGCGCGGCCAGCCTCATCCCCATCGTCGGGATGAAACTGGTCTACGTCCCGGTCGCGGCGTATCTGGGCGTCGAATCCACGCTCGGCGCGCCGGAACTGCTGTGGTTCCCGGCGCTGTTCGCCGCCGTCTCGTTCGTCGTCGTGGACACGATTCCGGACCTCGTGTTGCGCCCCTACGTCTCGGGCCGGGACCTCCACGTCGGCCTCGTGATGCTGGCGTACATCTTCGGTCCGCTCCTGTTCGGCTGGTACGGCATCTTCCTCGGACCGATGGTGCTCGTGCTGGTCGTCCACTTCGTCCGCATCGTGCTGCCCGAACTCGTCGCGGGCGAACCCATCCGGCCGTGGGCGGTCGACCCGACGTACCTCTTCAGCGACCCGCAACCGGTCGTGGACGCGCCCGCGGACGCGGAGGACGCGACGACAGCGCCGGGCGGGGTCGACAGCGCCCCCGACGGCGGTCGGGAGGTCGACGGCGGCGGGAGAGACGGAGGGACGGGCGAGGACGACGGGGTGCCGACGGAGCCGCCGGAGCGCTAGGAATCCGCCGAACGCAGCGCCGTTCCGTCGCGCGGACAGTGCGTGTACTCCTCGTTTCGCGTCCGAAATCCGCACCGAGGACACTCCCGCACGCCCGCGCTTTCCGCCCCGGGCGCGCCGGACCGCGCCCCGTCGCGCCCGTCCGCTCGCCGTCGGTCGCTCCGGGTTCGACGCCGGAACAGGAAGGGGACGAACGGGACGACGAAGAACACGAACGGCGTGCCAAAATAGTACCACGCGACGAACGTAACCGCGAGGCTTACCGCCGCTCCGACCAGCGCCGTCGCGGTCCGGGAACTCACCATCCGACCGAAGGCGTCCTCAGGCCTCGACGCTCAAATCGACGTACTGTGCCTCCCACTCGCGGCGGGCCTCGATTTCGCGCGTCCCTCGCCGGGTCAGCGTGTAGTAGTTGGTCCGGCGGTCGCGCTGGCCCTTCTCGATGAGGCCTTTGTCGACGAGGGTGTCGAGGTTGGGGTAGAGGCGGCCGTGGTGGATTTCTTTCTCGTAGTACGACTCCAGTTCGTCTTTGATGGCGAGTCCGTGCGGTTCGTCCAACCCCGCGATGACGTACAGCAGGTCGCGCTGGAATCCTGTCAGGTCGTGCATCGGTGACGTACGAGGTACATTTTCTATCGAATTGAAGATAACGGCCCATCGTCTTTCCGTCTTCGAGCGTCTTTCCGCCGTCTCGCCGCGATTCGTAAGTCCCCCTCGCGTCCTTTCCGGCCGACGTCACGTCGTGGCGAGGCGACGCGCGGTCGGGGCGGAGGTGGCGGCGTCCTTAAGGGTCTACGAAGCATCTCTTTGCTCATGCCAGAGGAAGTGCTGTTCAAGACGGAGCACCGCCAGTCCCGGAGCGAAGTCGCCGCGTACCTGCGAGCCGTCGCGGAGAAACTGGAATCGGGCGGGGACATCACCCTCTCGGCCGGCGACCAGTCGGTGACGCTCGCACCACCCGCGGAACCTACCTTCGAGGTGAAGGCGGAACGCGAGACGTCGGGCGGCGGCGGGCCGGCCGAACTCAGCGTGGAGTTCGAACTGGAGTGGGACGAGGGCGACGCCTCGGGCGGGTCTGCGTCGGACGGGACGCTCCAGATCGAGTAGTCGAGCGCCAGCCGTCGCTCGGCGGTCGTGTTTTCCGAGCTATATCGGCTAATCCGTAGAACTTGCTCCGGCGAGTAGTTCGGCGACCGTCGTTCGAGCGCGCGACGAGCGCTTCGCTCGCGAACGTAGTTTGCGTCAAAAGGAAGCGGAACACGCGGGGGTGAAAAAGCCCCGCGAACCGCTTGCCGCCCTGAATTGGTCCCCGCTGACGCTTCGGCCCTCCAAGCGAAGCGTCAATTACACCATGTCACCATAACACCTTAAAGCTACCGGCGACGGAGATCCGTGCCGGATATCCGACAGAAACGACACCTAGAGGATCGTACGGTAAAAATTCGTCAGCGGAGTCGCCGGTTCACATGTGCTCCTCTTCGAGCACCCATCCGAGTGCCCGCTTGTAGTACGTGAACATCTGCCTGACGCCCTCGTGGCGCATCTCGTCGCTGTCGAGGTGCTCGCTGAGGAACTCGTACTGCTCGCGGATCTCTTCCTCGTCTCGCATACTTCGGTCTTCGGGGCCGCGAATAATGAGTCCGGTGGGACCGATGTCGGCGCGCGGCGACGCGAAGCGCGTCGCCGCGCGCCGACCGCCCTCACTTCCGGTCGAGTCGCGAGAGGCCGTGCCAGATGGCGTCGACCAGTCGCTCCTCGCCCGACCCCTTGGCGTCGTCCCACCCGCGGGCCAGCGCGTCCTCCAGCACCGCGAGGTCGTGGTTCTCGAAGTTGTTCATCCCGCGAAACGCCTCCAGGGCGTCGCGGTCCGACTCGCCGAACGCGCCCGACGCGTCGGGCGCGTTCGGCGAGTCGGGGGCGATTTCGCCGTCTCCGTCGTCGTCCGTGGCTCCGTGCCCGCTTCCGTCCTGCGTCTCGTCGTACATCCCGAGGTCGGCCAGCGTCTCCCGAACTGCCGCGGCGGTTTCGCCCGACAGTTCCCGGCACTCGTCGGGTTCCTCGCGTTCGAGCAAGGTCACGTCGTAGATCTTGAACACCCGCTCCAGTTCCTCAATGGGCGTCTCGTGGTCGTCGACTCGCACGTCTATCCACCGGTCGTTCTTGCCGTCGTAGCCGCCCTCAGGCTTGACGACGTAGAGCGCCGCGCTCTGCTCGCCGCGCTTGTCGCCGCCCGCGTCGTTGCCCGCGTGCAGGGCCGCGATGAGTCGCTCGGGGAGGCCGCCTTCGGTTTCCTCGAAGGCGGCTTCCATCGCCTCCAGGGTTTCGCGATTCTCGAGGATGTTGCCCTGGACCGTGTAGTTCTCGCCCTGCGAGTCGTCGGCGAACTCAAAGCACTCCGCGCCCGTGAACGCCGCCACGGAGCCGTCGCTGCCGACGACGCCGACCTGTCGGCTGGCCGATTCGGGGTCGTCGTCGGTCAGTTCCGCGACGATCGCCTCGGCCGACTTCCCCGCCCGAAGGAGGTCGAGTCCGTCCGGGCCGTAGGCGACGTTGGCGAAGCTCTGGGTGGCTATCGCGCCCGCGTCGGCCGCCGCGAAGGGGACGACCGACCCGACGCTGACGAACTTCGACTGGACGGCGACGCCGACCGCCTCGGTTTCGGGGTCGCGCGCGACGATGGAGAACGTCGATGGTCGCGTTCGGGTCATGCGACACGCATCGGAGGCGTCGGCGAAAAGCGTTCGGTCGGCGGCGTCAGTCTCCGGTGTCACCTCCGTTCCCGTCTCCGCGGCGTTCTTCGTCCTCCGGACCTTCGTCCGACCGCTTGCGGGCGGTCAAGGGTTGGCGCTTGACCAACTCGCAGTCGAAGGCCGGATGTTCGGCGAAGTGGTGGACCAGCACGTGGCGGCGACCGCCGGTGAGGCCGGTCCGCCCGACGTCCTCGGCGGCGAACTCCCGCGGGAGGCGGTCGTAGAGCCGACGCAGCGCGTCGAAGCTCTCGAACACCTTCCGGTGGCCCGAGGAGTTCGCACGCCTGCGCGCGACGACGTAACTCCCGTTCTCGCGGTGTTCGCCGACCGTTCGGAAGAACTCTCGGCGCTCGGTCAGCGCGTCGCCGAGCGCCGCGCGTAACTGGTCGGCCTCGGCTCTGGTGAGTTCGTGGGTTCGTCCCGCGACGGTCACCGCGACGCCGTCTTCGGACTCAGAAGTAGCGGTTGGCTCGGCCGAGAATTTCTCGACCAGCCGCCGACTGGCGACTTACTCTATCCTCGGTAGCCTCGGTGGCGAGGCCGTGACTCGACATAGTACAATACCGTAGCGGGAGCTACCTGATAAAAGGTGCGGTGGTCGTGGTGGCGAACTCGCTTGCGGCGGTGACGTCGCTAGTCGCGGTGAGACGGCGGTCGGCGACCGCCGTCTCACCGTCGCGACAGCAGCAGTGCGACGACCACGACGTTGTAGACGGCGAGTCCGGCCAGCACCGCCCCGGCCGACAGGCCGACGAACAGCGCCGCGACCACCAGCGAGTCGGTCGAGAACCCGCCGACCAGGAGCGCCAGGCAGAGCAGGGCCGTCAGCACGAACCCCAGCGGGACGCCGTACTCCCGCCAGAACCGCTCTCCCACGGGCGTCCTGAACCGGAGCAGCTTCCCTTCGGCGTCCCGTTCCATGCGCCGAGTTCGTAGACCCGAAGTATAAGCGTTGAGGCATGTCGGGGTTTCCGGTGCCATCGTGGTGGCCGAGCGGCGGCGACCGGCGTTCGGCCGGCGACGGCACGAATTCGGCCACCCGAGACGCCGGGTCAGAACTTTCGCGGAGATTTTGTGTTCGGCCGCCCAAGCAACCCCCATGAAGGTCCGCGGCGAGCGCGATTGCAAGGACTGCGGGACGCGGTGGTCCTACTACGAGACGGGGAGCGTCGAGTGTCCATCCTGCGGAAGTCTCCACAGCGTCGGCGTCGAGGACTCGCGCGAACTCCACACCGACGACCCCGGCGAACTCGACCTGACCGCGGCGCGCGACGCCGTCGACGCCGAACCGCTTCGCCGGGTCGCGGAACTCGCTGAGGAGGCGGCCCGGTCGTACGTCCGCCGGCGCGGGTTCGTCCGCGGCGGCGACCTGGTCGAACTCGACGACACCTACCTGTTGGCCCGGGAACTCCGTCACGTCGCCGCCGAGGTCGGTCGCGCGATGGACGTCAGCGACGACGAGGAGTGGTACTTCCTCGAACTCCTCCGGTGTGCCGACCGGGACGAACGGCCCGCGCCCGGCGAGGTCCCGTCGTCGTTTCGGACGCTCCGCGGCCTCGCGTACGGCGAGGCGGTCCGGGAGTACCGCGGCGAGATGGCCGACTGGGCCGACGAGTACGGCGCCGACGAGTTAGGCCGCGACGCCCTGGAGACGCTCGGCGACCACGCCAGGCGCGTCCTCGCGCTCGACGGCGACGTCGACCCCGAGGCGGCCGAACGACTCGCGGCGGCGGCCCGCGACGTGGCCGCGTACCTGCGTGACGACGACGAGGACGCGCTGGTCAGCGCGCGCGACCGCTTCGAACGACTGGCGGAGTGACGCGGCGCCGTTTACATTGGGGGACCAACATTTTTAGCGAGGGAACTCGACTCTCCGACCATGGCGACGGACGACGGCTCTCTCCGCCACCGCGCGGCCGAACTGCTGTTGGCGTTCGTTCTGCTCGCCGGGGTGCTCTGGGCGTGGGTCGACGCCGACCTCGCGCGCGCCACGGGCGTCGCGGCGTTCTTCGGAGACGGCTCGGTCGTTCGACTCGTCGGTTTCACAACTCTGCTGGTCGTCGTGGTCGCGTGGTACGTCCGACGGCGGAACGCCGGCGGTGACGAGTCGACCGACCGGGAAGTCGAGGGGTCGGGCGAGGAGTACATCCGTTACGTCTACAACAGCGGAGCCGACGCCGCCAAGGAGAGCGACCGGCTGAAAACCGAGGCCGAGCGTCTCGCGGAAGCCGACCGCGAGGCGAATCGGCGGCGGTGAGTACGGCGAGGAGAACGAGTTACGGCAGGTCGACTTCGACGCCTTCCTGTTCGCCGGCGGCCTTCACGGTGTTGTAGAGCAGCATCGCGCGGGTCATCGGCCCGACGCCGCCGGGGACGGGCGTGATGGCGCCAGCGACCTCCTTCGCGGATTCGAAGTCGACGTCGCCGACGAGTTCGTAGCCCTTCTCGGTGTCGGCGTCGACGCGGTTGATGCCGACGTCGATGACCGTCGAACCCTCCTTCAGCATCGACCCGTCTATCATCTCGGGGACGCCCGCGGCCGCGACGACGACGTCGGCCTCGCGGGTGTGGGCCGCGAGGTCCTCCGTGCGCGAGTGACAGACCGTCGTGGTCGCGTTGCCGAACGGCGCCTTCTGGACGAGGAGGTTCGCCATCGGCTTGCCGACGATGTCCGAGCGCCCGACCACGACCGCCTCCGCACCCTCGGTTTCGACGTCCGCGGCTTCGAGGAGCTTCTGGATGCCGTGGGGCGTACAGGGCTTGAAGCGGGCGTTCCCGGCGACGAGTCGGCCGACGTTCTCGGGGTGGAAGCCGTCGACGTCCTTCGCGGGGTCGACCGACCGGAGCACGCGGCGGGTATCGACTTGGTCGACCACCGGCATCTGGACCAGGATGCCGTGGACCTCGGGGTCGGCGTTGAGGTCGTCGACGGTGTCGTAGAGGTCCTGCGCGGGCGCGTCCTCGTCGAGTTCGACGTGGATGCCCTCGATGCCGACCTCCTCGCAGTCGCGCTGTTTCATCGAGACGTACGTCTCGCTCGCGGGGTCGTCGCTCATCAGGACGGTCGCGAGTCCGGGGCGGACGCCCGCGTCGGCGAGCGTCTCGATGCTGCCCTGCAGGCCCTCGCGTACGTCCTCGGCGACGGCGTTGCCGTCGATTATCTCGGTCATTGTCGGTCAGTGGGACGCCGACGCCCTTGAACTCTCGGGTTCGTGCTCATCTTGGGTGTTTCTGGACTCCAAATAGGCACGAACGTGCAACGAAATTCGGACTGGCGTCGGTACGCCGGCCGAGCGTTCTGTCTTGGCGGTGAACGACAAGAGGGAACTCCGACGCCGACTCGAACCGGTGAAGCCGAAAAAGAACCGGGTTCGGTTACTCGTACAGCGGGTTCTGCTCGCAGAGGTCGAGCACTTCCTCGGCCACTTCGGCCTTCACGTCCTCGTCGTCGGGATTGTCGACGACGTCGGCGATGAGTTCGCCGACGTAGCGCGTATCCTCCTCGTCGAACCCGCGGGTCGTGAGCGCGGGCGTGCCCGCGCGGATGCCGCTGGGGTTGAACGCCGAGCGGGTTTCGCCGGGGACGGTGTTGGCGTTGAGAACGATGCCCGTCGATTCGAGCGCGTCTTCGGCGTCGCCGCCCGTGAGGTCCGGGTGGGACTCCCGGAGGTCCACCAGCACGAGGTGGGTGTCGGTCCCGCCGGAGACGACGCCGAGGCCCTGCTCCTGGAACGTGTCGGCGAGCGCCTTGGCGTTGTCGACGACCTGCTGAGCGTACGCTTCGAACTCGGGTTCGAGCGCCTCCTTGAAGCCGACGGCCTTGCCCGCGATGTTGTGCATGAGCGGGCCGCCCTGCGCCCCGGGGAAGACGGCGCTGTCGACGTCGTCGGCGTACTCCTCTTTCGTCATGATGATGCCGCCCCGGCCGGCCCGGATGGTCTTGTGGGTCGACCCGGTGACGAAGTCGGCGATGCCGACCGGCGAGGGGTGGACGCCGGCGGCGACCAGGCCGGTGATGTGGGCGATGTCGGCGAGGTGGTAGGCGTCGACCGAGTCGGCGACCTCCTGGATGGTCTCCCACTCGACGGCGCGGGGGTACGCCGAGTAGCCGGAGACGACGATGTCGGGGTCGAACGACTCGGCCTTCTCGGCGAGTTGGTCGTAGTCGATGTAGCCCGTCTCGGCGTCGACCTCGTACTGTTCGACGTCGTAGAGCTTTCCGGTGAAGTTCGCGGGGTGACCGTGGCTCAGGTGGCCGCCGTGGGTCAGGTCGAGCGAGAGGATTTTGTCGCCGGGTTCGAGCATGGCGAGGTAGACGCCCATGTTCGCCTGGGTCCCCGAGTGGGGCTGGACGTTGACGTGTTCGGCGCCCCACAACTCCTTGGCGCGCTCGACGGCGAGGTTCTCTATCTCGTCGGCGTTCTCGCAACCCGCGTAGTACCGCGACCCGGGGTAGCCCTCGGCGTACTTGTTGGTGAGGACGCTCCCCTGGGCTTGCAGGACCGCTTCGCTGACGTGGTTCTCGCTCGCGATCATCGCCAGGGTTTCGCGCTGGCGCTCGACTTCCGATTCGAGGGCGTCTGCGACCTGCGGGTCGACTGCCCGGACGCGGTCGTACTCCATAGGGAAAATCGGTGCGTCCCGGGGCATAAGTGTACCCTTAGCGGGACTCCTTGCAGTGCCGACAGAAATATAAAGACGGGGTGAGACACCTTGTGTGACGCCGACATGATCGAGTGGGAGGAGACGGAGACCGGGTTGCGGGTCTACGACCGAACCAAGACGGAGGTGCCTATCGACGCTCGCGGATGGGAACGAACCGACGAGCGCCACGACATCGACCGTCCGGTCGACGCGACCGTCTCCGGTTTCGTCTCCGAACTCCGCCTCCCCGCGGCGGTGGTCCGGGTACTGGGCCTCGAATCCGGCGAGGAGTACCAGCACGGCGGCGACACCACCCCGCTGGAACTCCCCGACGACGACTACCTGCTCGACGTGAGTCTCAACATCAAGACGTACCTCCGATTCTCGGGCCGGGCGACGGTCTGGAAGAGCGACGACTTCAACGACCTCTACCTCCGGTTCCCCGAACCGACGCTCCTGACCTTCGGCTTCCGGAGTCACCACGAGGAACCGGTCGACACCATCACCGTCGCGCCCACGCCGTCGGGCGTGGCCGAGGCCGTGACGCACCTCCCCTCCTCGCACAAGGTGTCCGGCCCCGAACGTTCGTACCCCAACCTCCGGGGCCACCCGCCGAAGGTCGAACTCGGCGAGCGGACCGAGATTCCCGAGCGGGTCCGCCGCGAGCGCTTCGAAACCGGCATCGAACTCGTGGTGCCAGACGACCTCCGGTACGTCTTCGTCGCGGCGCCGCTCGCGTACTACCTGCAGGCGCGACTCCGCGTCGCCGACCGCGGGGCGCCGGTGTTACGCGCCCCGGAGGGCGACGTCGACCGCGCGTTCGCGCCGCTTCCGTGCTTCCAGCACGAGGTCGCCGACCTGCTTCGGCGGGTGTTCTTCCTCGACTGCCTCGTCCGGAACGCCGGCGAGTACAGCTGGGAACTGGCGGAACTGCCGCTGCTCGACCGGTTGGACGTCGACGCCGAGTCGACCTACCGGGCGAGTCCGGCCGAGCGACTGGCGACGTACCTCGACGCCGCCTACGAACGCATCGACGACGACCTGCCCGAGTGGCACCTCTCGATGTACGTCGACCCCGTCCCGGGCAACGCGACGATGCTCCCGTACTTCCTCGATAGTCTCAGCCTGGTCTACCTGCCCGAATCGTCGGACCTCGAGAAGAACGAACTCCTCAATCGATCCATCGACGACTTCTACCGCGCCAAGCGACCCGCCCCCGACGCGGGGACGCCGGAGACGGCCACCGCCGAGGTGGCACGGGGGTCGTCCGGCCCGGTCAAGTCGGTCGACAGGCGCGACCCCGTCCTCCACGAGGGCCGCGTTCACGGCTGGCTCGCCGAGGGCGTGCCGATAGACGTGTTCAAGGTCGTCCCCGAGGCCTACGAGAACCGATTCAAGTACCTCGACCAGACCGGCGGCGACATCGACGTGACGGTCATCCTCAACGACGAGGAGATGGCCGACGAACACGAGGAGGTCGCCAACATCTACCGCGAGCGCGCGAAGGACCTCCCCATCGACGTGACCGTCCACGAGTACCTCCGGAAGGACGAACTCGCCGACGTCCTCGAATCGCGACACGACTTCGTCCACTACATCGGGCACTGCGAGGCCGACGGTCTGCGGTGTTCGAACGGTCACCTCCCGGTTTCGGACATCGAGGAGAGCAACGTCCAGACGTTCTTCCTGAACGCCTGCGGGTCGTACTACGAGGGCCGGGACCTCGTCCGACGGGGGAGCGTCGCGGGCGCGGTGACGTTCACGAAGGTGTTGAACAAGCAGGCCGTGAAAGTCGGCGTGGCGTTCGCTCGACTGCTCATCAACGGCTACAGCATCGCCCACGCGCTCCACCTCGCCCGGCGCCGCATCATGACGGGGAAGGATTACGCCGTCGTCGGCGACGGCTCCCGCCAGCTCACGCAGTGCGACAACCGGTTTCCGGTGTTCGCGACGCTCGAGCGAATCGACGGGCGGCAGTTCACTGTCTCGCTACGGAATCTCCCGCTGAGTAGCCCCGGCGGTTGCTTCCAGATCTACGACGACAGGCACGACGAACTCTACCTCAACGGCGCGACGACCGAGTCGGTCTTCTCCCAGGAAGAACTGCTCACGTTCCTCGAACGCGCCAAGATGCCGCTGGTCTACGACGGGACGTTCTACTGGTCGGACGAACTGCGCGAAAAGTTGACGAACTGATCGGGGTTGCGGACGTGTCGACCGGTGTTTACGGACCGTTCGTGCCGCCGGTCGCGTCCAGAAGCCCGATTTCCATCATGTACCCGCCGGCCAGCATCAGCGTGTACGCGCCGTTCATCGCTCGCGGGTGCCGTACGAACCATTGTCGAACTTTGTCACGCATGGCGTATCCTCCCATACCCGCTTATCTCACTTCATTCTTTCGTACCTTTCATCAATTAGTTATAGCGAGAATAACATTTGGAAAGACGCCGTTGAAACTACGATACCTCTCGTAGAAGCAATGAGACGAACGCTGGCGTCGCCGTCGCCCGCTCTCGGACGTCACATAATACAACCGATAGTTCGTGTGAAACCGAAATCCCGCGGGGGAGTTCGGTTAGAATTACGGAGCTTACCGATTCATCTGCCCGTATAATCCGTGATTTCCTGCCATTACTAACGTTAAAATTAAGTAGGGGTAAAACGTTTGTCGCCGCATGGACACGGAATCGAACCTGCTCGACAAGGAGATCGGCGAGATCCTTCGGAGCGTCATCGACGACGCTCCGGAGACGCTGCTGGTCGTCAACCCGTCGAGGGACACCATCGAAGAGCTAATCAACGTCGCCACCGCGTACGACGGCGACCTCCCGTCCCTGCGCATGCTCGCACAGGAGGGGACGCTCAAGGACGTCATGGAGGACTTCATCGTCGCGAGCAACGCGGCCGACCTCATCGACGCGGGTAACCTCTCGCTTCGCACGACCAGCGAGGTACCGAGCAACTCGCTGCTCGTCACCGACGAGGTCGTCGTCGCGCTCGTGACCGCCGCCGACCACGTCGGCGGCCTCACCGCCGCCAACGGGACGTTCGTCTCGGAGGCCTACGAGTCCTACAACGACCAGTGGGAGAGCGCCGACGAGTTCTCGCTCCGCACGCCCCCGATCACGCGGGTCCGCGAGACGCTCGGCGAGGAGATCAGCCCCGACGCCCAGGAGGACTTCGACGAGGTGCTCGCCTCGATGGAGACCGCTCGCGGCGACGGCGACGGTCTGGACGAGGTCACCATCAGCCTGCTCGTGGCCGCGAAGAACGAAGCCCTGCTGTACGACATCAGCAAGTGGGGCGAGGACGTCGGCATCGCCAGCAAGGCGACGTTCTCGCGGACGAAGACGAAGCTCGAGGACATGGGCCTCATCGGCACGGAGAAGGTGCCCATCGACGTGGGCCGACCCCGTCTCCGCCTGAAGCTCGCCAACGATGACCTGCGGAACGCCGACACGGACCAGCTCGCGGGCGTCGCCCAGAGCATGCTCAACTGAGTGGATTCACGCTTTTTCGCGCCCTCGACCCGCCAGCGGTAGCACTCTCGCGGTGTCGAATTCGGTCGCCGTGTCGCACCCTCACGGTTTCGTCGTTATCGCCGTCTTCGCGGGACCGGTAACATCGCGTTTTTACCCCTCGGCTCCGACCGTCGAGCCATGGACACGCCGACAGTCGCGCTCGTCGGAGCGGGGCCGGCCGCCGAGGCGGTTCGCGCGGCGCTCGCCGACGCGAGCGCACGCGCGACCGGAACCGACGTAGACGGCGTCGCGTCGGCCGACTTCGCCGTCGTCGTCGGCGAAGTCGGCCGACGCGAGTTCGAGCGCGCGAACCGAATCGCTAGGGAGAGCGGGACGCCGTGGCTCGCCGTCGAACTCGGCGGCGTCGGCGGTCGCCACCGGGTGACCGCCGACGCCGCCGTCTCGGGGTTCGCCCCCGAGACGGCCTGCTACGAGTGCCTGCGGACACGGGTCGCCGCCAATGCGACCGACGATGAGACGGACGAAGCCGACCCCGAGTACGACCCGGCGACCGCCCGCTTCGCGGGCGCGATCGCCGGGCGCGAGGCGGCGCGCCTGCTGTCGGGCGGCGAGTCGACGATTCTCGGCGGGGTCGTCGAAGTTCCGCACGCCGAACGACGCCTCCTGCCCGCGCCGAACTGCGAGTGCGACGAGTCGGCGTCGGCGCCCGACGCCGACTCGACGGGCGTCGCCGGCCACGACCGCTGGCGGGCCCTCCAGTACGACGAAACGACTCTCGACGACGCGTTCTCGCGAGCGGAACTGACCGTCGACGACCGCGTGGGCGTCGTCCGGTCGGTCGGCGAGGCCGAGTCGTTCCCCGTTCCCTACTACCTCGCTGAGATCGGCGATACGACCGGGTTCAGCGACGCGCAGGCCGCCGAGCAGGCCGCGGGCGTGGCGGCCGACTGGAACGAGGCGCTGATGAAGGCGCTGGGCGAGGCGCTGGAGCGGTACGCCGCGGGCGTCTACCGGGAGTCGGCCTTCGAGGTCGCCCGCGCGGGCGATCTCGATTCGGCGGTCGCGCCGTCCGCGTTCGTCCGGCCCGACGACTATCCCGACTTCGACCCCGGCGAGGCGCTCCCGTGGGTCCGGGGTCGTGACCTTCACACCGGGTCGTCGGTCCACCTGCCGGCGGAGTTCGTCCACTTTCCGCCGCCCGCCGCCCGCCACAAGCCCTCGATAACGACCGGTTTGGGTCTGGGTAATTCGCCCGCGCAGGCGGTGCTGTCGGGCCTCTACGAGGTAATCGAGCGTGACGCGACGATGGTGGCCTGGTATTCGACGTTCGAACCGCTGGAACTGACCGTCGCCGACGAGCGGTTCGAGACGCTCGCCCGCCGGGCGCGCGCCGAGGACCTCTCGGTGACGCCGCTGCTCGTCACGGGCGACGTCGACGTGCCGGTGGTCGCCGTCGCGGTCCACCGCGAAGACGAGTGGCCGAGGTTCGCGGTCGGCTCCGATGCCGACCTCGACCCGGACGCCGCGGCGGCGTCGGCGTTGGCCGAGGCGCTCCAGAACTGGACCGAACTCCGCTCGATGGGCCGCGAGGACGCCGCCGACGCCGACGGCGCCATCGGTCGGTACGCCGACTTCCCCGACCCGGCCCGCGAGTTCGTCGACGCGGAGACGGCGATTCCGAGCGCGAGCGTCGGCCCGTCGGAACCGCCGGAGGGGACCGCCGAACTCGACGCGGTCCTCGACCGCCTCGCCGACGCCGACCTCACGGCGTTCGCCGCCCGCCTGACGACCAGAGACCTCGCGTCGCTCGGCTTTGAGGCGGTCCGGGTGCTGGTCCCCGACGCCCAACCGCTGTTCACCGGCGACTCCTTCTTCGGCGAGCGCGCCCGGACCGTCCCGGCCGAACTCGGCTTCGAGTTCCGACCGGACCGCGAGCCGCATCCGTACCCCTGAAGGCGGCACGGCGTCGGGGTCGAGCCTAAATCGCGAGCCGCGACCGGGGGTACGGACGACGGAAACGCGCCCGGCGTTCCGAGCGGTCACCGCGACTCGCCGGACGTTCACTACCACCGCCGGGATTTAAGTCACCGGCCGGAGTACGTGCTAGGGTATGTCATTATTTGTCACGAACGAGTTCGGTCTGTCGGGGGTGTCGCTGCCGTGACGACCGAGTTCGAACTGGACTGTGCGACCTGCGGGTCCCCGCTCGCTCGCAGGGAGATCACCGCCGAGGCGCTCGGGTTCGGGTCGCCGGCCGAGGTCGAAATCGCGGAGTGCCAAGACTGCGGGGAGCGGTACTTCCCGGAGTCGACGCTCCAGCGCCTCGGAACCTGAAAAACCGCCTTTTCTCAGATGCCGAACGTCGCCCGGAGCATGTCGCGCGTGCCCGGCCCGAGGCCGACCGCGACGATGGCCACCATCAGGAGGATGGCGTAGCGCGGACTCTCCTCGAATATCTCCTCGTCGAACACCCAGACGACGAACACCGCCGCGACGATCTTGACCAACAGGAACGGCCACGCGGTCCCGATCAGGTCCACGACCGGTTGGGGGAACTGCTCGCCGACGCCGATGAGCGCGCGGTTGACCGGATGTTTGGGCACCAGATCGGCGGGCAGGCCGAGTTCGCGCGCCCAGTCGATGCCGACGACGTTGGCGACGCCGTCGACCGCGTGCGCCCAGATGACGACCAGACCCATCCTGCGCGTGCCGGCGTTGATGTACGGCGCGTACCGTTCGAGCGCCCACCAGACGACGGCGGTGACGAGCGTGGCGCCGACCAAGACGATGACGGTGATCTGGGGGTAGAAAGAGACGTAGTCGGTCGTGAACGCCAGCAACGTTAGGTAGCCGAGCGACCCGACCAGCAGGGCCGTACCGATGCCCGCGAGCGGGCGGCCGTAGTCGCCGACGACGTCGTGTTCGTCGAGTTCGACGCTGACCAGCAACGCGACCAGCGTGAGCGCGAACATCGTGAAGTAGATGACCGGACTGATGATGAGGGTGTTCCACGGGAACGGGACGGCCGACTCGACGCCCTGGGGAACGGCGTCGTTGGCGTCCTCGACCACGCGGAGCGCCCCGCCGAACAGCATGTAGGGGAACAGCGAGTAGAACAGCGCGCGGTCCTGGCCGATGCCGAGTCGCCGGAGCAGGAAGACGACCCCGACCAGCGCCAGCAGCATCGTCACCGCGTAACCGACCTCCGAGACGAGCGTGTAGCCCGGCACGGCGACCGGTTCGGCCGCCGCCCGGCAGGCCGCGGCGTCGTAGAGGTAGCGGGTCGACCCGCCGCTCCGCACCGCACACTGGGCGCTCTTGGCGTCGGCCAGCACCGGCCCCCAGAAGTAGTGCCAGATGAACCCGTCGTACACCCGTTTGGGGAACGCCAGCGCGCCGCCGACCAGCGCGACCAGCAGCGCGAGGACCGTCCCGCCCCACAGGCGTTCGTTGTCGGTTCCGTCGATAGCGGTGCCCATATCGTCCAAGCCGCAATCCGCCCGTTTTACGGTTCCGGTCTCGACTCCCGGCGACGCCGGGAGTCGAGCCGTCGGCCGCCGTTCCCGACCGTGCGGCGGTGTCTCGCGACCATCACGGAGCGGTCCGTCGGCGAACCGCCTCGCCGCGGCGCCGACCGCGCCGGTTCACTCTTCGACTTCGATGGGGAGTTCGTCGCTCTCGTAGGGCGTCCCCAGGATGACCATCGTCTGCGAGCGGGCGAACCCCTCCATCTGGGCGATGTTGTCGAACATGAGTTCCCGGAGGTTGTCGGCGTCCCGGGCGTACACCCGCATCAGGACGTCCCACGAACCGGTCGTGAGGTGGACCTCCTGGACGCCGTCGATGTCGTCGAGGCGGCCGAGGGTGTCCTCCTCCTGGCCCTGCTCCACCTGGAGGCCGACGATGGCGGAGATGCCGTAGTCGAGCGCCTTCGGGTCGACCTTCGCGTGGTACCCCTCGATGACGCCCGCCTCCTCCATCCGGTTGACGCGGTCGTGGACGGTCGCACTCGACATATCGATTCGCCTCGCTATCTCGCTGAACGGCGTTCGAGCGTTCTCCTGTAGCGCCTGGAGGATGGCGCGGTCGGTATCATCGAGTTCCATACCTTACACCAAATTCTTTCACACTATATAACCTTAGAATTCTCCTCGACGCCGAGAGGTGTGTTTCCCGCCTCGGCCTCGAATCAACGACGCGCTCACCGTTGGTCCATCCCGCGGGGTTACGCAACGCTCCTGGCGGCCGCCAGGAGTTCGTCGTGGGCCTCGCCGTTCGAGGCGACCAGTCCGACGCTGTCGTGGCGCCACCGGTCGCCGTCGAGGTCGGTGACGGTGCCGCCGGCCCGCCGGACCATGTGGACGCCCGCGACGGTGTCCCACGGGTTCGCCGCGAGGTTCGTGACCGTCCCCTCCAGCGACCCGCGGGCGACCATCGCCAGCGTGAGCTGGGCGGAACCGAACCGCCGCATGTCGCCGAACCGCTCGACGATTCCCCGGCAGATGCCGGCGTACTCGTCGCGCCGGTCGAAGTCCCACCAGATGGTCGGCGCGACCGCGAACGTCTCGGGGTCCGTGCGCTCGCTGACCGACACCGACTCGCCGTCGACCCGAACGCCGTCGGCGTCGGCGACGTAGGTGTCGCCGAGCGCCGGCGCGGCGTTGACCGCCGCGACCGGTTCGCCGTCCCGGACCGCCGCCACGCTCGTCGTCCAGACGGGTATCTCGCGGACGTAGTTGTTGGTGCCGTCGATGGGGTCGACGACCCACGCGTCGCCCGTCTCGGGCACCTCCTTCAGTTCGTCTTCCTCCTCGCCGACGATGGCGTCGTCGGGGAACTCCTCGCGGATGACCTCGATGACCCGGCGCTGGGCGTTCCGGTCGGCCTCGGTCACCACGTCGGTCTTGCCGGCCTTGGTTTCGATGTCGAGGCCGGCCCGGAACCCCTCTGCGGCGACTTCGCTTCCCGCGGTCGCCGCGCGCTCGGCCACCGCGAGTCGGTCCTCGTGGTCCGTCATGACCGAATCCGTCGGCTCTGAAGCGAAAAGGGCTGTCGGTTCGCGCTCGGAGGCGGCCCGAGGCGGCGTTGGGTCTACCTCGTGCGGCCGACCGTCGATAATCGAACACCCTCAATCATAACGAACGAAACGTGTCTCGCGCTATTTGTTCATCTTCGCCAACAATTTTTATGGGCGGTAGTGTGCTATTGATGCTCAATGGTGGGGGACTCGATGGGCTCGAACGACGCCGCCGCGGCGGTCGAGTTCGATTCGAAGACGGAGACGTACAGACTCATGCACGATTGGCGGGACGACCGGTCGCTGACGGCGACGGTCATCGACGCCGTCGCGGCGGTGACGAACACGCCTTCGACCGAAATCGACCCGCTGTACGAGAGCGTCAACCCCGACGCGCTGAACGCCGTCTACGAACCGACCCACGCCGGCGAACTCCGTCGGGAGGGCGGTTGCATCAGCTTCCGGGTCGACGACTGCGACGTGACCGTCTACTGGGACGGCGTCGTCGAGATTCGGCCGCCCGACGGGGCGCGTCGACGAAACCGCCGCGAGGAGTGACGGTAATCGGCCGCGACTCGTTCGTGCGACCCGACGCCCGGCGAACGGCGTCCGGTCCGACCGGACGCGAGCGGCATCTCCGAGACAGAAACCGTGAACCGCGACGCGCGACCCGCCGCCACGCGAACGAGGTGCGACGCGCCTCCGTCGGCGAGCGCATCGAGAGACGGACGCCCGGCCCCGGGCCGAGCACTACTCCGCCGATGAGCTAACGTCGACGTCGGTGAACTCGAACCGGGCGCCGCCCGACTCGCTCTCGGTCAAGGTGCAGTCCCAACCGTAGACGTCCGCGAGTTGCTTGACGAACGTCAGTCCGAGGCCGAATCCGTTCGTCTCCGTCGTGTGTCCGGCCTCGAACACCGTCTCGCTCTCGTCGGTCGCGATGCCCGGCCCGTCGTCCTCGACGTAGAATCCGCCTGGAAGGTCGCCGATGCGGACGGTGACGGTCGTCTCGCTGTGTTCGACGCTGTTCTGGAACAGGTTCTCGAGCATGTGGTGGAGGTGGACGGGGTCGCTCCGGACCGTCCGATCGGTTTCGACGAGGAGGTCGGCCGACTCCGTGGAGGCGTCCGACCACGCGTCGGCGGCGGCCTCGGCGAGCGACACGTCCTCCCAGTCGATGACGGACTCGCCCTTCCTCGCCGTGACCAGTAGCACGTCGATCATCTCCTCGATACGGTCCAGCGCGGCCGTCACCTCGGCGGCGGCGTCTCCGTCTCCCTCGACCGCCTGGCGGTGATATATCTGCGCGATGGAGAGCGGGTTGCGCAGTTCGTGGGCCAGCATGCTCGCGAAGCTCTCGAGCCGACTGTTCTGGCGTTCGAGCGCTCGCTCGCGTTCGGCCCTATCGAGCGCGGCCTTCGTGTTCGCGGCGACCGTTTCGACGAAGTCGAAGTCGGACGACCGAAAGCCGTCGGACGCGCTCGAACCGGTGACGAACACCCCGTGGTCGCCCAGCGGGAAGACGGCGAGTTCGGAAACCGACGGGTGGGCCGCCGCGTCCAATCCGTCGAGCGAACCGGATACGCGGCGTGAGGCTCCGTCGACGTACGCCTCCCAGCAGGCCCCGTCTTCGCCGCCGAACAGCGAATTTCCGTCGAGCACTTCCTCGGCGGCGTCGGTCCGGGCCACCGACTGCAACCGGTCGCGGTCGTCGTAGAGCGCGATGGCCGTGACCGGCAGGTCGAGCGTGGTGCTCGCGGCTTCGACCACGCGTTCGCTCACGTCGGCGGTCGTCTTGACGCCCATCAGTTCGCGCGACAGCGCGTTGAGCGCCGTCAGGTAGTCAACCCGCTGTTTCCGTTCGAGTTCGTAGTTCACGCACTGGCCCATCAGTTCGAGGAACGTTTGGTCGGCCGAGGTGAACGCGCGGTCGCGCGGCGACAGGTCCGAGAAGGCGAACGTCCCGTACGTCTCGTTTCTGGCGGTGACCTTCACGCCGGCGTAGCACTGCAAGTCGAACTCGTGATAGAGGGCGTCGTCTTCCCAACCGGCGTCGCCGGCGTCGTGCACGCACGTGGTTTCGCCGCTTTCGACGACGTGCCGGCAGTAGTTGTCCGTCATCGGCGGGGTGAGCGTTCCCTCCCCGATGACGGGGTGCGAGCCCACCATCTGTTCGATTTCGAAGCAGTCCTTCCGCTCGTGGGTCAACATGCCGATGCCGACGTCGAAGTAGTCGCATCCCACCGTCAGCAACTGCTCGACTTTCTCCTCGAACGAGAGGGTGGTGTCGGACGTGATTTGGTAGAGGTCGTTGAGATATCGCTGGTGTTGGGAGAGTCCGTCCGACTGGTGTCGACCGGCGTCTCTGTGTTCTCGGTGTGACATTAATGAAGTACCCTTGGAGGTGGACCGCTTTCGACGCTTCCTATGCACGTCGATTGGATAAATGCTGTCCTCGACCCAGAAACCCCCCGTCTCGGTTTCGAAACCGCGTTCGCCACCCACGGTACGCCGGAGGTTTCGAGTCCCGGGAGCGCCGTCCCAGCCGTCGAAGTGACAGCCGAATCGAAACCGTGAGATTATAATCCGGAAAGCACGTACGCGGTACTGTGTGCGAGGGTAGCCAAGCCTGGAAACGGCGGCGGACTCAAGATCCGCTCCCGTAGGGGTCCAAGGGTTCAAATCCCTTCCCTCGCACTCGCAAGAGTGCCGGAAGACCGCTTCGGAGCGTTCTTCCCTCGCAACAATCGGCCCACCGCGGGCCCTCGCAAACTTCTACCGACGCGACGCCGCCAGCGGCGGCCGTCGCGTCGGACGACCCGTCCGGACCGCTTCGAGAGACGGGCCTCGCCCGACCACCGAAACGTTGACTAACTAACGGTTTCCACGTACTGGCATGCCCGACCGCCTTCCCCTGGCCGAACTGGCCGGTCTCCCCGAGTTCTACCACCCGGTCGCCTCGCCCGACGGTGAGCACGTCGCCGTCTACTGGGACGGCACCGGACGGAACGAACTCCACGTGATAGACGCCGAGACGGACGAGATGACCCGCCTCACCGACGGCGAAGTTCCCCGGAGCGCCCGGTGGCCGGTCCACTGGGGTCCCGACGGCGAGCAGGTCTTCTTCCACCTCGACGACGACGGCGACGAACAGAACGACCTATGGGCCGTCTCGCTCGACGGCGACGCCGAGCGCGTCGTCTCGCTCGACGGTCAGTGCGTCCTCCAGAGCGTGACCGACGACTCCCTCGTGTTCGGCAGCGACGCGGGCGAGCAGATGAACCTCTACCGGTGCGCGCTCGACGGGAGCGACGTCGAGAAACTGACCGACTACGACCTGCCGGTGTGGTACGCCCCGGTTGCCCCTGACGGGGAGCGAATCGCGTACGCGACCAACGAGTCCGACGACCTCGAGAACCGGGACGCCTACGTCGCCGACGCCGACGGCGGCAACGCCCGCCGACTCCCGGTCGGCGAGGACGGCGCCGAAACCTACCCAGTCGCGTTCGGTCCCGCCGGCGACCGCCTCCTGCTCGCCGACGACACCGAGGACCTCTCGCGCTGCGGCGTCTACGACCTCGCGAAGGACGAAGTGACGTGGTACGGTACCGGTGAGTTCGAGGAGGCGCCGGTCGCGTTCCGGCCCGACGGGTCGGGGTTCCTCGCCACCCGGACGCGCGAGGCGGGCGTCGTCCCAGTCTTCTACGGCCTCGACGGCGATTCGCGCGAACTCGACTTCCCCGAGGGCGTCGCGTCGCTCCCCCACTCCGACAGGGGCGTGTTCGTCTCTGACGACGCGTTCGTCGTCAGCCACACCGCCACCGACTCGCGAAAGCAGTTGTATCGCTACGACCTCTCGACCGACGAGCGCGAGGTGCTGCTCGAAGCCGACTACGGCGACCTCGACCCCGCGGACTTCGCGTCGGCCGAGTACGTCACCTACGAGTCGCCCGACGGACTCGAAATCGGCGCGCTCCTGTACGACTCGGGCGAGCGACCGTCGCCTGCGGTCGTCCGGGTCCACGGCGGCCCCCACGCCCAGTTCCAGAAGCGCTTCGACCCCTACGCCCAGTTCCTCGTGAGCCGCGGCTACAGCGTCCTGATGCCGAACTATCGGGGGTCGACCGGTCGCGGCCGGGAGTTCAAGAACCGCATCCACGGCGACTGGGGCGGCCGCGAACAGGAGGACGTCGCGGCGGGTGCGAGGTGGCTGAAGCGCAAGGAGTGGACAGACGACGAGCGAATCGCGGTGTACGGCGGGTCCTTCGGCGGGTACAGCGTCTACGTGCAGTTGACGACCCGCCCCGACCTCTGGACGACCGGCATCGCGTCGGTGGGCATCACCGACCTCCACGCCCTCTACGAGGACTCGATGCCCCACTTCCGGTCGATACTGGAGGAACAGATGGGTGACCCCGAGGACGACGCCGACCTGTGGCGCGAGCGAAGTCCCATCACGCACGTCGAGGCGATGGGGCGACCCATCCAGATGATTCACGGCGTCAACGACCCGCGGTGTCCGGTTTCGCAGGCGCGACGATTCCGGGACGCGCTCGAAGAACGCGGATGGACCGAGGGCGAGGACGGCGACTTCGAGTACGAGGAACTCGGCGAGGAGGGCCACGGCAGCACCGACATCGACCAGAAGATTCGGACGTTCCGACTGGTCGAGGACTACCTCGACCGGCGACTGTAGCCGACTTCTCGCCCCGGAGTTCCGTTATCGCGTCACGTCCAGCCGAATCGGCTCCGTCTCCCACTCGTCGAACGCCCGCCCGAGCGCGTCGACGCGCTCGGGCAGTTCCCCGGGGGCGTGCGAATCCGACCCGGCGACGAACGCGACGCCGCGCTCGCGGAGGCGTTCCGCGAACGCCGGTTCGGGGTGGAACTCGCCGTAGGACTCTCGGAGCGCCCGCCCGGCGTTGAGTTCCGGGACCGTCCGCGACCGGGCGAAGGCGTCGGCCGCCATCTCGTAGTGGTCGTCGGTGGCGAACCCCCGGAGCGCGGAGGTCCGCTGGACCAGGTCGGCGTGGGCCGCGATCTCGAACAGTTCGGACTCGACCAGCGAAACCAGTCGGTCGTAGTAGTCGTCGACGAACGCCCGGCGGTCGCGCTCGGACATCTCCTCGAAGGGACCACTGCGCTGGACGTTGGTGCCGTCGACCCGGTGGACGCTTCCGATGGCGTAGTCGAAGTCGGCCTCGGCGAGGAACGCCTCTATCGCCACTTCGTCGCGCGGGTCGTAGTCGAGTTCCACCGCGTCGTAGATCTCCAGGTCGTACCGCTCGCGGAGCGACTCGATGGCCCCGCGACGAAGGTCGTAGGTTCGGTCGAGGTTGATGCCGTGCTCGCGCTTGCCCCGCCGGAGCCAATCGCGCTCGGAGACGTTGCAGTGGTCGGCGAAGCCCACCGCGTCGAGGCCGGCCTCCTCGGCGGCGGCGAGCATCCGGGGCATCTGCGTTCCGTCGGAGTAGTTCGAGTGGACGTGGTAATCGTGGGTGACCGACACGGAGGGACGTTCGCCACTCGGCCCGGTAGCTGTTTGGGTCGCGACCGTTCCGAGGAGTTACCCGGCCGGAACTCCAAACGGTCGGGCATGGACGACCACACCCACGCGCCGGACGTCCCGCCGCCGACATCGGGGACGCCGACGGGATGGAACCCCCACACCGGCATCTGGGAGCACGGAACCCTCCGGCGCGCGACGGTCCACGGCGTCCGCCTGTTCAACTCGGGGGAGTTCCACGAGTCCCACGACTGCTTCGAGGACGAGTGGTACAACTACGGCAGCGGAACCACCGAGTCGAAGTTCCTCCACGGGATGGTGCAGGTCGCGGCGGGCGCGTACAAGCACTTCGACTTCGAGGACGACGGCGGGATGCGCTCGCTGTTCGAAACCGCGCTCCAGTACCTCCACGGCGTCCCCGACGACTTCTACGGCGTTGACCTGCCGGACGTGCGGGCGACGATGACCGACGCGCTGGACGACCCGGAGGTGCTGGCGGGGTGGCGCATCGAACTCGACGGCGCGCGGCCGACGGCCGACGACTCGGACTTCGCGTACGCGGAGTCGCTGGACTGACGCGTGATGCGTGTTATCGAGTCTGAACTCAAGCGGAATAAAGAACTTATATACTGCCTCGGGGCACACGTATCGGGTACGAAGCCGCCGTAGCCCCCACCGCGGTCGTCGTCGCGAACCGGCGACGCGGCCGGACTCCCCCAGGAAATCGGCCGGTTCGGGGGTCGGGCCGGCTCGCTCGACCGTCGACGCGGCGCCCGGCCCGGCCCGCTCGACGCCGAAACGGAGACGACAATGACCTCGACCGACAACACACACGACCTCCCCCGGACCGACGCGGCCCGGCAGGGTCCCGGCAGGGACGACCGCGGAACCGTCTTCGCGGTGCTCGCCGACCCCCGCTGTCGGACCGTCGTCCGCCACCTCGCGAAGGCGGGGAGTCGGACGGTCACCGTCGACGACCTCGCGGCGGGCCTGGCGGCCGCCGACGACTCGCTCGACGCCGACCGCGCGACGACGTTGCTCCACCACTCGGTGCTCCCCCGACTCGCCGACGTCGGCTACGCCGACCGCGACGTCGACCGCGGGACGGTCCGGTACGAGGCCGACGACCTCCTCGAACGGTCGCTGGCCGCGGTCGACGAGATCGACGCCGCCGACCTCGCCGTCTCCGCGGGGACCCTGCTGGACGTGCTCGCCGACGAGCGCCGGCGGTGTGCGCTCCGGACGCTGTTGACCCACCGGGAGTTGACGCTCCCGGACCTCGCCGACGAGGTCGCGGTCGAGGAGCGCGGGAAGCCCCTGTCGGAGATCGACCCCGAAACCGTGCTGGGAATCTACCTCTCGCTGTACCACACCCACGTCCCGCGACTCACCGACGCCGACCTCGCGGCCTACGAGCAGGAACACGACCTCGTCGCCGCGACCGAGAGCGGCGAGGCGCTCGCCACCCGCATCGAAACGCTCTGCGAACTGTAACTCGGTCGCCATTCTTCGTCCCCCGAGCGCCGCCGGAGCCGAAACGCTCAAGGCTCGCCTGGCCCGCAATTTTGGCCATGCGAATCGAGCAGTTGGGCGACGGCACGCCCGAAGTGGCGGTCGTCGCGGCGATACACGGCGACGAACCCTGCGGCGTCCGCGCGGTCGAACGTCTGCTCTCCGACGCCCCCGACGTCGAGCGCCCGGTGAAACTCGTCGTGGCGAACGAGGAGGCGCTGGAGAAGGGCGTTCGGTACGTCGAGGAGGACCTGAACCGAGCGTTCCCCGGCGACCCGAACGCCGACACCCACGAGGGGCGACTGGCGTCGGCGCTCGCGAGCGAACTCCGGGACTGCACCACGCTGTCGCTCCACTCCACCCAGTCGTACGGCGAACCGTTCGCGCTCGTGGACACGGTCGGCGCGGTCGCCCGGTCGCTGTGTCCGTTCCTCCCCGTCTCGGTGCTGGTCCAAACCGGCGAGGAGAGCGAGGGCCGACTCATCTCGTACCCCCACACGCTCGAAGTCGAGTGCGGCTATCAGGGCTCCGAGCGGGCGGCCGAGAACGCGGTCGAACTCGTCTACGGCTTCCTCGAAGCGACCGGCGTACTCGCCGACGACGAACCGGTCGTCGGCGCCGCCCGCGACGACGTGACGGTGTTCGGCCTCGGCAATCCGGTCCCCAAGCCCCCGGCAGACGAGTACGAGGTGTTCGCCGAGAACTTCCAGCAGGTCGCGGCGGGCGAGGCGTTCGCGGCGGCCGACGGCGACGAACTGGTCGCCGAGGCGGCGTTCTGGCCCGTACTGATGTCGGCGTACGGCTACCAGACCGTGTTCGGCTACCGCGGCGAACGAATCGGCGTCCTCGAATCCTGACGCTCCGACCGGGGTCTGTCGCCGCTCCGATTCAGGCTACCGACCGGTCGTCAGTCGCCGGTCGCCCGTGGTCGCTCGTCGCGTCTCGTCGGTCGCGTCGCTCACCGAATCGCGAGCCCCGCCGGTGGTCGGGTGAAACCGCGGGAGAAGGGTCGATTGCCGACGATGCGGCGTCGGTGGCTTCGAACTCGTTACTCTTCGGGTTCGGACTCGTCGCCGCCGCCCTCGCCGAGCAGTTCGAGTTCGCCGAGATACTCCTCAATCTCCTCGTCGGTGAGTTCGACGAACTGCTCGGACTCGGCGTCGATGGTTGCGATGCCGACGCCCTCCGGCGAGAGTTCGTCGTCGTTGACGGTGCCCAGCGCGCGGAGCGCCAGTTCGATGCCGCCGTCGAGGTCGGCGTTCTCGTTGTAGTTCTCCTCGAGATAGTCCTGAATCTCGCCGCGGTCGGCGCCGACCGCCAGCGCCTTCCACTCGTAGGGCGTCCCCGACGGGTCCGTCTCGTAGAGGCGGGGTTCGCCGTCCTCGATGCCGCCGATAATGAGCGCGACGCCGAACGGGCGCGCGCCGCCGACCTGGGTGTACTGCTGGATGTGGTCGGTGACCTCCTTGGTCAGCGTCTCGACGCCGATGGGTTCGCCGTAGCGGAGGTGGTTGACCTGCGCCTGCCGCCGGGCGAAGTCGATGAGCTGGCGGGCGTCGGCGACGTGGCCCGCCGAGGCGATGCCGATGTGGTCGTCGGCCTTGTGAATCTTCTCGACGCTCGTCCGCTCCATCAACTCCGAACGGATGCGTTTGTCCACCGCGAGCACGACGCCGCCTTCGGTGCGGACGCCGATGCTCGCCGTGCCGCGCTTGACGGCTTCGCGGGCGTACTCGACCTGGTAGAGCCGTCCGTCCGGGGAGAAAATCGTAATCCCACGGTCGTAGGCCTGCTGTTGGGCTTGTCCCTGCATAGTATCACTCGAAATCGAGTTCCGTCGCGCCCGCGAACGCACCATCCATCCGCACGTCGAGGAGTCCGTTCCGAACGACGGCGGAACGGTGGGCGTCCTCGAACACGACTTTTCTCTCGCCCGAAAATTCGGCGTCTGCTCCTAAATACTTTTCTTCACAGGCACGTACCGTACCGCTTATACCGGCGACTCGCAGGCCCACGGGGTCGCCGCGGATTTCGTGGACGCAGGCCAGCACCGCGCGGGCCTCCTCGACGTGGCCGTGGCGGGCGCGAACCACGGCTTCGCCGGCGCCCTCCGAGAACTCGAACTGGAGGACCTTCAGGTCGGCGTCGGCGCTCCCGACGTCGCCCAGCAGGTTCTGGGCCGCGAACCAGACGCTCCGCTGGAAGTCCCGGCGCCCGACCGAGGCGTCGGGCCACGTTTCGAGTTCGACGGCGAGGTAGCGCCAGCGCGGTCGGAGGTGCTTGGGGAGATGTTTCATCGTCGGTCCGTCGCCGGACGTTGGTCGGCCGTCGGCTTGAAAGGTCCGCTGTGGATTCGAGTCCGAAACCCGCGCCGAATCTACCAGTTCGAATCTGTTCGGTGAGAACGCTTAACATTCTGGATGGTGATGTCCAAACGACGGAAACTGGCCGCTTCCAGTGACTGTCATCCCGGGCTGGTATCCCGCTACCACTACCCCCAAACTGAACTTCTGCGGTGACAGTCCCGGATGTTCGGGCGGTCGTCCCGGCCCCGACCGCGCATCGTCCCGACTCCGACCGCGCAGTCAGCGTCGAGTACCAGCACAAGCGCCGACCGCCGGCGAGCGGCGCCTTCGTCCGATTCCCCGTCGGTTCGCGCCCCGTCAAACGTCCGTCTGACGAACGTATATGTGCTTGCCGTTCGCAGACTGTCCAAGATGCATCTCGACCACCTCGACATGGAGGAAGTTACTATCGAACTCGAGGACGAGGAACTCGACGCCGTCGACGACATCGCGTTCGCGGACCATCGCGACAACCGCGAGGCGGCGATTCGGACGCTGCTCGCCGAGTGGCTGAGCCAGCGCGACGACTGACGCCCGGATTCTGCGCGGTTCGCCGCTCGGCACGCGGCGCCCGCCTCGGCTCAGTCCTCTTCGCCGACGGCGAACGTCGCGGCCGCCTCCCTGATATGTTCGGAGACCGCGGGCACCGCCTCCGGGTCGACCGACCCTTCGGCGTCGAGTTCTTCGAGCGTCTTGGGGTACTCGCGGATGTCCATGTGGATCGCGATGCCGGCGTCGGCGCCCTGGCCCATCGCGACCGGAATCTGGTTGTGGCCGGGGGTGAGGTCGCCGACGGCGTAGACGCCCTCGACGCTGGTTTCGCCGTCCTCGTCGACCGCGACGGTCCCGTCGTCGTTCAGGTCGCAGCCGAGTTGTTCGGCGAGGTCGCTGTTGTAGTCCGCCCCGTGCATCGGGAAACCGCCGCGGTACTCGCGGACGGTCCCGTCCTCGAACGCGAAGCTCTCGAGCCAGCCGTCGTCGCCGGTGTTGGCCTCCGCGATTTCGGCCTCGATGACGTCGACGGGGTGTGCCCGGAGCAGTTCGTCCGTCTCGTCGCTCCACTCGGGGTCGTCGCCCCGCAGGAGCAGGTCGACCTCGTCGGTGAAGTTGAGCATGATCATCGCCACGTAGGCGGCGCTCTCGCCGGTCCCCATCACGTACACCGGCTTGTCGATGAACATGTAGGCGTCGCAGTGCAGACAGTAGTGGAGGCCTCGACCGGTTCGGGGAAGCGGCGGGTCCGGGCGTTCGTCGGTGAATCCGGTGGCGAGGACGACCCGCTCGGCGACGTACTCGCCGTCGCCCGCCGCGAGGCGGAACCGGCCGTCGTCGAGTCGTTCGGCCGCCTCGACGAGTTCCGAGATGACGGTGGCGCCGTACGATTCGACCTGCTTGCGGGCGGTTTCAAGAAACTCGACGCCCGAGACGTCCTCGGTGACGCCGACGACGTTGTGCGTGTCGGCCATCATCGCCGCCCGGCCGCCGCCCCGGTCGATAACCGCCGTGTCGTGACCGAGGCGCGTGGTGTACAGCGCCGCGGTCAGGCCGCCCGGTCCGCCGCCGACGACCACCACGTCGTACTCCTCGTAATCCGTATCCGACATGCTGGCCGTCACTTCTCACCGCGGAGAGTTAAGGAGAACGCCCGCGGCGGTCCGTTCCGCTCCCGTTCGCTGACGAGGACCGGTCGCCACGCGGACCGCGCGGCGACCGGTCCTCGCCGACGTTCCGACCGTACTACTCTTCGCCGCGTTCGGCCACCAGCACGCCGACCTGCTCGTGGACGCGCTCGACCGCCGTCAGCGCGAACCCGGCGTCGGTCAGCGCGTCGGCCAGGTGGCCCACCGTCGAGGGGTCGTCGACCTCGGGGCTGTAGAACGGTTCGTCGGGGTCGGGCGTCCCGAAGAACATCACGTCGCCGAGCACGAACTTCCGCGGGCCGAGTTCGGCGATGGCTTCGATGGCTTCGACCTTCTCTTCGTCGCTCAGGTGGTGCATGGCGAAGTTCGAGACGACGACGTCGGCGCTCTCGACGCCGGGGTCCCGGAAGCGACCCTCGCCGAACTCGACGTTCTCGAAGCCCTGCTCGGCCGCCTTCTCGCGTGCGCGGTCCATCATTCCCTCGCTGATGTCCCGACCGACGACGGTTCCGGCGTCCTCGGCGAGCGCCAGCGCGATGGCGCCCGTCCCGGTGCCGAGGTCGACGACGGTGTCCTCGGGGCCGGGATTTGCATGCTCGACCACCAGCGAGACGCTCGCGCGGTACTCGTCGGTGTCGTTCTGGGTGTCGTCGTACTCGCCGGCGATGTCGTCGAAGCGAGAAGCGTGCTCGTCAAGCGTCTTCTTCATACTTGCCGCGTTTGACCCCCGGCGCTATGAAATCGTCGGAGGCGCGTTCGCGGTTGCGCTCGGCGAGTCGACCCCACTCGGCCAGGCCCTCCCGAATCCGGTCCGGTTCGAACCCGATGGCCTCCCCGACCGCCGTCAGTTCCCGCGGTGCGCGCAGTTCGAGATGACTTCGGGGGTCGCCGCTGACGACGAACGGCGCGTCGTACTGCTCGACGATTTCGCGGAGCTTTCGGAGGTCCGAGAGCGCCTGGACCCGGGGGCCGCCGTCGTTCCGGAGCACCCGCGCGAGGTTGAACTCCACCCGCACGCCGTTCTCGGCCGCCGCCTTCGCCAGCACGTGGTTGAAGTCCCCGCGGCCCCGCATCGGGTGGGCCAGCACGTCGATTCGCTCCTGCTCGACCGCGAAGCGGTTCAGCTCGTTCGTCCCGCCGTGGAGCACCAGCAGGGTGCACTTGGGCCGGTAGTTGCCGACGTGCCCGCTCGCCTGCTGGGGGTCGTCGGCCCGAATCTCGATGGCGTCGACCACGTCCACGTCGTAGGCCTCGGCGACGCGTTCGGCATTGTACTCGGCGGTCGCGCCGCTGTGGTTGCGCACCACCACGCCGTCGTACCCCTGGTCGGCGGCGGTGGCGGCCATGCGCGCGACGGTGCTGTCGCCGTCGGGATGGGCGTGGACGCCCTCGTAGCGTGTCATCTGAACGGGTGACGTTACCGCCGTCTTCGCAGGCGCGGGGTTTGTGCGTTGTCCTTCGGTCGCGGCGGAGCGCCCGAGTCGTAGAACCCCGACCGCGCTCCCGCGAATCGGATACCAGAAGATACTCGGCGAACCGCTCTTCGGGGGTGGGTAATGGACATCGACGGCTACACCTACCGGAAGTGCGGCGACTGCGGCGAACGCTACTACATCCACGAGGACGAGACGCGGTGCGAGTCGTGTCGGGACGGCCCCGCGGAATCGGTCGACGGAGACTCGACCGACTCCGCGTCCGAGGGCCGGCGAACCGACCGGAAACGGGACGCGAAGGACGAGAGCAAAGGCACGTCCTCGGCCATCGAGATGATAAAGCGGGTCAACGCGGGCGGCGACTGAGCGCCCGTCGCCGGTCGCGTGACGCCGGCCGCCGGCGTCACGCGACCTGCCGGACTCTCTTCGTTTTCCGTGCCCGGTCGCCGGGACTCCACCGAACGACGCTTAGAACTGGTATCGGCGGTCGTCGTCTTGTCGCTGCTGGGGGAACTGTTGGCCGCCGGTCATCTCCTCGTAGGTCATCCCCGAGAGGAACTCGTCGTAGGTTACGTCGTAGGAACTCCGGAGGTGGAAGTCGAGGTTTCCTCTCTCGACGGTCGCCTGAAAGAGCGTGTGTATCGCCCGGCGGACCGTCTCGTCGGTACCGTCCGGCCCGAACGCGGCGTTCAGTATCGCCAGTTCGTTTCTGGTTTGGCGGTCGAGCGACACCGAAAGTTCCTCGCCGAGGTCCGAGTACTCCCGCTCGACGTCGTCGCGAAGGTCGTCCAGACTCATGCCCGGGTGGTCGGGCGCGGGCGGGAAACCGCTTTCGGGACGGCGGCCGCAACCGGCAGTCGCGGCCGCCGTCCCGAAAGCGGAGGTCAGGGTAGTCGCCCGTCGCACTCCCGACAACGGGTTCGTTCGGCCCAGTTGTCGGCCCCGCAATCGGGACACTCGACTCTGTAGTTATCGTCGCTACCGAGGTACTCGACCGCCGAGGCGACGCCGCCGCCGACGGTCAGCACCGCGCCGAGGACGAACAGTCCGAAGACGCCGAACATCGCCAGTGCGGACGCGGCGACGACGAGCGTGACGCCGACCAGGAACGCCGAGCGGGCGAGACTACTCATCGCCCGTGGATTCGCAGGCCACCCGATAAACGTGCGGGGTTCGCCTCACCGTTTGTCCCGGGCCGGCGGGCGGCGTCGAACCCGTCCCACGGCGCCACCCACGTTCAAGTGTTGCGGCGTCGTCTCGTGGTCCGGAGGAGACCATGGGAGGCCACGCATGAAACGGAACGTCGGCGGACTCGACGAGGGAATCAGAATCACGCTCGGGCCGATACTGCTGTTCGTCGCGGTGTTGTCACTCCGCGGGCGGATTCGGCTCCGGCCGGGCCTCATGGCGCTGGCGGCCGCCGTCGGCGCGATACTCACCGTGACCGGGCTGATGGGCCGGTGTCCTGCGAACGCCGCGCTCGGCAGGGACACGTACCGGCTCGTCGAAGCAGACCTCGAAGACGACGACGGCGAGGCGGCCCGACTGGTCCGGGAGCGCGCGCTCGGCTGACCGAGTCGAGCGATAACGCGAGTCGCGAACCGGGCGGTCCGAACCGCGGTCCCTTTACCCGTCTCGTTCTTACCTCCGGGCGATGAGCGACGCCGAGTCAGAGTACTCGCTCCCCGCAGACCTCCCCGACGTCCGGGACGCCCTCGTCTCGTGGTACGAGGACGACCACCGGCCGTTCCCGTGGCGCGAGACCGACGACGCCTACGAGATCCTCGTCTCGGAGGTGATGAGCCAGCAGACCCAACTCGGCCGGGTGGTCGAGGCCTGGAACGCGTTCCTCGAACGCTGGCCGACCGTCGCCGACCTGGCGGCGGCGGACCGCGCTGACGTCGTCGGCTTCTGGACCGACCACAGCCTCGGCTACAACAACCGCGCGAAGTACCTCCACGAGGCCGCCAAGCAGGTCGAAACCGAGTACGGCGGTGAGTTCCCCGAGACGCCGGACGAACTCCAGGAGCTGATGGGCGTCGGTCCCTACACCGCCAACGCCGTCGCCTCCTTCGCGTTCAACGCCGGCGACGCCGTGGTCGACACCAACGTCAAGCGCGTGCTCCACCGTGCGTTCGACGTCCCCGACGACGACGCGGCGTTCGAGGCGGCGGCCGCCGAGATGATGCCCGAGGGCGAGTCTCGGGTCTGGAACAACGCCGTGATGGAACTCGGCGGCGTGGCCTGCGAGAAGTCGCCGAAGTGCGACGCCGCGGGCTGTCCGTGGCGCGAGTGGTGCCACGCCTACGAAACCGGCGACTTCACCGCGCCGGACGTGCCCACCCAGCCGAGTTTCGAGGGGAGCAGGCGGCAGTTCCGCGGTCGCGTCGTCTCGACGCTGAAGGAGTACGACGAACTCCCGCTGTCGAAGCTCGGCCCCCGGATTCGGGTGGACTACGCTCCGGAGGGAACCCACGGCCGCGAGTGGCTCGAAGGCCTCCTCTCGGACCTTGACGACGACGGCCTGGTCGACGTCGAGGAGCGCGACGGTGAGACCGTCGCGCGACTCCGGCGCTGACCAGATGAAATAATTCCGACACTCTCGGAACGTTGATGTTGGTGTGTACCGAGTACCCGCCATGGTTAGTCTGCTACTCGATAGCACAGTGGGTGTGGGAACGACGTCCGACCGTGCTTGGACCGGTGGTCGTCGATGAGCTACGACCGCTCGGTTTCCTCGTCGACCCGCGAACTCGAACCCGAAACCGTCTGGAACGTCCGGTTGCCCGAGATTCGATTCGGCCGGAACGCGACCGACGAACTCGCCTTCCAGTTGCGGGACCTGGGCGTCGACGACGACGACCGCGGCCTCGTCGTGACCGACCGGAACCTCGTCGACCTCGGTCACGCCGGCCGGGTCGAGAGCCACCTCGCGGACGCCGGGTTCGCCGTCGACGTCTACGACGACTCCGAGCGCGAACCGTCGGTCGAGGCCGCCGAGGACTGCATCGCGTTCGTCCGCGACGAGGCGGGAGAGGCGGGCTACGACTTCTACGTCGGCCTGGGCGGCGGCAGTTGCATGGACACCGCGAAGGTGACGCGGGCGGTCGTCGCCAACGGCGGCGGACCGCTCGACTACGTCGCCGAACCGACCGGCGCGGGCCGACCGCTCGAAACGTCTGGCGAACCGCTGGTGCTGGTCCCGACCACCGCGGGGACCGGCGCGGAGATATCGCCGGTCGCCATCCTCTCGGTGCCGGAGAAGCAGACGAAGGAGGGCATCTCCAGCAACCACCTCCGGGCCGACGCCGCGGTGCTCGACCCGACGCTGACGACGACGCTGCCCGCCGACCTCACCGCGAAGACCGCGATGGACGCGCTCGGCCACGCCATCGAGGGCTACACCACCCACGAATACGACTCGCTGCTCCGGGCGGCCGACCCCGCCGAGCGACCGGTGTACGCCGGTCGGACGCCGCTGACGGAGATATTCTCGGAGAAGGCCATCGAACTGCTCTCCTCGAACGTCCGGCGGGCGGTCCACAACGGCGACGACCTCGAAGCCCGCGAGAACATGCTCCAGGGCGCGCTGTTCGGGGCCATCGCGGGCCTCACGGCGGGCGCCAGCCTCTGTCACGCGATGGCCTACCCGGTCGGCAACCGCTACCACACGAAGCACGGCGAGACCATCGCGGTGCTCACGCCTGCGAGCACCATCGACTACAACGCCGCGAGCGACCCGCCGCGGTTCGCCGACCTCGCGGAGACGTTCGGCGTGGACACTGCGGGGATGACCGACCGCGCGGCGGCCGACGCGCTCAAAGCGCAGTACGTCCAACTACAGCGCGACCTGAACGTCCTGCCGAGCGGCCTGGCCGAGTTGGCGGACGTCGGCGAAGACGACGTCGACTGGCTCGCGAAACAGACGGTCGAAACCCAGCAGCGCCTCCTGCGCACCAATCCCAGGCCGGTGACCGAGGACGATGTCCGCGATATGTTCTTGGACGCGCTGTACAACTGGGAGGAGTAGCGAGACTGCCGCGGGCGAGTTCGTACCGGCGCCGCGTCGGTCGCTCCGGATTGGCCGCCCCGAGTTGGCCGGGCCGGGTCGGCCGCCCCGAGTCGGCCTCTCGCCGCGTCGCGGCGAGGGCCGACCGCTCGACCGGTCGAAGCTATATTTGCGGTTCGGACCCGACTAGGGCGTATGTCGAACCCATCACCGCTCGACGAATCGCGCTCGGGGCCGCCGCAGGTCGCGGCGGTATCCGGAAGCCTCCGCGACGAGAGCGTCACGCGGGCCGCGCTGGACCGCGCCCTGGAGGCCGTCGAGGCCGCGGGCGGCGACGCGGAACTGCTCGACCTCCGGGACTACGACCTGCCGGCGTTCGACCCCGACGTCGACGACGCTGAAGCGGGCGACGCGGCCGAGTTCACCCGCGAGATCCGCGAGGCCGACGCCGTCCTGCTCGGGACCCCGATGTACCACGGGTCGTACTCGTCGGTGCTGAAGACCGCGCTCGACTACTGCGGTTTCGACGAGTTCGAACACAAGACGGTCGGCCTGCTCGCGGTTTCGGGCGGCAACTTCCCCATCACGGCGCTCGAACACCTCCGGTCAGTCTGTCGCGCCCTCGACGCCTGGGTGCTCCCCCACCAGGCGGCGGTCCCGCGCTCGCACAGTTCGGTCCGGGACGGCCGGTTCACCGACGAGCGACTGGAGATGCGGGTGGCCGAACTCGGCACGGAGATCGTCGACTACGCCTACATCAAACCGTGTCCTCCGACGCCCGAGAGCGAGGAGAACGTCGGCGCGGTGGAGTAGCGCGTCGACGTACCCGAGGAGATGGCGCGGCCGGCGGTTCGCGGCCATCCCATAACGAAAGAGATAGTAAACGATTTTTCGGTCGAGACGGTTACCGTCTACCGAAGGGGTGAGCGACCGTGCCGGTAGTACCGCACTATCCATCGGACGAACCGCGAGACGACCGAGAGGCACCTAACTTCGACGAGATAGTCGAGAAGATACTGGACCGCGACGGGCCGTCGCCGACGGTGGCGTGAGGCGGTTTCGCGCTACTCGGCGTCGCGGCTAAACGGCCGCGACGCCGAGCCCGTCTCCCCGTTAGCGACACTGAAACCGTCGCCCCGTTAGCGACGATAGTACCGTCGCCCTGTCGGCGACGCCGAGTCCGTCGCCCTGTCGGCCATCCGGCCGCGCAAATCGGCAATCCTTTTGACCCTCGTGTGAGCGCCAACGGACATGCACAAGATAACCAACAGCGGGTGGGTCGAGGTCATCACCGGCTGTATGTTCTCGGGCAAGACCGAGGAACTCCTCCGGCGGCTTCGCCGGGCCGAGATCGCCGGCCAGGAGGTCGCGGTGTTCAAGCCCGCCCTCGACGACCGCTACGGCGAGGACACCGTCGGGTCGCACAACGGCCGCCAGTGGGAGGCGACGGTCGTCGACCCCGAGACGGGCGTCTGGGACATCCCCGATGTCCTGAACGGCGAGCAGGTCGTCGCCGTCGACGAGGCCAACTTCTTCACCGACGAACTGGTGGGCGTCTGCGAACACCTCGCCGACGACGACCGCCGGGTCATCGTCTCGGGCACCGACCAGACGTTCCGGGGCGAACCGTTCGAACCGGTGCCTCGGCTGGTGTCGCTCGCCGAGTACGTCGACAAGTACCAGGCCATCTGCGCGCAGTGCGGCGAACCCGCGACCCGCAACCAGCGACTCGTCGACGGCGAACCCGCCCACGCCGAGGACCCGACCATCGTGGTCGGCGCCGAGGAGTCCTACGAGGCGCGATGTCGGAACTGTCATACCCTCCGAACCGATTAGTCTAGCCGTGACGCAGTGGGTCGAGAACCCCACGGGCGGACGCGAGCGCGGCCCCGCCGGCCTCGCCCGCGCGTGGGCGGAAGTGCTGGTCAACCCCCGCCGGTTCTTCGAGCGCGGCGTCGCGCCCGGCGACCAGGCCCCCGGCCTGGTCTTCGCCGTGGTCGTCGTCCTGCTAGAGGAGGCCACGCGGTTCGCGCTGGTCGACGGTGCCGCGCCGACGCTCGGGACCCACCCGACGCTCGCGGCGGTGTTCGGACTCCTGCTGGCGGCGCTGTTCGTCGCCCCCGCGGTGCTCCACCTGACCGCCGCGGTCCAGACGCTCCTGCTGATGCCGTTCGTCCGCGAGCGCGCCGGCATCAGCGAGACGGTGCAGGTCATCGCTTACGCCACCGCCCCGTGCGTGTTCGCCGGAATCCCGAGTCCCTGGATTCGGGCCGCCTGCGCCGTCTACGGCGCGGTGCTGTTCCTCGGCGGCCTGCGAATCGTCCACGACACCTCCCCGATACGTGCGCTACTCGCCGGCGCGATTCCGGCCGCGCTGGTGTTCGGCTACGCCTTCCGCGGATTCGCGGCGCTCGCGACACTCGGGGCCGAATACGGACTCGAACTGCCGGCCGTGCTCGGCTGACTGTTTTTCTGGAAGCGCTCGGTGCGATTTTCCTCCGAAAGTACTCGGCGAACCTACTGGCAAGGTGGGACTGAAAGGGGCCGCCCGCTCGCGGCCGAAGGCCGTGGTCGTCTCAGCGACCCCTGTTCGGGGAGGGCCGTAGGCCCGACCCGGATATGTCGCTGAGCGACCGCGAGCGGTCGGGGGCTTTCGAGACGGTTGCAGTCACGCTGTTCCCGGCGGTACGAGGCAAGCGAACACGGCCAATCTCATTCGAAATCGCCCCGCACCCCCGAAGTCCCACCTATATTACCGTACCCCGCAAAGCTACCCCCGCATGCTCAATCTCATCGTCGAGGACTTCATGGTCGAACTCAAGGACGGCGCCATCAAGAACGTCGGTCCCGCGAACAAGACCGCCACAGCGAAACTGTTCGACGTCGAAACCGCCGAGGCCAGGGAGTTCGGCGACAAGCGCGTCAAAATCGTCTGCGAGGACGACGAAGGCAACGAGGTCCAGGTCGCGCTCTTTCCCGAGCAGGTCCGGGAGATCGCCGCCGACATCGAGGCGCTTGAGGACGACAGCCCCGTCTTCGAGTGACCGCTGTTCGGTTTCGAGCCGTTTCGACTCGGGATAGGTGACACCTACCGACTCAAGCTTGAAGGACCTCGGCGTCCCCCATTTCGGTATGGCAACGGAGCCGACGAAGGCCGACCACTACCGACACGACGACGGCACCGACGAAATCGTCTTCGCGGTCGAAGACGGCCGCGTGCTGACGACCCGGGAGTACTCCAGCGTCGAGGACTTCCGGCGGGCGGTCGCCGACGCCGAGTTCGTCGGCGAACACGAGGGCGTCGCGGACCTGCCGGGGGTCGAAGCCTACGAAGGGGATTAGTCGGCGGGCCGCGGCGAGCGGTCGGCGTACTCCCGCGAGCGGTCGGCGTACTCCCGCGAGCGGTCGGCGTACCCCCGCAAGCGGTCGGCGTACCCCCGCAAGCGGGAGACTGACGGTCGCCGGTCGTTCGCCCGTGACTGCCACCACAGGCGAACGTCCGACGCCCACCGCGGGCGATAGACCGACGCGCCAGTTTCGACAACAGTTTTAGGCCGGGGCTATTTCTCCCGCGTATAAGATGGGTTCGTGTATAATCTGCGGGACGCCTGCCGACGGGGCTATCTGTCAAAGCCACGAGCAGGACGTCCTCTTCGAGTTCACCGGCAATTCACCGAATCAACTCACATCCGGTCGATACTACCGCGGCACCGTCGACGGCTTCGCCGACTTCGGCGTCTTCGTCAACATCGGCGACCACGTGACGGGTCTGCTCCACGAGAGCGAACTCGACCGCCGCCTCGACAGTCTCGACTGGGACGAGGGCGACGAGGTGTTCGTCCAGGTGACCGACGTACAGAACAACGGCAACGTCGACCTCGGCTGGTCGATTCGCCAGTCCGAACGCGAGTTCCGCGGCAAACTCGTCGACGACCCCGAGCGCGGGGCCGTCCTCCCCGAGGAGACGGAGGAGGACGAAACTGACCGCACCAACGAGAACCAGCAGGACGAGAACCAGCAGGCCACGACCGACGGGGCCGGCGCCGGCGCAAGCGCCGGAGGCTCTCAGTCGACGCGGTCCCAGTCCTCGTCGTCTTCGTCGTCCTCGTCGTCTTCGTCGTCCTCGTCATCCTCGTCCTCGTCCGGGACCGAATCGGCGTCGGACGCCGACGCCGATTCGGACCGCGAACTGGAGCGCGTCCAGATCGAGACGCTCGGCGACCGCGTGGGCGAGGACGTCCGAATCGAGGGCGAAATCGTCGGCGCGCGCCAGACCAGCGGGCCGACCATCTTCGAGGTCCGCGACGAAACCGCGACCGTCGACTGTGCGGCGTTCGTGGAGGCGGGCGTTCGCGCCTACCCCGAGGCCGAGACGGGCGACTTCGTCCGCCTCGACGGTGAGGTCGAACTCCGCAACAACGAACTTCAGGTCGAAACCGAAGACCTGGAGAAACTCGACGGCGACGAGCGCGAAACCGTCGAACAGCGCCTCGAAGACGCGCTCCGCGCCGAGGCCCGTCCCGACGACGTCGACCTGCTGGCCGACCACGACGCCGTGAACGCGGTCCACGAGCAGATTCGCGACGCCGCCGAGGCCGTCCGGCGGGCAGTCATGGAGTCGCGCCCGGTCATCGTCCGCCACAACGCCACCGCAGACGGCTACGTCGCCGGCGCGGCCATCGAGCGCGCCGTCCTGCCGCTCGTGCGCGACGAGCACGCCAAGAGCGACGCCGAGTACCACTTCTTCGACCGCCGCCCGCTCGAAGACGGCCACTACGACATGGGCGACGCGACGAAGGACGCGACCCAGATGCTCGACAACCGCGAGCGCCACGACGAGAAGCTTCCGCTGTTCGTGGTCGTCGACGCCGGCAGCACCGCCGAATCCGAGGACGGCCTCGAACTGCTCGACATCTACGACGCGCCCCGCGTGGTCGTCGACCACCAGTACCCCGACGACGCGGCCGCCGACCTCGTCGACGTGGCGGTCAACCCCTTCCTCGCCGACGCCGACGGCACCGACGTCACGACCGGTGTCCTCGGTGCGAACCTCGCGGCCCACGTCAACCCCGACGTGCGCGAGGAACTGAGCCACCTGCCCGCGGTGAGTTACTGGGAGGACACCCCCGAGGCGTACACTGAACTCGCCGACGAGGAGGGTTACGACGCCGACCACACCACCGCGCTCCGCGAGGCGGTCGCGCTGGAGGCCTACTACCAGTCCTACGAGGACAAGCGCGAACTCATCACCGACCTCCTGTTCGAACACGAGAAGCGCGACCTCGCCGAACACGTCAGCGGCCAGTTCCGCGAGAAGCTCCAGACTGAACTCGACACGGTCGAGCCGAACCTCGCGATTCGGGGCACCGGCGACGTCTCGTTCACCGTGCTCGACGCCGACGCGTTCACCCACCGCTTCGACTTCCCGCCGACGACGCTGCTGCTCGACGAGATTCACCGCGAGAAGCTCGGCGCGAAGAACGCCCCCGGCGACTACCACGTCACGCTGGGCGCCGGCGAGGACGAACTCCACATCCGGAGCGACGAACCCCTCGACGTCCGCGAGGTCGCGGCCCAGGCCCGCGAGGACGCCCCCGAGGCGGGCATCGTCGCCCGCGGCACCCGCAACGGCACCATCGAGTTCCTGAGCGGCGAGCGCGACGACGTCCTTGACGCGGTCGTCGAGGCCATCGGCGATCAGCTGTAAGCGACTCGGTTTTCGTCGCCGTTCGCCTCTCCGTTCTTCCCGCGTTCTCTGCTCTTTCTGCTTTTCCGCTTTCTCCGTCGCGTTCCGAACCGCATCCGTCATCGACGCTCGGGAGCGTCGACGCCCGGCGAATCGCATTCGTTCGAACGCGATTCGCCGAGCAGTCTCCCACGCAGCCACAGGCCGACCGCGCCGACCAGCAACACCGCGCCGAGCGCCGAGAGCACCGCCGGGAGGGCGGCGGCCGCGACGGCGCCGGCCAGCAGTTTGAGCGGGGCGACCGCGACCGACCGGAGCATCGACACTGCGCTGAGCGTCGTCGCTCGGCCCCGCGACCGGACGCCGTCGTTGATTCGCTGGTCGGCCAGAGGCCGCGAGACGGCCCCGGCCGCCCGGAGGACGAAGAACAGCGCGAGCGCGAGCCACGGGACCGCGAGCACCGCGAGCAGTCCCGCGGCCGCGAGGAACGGGACGACCCCGAACCACCGGTCGACGCCGACCCGGTCGCGGACTCGCCCCGCGAGCGCCGCGGCGGCGGCCGACAGGAGCGTCAGGCCCGCGTAGAGGTAGCCCAGGTGCGCCGGGGCGACGCCGAGGACGTCGACGCTCACCGGCTGGACGAACAACAGCGCGGCCCCGACGACGCCCAGGAAGAGCGAGGTGTAGGCGACGAAGGTGCGCAGGCCGGATTGTGCGAGCGCGGTTCGGACGACCGTCACTGTCTCCGCTGGCGTCAGGCGCTCCGAGTCGTCGTCCGTCGCCGTCGGGGCATCCTCACGAGCGGGCACCGCGAGCAGGACCGCCCCGCCCGCCGCGAGCGCGGCCACGTCGAGCGCCCACGGCAGGAGGTGGCTGGCAGAGTAGGCCCACGCGCCCGCGACTGCCGCGGCGCTCTGGCCGGCCAGGCCGAGCGCCCTGGCGCGACCGTCGACGCGGGCGAAGTCGCCTTCCTCGTCGTCGTCGGCCAGCGCCTCGTAGAGCCACGCCGCGGAGGTCCCCGACGAGAAGGTCGCGCCGGCCGCCCGGAGGACCATCGCGGCCAGGAACGCCGGAAACGAGTGGGCGAGTGCGTAGCCGACCGCCCCGAGCGCGCTCAGCGCGTTGGACGCCAGCAGGCCGTTCCGCCGGCCGAGTCGGTCGGCGACGTAGCCCGTGGGGAACTCCAGGCCCAGCACCGCCAGCGTGTACGTCGCTTCGAGCAGGCCGAACTGCGCGAGCGAGAGTCCCCGCGACCGGAAGAAGACGACGTAGATGGGCATCGTGAATGCGAGCGACCGCGAGAGGACGTAGGCGTAGTAGGTCGCGACGGCGCGGGACGGGAGACGCGCTCGCCACGGAAGTCGCCCGCGAGAGGGGGGCCGGTCGTCGGACGGCGTGTCGGCGTCTCCGACCATGTGGTGTGACAATTGTCACACCGGAAGTTGAAGCTTCTTCGAGATGTTATCTCATCGCATACCGGGCGCGGCGTGTCCTCTTCGAGACGGTTCTCGACGAAATGGCCCCGGCCGTTTTCCCGCTCGGCGTCGTAGTCGGGGCCGTTATGGGCGTACTCGATACGGCGATGGAGTACTACCCGTACGTCTTCCACCCGATCATGGTGCTCGGCGTCGGAACGCTCGTCCTCGTCCACCACGAGTGGGCGCGCCAGGACGCCGACCGCTCGGCGCTCTGGCGGCGGGTCGCGGGCTTTCTCGGGGCGGGTCTACTCTCGCTGGCCCCGACGCTGGCGTACGTCCTCGTCACGGGGAAGGGCGTCTTCCAGGTCACGAAGGGCAACGCTTGGCAGACCGACGCGCTGGTCGCCGGCGGCGTCTTCGTCGCCGCCGGCGCGTCGTGGCTCCTCTGGCGATACTTCGACTGGGGGCGACTCGTCCCCGGGTGGATGGAGGCGCTCGCGCTGGTGTCCCTGCCCTACCTGGCGCTCTCGCCGGTCTGGAACGTCTCGGGTCACGTCACCATCGCGCTGATGCCGACGCTCTACCTGACGCTCGTCGACCGGAAGTTCTGGCCCACGCTGGCGATTCCGGTGGTGATGGTCCCGAACCGCATTTACCTCGACGCCCACACCTGGGCGCAGGTGCTGGGTGCGTTCGCCATCACGACGGTGCTGGTCGTCGGCGCCTACTGGTACCAGACGGGCGGCAGTTTGCGCTCGGCGCCGGAGTCAGCGCTTTCGTGAACGCTTAACCGCGGAATCGTCTCGTAAATCTACACTAACCACCGGAGACGCCCTGCCGAACAACCGACAGGTGGGACTGAAAGGGGCCGCCTGCTCCGCGAACCCCGGCGAAGTAAGCACTGGAAGGAGCGAACGCAGTGAGCGACTGAAGCGCGCAGCGAGCCGCGGGAGCGGAGCAGGCGGGGGCTTTCGAAGCGGTCACTGCGGTCACCGTCGGGTCGATGCAGACGTAGAACGTCCCACCTTGGCTGTCTGGTTCACCGGCCATTCACCTCCACCCAGAACTAGAATGCACCCGTAGACGACACCCTTATCCACCCCAACCAACCAAATAGCACGTAATGAGTACCGAGACGCCGGACGCCACCGAAACCGAGGCGTTCGAGCGCGTCTGCGAGGAGCTCGTCGAGCGCATCCTCGCGGGCGACGTGGAGCGCGACGACCTCGAAAGCGAGAAGCTCGACGTCTGCTCGGAGTTCTCCTCGCCGAAGGTTCCCAAGAATTCCGAGTTGCTGGACCACGCGCCAGAGGAGCGCCGCGAGGACCTCCAGGAGGTGCTCCAGCGCAAGCCCGTCCGGACGGCGTCGGGCGTCTCGCCGGTCGCCATCATGACCAGCCCGCACCAGTGTCCCCACGGCAAGTGCCTCTACTGTCCGGGCGGTCCCGGCTCGGAGTTCTCCTCCTCCCAGAGCTACACCGGCCACGAACCCGCCGCCGCGCGCGGGGTACAGAACGACTACGACCCCTACGGCCAGGTCACCCTGCGGCTCCACCAGCTTCGGGAGATCGGCCACCCCGTCGACAAGGTCGAACTCATCCTGATGGGCGGGACGATGACCGCCCGGAGCCACGACTACCAGGAGTGGTTCGTCAAGCGCGCGCTCGAAGCGATGAACGACTACGACGTGGACGCCGAACCCCAACCCGCGGAGGGCGAGAGCTTCGCCCAAGAGTTCGACGAGTACGAGTTCCGGTATCTCGAAGACGTCATCGCCGAGAACGAGACGGGCGACATCCGCAACATCGGGACGACGTTCGAAACCAAGCCCGACTGGTGCGACCCCGAGCAGATAGACCGGATGCTCGATCTGGGCGGGACAAAGGTCGAGGTGGGCGTCCAGACCACCTACGAGCGCATCAACCGGGAGATGCACCGGGGCCACGGCGCCCAGGCGTCCATCGACGCCAACCGACGCCTGCGCGACGCGGCGTTCAAGGTCGGCTTCCACATGATGCCCGGCCAGCCCGGCATGACCAAGGAGATGTGCATCGAGGACTTCCGCCGGCTGTTTGAGGACGAGAAGTGGAAGCCCGACTACCTCAAGATCTACCCGACGCTCGTGGTGCGGGGCACCGCGACCTACGACTGGTGGCACCGCGACGAGTACCAGCCCCTCAGAAACGAGGAGGCCGCCGAACTCGTCGCCGAGATCAAGTCGATGATCCCGAAGTACACCCGACTCCAGCGCGTCCAGCGCGACATCCCCGCCGACTTCATCGACGCGGGCGTCTGGAAGTCGAACCTCCGCCAACTCGCCCGCCAGAAGATGGACGAGCACGGCTGGACCTGCGACTGCATCCGGTGCCGGGAAGTCGGAATGAACGACGAGGACCCCGAGAACGTCGAACTCGACGTGCTGACCTACGAGGCCGCTGGCGGCACCGAACACTTCATCAGCTACGAGGACCCCGACAAGGACCTCCTGGTCGGGTTCTGCCGACTGCGCTTCCCCGGCGCCCCCGTCCGGCGGGAGCTCGAAAACGCCGCGCTGGTCCGGGAACTCCACGTTTACGGCCCGATGGTGGAAGTCGGCGGCGAGTCCCACGACTGGCAGCACAAGGGCTACGGCAAGAAGCTCCTCCGGAAGGCCGAGGCGATGGCGGCCGACGCCGGGTACGAGAAGGTCAGCGTCATCTCGGGCATCGGCGCCCGGGAGTACTACCGGACCAAACTGGGCTACCACCAGGACGGCCCGTACGTCAGCAAGCGGTTGTAGCGACCGGCGCCGAACCGCAGTCGGCGAGTCGAACGAAGCCCTCCTCGGCGCGAGGGAACACTTATGTTACGTAGGTGTAGGGTTCGTAGCATACCATGGACTGGGGCTTCTTCGTCGTCAGTCTCGGACTCGTCGCCGTCTCCGCAGCGGGCGTGCTGTATCCGTACGAGACGACGCGATTCTTCCTCCGGACGCGGGCCAGTACCGCGTACCCCCACAACAAACAGCTCGAACCCTCGCCGAAGGCGGTCCGCGACAGTCGAGTGTTCGCCGCAATCGGACTCGCTTTGAGTCTTCTCGCCTTGGCGATGTCGGTTGCCGCGTGATCGTGACGACCGAATTACTCGGACGCACTCGATTACATCGGTCCTCGACGGACGAATCACGCACCACCGAGAAGCGACAGGAGTCGCGGCTGCCGGCGCGACACAAAGTCACGCCAAGATGCGGAGCCGTGGTCGCGCCGGCGACACCGCGAGAACGGCCACTCGGGTGAAGTGTGTCGACCCCGTATCACCGTCCATGACCGCCTCTTCGGAGCCATCGCTCGCCGAGGTGACGTTCGACGAACTCGAAAGCGTCGACCAGTACGAAGCGACGTTCACCGGCGCGCTCGACGACCAGGAGCTGACCCTGACCTACACCGTCGAGAGCGCCATCGGAGCCGACGACCAGACGGTCTACACGCCAGGCGACGCGGAACTCGACCACATCGTGGTCCAGCCGGATACCTACGAGTTCGAAACCGACGACCGCGAAACCGTGCGGTTCACCGCCACCGACGACGACGGCGAGGACCTCTTCGTGGTCTACGTGTTTGCGGAAGCCGAAGACGCCGACGAGAACGCGGTCGGTCTGAGCGTCGACTCGGAATCCTGAGCGTCGAATCCAAATCCGAACTACCGAACCGGTCGCGCCGCCGCGGGCCGCGAGCGGCGCGACCGGTCGGCCCCGTCCGTCGAGAGTCGAGGCGAAGCTTTCCGGAACCTCAGACGGCCATCGTTCGGGGGTCATCCCCGTCACCGACTCCCGTTCGGGGCCGACGCCGATACCGGAATTGTTTGCCGGTATTCGCGTCCACCGCCAGTTTTCGCCGTAATGCGATGGTAGTAGTTCGCGTCTCCCCTTCGTGACGAACGACCGTGGCCACTGATAACGAACCGCACTCGGCGTTCGAACCGGAGGTCCGCTCCCGATGAACACCGTCGAGGAGTACAAACAGGAGAAACACCCGCTGGACGTGCTCGACGACGTCGAGCGGTACGCCGAGGAAGGGCTGTCGTTCGACGAGATAGAGGCGCGAGCGGGCGACGGCGAGTGGGAGCGCCTGAAGTGGGCGGGCCTGTACGCCCACGGCACCCACCGGGGGTACTTCATGCTCAGGACCAAGGTGCCCGGCGGGCGACTCACACCCGAACAGGCCGAGGTCGTCGGCGAGGTGGCCGAGGAGTTCGCCACCGCGCCCGAGGAGTACGGCGGGGCCGAACAGAACGAACTCTGGGGCGACGCCTACCTCGACATCACGACCAGACAGGACGTCCAGATGCACTGGATCGAGATCAAGGACGTCCCCGAGATCTGGGACCGATACGACGAAGTGGGGCTGACGACCGTGCAGGGCTGTGGCGACTCGGCCCGGAACGTGCTGGGCTGTCCCGCGGCCGGGCTCACAGACCACGAGTGCTTCGACGCCCAGCCGGTAGTGGACGCTATCTCGGAGTTCTTCACGGGCAACCGCGAGTACGCCAACCTCCCGCGGAAGTTCAAGCTGACCGTCACCGGCTGTCGCGAGGACTGCGCCCAGTCCCAGATCAACGACGTGGGGCTGACACCCGCGAGAAAGCGAATCGACGGCGAGTGGTACTACGGCTTCCACGCCCGGGTCGGCGGCGGCCTCTCGGACGGCCCGCGGATGGCCTCCCGACTCGACGCGTTCGTCCCGCCCGAGGACGCCGTCGAGTTCTGCCGGGCGGTCGCCCAGACGTTCAAGGAACTGGGCGACCGGAACAACCGCGGGGTCTGTCGGATGCGCTATCTCGTCGAGCAGTTGGGTCCCGAGACGTTCGAGGAGGCGGTGCGGGACCGGTATACGGTCGACCTCCCGTCGGCCGGCGAGGACTGCACCGAGGGGTACACCGGCGACCACGTCGGCGTCCGCGAGCAGAAGCAGGACGGCCTTCGATACGTCGGCTTCAACGTGGTCGCGGGCCGCATCGGCGGCGACGAGTTCGCGGCGGCCGCCCGGGCCGCCGGGGAGTACGGCACCGAGGAGGCGTCGGTCCGACTCGCGACCGACCAGAACTTCCTGGTCACCCACGTCCCCGAGGAACGCGTCGACGATTTGCTCGCCGAACCCTTCGCCGCCGACTACCAGCCGAATCCCGGACCGTTCTCGCGCGGTGCGGTCGGCTGTACCGGCAGCGAGTTCTGCAACTACGGCATCATCGAGACCAAGAAACGAGTCAAGCGGTGGGCGCGAGAACTCGACGCCCGAATCGACACCCCCGACGACCTCGACGTGGTCCGGATGCACATGTCGGGCTGTTCGGCCTCGTGCGCCCAGCCACAGATAGCCGACATCGGATTCCGCGGCGAAACCGTGAAGGTCGAGGACTCGCCGGACAGCACGAACGACGAGGGCGACGCGGTGGTCGAGGGGATGGACTTCGGTCTCGGCGGGAGCCTCGGAACCGACAACGCCTTCCTCAACTGGGTCGAGACGGCGGTTCCGGCGGACGCCGTGATTCCGGCGCTCGAAGCGCTGTTCGCGGCTTACGCCGACGAGCGCGCCGACGGCGAGCGCTTCTACGAGTGGACTCGCCGGGTCGGCAACGACCGCCTGCGGTCGGTGATGCGGCGGGCCGACGCCCCCGTCTCGAAGGGGGTGGCGACCGATGACTGACGAGCGCGAGGACGGCCGGCCGGACGACCCGTTGCCGGGCGTTCCGGACGCCGACGACAGGGGTGACGAGCGGACGGTCCCCCGCGCGGACGGTGTCCGGACCCACCGACCCGCGACCGAGCACGGGACGATTCCGGGCGACCGCATCGGACCGACCGACGAGTCGCGGCCCTACGCGACCGGCGCGAGTGGCGACGTCGGTGAGGAGACGGAACCGGTCGCCGACGGCGTCTCCGGGAGCGAAGCGACCGGAGGCTCGTCGGAGTTCGCCTCTGACGGTGGGACGACCCCGGCCAACGTTGACGCCGACGGTAATCTCGCCGACCTGGAGTTCACCGAACCTGCGGCCGACGCGAGCCAGGACCTCTCGGACGGCCCGCCCAACGAGCGCGTGAACGTCCCGGAGGGGGTCGACCTGGAGACGCCGGGCTACTCGATTCGGCGCGAGATGAACGACATCGAGACGCCCGACGAGAAGACGTGGTTCATGGAACTCGACGAGGCGGTCATCGACGAGGGTCGTTGCATCCAGTGCGGCACGTGCGTGGCGGCCTGCCCGTCGGACTCCATCGGCATCGGCGACGACGACCTGCCGGAACTGGTGAAGATGTGCACCGGCTGTTCGCTCTGCTGGGACTTCTGCCCGCGGGGCGGCCTCCGCTACGAGCGCCAGTGGAAGATAACCGGCGGCGAGGAGAACGTGAAGGGCGCGGGCGACCCCATCACGGAGTTCTCGGCGCGGGTGACCGAGGAGTGGCGTGAGAACGCCCAGGACGGCGGCGTCGTCACGTCGGTGCTGAGCCACCTGCTGGAGGCGGGGAAGATAGACGGCGCGCTAATCGCCACCGAGAGCGACGACGAGCCCTGGAAGGCCGAGAGCTTCCTCGCGACCACGCGGGAGGAACTGATAGAGAACGCCGGGAGCTTCTACAACCAGACGATGGCGCTGGGCAACCTCGACCTCTCGCGGTGGGAGCACAAACTCCCCGGGAAGGACCCCGAGGACCTCAGCCTCGCGCTCGTGGGGACGCCCTGCGAAATCGAGGGGATACGGGCCTTACAGGACTTCGAGTGGGAGTACGGCTCCCAGAACGCGATGGTTCGGGCGGTCGAGTACACCGTCGCGCTGATGTGCACCAAGAACTTCAACTACCACCGGCTCGTCGGCGAGCAACTCGAAGCGAAGCGGGGTATCTCCCCCGAAGAGATCGGGAAACTCGACGTGCTCGACGGCGAGATGCGGGTGTACGACCGCGACGGCGAGCGAATCCTGGCCGAGGACATCGAGGCGTTCCACGGCGCCGCGCTGAAGGGTTGCGACGAGTGCGCCGACTTCACCGGCTACTGCGCCGACCTCACGGTCGGTTCGGTGGGGTCGTCCGACGAGTATTCGTCGGTCATCGTCCGCACCGAAACCGGACTGGAGGCGTGGGAACTCGCGGAACCCGACCTCGACTACCACGACCTCGAGGACCGGGGCGCGGTCGGCGGCCTGCAGAGCTGGGACAAGAAACGGGCGTTCGAGTCGCTCGAACGACCGTTCGACCCGGACGCCCCGCGGTTCATCGACTACGCCGACCACGCCGAGAACTACGGCACCGAACCGAACCCCCACGAGGCCGACCACTGACAGCCGACCGCTCAGGCGGCCGCCCCGACGGGCCGCCGGGTCGCCTGCCGCAGAGTCTTTGGGTCGCGCGCCGGTAGTTCGTCCATGAATCTCACGCTCCTCGGGTCGGGCGGCGACTCCCAGACGCCGATGCCGACCTGCGACTGCCGGGTCTGCGAACCCGCGAGACGGGAGGGGTCGCCCCACGCGAGGCTCGGCAACTCCACCTACGTCCAGGAGGCGAACGCGGTGGTGGACGCGCCCGAGAGCATCTGGGCGATGCTGAACCGCGAAGAGGTAATGGACGTCGAGTACATCTTCCTCTCGCACCACCACATCGACCACGTCGGCGGCCTGCGGGTCGTCCAGGCCATCGGGCGACCGCAGTACCCCATCGAGAACTGGGACAACGAGGACCCCGCGACGGTGGTGATGAGCGAGACGACCTACGACCGCCTGGCCGACTCCCTCGACCTCGAAGCCCAATACGACGACCTGGGATACGCCGAGTTCGAACTGCTGGACGACGGCGAGTCGATGGACCTCGGCGGCGGCATCGAAGTGACGGCCGTCGGCGCGCCGATGGACCCCGGGGATTCGGAGGACGCCGCGATGGGCTACCTGTTCGAGGAGGACGACGAATCGGCGCTGATATTCCCCGACGAGACGACGTTTCTCGACCTCGACAAGGTTCCCCGCGACCTCGACCTCTGGGTCAGGGAGTGTGGCTTCTTCCGGGAAACCGGCGACGGCGAACCTATCATGACCGACGAACTCTGGGCCGAGGAGCGCGAACACCAGACCACCTTCGACCAGACGATAGAGCAGGTCCGGACCGTGAAGCCGGACCGGACGGTGCTGACCGAGATCGAGGAGATATATCGGCGACGCCCAGACGAGTACGAGGAACTGGAGTCGCGGTACGAGGACCTGAATCTCGAGTTCGGCTACGACGGGATGGAGCTAGAGGTGTGAAGGACGAATCTCGTCGTTACGTCGACTGGTGACCGCACCGCAAAATCAAGGAAGCTAGCTACTCCCGGTACAAATGAGGGCCGCAACCACACCCTCCCCAGCCGATTCGCTCACTTCGTTCGCTCATCCCTCGCACGAGAAATCGCGGCCACTCAGTGGCCGCGATTCCCGCGCGCCGCGCCGACCGTGGAGATGCGCGATACCGGCTAAAAGACGTGGCGCGCGGCGTCGCAGGCGAAGCCTGCGTCGCTCGCGCGAGGGACGACCGAACGAGCGCCGAAGGTGCGAGTGAGGGAGTCGGCTGGGGAGGAAGTGGTGCGGTTTCTCATAGGAGTCGGGAGTAGCTAGCTAGCTTCCCGTTTCCTTTCGTCCCGTTTTCGTACGTGCTCGCTCCATCTCTCCGTCCGTCATTTTCCGTCCTGTCTCCGTTCGTGCCGTCTTTCGAGTACGGACTTTCCGTCATCTCCCTGAACACCTCTACTCGGTTCTACACCGACGTCCTCACAACACGTCGTAACGATAGGCCTTTCCGGTGTAACGAGCAATCACGGGGTATGGACCAGAAGCGGGAACTGTCGAGCATCGACCTCGCCGCGGTCGTCGCGGAGCTGGGGGCCTACGAGGGGTCGAAACTCGACAAGGCGTACCTCTACGGCGACGACCTCCTGCGGTTCAAGATGCGCGACTTCGACCGCGGGCGGGTCGAACTCCTGATCGAGGTGGGCGACGACAAGCGGGCCCACGTCTCGGCGCCCGAGAACGTCCCCGACGCGCCGGGCCGGCCGCCGAACTTCGCGATGATGCTCCGCAATCGCCTGTCGGGCGCCGACTTCGCGGGCGTCGAGCAGTACGGCTTCGACCGCATCCTCATGTTCCGCTTCGAGCGCGGCGACGAGGACACCACCATCGTCGCCGAACTGTTCGGCCAGGGCAACGTCGCGGTGCTCGACGAGGACAACATCGTCGTCGACAGCCTCGACACCGTTCGGCTGAAGTCCCGGACCGTCGCGCCGGGCAGTCAGTACGAGTTCCCCGACGAGCGGGTCAACCCCTTCGAGGTGGACTACGAGTCGTTCGTCGCCGAGATGGAGCGGTCGGACACGGACATCGTGCGGACGCTCGCCACCCAACTCAACTTCGGCGGCCTCTACGCCGAGGAGGTCTGCACCCGAGCGGGCGTCGAGAAGGCCACCGACATCGACGACGCCACCGACGACGACTACCGGGCGGTCTTCGACGCCATCGAGCGCCTGGCCGAACCGCTCCGGACCGGCCAGTTCGACCCGCGGGTCTACCGCGAGGACGACCGCCTGGTCGACGTGACGCCGTTCGCGCTGGAGGAGTACGCCGACCTCGACGCCGAAGCGTTCGACACGTTCAACGCCGCGGTCGACTTCTACTACGCGAACGTCGACCTGACGGGCGACGACGAGCCGGCCGACGCCGGCGCGGGGAGCCAGCGCCCCGACTTCGAGGCCGAGATCGAGAAGCAAAAGCGAATCATCGAACAGCAGGAGGGCGCCATCGAGGGCTTCGAGCAGGAGGCCGAGGCGGTCCGCGAGCAGGCCGAACTGCTCTACGGCCACTACGGCCTGGCCGACGAGATTCTCACCACCGTCCGGAACGCGCTGGACGAGGGCCGGTCGTGGGACGATATCGAGGCGACGTTCGCCGAGGGGGCCGAGCGGGGCATCGACGCCGCCGAGGCCGTCCAGGGCGTGAACGGCCGGGAGGGGACCATCACGGTCGAAATCGACGGGACAAACGTCGAACTCGACGCCTCGACCGGCGTCGAGAAGAACGCCGACCGCCTCTACACCGAGGCCAAGCGCATCGAGGAGAAGAAGGAGGGCGCGCTCGCGGCCATCGAAGACACCCGCGAGGACCTCGAAGAGGTCGAGCGCCGACGCGACGAGTGGGAGGCCGAACCCGACGAGGGTGCCGACGGCGAGGAGGGCGAGGCGGAAGCCGAGGACGAGGAGACCGACTGGCTGTCGGCGCCGTCGATTCCGATTCGGAAGAACGAGCAGTGGTACGAGCGGTTCCGGTGGTTCCGCACGAGCGACGGCTTCCTGGTCATCGGCGGCCGGAACGCCGACCAGAACGAGGAACTCGTCCAGAAGTACATGGACGGCAACGACCTGTTCTTCCACGCTCAGGCCCACGGCGGGCCCGTCACTATCCTCAAGACCTCCGACCCGAGCGAACCCTCCCGCGACGTCGACGTGCCCGAGGAGAGCAAGCAGCAGGCGGCGCAGTTCGCCGTCTCCTACTCGTCGGTCTGGAAGGACAGTCGGTTCGCCGGCGACGCCTACATGGTCACGCCCGACCAGGTGAGCAAGACGCCCGAGAGCGGCGAGTACCTGGAGAAGGGCGGGTTCGCCATCCGGGGCGACCGCACCTACTTCCGGGACGTGCCGGTCGGCGTCGCGGTCGGCATCGCCTGCGAACCGCACACCCGCGTCCTCGGCGGGCCGCCCGAGGCCGTCGTCCCGCAGGTCGAAACCCACGTCGAGGTCGAACCCGGTCGGTACGCCCAGGGCGACGTCGCGAAGCGCGTCTACCGGGTGTTCCGCGAGCGGTTCGCCGACACCTCCTTCGTCCGGAAGGTCGCCAGCCCGGACCTCATCCAGGAGTTCCTCCCGCCCGGCGGAAGTCGGATGAAAGACGAGTAAGACGGCGGAATTGTCACCCGAGGGACGCCGCGCTCGTCCCCCGATATACCTCTCCACGCGGCCGAACACAACGCATTTGGTGTCCGAGTCGGTCGTTTCGACGTGATGTCACTCTTCGGCGTCCTCCCCGACACGCCGCTCGCGCACGTGGCCGTCCTCGTCGTCGCCACGGGGCTCATCTGGTTCGGAAGCGGCTGGCTCGAATCGTCGGCCGAGCGTCTCTCGGCCCACTACGGACTCCCCGACGTGATTCAGGGCTCGGTCGTGGTCGCGGTCGGGTCGAGTTTCCCCGAACTGGCGAGCGTCGTCTTCACCGCGCTCGCGGGCGCGTTCGACATGGGCGTCGGCGCCATCGTCGGGTCGGCCATCTTCAACATCCTCGTGATTCCGGCGCTGTCGGGTATCGCGACCGAGAAGCCGGTCGCCTCCAGTCGGACCATCGTCTACAAGGAGGCGCAGTTCTACATGATATCGGTCGCCGCGCTGGTCGTCACGCTCGCGCTGGCGGTCATCTACTACCCGACGTCCGGCGGCGCGGTGCTCGGCGGAAGCGTCACGCGACCGCTCGCGGTCATCCCCCTCCTGCTGTACGTCCTCTACCTCTTCATCCAGTGGCAGGACGTGAGCGACCACGAGGGCGAGGACGTCGGCGACGTCGACGTCTCCCGGCAGTGGGGGATGCTCGTCGTCGGACTGGTCGTCATCCTGGTCGCCGTCGAGCAGATGGTCGGCTCGATCGAGAGCCTGAACCACACGTTCGGCATCCCCGAGTTCCTCGCGGGCGTCACCATCCTCGCCGCGGCGACCAGCCTGCCGGACTCGCTGGTCAGCGTCCGGGCCGCGCGCAAGGGCAAGGGCGTCACCAGCCTCGGGAACGTGCTGGGGTCGAACACGTTCGACCTGCTGGTCGCGATTCCGCTTGGGGTGCTCATCGTCGGGAGCGCACCCGTCGACTTCGCCGTGGCCGTGCCGATGCTGGGCGTGCTGACCGTCGCGACCGTCCTGCTGTTCACGTTCCTGCGGACCGACCTCTCGCTGTCCGACGTTGAGTCGTACGTCCTGCTGGCCGCCTACCTCGGATTTGTCGCGTGGGTGATCGCCGAGACGGTCGGCGTCACCGGCGTGATTCGGGGCGTCTGACCCGGGCGACCGCCGGGAGAAACTCGGCGTAGCACGGCTCACGATACGCTTAAGCCCTCGAAGAGCGTCTCTATTCCCGAGCGAGCCGCGACTTCTCGAAGCCCGACCGCTCGGTGTTCATCATGTTCCAAGACGCAATCGACTCCGTGACCGACAGTGACGACGCGACCCGGACCCTGCTGTTAGGCGGTCTGCTCACCCTGTTCGGCTTCCTCGTGCTCCCGCTGGTGCCCGTGGCGGGCTACCTACTCGGCGTCCTCGACCGGACCAGCGATGGCGAAACCGTCCTGGCCTTCGATGACTGGGGCGAACTGTCCGTCGACGGCCTGAAGGCCATCGCCGTGACGCTCGTCTACGGCCTCATCCCGGCCGTCCTGGCCGTTCTGCTGTTCCTCGGCGGGGCGGCCGCGCTCGCCTCCGGGCGCAACGTGACCGGCGGACTGACGCTGTTCGTCGGCGTCGTCGTCACCGTCGTGACCTCGCTGGCGGTCTGGTACGTCCTGCCCGCCGCGCTGGTCCGCCTGGCGACCGATAAGCGCGTCGGCGCGGCCTTCGAGTTCGGCGAACTCTCGCCGGTGCTCCGAAGCGGGAAGTACGCGACCGGGTGGCTGGTGGCGCTCGTCGTCTCGCTGGTCGGCGGCGCCATCGTCGGCGGCCTCGCCGCGGTGCCCGTCCTCGGGTGGCTCGCGGCCCCGTTCGTGGCGTTCCCCGTGAACGTCATCGCCGCGGCCATCTACGGTCGGGCCTACGGCGAGGCGCTCGACATCGAAGGCCGGGATCCCGGCGTCGAGGCCACCCGGCCCGCAATCTGAATCCGATTTCGACCGAGACGACCTTTTGCGACGTTTTACATCGTTCCACCGAGCGATAGCTCTGAGCGCGACTGCTGAGGAGCGCTCAGCCACACCGACCCCTGAAAGCGCCCGGCCGACCAACCGACGGGAACGCCCGGCGACACCTTCCTCCGGGGCGGGACTGAAAGGGGCCGCCCGCTACGCGAACCCCGGCGACGAAAGGACCGCAGGCATGAACGAAGTGAGTGCTGAGGACCGCAGTGAGCCGCGGGAGCGTAGCGGGCGGGGGCTTTCGAGGCGGTCATCACCGCGGTTTCTACAAACGTAGTGTTCGCGGACGGATTCCCGGCAACCACTTACTCCCATCACCGTCGAGACGCCAGACCTATCCTCCCTCGCTCGAACCGTCGGGCATGCTCCGCGAGGCCGTAAGCTACCTGCTGCGAGGTCAGCGCCGCGAGGAGGCGTTGCTCGTGGGGACCGTCCTCGCGCTCGCGGCCGGCATCCTCGCCCGCCTCGGTTTCCTGGCGATTCTCGCGCTCGTCCCGGCGGTCCTCCTGGCGGGCTACGCGATGGCGGTCCTCCGGGCCGGTGCGGCCGCGGCCCGCGCGGAACGCGCCGACGCCGACCCTCCGGACTCCGGAGGCCTCGACTCAGAAGCCGGAAGCACCGCATCGCTCCCGGCGTTCGCCGACTTCGGCGCGCTCGCGGCCGACGGCCTGCGAGCGCTCGCCGTCTCGGCGGGCTACCTCGCCGGGCCGCTCGTGGTCCTGCTAATCACCGTCGGTGCCACGCAGGCAGGAGCGGGAACGCCGGGTTTCGTCCGGACGCTCTCGGTGTACGGCGCAGGGACCGTCGCGCTGGTGTTGGCGGCCGGGGCGGCCTACCTCCTGCCGGCCGCGCTGGTCGGGGTCGCCGACCGGGGGTCCGTCCGGGCGGCACTCGACCGCGGCGCGCTGCGGCGCACCGCGGTCGACGCGGGTTACTTCGTCGGCTGGTTCGCCGCGTTCGGCGTCGCGGCCGTGACCGCGAGCGCGCTGGCGGTGCTCGCGGCGCTCGGTCGACCCGGGGAGGTCGCGGCGCTCGCGCTGTCGTTCTACGCGCTGGTCGTCGTCGCGAGGCTCCTCGGGCGGGCGGCGGGATGACCGACGCGCCGGCAAAGCCGTAAGTGAGTCCGGCGCGCACGGCTACGGTATGACCTCGGGCGAGGAACCGGGCACTACTTCGGGCGAGGAACCGACGGCGGCGGCCGCCTACGACGAACTGGCCGCCGAGTACGTTCGGGAAATCGAGTCGAACCTCTACAACGCCGAACTGGAGTTTCCGGCGACGACCGCGCTCGTCCCTGATGCGGCCGGAACGCGGGTGCTGGACGCCGGTTGCGGGGCCGGCCGGTACGCCGAATGGTTGCTCGACGAGGGCACGGAGGTGGTGGGCGTCGACGCGAGCGAGGCGATGCTCGAACGCGCCGCCGAGCGAGTCGGCGAGCGGGCGGAACTCCGCGAGGCGAACCTCGCGGAACCGCTCGATTTCGCGGCCGACGGCGAGTTCGACGGCGTCGTGAGTTCGCTCGCGCTCGATTACGTCGCCGACTGGCGGCCGACGTTCGCGGAGTTCGCCCGCGTCCTCGCGCCCGGCGGCTTTCTGGTGTTCTCGGTCCGGCATCCCTTGGACGAACTCGACGACGAGGCGAACTACTTCGAGGTCGAGCGCCGAGTGGCCGACTGGGCGGTCGAGGTGCCGTACTACCGCCGGTCGCTCTCCGAAATCCTCGGTCCGCTCCTCGATGCGGGCTTTCGAATGGACGAAGTGGTCGAGCCGACCCCGACCGAGACGTTCCGCGAGCGGTGGCCCGAGCGATACGAGACGGAGTCCAAGCGACCGGTGTTCCTCTGCGTCCGGGCGGTGAAACGGGAGTAAGCGTCTTCGAGGTGGTCGGTCTGGCGAAGCGGTCAGTCTAGCGAAGTTGTCAGTCCAGCGAGGCGGTTTCGTCCTCGCGCAGGCGGAAGTCGGCGAGCATCCCGCCCATCTCCTCGGAGACGTCCGAGACGTCCTCTGCGACCGCCGAAACCTCCTCGGCGGTTTCGGTCTGCTGGTCGAGGCCCGCCGCGACCTCCTGGAGTTGGGCGCTGACCTGCTGGCTCGCGACCGAGACGCCCTCGACGAGGTGGGCGACCTCCTCGGCGTCGGCCGCCTGGTCGCCGGTCGCGCGCCGAATCTCCTCGATGCCGTCGCTCGTCTCCCGGACGGCCTCCTCGACGGTTTCGATGTACTCCACCACGTCCCTGACCGCGTCCACGCCGGTTTCGACCTGGCGGTTGCTCTGCTCGATGGTTTCGGCGGTGTCGCCGATGCCGGCCTTGAGTTCCTCCAGCGAGTCCGAGATCTCCTCGACGGCGTCCTTCGACTCCTCGGCGAGCGCCTTCACCTCGTTGGCGACGACCTGGAAGCCCGCACCGTTGCCGCCGGCGCGGGCGGCCTCGATGTTGGCGTTGAGCGCGAGCAGGTTGGTCTGGTCGGCGATGTCCGAGATCATGTCGGTCATCGCGTTGATGGTCTCCATCTGGTCTTCGAGCGACGCCATCATCTCGATGTTGCGCGCGCTGGCCTCGCTGGCGTCGTCGATGGTGTCGATGGCGGTGTGGGCGGTCTGGGTGCCCTCGCTCGCCCGGTCGGCGGCCTCGGCCGCCCGCGCGTCGATCTGCTGGACGGTCGCGGTGATCTCCTCGATGGACGCCGAGAGGTTCGAGACGTTCTGTTCGGCCTCGCTCGCCCGTTCGGCCTGCTGGCTGGCGCCGTCGGCGACCCCGTCGCTGGCGCGGTTGATGTCGGCGATGGCGTCGGTCGCCTCGTCGCTCGCGGTCCGCATCTCCCCGCCGATGGTCGACAGTTCGTCGGACTGCTCCCGGGCGGCCGCGAGGACGTCGCGGAGCGAGTGGACCGCGAACCGGAGGTCCTCGGCCATCGCGTCGTACTGCCGGTAGACGTTGTCGATGGCCGGGAACCGGACCGGGGGTTCGGGGACCGTGGGTTCGACCGTGAGGTCGCCCTCGCTCAGGCGCGCGAGACTCGTCTGGAGTTCGGCGACGACCGTCTCCTGGTAGGACTCCAACTGCTCTTCGCGCTCGCGGAGTTCGACGCGCTCGGTGATGTCGCGGTTGATCTCCAGCGCGCCGACGATCTCGCCCGCGTCGTCGCGGATGGCCATCAGGCTCCTGCTTACCGGCACCTCGCCGCTGTCGACCACGATGGTGTCCTCCATGTTTTGGACCGGTTCGCCGGTGTCGAGCACCTCGCGCATCACGGTGTTGTCGGCCTCGTCGAGTTCGAAGAGGTTCACGCCGATGAGGCCCTCCCGGGTCTTCTCGAAGAGGTCGAGCGCCTCGTCGTTGATGCGGTCGATGTTCCCCGCCGCGTCGACGGTGAATATCGGGTAGCAGAGTCCGTCGAGGACGCTCTGGACCACCGACTTGGCAGTCAGGGTTCCCGCGCGCGCCGCGTCCGAGGCGTTCTCACCTCCGGTCCGGCCGTCGGAGGTCGCCGTCGTCGCGTGGTCGTCCTCGGTTTCGGCGTCGGGCGTGGCCGCTCCGAGGACCCCGGCGAGTGCGTTCAACATATGCGTTTCATCGTCGCGGGCGTTGGCATAAAGGTATCTCCGATTATACGTTTTGAGAACCACGTTCGAGACTCACGGTTTCCGCAAAGTCGAGTTAGTGGCGAAAAAGAAACTGTTCGCGAATTCCGGTTCAGTCGCCGAAGTGAACCTGCTCGGTCGAACTCGGGGGTTCGACCGGCGAGACGTTAGCGTAGGCCGTGCCGAACATGTAACTCCCCGCCAGGTAGAGCCAGAAGTAGAAGAACGGCGCCAAGATGTACCCGATGCCAAGCGTGACGAGCGCGAAGACGAGGAACCCGACGCCGCCGACCAGCGCGATGCCGAACGTCAGGACGACCGCCTTGAGGTAGTCGCCGCTTAGCAACACCGGTTTCAGTTCGTCGAAGTCGAACGCGGCTCCGATGGACCCTTCGCGACCGAAGTTCGTCAAGGCCGCCGGGAGCACGTACTGGATGGCGAACGACAGCACCAGTGCGACGAGCATGCCGACGAGTCCCAGGCCGGCGGCGACGCCCGCGGTGTCGCCGCCCGCACTCGAACCACCGATCATCGCCACGAACACCATCACCATCAGCACGAACGGAACGAACGAGTACGCGATGCCGATGACGACCGCCTTGACGCCGTCGACGAGGAGGTCGCCCCACTCTTCGAACGCGGGCGGTTCGTCTTCGCCGCGCGAAACTGCGGTCATCGCCTGAACCATGTAGCCGTACAGGATGAATGACGGAATGATGAGGATGGCGAGGATGCCGAGCACCCCTCCGATGAGTATTCGGGCAACTCCGCTCTCGCCGTTCGTCGGGTACGAAAGTGCGTCTTCAAACATATCAAAGTTAAGGAAATATCGAGTATCCTTAAATGTTGTTACACGGGACCGACGGAATCGCGAACCACCGAGCGAACGGACGAAAAATAGCAGGGCACTTACCGCATCGGAACGGACTCGTCGGTATGCAGATAAAGAGTCGCCAGTCGGTCGAGGGGGGCCGCGAGCGCATCGTGGTCGTCCCCGAGAGCCTCGACGACCTCTGGCACCTCACCTACGTCCTCGAACCCGGCGACCTCGTGTCGGGCGACACCACCCGGCGCATCCAGCGCAACGACGACCAGATGCGCGACACGGGCGGCGAGCGCGAACACATGTACGTCACCATCGAGGTCGAGTCGGTGGAGTTCCACAAGTTCGCTAACCGCCTGCGCATCGGCGGCACCATCGAGGACACCTCGCGCGAGGACCAACTCGGCATGCACCACACGCTCAACGTCGAGGAAACCAAGGAACTCACCATCGAGAAGGTCTGGAAGCGCGACCAGTTGGACCGCCTCGAAGAGGCCGAGGAGGCCAGCGAGAACCCCGACGTCGCCATCGCCACGGTCGAGGAGGGCGAGGCTCACCTCCACACCGTCGCCCAGTACGGCACTGAGGAACTGGGCACCTTCACGGGCACGACCGGCAAGGGTGAGTACGCCCGCGACCGCGACGAACTGTTCGCCGAACTGACGAAGGCGCTCGCCCGGATGGACGTCGACGCGGTCATCCTCGCCGGGCCGGGGTTCACCAAGCAGGACGCCGCCGACTACATCGAGGACAACGCCCCGGAGGTCGCCGAGAAGATGACGATGGTCGACACCAGCGCGGTCGGCGACCGGGGCGTCCATGAAGTGTTGAAACGCGGCGCGGTCGAGGACGTCCAGAAGGAGACTCGCATCGCCGAGGAGGCAGAACTCATCGACGAACTCACCAAGCGCATCGGCGAGGGCGCGAAGGTCGCCTACGGCGTCGAGCAGGTCCAGAAGGCCGCCGACTTCGGGGCCATCGAACACCTACTCCTCCTCGACGAGCGCCTCCGCGAGGAGCGCGGCCGCGAGGGCGAGTGGGACATCGACGTCAACGACCTCATCACGGACGTCGAGCGCAAGGGCGCCGACGTGACGGTCTTCTCCAGCGAGTTCGCCCCGGGCGACCAACTGGCGGGCTTCGGCGGCATCGCCGCGCTCCTGCGCTACCGCCTCGACTGACTCGCCATGGACTTCGAACGCTTCCTCGACTACGTGTTCTTCGCGGGCCTCGAAATCTCGATTCTGTCGGTTCCCGCGCTCTACGCCCTGCTGTACGCCGAACCGAAGGGGCCGGTCGCGCTCGCGGGGCTGACAGCCATCGTCGCCTCGACGCTGGCGGCCGCGCTGTTCCGTGGCGGTTGGGTGGACCTCGGGGTCGGCGAGTGGCCCCGGCCGGGCGACCCCTACACTCTGCCGGTGCGGTCGGCCTACTACAGCGCGACCGTCGCGATTGCGGCCTACGTCGGCGCGTTCGCCAACGTCGAAACCGGCGTCCCTGCCGCGGGAATCGCGGCGGCGGCGGTCGTCTGCGCCGCGTCGATGACGGCGCTTCCGCCGGTGGTCGGCGGCATGCGGAGCGTCGGAAAGCGGTTGGTGTCGGTGCGGTTCTGACGGCACTCGGAAATGCGCACCTTCCGTGCGGTTCGCTCCTCCGACCGATTTCGCCGACCTCATTCACGTGCGGTGGCGGTTCCTCACCACCGCCGATAGCAACAACGAATTTATGTTTAGTTGCAGTACGTTTGCTATGGCGGTCAGTCGTCAGCTCGCTCTTTTCGGCGTGTTCGGTGCCTCGCTCGCGTTCGCTGGCGTCGCCGTCGCCCAAGAGCCGTTCGGCGCCACAGATTTCTATCTCTCCCCGTTCGAACGAGCCGCCGCCAATTTCGTGTTCACCCTCTTCGTCGGTGGGGCCGTACTCACGCTGGGGCACAACTACTTCGACAGTGTTCGCGACCACCTCCGTCTTGCGCCGGGCTCGTCGTTCCTTTGGGGGTTGGGCGTCCTCGTCACCACCCTCGGGGTGGGCGTTCTTCTCACGCTCTTTCTCGGCGGCATCGGTCGACTCGTCTTCACCGCTCTCCTCCTCGGATTCGTCCTGGTCGCCGTCGTCGGACGGGTCGTCGCGTATCTCGTCCTGTTCGGTTGGCTGGTGGACCGTCGGTGGCTCGCCCTGGGTTTGACGGCCGTCGTCGGTGCGGTCTTCCTGGTGGTGCCGCCGCTCGGAACGGTCGCGGAACTGCTGGTCGCCAGTACCGGGACCGGAGCCATGTTCCGAAACTACTGGTACTGAACCGTCGACGCCGACCGTTCTCTTACAGCCCCAGAATGTCGCGCGCCTCGTCGGGCGTCGCCGCCTCCCGGCCGAGCGTCTCGGCCACGTCGACGACCCGGCGGACGAGTTGGGCGTTGCTCTCGGCCAACTCGCCCCGTCGGTAGTACACGTTGTCCTCCAGACCCACCCGGACGTGGCCGCCGAACAGCACGCCCATCGTCGCGAACGGGAGCTGGTGGCGTCCGAAGCCGATGGTGTTGAACAGCGCGTCCTCGGGTAGGTCGTCGATGGCGGTCAGGAAGTTCCGGGGTGTCGGCCGGGTGAGCGTCCCCGACCCGAACAGCAGCGTGGCGTACACCGGGTCGTCGAGGTCCCGGCGCTCCAGCAACTGGCGGACCTCGTTTCGGTGGCCGTCGTTGAACACCTCCAGTTCGGGTTTGATGCCCCGGTCGACCATCTCGTCGTAGAGCGCGTCGACGGTCGCGCGGGTGTTCTCGCTGGTGAGGTGGCGGTAGCGGTTCAGCGGCCCCATGTCGAGGCTCGCCATCTCGGGCGCCGGGTCGGTCCGGAGCGGTTGGCGGCGCGCTTCGAGCGGCGCGGCGGTCCCGCCGGTCGAGTGCTGAATCACCACGTCCGAGCGCGCCCGCACCTCGTCGTCTATCTCCTGAAACCGCTCGGTGCTGAACGACCGCTCGCCGTTGGGTCGCCGGGCGTGGAGGTGGACGACGGCCGCCCCCGCCCGCTCGCACTCGGCGGCCGCGCGGCCGATCTCCTCGGGCGTCTCGGGGAGGTTCGGGTTGGCCTCCTTTCCGTGGACGCCGCCGGTCAGCGCGGCCGTCACGATGACTTTCTCGCCGGCGAGGTAGTCCTCGTAGCCCATCGGTTCAATCGCCTCCCGCGTCGGCGTTCCCGTCGTCCGTCCTCTCGCCCTCGACGTCCTCACCTTCGGCCATCTCACCGTCGGCGCCTTCGCCGTCGACGCCCTCGGGCAGTCCCTCGCGGGCGCGGTAGATCTCGCAGTCGGTTTCGTGGTCCAGGCCGTAGCGACCGTTGCAGATGTCGGCGCGCATCGGTTGGACGAACTCCTCGGCCGCGGCGCAGTAGGCGCGGGGTTCGGCGTCGTCCCGGCCGTCGTCGGCCAACCGCCGATACTCCAGGTACGGACAGACGTCGGACATGGCCGACGGAACGGCACCCCGGGATAAAGTCGTTCGCGGCGCGGCACGCGGTGCCGCCACTCCGCTCCATCCCGCCGCCGCCCGACGACCGGCGGAACATTTGAATAGGGGAAGGGTGGAGAGAGTCGTATGGCCGACGAGGTGACCGCAATCGAGCGGTGTACGTACTGTCGTGCGTACGTACCGGTAACGCACGTCACGATTCCCCCGAATCCGACCGACGAACCGATGCAGGCGCGGGTCGCCGTCTGCGAACGCTGCTTCGGAGACGGTCGCTGATACTCCGAGCACTCAGAAAACGTGATTCTTCGTACCGCCCCGATTCTTCGGTTCCGGACGACGCCTACGACGTCGCTTCGGCCTCTCCGGACGTGTACTGGGCTTCCCACTCGCGACGGGCCTTTATCTCGCGCTGCCCGCGAGTCGTCAGCGTGTAGAAGTTGGTCCGGCGGTCGCGCTGGCCCTTCTCGACCATCCCCTTGTCGACCAGCGTGTCCAGATTCGGATAGAGGCGACCGTGGTGAATCTCCTTCTCGTAGTAATCTTCGAGTTCGTCCTTGATGGCGAGGCCGTGTGGCTCGTCCAATCCGTCGACGACGTACAGGAGGTCGCGCTGGAATCCGGTTAAATCGTGCATGGTGAGTTCCCCGTTCCTTCAATAGAGACACACCAACTTAAAGGTATCCAGAATCAATAGAATTATCCGCAGAAATATAATTGAAAAGAGCGTCATACAACGGTCCGCCGTCCGGTAGGTACGGTTCGAACGGGCGAGAGTACGTTCACAGTTTCGGCCGGAGAACGTCCGAGTCGAGAGAGCCCGTCGAAGCTTCAGTTACGTCGTACGACCAGCACTTAGCGCCGCCCGTAAAGCGAATAGACGATGCTCGCCAGGCCAACCACCTTGACGCTGTTCGCCAGCGGCGAGATGACCAGTCCGACCGTCCGCATGCTGTACCACCGTGCGCCGACGTGGATGATGACGGTCGGGACGATCGTGAGCAGGACGATGCCGAGCGCCAGAAACAGCATCGGACGACCGCCGTTGCGCCGGTAGCCGCGGATCGCTTGGTAGACGATGAGGAAGCCCAGGACGAACAGGAGGACGAAGTTCGCCGCCAGCCACGGACCGTGGAGATCCATCGCCGAGGGGAGGGCGCTCATCGAATCTCCTCCCACATGTTCGTCAGGCGGTCGGCCGGGTCATCGCGCCGTGAAAGATCGACGGCGAACGTACCGTCGTCCACCGTCACCGAGAGCGAGTCAAAGCGCGACTCGTAGACGGCGTAGTGATTCCCGTTCTCGTCCAGTTTCGTCTCCTCCACGAGGAGGTCACAGGATTTCAGCCGGTCGATACGCCGGTAGATCGTGGGCGGTGATGCGTCGCACCGCTCGCTCAGTTCGGTCGCTGACATAGGTCTGTCGGTGAGGTGAGCGAGGATGCGTCGCGCGTACTCGTCGTCGAAGAGGGCGAACAGCGTCGCGGGGTCAGGGTCCTCGCTCACATTATCGTGTTCCGAAGACGACAGTATAAAAGGTGATGCGAAGTTTCAGAGTCAGAAAGACCCGCACCGATTCGCGAACGATTCGATTTCACTCGCGGTCGGTTGCAGTTGATCGGGTGACGCGGAGTTCGACGAGGCTGATCGAGCGAACCCGGTCCTCTCGAAGCCCGACGGTACGAAAGCCGTCCCGCGCCGCCGACCTCTGCGGGACGTCGAGGCTACAGCTCGACGGTTCGAAGGTCGTCGGCGAATCGCACGTCGCCGTCGTACAACGCCTCGATGGACGACATCATCTCCTCGTGGCGACCCTGGGTGTGGGGGTAGAGGTGCGTGAGGAACACCCGGCCGACGTCGGCGCCCGAGTCGGCGAGCGCCCGGCCGAGTTGGGTGGGCGTCGGGTGGTTATCGACGTCGACGTCGTCGGGGAACGAGCAGTCGTGGGCCAGCATCTCGCACCCGTCGGCGAAGTTCGCCAGTCCCTCGAACGCCTCGCTGTCGCCGCTGAAGGTGAACCGGTCGCCGAACCGGTAGGCGAAACACGGTATCGAGTGGCGCGTCTCGTAGGCTTCGACGTCGAATCCGCCGACCTCGAACTCCTGTTCGGCGATTTCGCGTACCCGGAGGTCGACCTTCTCTGCGAGGTAGTCGTAGACGTCCAGCAGGCCATCGAGCAGGTCCTTCGTCCCGACGGGGCCGACGACTTCGAGGTACTCCTCGCCGGCCAGCCACCTGGCTTTCAGCAGGGGGAGCAGGTCCGAGACATGGTCGAGGTGGTGGTGCGTGAGCAGCACCGACGAGACGTTCTCGTAGCCGACGCCCGACTGCTGGAGTCGGTGGAGGACGCCGCTCCCGCAGTCGACCAGCACCCGGCGGTCGGCCTCGACGTCCTCGACGAGGACGCCGGTCTGGTAGCGCTCGCCCGTCGGCATCGCGCTGCCGGTTCCGAGAAAGGTGACGCGCATATCCGAAAACCGGGACCGAACCGCAATAACGTTTGGGCGAAAGTGCGGGACGGTAGCGCGTCGCCAGGGCCGAACCTGGGTCCGAAGGCGCGCACCGACGCGTCGACCGTTCGGCCTCGAAGTCCACTCCTGTCTCTCGCTTCTCGGTCGCCCGCCTCTCGTCCGACGCTCCTCGATGTGATTTTGTTTATACTGTGCGAGTTCTCCGCTCGGTGTCGAAGATACGGCGGAGTGTCCCCGAAAACGACGATTACACCTCCGCCGTGTACCAAACAGCTATGAATACCCTCGACGGTCGAATCCCTCGCTCGGCCGAGGCGCTCGAAGGTGTCCGAAGCAGGCCCCGAGTCCCGCGACGGCGGCCGTCGTGGGACTCGGCGTCGGCGAGAGTCCGCCGTACTGGCGTCGGAGTCAGACTGCCGGTACTGATGCGGTCGGACTGTCGGCGTGGACTTTCTCGCACTCCGGCCCCGCGAATCGCCGGAGGAGGTGGCGAGTACCCGCGGATTTCACTTCCGCTCCGCGAGCCAAACCGTCTTATGCGCACGGTCCCAAGGTCCGTCAAATGGGAGCGCGCGAGTTGCTGGCGCGTGGGGGTTACGATTTCGACGCCGACGCGGTCGAGATCGAGGACCGAGACGCCTTCGAGTTGCTGGAACCGGCGGTCAGGGAGTGGTGGGTCGACGAGTTCGGCGAGTACGTCCCCGACAACGGGGGGTTCTTCACGCCGCCCCAGCGCGAGGCGATTCCGCTCGTCCACGAGCGACGCAACGCGCTGGTGGCGTCGCCCACCGGGAGCGGCAAGACGCTGTCCGCGTTCACCGCGATTCTGAACGAACTGTTCCGCAAGGAGCGCGAGGCCGAGGACGGACTCGACAACTCGGTCTACTGTCTGTACGTCTCGCCGCTGAAGTCGCTGGCCAACGACATCCACCGGAACTTGGAGGTGCCACTGGAAGGTATCAGCGAACGGATGGACGGCAAGGTGAACGTCCGCCACGCGATTCGCCACGGCGACACCGACAGCAACGAGCGCCGGAAGATGCTGGACGAGACGCCCCACATCCTCAACACCACGCCGGAGACGCTGGCCATCCTGCTCAACTCGCCGAAGTTCAAGCGGAAGTTGGAGACGGTGGAGTACGTCGTGGTCGACGAGATTCACAGCCTCGCCGACGGCAAGCGCGGCACCCACCTCTCGTTGAGCCTGGAACGACTCGAACAGTTGACCGAGACATCGCCGACCCGCATCGGCTGTTCGGCGACGGTCGAACCGCTCTCCGACATCGCCGAGTTCCTGGTCGGATGCGAGTCGGGGAGCGACGACGACGAAGAACCCCGCATCCGCGACTGCGAGATCGTCGACACCCGGTTCGTCCGGGAGTTCGACGTCGAACTCCAGTGTCCCGCCGACGACCTCATCCACACGCCCCGCGAGGTGGTTCAGGAGCGGTTCTACGACGACCTCCACGAACTCATTTCCGACCACACCAACACGCTGGTGTTCACCAACACGCGCTCGGGCGCCGAGCGCGTGTTGCACAACCTCCGGGAGCGCTTCGACGTCTACGACGAGGAGAACTCGGGCTGTCACCACGGCAGTCTCTCGAAGGACGCCCGCCAGTCCATCGAAGGCGCGCTCAAGGAGGGAAGCCTCGACGTGGTGACGACCTCCACCAGCCTCGAACTCGGCATCGACATGCCCCACATCGACCTCGTGGTCCAGGTCGGGTCGCCGAAGTCGGTCGCGTCGCTACTCCAGCGCGTGGGGCGGGCGGGCCACCAGCTCGGCCAGACCGTCACCGGCCGGGTGGTCGCGCTCGACCGCGACGAACTCGTCGAGTGCGCGGTGATGCTGAAGAAGGCCGAAGAGGGGTTCGTCGACCGGGTGTTCGTCCCCGAGGAGGCCTACGACGTGGCGGCCCAGCACGTCTACGGCATGGCCATCAACGAGGTCAGACCCGAGTCCGAAATCAAGGAGGTCGTCCGGCGGGCCTACCCCTACCGGAACTTCACCGACGAGCAGTTCGAGACTCTCTTCCGGTATCTCACCTCCGACTACGAGGGCCTGGAGGACAAGCACGTCTACGCGAAGATATGGCGCGACGAGAACGACCCGCCCGACGGCGAGTACCACTACCCCGAGTACCCCGTGGGCGAACCGCTAATCGGCAAGCGGGGTCGACTCGCGCGGGTCATCTACATGACCAACATCGGGACGATTCCCGACTCGTTCACCTGCGATGTGTACACCCGCGCCGACAGCGAGTGGGTCGGCAATCTGGACGAGAGCTACCTCGACACCCTGGAGAAGGGCGACGTGTTCGTCCTCGGCGGCCGGAACTTCGAGTTCAAGTACCGGCGGGGGTCGAAGGTGTACGCCGACCCCACCCGCGCCCGACCCACGGTTCCCTCGTGGTTCTCCGAGCGCCTGCCGCTGTCCTACGACCTCGGCCGCTCCATCCTCGAGTTTCAGGGCGAACTCCTCTCCCGCTTCGAAAAGCGCGGGCGGCCCGCGGTCCGGGTGTGGCTCAGGGAGTTCCCGCTCGACGAGAACAGCGTCCGGGCCATCGCCCGGATGTTCGACGAACAGGTCCGGTACGCCGGGCCGGGCAGCGTCAGCACCGACGAACGCCTCGCGGTCGAGATCGAACTCGACCGCCAGGAGTACGAGCGCCACTACTACGTCCACTCGAACTACGGCCGGAAGTTCAACGACGGCCTCTCGCGCGTCGTGGCCTACCGGTGTGCGAACGCCGCCAACACCAACGTCTCGGTCGCGGTCGCCGACCACGGGTTCACGGTCTCGATGCCGCTGAACCGGAAGGTCGACGTGGCCGAAATCCTGCGGGACATCGACCCTGAGGACGTGCGAAGCGACCTCCGGTCCGCGCTGGCAGGCACCGAACTCCTCCAGCGGTACTTCCGCATCAACGCCACCCGGTCGCTGATGATCCTCAAGCGCTACAAGGGCTACGAGAAGTCGGCGAGCGAACAGCAGGTTTCGAGCGAGATGTTGCTCGGGTTCGCGGAGGACCTCGAAGACTTCGCGGTCGTCGAGGAAACCTACCGCGAGATTATCGAAGACAAACTCGCGGTGTCGGCCGTCGAGGAGGTGATGGCCGACATGGAGTCGGGCGCGGTCGAGGTGGTCCAGAACCGCGTCGACACCCCTACGCCGAAGGCGTTCGGCCTGGCGACGCTGATGGCCAGCGACGTGGTTCTCGCCGAGGACGAGAGCGCGGTCCTCCAGGAGTTCCACGAGCGCGTCCTGGACGAAATCGGCGACGGGTACGACGCCGTGACGGGGTCGAGCGCGTCGCCGGTGCGGTGAGTCCGCCGGCCGGCGGGCCGACGACCCCGACGTTTATGGGCCGAACCTCGCATAGCTACGCCCGATGACGGAGGGAGACGGCGCCGACGTGACCGACCTATCGCCGCTCGCGTGGCGTCTGCTCCGGGTCGCCGCGGGGTTCGAACAGCGCGCCGTCGAACGTGAACTCGACGACCTCATGCAGGCCCACGTCTCGATGCTCGAATCCGGAACCCGCGCGCTCTCACCGTCGCGCCGCCGCACGCTGTTCGACCTCTACTCGGCCGAACTCACGGCCGAGCAGATTCGTGCAATCGCGGAGAACTTCTAATCGGTTCGTATTTTTTCCGCTACTTTTTGCCCTATCGAAAGTTATTAATCGTAACAAACTGCTTTGTTGGCGTGTATCAATGATACCACGACCGTCATCTCCGCGCGGACGCATCGTCGTCTTCGTGCTTGCACTGTTAGGAACGGCCGTCATCGCGGGCGCGCCGAACCCGAACGGACTCTCGGTTCGCGGACAGTTCGCGCTCGCGACGATGTTCTTCGCGGGTTTCCTCTGGGTGACGGGGGCGTTCCCGCTCGCCGTCACCGCGCTGTCGATCCCCGTCGTGTTGACCATCTTCGGCGTGTACGCCGACCTCGACGACGCGCTGGTCGGCTTCGCCGACCACCTCATCTTCCTGTTCATCGCGGGGTTCATGCTGGCCAACGCCCTCCAGAAGTACGACATCGACCGTCGGATCGCGCTCTGGATGATGGCGGCGATGGGGTCGTCGCCCCGCCGCCTAGTGTTGGCGGTCATGCTCGCCACCGCGTTTCTCTCGATGTGGGTGTCGAACACCGCGACGACCGCGATGATGACGCCCATCGCGCTCGGGGTCCTCACGCAGGTCATCGGTCGCGAGGGTGTTGCGGCGGCCGACGCGTCGGCCGCCCCGGTGGACTCGGAGGTCGCCTCCGACGGCGGCGCGATCGCCGACCCGTCGACCGACGACGAGTTCCGTAACATCCAGGTTTCGATGCTGTTGGGCACCGCCTACGCCGCGAGTGTCGGCGGCGTCGGGACGCTCATCGGGACGCCGCCGAACGCGGTGCTCGCCTCGCAGCTCAACCAGATGCTGGGCTACGAGATCGGGTTCGCGCAGTGGTTGTTCATCGGACTCCCCATCGTCGTCGTCACTCTTCCAATAATCTGGTACCTGCTCACGTCCGTCCTCTACCCGCCGCAGGTTGACGACGTGAGCGAGGCCCGCGAACAGGCCCGCAGGTACCTCGCCGAGGAGGGGTCGCTCGACGCTCGCGGCAAGCGCGTCGCGGTCATCTTCGCCGCGACGGCGCTGCTGTGGGTCGTCGGCGGTCTCGGCGACTTCCTCGGTCCGCACCTGCCCGGTCCGGTCGCGGTCACGCTGTTCGGCGGCGAGGGTGCGAGCGTCTTCGGTCTCGACGGCCACCAGGGGATGCTCTACTACGTCGTGGTCGGCCTGATGGCGATTCCGGCGCTGGTGCTGGCCGACACGATGGAGTGGGACGAACTCGCCGACATCGACTGGGGGACCATCCTGCTGTTCGGCGGCGGCATCGCGCTGGCCGACGCGCTGGCGAAGACGGGCACGACCAAGTGGATCGCCGACACCGTCTTCGGGTCGCTCACGGGCGCACCCATCGTTCTGGTGGTCGCCGTCGTCGTGCTGCTGGTCATCTTCCTGACCGAGATGACCTCGAACACGGCCACCGCGACCATCATCGTCCCCATCCTCATCAGCATCGGCGGCGTCTTCGCGGCGACGCTCGGCCTGACCGACGTGGCCGCGGCGGTGTTCCTGTCGGTGTCCGGCGCTATCGCCGCGAGTTTCGCGTTCGCGCTTCCGGTCGCGACTCCGCCCAACGCCATCGTCTTCGGGAGCGGCTACCTCAAACAGAGCCAGATGATGCGCGCCGGAATCGTGCTCAACGTCCTGATGACGGCGATACTCACCGCCCTCATCTGGCTGCTGTTCCAGTTCGTCTGGCCGCACCTCCTCTGGTAGTTCGGCCCCGACGGAGCGTCTCGAACGTCGAGACACCGCCTTCGTCTCCTCTCACGCCCTGACGAGGAGCGTGTCCAGGGCGTCGGGTACCACGAGCACGTCGCTGCCCGGTTCGACGGCGTCTTCGACCGAGTCGCTGGCGTGCATCAGGCAGTCCCCGACGACCTGAGGCGTCTTGCTGTTGGTGACGTACAGGTCGTACTCCCGGAGGACTCGCGCGACGACGAACGCCCGCTGTGCGCCGGGGTCGTAGCCGCGGCGCATCTCCTCGTAGAGCGCCGACGCGCTTTCGGCCCCGCTGAGGCGGTCGTAGAAACGCTTCTCGCCGGTGCCCTCGCCCGCGCCCTCCTGGAGGCGCGCGGGGACGACGATGCGGCCACCTTCCCGGAGAGGGTCGTAATCGCCCAGGGCGACGTAGGTCGCCGCCCGGGTCGTCTGGTAGAGGTTGGCGTCCTTGGGCGCACCGACGCCCGCGACGACCGCGTCGTAGCTCCCCGACACCGGCACCGAGAGGGCCGACCGCGCCGTCTCGGCGAGGTCGGCCACGACGGCGCGGTGGTCGCCCGCGCTCGCGTCGAGGATGCCCGCCGGCGCGTGGGTGACGTTCAGACAGAAGTCCAGGTCGATTACGTCGCCCGCCCGGTTCAGCGTTTCCCGGAACGGGTTACCCTCGGTCCGGCCGAGTCTGACGCCCTCGTTCGAGAGCATCGCCGGGCCGTGGGTGTACCGGATGAGCGACTCGCCGCCCGCGCCGATGGCGGGGGTCTTCGCCCCGCCGGAGAAGCCGGCGTACTGGTGGGGTTCGACCATCCCGGTCGAGACGACGCGGTCGGCGTCGGCGACGGTCGGATTGAGTTCGATCGCCACCGACTCGCCGTCCGGCCCTTCGACGGTGCCGACTTCGCGGGCGGCCTCGGCGTCGTGGTTCTCCGCGAGGTCGGCGTGTTCGCCGAGCGCCTCGCGGAGTTCCTCGTCGCTCATCGGTCGGTGGAGGCCGAGTCCGACGACGATTCGGACCTGCTCGCGGTCGACGCCGCCGGCCCGCAGTTCCGCGAGGAGGACGTCGGCGAGCACGTCGTCGGGGGTCGCGCGCGTCACGTCGGTCACGACGACCGCCACCTCGTCGTCGGGGTCGACCCTGTCGCGCAGTCGCGGACCGTGGGGGTTCTCGACCGCGGCCTCCGCGGCCTCGCGGGGGTCGACCGGGTCGCCGCCGGGCGGTTCGGCGACCGTCACGTCGCACTCGGGCAGGGAGAATCCGATGGTCGCATCGGCGTAGGGAATCTGCATCGGTCGTGGGTTCGATTCGAAGGGGCGTCAAAGCGCCGCTGCTCGAACGTCGGCCGTCGACGTCGCGTCAGATGTCGACGGCGAAGTCTTCGCGCCCGGCGCTACGCTCGGCGAACGCCGCCAGCAAGTCGGCGACCGCCTCCAGGTCGTCGGTGTCGACGACTTCCGCCGGGGTGTGCATGTAGCGGTTCGGGATGCCGACGTTCAGCGACGGGATGCCGCCCTGGGCGGTGTAGAAGGCGTCGGCGTCGGTGCCGGTCGCGCGGCCCGCGGCCTGCAACTGCACCGGAATCTCGGCGTCGGCGGCGGCCTCGCGGGCCGCCCGGACGACTACTGGGTGGTTGGCCGACCCGCGGGCGACGACCGGTCCGCCGCCGAGTTCGACCTCGCCGTGTTCGTCCTCCTGGTCGGCGAGGTCGGGACTGTCGACGGCGTGGGCCACGTCCACCGCGAGCACGGCGTCGGCGTCCACGTCGAAGCCGACCATCTCCGCGCCCCGGAGGCCGAGTTCCTCCTGGACGGTGCTGACCGCGTAGACGGTCGCGTCGACGTCGGCCTCGGCCGCCCGGCGCAGGCCCTCGGCGGCGGCCCAGGTGCCGACGCGGTTGTCCATCCCGGCGGCCGCCATCCGGGTCCCCCAGAGGTCGGCCACGGGCGACACGAAGGTGATGGGGTCGCCGACGTCGACGAGTTCGCGGGCCTCGTCCTCGCTCTCGGCGCCGATGTCGACGTGCTGTTCGGCGATGGGTTCGGGTTCGTCCGCGTCGTCGTCGGAGTCCCGGAGGTGGATGGCGGTCTGGCCGACGACGCCGTGGACCGGACCGTCGTCGGTGTGGATCTCGACGTGCTGGCCCTTCGACACGGTGGCGTCGGACCCGCCGATACGCGAGGGGTGGACGAAGCCGTCGTCGTCGATGCTGTTGACCATCAGTCCGATCTCGTCGGCGTGGCCCGCGAACGCGACGGTGGGGTCGCCGCCCTCCAGGACGGCGACGGCGTTGCCGTAGGCGTCGGTGCGCACCTCGTCGGCGAACTCGGAGACGTAGTCGACCCAGACCCGCTGACCCTCGACTTCGAACCCGGACGGACTCGGCGTCGTGAGCAGGCGTTCGAGGAACTCCCGCGACGTGCCGTTCATGTTCCAACCGAGCGACGCGCCGCTTATGAACGTCACGAATGCGGATATCTCGTCCACGGTCGTTTCGTCTACGGCCGTCTCGTTTCGCGTCCCGACGCGGTGTCGTGGGACCGCGCGACGGACGGTCCGCCCCAACCGATAAGGACGCTCTCGGCGAAGGAAGAACGGCCATGGGAATCCTGGAGTTACACTTCCACGACTCGCAGTTGACCTGGAACGTCGGCGGCGGCGAAACCGGCGAGGGGCGGTCGTTCTCGCTCGGGACGGGCGCCAAGAGCGGAAACCCGAGCGGCGGCCGAAGTCGGTCCCGCGGCGGCACCGACGGTCCGCCGTCGATGGCGCCGAAACTCAAGTCGATCGGGGCGCTCGCGCTGCTCGTCGGCGGGGCGATGGCGTACAACCGCCTGAAGGCTCGCCGGGCGCAGAAACGGGCGGAGGCCGAGTCCGGGTCGCTACGACGTCGACTTTCGCCGCGGTCGAAGTAGCCGGCGGCGGGTCCGTGCCGGGGTCGCACCTCCGACCTCGGGCCACTCGCCAGCACCGGGTGGCCGATTTCGGCCACCCGGTGCTGGCGAATCGAGTTCGGACGCCGCGACCGGACGCTGCCTCCGGACGCCGCGAGCGCCGGCGCTGACGGCGTCCGGTGGAGCACCCCGCCGGCGTTTCCCGGTTACGAACCCCAGTCGTGTTCGCGGAGGTACGTCTCCAGGTCCGCGAAATCCACGTCGTGGTCGGCCCGGAGCGCGTCGATGTCGGCCTCGTAGCCGTGCTCGTTGAACCACTCGAACATGACCGCGTACTCCTCGCCCATCTGCTCGCGGAGGTCGTCGAGGGGGACGTGGACGGGTTCGACCTCCCTGTCGAGGACCTCCGAGAACACCGTGGCGGCGCTCTCCAACGTGTGTTCGTCGCCGGCGAGTTCGTCGGCCCGTCCGACGTAACGGTCGGGGTCGGCGAACGCCTCGGCGACGAACGCGCCGACGTCGTCGGCGTCCACCATCTGGAGCGAGACGCCCTCCGCCAGACCCATCGCCAGCGTTCCGCCCTCGACGTCCTCGCGCATTCCCTCGAAGTTCTGCATGAAGAACACCGGCCGGACCACGGTCGCGGTCAGGTCGAGTTCGCGGACGCGCTGCTCTATCTTCCACTTCGAGTCGAAGTGCGAGACGCCGGAGTCGCGTTCGGCCCCGCCGACCGAACTGAACACGTAGTGGTCGACGCCCACCTCGGCCGCGACCTCCGCGAGGTTGGTGCCCTGCTCGATCTCGTCCTCGTAGCCAGCCTCCCAGAAGTTCGTCACCGCGTAGACGGCGTCGACCGCCTCGACGAGCGGTCGCAGGGTGTTCTTCTCAGCGAGGTCCCCCTGCACCACCTCCGCGCCGCGCTCGCCCAGTTCGTGGGCCCGGGCGCTCTCGGGGTGGCGGGTCATCGCGTGGACCGCGAAGTCGCCGTGGTCGCCCGACAGCAGGTGGTCGACGACCGCTCGTCCCTGCGTCCCGGTCGCGCCGGTCACCAGTACGGTATCGGTCATCGTCACCGCGTGGACGCCGACCGTGTGAATAAATTGCACGGCCGCGACCCCCGTGCCGTGACGGTCCCGTTCGGTCGTCGGAACGCGCCGCCGACCGCCCGTCATCCTTTTCGCCGGGGACACCGAAGGCTTCCCCCGACATGACAGAGACAGTCTATCACGTGTACCTCGTCCGAACCGGCGAGCAGGGCAACAGGGTCCGGGGCGGCGAGCGCGAGGTGACCTCGCCGGTCGAGGGGTACGAACTGGACTTCTACGATTCGGGCGTCTGGCTGACCCGCGAACAGGGTCGGAACTTCTTCCCGTACGAGCAGATTCGAACCATCCGCGAACACCCCGCGGTGAGCGAGGACGACGAGGCCGACGCCGACGCCGAATCGGCCGGCCGGGAGGTCGGCGCAGGGTCGCCGGCCGAAACCGGCGACTCCGGCGGGGAGGACGAGGGGGCCGAAGAGGATATGCTCGAGGAGTAGATTCAGGGCGACAGTCCGACGACTTCGCGGTTCAGCACGTCGGCGTAGCCTGAGAACGACAGCCTCAGCGTCGGCACGCCGGGGAAGGTGAGCGTCTGGACCGCCAGCATCGGGCGCTCGACGTCGGCGCCGAGTCGGCGGAGCGCGCTCTCGACCGCGCCGTAGAGTTTGGCGGTTTCCTCGACTTCGAGGTCCGAACAGGCGCCCGCGACCCGCGTGGGAAGCTCCGCGACGACGTCGCCGTCCTCGACGACGGCCCACCCGCCGCCCATCTCCGCGACGTGGGCGACGGCCGCCCGGTGGTCGTCGTCGTTGGTGCCGACCGCGACCACGCCGGGGGTTTCCCACGTGCCGCTGGTCGCGACCGCGCCGCTGTCGAGGCCAAGGCCGGTCAAAAAGCCCGTAAATCCGGTGCCGTCGCCATTCGGGTGGCGGTCGAGCAGCGTCACCTTCAGCACGTCGGCGTCCGGGTCGGCACGGAGTTCGCCGTCCTCCACGGGTGGCGAAACCGTCGTCTCGCCCGACAGCAGGCCGCCGCGGTACTCGATGGCCCGAACCTCGCCGTCGACGGCGGCGTCGGCCGACACCCGGAACTCAGCGGGGTCGGTCGCGACGTCCACCGAGTCGTAGAAGCGCTCGGGGTACTCGTGGGTCCGCGGGGCGACCTTCGACTCGCCCTTGTTGTAGACGACCTCGCCGCCGCTGATGACCGTCGAGACGTTCACTTCGTCCAGGTCGTCGATGAGGATGACGTCGGCGGCGTTACCGGGCGCGAGCGACCCCACGTCCGAGAGCCCGAAGTGGCGGGCGGGGTTGAGCGTGGCCATCCGGATGGCGTCCGCGGGTGCGACGCCCTCCTCGATGGCCCGCCGGACGACCACGTCCATGTAGCCTTCGTCGATGAGTTCGCGGGGCCACATGCCGTCGGTTGACAGCGAGAGGTCGGCCGCGCCGACCTCGGGGTAGGCCTCGCCGACGGCGGCCATGTCGTCGCGGATGGAGCCGTACCGGCCGATGGCGTGGACGCCGTTCTCGATGCGCTCGACGATGTCGGCGCCCGAGATGGACTCGTGGTCGTCGTCGATTATCGTGGCGAACGCCGCGAACTTCTCGCCCGAACAGCCTGCGCCGTGGCCCGAGACGGTCTTGCCCTCGGCGCGGGCGCGCTCGTAGAGCAGTTCGACCGGCGTGTCCCGGCCGACGGCGTGAATCCAGTCGGTTTCTCCGACGCCGACGACCCGGTCGTCGGCCAGCAGGTCGGAGAGTTCCTCGGCCTCCTCGTCGCTTGCCCGCCGGGGTTCGAAGGTGTCGACCAGCGGTTGTGGCGGGACGGTCACGCGCACGCGGACCGGCAGGTAGGAGGTGGCCGCGAGCAACTGCTCGACGCCCTCCGCGCCGAACGCCGAACCGTAGCTGGCCGCCTCGGAGACGACCGTGGTCGTCCCGCTCTCGACGACGTAGTGGTAGGCGCTCTCGAACGTCTGGTGGAGGTCTAGGTGGGTGTGGGCGTCGACGAACCCGGGCGCGACGACGCGACCGCTGGCGTTGACGACCCGGGTCTCCTCGCCGATGACGGACTCGGCGTCCTCGGGGAGCGCGGCGACCCGTCCGTTCTTCACCGCGACGTCGCGTGCCTGGAACTCTCCCTTTTCGGGGAGGCAGACCCGGCCTCCGGTGACCACCAGGTCGGCCGGCTCCTCGCCGAGCGCGACCGGCTGGAGTTCGTTCACGACGCCACCTCCTCGTAGACGACGACGCCGCCGCGCTCGCGGGGTTCGACTTCCCCGCGGGCTTCGAGCACGTCGAGGTGGCCGACCGCCTCGCTCATCCCCGAGAAGTACTCGGTCGCCGGCAGGTCGTCGAACAGCGCCTCCATCACCTCGACCGCGGTTGTCGGCCCGTCGACGATAGACTTGACGTTCGCGGTCCGCTCCTCGTGGGCGTTGAGGATCTCGGTGATGCGCTCGCGCGGGTTCTCTATCACCTCGCGGTGACCGGGGAGCAGCAGATCGAACTCCCGTTCGCGGAGGTCGGCGAGCGAGCGGTTGAACGCCGGGAGCACTCGCGGTCGCTCGCCGCCCTCCTCCTCGGGGGGCTGGAGCAGGGGGTTGGGCGTGATGTCGAGAAGCACCTGGTCGCCGACGAGCGCGCGCCGACTCGGCTCGCCGTCGTCGCCCTCCGTCTCGTAGGTGAAGATGGTTTCGCCGGGGGCGTGGCCCTGGACCGCCTCGGCGGTGAGGGTGGTGTCGTGGACCTCGACCGTCTCGCCGTCGTCGAGGACGAGGTCCGTCTCGACGCTGGGGGCGGCCTGGAGGAACGACTCGGGGAGGTCGGTGACCAGTTCGGCGGTGGAGCGCGCCATGCCGTGGCGCTCGAAGAAGTCGGCGAAGTACGACTGCTCGTAGTCGAGGCGAGCCTCGAAGTCCTCGATGATCCGCGCCGCGGTCGGGCTGGCGACGACGCGCGCGCCGTGTTCGCGCAGGCGCGCCGCCAACCCGAAGTGGTCCGGGTGGGGATGGGTGACCAGCACCTGGGTCACGTCGGTCGGGCCGAGCTCGCGGGCTTCGAGGCCGTCGAGCAGGGCCGCCCACGCCTCTTCGCTTCCCGGTCCGGGGTCGACCAGCGTCCGCCCGGCGAGGTAGGCGTTCACCGGGCCGATCTGGAACGGCGTCGGTATCGAGAGCCGCGTGAACATACACCCGTACCGAGGCCGCCTGCCGATAAACCGTTTTTGACACCGTCTGCCAGTTTCGTCCCGTGGTGCCTTCCCCGGGACGGCGTTGGCTTCCATCGGGCGTCTTCCGTTCGGGGTCGCCTGCGAGACGCACCAGCACGGTCGGCGCAAAGCATATATTTGACCTTCGCATAGAAACAGAATGGTGTGCGAACGATGAACAAACACTTCGAAGACACGACGTACTACGCACGACGAGCGGGACGACACCTCTACCGAGGCCTCCGCGAAGAACTCGCGCCCGTCGAGTACCGCATCCGACGCGCCACCGGCTACGAGAAGGAGACGCCGACCCGAACCGAGAAGTGGCGCGCGGAACTCCGCGAGGCAGAGTGGGAAGCCCAGCGCCGCGCCCGACGCGCGATGCGCCGCGCCCGAGAACGAGTGTAAGTCGCCGCCGACGCCGATTTCTTTCGCGGTGTAAAGTAAGTCTTAAGTCCGGCAAGGGGGAACGGTGAACTGTTCGGGTCGGTAGTCTAGTCCGGTTATGACAGCTCCTTCACACGGAGCAGGTCGGCGGTTCGAATCCGCCCCGACCCACTCGCTCGTTTCCGTTTTCAAAGGACAAATAATCGCAAGATGGCTGTACAGTGTTGGTTTTGTGAGTCCTGTTTTCGGATTTGAAGTCATCAGGTTAGCTGACGTGCACCTTCCACGTCCCGGGATTATGTTGAAGGAGTACGCAGTGTCTTTTATATCTCCGTATTTGTTAGCGTTCGCAGGACTCTCGTGTGTCAGCCCTTCCTTGACTCAGTGGATGTGCGGTTTTATTGGGTCATTTTTAACTTATTCTGAACTCTCCCCCTAAAATCTCGTTTTTCACACCAAAATGCGCGCATATATGAAGGCGAATATAAGAGTCGCTAGTTGCGATTTCGTAGAAAGCTCCGTCTCAAACAGATTAAGGCCGTATCGTGAATAGAAGAAATTGACCGGAATTCGGAGAATGATAGCTCCAAGTAGGACTACTGCAGTAGCTACGCGCCCACTCACAGCTACGGTAACTACCGCCCACAATCCTACAAAAAACCCGACCAGCAGACCAAATGAAAGATAAAATACCCCAACAGAGGTGGTAGTCACTTCACCTTTAATCTCGGCGTATTGAAGCCAATTCAGACTAGCCGGTAGGTTATCGGCTTGGGACATACTTATCGCCCGTTTTCCAAACTGAGCGAACCGCTTACGGTAACTGGCAATATCGCTATCCTGAAAACCATTATAGCCAAGCATAGCCGCGTAAAGAAGGAGATCTTTGAACACCAATTCTTGTACTGCAACGAACGCAAACAGAAATACGACTAGTATCAGTCCGAGATAAAACGCAGATGGTAATGGAAGGGGGAGTTGCAGGGTCAACCAGTCAGCAAGCACATCAAAGAGATAGAGGAGAGAGACATAGGTGACGAACACAATATAGTGGGTTGTTTGGTCCAGTACAAGCGAAGAGTTAGCGTAACGGCCAAAAACAGCCATCCACCGGGCGAGGGTTACTGCAAGGAACCCAATAGCAAATAGTTTTAGGCCTGTATAAGCCATACCGGGTCTTGGAAAGCTGAGAACTGCAGTTGCTATGAGTGCACTGAACGCTATCTCAAAGGCGACTGAGGATTCCTCATCGAGCTGGAAGACTTCCGAGGGAGGAATCTTTTCCATGTGGTTACAGGACTGAGAGTGTTCGTATAAATCCACATTATATTGGATACCTTTAGCACTAGTGGACACTCCTTAATTTCACGTTCGTGCGGTCACTCGCCCGTGTAGTGGCAGGGCCGCGTGAGTTCGTTGATGTGCTGTCGGGGGTTCGTCCCTGCCGGGCGCCCATGTTTCGTCGTCAGCAACGACTCGCGCCCGTCGGAAGACTCTAATACTGGGGGGTACTCTGCCTGTTTAAGGGCTAACGTCGAGCCCTTCCCGAAACGTTCGTAGCGTTTCACTTCAGCAGGTCCCAATTCAACTCCGCGCGGGCGGTTTTTCACTCCCCGCACCGGCCCGCGCGGATTTTTCGAATCCTACTCCCGGTTACTCGTTAGGTCGAAGAACCGTAGTCGCAACGCGGTGAGTGAGATTCGTGTTTAGGTAGACACAGCACACCATAGAGGAGAGTTTTCGTCTCTGCCCAGAGGTCAGAACGGCGATTTATTAGGGAGTTGGTCGTACGGCTTGCGTCGACGTTTCGAGAGACGCGAGAGCGACCGAAGGCCAATGGGTGCAATTCAGAGATGGGGGACACACAATGACAGATTCGACGCGACGAACGGTGTTACGGCGACTCGGGGCGGCGAGTACCGCTTTCGGTTTCGGTAGTACGACGGTACTGGCTCAGGGGAGCGGACACGAACTCTGCATCAACGCACCGAGCGACCGGTCGTATCCGTACGCGTTCGCCGTCGACGGTAGCGTCGAGAAGGTCGACGACCCGGCGCAGGCTCCCATCGACTCGGACGTCGTGACCGTCGACGTCGAAGACGACCCCGACGGCTGTGTGGTCCGAGGCTACACCCGCGGAGGGTGGGACTGCTATCGCTTTTCGGGCGACCTGCTCGCCTTCGACTTGCCCGACCAGTGGGTCGAGGAGTACAACGTGTACTTCGACGGTGAGTCCGTGCATCCGAACGACCTGTGGACCGGGCGGAAACCCGACGAAGTGCAGTGTGCGGGTGGTACCGGCGACGATACTGGCGACGGTGGCGGCGCTGATACGCCACCGGAGTCGAACGACGGCGAGAAGTTCTGTCCGTACACGAACGACGCGTCGTTCGGGGCCGAACCGAAATCCACGTTCGAGTACCAGTTCACGACGAACGAGGGCATCGAACTCCCCAGCGGTCGGCGCGTCCAAGAGGCATCAGGGACCGTAAGAAACCGGGGCGGTGACTCGATGATGTTCGCCGGCGAGGTGGACTCGCTCCGACTCTCCGGCGCCGGTCACGCGACGCTCCTCCAGCAGACCGCGTGTTCCCCCGACATCCCGACCGACGTGGAGACGGTGCCGGCAGGCGGCGCGGAAGGATTTTGTCCGTTCGACAACGTACTCTCTATCGAATCCCAGACTCGTCATCCGGTTACGGTCGTGTTCGGAACCACGGCCGGAATCCAACGCGAGTCCGGCGGACCGCGACCCAACGCCGTGAAGTTCACCGTTCCGAAAACCCGTGGCGAGGCGTCGGCGTACTACGCTGGCGAAGTCACGTTTCTCGCCGTGGATGGACCGGCGCGGATCTACATCGACCAACCCAATCCGTGTCGGTAGCGTGGCCTCCGGCCAGGTTCTCGTTCAGTGGTCGCCCGCGTTCGGCGGTCGCTCGCGTTCGCCGCTCCCGTGCGAAGAACGGACTGCGCTCCCCGACCAACGCGAGTCCGCTCGTCTGACGCGCCGTTCAGGACTCGACGGCGGCCACGCCGAGTAACTGCAACGCCTGCCGGACGTGGAACTGCTTTTCGCCCTCGTCGTCGGTTTCCAACGCCCTCGTCAGGTGGTGGACCGCGCTGTCGTGTTCTGCCGAAACGTTCATGGTTTCCCCCATACTCGGCCGATTCCACCCTCGCTACTTAGTCGTTGTGAGAGTACACGAGTAACACTAGCGCCGACTGGGAGGTTCGTCCCCGACCGTTCGTCCGCCCCCGGTGTCTCCGTCCGTCTCGAAACGGATACCGGCCGCGTCCCGGTCGGAGGCGCTACTCGTCGACACTCTCCGCGAGAGCGAATCGGAACGTGACGATGTCAGACGACGGTGCTTCGAGAACGGCGTGCTGGTTTGGAAGGCCGGCCAGTACGGCAACGTGCTCCGACTCCTGCCCCCGCTGGTGCTGACCGAGGACCAGGCGGCGGTCGGCATGGACGTCATCACCGACGCCGTCCGCGACGAGGTCGCCGAGCGGTCGGCCGGCGACTGATTCTCGGACGTTAAACGGACCATAAGGATTCGATTTACGCCGACCGACGCCCGTAGCCGCGGGTCCCGGCGGGGCAAGCGAACACGAGTCGTCTCGGGCCTCCCGGCGGGCGAGCGGGAACGCTTTCGGGACGTTTCGACGGTTCCCGGACTTTCGGTGCGTATAACCGCTGCGTTACCGCCCGCATAATAAACTCGGCGAGGCGAGAACCCCGAGCCATGAAGCGCCGACCACTGATCGCAGTAGGACTCGTCTTCGCCGTCGTGCTCGCAGGCTGTGCGGGCTTCGGACCGTCCGGAAGCGACACGACGACGGAATCGACGACCATGGAACCCGCAGATACAACCACGGCCACCACCACCGCGGCAACGACGACCACCGCGACCGCGGACACCACCACGGACACGCAGGCGACGTCCACCACGACCGCGGAGACGTCCGCGGGCGAACAGACGAGTACGACCGAGCGAACCGGTACGACCGCGACGACGGCGACCACGACCACCGCCTCGTGGTCGAAGCCGAAGTCGCCGAACAAGCCGCTCCAGGACAAGCGCAACGAGTCGAGCGTCGGCGACCGCATCCGGGGCGTCACCGTCGTCCAGAAGACCCAGGCGAGCGGTAGCGGTTACTCGGACTTCGACCTGCGGATCGGCGCCAACACGTCGATGTCCCGCGTCGACCCCGCCGACCACGGCACCGTGCGCGGCGAACCGTACTTCGTCGTCTACGCCCACGCCTCGTTCGAGGACGGCGGCCGGTTCACGTACCTCAGCGGCGACCTCCTCGCGCGGTCGTCGGTCGAGCAGAACGCGAACGGCACGTACACCGTCGAAATCCAGCCCGAAGCCCTCGAACGGGCCGGCGTCGAGAAGGGGAACGTCGAACTCACGGTGATACTGCTGGACGAGGACAGCGAGTGGGACGACATCTACGGCGTCCAGAAGGTCACCGTCGAGTACTCGCCCGAGCAGTGACACCGTCGGCCTCTCGACGTCCCTCGCGGTACTGACCCGAAATCACCGCTTTTCTGCGAGAGTGTCCCCTCGCAAGCGACGGGACCCTCTCGCCCGCCGTCGAACCCGTCACGCCGCCTCGAACCGCCCTCGTCCGACTACGAGGGGTGCTGGTGTCGAAGCTTCTCGGCGACCTGTCCGGGAACCGGCGTGCCGCAGTCCCGGCACTTCCAGGTCGGATACACCCCCGAGGATTCCTTCGTGAGGTCCTGTTTGTACTCCAGTTTCGCCCCACACGTACACCGGTGGGTCGCGTTCGACATGGACCACGGTAGTCGCCGGGACGGAATAAAACGCGCGCCGGTTCGGTCCCGACCGTGTCACGCCCGCCCGTCGCGTCCGTCTGTCGCGTTCGTCTGACCCATCACGCCCGCTCGTCGTCCGGGTCCGCCGCCCCGACGGCGGACCCGGACGACGACTTCTTGGTCCACTCGGCTTCGACCTTGCTGTTGGCCAGCACCACCACGTCGCCGCCGTCGGCGGTCAGTCGCGTCTTCCGGAGTTCGATGGACTGGACGGTTCCGGTCACGTCGGCGGCGACCACCTCGTCGCCGGGGTTGAAGTCAGGGTCCTTCAGGAGGTACACCCCCGCGACCGTGTCGGCGATCATGTCCGAAAGCGCGTAGCTCACCCCGAGCGCGACGAACCCCGTCGCGGTGCCGAGGCTGGCGGCGATCTCGCCCATGCCGAGGAGCTTCAACAGCGCGAGCGCCGCGCCGAACCAGAGGAAGACGGCGACCACGGTGGTGAAGAGGTCGGCCACGAGGTCGTCGTACACCGCCTCGAACACCGGTCTGACGAGTCGTAGAATCGCCCTGATGGCGACGTACGCCACGACGAAGAAGATTAGCGCGGTCAGCAACTGGGGGAGCGTCTCGACGAGCGCGGCCCGGAGTTCGGCGAGCACCGCCTCGACGATTCGGTCGAGCGACCATCCCGACCCGGTCTGAGTCACCCTCATTGAACCGTCACAGTCTCCGAACCGACAAGATTTTTCCGGCGGAGAGTATCCGGGATTCGGCGCGCGGCCGCGAAGCGCGGTCGGCGAGTCGTCGCCTCAGACCTCCGGACCGTAGTCCGAGAGCGCCCGTACCGCCGAGTCGCGCCTGGCGGCGAGCAACTCCCGGCGCTTCTCGGCCAGGTTCGACCGGAACGCCTCCTTCACTTCGAGTCGTTCGTCCTCCCAGGCCTTGATGCGGGCGTCGGGGATGTTCCGGCGGTGGTGGAACCGCAACTCGACCTTGCTGAGCGTGGTGATGAACGAGTCGAGGAACGCCTCGACGACGGCGTAGTTGGGGTCGTCGTCGAGCAGGAGTCTGACGGTGTCGTTCCACGACCGGAAGAGTTCGAAGGCCTCGGGGTAGTCCTCCCGGGGGTAGGTGGTCGCCATCTCGTCGAGCGCCGCGACCACCGACTCCCGGCGCGACCGGTCGGCGGCCTGGAAGTCGCCGAGCGTGCGCTGTTCGTCCAGGTCCACCCGCTTGAGTTGCGACCGGAGTTCGCTGTACGCCCGGATGAACCGGTTCGGGACGAACTCGCGGTACTGGTAGCGCTTTATCTGGTCGGTGTTCTGGCGCTCGAACTTCCCGACCGTCCAGCGGACGGCCTCGTCGATGTACCGCTTCTCGCGGTCTTCGACCGCGAAATCCCAGTCGCTGACGTCGTCGGCCGGGAAGTACTGCTGGCCCGACCAGAACTTCGCGGCGGGCGCGTTGTAGAACGAACGGTCGAGCGACGGTTCGTCGACCACTTCGCCGTAGACGTACCAGTAGCGCGGGAACTCGATGTCGTGGCCGAGTTCCGACTGGAGGTACCGGTCGGCGATACAGCTGAGTTTGTTGAACTTCGACCGCGAGGTGGCGGTGCTTCGGGAGTCGTCGAGGCGGACGAGGAGTCGGTAACAGAGGTACTCGGCCTGGCCGAACGGACCGCTGGAGTCCGTCATCGGCAGGCGCCTCCGCGTCGGGCGCGGCCGACGCTCGCCGGCGGGCGGCCGCGCGTCGTCGGTTTCGGTTGCATCACGTCTCGTTCCTCCTCGACGGTGTCGTCGGGTCCCGCTCGCTCTCGCGGGACTCGGCGCACTGCGTTCGTCGCGCGGGCGGTCCGTCAGACGCCCGCGTTGCGCGTGTCGTACCGGTTTCTATCGGAGGGGAATATAAAAATTGTGATAGCCGTTACCGTATTGGGTTGGTGGCCGAGAAATCAGCGTCGAAAAATATGCTCCACAGCGTCGTACCGGCGGTTCGGCGAAAACCGGACTTCGGCGCGAACAGTATTGTGTGAAGACAGTTACCCGCGACGGAATCAAATCGCAGTCAAGTCGGCGCGTCGTCGAACCGGACGAAAGTCGTCCGGGGAACCGCTCCCCTTCGCACCGAACGACTATATATCCGTCATAGAAAATACTTAATCCGTCGGCGTTCCAGCGTCGAACGCGGTCGGAACACCATGAGCAGTAACCCCGACACCGCCGACGGCAGGACCGACCCCGACCACCCCGCACCTTTCGATACGGAACTGAACGCCGACCATCCGCTCGCCGAACTCCGGTCGGTCGTCGTCAACTACGAGGATCGCCCCGACAGGCGAACCGTCTACCCCGAAGGCCTCCCCACCGTCGAGCGAATGTCCACCTGGCTCACCGCCGACGACGACGCGTTCGTCGACCTCGACGAAGCGCGCTGATACCGTTCGGCCGGACGCTCGACGACTCGCCTCGGTGCGACCGCCGTCTGCCCTTTCCTTTCGCCGCCGCCCGTCTCCGTTACGCCCCGTCGCTGGTCGGAGTCTCTCCGGCGGCACGCGCCCCACCTCCGTCGTCTGCCGCCTCACTTCTGTCGTCCCGCTTCTTCCATTTCCGTTCCTGCCACCTCGTTCCTGCCGTCGCTCTCTCCGGGGAAACTGGACGGTCGCCGGCTAACCGTCGGATGGGTTGGCATACGTTCACACCGGTTCGGGTCCGGGCGGGAACGTATCAGTACGGCGAACAGTTTGATGTGCAGGCGCGTCGTCTGCGACGATACCCATGGACGACCCGCCGCGAACTGCAAACGCCGACGGCCCGACCGCCGTCTCGGACGCGCTCCACTGGGCGCTGACCGACGACCGCCGCCGCGCCGCGCTGGCGTACCTGCGGTCGCGCGACTCGGCGACGCTCTCCGAACTGGCCGACGACCTCGCCGCCGCCGACGCCGACGCGCAGGCCGAGACGCTCCGACTCTCGTTCGCTCGCCACCACCTCCCGGTGCTGGCCGCGTCCGGATTGGTCGAGTACGACGAACGCGACAAGCGCGTGGCGCTCGCCGACCTCTCCGACGACGCCCGCCAACACGTCGAACGCGTGCTCGACGAGCGGTGAGGCGTCGAGCGACCGGCGAACAAATTGCGGCGACCGTACATCGCGAGCTCGGACCTCTCAGCCGGCGAGAATAGAGAGGCACTACCGAAGAGGCTTCAATTCGGTACGTTAATTTATGTCGACTCTACTGCCTCGCACATGGACCTCGCCCTCCGCCTGGCGCTCGCCGCCGTGTTGACGGTGGCACCGACGCTGCTGTTCGTCGGACTCATGCGGGGTCTGAACGTGCTGCGGGACGACGCGATGCTCGCCCGACTCGCGGCGCGGGAGGACTTACCGCCGGAAGTACGGAACGCGATACCGACAGAAGTCACCCGAACGGTTTCCGCGACCCGCTCGGTCGAAACCGCCTCCCGCGACTCCGGTCGGTCGGAGTCTCGCTCCCGCGGCGTCACCGACGCGGCCGCCGGAATGCTCTCGGTCGGCCCCATCCGGAGCGGCCGGTCGCGCCGCTCCGGGGAGTTCGTCCGGTGTTCGACCTGCGGCGAATCGAACGAAGATTGGGCGACTTTCTGCGGGGAGTGTCTGACCCGCCTCGGCGACTGACTCGGCCGCTCGCCCCGCCACAAGGAATAACCCGCTCGCAGCCGTGTGACCCTACGTGTCCAGAGACGACTCCTACGCCGACGATACCTACGACGAAGCGTACAGCGACGACGAGTACGATACGTACGACGATGACGAGTACGGCACCTACGACGACGAGTACGATACGTACGACGAGGAGACCGCGTACGCCGAAGACGACGAAGACGATGGGAGTTGGTGGGACGAGGGCGCGATCGGACTGCTCCTGATCGCCGGCGTCGTCCTGTTCTTCTTCCCCGAACCGTTCACGTCGGCGGTCGGGATGTTCCTCATCGGGACGGCGGTGGTGGCGTGGATCGTCGACTGGCTGATGTGACGGCGCGGGCACACTATTTCTGCGGTGCGGAGGACCGACGACGAGCAGTCCGACGACCGGTCAAAACGCCGCCGTGACAGCCCCGAATCGAAAAAAGAACCGACCGAACGGCGCTACAGGAAGTCCTCGATGTGGTCGGCGACCTCGTTCGGCGTGTCGCCCACCGGGACGCCCGCGTCGTTGAGCGCCTGAATCTTGCTCTCGGCGGTGCCGGTGCCGCTGCCGGAGACGATGGCGCCGGCGTGGCCCATGCGCTTGCCCGGCGGGGCGGTCCGTCCCGCGATGAAGCCGGCGACCGGCGTGTCCATGTTCTCGGCGATGTAGCGGGCGGCCTCCTCCTCGTCCTCGCCGCCGATTTCGCCGCACATGACGACCGCTTCGGTGTCTTGGTCCTGCTCGAACAGTTCGAGCGCGTCGATGAAGTCGGTGCCGATGATGGGGTCACCGCCGATACCGATGGCGGTGGTCTGACCGATGCCCCGGGAGGTGAGATTGTCGACGACCTGGTAGGTGAGGGTGCCCGACCGCGAAACCAGGCCCACGTTGCCCGACTCGAAGATGTTGCCCGGCAGGATACCGAGTTTCGACTCGCCGGGGGTGATGATGCCCGGACAGTTCGGGCCGATGAGGCGGGTGTCGACCTCCGAGAGGCGCTTGTTGACCTTCGCCATGTCCTGGGTCGGGATGCCCTCGGTGATGGCGACGACGAGGTCGAGCGGCGAGTCCAGCGCCTCGAAGACGGCGTCCGCCGCGAACGCCGGCGGGACGAACACGACCGAGGCGTCGGCGTCCTCCTCGCGGGCGGCCTCTTCGACCGTGTCGTAGACGGGGACGCCGGCGACCTCCTGGCCGCCCTTGCCCGGCACCGCGCCGGCGACGACGTTGGTGCCGTAGTCCATCATCTGCTCGGTGTGGAACTTACCCTCACCGCCGGTGATGCCCTGTACGATGACGCGAGTGTCTTCGTCGACTAGTACGCTCATTGTGCTTCCTCCTCCGCGTTTTCGACCGCACGCTGTACCGCGTCTTCGAGCGTCTCCTCGACCTGCACGAGTTCGTCGTTCAGAATCTCGCGGCCCTCCTCGGCGTTGGTGCCGGCGAGGCGGACGACCACGGGCTTGGGAATCTCGTCGAACTGCCCGAGGGCGTCGTTGATGCCCTTGGCGACCTCGTCGCCGCGGGTGATGCCGCCGAAGATGTTGAACACGACCGAGTCGACGTTCTCGTCGGAGAACACCATGTCGAGCGCGTTGGCCACCCGTTCGGCCTTCGCGCCGCCGCCGATGTCGAGGAAGTTGGCGGGTTCGCCGCCGTAGTAGTCGACGAGGTCCAGCGTCGTCATCACGAGGCCCGCGCCGTTGCCGATGATGCCGACGTTACCCGAGAGTCGGACGTAGTCGAAGCCGTAGTCGTTGGCCTTGGCCTCGAGGTCGTCCTCGGCGGCCTCTTCCTCCATCTCGGCGAGTTCGGGTTGGCGGAACAGCGCGTCGTCGTCGATGTTCATGACCGCGTCCGCGGCGATGACCTCGTCGTCCTCGGTGATCATCAGCGGATTGACCTCGATGTCGCTGGCGTCGCGGTCGTCCCAGAGCTGGTAGAGCGTGGTCAGGACGGATGCGACGTCCGAAGCGACCTCGCGGGGAACGCCCGCGTCGTAGACGACCTTGCGGGCCTGGTAGTGGTGCATCCCGAACGCGGGGTCGACGTGTTCGCGCGCGATGGCCTCGGGGTCCTCCTCGGCGACCTCCTCGATGTTGACGCCGCCCTTCGAGGAGACCATGGCGACGGGTTCGCCCTCGCCGCGGTCCATCGTGACGCCCACGTAGAGTTCGTTCTTGAAGTTCACCGCTTCCTCGACGAGCACGCGGTCGACGGTGTAGCCCTTGAGGTCCATGCCGAGGATGGAGTCGGCCGCCTCCTCGGCCTCCTCGCGGTCCTCCGCGAGCTTGATGCCGCCGGCCTTGCCCCGGCCGCCGACGTGAACCTGCGCCTTGACGGCGACCGGATAACCGATCTCCTCGGCCGCCTCCACGACCTCGTCTACGGACGACGCCAGCGTCGCCTCCGGCGTCGGAATCCCTGCATCGGCGAAGACGCTCTTCGCCTGATACTCGTGCAGTTTCATGCACTCGAAATCGCGTGTTCCGGTCGCTTAAATCCCGACGGTTCGGGTGCGTGAGGGTGACGCACGAACCGTCTCCGTCGCGTCCACGCCGCGGTCCGCCTCGACCCCAGTCCGCCCGCTATCGCGCCGCGACAGCGGGGTTCTGGACCCGACCGAACGCGCGCTCAGACCGGCTTCAGCACGCGCCACGCGACGTTCGGCCGCAGCAGCGAGGACGGCGGCTCCTGCATCGCGAGGACCCTCACGAACGCGTCGGTCAGCGCGCCGTCCGCGTGGGCGCCACGTAGCAGTCGACCCAGATACCAACTGGAGAACGCCGTCCCCCTCGGCTTCGGCCCCTGCGTCTCCGGGAACCCGAAGTCCGCGCCGACGGCCATCGTCCACGCCACGTCCACGACGTCGGCGGCGCCGTCGAAGAAGCGCAGCGGAAGCTCTTCGCGGCCGCCGGTCGCGAGCGCGCGGTGAAGCAACAAGGCTTCGAGCGCGGCGACGGACATCCCCTGGCCGTAGATGGGGTTGAAGCTCGCTATCGCGTCGCCCACGACGACCAGCCCCGCCGGAAATCGGCGGAGGTCCTCGTAGCGGTTGCGGCGGTTGCTCGGGAACGGGTAGCTCTCGACGTCCCCGACTCGCGGGTGGTCGTCGAGCACTCGCTTCGGCTGCGGGACCGCCAGACTGGCGGCGAAGTCGGCGAACGCCTCGGGGTCCGTCGGCGGGTGGTCGCCGTGGACGCCGTGGACGTTCACCAGCCAGCGCCCGCCTTCGACGGGCGTGACGAGGCCGCCCCGCGTCCGGGGGGCCTCGGCCGGCGCGACGACCGTCCGGCGGTCGCCCGCCGGCCGTTCCACGAAAGTCGAAGCATAGCCGACGTCGATGCGGACCTCGTCGACCGGCGGGGGTTCGTAGCCGCGGTCGGCCAGCCAGGCCGGCGTGCGACTCGTTCGGCCGGTCGCGTCGACGACGAGGTCGGCCGCGAGTTCGTCCCGCCCGGCCGCCCGGTCGCGCACCGCGACGCCCTCCACGGTGGCCCCCGCATCGTCGGTGACGTAGTCCGTGAACCGGCACTCCGGTCGCAGGCGGACCGCTTCGAGCGCCGCGACGCGACGTCGGATTAGCTGTTCGTACAGCGGCCGAGTGGCCAGGTACTGCGGGAAGCGCTCCGTGCATCTGGCGAGGAAGTCCCCCTGGCTGTACTGGACGAGGTCGCGCCGGACGTCGATTTCGACCCCGCCGGCCGCGACCAACTCCTCGCTGTAGCCGGGGAAGAGGTCCTCCAGCGTCGCTCGTCCGGCCTCCCACAGCACGTGGGGTTGGCGGGCCTGGGGCACGCCAGGACGAGGCGTCGGCTCGTCGTCGAGCGAATCACGGTCGAGTACGGTGACCTCCTCGAAGCCGTCGGCCAGTACGCGCGCCGCGAGGAGTCCGGCGACGCTCGCGCCGACCACCACCGCGTGGCCGCCGCTCGGTTCGAGTCCCTCGGGGTCGTACCCGGGAACGGTCGCCAGGGTCACGGCTTCGGTTCCGTCGACGCGCCGTCGTTCCGAGGACGCCGTCTCCCGGTCACGGCTTCGCCTCGAACACCATGTCGAACGGTGTCTCGGTCGCCCGGCGGAACCGCGAGAACCCGCCCTCCGTGACGACTTCGCGGATCTTCGCCTCACCTGCCTGCGCCCCGAGTCCGTAGCCGACCTCCTGGCTCAGCGAGTTCGGCGTGCAGAGCATCGTCGAGGCCGAGTAGTACGCCCGGCCCCGCGGGTTGAGGTTGTCCTCGACCCGGTCCTCGGCGTAGGGTTCGACGACCATCCAGGTGCCGTCGTCGGCGAGCGTCTCGGCGACGTGGGCCGCCGCGCCGACGGGGTCGCCCATGTCGTGGAGGCAGTCGAACGCGGTCGCGAAGTCGTAGTCGGTCCCGTCGTACTCCTTGGCGGTCGCCACCTCGAAGCTGACGCGGTCGGCGACGCCGGCGGCTTCCGCGCGCTCGCGCGCCACGTCTATCGACGCCTCGTGGTAGTCGACGCCGACGAACGTCGAGTTCGGGTACGCCTCGGCCATGATGATGGTCGGCGCGCCGTGGCCACAGCCGACGTCGACCGCGCGCCCGCCCTCCTCCAGGGTCTCCGCCACGCCGTCGAGCGCGGGAATCCAGTTGTCCACGAGTTCGGCCGCGTACCCCGGCCGGAAGAAGCGCTCGACGCCGTGGAACACGCCGTCGTCGTGTTCGTGCCAGCCGACGCCCTCGCCCGTGCGGAACGCCTCGAGGAGTCTGGGTTCGCTCTGTATCGCCGCCGCGCTCGTCTGGAACGCCCCGGGGATGAATACCGAACTGTCCTCGTCGGCCAGGATGAACGCCTGTTCCGGCGAGAGGTGATAGCGGTCCTCGTCAGGGTCGTAGCTCACGTATCCGCCGGCGGCCTGCGAGCGTAGCCACTCTCGGACGTAGCGCTCGGCGGTGTCGGTTTCCTCGGCGAGTTCGCTCGACGTGAGCGGTCCCTCGTCGGCCAGCGCCGCGTAGAGGCCGAGTTCGTCGCCGACGACCACCAGCGCGGCGTGGAACGTCGCGCCGAAGTCGACCAGCGCCGTCTCCATCAGTTCGTCCAGTTTCGATTCGTCCATCGGGTCTTCCGCCGTTCGAGTCTCTGTCGTCATCGTAGGTCTGCTCCCCGAACGAGTACGCGGCAGACCGATACCTAGCTATCCGGTGACATTCGGTCACTACGTGGGTTCGACCCGGGTGGTGAAACGGATGCAACCGGTGGACCCGTCGACCGGCCGCGCCGCGGTGTCGTTCCTGTCGCCGTGTCGTTCCTGTCGCCGCGCCGTCCGGTTACGCTTCGGGCGCGTCCAGGTCGAGGGGTTCGGCTTCCTCCCGGTAGGCGTCGTAGAGTGCAGTCGCCCACTCCCTGGCCTCTGCGGCGTCGGTGTCGACGATGGCCCGTAGCATGCCGGTGTCGGGGTCGTAGCCGGTGAGCGCGACCCGGTCGTCGAAGATGGTCAGCCCGCACGGCAGGGTGTCGTGGAGCAGGATGGTGAGGTTGCCGCTCGCGAGTCCCCGCTCGGCCGCCTCGGGCGACCAGTCCAGCACCGCCTCGACGATCGGCGACGGGTAGATGATCTCGGTGTCCGTGCCGGCCCGGACGTTCCGGAAGAGCGTGCCGGCGTTGGCCGACTTGAGCGTCGGCGTCCCGAACGCCCGCATCGTCTCGGCGTTCTCTATCAGTTCGTCGTAGCGCCGAACCGGCCGGTACGGTTCCTCGTCGTCGACGACCGTGACGACCGCCTCGGCGAACGCCTCGATGCTGATACCGAGTTTCTCGGTCGGCAGCCACCGAGCGACTTCCCTGAGCTTCTGTCTGGTTTCCATCCGGTCGAGCAGGCTCGTCACCTCATCGGCGACGAACTCCCCCTCCGCAGTCAGTCGATACTCGTGTCCGTCCCGGACGATCCAGCCCCTCGTTTCGAACTCGCGTAGCGTGCGTCCGACGGTCGACGACGAGGCGCCGGTCGGTCGGAGTTCCGACCGACCGCGCGGACGCTCGGCCAGCGCCTCGAGCGCCTCGACGCGGTGCTCCGAGCGGACGAGAAACTCGACCTCGTCGCGCGCACTTTCCATGGTACTAATTCGCATCCCACGCTAAATTTGTATGGGACGAGCGCCGTCGGTACCAGGCTTCGAAGGCCCCATGACTCGCTTTCGGACGGGGAATCGACGGACGGAACGCAGGTTGCGGTGCGGTTTTGCATCCCGAGCGAGTCGTATCACTATGAGCGTCGTCGCGGAGTTCACCATCAACGCCGACGAGTTCCTGCTCGGCCAACTCATCGCGTCCCACCCGAACCTCTCGGTCGAACTCGAACGTGTCGTCCCGGCCGAAAAGCGCATCATGCCCTACGTCTGGGGCCACGGCGGCGACCTCTCGGAGTTCGAGTCGACCCTGGAGTCCGACCCGCACATCAAATCGTTCGCCGTGCTCGACCGACTTCCGGAGAGCGCGCTCTACAAGATAGAATGGGAGGAACCCGCCGAACAACTGATATACGGCATCACGAAGACCAACGCCACCATCCTCGAAGCGTACGGCGACGACGAGTGGACGTTCCGTATCCGGTTCGAAGACCACTCCGGCCTCGCAGCGTTCCACAGCTACTGTACCGACCACGGCATCAGCTACCGCCTCAACCGGGTCTACACGCTCTCGGACCAGTCCCGGGAGTACGACGCCCACGGCTTGACCGACGTCCAGTACGAGACGCTGGTCGCGGCGGTCCGCGGCGGCTACTTCAAGATTCCCCGCGAGATAAGCCTCGGCGAACTCGCCGCGGAGTTCGACGTGTCCGAGCAGGCGGTCTCCGAGCGGATTCGGCGGGCGGCCGACACCATCCTCCATCACGTCCTGTTCCATCCCGACCCCGACGAGCGGTGAGGACCAAAATAAATAAGCGAGTCTATTTGAACGGCTTGATTGCTCAAAGACACGGCCTTCTCATCACGGTGTCTCCACTCTCGCGTATGCCACGATGAGTTCCGACAACACCGAACACGAACGCTACCTCGACGTCCTGTACAGCACGCTCTCGCACCCCCACCGCAGAATCGTCCTCCGGTACCTGCTCCGCCACCCGGGCCGGGTCCCGGTCGCCGACCTGGCCGCCGAAATCGACCTGTTCGAAGCCGACGCCCCCGTCGGCAACCCGGCGCTTCCGGCCGGCAACCCGGCGTCTCTCGTCGGCCTCCACCACGTCCACCTCCCGAAACTGCTCGACGCCGGCCTCGTCGAACTGGAGTCGACGACTCGCACCGTCTCGCTCTCCCCGCGCGCCGCCAGCGTTCCGCTCGATTCGCGGGCCGACCGCGGACTCCTCGACCCGTCGCGCCGGAGCGCGGAACTGGACTCCGAATAAGCCGCTTCTGGCAGTCGTCGGCGACAGACAGAATTCGCGTCGAGAATCACGGCGTACCGCCGATGCCCGACCGCGTCGCTGAGGCGACACGCCCCATCCCGGTGCAGTGCCGAACCAGGTCCCTCGAACCTCAATCTGTGCGACCACCCCGGCGCCCGTCCTTACTCCTCGGCGTACAGTCGCACCAGTCCGCACTCGGGGCATCGCTTCGGGGTCACGTCCCGCGCCGTCGTGACGCCGACCGCCGCGAGCACGTCGTCGCCCTCGGCCTCGGTCCTGACCCGAAACTCTCCCTTTCCGGTGAAGAGGTCGGCCTCCTCCAGCGTCACGTCGCAGTCCGGACAGTGACCCTCCGTTGCCATGTCCGTTCGTCTCTCGCCCGGCGCGAAAAACATGTCGGTTGTAGGTAACGAACTGACACCTAACACGTCGGCGCTCACTCGGCGTAGAACCGGACGAGTCCGCACTCGGGACAGACGTACCCGTACGCGTAAGTGTTGCTCGTGAGGCCGAGTTTGCTCAGGATGCCGCCGTCGTCGTCGTAGATTCGAATCTTGTTGCCGCGGTGGTTCGCGTCGTACTGGACGCCTTCGAGGGCGACGTCGCAGTCGGGGCACCGGCGCGTCGGGCTCATACGATTTCGGTTCCGTCACGGCGTAAAAAACGTGGTGGTCGCGTGGTTCGACGTGGCTGAGCGCGACGGTTCGGCTCTCCGGCCGACCCGCGACGGACCGCCCGGGCGGTCCGTCGCGGGTCAGTTCGTCGAGACGATGTCGATGACGGCCCGGTCGTCCAGCACGGTGTCGGCGCCGACCTGGCGCTTGCTCCGGCAGTCGACGCCGTGGAGGAACCCCTCGCCGAGGTCCGAGTGGATGTGGTACGCGAAGTCCTCGGCGGTCGCGCCCTCCGGCAGGAGGAAGCAGTCCGGCAGGACCTCCCCGCGCTCGTTGCCGAGGCCGTTCGCGCCGCCGGGGAAGACGGGCACGACGCCCAGTTCCTCGAACAGCGCGGTTTCCAAGGCCCGCTGGACGCCGGTCCCGTCGTACTCGGCGACGAACGACTCGATGGCTTCGAGGCCGGCGCGTTGGTCGCCCGACACGTCGCCAACGATGTCGAACGCCAAGTCGCCGGGGCGGTACTCGACCGCGCCCTGCTCGGCGGCCTTCTTCAGGGCCTTCTCGGCGTGGGCGCTCGCGGGGACGAAGGTGAGGTGGTCGTAGTCGGGGTCGTTCGTTATCTCCTCGAAGTTGGCCTGGGCTTCGGGCGTGTCCATCTTGTTCGCGGCGACGACCATCGGCTTGGTTTCCTTGCGAATCTCGCGGGCCAGCGCCTCGCGGTCGGCGTCGTCCCACGTCTCGGGGTCGAGTTCGAGGTCGAGCGAGAGTATCTCGCGCTTTATCTCGTCCTTGTTGATGCGGAAGGCGCTCATCTGTTCGGCGAGTTCGACCTCGATCTCGTCGTCCTCGCCGTCGTAGCCGCTCTCGTATCGCGAGATGCCCTTCCCGAGGATTTCGAGGTACCACATGTCGAGTTCCTCCTCCAGGAAGTCGATGTCCTCGCGGGGGTCGTGGTCCTCGACCGGTTCGCCCTCGATGTCGGTCTTGCCCGAGAAGTCGACGACGTGGACCAGCACGTCGGCCTCGTTGAGGTCGGTGAGGAACTGGTTGCCCAGCCCTCGACCTTCGTGGGCGCCGGGGACCAGGCCCGCCACGTCGACCAGTTTCGTCGGGACGAACCGGGTGCCGTCCTCGCAGAAGCCGACGTTCGGCGTGCACTCCTCGTCGAACTCGGGGGCGGCGCACTCGACCCGGACGTAGGCTTCGCCCACCGACGGGTCGATGGTCGTGAACGGGTACGCGCCCTCCGGCACGTCGTTCATCGTCGCGGCGTTGAAGAACGTCGACTTCCCCACCGAGGGCTTGCCGACGAGACCGATTTTGTAACTCATTAGGTTCGTCTGGCCGACGCGCAGGTAAAAGGCCTCCTACTGGCGACGACGGGCGCGAGCGGCTTTCACGGGGCGAGTTAGCACGTCTCTATTCGCCCGATTCCGACCGGGATTTTTGTCGCGGGGCGTCGTGGGTGCAAGCGATGGTTCTGCGACCGCGGTCGCGTTCGGGGAGAGTGGCTGGGACAAACGGAGGTGGTTTCGCGTGACGGGAGCGACCGACCGCGTCAGGCGGTGGTCGAATCGCGCGAAGGAGCGACTCGACGACGCCGTCGGCCGACTCCGCTACTCCGTCCAGTACGCGGGCTATCTCGCGGTGGCGCTCCTCGACGGTTTCCGGGAGCGCGAGGAGTCGCTGTGGGTGTTCGGCGCGCGCGGCGGCGAGGCGTTCGCGGACAACACCAAGTACCTCTACCTCCACGTCGCCGCCGAACACCCCGAGATTCGTCCGGTCTGGCTGGCGAAGGACCCGGACGTGGTCGCGGAGTTGCAGGCGAACGGCTACGAGGCGTACCGCCGCTACTCGCTCCGCGGACTCGCTCTGAACCTCCGGGCGGGCGTCGCCTTCCTCACGCAGGGCCACCGGGACCTCGCGATGCCCGCCTGTGCGGGCGCACTGACGGTGCTGTTGTGGCACGGCGTCCCACTGAAGACGATCTCGTGGGACGCCGAGTTCCCCGACGAACCGCCCGAGGTGCGGGCGATTCACGCCGCCATGGCCGAGGAAATCGACCTGCTCGCGGTGCCGAGCGCGGAACTGGTCGACGTCTTCGAGTCGGGCCTGCGTATCTCTCGCGACCGGATGGGTATCACGGGCTACCCCCGAAACGACGCGCTGTTCGGGTCGATTCCGGGCGAGGAACTTGGCACCGACGCGGGGGCGCTGGCCCGCGTTCGGGCGCTCGCGTCCGACCACCCGGTGGTCTGTTACCTGCCGACGTACCGGAGCGACGCCGCCGACTCGCCGACCGACCACCTCGACCTGCGTGCGCTCGACGAGTTCCTCGCCGAGCGCGACGCCTACCTCGTCGTCAAGACCCACCCGAAGGAGGAGGTGTCGCTCCCGCCGAACCTCGACCGAATCGTCCAACTGCCGGCCGCGACCGACGTCTACCCGCTGTTGCGCTACGCCGACGCACTGGTCACCGACTACTCGTCGGCGTACTTCGACTTCCTGTCGCTCGACCGCCCGGTCGTCTTCTACCCCTACGACCTGGAGCGCTACCGGCGCCGCCGGGGGTTCTACTTCGACTACGACGAAGTGACGCCGGGTCCGGTGGTGCGAGAGTTCGACGGTCTGCTGGCGGCGCTCGACGGCGTGCTGACCGACGGCGACCCCTACGGCGACGACCGCCGCGCGTTCCGCGAGCGGCTGTTAGACCGCAATTCGGACGGTTCGCCGGGAAGCGCATCGCGGTCCCGAATCATCTACGACACCATTCGGCGGCGGCTCACAGGCGAAAACGACGAACCCGACGAGTAGCGACATTGGGAACGACGGAGCGCGTCATCAACGGCGCGGTCAAGGACCGCGGTCTCGGGCACTCCTCTCGGAGAAGTCCTGCCCGAGCGACAGCGAGTAGCCGATCACCACCATCGCCAGCGCCGTCCCGACCGAGGAGAACCGGAGCAGCCCGTCCGGTGGGTAGCTGGTCGCCTTCGCGAGCAGGAACGGCCCGTTCCACGCCAAGATGAACGTCAAAAAGCCGCCGCCGGCGAGACGATACCGGTTGGTCCGCAAGAGAGAGACGCCGACGAGCCCGATGCCCAGGAAAAAAGCGAGCCACAGCGCCAGTCCGGCGACGTGAGCCGACAAAAGCGCATCCGGCGAGAACGGTACTGCCGGGAGCACGACGCTCGCGAGTCCCCACGCGATGACTGCGACGAAGACGGCCCACGGTCCTCCGGCGAGAAGCAGACTGCCCGTGGCCACCGTCGAGGTTCGGTCGACCAGCACGGGATACAACACGAGGACGGACGCGACTGCGAGTGGGAGACTTACCAACACGGGGAGCGACTCGACCATCCAGATTAGCGGGAGCGCTACGAGAGCGTCTGGGACGGGAACGAGCGCAAACGCTCCGACGGAATCGCCGACTTCCAACGCGATTGCCGTCCCACCGGCGACGAGAAACAGTCTCCCGGTCAAATCTTCCAGCGCGAGTCGCCGTTCAGTGCCAAGAAACGCCATATTCCGGGATTATTATCAGTAGTCTATAAAGACTTAGGGGACCGAGCGGGCGACGTCGCTCTACCGGTTGGATACGACTAATCAGATCGGATGATCCACTCAACGACGGGCCAACTTCGGTTTCGCCGCCCCGACGGCGAGCGGTCGGAAATAAATAGTCTACCGAGCGCTCTATCGTCTTCTCCATATTCTAAAGAGTATTTATATCGGGATGGAAACGTTGAAGTTTGGCTTGTTCGAAGGCCGGGACGAGGGTGGCAGAGACGCGCCGGGGCCGTCGGCCCCGGCGCGCATCATCAGGCACACATGGCAGACACGAGCGGAACGACCGGGCACGAGACACCGAGACGAACCGAGCCATCGATCATCGCCCACCGCGGCTTCGCGGGCGTCTACCCCGAGAACACGCTGGCGGCCGTCGAACAGGCCGCCGCCGGCGCGGGCGGGTCGGGACCGCCCGAGATGATAGAGGTCGACGTGATGCCGACCGCCGACGGCGACGTGGTGGTCTTCCACGACACGACGCTCGGGCGGGTCACGAACGCGCCGGCGAGCGTCGCCGACCGGAAGGTGTGGGAGACCGACTCCGAGACGCTCTCGGAACTGACCGTCCTCGGCACCGGCGAAGCCGTGCCGACGCTCTCGGCCGTGCTGGAGGCGATTCCGCCGTCGGTCGGCCTGAACGTCGAGTTCAAGAACCCGGGGTCGGGAGACGTCCGACCGCGCGAGAACCTCCCGCCGGCCGACCGCGAAACCCAGAAGGAACTGTGGCTCGACTTCGCCGAGGACGTCTGCGCCACGCTGGCGACGACCGACCACGAGGTGCTGGTTTCGTCGTTCGCCGAGGGCGCGCTCGCGGCGGTCAGGGAGGTCGACCCCGCCGTGCCGCTGGCGGCGGTGTTCGCCGACTCCATCGCCGACGGGATGGAGGTTGCCCGCCGGTACGACACCGAGGCGATCCACACGCCGTGGAACATGATCGCTGGGACGCCGCTGTTCAACGAGGAGTACGGATCGCTCGGTCCGTACGAGGAAATCGACCTCGTGGAGGTCGCCCGACAGGAGGGCAGAGCTATCAACGTCTGGACGGTCGAGAGCTGGTACCAGGCGACCCACCTCCGGGCCGCGGGCATCGACGGCCTCATCACCGACTACCCCGGTGTGGCCCGGTTCGACGACGAACCGCGGGCCGGTCGCGCCGACTAGTTTTCCGAACTCCGTTCTCCGGACGACTTAATCTCCTTAACCGACCTGTCCGATTCGTTTTGTCGTCGCGGAAACCGGAGGCCAGTATAGTTATCCATCCCTACGTTGGGTTACGGTTCGGTATTGATATGAAGGGAGTAATATTAGCGGCCGGTATCGGTTCTCGGCTGCGACCCCTGACGCTCTACGAACCGAAGTGTTGCGTGACCGTCGGCGAGACGCCCGTACTCGCCAGACAACTCCGCGCGTACGCCGACGCGGGAGTGACCGACGTGACCGTCGTCGCCGGCTACCTCGCCGACGATACCCGGGCGCTGTGCGAGGAGGTGGCGGCCGAGCGCCCCGAACTCGACGTGACGGTCACCGAGAGCGAGGTGTACGCCAACACGGACAACATGTACTCGCTCTACCTCGCGCGCGAGGCGGTCGCCGGCGAGGAGTTCGTCCTCAGCAACGGCGACGCCGTCTTCGACCCCGGCCTCCTCGCCGACCTCGTCGACGACGACGCGGGTAGCGCCATCGCCAGCGACCCCCGAACCTACTCCGAGGAGGCGATGAAGGTCACCGTCGACGACCGCGGCCGAGTGAGCCACATCGCCAAGGACGTCCCCGAGGACGTGGCTCACGCCATCTCGAACGACGTCTACCGCTTCTCGGCGTCGTTCTCGGCCAAACTGTTCGAGGACGTGACCCGGACCATCGAACGCGACGGCGAGTATGGCGGGTGGACCGAGGCCGCCATCGACCGGGTGGTCCGCAACCACGAACACGACCTCAAACCGGTCGACGTCGGCGAGTACCGCTGGGTCGAGATCGACGACACCGCCGACCTCCAGACCGCCGACCTGCTGTTCTCGTCGCTGTCGGACCTCGGCGAGAAGGAGGCGGCGTTCTTCGACCTCGACGGGACCGTCTACCTCGACGACGACCTGGTCGACGACGCCAAGGGGGTGCTCTCGCGCCTCCGGGAGGCGGGCGTCGACGTCTACTTCCTGACGAACAACTCCTCGAAGTGGAAGGACGACTACGCCGCGAAGCTCTCGAATCTCGACATCCCGACCGACCCCGGCGACGTGTTGCTCTCGACCGACGGCGTCATCGAACACCTCCGGGAGGCCGACGCCGGGAAGGTGTACGTCCTCGGCACCGAGACGATGCGCGAGGCGGTCGCCGGCCACGGCATCGACGTGGTCGACGACCCCGCCGCGGCCGACGCCCCCGATGCGGTCGTCGTCGGCTTCGATACGGAACTCACCTACGAGAAGGCCCGGACGGCGACGCTGGCGATTCGGAACGGCGCGACCTTCCTGCTGGCCCACCCTGACGCGGTGTGTCCGACCGCCGAGGGGTTCGTCCCCGACTGCGGGGCCATCGGCGCGATGATCGAAACCGCGACCGACCAGTCGCCCGCCCACGTCTTCGGCAAGCCGAACGCCGAGATGGTCGAACACGTCCTCGACTCGAAGGGCTACGACCCCGCGGACGTGTTCGTCGTCGGCGACCGCCTGGAGACGGACGTGCGACTCGCCGAGAACGTCGGTTGCGAGTCGGTCTGCGTGCTCACCGGCGACGCGACCCGCATCGCGGTCGAGAAGAGCGAGGTCCGACCCTCGATGGTCGCGCCGAGCGTCGGCGCGCTCGCGCAACTCCTCGACGGCGAACCGACGACCGGTGCGGTCCCCGAGAACGCGAGCGAGGGCGACTCCGAAAGCGAGAACGTCGCGACCGCGCCCGAAGAGCGATGACGGACGGCGGGACGACCGACGTCCGGTTCGGCTACGTCACCCAGACCCACACGGGCGACGTGACGTGGCGCGAAGCGATAGAGGAGGGCGCGCGAATCGGCTTCGACTACGCCGAACTCTACATGGACGGCGCGACCGAGCGCCGGAAGTTCGACCCAGAGGACGTCCGCGACGCCGCCGCGGACGCCGGCGTCGACCTGCTGGTCCACCTCCCGTTCGTCGACCTCGAAATCGGGTCGCCTCGCGACCCGATTCGCGAGGGGTCGCTCGAAGAGCAACGGGCCTGCATCGACGCCGCGGCCGCGATGGGCGCGGAGAAGGCCGTCCTCCACGCGAGTTCCCACGCGAGTCCGCCCGAGTGGGACGACGAGGAGATAGCGCCCTTGCTCCTGGAATCGGTCCGCGAACTCGACGACTACGCCGCCGAGCGCGACGTCGAAATCTGCGTCGAGAACCTGCCGGGAATCCAGTTCACGGTCCACGACTTCGACCGCGTGTTCGCGGAAACCGACGCCGCGATGACCTTCGACACGGGCCACGCCCGCGTCGACGGGATGGACGCCGAGGACATCGCCGACTTCCTCGACACTCACGCCGACCGCGTGAGCCACGTCCACGTCAACGACGCCCGGAGCGCGGCCGACGAACACGTCCCGACTGGGTCGGGAACCCTGGACTTCGAAACCGCGCTAGCGCCGCTCCGCGAGGATTGGGCGGGCACCGTCTCGGCGGAGGTCTACACCTTCGACTTCGACTACCTGGAACTCAGCGCCCGGAAGTTAGAGAGCTACTTCTGAAACCGAGGACCGCTCGGTTTCAGTCGAAGTTCCGACGTCGCCGGGCGAGGACCGTCCCTGACGCGAACCCGCCGACGACGAGTCCCGACCATCCGCCGAGCACGAGTCCGGGGTCCACTCCGCGCGAGTTCGCCTGCCCCGACGACGTGTCGCAGGATTCGACCGTGCCGCCGGTTCCGCCGGGGTAGTTGCAGGTTTCTCCGCCGGACTTCACGACCACGGTCGAGATTTCCTGCTGGGAGGTCCAGGTCGCCGCGACCGGTTCGCTCGGGTCGCCGTCCTTGAACTGCGTCGGCGTCACGCTCACACCCTTCGAGTCGCCGCCCTCGGGGACGAAGGCGTTGCCGTTCCACTCGAACTTGACGAGCAGGCGCTCGCCGGACGGACAGGGGTCGTTGCCGGTGCGTTTCCCCCCGTCGTCGACGCAGAACGCGACGAAGCTTATCGCGGCCCGTTTGTCGTCTTCGGTGGTCGTGGTGGTCGTGTCTGTGGTCGTCTCCGTTGTTTCCGTGGTGGTGTCCGTCGTTTCGGTCGTCGTTTCGGTGGTGCTGGTGGTTTCCGTCGTCTTCGTCGTAGTGTCCGTCGTTTCGGTCGTCGTCTGAGTGGTCGTTTCAGTCGTCGTTTTGGTCGTCTCAGTTGTTGTCTCCGTCGTGCTGGTCGTTTCGGTGGTCGTTTGCGTCGTCCCTGTGGTTTCTGTGGTCGTTTTTGTGGTTTCGGTCGTCGTGCTGGTCGTCTCCGTAATTTTCGTCGTTTCCGTCGTTTCGGTGGTGGTTTCCGTGGTGATGTCCGTCGTCTTCGTCGTCTCGGTAGTCGTTTCGGTCGTCTCCGTCGTCTCGGTGGTTTCCGTCGTGTGCTTGGCGGTCGTCGTCTCTATCGTGGTTTCGGTCTTCTTCGTCGTTTCCGTGGTTTCGGTCGTCTCGGGGGTTTCGTGGGTCGTCTTCGTCGTCTTCTCGGTCGTCTCTTCGGCCGGATGTTCGTCCTCGGTTTCCGTCGCGGTTTCGTCGGTCGGCGTCTCGTGGTCGTCCGTCTCCGTCTCCTCGCGGTGGTCCTGCGTAGGGCACTCGCCGTAGACGGCGTAGACCGCGCCGGCGTCCTCCCCGCCGCTGTCGTCGAAGGGCGCGCCGACCAGCAGGTCCTCGTTACCGTCGCCGCTGATGTCGCCGACGTCCGAGACGGCGTAGCCCGCCCGGTCGTTCTTCGACTCGCCGACCAGCGTGGCGTCGGCGTTCGAGAGGTCGAGGACGTGCCGGTCGGTTCCGCCGTAGACGAGGTAGGCCGCGCCCGCGTTCGCCGCCTCGCCGACGTCGTGGAACGGCGCGCCGACCAGCACGTCGGCCACTCCGTCGCAGGTCACGTCGCCCGACCCGGCCGAGGACACCGACCAGCCGGCCCGGTCGTTCTCGGCCTCGCCGACCATCGTGAGGTCGGCGTCGGCCAGGCTGGCGTCGTCGAGCGACCGGTCGCCGTAGACGACGTAGGCCGCGCCGGAGTCGTTGCCGCCGGCGTCGCTGTAGGGTGCGCCGACCACCACGTCGGCGCGGCCGTCGTCGTTCACGTCGCCGGCGTCAGAAACCGAGAAGCCCGCCTGGTCGCCCGCCGCGACCCCCGCGAGTCGCGCGGCGACGTCGGTGAGGTTCGCGCCGGTGGGCGAGTCCGGGTCGGTCGCCCCGGGTCCGAGGGGGTCGGCGACGACGTACGCCGCACCCGAGTCCTCCGCCGCGGCGTTCGCGCCCGGCGCGCCGACGACGACCTCGTTCGCACCGCCGCCGTCGACGTCGCCCGCGTTCGAAACCGACCATCCGGCGCGGTCGCGGGCACGTTCACCGACGAGTTTCGCGTCCGCGTCGGCGAGGCCGACGTGCCCGGACGGCGCGTCGCCGGCGACGACGTACGTCGCGCCGGCGTCGGCACCCGCCGCGTCCTCGTAGGGCGCACCGACGAGCAGGGCGTCGTCGCCGGAACCGGTGACGCTCGGCGCGATGCCGACCGACCATCCGGCCTTGTCGTCGGCGCGCTCGCCCGCGAACGTGGCGTCGGCGTCCGAGACGGAGTGCGTACCGCGGAGCGACTCGCCGCCGTAGAAGACGTACGCCGCGCCGGCGTTCTCCCCGCCGCTGTCGTCGAAGGGCGCGCCGACCACCACGTCGGCGTAGCCATCGCCGTCGAGGTCGCCGCCAGCGACCGAGAAGCCGGCCCTGTCGCGGGCCGACGCGCCGACGAACATCGCGTCGGCGTCCGACAGTCGCACGTCGCCGCGCTCGACGGGGCCGTAGAAGAGGAACGCGGCTCCGGAGTTGTTGGCCCCGCTGTCGTTGCGCGGCACGCCGACGAGGACGTCGGCGCGCCCGTCGCCGTTCACGTCGCCGACGTAGTCGAGCGACCACCCCGTGCGGTCGCCGTCGCTCTCGCCGACGACCTTCGTGTCGGCGTTCTCGAGGTCGACGACGCCCGACAGCGTTCCGCCGGAGTCGGGGGTGCTCCGGTCGGCGGCGAGCGCGTCCAGGTTCGCGTTCGACCCCGCCGGTCCCGGGCCGTCGACCGAGTTCGCGACGACGCCGGCGCCGACCCCCGACAGCACCATCGAACTCACGACGATCAGCGCCGCGAGGACGGCGTCTCTGGCTCTCCGCCCGGCGAACCGTCGCCCCGCCCGATTCGGTCGACTGTCTGGTTCCGTCCGTTGCCCCTGTTCCCCCACCGACTGCTCCGGTCGCTCTCCCTGCATTCCGGTCCACGTCCGTCGTATTCGGGTTTTGTTATGAACGAAGTATCCGACAGGTCGGATTCGCTTAACGGTCGGCGTCCCGAGAAACGCGGCGTTTCCCGGGTTAAGCCGCGTCAGGACGCGCGTTCGGCGAACGCCGTTGGCCGACGTACCGCCTACTCGAGGCGTCCGGCGGGTCGACTCCTCGTACCTTTATGCGCCGGAGCGACGACCCTCCACGCATGCGAGCAGTTCGATACCACGAGCACGGCGGACGCGAGACGTTGCAAGTCGACGAGTTCGACCGCCCCGACCCGGCCCCCGACGAGATTCGCGTCGAGGTTCGCGCCGCGGGCGTCAACCCGGTGGACACCTACTTCCGCGAGGGGAGCTACGAACCCCCAAAACTCCCGATGATTCCGGGGTCGGACTTCGCGGGCGTCGTGGACGCCGTCGGCGAGGACGTCTCGGCGTTCGCGGAAGGCGACCGCGTCTTCGGCACTGGCCTCGGCAACGACCGCCAGGGCACCTACGCCGAGTACGTCACCGCGCCGACCGACTGCGCGGCCCGCCTGCCCGAGGACGTGAGTTTCGACGAGGGCGCGGCGGTCGCGCTGGTCGGCGTCACGGCCTGGCGCGCGCTGGTCGACCACGCCGGCGTGGAACCGGCAGAAACCTGCCTCGTCCACGGCGGGAGCGGCGGCGTCGGCCACGTCGCGGTCCAACTGGCCGCCGCCTCCGGCGCGACGGTGCTCACGACCGCGAGCGAGGAGCACCACGACCGACTCGCCGACCTCGGCGCCGACGCGGTGTTCGACTACCGCCGCGACGACCTCGCCGACGCCGTCGTCGAGGCCGGCCGCCCGGACGCGATTCTCGACCACCGCCTCGACGACTACCTCGACTTCGACGCCGAGGTCGGCGCGAAGGGCGTCCGGGTCGCCGGCATCGGCAACACCGTCCCGGAGGCAGGCTTCGACAACATCGCGGCCGCCCGGAGCAGGGAGATGTCCCTCCACCTGATGAGCATGTTCAACACGCCCGACTTCGCCGCCGTCCTGGAGAAACTGGCGGCGCTGATGGAGGCGGGCGACCTCCGCGTCGAAATCGCCGAGACGTACGACCTGGAGCAGGCCGACGAGGCCCAGCGGGCGGTGATGGAGGACAGCATTCTCGGGAAACTGGTCGTCGAGCCGTAACCGGCGGTCGCCGCGCCGATTTCGCCCCTGCTCTTTACCCCGCCCTCGCCCTCGCCGACGCGCTCGCAGGCGCGAATCGCGACGGTTTCCCGCCGTTCCGACAGGAAGCCTTTGGTTCCGGAGGTCGAATCCTCGGGTCCATGACGAACGGACTCCCCGGGAGCGGCGTCTGGGCGGGGGCGCCCCTGCCGGTCGTCGCTCTCGTCGCGCTCCAGACCACCACTCCCGACTCTGGCGTGGGGCCGGACGAACTCGTCGAGTACTGGCCCGGCGTCGTCCGCACGGGATGGTTCGTCGCGGGGTTCCTCGCGGTCGTCGTCCTCAGTCGGTTCCTCGTCGAGCCGACGCTCCGGCGCATCGTCCGGCGTCGGAACCGCAACAACCCCACGCTCCGCGAAGCCATCTTCCGGTACGTTCACGTGCTCGTCTTCGTCGTCGCGGTGTTCGTCGGTGCGGGCGTCGCCGGGTTCGGTAGGTTCCTCAGCAACTCGGCGCTCATCCTGAGCGCCGCGACGCTGGCGGTGGGCGTCGCCGGCCAGGAGGTCATCGGTTCGCTCGTGAGCGGAATGGCGCTCGTACTCGACCCGGAGTTCAACGTCGGCAACTACATCGAGTGGGAAGAGGGCGAGGGGACCGTCCGGACCATCACCCTCCGGGTGACCCGCGTCCAGACCCCGAACGGCGAACTCGTGACGATTCCGAACACGATGCTGACGAGCCAGTCCATCACCAGGCCGTTCGGCCGGGGGAACTACCGGGTGGTCGAGAACATCGGCCTGGCGTACGAGGACGACGCCGACGAGGCGATTTCACACCTCGTGGCGGTGGCCGACGAGTTCGACGAGATTCTCGACCAACCCGCTCCGAACGCGTACGTGGACGAACTGGGCGACGACGCGGTGGTCGTCGCCGTCCACTACTGGATAGAGGACCCCGAGCGCCGCGACGTCGTTCGCATCCGGTCCGCCTACGCGCGGGCCGTCAAACGCCGGTTCGAAGACGTCGACATCACCATCAGCCCGGCCTCCCAGCGCGACCTCCAGGGCCGGATCGAGGTGGCCGACCCCGCCTGACTCCGACGGGGAAGCCCGTCGGCGGTGAGCGAAGCACGGGGGTCGGAACCCGAGTTTTTTCCTGCTCGCCGTCGTGGCTCCGCCATGAGCGTCAGCTTCGACTTCACCGACTCCGTCGCGCTCGTCACCGGGGCGAGCGGCGCGCTCGGGAGCGCGGTCTGCGAGGCGTTCGCCTCCGCGGGCGCGACCGTCGCGGCCGCCGACGTGGTCGCGCCCGACGACGAGGATGCACAACTCGACGCGGGCGAGAACGTCCACTTCTACGAGGGCGACTTCACCGACGAGTCGTCGGTCGAGTCGGTTATCGACGAAATCGTCGACGACCACGGCGGCATCGACTACCTCGCCAACATCGCGGGGACGTGGCGCGGCGGGACGCCCGTCGAGGAGACCGACGTCGAGACGTTCGATTTCCTCTTCGACGTGAACCTCAAGACGATGTTCCTCGCCAGCAAGCACGCCCTGCCCCACCTCCGAGCGGGGAGCGGCGGCCGGGGAGAGGGCGAATCCGGACGCGAGGGGTCCGGTGGCGCCATCGTCTCGGTGTCCGCCCGGTCGTCGCTGAAGGGCGGCGAGGGCGACGGGCCGTACCGGGCGTCGAAGGCGGGGGTTCGACTCCTCACCGAGACGCTCGCCGAGGAGAACGCGGGCGAGGTCCGGGCGAACGCGGTGATGCCGAGCGTCATCGACACGCCCGCCAACCGCGAGATGATGCCCGACGCCGACCACGAGGAGTGGGTCACGCCGGCCGAAATCGCCGAGACGATGCTGGTCCTCTGCTCGGACGCGACGGCGGTGACCAGCGGCGCGGCGGTGCCGGTGTACGGCGAGGCGTGACGACCGGCGGCCGCCTGACGGCCGCCCGGCGGCGACTCCTCGAGTGACGCTCCGGGCCGCTCCGACGACCAGAAACCGCTCGCGTATGCGGGTTTTCGTCTTCCCGCGGCGGCAGTGTACGGTGTTAACCTATCTCATAAACGTTTCTGTCACGTGTCCAAAAACCGGGACACTCCTCCGCTACGAGTGAACAGATTTCGGTCACTTTATAAGCTATTGTTGGGAAAACCTATGGTACGCTATGGCAGAACGTGAACATTGGACTAGTAGAATCGGGTTCATCTTCGCCGCGGTCGGCAGCGCAGTGGGACTCGGGAACATCTGGTCGTTCCCGTTCCAGACCGCGACGAACGGCGGGGCGGCGTTCCTCGTGGTCTACCTCCTGGCCGTGTTCCTCATCGGCTTCCCGACGATGCTCATCGAGTTCGTCATCGGGCGGCGCGGCGAGCGAAACCCGGTCGCCGCGTTCCAGAGTATCGGCTACGGCCAGTGGTCGTTCACCGGCGGACTCGGGGTGTTCTCCTCGCTGGTGACACTGTCGTTCTACAGCGTCGTCGGCGGATGGGTCCTGAGCTACATCGTCGGGAGCGCCACGGGCGCGTACTTCGGCGAAGCCGGCAAGTATTTCGGGACGGTGTCGGCGGGTCCCGTCGCCATCGCGGCCCACGCCGTCTTCATGGCCATCACCATCGCCATCGTCGCCTCGGGCGTCACCGACGGCATCGAGCGGGCGACGAAGGTCATGATTCCGGCCATCCTCGTCCTGCTGGTCGGTCTCGCCGTCTGGGCGACCACGCTCGACGGCGCCGCCGCGGGCTACGCCTACTACCTCTCGCCGGACTTCTCGGTCATCGCGAACAACTTCGGCTCCATCGTCCCGCCGGCGATGGGCCAGGCGTTCTTCACGCTGTCGCTCGGTTTCAGCGTCATGATCGCCTACGCATCCTACCTCGGCCGCGACGACAGCCTCCCCGCGGACGGGGGCGCCATCGTGGTCGTCAACACCATCGTCGCGCTGCTGGCCGGCTTCGTCGTCTTCCCCATCCTCTTCGCCACCGGCGGCGCCGAGAGCGCGGGCAGCGGCGGTGCGGGGACAGCGTTCGTCGCGCTCGCGGGTGCGTTCGGTAACCTCCCTGCGGGTCAGATCATCGGTTTCGTCTTCTTCGTCGTCCTGCTGTTCGCTGCCCTCTCCAGTTCCATCAGCCTGCTGGAAGTGCCGGTGTCGTTCGTCACCGAGAACTACGGCTACGGCCGCGCTGGGACCGCCATCGTGATGGGCCTCGTCATCGGCCTCGTCGGCGTCCCGGCGACGTTCGGTACGAGCTGGCTCAGCTTCTACAACGACTTCGTGTTCAAGATTCTCCTGCCAATCGCGGTGCTGCTGTTCGCCGTCTTCGCCGGCTGGATCGCCGACTTCGAGTCGATGGACGAACTCGGCCGCGGGAGTTCGCTCGGCGACTCGTTCAAGGTCATCTGGCTCTGGTGGATTCGGACCGTCGTCCCCGCCGTCGTCCTCATCACCCTCTACCTCGGCGTCACGTCGCTCTACGAGGGCCTGACCACCGGGGCCTACTTCTAGGCCGGCCCGCCGGGCGACTTCTCGTCCCGACGAATCGTAGGCAACTACCTTATTTTCTGCACAGTTCAGCAGAGAAGACACCGGAGTCGGCGCTAAAAGACCGTGATTTTTCTATTTTGACGGTTTTCAATCTCGAAACGCTCTTGGGGCGGGGGGCGCGACTGCGTAGCAATGACACGCGAATCGTGGCGCACGCGACTCGGCTTCATCCTCGCCGCCGTCGGGAGCGCCGTCGGACTCGGCAACATCTGGCGCTTCCCGTGGATGACCGCCGAGAACGGCGGCAGCGCCTTCCTCGTCGTCTACCTCGCCATCGTCCTGCTCGTGGGCGTTCCCGGCCTGCTGGCGGAGTTCGTCATCGGCCGGCGTTCCCAGCGGAATCCCGCAGGCGCGCTGTATCGACTCTCCTCCGGGTCGGCGTCGTGGGGCCTGGTCGGCCTGTTCGGCGTCGTGACCGCCCTCGTCCTGCTGTCGTTCTACAGCGTCGTCGGCGGCTGGATTCTCCGGTACTTCCTCGCCAGTTTCACGGGGTCGTACTTCGGTTCGCCCGGCGCCTACTTCGGCCAGATTAGCTTCGGAACGTCGGCGGTCGCCTACCACGTCGCCTTCCTCGCGTTGACCGCATTCATCGTGGTCGGCGGGGTTCGCGACGGCATCGAGAAGGCGACCAAGGTGATGATGCCCGCCATCGTCGTCCTGCTGGTCGCGCTTGCGGGGTGGGCGGTCACCCGGCCCGGCGCGGGCGCGGGCCTGTCGTTCTACCTCGACTTCGACGCCGCCTACCTCGCGGCGAACTTCTTCGACGTGCTCGGGGCGGCCGCCGGCCAGGCGCTGTTCACGCTCTCGCTGGGCGTCGGCACGATGATAACCTACGCCTCGTACCTGGGCGACGACAACAACCTCGCGCTCGACGGCGGCGTCATCGCCACGCTCAACACCGGCGTCGGCGTGCTCGCGGGCCTGGTCGTCTTCCCGCTGCTGTTCGCGACGTTCGGCGAACTCACCGGCCCAGCCGCCGGCGGCGGAGCGGGCGCGTTGTTCGTCAGCCTCGCGGGGGCGTTCGCGCAGGTCCCGCTCGGTCGATGGCTCGCGGTGACGTTCTTCGGCGTCATCACGCTCGCCGCGCTGTCGTCGTCCATCAGCATGCTCGAGATTCCGGTGGCGTACCTCGTCGACGAACACGGCGTCTCCCGGCGCTCGGCCACCCTCTCGCTCGCCGGACTCGTCCTGTTGACCGGCACCGCCAACGCGCTGAACCCCTCGCTGTTCGGCTTCGTCGCCGACACCCTCGTCAACCTGATGCTGACCGCCGGCCTCGCCGGCTTCCTCGTCTTCGTCGGCTGGGTCCTCGGCAAGGACGCGCTCGCGGAGTTCTCCTCGGGCGCGGGCGCCGGAACCCGGTCCATCGGCCCGGCGTGGCTCTGGTCGGTCCGGACCATCTTACCGCTGTTCCTGCTGGGGACGCTCGCGGTGAACCTGCTGGCGCTGGCCGGCGTCTCCATCCTCTGAGTCCGGCGAGACGGCGTCCCGCCGGACCGACACCCGGCGAACGGCCGACGTCCCGGCCGTCTCGCCCCGTCAGTCCCCGCCCGGAGCCTTGGGTTCTCGGCGGGTGTGCGCCGAGAGGACGACGCTCTCTGCGTTGTCGCGGACGGTCCTGCTCGTCGACCCGGAGACGAACCGGCGCAGTCGTCCTTTCGTCGGCGCCCCGATGACCGTCAGCCCGTAGTACGCCGACTGTTCGACGATGGCCTCGGTGGCGTCCTCTGCTTCCAGTATCCACTTCGAGGTCGACTCGGGACGGTCGAGTCGGCGGTAGGCCGACTCGACCAGTTCCTCGGCCTCCCGGCGCTCGCGTTCGGAGGCGTTCTCCTCGACCACACGGAGGACGTCGACCCAGGCGTCGCAGTCGGCCGCGACCCGCCGCGCGACGTCCGTAGCCACGCCGGAATGGGGCCCGCCCGAGACGGCCAGGAGAATCGACGGCACCCCCTCGTATCCGCTTGGACCGTTCACGGTGACGACGTCGCAGTCGACGGCCTGCGCGAGACGCTCGGCGAAACTCCCCCGGAGTAACCCGCCCGCACGGTCGCCCGGCACGACGAGCGCGTCGACGTCGGCCGTCGCCGCGGCCGCCGAGACGTCGTCGACGAACCCGCGGGCGCACGCGAACCGCGCGTCGGTTCCCGAGGAGGCGTTCGAGACTCGCTCGACCGCCCACTCGATCAGGGCCGATTCGTTCTCGGGGGTCGGTTCGCGGCACTGCTCCACCGGCGTCCGTCCGGAAACCGCAACCGGGTCGACGGCGGTGAGCGACCCCCCGGTCGTTCGCGCCAGCGACGCCGCGACGCGCAGTTGGTCGGTTACGGCCGACGCCTCCGAAACCAGCAGGGGTACGAGAACGTCCTCGCCGTCGAGGTGTTCCTCGAGGTCGGGGGCTCCCCGGGGGTCGCCGTTCGGTCCGGAGAGGAGCGAGGACACCGATACGAAACTCATTGCGCTCTGTATTTTCTTATCCGCAATAAGTGTTCAGTTCAGGAGACGAACGCGAAAAATAGTCGGCACGATTACCGTATCCCGCGCCCGCCGAGCGCCCGAGCGTCCTCGACAGACTCGCCGGGGAAATCGACGGCCGTCAGTTCCGGTCGCCGGTGGGCCCGACGCCGCGTTTCGACGCTCCTCGAATGCGTCATTAGGAAACCTTTTCCGCTCAGTGGTCCTCAAATCGCTCGATGAGTCGCCATCGGAGGGACCGACGACCATGACGATGGAAGAGAAGCTCGAGGAACTGCGTGAGAAGCGCCGGGAGGCGCTGAAGGGCGGCGGCGAGGACCGCATCGAGGCCCAGCACGACAAGGGCAAGATGACCGCGCGCGAGCGCATCGAGTACTTCCTCGACGACGGCACCTTCAACGAGTTCGACCAGCTACGGACCCACCAGAGCCACAACTTCGGCATGGAGGAAAAGCAGGTGTACGGCGACGGCGTCGTCACCGGCTACGGCGAGGTCAACGGTCGCAAGACGTTCGTCTTCGCCCACGACTTCACCGTCTTCGGCGGGTCGCTCGGCGAGGTGTTCGCCGAGAAGGTCTGCAAGGTGATGGACAAGGCGATGGAGGTCGGCGCGCCGGTCATCGGGTTGAACGACTCGGCGGGCGCTCGCATCCAGGAGGGCGTCGAGTCGCTCGCGGGCTACGCCGAAATCTTCCGGCGCAACACCGAAGCGTCGGGGGTCATCCCACAGATATCGGCCATCATGGGGCCGTGCGCGGGCGGCGCGGTGTACTCGCCGGCCATCACCGACTTCGTGTTCATGGTCAAGGACACGAGCCACATGTTCATCACCGGCCCGGAGGTCATCAAGACGGTCACCGGCGAGGAGGTCACCTTCGAGGAACTCGGCGGCGCGACCACCCACGAGTCGACCTCGGGCGTGGCGCACTTCGCCGAGGAGTCCGAGGAGGAGGCGCTCGACGACATCCGCCGGTTGCTGTCGTACGTCCCGCAGAACAACGTCGAGGACCCGCCGCGGGTCGAACCGTGGGACGACCCCGAGCGCCGCGACGAGGAGCTAGAGAGCGTGGTTCCCGACCAGCCAAAGAAGCCATACGACATGACCCGGGTCATCGGGGGCGTCGTCGACGAGGACTCGTTCTTCGAGGTCCAGGAGGGCTACGCCAAGAACATCGTCATCGGCTTCGCCCGCCTCGACGGCCGGTCGGTCGGCATCGTCGCCAACCAGCCCCGGGTCAACGCCGGCACGCTCGACATCGAGGCCTCCGAGAAGGGGTCGCGGTTCGTGCGGTTCTGCGACTCGTTCAACATCCCCATCCTGACGTTCGTCGACGTGCCCGGCTTCATGCCCGGCACCGACCAGGAGCACGGCGGCATCATCCGCCACGGCGCGAAACTGCTGTACGCCTACTCGGAGGCAACGGTCCCGCTGATGACCGTCATCACCCGGAAGGCCTACGGCGGCGCCTACGACGTGATGGCCTCCAAGCACATCGGCGCGGACGTCAACTACGCCTGGCCGACCGCCGAAATCGCGGTGATGGGCCCGCAGGGCGCGGTCAACATCCTCTACAGCGAGGAACTCGAGGAGGCCGACGACCCCGACGCACGCCGCGAGGAACTCATCGCGGAGTACCGCGAGGAGTTCGCCAACCCCTACACCGCGGCCGACCGCGGCTTCGTCGACGACGTGCTCGAACCGGCCGACACTCGTCCGCGCCTGATCGACGACCTCGAGATGCTCGCGAGCAAGCGCGACGAGCAACCCGACAAGAAACATGGCAACATCCCGCTCTGAGGACGCCGAGGGTCGCGAGGCGGACGAATCCGACGCCGAGCGCTCCGACGTGACCATCGACGTTCCGGAGGACGCCACCGACGAGGAGGCCGCCGCCATCGCGGCGGCCATCGGCGCCCACCTCCGCGCCCAGGAGGCCGCGGCGGCCGCCGCCGCGGAAGCGGAGGCGGAGACGTGGGACGACAAGCGGTGGGGATTCGCGGGTCGCCTCCGGGGTCTGCAGGGGCGCGCCGCGCGCGTGCCGCGCGGCGCGCCGACTGACGCGTGGGCGGCCTCGGGCCGCACCGACCGGTACTGAATCCGAATTCTCGCTCCCCGTTCTTCCGCACTCGCTACGCGCGCTTCTTCCGCACTCGAACCTCGACCGGACCGGGGTCGAGCGTCAGCCCCATCGAGAGGTCCAACTCGGCGGTGACGCGCTCGAACTCGACCCGCCGGGCGAGCGTCGCCAGCGCCAACTGTAACTCGGTCATCGCGAAGCGCATTCCGATGCAGTGGCGGGGACCGCCGCCGAACGGGAAGTAGGCGTACTCGGGTCGCTCGCGACTCCCTCGCTCGCCCCGCCGAGACGTCTCTGGAGCCTCGCTCCCCGTCCACCGTTCGGGCCGGAACTGCTCGGGGTCGTCCCACCAGCGGTCGTCGCGCTGGACGTTGTAGGTGGCGAGTTGGAGCGTCGCGTCCGCGGGGATTCGGTAGCCGCCGAGGACGATGTCCTCCTTCGGCTGGCGGTAGAGCGAGTAGACTGGCGGGTAGAGTCGCAGGGCTTCTCGGGCGATTCCCTCAACGTAGTCGAGGTCGGGGAGGTCGGCGAACGTCGGGTCGCGGTCGCCCAGCACCGCGTCGAGTTCGGCGTCGAGGCGCTCGCGGGCGTCGGGGTTCCCCGCGAGGAGCCAGCAGGCGTAGGTCAGCGCGGTGGCGGTCGTCTCGTGGCCCGCGAACAGGAAGGTGACCAGTTGGTCGCGAATCGCCGCGGGTTCCATCCCGGTTTCGTCGGCGTCGGCGGCCGCGACCAGCAGCGAGAGCAGGTCGTCGCGGTCGGGGGCGACTCGCGGTTCGTCACCGCTCGTCGGTTCCGTCGCGCTTCGCGCGACGCCCTCCCGGCGCTCTTCGACCAGTTCGGCCACGAGGGCGTCGAGGTCGGCCATCGCCCGTTCGTGGCGGCGGTCGGTCGGCGTGGGCACCCACGCCGGCAGGAACGACAGCAGGCCGAACTGGTCGACCACCGCGTGCACGGCCCGGGCCGCCTCGCGGACGACCGCGCCGCGCTCGGCGTCGAGGTCGAGGTCGAACAGCGCCCGCGTGAGGATGCGGAGCGTCAGCGCGCCGAAGGCGTCGCCGAGTTCGACCGTCTCGCCGTCGTCCCAGTCGTCGGCCGTCGCGGCGGTGTGGGCGACCATCTCGTCGGCGTAGCGCCGAATCCGCTCGGGCGTGAACGCCGACTGGAGCGCGGTTCGCTGGCGTCGCCAGCGTTCGCCCTCGGCGAAGACGACCCCCTCGGGCGCGACCAGATCGCCGAACGCCGTCTCGAACTCGCCCTTCTCGAAGGCGTCGTTGGCCGAGACGAGCACCGTCTCGACGACGGCGGGGTCGAAGACGGCGACGAAGTCTCGGCCGAAGGCGCTGTAGGAGACGACGTCGCCGTACGACGTCAGTCGCTCGCCGAAGCCGACGCCGTCGCGGGACGCCGCGACGGTCGACCCGACGACCGGTAATCCGGACGGGCCGGGCGGAAGGTCGGCCGCCGCCGGGTCCGCGTCCTGGTCCCGCGCTCGTACGCCGTTCTCGCGGCGGTCGAGTTCGCTCATGGATGATGCTTGGGCCGGACGGGGCCTGCCGGTTGCCCCGAAGCACTTGGTCTTTTTATATATCGAGGCGTGACTTCCGCGCGTGAAGTCCCTCGACGTGACCATCCGACTGCCGCCGGAGATGCGACTCTCGGTCCCCGAGCGGGTCGCGCCCGGCGACGCCTTCGAACGCGAGGAGTTGCTGTCGTGGCACACCCACGAGGACGACGGCGTCGAGTACTTCCTCTCGCTGGTGGTCGGCGAGGTCGACGCCATCCGCGACGCGCTTTCGGCCCTCGACGTCGTGCGGTGGTTCGACCTCTCGCCGGTGGACGACGACACCTTCTACGCCTACGTCGCCATGGAACTGCGGCCCGAGGACCTCGCGTGGCGCGGGGCGCTGGACGGCCGGAAGATCGTCGTCGTCCCGCCCATCGTGTTCGGGCCGGACGGCGCCGTCGCGCTGACGATTCTCGGCGACCCGGCGGAGTTGCGCCAGGTCGTCGCCGACTTCCCCGAACAGGTGTCGGTCGAGGTCGACCGCGTGGGCGAACACCGCCACCTCGCGGGGTCGCTCGCCGGCCGCCTCACGACGCGACAGTTCGAGGCGATAGCGGTCGCCCGCGAACTCGGCTACTTCGACGTGCCCCGAGCGGCCGAACTGGCCGACGTGGCCGCCGAACTCGACTGCACGGAGAGCACGGCGTCGACGCTGCTCCGGAAGGCCCAGCGAGCGCTCGTGGACGCGGCGCTGGTCCGGTGAGTAACTGACTCTCGGCCGTATTCGTCCCGGACTATCGAAATTTTGGGAATCAGGGATAAGTGCGTAGCTCCCCTAACGGATGGTAAGTGCCGGTTCGGAACGCGCGGTTCGTTTCTTCAGGTCGGTCGGCCTTTCGCCTGGACAGCAACCGGAGGGGGAACCTACGATGGTCGAAGTTCTATACGCGATTCAACACGCTTTCATGCGCAAGACGTTCGAGGCGATAGACAGACACGTCGACGCCGAGTCGGCGTACGTCCCGATGAACGTCGGCGCTCGGGGCTGTAGCGACGCCGTCTCCGAGGTGAACGTCGACGAGGTCGGAGCCATCGACCGCCAGGTCCGGCGGGTCGACCCCGACGTGGTGGTGTACAACCACCGCCACCGCGTCCACGACGTCGACTTCCACGAGGAGTACCCGCTGGTCCACGTCCGCCACGGCGCGTCCATCGGTCGCGGCGAGATCGAGGAGACGGCCGAGATGACCCGGCGAGCGGTTGACGCCGCGCTCGCGCCCGGCGAGCGGTGGGCGCAGCGGTACGAGGAACTCTACCCCGACGACGTCGACGTGTCTGTCGTCGGCGTCCCCGAGGCCGACGACCTGGTGGCCGCCGAGGCGCCCCGGGAGCGGCGGGTGCTGTACGCGCCGACCAACCACAACTACGGCGGCGGGTCGTACCTCGAGACCGCCCACGAGGTGCTCGACCTGTTCGCCGGGAGCGACTTCGAACTGCTGTTCCGGCCCCACCCCGTCGACCGCGACGAGGAACCGGGCAAGTCGCTGACCGCGGAGTGTCGCGACCGAATCGCCGACCTGCCGAACGTGATCTACGACGAGAACGAGACGCCCCGACAGAGCCTGCTGGCCGCCGACGTGCTACTGTCGGACTACTCGGGCATCGTGACCGAGTGGCTCCACACCGGCCGGCCGCTGGTCCAGTTCGCCGACATCGCCGCCGATGACAACGACCTCCCGAAGATCGGCTACGTGACGAACGCCGCCGACCTCGACCTCGGGACCGTCGAGCGACTGTACGAGGAGGGTTACCCCGACCGAATCGCGCGGCGCGAGGCGGCGTTCCGGTCGGAACTCGGGGTGCCGATGGACGGCCGGGCGGGCGTCGACGCCGCGACGTCCGAATGGCGAGACGTCGCCGGGTTCGCCGCGGAACCGGCGGCCGCGAACGGCCCGAGCGCTCCCGCCTCCGGAACGGCGGGCGCCCGGTAGGAGACGCCCCCGGAGCACCCTCGGCGGGGGTGACGACGGCCGGCACGCTCTTGTGGAGGTTCGCCGAAGCGAACACGGGTTCACGACTGTGGAGTACCACGAGATCGCGTCACTCGGCCTCGCGCTCCTCCTGGTGGGGAGCGCGAGCGGAGTGGGGGTTGCAGCACGACACTCGACGACAGCAGCACAGCCAGCGTCACAGACGACTGCAGTAGCCGAACGACTCGCCGGGGTGGACCGCGCCGCGCTTCCGGGCGACCGGACCGGGGCCGCGCTCCAGCAGAGCGGCATCAACCTGAGCGAGGTCAACGTCTCGGCGCTCCAGGCGATACGACTCGCCCAGAACCGAACGAACGGGAAGCCGATCGTGGTCGCGCTCGCGAGCCAGAACGGGACGCCCGCGTTCAACGTGACGATTCTCCACCAGAACCGGAGCATCACGCAGGTCACGGTCGACGCGACGTCCCCGCGCGTGACAGCGGTCCGTTCCAACGTCACGGTCGTCGGTCGGGAGTACCTCGGCGGGCAGGCGTTCGACTACGGCGCGCTCCGCCCGGTCGACGAGGCCATCCGCCTGGTCGAGAATCGGACGAACGGAACGGTCATCAACGCCGGACTCCGCCGAGGTGAACTCACCTACGGCGTCGCGCTCCGGACGCCCGAGGGCCAACGGACCACGGCGCTCGTGACCGCGACGACCGGGCCGATACTCGGAATCCGGACGACGAACGCGACCGCCTCGACCAACACCACGGCGACCGGGTCCTGACCCGCGTCGTCTCGGCGAATCGCGATTCCACGTATTTTCGACGGCCTCCCGGTGGGTGGCTCACGCGCGACAGACGGCGAGGATGTGCTCGGAGAAGTCGACCGCGGTACGGTCCTCCCGGAGCGCCCGGACGACATCGCGGACCGACTCGACCGCCGCCTCGTCGGCCTCGGCGAGTTCGCGCTTCATCCGGTTGGCGACGTTCTCTAATCCGACCAGTCGCTCGACCCCCAGATTCGCGGCTTCCAGTTCGGCTTCGAACTCGTCGACGCGGAAGCCGTGGCACTCCGCCCACCCCTCGCCGTCGGCGTACTTCGCGGCGCGCTCGGCGGTGTAGTCGCCGTCCTCGGCGATGGGCGCGAGTAGGCCGTGTTCCGCGTCGAGGCAGAATTTGAGGACGTCTCGGAGCATGGCGAAGCGGCCGATGACCGAGACGAAGACGGGTACTCCGTCGCGGGCGACCCGCCGCAATTCAGCCGTCGCCGCGGCGCGCTCGTCGGGGTCGACCACGTGGCTGAGGGGGCCGCCGAGACAGCAGACGGCGTCGAACTCCCCGTCGGCGAAGGGTAACTCGCGCAGGTCGCCATGCCGGCACGCGACGCGCTCGGCGACGCCGCGTTCGTCGGCCTTCTCGCGGGTGATGCGCACCTGTTCGACGCTCAGGTCGAGGTGTTCGACGTCGTAGCCGCGCTCGGCCAGCCAGACGGTGTACCGGCCCGCGCCACCGCCCGCGTCGAGGACGCGTCCCGACTCGGGCAGGAATTGCTCCAGGTAGTCGACGGTGTTCTCGAACTCCATCCGGGTTACGGGGTCGCGGTCCAGGCGCTCCCACTCGCCTTCGGCGAACTCGTCGTAGTACCGCCGGGGGTCCATGTCGGTCATCGCGCCCCTCTCGCGGTGCGCGCGGTCGATTCGATGGCGGTTCGTCGTCGGGACTGGGTTCGGAATCTCATGTCGTTCTTCTCGGAGTCGGATTCGCTCGCGCCGTCGGCGAACGAGGCGGTCCGTCGCGTTTCGTTCGGGGTATCGGAGGTCCGGCGTATAATGGTGTCCGTGGTGTGACACTCCGACTCGATGGTCACAGGCGCGTATCCCCCGACGTTCCGCCTTCGTCGACGGTCCCCGGCGACTCAGGGTCCGTCGACGGCGACCGTCATCCGGCGGCGGGTCGTCTCGAAGCCGAGTTTCTCGTAGAAGGCGAGTGCGCGTTCGTTGTCGACGTCGACGTCGAGCGCGAGTTCCGAACACCCCGCGGATCGCGCCCGTTCTCGGGCGCGGTCCACGAGACGGCGGGCAAGTCCCGTTCCGCGGTAGGATTCGCGGACGTAGATGTCGCCGACGACCAGGCGGTCGGGTCGGTCGAAGACGGACGGCGATTCGTCGAGTTCGGTCGTCACGAAGCCCGCCAACTCTGCTTCGACGTCGGCGAAATCGACGTCTTCGGCCACGTCCTCGTCGGTCGCGTCGACAGCGATCCACGCCCGGTAGTCGTCCGATTCGAGACGGCCGAGTCGAAACTCAACCTCCTCTGCGACGAGGTCGACGTCGTCGGCGAGCGCGTGAGCCTCGACTGTCGCTTCGAGGTCGCGGTGATACGGCAGCCATAACCGTTCGACGTAGCGGCGGACGGCGTCCTCGGTCGCGGGAAGACGGCGGAGTTCCATACGATACCGACGACGGACCGCCGACTTGGAGGTGACGGTTCGGTCGGTTTCGAGGGCGGTTCGTGGCCTTCGGACCCGTCTCCGTCGGCGCGTCGGGTCGAAGCGCCGCGGCCATCGCCGAGGTAGGGGGGACCGGAGCGTATGGAACGCGGAAGGTCGTCCGGTCACCGACTCGGCGCGCCGTGAGCGCGCCGAGTCGATTCGCTCTCCTGCCAGCGGTGGACGCCGAGCGCGACCCACGCGAGTCCCGTAATCGAGACACCGAACGGGACGACGGCCGCGAGCAGTCCGTTCGCCACCGGGTCGACGAACGGCGCGAGCGCGACGAGGAGCGCGAGCCACCGGGGAATCGCGCCCGTCCGGGAGAGGCCGCGAGCGAAGAGGGCCGACCCGACCGCGGCGACCGCCGCGCCGGCGACGGCGGGGAGTCCGACGACGAAACCGACCGCGACGCTTCCGCCGCCGGCCGCCGCGTAGACGACGGCCGCCGCGGTCACTACGAGCAGACCGAGCGCGAGTGCGCCGAAACCGACCTCCTCGGGGTGACTCAGCACGGTTCGATGTTCAAGGTAGAGCGCCGTCGCGCCGACGAGCAACAGCGGCGACGCCAGCGCCACGGCGGCGACGTATCCAGGGTACGCGCCGTCCAGCGCGGGGACGAGTGCGAGCAGAGCGCCGCCACTCAGCGCGCCGGCGCCGCCGATTCGGAGTCGTCTCGTCATCGTTTGACCGTCGTTGGTTCGACCTCCTCGGCGGGCCGGTAAGTGCTTTGTCCCGGGTTTCGGTCTCGTCGGATTCCTCGCGCCCTGTCGCGGTTTGGCGTCGCACGTCACGCGTTCACGCCCTCACAGTCCGCGCTTCGCGTCCCGCATCTCGGGGCTTTCCGGGCCGGTCAACCGACTCCGAATTCGAAGTGGACGAACGTCTCGGTTCAGTTGGCGTGAACCGACAGAATGAGGTAGCCTTCTGGAATATGTTCCCGTACGAATGTTCGACAAGGTTCTGGTCGCCAACCGAGGTGAAATCGCGGTTCGCGTCATGCGAGCCTGCGAGGAGTTGGGCATCGACACCGTCGCCGTCTACAGCGAGGCCGACAAGGACTCCGGACACGTCCGCTACGCCGACGAGGCGTACAACGTCGGACCGGCCCGCGCGGCCGACTCGTACCTCGACCACGACGCGGTCATCGAGGCCGCCCAGAAGGCCGGTGCCGACGCCATCCACCCCGGATACGGCTTCCTCGCGGAGAACGCCGAGTTCGCCGCGGCCGTCGAAGCGACCGACGGCGTCCAGTGGATCGGCCCGACCAGCGATTCGATGGAGCAACTCGGCGAGAAGACCAAGGCCCGTAAGACGATGCGCGAGGCCGACGTGCCCATCGTCCCGGGGACGACCGACCCCGTCGAGGACCCCGAGGAAGTCAAGGAGTTCGGCGACGAGCACGGCTACCCGGTCGCCATCAAGGCCGAGGGCGGCGGCGGCGGCCGCGGCATGAAGGTCGTCCGCGGCCCCGAGGAGGCCGAGGACCAACTCGAATCCGCCAAGCGCGAGGGCGAGGCGTACTTCGACAACGCCAACGTCTACCTCGAGCGCTACCTCGAGAACCCCCGCCACATCGAGGTCCAGATCATCGCCGACCACCACGGCAACGTCCGCCACCTCGGTGAGCGGGACTGCTCGCTCCAGCGCCGCCACCAGAAGGTCATCGAAGAGGGGCCGTCGCCCGCACTGACCGACGAACTCCGCGAGCAGATCGGCGAGGCGGCCCGCCGGGGCGCCGACGCCGCGGGCTACTACAACGCCGGCACCTTCGAGTTCCTCGTGGAGGACGACCCGGACCGCGAGGACGGCGAACTCCTCGGGACCGACGCGAACTTCTACTTCCTCGAAGTCAACACCCGCATCCAGGTCGAGCACACCGTCACCGAGATGCTGACCGGCATCGACATCGTGAAGTGGCAGGTCCGGGTCGCCGCCGACGAGGAACTGGCCTTCGCCCAGGACGACGTCGAACTGGAGGGCCACGCGATGGAGTTCCGCATCAACGCCGAGAACGCCGCCGAGGACTTCGCGCCCGCGACCGGCGGCAAACTCACGACCTACGACCCGCCGGGCGGCATCGGCGTCCGCGTCGACGACGCGCTCCGGCAGGGCGACGACCTCGTGACCGACTACGACTCGATGATCGCGAAACTCATCGTTCACGCCTCCGACCGCGAGGAGTGCATCGCCCGGTCGAAGCGTGCGCTCGCCGAGTACGACATCCAGGGCATCCCGACCATCGTCCCGTTCCACCGCCTGATGCTGACCGACGAGGCGTTCGTGACCGGCACCCACACCACGAAGTACCTCGACCACACGCTCGACCCCGAGCGCATCGACGAGGCCCAGGAGAAGTGGGGCACCGACACCGAGTCGACGGCCGGCGACGACGAGGAGGTCGTCGAGCGTGAGTTCACCGTCGAGGTCAACGGCAAGCGCTTCGAGGTCGACCTCGAAGAGCGCGGCGCGGCCGCGATTCCCGTCGGGGACGCCGGCGCAAGTGGTGGCCAGAAGCCTCAGCCTGCGGGCGGCGACGGCGGGAGCGAGGAGACCGCCGCCGCCGAGGGTGAAGGCGAGAGCGTCACCGCCGAGATGCAGGGCACCATCCTCGACGTGAAGGTCGAGGAGGGCGACGAGGTGGCCTCCGGGGACGTCGTCTGCGTGCTAGAGGCGATGAAGATGGAGAACGACGTGGTCGCCAACCGCGGCGGCACGGTCACCCAGGTCGCGGTTTCCGAGGGCGACAGCGTAGACATGGGCGACGTGCTCATCGTCATCGACTGATTCGGCCGACTCTCTTTCCCGGTCGATTTTCTCATCTGTCGATTTCCCGTTCCGGCCGATTGGCGGCCAACCGCCGCGAATCGGCCGACCCGCCGTCGACGGCGGTACGGCCGACGTCGCTTTCGTAGTCAAGGGACGGTCGGCGCTCGCCCGCCGAGACGCCCGGTCGGTACTTAAATCGCCTCTTTATTCATGCTCAATCCTTACTGGACTTCCGTGCGAGGTTGGGGTACACTCGTTCGACCACCGCTCTCGTCGACGAACACACCAGCTCCCCGATACCATGAGTGACGAACGCACGATAGCCGACACCGGACTGACCGAAGCCGACGCACAGACGACCGCGATCACCGACGAGATGCTTCACGCGCTCTCGGAGGCCGACCGCCGCGAGACGGTCGACTATCTGCTCGAACGCGACCGGCGGGCCTCCGTCTCGGACATCGCCGACCACCTCTCGTCGCCCGACGACTCCGAACGCGAGTACGAGAAGGCCCACGCGTCGCTGTACCACGTCCACCTCCCGCAACTGGCGAGCGCCGGCATCGTCGCCTACGACGAGGAGACCGAAACCACGGAACTCGAAATCGACCGGCGAGAGGTCGAGGACCTCCTCGACGCGGCCGCCGAGATGCCCGGGTGACGAGGGCCGCGGCCGGGGACGAACCGTCGCCGACGGACGCACCGCGAGCGCGGCGGAAGCAAGCCATTCTTGTTCCGACCGGTGGTACTCGCGGCCATGAACGACACTCGCCGGGCCGTCCTCGCCGCCCTGGCCGACGGTCCCGTCACCGGACCGGCGCTCGCCGACCGGCTCGGAATCTCGCGTAACGCGGTCTGGAAGCACGTCGAGGCGCTCCGCAACGCCGGCTTCGAGGTCGAGAGCGGGGCCGACGGCTACGCGCTGGCGGCCGTCCCGGAGTACGGCGAGGCGGCGGTCGAGTTCGGTCTGGACGCGCCGTTCGACGTCGAATACCACGACTCGGTCGACAGCACGAACGCCCGCGCTCGCGAACTCGCGGTCGCGAGCGCGGGCGACGTCGCCGTGCTGGCCGACGAGCAGACCGGCGGCCGGGGTCGACTCGACCGCGAGTGGTCGTCGCCGCGCGGCGGCGTCTGGTGCAGTCTCGTCCTCCGGCCGGCCCTGCCGCCCGCCCGCGTGCCACTGTTGACCTTAGCGGCCGCCGTCGCGGTCGCCGACGCCGCCCGGGAGGCGGGCGTCCCCGCCGAAATCAAGTGGCCGAACGACGTTCTCGTGAGTGGACCGAACGAGGGCTCGTCGGACCTTCGGTCCGACGGTGTTCTAGTGGGTGACACCGGCGAGCGCGGCGGCCGAAAACTCGCGGGCGTCCTGACCGAGATGGAGGGCGAGGCCGACAGCGTCTCGTGGGTCGTCGTCGGAATCGGCGTCAACGCCAACCTGGACGCCGAGGCACTCCCCGATGGCGCGACCAGTCTCCGAGCGGAGCGCCGCGCGCGGCGCTCCGCTCGGAGCGAGAGCGACGGAGAGCATGAAGACGATGTGGACCGCCGAATCTTCGTCCAGCGACTGCTGGAGCGGTTCGACGAACTCCGGGGCGACCCCGATTCGATTCTGGACGCCTGGCGAGAGCGGTCGGCGACGCTCGGCCAGCGCGTGCGGGTCGAAACCGCCGACGGTGCGGTCGTCGGCGAGGCCGTCGACGTGGTTTCGCCGGGCGCGCTCGTGGTCGAGACGGACGACGGAGAAGAGGTTTGGGTCCTCGCGGGCGACTGCGAGCACCTTCGCCCGGCCTGACTCACTCGACGACGGCGGATTCGGTTTCGGCGCTCGCCTCGCTCGCCGTCGGCGTCTCCTCGTCGTCGCCGACCCGGACCGTCAGCACCGGGACCTTGCAGGCCCGGACGACGCGCTCGGCGACGCTCCCCAGGAGCAGTCGGTCGATGCCGCCGCGACCGTGGGTGCCCATCACCACGAGGTCGCAGTCTTCGCCTTCGGCCCACTGGACGATGCGTTTGCTCGGCGACCCCTCCAACAGGTGGGTGGTGACCGCGACGCCGCGGTCGTCGGCGATCGATTCGACCCGCTCGAGGGCCGCCTCGCCCTCCCCGTGGAGCGTCTCGGTGATGCCGTCCCACGAGGCCTCCATCGGCAGGCCCGCGAACGTCGCGGCGTCGACGACGTAGACGGCGTGCAGTTCCGCGTCGTGCGCGGTGGCCAGGTCGGCGGCGTGGGCGACCGCCCGCTCCGTCTCGGCCGAACCGTCGGTCGGCACGAGTATCCGGTCGTACATGTGGCTCGATAACTAGTAGCATATCGCGCACCTTAACTGTTCGCCGTGCGCCGACCCGGAAGCCGACGGCGAGCCTACAGGATTACGTCTTCGACGTCGCTGGCGCCCGCCCGCCGGACGACCGCCCGGACCACGTCCTGAGCGCCGGCGAGGTTGTCGGAGTCGCCGTCCAGCACGAGGAGCTTCGCGTCCATGCCCTCCTCGACGACGCCGCAGTTCAGTCCGGCGATGCGCGCGCCGTTGTACGTCGCCATCCGGAGCACCTCGCGGGCCGACACGTCGGCGAGTTTCGACGCGAACTCCATCTCGCGGAACATCGACGGACTGTTCAGCATCACGTTGTCGGTGCCGAGCGCGACGGTGGTTCGGTCGACCAGTTCCGCGATAGGCGGCGTGCCGACTCCGGTCACCAGGTTCGAGCGCGGGCACACCACGACCGGCACGCTGCGGTCCTCGATGCGTTCGAGGTGGAGCGGTTCGGGGTGGACCACGTGGACCAGGAAGTCCGGATTCAGGTCGAGCGCGGGGTTGATGTCGGTCGGGTCGCGCTCGCCGGCGTGGATGCCGAACAGTTTGTCCGCCTTCGCGGTGGCGTTTCGCTCCCGGCCGAACTCGGCGTCGCGCGCGCCGCTCGCGCCGAAGCCGTCGCCCGCTTCCATCGCGTCGACCGTCTCGCGGCCCAGGACGACCGGTTCGACGTCGAGTCCGTCGACCGCCTCCTGGAGCGCGTAGACGCCCTCGACGCCGCCCTCGCGGAACTCCATGAACGAACTCGTTCCGGTCGTCCGCATGAACCGCACCGACCGCCGCATCGCCTCGACCTTCTCCTCGCGGGAGGCCGCCCGGAGGAGTCGGTGTTTCAGGCCGTCGGGCGGCGCGACCAGTTCGTCCAGGCTCAGGCCGCCGCCGGCCTCCTTGGCGATGGAGTCGCCGATGTGGGTGTGCGCGTTGACGAACGCCGGCAGGACGACCTTCGAGGAGTCGACCGAGGCCTCCTCGACCGCGGCGATTTCGCCGTCCTCGACCACGACCCGTCCCTCGACCGGTTCGAACTCGGGGCCGCGGACGACGGTGCCCTCGACTATCATATGTCCAGCATGCGCTCGGGCCTCCTTGAACCCCCACCTTTTGCTGCGGTCGGAAACGCCGCGGAGCGGCGTTTCCTCCCTGGCAAAAGCTGGACCAAAAGCACCGCGTCACCGCCTCGTCGGACGCCTTCGGCGTCCTCTTCGACGGTTCCTTGGCCCGCTCGCTCACTGCGTTCGCTCGCGGCGCAACTGCTGGTACTCACCGCAGGAGGAAAGTGACGCCTGCCGAAAGTGAGGTGCGTTTCGACCGGCCGACACCGTGCGGTCGCGCTTCCCACTCCTCCGGAGCGGTTCACCCCGAGAAGAAGGGTTCGAGTCCGTCCCGCAGGAACTTCACGTCCGCACCGAGCAGGAAGAACCGGAACCCACGGTCGGCGCGCTCGGCGATGTCCTCGGGAGTCCGTCCCGCAATTCCGGGGTGGACGCCGTTCGTCTGTGCTGCCTCGAACACCGCGTCGACCGCCTCGACCACGTCGGAGCGGTCGGTTTCGCCGGGGTGGCCGAGCGACGCCGAGAGGTCGTTCTCGCCGACGAACGCGACGTCGACGCCCTCGACCGCGAGCAACTCGTCGGCGCGCTCTATCACCTCCCGCGATTCGAGTTGTATCGCGACCAACGTCTCGTCGTTCGCCCGCTCGACGTACTCGTCGAACGCCGCGCCGTACCCGTTGGCCCGGGTCGTGCCGGCGACGCCCCGCTCGCCCGCCGGCGGGAACTTTGCGGCCCCGACGGCGCGCTCGACGTCCTCGGGCGTTCGGACGTCGGGTATCATCACGCCCTGCACGCCGGAGTCGAGCGCGCGCTTACAGACGCCGTCGACCGCGGCCTCGACCGACGGGAGTCGGACGACGGGCGTGGCGGCGTCGCCGATCGCCCGGACGGCGGATTCGATGCGTTCGGCCGACGCGGGCGTGTGTTCGGCGTCGAGGCCGACCCAGTCGAGGTCGGTCCGCGCGAGCACCTCCGCGACCCGCGGACTCATCGAGGCGAGCCACGCGCCCCGGACCGGTTCGCCGTCGTCGAGTTTCGCGAGCGTGTCGTTGCGGAACGTCTCCATGTCGGCAGAACGTGCGCTCGCGCTCGGCAAAAAGCTCGGTCCGTCGCGAACGTCACGGCTCCGGTTAGAACTCGTCGAGCGTCGTCCGGGTGCCGGGGGTGCGAATCTCGCTGACCAGCGCGCCGTCGGTCGCCAGTCCGAGCACGTCCTCGGCGGCGTGGCCCACGACGTCGGTCTTCTCGGCGGGCGCGTAGACGCCGAGTCGCCACTGCTCGCGCTGGACGGCCCGGAGCGCCGAAACCAGCGCCGACTGCTGGTCGAGGCGCCGAATCTCGCCGTTGACGATGACACGGGTCGAGGATTCGGTCATGGTCGGCCGGCCGAGCACGTCCAGGACGACTTCGGCCTCGTCGACGCCCGCCCGGTCGGCGACGTCGCGCTCGAAGGCCCGAATCGCGTCGTGGTCGGCGGTCAGCACCTCCTCGGGCACGTCGCCCAGTTCCGCCCAGACGGCCCGCTTGAACAGGTCGCGGTCGCTCAGCCGTCGGGCGTACTCGGCGGTTTCGGGCGTCCGGCGGAACGCCGCGAACATGTCGTGGTCGTCCATCCGCCGGAGTTGCTCGGCGGTCACGTCCGAGTCGGCGATGAGGCGCTCGCTCGCCCGCTGGAGGACGCTCCGGGCGATGCGGGTGACGTGATGGTTGTAGACGGTGGGGTTCATCAGCGCGCGGGCGAGCAGCAGACTCTCTGCGGTCGGGACGTTGCCCTCCGCTAGGACGAGTTCGCCGTCGATGAGGGTGAGTTCCCGGACCAGTCGGGAGTGGTCGATGGTGCCGTACGGAACGCCGGTGTGGTGGGCGTCCCGGACGAGGTAGTCCATCCGGTCGACGTCGAGTTCGCCCGCGACGACCTGGCCGAGTTTCCCCTCTCCAGCGATGAGGTCGGCGACGTTGTCGGGGTCGAGGTCGTGGTCCCGGAGTACGTCGCCGACCGCCTGCCCGGCGAGGATGTCGTGGACGTCGTCGTGGTACTTGCCGGTGTGTCGGTGGAGGACGTCCTCGATGGAGTGGCTGTAGGGCGCGTGGCCCACGTCGTGGAGGATGGCGGCAGCCTTGACGCGTTTCGCGCGCTTGCCCTCGATGCCGAGGTGGGCGAGCGCCTCGCAGGCGAGGTGGTACACGCCGAGGCTGTGTTCGAACCGGGTGTGGTTCGCGGAGGGGTAGACGAGGTGGGCGGGGCCGAGTTGCTTGATGCGGCGGAGTCGCTGGACCGCAGGGGCGTCCAGCAAGGCGCGAGCGACGCCGTCGACCTCGATGTGGTCGTGGACGCTGTCCTTGATGGTCTTCATGTTACAGTTTTCGTCGCCTTCGTATAAAAACCGACGGACGCGGGATTCTCGCCGGTGATACTCGCCCCGCGGTTACTTGTCCGGCGGGCGAGACGAATCGGTCGATGAGTCCGAGACGCAGATTTGTACCGATGCTCGTCGTCTGCCTCGTCCTCGCGGGGTGCACCGGCGGGACGGGCCGGACGGACACGACGACCGCGACGCCGACGGTCGAAACCGCCGGGTCGTCGCCGTCGTCGACGGCGACGACCGCGGTCCGAGCGAACGGTTCGGCGTCGGGCCGGCGACTGGCCGCCGACCACGCCGACGCGCTCGCGGCGGCCGAGAGCTTCACCCGTCGGTGGTCGGCGTCGCTGTCCTCGTCGGTCGACGGCACCACGGAGACGCTGTCGTTGAACCGGACGGCGCGCGTGGACGCCGACGGCGAACTGTTCCTCCGCGAAACGACGGCCGGCACGATAACGGAGACGAGGTACGTGTCGCCGTCCGGCGACCGCTACGGCCGGACCGAACTCTCGGGGCGGGACACCGTGAAGTACCACCGACCCGGCGACGACTACGCCGTCGAGGCCTACCGGAACCGGTCGGCCGAGACGGTGGTCGACGCGTTCGAGTTCGAAGCCGACGGCGCGACGACGCTCGACGGCGAACGGGTTCGCGTCTACGCCGCCACCTCCCTGAGCCAGGTCCGACACCCCGACGCGAACGTCACCCGGTTCGACCCCGAGGACGTCACCGCGCTCGACGCATGCGCCTACGTCGACGGTTCGGGGCTGGTGCGGAAGTTCACCTACCGCGTCGAGGCCGACGTCGACGGGGTGAACCGAACGTTCGCCGTGCGATTCGCCTACGAGGACGTCGGTTCGACCGACGTGCAAGCGCCCTCGTGGCTCGGCGAGGCGAAGGACGCGCTCGCATCGCGGCCGACGACGACCGCCGACCCGACCCGTCACGTGGTCGAGACGGTGGGCAACGAGTCGCTTGGCGTCGACGTGATCGTCTCCGGTCCGAAGTCGGCCGTCGACGCCCTCCGAATCGAACGCCGGACCGCCGGCGTTTCGGCCGCCAACGCCGAGCGGTTCCGCGAGGCCCGGGCGTCGGCGGTCGTCGGGGTTCGGCCGCCGGGCGACGAACTCCGGGTCCGGTCGCTGGCGCTGTCGTACGACGAGTCGGCCGTGCCGAACGGCGACGAACCCGGCCTCGACGTCTACCGGTACGTCCCCGCCAACGGGACGCTGGTGCGGATGGAGGTGACCGTCAACCTCGACAGGAACGTCGCGTACGTCTACCGCGTCGACCCCGAGAGCGCGTACGTCGTCCTCCACACCGAGACGTGGCGAAACCGGTCGACGTAACGCGAGCGCGAAATCGGGTCGGGTAACGCAAGCATTTACCCCGCGGAACCCGCACCTCGGCGTATGGTCACGTTTCTCTCCGGGGGCACCGGCACCCCCAAGCTCTTGGAGGGCGCGACGGCGGCGTTCGACACGGCCGACACCACCGTCGTCGGAAACACGGGCGACGACGTCGAACTCGGCGGCCTGCTCGTCTGCCCCGACATCGACACCGTCCTCTTCCAGCAGGGCGGCCTGCTCGACCGCGAGCGCTGGTGGGGTATCGCCGACGACACCACCGAAACCCACGACGAACTCGCCGCCCTGGCCGACGCGGCGGGCCTCGACCCCGGTCCGCGCTATCTCCCCGAAGACGCCCAAGTGTCGGGCCGGCGCATCGCCCGGTGGCGTCGCTTCTCCGGCGTGGCGGAGTTCATGGAGATCGGCGACCGCGACCGAGCGGTCCACGTCACCCGGACCGGCCTGCTCGACGAGGGGCGCTCGCTCACGGAGGTCACACGCCTCCTCGCCGACGCCTTCGACGCCGCGGTCGACGTGGTGCCGATGAGCGACGACCCCGTGGCGTCCATCGTCCACACGCCGGAGGGCGAGATGCACTTCCAGGAGTTCTGGGTCGGCCGCCGCGGAGAACCCGACGTCGAGGACGTGGAGTTCCGCGGCGGCGAGTCGGCCGACCCATCGCCGGCCGCGGTCGGGGCGATTCGCGAGGGGCCGGTGGTCGTCGGCCCCTCGAACCCCGTGACGAGCATCGGCCCGATGCTGGCGGTCGACGGCCTCCGGGACGCCCTCGACGCCGCGACGGTCGTCGCCGTCTCGCCGTTCGTCGAGGACCGGGTGTTCTCCGGGCCGGCCGCGAAACTGATGGAGGGCGTCGGACTCGACCCCTCGACCGCGGGCGTCGCCGAGGCTTACTCCTTCGCCGACGCCTTCGTGCTGGACGACGACGACGGCACCGACCTCGACCGACCGGTCGTCAGGACCGACACCGAGATGAACGACATCGGCGACGCCGAGCGGGTCGCGCGCGCCGTCGCCGACGCCCTGGAGGTGGTCTGAGTGTTCGAACCCAGAGTCGCGCTCGCCAGCCTCAGCGGGCGGTCGGACGCCGAGTGGGCCGCCGCGGCCGACGAACACGTCGGCGCGGCGTTCCTCGGCGGCATCGCGCTCGACGAACCGACCCGCGAGGCCGCTCGCGAGATGGTCGACCGGGACCGCGAGGAGTTCCTGCCCGCCGACCCCGTCGCGTTCGTCGACCGCCAACTCGCCGCGCTCGCCGACGCCGACGTCGACCTCCGGCCGGGGTTCAACGTCCGTGCGGCCTCACCCGAGCCGGTCCGCGAGGTCGCCCGCGTCTGCGCCGAACGTGGCGCAGTCCTGGAGATAAACGCCCACTGCCGGCAGGACGAGATGTGCGCCGCGGGCGCCGGCGAGGGCCTTCTCCGGGACTCCGACCGCCTTGCCGAGCAAGTCCGGGCCGCGGCCGACGAAGGCGCCGACGTCAGCGTGAAGGTTCGTGCCGAAGTGCCGGGCGTCGACCTCGCCGAAACCGCCCGCGTCGTCGCCGACGCGGGCGGGCGGGTGCTCCACGTCGACGCGATGGACTCCGAGGGAGTCGTGGCCGAGGTCGCCGATGCGGCCGACCTCTTCGTCGTCGCCAACAACGGCGTCCGCGACGAGGCGACCGTCCGGGAGTATCTAGCCTACGGCGCCGACGCGGTGAGCGTCGGCCGCCCGAGCGACGACCCCGCGGTCCTCGGTCGTGTTCGGGACGCGACCGAGGACTGGTTCGCCGCCGAGCGACCGGAGGTGTCGCCGTGAACCCGCCCGCAGACGCCGACTTCGGCCCCGCAGAGAACGCCCAGCTAGCGCTCCTGCTCGAAGTCGCCGGGACGCCGAAACCCGGCAACGTCGACCGCGAGCGGGACTTCCCCGACCTCCGGTTCGAGCACTTCCTCGCTGGCTCGGTCGGGTCGGGCGCTGGCCTGCGGGCGGCCGCCGAGGGCGCGTCGGTCGGCGAGGCCTTCGAGCGCGCGGTCGCCGGGATGAGCCGTCAGGAGGGCGGCAACACCCAGTTCGGCGCGCTCCTCCTGCTCGTGCCGCTCGTGCGCGCCGCGGCGCGCACGAGCGGCGACGAGAAACTCACTCCGAAAGCAGCGACCGCGGTGGTCGAGGACACCACCGTCGAGGACGCCGCGAACTTCTACCGGGCGTTCGACCGCGTGAACGTGTTCGTCGACGACCCACCGGAAGACGCCGAGGCGCTCGACGTTCGCCGGGGTAGCGACGCGATTCCGGCGGTCAAGGAGCGGGGCGTCACCCTCTCGGACGTGCTCGCGCTCGGCGCCGACGAGGACGACGTGGCGGCCGAGTGGACGAACGGGTTCGAGCGCACCTTCTGGGCGGTCGACCGCCTCGCCGACCTCGACGGTCCGCTGTCGGCCCGCGGCGCCCGGGTCTACCTCGAACTCCTCTCGCGGAAACCCGACACTCTCGTCGCGAAACAGCACGGCAAGAAGGTCGCAGAGAGCGTCCGGGTCCGGGCCCAGGAGGCGCTCGAAGGCGACGCCGAACTGCTGGCGGCGTTCGCCGACTCGCTCGTGGCCGACGGCGTCAATCCCGGGACGACCGCCGACATCGCGGCGGCGGCGCTGTTCGTCGCGCTCGAACGCGGGGAGGTGTCGGTGTGAGCGAGGGCGAGTCGGGGAGTGACTGGCCGGTCGAACTGGCCGGCGTCACCGAGTCGGTGGTGACGACGCTCGGGCCGAACGACCGCTGGAACGCCGCGGCGCTCGGACTCCACGCACCCGACGGGGACGGCGACCCGGTCACCGCCCGGACGTGGGGCAACACCCGGACGCGCCGCAACTTCCGTCGACAGGGCGGCGCTTACGTCCAGTTCGTCGACGACCCAGTGACGTTCGTCGACAGCGCGCTCTCGATTCACGAAGTCGACGCGCCGGTGCTGGAGAGCGCGGCGGCGTGGGCCGAGGTCGAGGTCGAACGGGTGGACGCGGGCGAGGACGGTGGGACCCGGTGGGAGGAGTGGACGCTTACCCCGGTCGAATCGACCGTCGAGCGCGAGGCCGTGCCGACGATAAATCGGGGCTTCAACGCCGCGATAGAGGCGACCGTGGCGGCGTCGCGCCTCGGCGTGGACGCGTACGACACCGAGACGATGGAACGACGGCTGGCGTACTTCGAGTCGGTCGGACGGAAGTGCGGCGACGACCGCGTACAGGAGGCGTTCGCGCGACTCCGCGACCACATCGAACGGGATTCGCAGTGAGCCGAACCCCCGCCGGGGGTCGTCGGCTGTCTACGGTTCGCACGGAATCCGCGGCGAGAGCCCCGTCGTCGGCGCGAACGAATGCTTTTAAGTCTGCCAACCCGGAACTGTCCATCATGGCGATCAAACCCGACTACGTCAAGAAGACGGGTAACCTCCTGCTGGAGCGATACCCCGACGCGTTCACGAAGGACTTCACGCAGAACAAGGACAGCGTCCAGAAGCTGACGAACATCGAGTCCAAGAGCGTCCGTAACCGCATCGCGGGCTACGTCACGCACAAGAAGTAGAAACCACCTTTTGCTGCGCTCAGCAACTCGGCCGCCGTCGGCGGCCGAGTTGTTTCGCTGACAAAATCTGGACCAAAAGCACTGCGTCACCACCTTCCGTCACGGGAGCGGCGGCAAAGCCGCCGCTCCCGTGACGGAAGGTGGTTCCTTGGCCCGCTCGCTCACTGCGTTCGCTCTCGGAGGGAAACGGAGTGCCACCGCACGAGGCCGGCCGGGCGAAACAGAAGGTGGTATCGGCGGACCAATTCGATGAACAGCGTCGGGAAGCGTCCAGCCTTCAGTTCCAGCAAGCGTCGCTTCCCCCGGCGGTGAGTACCAGCAGTCGCGCCGCGAGCGAACGCAGTGAGCGAGCGGACGCGGCGCGGACCGAAGCGGGGCCGCGAAGCGGCCCCGCAGAGGGAGCACCGCGGTTTTGGTCCAGATTTTGCCAGGGAGAACTCGCGCCGCAGGCGCGAGTTCGACCGCAGCAAAAGGTGGAGGACAAAGATGGGGGTATCCAAACCGTTTTGCTACCGCAGGGCCAGTCACCGAGTACCATGACCGTACGTGTCGGCGTACTCGGAGCGACCGGTGCAGTAGGCCAGCGATGCATCCAACTACTCGACGGACACCCCGAATTCGAACTCGCGGCCGTGACCGCCAGTGAGGAGAGCGAGGGCAAACCGTACAGCGAGGCGGCCAAGTGGCGGGTCGACGCTCCGATTCCGGCCTCGGTGGCGGACCTGACGGTGCGGGCGACCGACCCCGAGTCGGTGCCCGACGACGTCGACCTGCTGTTCTCCTCGCTCCCCTCGGGCGTCGCGGCCGAGGTCGAACCCGGCTTCGCGGAGGCGGGTTACGTCCTCTCGTCGAACTCCTCGAACGACCGGATGGCCGAAGACGTCCCGCTCGTCATCCCCGAGATAAATCCGGGCCACCTCGACCTGCTCGAAGTCCAGCGCGACGAGCGCGGGTGGGACGGCGCGGTGGTCAAGAACCCCAACTGTTCGACCATCACGATGGTGCCCACCCTCGCCGCGCTCGACCAGTTCGGCCTGGAACGCGTCCACGTCTCGACGCTCCAGGCGGTCTCGGGCGCGGGCTATTCGGGCGTCTCCTCGATGGAGATAATCGACAACGTCATCCCGCACATCGGCGGCGAGGAGGAGAAGATGGAGACCGAGTCCCGCAAACTCCTCGGGCAGTTCGACGGCGCCGAACTGTCGCTCCACGACGCCGAGGTGTCGGCGTCGTGCAACCGCGTGCCGACCATCGACGGCCACCTGGAGAACGTCTGGGCCGAGATGCGCGACGACGTCACCGCTGCCGACGTCGAGGACGCCTTCGGCGCTGTCGAGAGCCTCGACCTGCCGAGTTCGCCCGACCCGCTCATCGAGGTGTTCGAGGACCCGAGCCGACCCCAGCCGCGACTCGACCGCACGCTGGGCGGCGGAATGGCGGTCGCGGCCGGCGGCGTTCAAGAGACGCCCGCGGGCGTCCAGTACAACTGCCTGGCGCACAACACGATTCGCGGGGCGGCGGGCGCGGCGGTGCTGAACGGCGAACTGCTCCAGAGCGAAGGCTGGATCTAGCCCACCTTTTTTTGTCGTCGGATCGCTGAAGCGCCCTTTGGGCGCTTCAGCTACCACTCCTCGAAAAAAGCTGGACCAAAAAAGGACACGCGACCGAGGCAAGTCGCGTCGCGACTCGCCTCGGTCGCATCTTCGACTTACTGGTGTGACTACCGCACCGCCACGGCCACACGCCTCCCCAGCCGATTCTCTCGTTCGTGCCTCCGGCACTCACTCGATCATCCCTCGCACGAAGAAGGCGTGCCACGAGGGCACGCCAGCGCGCGCCGTGACTCGAAGACGGTATCGGGAAGCCAGCCCGGTCTGCTCTCAGACGACTCGATTCTGCAACTCCTCGCCGTCCTCCAGTCGCCGGACGTTCTCGGCGACGATGTCGGCCAGCCTGGCGTAGTACTCGGGCGTGTGGCCCGAACAGTGGGGCGTGACGAGGCAGTTCTCGAGGTTCCAGAGCGGGTGGTCCTCCGGGAGCGGTTCGGGGTCGGTCACGTCCAGCGCCGCCCCGCGGAGCTGGTTGCCCCGGAGCGCCCACACCAGCGCATCGGTGTCGACGACCTGTCCGCGGGCGACGTTGACCAGTACGGCCTCGGGCGGCAGGGTCTTGAGTTCCGCCTCGCCGACTAGCCCCCGAGTGGTTTCGGTCAGCGGGCAGGCCAGCGCGAGGTAGTCCGTCCGGGCGAGCGCGCCGTGGAAGTCGTCCTCGTCGAAACCGACCACCTCGTCGGTTGGCCCGCCTTTCTTGGGCGTGTAGCGAACGCCGATGGTGTCGACGTCGAACCCCTTCAGGCGCTCGACGACGGAGTGGCCGATGGCGCCCAGGCCGACCACGGTGACGGTCTTGCCCGAGAGTTCGTGGGCCCGGAAGTGGCGCCACTCACGGCGCTGCTGGCGGCGCCACCCCTCGTGGAGACGCCGGGCGAACACCAGCAGGTTGCCGACGACGTGCTCGGCGATGTTCGGCCCGTGGACGCCCGAGGCGTTCGTCACCGCGATGCCCCGGGACTCGAGCGCGTCGAGGGGCAGGTGGCCCGTCCCGGCGTAGGCGCAGGCGAACAGTCTCGCGTTCTCCAGCGTCGCCAGCAGTTCGTCGTCTATCTCCATCCCGGTGACGACCGAGGCCTCCGCGGCGAGTTCGCGCTCCTCTCTCGGGGTTCGGGCGACCGAGACGGTCTTGTCGGGGAGTCGCTCGCGGAGTTCGTCGGCGTACGCCGAAACCGGCATGCCGTGGGTGCTCTTGCGAAGAACGAGGACGTCGGGCGCTTGGTTGTCGCTCATACGTCTCGCTTCTCGTTCGGGGGTAGTAAATCACCGTGCGCGTGTCCGCCGGGACGACCGGCGTCCGCGGCTACTCCCCGCGGAACTCCGGGTCGCCGTCCTCGAAGAACGCCGCGAGGCCCCGCTCGAAGTCGTCGGTCGTCGCCAGTCGCGTGATGGCGTCGGTTTCGGCGGCGAGTTGGGCCGAGAGCCGGCGGCCGAAGCTCGCCTCCAGCAGGCGCTTGGTCGCGCCGTGGGCGCGGGTTGGCCCGTCAGCGAGCGTCGCCGCGAGTTCGGCGAGGCGGTCGTCGAACTCGTCGTCGGCCACGCACTCGGTCGCCAATCCCAGTTCCGCGGCCTCGTCGGCAGGAATCGGTTCGTCGAGCAGCGCGATCTCCTTGGCCTTCCGGAGGCCGACGAGTCGGGGCAGGAAGTACGTCGACCCGCCGTCGCCCGAGAGGCCGATGCGCGGGTAGGCGAACTCGAAGCGGGCCGACTCGGCGGCGACCACCACGTCGGCGCACAGCGCGAGTCCGAGTCCGCCGCCCGCGGCCACGCCGTTCACCCCGGCGACGACCGGTTTGCGCGCGCCCGCGAGGTGGTCCACCGCGGCGTGAAGTCGGGTCGCTATCCCTCGCAGGCGGCGGGCGTCCTCGGGGTTGCCTTCGAGCGTCGCGAGGTCGGCGCCGGTGCAGAAGACGCCCTCTGCGCCGGTGAGCACGAGACACCTGACTTCGGGGTCGTCGACGACCGACTCGACGGCCGCCTGCAACTCGGCGGCGGTCGCGCGGTCCAGCGTGTTGTGTCGGTCGGCGCGTTCGATGGCGATTCGGGTCGCGCCGTCGGTTCGTTCGACGGTTATCGCGTCGGTATCCGCGTCGGACATGGGGTCACGTGCGCTCGCCGGGGCCTCAACCTTCCCGGTTTTCGGCGCATCTCTGCGACCGGCGCTTCGGGGTCGAAAAAGTGACTCGGTTCAGAACGCCGCGCCGAGCAGGTTCCAGTACGACAACTGCCAGCAGAGGACGACGAGCACCACCGCCAGCAGCGTGTAGTGGAGTCGCCCGACGAGCCCCCAGTAGCGGTTCTTCCACGCTAGCGCCGCGAACACCACCGCGCCAACCGCCATCGCGGCGGCCACGGCCGGCGCGACGAACAGCGCCTCGACGACCGCAGAGCGGAAGAGGACGCTCGTGGGGTCGGTCGCGAGCAGCGCGCCGAAGCCGACGACGAAGCCGAGGCCGACGAGGCCGGCGGTGCCGGAGAGCCACCGGGCGGCCCGGGGACCGTCGGCCGGCGGGGGTCCGCCGTGCCACGCCCGGCGGGCCGCCAGCACCGGCCAGCCCAGGATGCCGGTGAGCAATAGGAGGGCGGCCCCTCCAAGGAGCGCGAACTGGACCTGCGTGGACTCCCACCACGCGACCCGCTCGAAGCTCTGGACCGGCACCGCGTCGAAGAAGAGGTACGACCCCCGGCCGTCCTCGACCCGGAAGGCGATTCGGGCGTCGCCATCCACGGCCTGGAACACCGTCGGCGCGACCCGCCGGAATCGCCTACTCTCGCCGAGCGGCGTCTCGGCGACCAGGGTTCCGTTGCCGGCGGCGCGCACGCTCACGTCGCGGTTCAGCACGACCACCTTCTCGAAGGTCGTGTACGGGATTCTGGTCGTGCGGTACGTGCCGGCGAAGGCCGACAGCGGCGGTCCGGCCTGCCCGCCGTCGGCGGCCGCGTTCGGGGCGATCGTGTTGGCGGCGGCCGCGTCGCCCTCGACCGGCGGCGGACTGGCGGTCCCGTCGGCCGGGAAGAACCGGTCGGTGAAGTTCTCGAAGAAGTCCTGGCGCGCCGCGGCCCCGCCGACACTGTTGTAGGAGACGAACACGCCGAGGTCGCGCTCGGGGAACAGCCACAGCCCCGAGTGGAACTGCGTGGTGTCGCCGCCGTGGCCGATGATCCGCACACCGTTGGTGCTCTCCTCGTAGAAGCCGAAGGCCACGCCGTTCAGCGCGGGGTGGTTGGCGAAGTGCTGGCGGTGCATCCGCCGGGCGGCGGACTCGGAGAGGATACGCGAGTCGCCGTACCGGCCGCCCTGGAGGTGGGCGGTCATGAACTTCGCGACATCGGTCGCGGTCGCGCTCATCGACCCTGCGGGCGGGATGCCGACGGCTTCGAACTCCTCGGCGACGAACCGGCCGTTCCGGTAGCTGTAGCCCTTCGAGAGCGTGCCCGGCACGGCGGAAGGAACCGGCTGTTCGAAGGTGCTGTGGCGCATCTCCAGCGGGCGGAAGATGCGCCGCTCGATGTAGCGGTCGAAGGTGGTGTTCGCTCGCCGGGCGACGACGTGCCCGGCCAACGCCGCGCCGTAGTTCGAGTAGGAGGTGACGACGCCCGGCGGGCGGACGCGGGCGGGCGGGTCTTCGAGCGCCTCGCCGAGCGGTTTCACGTCGGCGGGCGACTCGACCGCGACGCCGGCCAACCGGTCTTCGAAACCGGGCGTGTGGGTCGCGAGGTGTTCCATCGTGACCGGTTCGCCGTATGTCCGGGGGATGTGGACGTCGTCGAGGTACCGGTTCACGTCGGCGTCCGGGTCGATGTTGCCGCGCTGAATCTGTTGCATCGCGGCGGTCCAGACGAACAGCTTCGACACCGACCCGATTCGAAACAGCGTCCGGTTCGCCACCACCGGCGTCCGGTTGGCCCGGTCGGCGTAGCCGTACCCCTCCGCGAACAGGAGTTCGCCGTCCTTGACCACCGAGATGGTCGCGCCCGAGACGCGGTGCTCTCGGAGGTCCTGGGCCATCTGAGCGTCGACGAACGCCTCGACCTCGGCCACCGAGTCCACGCCCGGGGTCTGCTGGGCGGGCGTTTCGTTCCCGGACGGCCTCGCTTCGACGGTCGGCCCGCCAGCGAGAGTGGGGCCGACCTGCGCGAGGAGGACGAGGAGGAGGACCGCGCCGACGGTCGCAACTCGTAGGCGTCGCGTCATGGAACGCGACTACGCCGGCCCGTCACTTATGCTTCGACCGGCGCAAGTTAGCCCGTCTCGCGAACCGTCCGCCGGGGCGCCGCTCCGGTTCGATACCGGCGCGGGCGTTCAAAAATCCGCCTCGTCTCATCACGGATTCGGAAGGTCAAGCATTTATTAGCCCGCGCGGAAGCGTAGGGGTATGAAGCGAGTCGACGTTGCCGTCGTCGGCGGCGGGCCCGCCGGGATGTCCGCCGCGCGGCAGGCCGCAGAACGGGGAGCCGACGTGCTCCTCGTGGAGAAGGGCGTCCCCCGGGCCGACCGCGAGGAACTCGGACCGGATTCGACGGACGCCGCCGGGATGCTCGACTACTGGCTGGAGATATTCGACGTCTCCTTCGAGGAGATTCCCGACCACGTCGTCCTCCGGGAACTCGACCGCACCGAGTTCTACGGTCCCAACGAGTCGTTCACGATGAAGTCGACCGGCATCGAGTCGTCCTACGACAAGTTCGGGTTCACCTTCCACCGCGCCCGGATGGACGACTGGCTCCGCGAGGAGGCTGAGGCCGCCGGCGCGGAGTACCGCGTCGGCGTCGGCGTCACCGACGTCGAAACCGACCTCTCGGGCGGACACACCCACACGCTGATCCTGTCGTCCGGCGAGGACGTCGAGGCGGAGTACCTCGTCCTGGCCGACGGCCCCCAGCGCCAGGTCACCATGCGCGTGCTCGACCGGTTCTCCCCGGACGACCGCAAGATTTCGGAGGTCATGGCGCCGAACCGGGCGAACCACATCGCCTACCAGGAGTACCGGGAGTTCCCCGAGGAACTGTTCGACCCCCACGCGCTGAAGTTCTGGTGGGGCGCGATGCCCGGCGAAACCGCCTACCCGTGGATATTCCCGAACGACGGTCGGGTCGCCCGCGTCGGCCTCACGATGCCCATCGGGATGGACCTCGCGGAGATTCCCGACCGCGAGAAGTACGCGCTCCTCCGGCCCGACGACGAGCGTATCCCGCGGGGCGGCGAGTACGTCGAGCGCCTGCTGGAGCACCTCTACGGCGACGAGTACGACCTCTCGGACTTCCCGCTGGTCGAGGGTCGCGGCAAGAGCGCGGGCACCGAAACTTACCCCATCTCCTCGACGCGCCCCATCGACTCGCCGACGAAGGCCGGCATCGCGGTGGTCGGCGGCGCGATGGGGACCACCTCGGCGTTCCACGAGGGCGGCTACCACGTCGCGGCCCGGACCGGCAAAATCGCCGGCGACCTCGCGGCGACCGGCAACTTGGACGCCTACAACGACCAGTGGAAGGCGGCCATCGGCGACGAAATCGTCCGGAACGTCTCGTTCGCCGACATCGTCGCCGACTACGGTCCCGACGACTGGGACCGGACGTTCGAGATGGCCGCCGACATCCTCGCCAGCAGGCGCGAGAAGAACGTGCTGAAGTGGAACGTCAAGGCGGGTCTGGGCGGCGCGAAACTCGTGACCAAGTACAAGCACACCAAGCGCAAGTACCGCAAGAGCAAGTACGTCCAGTTCCGCGAGGACGAGTACGAGGTTTGAGCGACGGCGGAATCTCGTTCTACGACTCGGCGCCGAACACCAGACAGTAGCTGTGGTCGTAGCCGTAGCCGTAGGAACCCTCGGTTTCGGCCCGTCCGTCGCCCTCCCAGCCGACGACGACCTCACCCTCGAAGCGGAAGTGCGACCTGGCGGCGTCGGCGACGTCCCAGGCGAGCGTCGTCACGCCGCCCTCGTGTTTCATGTTCGAGACGTCGACGAGCAGGCGGGCGTCGTCGGCCGCGAGCGCGGCGAGTCGCCCGAAGACGGTTTCGAGGTCGTCGAGATAGGTCGCGTAGTCGCTCTCGCCCGCGTAGTTCTCGAAGGGGTTCTCGGTCATCCCCGCGACCATGAACGGCGGCGAGGTGAGACAACAGTCGAACGCCGGCACGTCGGCGCTCGACAGGTCGAGTGCGTCGCCGTGGACGACGCGCTCGGGGTTGTCGACCCGCCCGCGGACGTAGTCGACGCGGTCCGGTTCGAACTCGACGCCCCAGGCCTCCCGGTCCAGTCGCTCGGCGACGACCAGCGTCGTCCCGAACCCGGCGAAGGGGTCGAGCACCGTGTCGCCCGCCTCTGAGTACTCTCGCAGAAAGTGTTCGACGTACGACGGCGGCGTCCGGACGCCGCCGTCGTACGGCGCCGGGAGGTCGGTTTCGTACTCGTGGGCGAGGGTGAGGAACGTCTGCACGCTCGACGGTTCCGCAGTATCGGTGATAAATGGTGGGACCGGACCCTGCTCGCGGATGTAAGGACCCCGGAATCCCGGTCGCGCCGCTCTGGGAGGGCCGGGAGGACGCTCCCGAATCTCGATTTCGACGCTCCTCTCGAACTCCCGTCCTCACGCGTCGAGCGCGGTCGGTGGTTCGAGTGCGGTCGGGCTATCGTCGCCCGGGGTCGTACCACGTGAGGTTGACGTACCGTCCGTGGAGCGTCTCGTCCGGGTTCGGTACCTCGCCCACCGCGCGCCACTCCCCCGACTGCTGGCGGTGTAGGGTCCCTCGGTGGGTCGCGCCGACGAGGTCGCCGTCGACGGTCGTCCACCCGACGACGACTTCGTCGGGCGTCGGGGAGTCGACCGCCTCCAGGGTGCGACCGTCACGACACTCGAACAGCGCGGGGTTCGCCTCGTCGCTCTCCCACCGGTTGGGCGGCACGCACGCCGCCGACGTGTACAGCACGCCGTCGTGGAGCCTCGACGCTCGGAAGTACCGCTGGGGGACCTCGTCGTCGAGTCGCCTCCACGAGCGACCGGCGTCCTCCGTATGGTACAGTCCGACGCCGGTCGCGGCGACGTACTCCGTGGCGCTCACGCAGTGGAGTTCGTGGATGTCGTCGTGGACGCCGTCCCGCCGCTCCTCCCACGTCTCCCCGCCGTCGTCGCTGACGTGGACGCCGCCGGGTTCGACCCCGGCGACGACGCGGTTCGGAGCGTCGGGGTCGGTGCAGAGACTCCGGACCTGAGCGACGTCGTCGTGACGCGGGACGCCCCACTCCTCGCGGGAGGGCAGGTCGGTGAACCCGTCGAGTTCTCGCCACTCGAGCGGTCCGAGTCCCCCGTCGCTCGCCGCCGGGAGGGGTTCGGAGACGAACACGTGCGTCGGACGCGTCCCCGCGTAAATTCGCTCGCCAGACGGACTCGCGCCGACCGCGTACACCGTCTCCCGGGGCACGTCCAGGTTCGTCCACTCCGTCCCGTCCGACGAGTGGTACAGTCCCGCGCCGGTGGCAGCGAAGACACCGTCCACGCCGTCGAACTGCCGGACGCGCTCGACGTTCGGGGCGTCGAGCACTTTCGTCGCGCTGGTTTCGGTCGTCGCGCGCAGTTCGTCGATGCGATACGCACCGTCGCCGGTTCCCGCTAGCAGCATGGGCGGAGCGTCGGCGTCCGTCGACATAACGGTTCGCTGAAACGTATTATTGAAGAATTGCTGTCGTTTCTTGCCCGGTGGCGCGACGCCGGCCGGGACGAAGGTCGACTGGCTCTCGACCAGAGGCCGAATCAGTCGTCCTCGCCGCCCTCGTCGTCTTCGCCGTCTTCGCCGCCTTCACCGCCTTCACCGTCTTCGCCGCCTTCGTCGTCCCGGTAATCGTCGCGGTCGATCTCCTCCTCGACCGCCTCTTCGAGGTCGAGGTGTCCCTCGCCGTGATACGACGGCTGGTTGAGGTCCTTCGCGGTCGCTACGAGGTGACGGCGGACGAGGCCGGGCGTCGCGTCCGGGTTCCGGCTCTTGACGAGCGCGGCGGCCGCCGCGACCTGCGGCGCGGCCATCGAGGTGCCGGCCTTCCACCCGTAGGCGGGCGCCATGCTCCCGTCGTCGGCGAACTCGAAGACGGTGCTAAGCACCATGTCGTACTGCCAATCCGAACCCTCGGGCGGGCTCTCGACGTAGTTGCCGCCGGGCGCGCTGACGTCGACCGCGTCGCGACCGTAGTTCGTGTACGTTGCGGGCGTCGACGTCGACTCGCGCAGCGCTTCGAGCGGTTCGTCGAAGTCGTCGTTCTCCTCCTCCTCGTCGTCCCTGTCGTCGCCTTCGTGGTAGTCCTCGGCGTTCTCCTTCCGGTCGCCCGTCCCGTCGTCCCACCGGTAGCCGATGGGGCCGGTCGCGCTGATGCTCATCACGTTGTCGGCCTCGTTCGGGAGGCTGATGACGTCGCCGTCTGTGTCGAGGTTGACCCCGTCGTTGCCGGCGGCCGCCACCATCAGCGTCCCCTTCTTGTCGGCGTACCCCGACGCGCGCTCGATGGAGTCCCGGAGCGTCGCGGTGTCGGCGTCCTTGGGAAGGGGGTACGCGCCGAGGCTCATGTTCGCCACGTCGGAACCGACGTCGGCGCTGTAGACCATCGCCGCGATGATGTCGCCGAAGAACGCGAACGGCCCGGTGAACACCCGGAGCGCGAGGAGGTCGGTTTCGGGCGCCGTCCCGAGCACGCCCTTCTCGTTCGATCCGTCGGCGGCGATGATGCCCGAGACGTGGGTGCCGTGGTCGTTGATAAACGGGGTGAAGTCGCCGCCGTCGCCCGTGAAGTTCTTCGAGAGTTCCGTGTTGAGCGGGCCGGCGAGGACCGGGTGGTCGCGGATAGCCCCGGAGTCGATGACCGCCACGCGGGTCCCCTCGCCCCTGGTTTCCTCGTGGACCTCCAGCAGTTCCTGGGCGTGCTTGTCCCACTGCATCTGGAAGCGCGCGGGGAGGCCGTCCTCGGGGTCGTCCTTGCCGTACTCGCGCTCGTCGTCCTCGTCCTCGTCGTACTCCTTCTCGGCCTCGTACCGGAGTTCGACGTCCTTCGAGTGGCGCGTTCCCTCGACCGCGCTGGCGTCGCCCTCGACGACCGCGATGTCGATCTGACTCAGGTCGTGAACGACGGTGAGTCCGTCGAGCGCACCGGGTTCGGCGGTCTTCAGGTCGACGACGTATCGCTTTTCGGCCGACTTCGCGGAGACGGTCGCGGTCGGGAGGGCCAGTCCTCCGAGCATCGCACCCGCTCCCTTCAGAAACCGGCGACGATTGGTTTTCTCCTTCACACCGAGTAAGAAATAACCACTTAACTTAAAATTAATGGAGGAGATGGTTACGCGTTACCATCAACGAGTAAACTTCGACTCGGAACCGAGAACGGGGAATGCCGAGACGACGAAAAAGCACGAAGATTGGACAGAGTGGAGGCGAGAGCCGTAGTTGCGGTGCGGTGGCGGTCGGCAGGGCGCGAAGTCTCCGTGAGCGAAGCGAACGGAGGCTCGGAAGTCGCAGCGCGCGCAGCGAAGCGAGCACGACCGTCTTCCGGTGCGCCCGCACCAGTGTCAGGGCGGAAGTCGCCCAACGAGTGGAAGATGCGCTGAGGCCGAGTCGCCGCGGCGACTCGGCCTCAGCGCGTGCCTTTTTTGGTCCAGATTTTTTCGAGGAGCGGTAGCCGGAGCGCCGCAGGCGCTCACGGCTACCCGACGAAGAAAAAAGGTGGGGTCTTAGAAGCCCTTGCCCATCAGCTCGCGGGCGATGATGTTCTTCTGAATCTCGGTGGTGCCCTCATAGATCTGGGTGATCTTCGCGTCGCGGTAGAACCGCTCGACCGGGAAGTCGTTGACGTAGCCCGCGCCACCGTGAATCTGGACCGCCTCGTTGGCCACGTCGACGGCCACCCGCGAGGCGTACTCCTTGGCCATGCTGGCGAGTTTCGTGATGTCCTCGCCCTGGTCGACGCTCCAGGCGGCCTTGTAGGTGAGGTTGCGCGCGGCCTCGGTCCGGGTGTGCATGTCGGCGAGTTTGTGCTGGATGGCCTGGAAGTCGCCGATAGGTCGGCCGAACTGCTCGCGCTCCTCGGCGTACTGCAGGGCGGCCTCGCTGGCGCCCTTCGCGATGCCGACGCCTTGGGCGGCGACCGCGGTGCGCGTCTCGTCGAAGAACTGCATCTGCTGGAGGAAGCCCATCCCGCGGGTGCCGACGAGGTTCTCCTCGGGGACCCGGACGTCGTCGAGGATGAGTTCGGCGGTGTCCGACGACCGGATGCCGAGTTTACCCGTGATCTTGTCGGCCTCGAAGCCGTCGCGGTCGGACTCGACGACGATCTGGGAAAAGCCGTTATAGCGGCCGTCGGCGTCGGGGTCCGTCTCGCAGAGCACGACGTAGTAGTCGCCGACCGAGCCGTTCGTGATCCACATCTTGTTGCCGTTTACGACCCACTCGTCGCCGTCCTTCTCGGCGCTGGTCGAGACGCTGGAGACGTCCGAGCCGGTGTCGGGTTCGGAGATGGCCGCGCCCATGATGGCCTCGCCCTCGGCGACCGGGGTCAGGAAGCGCTCCTTCTGCTCGTCGGAGCCGAAGCCCATGATGGCGTCGGCGCCGAACGCCGCGGAGGTGATGCAGAGGCCGATGCCGGCGTCGACTGCGAACAGTTCCTCGGTGATGATGGCCGATTCGAGGTTGCTGTAGCCCGCACCGCCGTACTCCATCGGGATGTGGGCGCCCAGCAGTCCCATCTCGGCGGCCTTGTCCATGATCTCCCAGGGGTACTCCTCGGCGACGTCGTACTCCTTGGCTATCGGTCGAATCTCGTTGTCGGCGAACTTCCGCACCTCGTCGCGGATGGCCTTCTGCTCGTCTGACAGTCCGAAGTCCATGCGCACCCGTTACAGGGACGTCCCTAAATCCTTTTGTAACCGCAAGTAAACTCGTAGTAAGTTTCAAACCCGAGATAGGGAAACGTTGAAACGGCCGGGAACCGACGCCACGCCTATGGAGGTCGAAGATATCAACACCGTCGCGGTTCTCGGCGCGGGCAACATGGGCCACGGCATCGCCGAAGTCGCGGCGCTGGCCGGGTTCGAGGTCAACCTGCGCGACATCGAAGAGGAGTTCGTCCAGAACGGCTACGACCAGATCGAGTGGAGCCTGGACAAACTCGCGGAGAAGGACCAGATTTCCGAGGAGGAGGCCGAGGCCGCCCTGGAGCGGGTGACGCCCATCGTCGACTTCGAGGAGGCCGTCTCGGACGCCGACTTCGTCGTCGAGGCCGTCCCCGAGAAGATGGACATCAAGAAGGACGTCTACGGCGAACTCGAGGAGTACGCCCCCGACCGGGCCATCTTCGCCACCAACACGTCCAGCCTCTCGGTGACCGAACTCTCGGAGGTCACCGAGCGCCCCGAGCAGTTCTGCGGGATGCACTTCTTCAACCCGCCGGTCCGGATGCAGTTGGTCGAGGTCATCTCGGGCGCCCACACCGCCGAGGAGACGCTGGAAGTGACCGAGGACCTCGCGGAGGCGATGGACAAGACGCCCGTCCGCGTCCACAAGGACAGCCCCGGCTTCATCGTCAACCGCGTGCTCGTCCCGCTGATGAACGAGGCGGCCTGGATGGTCGAATCCGGCGACTACACCGTCGCGGAAGTCGACAGCGCCTCGAAGTTCGACATGGGCCTGCCGATGGGGTCGTTCGAACTCGCCGACCAGGTCGGCATCGACGTGGGCTACCACGTGCTCGACTACATGCACGAGGTACTCGGCGACGCCTACGAACCCTGCCCGCTACTCGTCCGCAAAGTCGAGGAGGAGAAACTCGGCAAGAAGACCGGCGAGGGCTTCTACGACTACGACGACGGCGGCGTCGACATCCCCACCGACGCGGGCAGCGAGGCGGCGGTCCACCGCCTCCAGGCCGTGATGGCCAACGAGGTCGCCAAACTCATCGAGAACGACGTGGCCGACGCCGACGCCATCGACGAGGCGACGATGCTCGGCGCGGGCTTCCCGGACGGACCCGCCAAGATAGCCGACGACGCCGGACTGGCGACGCTGGTCGAGACCCTCGAAGAGCTGTACGAGGAAACCGGCGCACCCCGCTACGCCGTGACCGACTACCTCTACGAGGCGGCCGAACAGGGCGGCTTCTACGGCGGCGAGGACGGCGACGCCGAGTCGGGCGCGTACGACTACGACACCATCCGCGTCGAGAAGCCCGGCGAGATGGTCGGCAAGGTCGTGGTCGACCGACCTCACCGGATGAACACCATCAGCGAGGAACTGCTCGACGAACTCGGCGACGCTATCGACGCGCTGGCCGACGACGAGGAGGTTCGCGCCCTGCTGCTCGTCGGCGAGGGCGACAAGGCGTTCTCGGCGGGCGCCGACGTCCAGAGCATGGCCGCGGGCGGGGCCGACCCGCTCCACGCGGTCGACCTCTCGAAGAAGGGCCAGGACACCTTCGGCAAACTCGAAGCCTGCCCGATGCCGGTGCTGGCGGCCATCGACGGCTACTGCCTCGGCGGCGGGATGGAACTGGCGACCTGCGCCGACATGCGCATCGCCACCGACCGTTCGGAGTTCGGCCAACCCGAGCACGACCTCGGACTGCTGCCCGGCTGGGGCGGCACCCAGCGACTCAAGCACATCGTCGGCGAGGGCCGCGCGAAGGAGATCATCTTCACCGCCGACCGCTTCGAGGCCGAGACGATGGAAGAGTTCGGCTTCGTCAACGAGGTCGTCGACGTCTCCGAGTTCGAGGACCGCGCGTTCGAACTCGCTGCCGACCTCGCGGCCGGGCCGCCGGTCGCCCAGAAGTTCACCAAGCGCGCGATGCTGGCGGGCCGCGACGACACCGACGCCGGCCTCGAAGTCGAGTCTCAGGCGTTCGGCCACCTCATGAACACCGACGACCTGATGGAGGGCATCACGGCGTTCATGGGCGACGGTGAGCCGAACTTCGAAGGGAAGTAGGCTTACTGCGACACCCGTTTCGGCGCGAGTCGCCGAGTCGGGTGTGACCACCTCACACCCGCGTCTTCGGGCGATAACGGAACGTTTAAACAAATAGCGCGAAAATCTTCGAATGCGCTCCGTTGGTGTAGTCCGGCCAATCATTTCGGCCTTTCGAGCCGATGACCTGGGTTCAAATCCCAGACGGAGCATCCTACTGTACTACCTTCTCGTAGTTCACCGGCCGTAACCGACCGAACTACTAGCTGCGTCCGTGGCCGATACGGCAACCCGGAGAATACGCCTCCAGCGATGGAGCCGACCACCGGAATCAGCCCATGAAACTCCCGACGAGCGCCATCCCGCCGAAGCCGAAGATGGCGAGGCCGAGGCCGTAGAAGAAGAGCGCTCCGCCGAGGGGGAGTCGGGTGTGGACGTCGATGACCGTTCGCTGGTCCTCGGTCGCGTGCAGCGCCTCCCCCGCGGTGGGTTCGGTCACCCGAACGTCGCCCATGCCCTTCGTGAACAACAGCAGTATCAACCCGGCGAAGAAGAGGGCGGCGACTACGTCCTCCCTCCTCGTGAGAAGCGCGACGGACAGGACCGTGAGGCCCGCGTACGCGAGGCTGTAGCGGACGAACGCGTCGGCGACTGGTCGCCAGTTCATGATAGCTATGCTACTGTTATCTAGAGAAGATTATCGACGGATTACCTCAAACGTTCGGTTGGACCCCCGTCGGTGACCGTCGACGTTCACGAACCCACCGCCGGGGACGGTGGGTTCGTCGCTCCATCAGAAACTCCCTCGACGGATACTCAGGCCAGCGCCGCGGTCAAGTTCCGATACTGCTCGGTCGCTTCCCCGTCGGCCAGCGACACCACGCGCTCCGCCCGGTCGAACTCGACGAGGTTCTTCTCCCGGAGTTTCGGCAGATGAGCGTGGTAGAGACTCGCCGAGACGCGTTCGACGTGCTCGTCGGCGACGTTCTCGGGCGACTGGTCGCGTTCCCACGCGGCGGTGTACGCTCCCAGGGTTTCCAGGGACATCGGTTCGTTCCCGTCTCGGAGGACGTGGAGGACGAACCGACGCCGGTGGTGGGAGAGCGCGTCGAACAGGTCGGCGAAAACGCCGTCGGGAGAGACGTACTTCGGAACCGTCGTGCCGTCCGACGAACCATTGCTAGACATTCACGTACACCATCGGACGGCGGGCGAATAATAGTTGTGCTTACTACAATCCTCCCTTCGAGAGGTAGAAGGATACTTCAAATTATTCAAGATTCGCAACTTCCGATTCGGATTCGCACTGCCGGAGCGGGGTTACACCGCGAAGTCGCTCGCCGACCGGCGATGGCGAATCGGCGTCCACGCGAACCGGGGTCCGACAGTCCGACGGACTATCCGGTGCGGTCGACGCCGTCGACGGCGTCGACCGCCCACGACGTCGGCCCGTCGGACGGGACGAGCGTCGCGTCGAGCGTCCCGCCGGACTCCGCCAACGCTTCGAGAAGGTCGGCGTGCTCGTCCGGAAGCGGAACCGCGTAGTGCTGGTCGTCCGAACTCACCAGGACGGCCTCCTGATTCGCTCGGTTCACGTCCCAGACCCGGAACGCGTCGCGGAGCGTATCCCGTCCGGTCGGACCGTCGCCCGTCATGGCTACACCCTCGTGGCACGTGTATGTAAAACGACCGGAGCGGTACGGAAATCGCTCGACGGAGCGTCCCCGCCGCCGAGGGTGCGAGCACGACGAAGCGATTCCGACGAACCGTCGGAAGTACGCCCGGCTAAGCTACCGTTTCTCAACGTTGGACTTGTGATAATGTATAACCGCAGTAATCCGACGGTCAGAATCAGAGTCTATTTAAGCTATCTCTATAGCATTGAAACCGGCATGGCACGCGACGAATCGGCACGCGACATCGACGAACCGTCCACCCTCGACCGACGCGGCTACCTCCGACTCGCCGGTGCGGCCGCGGCGTCGGTCACGGCGCTCGGCGCTGGCGTCACCGCGAACGCCCGAGCCGCCCCCGTCAGCGCCAACTGGCAGGTCGAGAACCGCTACATCGAAACCGGCTCGAACCAACTCGGCATCGGGTGCGCCGTCACGGACCCGAACGGCCAGGGCGTCATCGAGCACGTCTACATCAAGTCGACCGCGAGCAGCGACAAGCCCGCCATCTGGGTCGACCCGAACCGCCACGTCGGTCACCTCACCATCAAGAACGTCCACATCGAGGGTCACGCCGACAACGCCATCTACGCCGAGAACGCCGAACCCCACGGGTCCGGCGGGACCGTCACCGTCGAGGACTGCTACCTCCACGACAACACCCGGGGGAACCTCCGGGTCAACGGCGGAACCGAGGTCCGGAACACCCACATCCACAACACGGGGAACAACTTCCCCTCGCACGGGTACGTCAGCGCGGGCTACTACTCCTACTACGCCGGCAACGGCGAGATCACGATGCGTCACTGCCAGATAGCGATGGACGGCTCGAACACGCAGAACGGCAGCAGCGCGCTCGCGCTCATGACGCGGGGTTCGACGAGCGCGCACGGCGACTACGGCTCGGACATCCCGACGGTCAACGTCTACAACTCCCAGGTGAAAGGCGACGTCGAAGCCCACGACGGCAACATCAAGATCCACAACTCGGGGTCGAACCCCAAGATCGACCCGCCGAAGGGCGTGCCGATGACCGCCCAGGAAGCGGAGAACGGCACCTCCAGCGCCACCGGTCCGACGTGGAGCCAAGTGAGCGGCGGAAGCGGCGGTTCCGACTCCGGCGCCGAGTCCGAAACCCAGACGGAGACCGAGTCCGGTTCGGACGACTCCTCGACCGGAAGCGACTCGCAGGGGACCGTCCTCGAACTGGTCGCTTCGGCGAACGCGTCGGGCCAGCGCTACGAGTTCACGGTCGACGGGAGCGTCGAGCGGCGCACGTCGGCGGGCGACGTGTCGGCCGAGTCCGGCGACAAGTTCGCGAAGAACGGCGACGGCACCGTCACCGTCTCGGGCGTAGCGGGCAACGGCTACGGCGACTCGTTCCTCGTCGACGGTGCCATCACCGCGATGGACCTCGACGAGAGCAAGTGGACGCTTCGTTACGGTGGGAGCGAAGTCGCCGTCTCGGACGTCGTCCTCCCCAACACGCTGGTCATCGACGGCAGCGGCTCACCCCGGAAGGCGAGCACCTACGAGTTCGCGGTGAGCGGCCGGGCGGCGAAGAACGTGGCGCTCGGGTCGGTCAACGCCTACGACCGGGTTGGCGACGGCAAGATCACCGGCCGGGTCTTCGGGGGCAAGGACGCCTTCCGGTACTCCGGCGACATCACCGGCTTTACGCTCGACGGTCCGGCGACGGTCCGCGTCGAGGAGAGCGAGTAAGCGATTCGACTGCGGTCGCTCTGTCATCCCTGCTCGGCCGCACTCACTCGGTCACGACCACGTCGACGTTCCGGGTCCGCGGGCCGTCGCACTCGACGAACAGCACGCGCTGCCACGTTCCGAGCGCGAGGTCGCCGTTCCGGACGGGAACGCTCACCGACTCGCCGAGCACGGTCGCCCGGAGGTGGGCGTCGGCGTTGTCGTCGATGCGGTCGTGGCGGTAGTCGCCGTCGCTCGGTGCGAGTCCCTCGACGTGGGCCTCGATGTCTTCGAGGAGGCCCGACTCGGCCTCTTGGACGACGACTCCGGCGGTGGTGTGTCGGACGAAGACGGTACAGAGCCCTTCGGAGATGTTCGCTGAACTGTTTTCGAGTTCGTCGGCGACCCGCTCCGTCACGTCGACGACCTGAGTTCGGTCGGTCGTTTCGACTTCCAACATGGGATAGCGTGCGTTGCGAGTTCGTGTAAGTGAAAGGGATTCCAGTGTCGTGGAATACGGTTAGAGTCTGTCGTGCGATTTTACGACTTCTCGACGGAACGGAGGCGCTAGCTACCTCCGACACAAATGAGAACCGCGCCGCCACCGCAAACCACACGCCTCCCCAGCCGATTCGCTCACTCACTGGCGTTCGTTCGCTCATCCCTCGCGCGGGTTGGTCGCGGCACAGGGCCGCGACCGCACGCGCCACGCCGAACGTGTGAACGGCGATACTCACCTTGGGTCACGGCGCGCGCTGGCGCGAGCTCCGTCTCGCGCCGTCTCCGTGCGAAGGATGAGGACCGGAGGCCGTCAGGCCGAAGACCGCAGTCGGCTGGGGAGGCGGGTGGCTGCGGTGCAGTACCCGTTCACGACGGCAGCAGCTAGCTTCTCCGCTTTTCGTCCTGCCGTAACGCCCGACGCCACACAGAAACGTTTCCGCGCGACCGCCAAGAAAACCGAAAATTCCGAAGAAATCAGGCCAGCCAGTCGTCGGGTTTGGTGTCGTAGTCCACCTCGGTCGCCGCGATGTCCTCGACCTCCGACCACTCCAGGTCCTCCATGGTGAACTCCTCGCCGTCGTAGCGGAGCAGTTTGCCCTGCTCTTCCGGTTCAGGTTCCTTGTCGCGCCGCCGGGCGATCTCGGCGTCGCGGTCGTCGACCTCCTTCACGATGGTCTTCAGGTTCACCGGGCGACCCCAGAGGTCGAACACCCGCTCGAGGGTGCGCTTGGCCTGCTGGATGTCGAGCATGACGCCGTTGTAGTGGTGGCCCAGAAGCAGTTCGTTGCGGTTGTTGTAGTTGCCGTCGTACACCGCGATGGTGGGCTTGCCGAAGTTGGTGAACTGCAGCATCAGCTTCTTCTTCACGTCCTCGTAGTCCGTGCTGGAGACTCGGTAGTCGCCGGTGGTCTGGCTGAACTCGTAGGTGAAGTACTGATTGTCGGTGACGAACTCCTGTGTGAGGAAGCTGTCGAGGAACGTCACGTCGTTGTGACTCTCCCGGACCTCGCGCATCTTCTCCCAGCCGGCGGTGTAGTCGACGTCGGCCAGCGCCTCCTCGACGGAGGCGTACCGCGTGTCGTCCATGATGTACCGGGCGTACTGTTCGAGGTCGGTCTGCGTGATCGAGCGCAGGAACCCGCGGTTCTGGGGTTTACACAGCGAGAAGTGGCGCTCGGCCAGCCCCTCGTAGGTCAGCACCTTCCAGGGGTACTTCTCGACGTCGACCTCGCCCTCTTTGGCCCGCCGGAGTGCCTCCGCGTCGACCTTTTCGGGTTCGCGCTCGGCGAACGCTTCGAGCCGGTCCAGGGTGTCGGGCCGGACGCTGTCGAGCGCCGGGTCGGGCGCCAGTAGCTCCTGGACCCGGTCAAAGTCGACGGTGTCGTGGAAGTTGCGCCACGAGACGCCCTCGACCCGAAGCAGTTTCCGGACGACCTCCCGGCGGTTCTCGGTGTTCTCGAGGTACTCCCACAGCTCCTTGCCGAGCTGGTAGGGGTTGAGTCCGGGCGAGTTGAGCACCCGGGCCTGGTGGTCGGCGTACTGGACGAACTCGTCGTCGCCCGCGAACGACTCCTCGCCCATCATCATCGACTCCCAGTAGGCCGCCCAGCCCTCGTTCATCACCTTCGTGACCTTCTGGGCCGCGAAGTAGTACGACTCGGCCCGGAGCATCTCCAGGACCTCCTTCTGCCACTCGGCCATCTCGACGGCCTTGCCCGACTCGTCGTCGAAGGCCTTGCCGTGGTCGCGCAGGAACGCCAGCACGTCCATCTCGGGCTCCTCGAGGTCGGTCGCGGCCTCCTCCTGGGCGTCGAGCCACTCCTCGTCGAACACCTGGCGCTTCACCTCGTCGCTCAGGTCCATCTCCTCCAGTTTCTCGGCGAGTTCGGGGTCTGGTTCGTCGTCGTCGCCGACGTCGCGCTCGTACTGGCGCTTGAACGGCTCGTGCTGGTCGATGTTGTCTTCCAGACAGAGCACGCTGTCTATCCACTGCTCGACCGCCTCGCGGTCGACCTCCGGGTCGGCCATGTAGTCGGTGATGCGGCCGGCGTGGCGTTCGAGCATCGCGGCGGCGTCGAGTTCGTCGGCGAACATCCCGTACCACTCGTTCTTCGCGAAGAAGTCGGCGTGAGCCTCGACGTGGGTGATGACCGCCTTCTGGTCGGCCACACTGTTGGACTCCTGGAGGAACGCGTGGGAGGGGTCGTCGTTGATGACGATCTCGAACGCCTTCCCGCCGGTGTACTGGCCCTGCTTCTGCTGGCGGTCGTACTGCATCCCCCACCGCCAGTGGGGGTAACGCTCCTGGAACCCGTTGTAGGCGATGAGCTCGTTCATCTCGTCGTAGTCGACGACCCAGTAGTTGACGTCGTAGGGTTCGAGGCCGAGCTTCTCGGCCAGCAGGTTGGCCTCTTCGACCGGTTCGTGGAGCTGTTCGGCGGCTTTGCGGGTGTGTGGTCGGTGGTCCATGCTATTCGGCCTCCGTGCTGAGTATCTCGTAGATGGCGTCTGTCACGTCCTCGGGACCGTTGACGTAGCTGACCGCCACCTCGTTCGAGTCGCCGAAGTGCTCTTCGACCTCCTCGGCGTGGGTCGCGTTGATGGCCTTCCCGTCGGGCTGAGTCTCCACGTAGGCGTGGAGGTTCGCGGGAATCTCCTCCATCAGCGGGACGACGTTCTCACTCGTGTCGTTGCGGGAGTTCTCGCTGTCGCCCGCGGCGAACACGTAGCGGTTCCAGTCGGTCCACGGGTAGCGCTCTTCGAGGACCGCCTTGGCGAGTTCGTACGCCGAGGAGATCTTGGTCCCGCCGCCCGACCGGATGCCGAAGAACTCCTCGCGCTCGACCTCCCAAGCCTCGGCGTCGTGGGCGATGTAGACGAACTCGGCGTGGTCGTACTTGCCCGTCAGGTACCAGTCGAGCGGCGTGAACGTCCGCTCGACCAGTTCGCGCTTCTTCTCGCGCATCGACCCGGAGACGTCGCGGATGTTGACGACCACGACGTTCTTCTCGCGCTCCTCGATGATCTCGGGGTAGCGGTAGCGCTCGTCCTCCCGCCGGAAGGGGACGTGGCGGATGCCCTCCTCCTTTATCTTCTGGGCGGCGCTCCGGTGGCGGGTGTTCTCCTTCATCTCCTCGAGGCTCGACCACTTTGTGCGCTCGCCGGCGGGAATCGCGTCGTACTGCTCGTCGAGCCAGTGCTTCGAGACGTTGATGTTGTTCTCGCGGGCCCACGCGAACGCCCTGTCGGGCCCCCAGCCGTCGATCTTCAGCGCCTCCTTCACGAAGTCGGGGTCGAAGTCCATCGCCAGCTTACGCTTCAACCCTTCCTTGAACATCCGCTCGAAGTCGAGCGTGCTGTTGGGGCCCGACCGGGTCATGTCGGTGAAGTCGCCCTCCTTCTCCTCGATGACCTCCTTGCCTTTGGGTTCGAGGTCGAGGCCGAGTTCGTCGTCGAGTTCCTGGGCGAACTCCTCGGGGTCCATCTCGTAGTAGTCGTGCTCGCCGCCCTCCTCGCCAGGTTCGTCGCTCTCGTCGCCGTCGTCGCCCGGCTGAGGCTGTGGCTGGCCCACGGGGTCGCCCACGTCGGGTTCGCCCTGGCCGATGCCACCCTTGTCGAGGCGGTCGTAGGCGAACTCCGGCAGGTCGACGATCTTGATCGGGATGTTGATCTCGTTCGGCAGGCTCTGGCCCAGGTCGCCGTACTGGATGAAGTCGGCGAGGTCCTGCCGCTTGGCCTCGCCCACCTCGCGGTAGCGTTCGAGGTCCTCTCTCAGTCCCATCTCGGTTCACCTCGCTCGACGCCGCGCGGACCGCCCGCGGGCGGTCCGCGCGGCCGTTCTCCGGGCATCGTTCCGTTCAGTCCCATTTGTAGCTCACCTGGCTCATGACGTGTTGGCTGGTCAGTTCGGCCGACGCCTCGGTGTAGCCGAACATCTCGACCATATTCGCTATCGTCTCCTCCTTGACGGCGTCCGTCTCGGTGTTGCTCGGCGGGTCCGACCACTGGTTGGGGTCGAAGTCCTCGTACACCCGGCGCACGTCGTCCCAGTCGTAACTCGCGAGTACCGTCTTGATGATGGGAATCTCCTTGGGGTCGATATCGCTGACCTCGAAGTCGTCGGTGCGGTTCTCCCAGGCGTGGCGGTTCAGCGCGGTGATGACCTTGTTGTGCCGGAACTCCTCGACCGCCGGCGCGGGTTCGTGGGCGTCACCGTAGCTCTCGGGCGAGAACCGCCCGAGGTGCTCGGTTTCGAACACCTTCATTTTGAGCGCGTCCGGTTCGATGCGCTCGCCCCGCTCGTTCTGGACCTCCTCGTCGGTCGCCCACGCGTAGACGTGCTCGATGTACTCCTCGACGGTTTCCTCGTCGACGCGCTTGTCGCGCATCATCGCGTCGAGGACGTCCTCCTCCTGGCGCTGGAAGACGTAGTTCTTCACCGGCACCAGCCGGTTCTCGTACTCGGTGCGCTCGGCCGTCGAGAAGACGGGCGCGCCCGAGAGCCCGCCCGCCATCGCGTTGAGGATGTCCCGGGGCATGATGACCGACTCGACGTCGTGTTCGGGGTGGGCGCGCTCGCTCTCCTCGTTCAGCAGGTCCGCGATGGTGTCGCGGGTGTAGGTGACCGGGATGCCCTGGTCGCCGTCGTCGCCGTCGTCGGAGAACTCGAAGTCCTCCTTGTCGAGGCGGTCGTCGCCGTCGAGCAGGTAGCCCCGGTCGAACAGCATCGCCTTGTCCACGAGGTCGAGGCCCGCGGGCACGTCGTCGCCGTCGAGTCGCGAGACGACGCTGTAGAGCGCCGCGGCCTCGACGGCGTGCGGCGCGACCTCGCGCTCGGCGACCCCGTCGCCGTCCTCGTCGTTGCGCACCCGCACCGTCAGCGGTTCGCGGATGAGCGCCTCCAGTTCGTCGTAGCTGTCGGCCTTCCAGACGTCGGTTTCGTTGGTCAGCTCCCGGCGGATGAGTTCCGCTTCGAGGCTCAGGTTGGTGAGGTACTTGAAGTGTCTGCGGTCGAGTCGCCGCTTGAGCGCCTTCAGCGGGTCCTGGCCGCCGGCCTCCGAGTGCTGGTTGAGTTGGGCTTCGAGGTCGGGGTTCGAGATGATGACCAACTGGGTGTCGATGTCCATCCCGATTCCCTTGTCGAGTTTCACCGTCTGCTCGTCGGGGACGTTCAGCAGTTTCTGGAGCAGGTCGGCGTGCTGGGCGGCGTCCTCGACGATGGTCAGCAGGCCGTTGCCCTGCGAGAGCACACCGTCGTAGCTGAACGCCTGGGGGTTCTTCCGCCCGCGCGAGTCGAGTTCCTGGAGCATCCCGCGCATCCACGACCCGACGAGTCGCTCCTTGGGCGGGCCGGCGTCCTCCGAGTGGAGGACGCCGATACCCTTCCCGATGTCCACGACGTAGTTCTTCACGCGCAGGTGCGTCGGGTCGGTGATGGCGCTGAACAGGTCGTCCTCGCCGTTGCGCCGGTACTGCTCTTCGAGGTAGTCGTAGGCCTCGCGGCTGAACGGGTCGAGTTTCCCCTCGACCCGGAGGTCGATGTGGTCGTCGGTTCCCTCGTTGAGTTCGGCCAGCAGGTCCTCGCGGACCGCCGGCGGGAACACCGTCAGCGGGTTGGCCTGGACGGGACTCGGGAACCAGTTCTCCTCGTCGGCGGCCGCGGGGTCCTCGCCGTAGGAGAGTCCCCGGGCGTCGGTCGCGGTGGCGATGTTCCACTCGACGGTGTACCGGCGTCCTTCCTCGGTCTTCGAGAACTCGCGGAGTCCGTTCACCAGACACCGCTTGAGTTCGGACTTGCCGGTCGCGGTCGGCCCGTCGAACCAGATTATCTTCTCGCCCTTGCCGCGCTCGGCGGCGATAGAGCGCAGGTCGTCGACGAACGCGTTGAGCACCTCGGTGTTGCCGAGGATGGCGTGTTCACCGTCGTTGGCGGGGTCGTCGAAGAAGCGGTAGCGCTCCTTCTCTTCGCCCTCCTCGACCACGGTGCGGGTGCCCATCGACTCGATGGCCGAAAGCAGGTACTTGCTGGCGTGGGAGGCGACGGTCGGGTTCTCGAACGCAGCCTCGACGTACTCCCCGAGGCTCATCGGCTCCTCGTACGTCTCCCGGAGTTCCCGGTCGGCCCGTTCGATGAAGTCGCGGCCGCTCGACACGGTCAGTCCTCCATCTCCGCGCGAGCGACCTCGGCTCCGGCGAACTCGAGCACCTCCTTGGCGCCATCGCGCGAGTAGCCCTGGTCCATCAGCGCGTCTATCCAGGCGTTCTGCTCGTCGTCGTCCATCTCGTTGGCCGACACCAGCGCCGAGAAGTTGATGTTGTGCTTCTTGTCCTCCCAGAGCTTGCGCTCGAGGGCGCGGCGCAGGCGCTCGTTGTCCTGCGGGTCGAACGGCGACCCCTCGCGGGCGCGACGGGAGACCCAGTTGCTCACTTCCTGGCGGAAGTCGTTCTTCCGGTCGCGCGGGATGTCGAGTTTCTCCTCGACCGCCCGGAGGAAGCTCTCGTCGGGTTCCTGTTCGCGGCCGGTGAGTTCGTCCTCGACGGTGTCGTCGTCGATGTACGCCATGACGTGGTCCATGTACTTCTCGCCCTGGCGCTGGATCTCCTCGATGTCGTAGGCCAGCGCGTGGCGGACGTCCTCGATGGCGCGGTCCTTGTACTCCTCGCGGACCATCTCGAGGTAGCGGTAGTACGTCTCGAAGTTCTCCTCGGGAATCGAGCCGTGGTTCTCGAGGTTCTCCTCGAAGTGGTTGAACACCGACAGCGGGCTGAGGAACCCGCGCTCGCGGTGGGTGGAGTTCATGATGGCCTCGGCGATCTCGTCGCCGATGAACCGGGCGGAGACGCCCTCCATGCCCTCGCCGATCTCGGCCTTCTCCTCGCCCTCCTCGCGGAGCTTCTTGGTGTCGATGTCGTCGACGTCCTCGGTTTCGCCGTTGTAGGCTTTGACCTTCTGCATCAGGTCGACCGTCTCGGTGTCCGGTTCCTCGATGCGGGTCAGCACGCCGAACAGGCCGGCCATCTCCAGGGTGTGGGGTTCGATGTGGATGTCGGGCACGTCGGCGTTGCCCATCATCTTCCGGTAGATGTCGGCTTCCTCCTCGTACTCGAGGACGTACGGGAAGTCGATGCGCTTGGTGCGGTCGTTGAACGCCTCCATCTTCTCGTCGCCCTTCTTGTCGCGGTACTCGGGCATGTTCGTCCGGCCGACGATGACCTGGTCGATGTCGATGCGGGGGTTGTTCTTCGGCTTGATGGTCTGTTCCTGGGTGGCGTGCAGGAAGTCGTAGAGGAACTCCCGCTGGAGCTTCAACAGCTCCTCGCCCGAGAAGATGCCGCGGTTGGCGTTACAGAACGCCCCCGAGTAGTCGAACGCACGCGGGTCGGACTCGCCGTAGATGGCGATTTTACTGTAGTTGACGTCGCCCGTCAACTCGGTTTCGTCCTGGTTCTTCTTGTCCTTGGGCTCGAACGTCTCGACGCACTGGCGCTTGTTCTCGTCGGCGGTGAGCCGGATGACCTCGACGTGGTTCTCCAGCACCTGCTGGAGGTCGTCGTCGTAGTACGCCAGCAGTTCGTCCATGTAGAACTCCGAGGCGGGGTCGAGCGCCTGCTCGTTCCGGATGGTGTAGGGCGCGTCGAGCACCTCGTTCAGGTCGTCGATGACCCGCTGTCGCTGTTCGAGCGGGAGGAGCACGAGCGGGTCCTGGTTCATCGGCGACCGGACCGTGTCGTCGGCGGGGTCCTGGTCGTGGATGACGTCGCAGAGGTTCGTCCACCGGAAGGTGTACATCCGGCCCTCCTCCCGGAGGGTGTAGTCCTCGAAGTACTTGCGAACCTGCCGGTCGAAGTCGGACTTACCGGAGCCGACCGGACCCAGCAGGAGTTTGATGCGCTTCTCGGGGCCGAGGCCGCGCGCGCCGGACTTGACCTTGTTGACGAATTCGTGCATCGCCCGGTGGATCTCGCGGCCGTAGAAGGTGTTCTCGCCGTCGTGGAGGGGGTCCTCCGAGGCGAGGCGGTACTCGACCATGCCGGCCTCCTCGTCGTACTCGGTGCCGTAGTAGTCGAACATGTCCGCGACGCGCTGGTGGGCGTTGCGCGCGACCTTCGGGTCGGCGTACACCTCCTCCAGGTACCAGTCGAAGGACTTGGTTTCGCGGAGGTCTTCTGGCATCGATTCCTGATACCGTTGGCTGAGTTCTTCCAGTGTTTCGCTCATTGTATCACGTGTTGTTTCGTTGGGGCAGGCGGGAGAGAACGCGGATGGCAGACCCGTCGGATCGAATCCGAGGGTCGGAGTATTCGGTGGACGGAAGCACACGACGCTCCGGCGGTCGACGCGGGGACCTGCCGCTCGTCGTCCGCGTCGTACAGACGCTGCCACTCCCCACTTCGGGACCGCTGTTCGGCCCTGCCCACCGGCAGGGCGCTCCGTTTCTGGCTTATCATGTGCGTGCCATCCCACACCCCGCTCGCGGCGACGTCACGGCGACGAACGACGGGACCAACCGAGGGCAAACGGGTGAATGGTGTACGTTACCTCGTACCGCGTGGGCCGCTACCACCGATACTATTTAATACATGGGATGAGTCGATATATAACTGTTGGCCCGATTCGCACGACTTATAGTATGATATTATTCTATTGAACCCCGGTTACTGCGACGAGTGATGGACGTCGCCGGTGCGCGCGTTTCGGTAGCACAGTTCAATGCACGAGCCATTTAAATAGGCGGTGGCCGTCGGCCCGAATCGACCGTCGCCGCCCGACCGCACAGCAGGTTCGTACCGCCGCCGGCGGATTCTGGCCGCGTCCGGACCGGTCGCGACCGGTCCGGACGCGGTCGACCCGGCGACCCTCGACCGGCAAACCCTTCCCGCGAACGCCCCAATCGGCGGGTATGACCGACGAGGAACTACCGGAGGGGTGGACCGTCTGGAACGACGAACCGGGCGGGCGACGAATCCTCGCCTACCGCCCCGACGTGTTCGACGCCGACCGTTACCCCGCGGCGTGCCTGCCGACGCTGTACGTCGCCGCGGGCGCGCCGAACCGACCGGTGGGCGAGGCCGAGATCGGCACGCCGGACGTCTGGCGCGTGGAGTTCTTCCTCGAACCCGAGGTCCAACTCACCGGCCCGCGGACCTACGACTCCCGGGAGGCGGCGGTGGAGGCGGCCCGCGAACTGGCCGCGTCGTTCGCGCGCGGTGAACTGGACTACCGCGGGGCCTACCAGGTGCCTCGGGACGCGTACCTCGACAGACTGGACGAACTGACCGGCCGCGGCGCGGGCGATGCGGGAAGCGACGTCGACGAAACCGACCGCGGCGACGGGAGCGTCGACGACGACCAGGCGGGGCGAGACGCTTAACCGACCGGCTTCCATAGAACCCCGCATGTCCACCATCACGCTCGTCGGAACCCGCCTCGCCGAAACGGGAGAGGAGTTCGTCTACCGCGGGGCCGCCTCGGCCTGTGACGGCTGTCCGTATCGCGACCAGTGTCTCAATCTCTCGGAGGGTGTGCGCTACCAAGTCTCGGACGTGCGCGAGGGCGCCCAGACCCTCGACTGTAACGTCCACGACGACGGAGTCACGGCAGTCGAGGTCGAACCGGTCGGGGCGAAGGCGAACGTCCCCGCGAAGAACGCCTACGCCGGGAGCAAGGCGAAACTCGACGGCCCGTGTCCCCACACCGAGTGCCCGAGCCACGGCCTCTGCGAACCCACCGGCGCGGAGTTCGACGAGGACTACCGGATCACCGAGATTCTGGGCGACCCGCCCCACGACCACTGCATGCTCGACCGGGACCTGACGATGGTCCAGTTCGCGCCGAAAGAGGAGTAACTCCTCCTCCACCTTTTTTCTTCGTCGGGTCGCTGACGCGCCTGCGGCGCGTCAGCCACCTCTCCTCGAAAAAATCTGGACCAAAAAAGGACACGCGACTGCGCCGAGACGCGGTGCGTCTCGGCGCAGTCGCATCTAATACTGCTGGTGCGATTTCCGCCCTTGCACTCGTGCGGGCGCTTCGCGCCCTGCGGACCGCCGTCGCAACCGCCAGCGCGCGCCAGACCGAAGTAGAGTATGCGCGAACCCGAACTCACACTCGCGTAGCTCCATCGACCTCGTGCGGTAGTACACCGTCTCCCGCCGTGAGCGAACGGAGTGAGCGAGCGGACGCGGCGCGGACCGACGCCCGGCCGGAGGCCGGGTGGAAGGAGTGGTTCGAGAGAGCGAAGCTCTCTCGTCATCCCGAAAATCTCCGATTTTCGGAGACACCGCGGTTTTGGTCCAGATTTTGCCAGCGAAGCGATGCGGCTTCGCCGCATCGCTGAGCGCAGCAAAAGGTGGGTGGATAACTTCTTTTAACTGGCGGGGATTAGCGTACCGTATGATACCACTCGAAGAGGCGGTGACCGCTCGTCTGGAGTCCCACGGCGAGCGATTCGAAGTGCTGGTCGACCCGGACGCGGCGCTCGCCATCAAGCGCGGGGAGTTCGAGGGCGACCTGACCGACGTCATCGCGGCCGAGGACGTGTTCGAGAACGCGAGTCGGGGCGACCGACCGGCCGAGACGGACTTGGAGGAGGTGTTCGGAACCACCGATCCGCTGGAGATCATCCCGGAGGTCATCGAACGCGGTGAGATCCAGATCACGGCCGAACAGCGCCGCGAGATGCAGGAACAGAAGCACAAGCAGTTGGTCAACCGCATCACGCGCAACGCGGTCAACCCCCAGATGGACAACGCGCCCCACCCGCCCGACCGCATCGAGTCGGCCCTGGAGGAGACCGACTTCCGCGTCGACCCGATGGAACCGGTCGAGCAACAGGTCGACGAGGCGCTCGAAGCGCTGCGGCCGGTCATCCCCATCCGGTTCGACGAGGTGACCATCGCGGTCCAGGTACCCGCCGACTACGCCGGGAGCGCCCAGGCGCGCATCCGGCAGTTCGGCGACCTCGAACGCGAGGAGTGGCAGAACGACGGGTCGTGGGTCGGCGTGCTCACCTTCCCCGCCGGGATGCAGAACGAGTTCTACGACCTCGTGAACGAACACACCAGCGGCGAGGCCGAGACGCAGATCATCAAGGACGAAGACGACCTCCAGACGCGCTGAGTCCCGCGCCGAACTCACAGTATTTCGACACTCCCGGCGAACGGGCCGACGGTCGATTCGCCCAGAACGCCTTTTCGAATCGTCAGTGTAGGCCACCGTATGGAAGCGGGGTCTCAGTCGAAGCCAAGCGGGTCGGACCGGCGCGACGACTCCCGGTCGATGAAGCCCGACGAGGCCGGCGTTCGCGGGCGCATCGCCGACTGGGTGTTGCTGGAAGGCAACCGCTTCGTCGTCGCGGGCGTCATCGCGGCCGGCGTCGCGGTCCTGATCTACGGCCTCGCGCTCGCCGGCGTCGTCACCCTCGGGCCGAGCAGCAACGTCCGGACGCTACTATCCAGCGGCGTCATCTCCGGACTGCTCACGCTCGTCACCGTCTCGCTGTCGATCAACCAGCTCCTGCTGTCGCGCGTGTTCGGCTCGCCGGACCAGCTATCCGACCGACTCGCCGGCACCGAGGATTTCCGGGGGCGGCTCTCGACCGCGGCCGACCGGCCGCTCTCCCAGAACGACCCGAAGGCGTTCCTGCTCGCGGTGGTGGAGGCGCTCCGGGACCACGGCGAGCGCCTCGCCAACCGGTTGGACGCCGACGCACCCGACGAACTCGCCGACCTCCCCGAGGAGTTGATCGCCTACGCCGACTCGGTGGCCGACGCCATCGAGAGCGGCGCGCGAGAGGGCGAGTCGAACACGATGGACGTGATGGCGTCCATCCTCGGGCCGGAGTACGCGTACGGGCTGACGAAGATTCCCCGGTTGCAGGAGGAGTACGCCGATCGGCTCTCCGACGAGGGCGGGGCGGTCGAACTGGAGGCCGCGCTCGAACTGCTCAAGGGTGTCTCCATCTTCCGGCAGTTCCTCAAGACCGTCGCCATCCAGCAGGACCTCGCCCGCCTCTCGCGACTCATCGCGTACTCGGGGGTGGCGGCGCTGGCGACCACGTTCGTCGCGACGCTGTTCTACAAGTCGAGTTCCGGCGCGGTGGTGAGTCCCGCGGTGTTGCGTCCCGCGGTCAGCCTCGCGCTCGGGATCATCGTCGTCCCGCTGGCGCTGCTGGTGTCGTACATCCTCCGGGTCGCCACCGTGTCGCGATACACCGTCTCGGTCGGGTCGTTCGTTCCGCCGGAGGAGCAGTTCGAGCGGTAACCGCGGGCCGGTCGCGCCGACCGGTGCCGGTCGGCGAAACCCCTCGGCGCTACTGCTCGTCGGTCGTCGGTCCGCGGCGACGCTCCCGACTCGCGCGCTCGCCCGAGCGGTCCAGGCCGGCCCGGTCGACCTTCTCGCTCGTTTCGGGGCGCTCGCCCGACTCGACGGTCTTCCCGTCGCCGCCTCGCGCACGCACGGTCCCGTCCCAGTCCTCGAAGAAGCCGTACTCGCGCATCGTCGCCATCCCGGCTATCGCCGCCCGGAGGTTCACTCCGACGAGCGGCACGTCGGCGACGGTTATCAGCACGTCCGCCTGCAACACCGCGCCCTCTTCGAGCAGCACGTCGAGGAGGTCCACGACGGCGTGGTCGTCCTTCGTGGGTTTCATCGTGCGTCTCCTCCGGTCATAGCTCGGGCGCGAACGAGTAGGGCGGCCACGGCCCGGTGAACCGGACCTCGATGCCGTCGCGGGCCGCCACCGCGTCCAGTTGCTCGCCGATGGCTCCCTCGTCGTCCTCGTGGGCTAGCAGCGAGAACGACGCCGCGACGTGCTCGTCGGCGGCGTCGTTCTCCTCGAACTCCCAGGCCAGCGGTCGGAGGCGCTCGCGGGCGTCGGCCGCGACGTCGTCGTCGGCCGCCCGCCGGAGTTCGGTCCGGCGGCGGTCGCGCTGCTTTTCGAGCAGGAAGGCTCGGCCCTCGTCGGCCGCCTCGATCTCGGCCGCCAGTTCGTCGAGACGGTCGTCCTCGAACTCGGGGTCGTCGGTCCGGGCGACCTCGACGCGGTACTCCCAGTGGCCCGCGAGGTCGGCGAGGTGGGCGTGCAGGTCGTCGCTCGCGTCTCGGAGCCACTCGCGGACCGCCTCGTCGTCGCCCGTGACGACCGTGTCGAAGCGGAAGGGAAGCGGCGTGCCGAACGCCTCGCCCGCCTCGTCGACGACCGACTGGTGGTCCAGCAGCCACTCGCGCACGCGGGTTATGTCGTCGGCGTCGTACAGCGAGTCGGTTTCGTGAACGAGCGCGGCCAGCCCGTCCGCCCGAATCGCGTAGACAGACTCGCCTTCGACGCCGTCGGCGTCGAAGGCGAGGGCGTCGCCCGACGCGGCGGACTCACCGTCTGCGTCGTCGCCGTCCCCGACGGCGACGACGCAGTAGAGGTAGCGCCCGGTTTCGAAATCCGCGGGTCGGTCGCCGTCGGCGTCCTCGACGCTCATCGTCGCCCGGCCTCCGTTTGGGTCGCGGTACTCGTCTCGGGCGCTCGCCCGCCGGACCGGGGCTCCGCGTCTATCTCCTGGATGGCGTCCCTGACGAAGCCGTCGAGTTGTCCCCGGAGGTCCTCGACCTCCGCGTCGATGCCCTCCCGCTCCTTCAGGTCCTCGAGTTCGTCCTCCAACTGCGCGAGTTGGCGACCGAGTCGCTCGACCTCCTCGTCGGTCAGGTTCTCGCCCTCCATCCGCCGGATTGCCTCGCGTTCGAGCGCGTCGACCAGCAGGTCGACGACGGTCACGACCAGCGCGGTCAGCCCCGAGCGGACGCCCTCGCCGTCGTCGTCCAGGTCAATCGTCGTCACGTTCGTCCTCCGGGTCGTCGGCTGCCGGACTCTCGACTTCGAGTTCGTCGAGTTCGACCTGCTCGCCCGGGCCGTCCTCGAGCGGTTCGACCCCCGCGGCGTGCTCGACGCGGTCGACGTCGGTCCCGTCGGGGAACTCCATGCCGTACTGGGCGGCCGTCTCGAACGACGCGACGGCGGCCCGGAGTTTCACCCCCAGGAGCTCGGTTTCGCCGACCGTCACGGCGATGTCGGCGTTGATGACCACGCCCTTGTCGAGCAGGAGCTCTACCACGTCCGCGAGGTCGCTCTGTCGTCTGGTGGGTCTGGTTTCGTCCATGGCTGTCAGCTATCGTCGGTTTCGTTGTCGAAGCGGTCGCCGTACACCCGCTTTTTGTTCGGGGCGGTCGAGTAGCGGGTTTCCCGGGGAACCGTCGAGTGCCGCGCCGTACTGCCGACCGCCGGCCGGTCGCCGCCGGGCACCGTCGAGTGTGCGGTAGGGTTGCGCGAGTGGGTCGAGCGGTCCTGTGCGGCCATCCGGTCGCGGTTCTCCTCGCGGAGCGCCTTCAGCTTCTCGTGGGCCGCCAGCAGGCTCTCGCGGAACTCCTCGACGCCGTCCATCATCTTCGACTGGACGGCGTTCTCCATCGACTCGGGGTCGAAGTCGCCGGGGCCGTCCGTTTCGGGAATCGACCAGTCGCGGTCGGCGTCGAGCCACCCGTCGTCATCGTCTCCGGCGACCTCGGTGTTTCCGCTCTCACCAGTATCCTCGCCGTCGAACGACTCCGACAGCTCTGCTTCGAGTTCGCGCTTCTGCTTCCAGAACGCCCGCACGTCGGTGGCGTCCCAGAGTTCGGTGAGATTGACGACCTTCAGGAGCTTCCGGAACCGGACCGCGTCGCCGGGGTCGCCGTTCGCGACGGCGTCCGGCACCTCGCCGGCCTCGACGGCGGAGGGGAGCTCCGAGACGTCTATCGCTTCGGGGAGGTCCGACAGGTCGACCGTCTGGAGCAGGTCCTCGACTTCGTCGGCGACGTCCCAGAGGTCCCGGAGGTGTTCGCCGGCCTCCGCGACCGACCGGTCCTCGTCGCCCACGCGCTCGCGGACGTCGGCCAGGTCGGCGTCGGGTTCCTCGACGTACTCGCCCAACCCGTCGAGCGCGTCCTCGGCGCGCGAGGCGAGGTCGTCCAACCGTCCGGAGAGGCCGTCCGTCTCCTCGGTCATGCGTCGGCGTCCTCCCGGAGCCGTATCTCCAGCACGCCGTTCCTGAACGTCGTCTTGGTCGCGCTCGCGGGCCACGGGAGCGCGACGCGCTCGACGACGCCGTCGCCGACGCCCACCACGAGTTCCTCGCGGTCCCGGGCGAACCCGACGGTCAGTTCCTCGGCCGACACGTCGGGCAGGTCGGCGGTCACGACCAGGCCGTCTTCCTCGAGACGACTCGTCACCAGGTAGTCGCCGAAGTCGCCGCTCCGGGGACGGGACGTGCGCGAGCGTTCGCCGACGCGACGCTCGGCGGGCGACCGCGACCGCCGCGCGCGGCGGTCGCGGTCGCCGTCGCGCTTGTCAGGTCCGGTGCCGAGGCCGACGCTCACGTCGTAGTCGACGTTCGCCCGGTCGCCGCCGAACCGCCCGGACTCGCGGCGTCGGTCGCTCGCGTCGAGTCCCCGCAGGAGGTCGGTCAGGAGGCCGAACCCGTCTCGCAGGCCGAAACTCGGCTTCGCCGAGTTTCGGCCGTGCTCGTCGGCCGGTCGCCGCCTGTCGGTCGCCTCCTCGTCGCGGTCGGGCGTCTCGCCGTCGCCTCGGCGGTCCTCGGGTCGGTCGTCCGAGTCGTCGCCGTCGTCGGGTCGCTCGCCCATCAGCGTTTCACCTCTATCTTCCCGCTGGCCAGTTCCGTACGGACGCGCTCGGCGAACTCGAGTTCCTCGCGAAGTTCCTCGTCTCGGCGCTCGTACTCCTCGCGGGGTATCTCGCCGAGTTCGTACAGCAGGCGGTTCTCCTTGACGTCGTCGCGGATCGACTCGACGTCGTACATCTCGTCGAGCGCCATCGTGTGCAACACGTCGAGCAGGCCGACGAACGGTCGGACGAGCAGGTCGTCGACCACGAACATCAGCGGTTCGCCCCCACGTGGATGTCCACGAAGTTGTACGGCGCCCACGGGCCGGTGTACTGGACCATCGCTTCGTCCTCGAGGTCCGACTGGAGGGCGTCGACCGCCTCGTCGAAGTCGTCGCGCCGGTCGCGTTCCACGAGGTAGGCGTGGTTGACCAGCAGGCGGTCGCTGAAGCGGTCGTTCTCGGCGTCGTTGACCGCGACGGCGCCGAGGTGGTCGTCGGCGGCCGCCCGGACCGCCTCGGGGTCGGGGTCGGCGTCCTCCTCGCTGACGACCTTCACGCCGAGTTCGACGGTCCCCTCGACGTCCCGGAGCGCCTTGGTGAACGAGTGGCGGGTCCCGCGGAGGACGTTCTTCAGCGTGCGTGCGCTCTCGAAGGCCATCCCGAACTGCATCGGGACGACCGTGGGTTCGCGGTCGTGTTCGAGCGCCGCGCGCAACACGTCGTCGTGGGCCTGCGCGTTCTCGTCGGACTCCTCCGGGTCGGTGGTGTCGATGTCCGACACCAGCGCCGAGAGGTTGCGGAACGAGACGGCCCGTACGCGGTCGGCACCGCCGACGCCGTCGACCGAGAGTTCGAACTCCTCGTCGCCGTCGTCCTCGAACACTCCATAAACGTAAAGTTTATTTCCTGACACACTCTCCACCGGTTTGCTCCGAATTCGTTGCGAGCGGCCATATAAACTGGGGCCAGTGGGTGCCGGATAACTGCAACCGCGCGAGATGTGCAATTTCCCCAATATCAGGCCCTTTATCGTTCGAACGGCCGAACCATTATTATGTGCTCGAATGGTATTTCGAGGAGCGTGGTTGGTACCTAATGTCACGAGCACAACCCAACGCGTCGAGCCTCGCGGAGGTTCTCGACCGCATCCTCGACAAGGGCGTCGTCGTCGACGTCTGGGCGAGAGTGTCGGTCGTCGGCATCGAACTGCTCACCGTCGAGGCGCGGGTCGTCGCCGCCTCGGTGGACACCTTCCTCCACTACGCCGAGGAGATAGCAAAGATAGAGCAAGCGAGCGCCTCCGGGGACATGGACGACCTCGAGGAACTGGAGGTCGAAACGGAGGCCCAGACGGCGTAGATGAGCGACTCCGGCCGCGAGCGGAAGGTCCGGGGACCGAAGATTCGGTCGGACCGCGAGTCCAAACGGACCCGGAAGACGTCGAAGTCGCTCGGCGACGACGAGCGCGAAGGGTCGCGGTCGGTCGAGTCGGCCGACTCGACCGACCGCGAGTTCGTCGAAACCGACGAGGTCGCGGCGTACCGCCGGCGCGTCGAGCGGTGGCTGGACGCCGACCGACCGGTCCACGTCGTCGGCCCGTCCGGGGTCGGCAAGACCGCGCTCGCGCTCGCGGTCGCCCGCGGCCGCGACGCGCCGACGGTCTGGGTGAACGGCGACGCCGAACTCGACACCGCCGACCTCGTCGGCGAGTACGCCGGCAAGGAGCAGTACACCGAGCGCGACGCCTTCGTCCACGACGTGGTGAAGAAGAAGGAGGTCGTCCGCGACCGGTGGGTCGACAACCCGCTGACGGTCGCGGTCCGAGAGGGCGCGACGCTCGTCTACAACGAGTTCGCGCGCTCGAAACCCGCGGCGAACAACGTCCTGCTGTCGGTACTCGAAGAGGGCGTCCTCGAACTCCCCGGCAAGCGCGGCGAGGACCGTCAGGTCGAGGTCCACCCCGACTTCCGGGTGATCCTGACCTCGAACTCCGCGGAGTACGCCGGGGTCCACGAACCCCAGGACGCGCTGCTCGACCGACTGGTCACGGTCCACCTCGACCGGTACGGTCGCGAAACCGAGGTCGAAATCGTCGCCGCTCGCTCGGACTTGGACCGCGAACGCGTCGAGGACGTCGTCTCGGCGGTCCGGGTGCTCGGCGAGGAGTTGGACGTCCCGGTCAGCACCCGCGCCGCCATCGCCGTCGCCGACGGCGTGGCGGCGTTCCCCGACGACGAACCGCTCGCGGGCGTCTGCCGGGACGTGCTCTCTTCGCACGTCACCACCGGCGACGCGTCGGATCTGCACCAACGAATCGATGAACTGGTATGACAGCGAACGCGACAGCATGACGGCGAACCGGAGGGTCGAACGTGGCGAAGAGTGAATCCGGCGAGCGCGACGACCTACAGGACGTCGGGGGCGTCGGCCCCGAACGAGCCGACGCGCTCCGCGAGGCCGGATTCGAGTCGGTCGACGACCTGCGGGACGCCGACGTCGAGGCCCTGACCGCCGCCGACGGCATCGGCGAGGCGGCGGCGTCCGAAATCCTCGCGGGTTTCGGCGACGAGAGCGATGCCGCCGACGAGAACGACGGTGACGGCGACGACGAATCCGAAGTCGAGGCGGACGAGGACGAGATGGACGACGAGACGGACGGGCGCGAGACGGACGACGAAGGAGACGAGAGTGCAGACGCGAACGGTGCCGGCGAAGACGACGGAGACGTGTCGGCCGACGGCGGCGCGGCGGTTTCGGAGTCGGCCGACCTCGACATCTTGAGCGCCCGTGAAACCGCCGAGGAGGTCGCGCAGACGCTCATCGACGAACCGTTCGACGGCATCATCGAGGTGGAGCAGGGGAGCGACGGCTGGTTCGCCGTCGTCGAGGTGGTCGAGCGGAGCGCGGTGCCGGACACCCAGGACATCCTCGGCCGGTACGAGATCGACCTCGACGAGTCGGGGTCTGTCACCGCGTACCGCCTGGTGGACCGCTACCGGCGCGGCGACATGTCGGGGTAACCCTCGACCGCCGCCACGCTCTCCGTCGTGAAAATTCTCAAAAAAGTGGGGACCGTCGCCGACGGCCGGCCGTGACCGCGAGAACGGGGACTATCCTTTCCGGAAGCCGAGCAGAAAGCCGCCGGTGAAGCCGGCGCCGATAGAGAGCGTCGAGAGGATGGTCATCACCCACGACGGCGGCGCGCCGGTCTGGGCGGTTTCGCCCGCCTTCAGCATTCCGGCGGTGAGTTTGTCCCAGTCGACGGTGAGTATGCCTCGCGATTCGAGGAATTTGAACAGCGCCAGTTCGATGCCGACGATGACGGCGATGAGTTTCGCGACCTTCTTGGCGGCGAAACCGACGACGCCGCCGACGACCGCGCCCGAACCGAACTCCAGGCCGAGTTGTTGAGGGTTTAATCCCGCTTCCATGAGCCAATTGCCACATCAGAGCGTTAAGACTTTTGTGGTAGCTCGACCGGGGGTTAAACCGAATCGCGCAACGATTCGATTCGACTCGTGGCTCGTGTCGACCGAAACGCGCGTTTCCTGTCGGATGGCGGACGGTTCGCGTGCGATTGAAATGGGAGGGTACCGTACCCGCGGCTATGGGCAACGCGGCCGGCAGAATCGAGGTGAAGGGCCGGCGAGGCTGAGGTCGTCGGCGTGGACATCAGCGGTCGCCACGAGGAGAACGGCGAGTACCTCATGGTCGCCTCTGCGGTCCACGCCGCCGTCGGCACCGCCCACCTCCGGAGCGTGAGGGGGATGGGCTTTTCCATCAGCCGAAGCGAGCCGACCTTCGAGGATGTCGCCGGCGTCGTCGCCGAGGCCGTCGAGGAACTCCCCGAACCGCCGTCGGGTCCCGTCGTCGCCGAGCGCGGCGAGTTCTACGAAGAACCCGAACTCAGGGTCGAACAGTTCCTCGTCCCGACGTTCAAGTACGTCGAGAGCATAGCCGAGCGCGAGACAGTGCAGGTCGCACACCACGCCGCGTACGCCGCCCGAAAACTGCTCCTATGAAAGCGATAATCGTCAAGCGAGTCGACTCCGGAACGCCCGACACCGAAGAGATCTGCGACCTCGCCCGCGCTGCGGGTTACGAGGTCGCCGACGTGTTCACCCAGACGCGCGAGGAGGACGCCGCGCACCAGGTCGGGGAGGGCAAGGCCGACGAGATAGCCGCCGCTGTCGCCGAGACGGGCGCCGGCATCGTCATCTTCGACAACCAACTCGGGCCGTACCAGACGTACAACCTCGGCCAGAAGTTCCCCGAGGATACCCGCGTCGTCGACCGATTCCGGCTCATCCTCGAGATATTCGGCCAGCGGGCGCAGACTCGGAAGGCCCAACTCCAGGTCGAACTCGCGGAACTGCGCTACGAACTCCCGCGGGCGGAGGCCAAGACGAGCCTCGCCAAGCGCGACGAGCGGCCGGGGTTCATGGGACTGGGCGAGTACGACGAGAGCCGCGAGCAGGACATCAAGGACCAGATCAGCAACATCAAGGGCGAACTCGACCGCATCGCTCGGACCGAGGCCGACCGCCGGGACCGACGCCGGGAGTCGGGCTTCGACCTGGTGGCGATGGCGGGCTACACCAACGCCGGGAAGTCGACGCTGATGCAGAGCCTGGCGGCCGACCTCGAACTCGGCCAGAACGACGACCTCCACCCGGACCTCGACACGACCGCCGAGGCCCAGGACCGCCTGTTCACCACGCTGGGAACGACGACCCGGAAGATGGACATGGAGCGCCGCGACGTGCTGTTGACCGACACGGTCGGGTTCATCTCCGACCTGCCCCACTGGCTGGTTGAGTCGTTCCAGTCGACCCTCGACGCGGTGTACTACGCCGACCTCGTCCTCCTCGTCGTGGACGTGAGCGAACCCATCGACGAGATTCGCGAGAAACTCGTCACGAGCCACGACACCCTCTACGAGCGCAACGAGGCGCCCATCGTGACGGTGTTGAACAAGATAGACGCCGTGACCGACGAGGAACTCCGCGAGAAGACCGAGGCGCTGTCCGCGCTCGCGCCGAACCCTATCGCGGTCAGCGGTGAACAGCAACTCAACCTCGACGGACTCCGGGCCAGAATCGACGCCGAACTCCCCGACTGGGAGCGCGAGCGACTCGTCATGCCGATGACCGAGGACACGATGAGCGTGGTGTCGTGGATTCACGACCACGCCCGCGTCGAGGACGTGACCTACGCCGACGACGAGGTGCTGGTCGACTTCGAGGCCCGGCCCTCCATCGTCCAGCAGTCGCGGGCGAAGGCGGGCGAACTCGCCAGCGCGCCGTCGGCGTGAGAAGATAGTTCTCGTTTTTCTCCACGTGAGTTTCAGGGCCGCTCAGTCGTCGGCGTCGTGCAACTCCACGAGCAGGCAGTGGTTGCCCGCATAGTCCTCGAAGTGGGCGCTCGTGCCCGTCTCGCCTGACTCGGGTTCGTCGCGGAACTCGACGCCGCGCGCTCGCAGGGTTTCGTACTCTTCGCGAATATCGTCGGTGTAGAACACCAGCGCGGGCGCGTCGCCGGTCTGGTCGCCGATTCGGTCGCGCTCGCGGTCGCTCGGCGGTTCCATCAGCCAGAGGCCGACGGGCGCCTGTGCGGGGTCGCCGACGTGGACGGCCCGGAACCCGTTTTCGAGTTCGGTGTCGGCGAGCACTTCTAAGCCGAGCACCTCCGTGTAGAACGCTATCGCCGCGTCGTAGTCGTCGACCAGAACGGTCGTTCGTCCGATTTCGACCGGCATCACCGACCCGCACTCGCGCGGCGAGCATAAGCGTTCGCCGCCGAGCGGAACTGCCGTCGCGCTATCGCGGCGTCTCGGTTTCCGCTCGCACCACGGTCTTCGTCTTCTCGACCACGCGAACCCGGTCGATGGACGTGTCGGGGTACTGGCCGTCGTCGTTCTTCTCGGCCGCCTTCACCATGTCCCACACCACGTTCAGGCCCGTGGTCACGCCCTCCAGGGCCTCCATCTCGCACCCCGTCTTCCCGGTGGTTTCGACCGCGACCTCCAGGGTGACGCGCTCGTCGTAGAGGTCAAAGCTGGTTTCGACGTTGGTGATGGGAATCTGGTGGCACATCGGGATGGTCTCCCAGGTGTGCTTGACCGCCTGGACCGCGCCGACCCGGGCGGTCGCGAGCACGTCGCCCTTCCCGAGGGCGTCGTCCCGAATCGCCTCGACGGTTTCCGGTTGGAGGTTGATCTCGCCCGCCGCGACCGCTCGCCGGCGGGTGTCGGGCTTCTCGCCCACGTCGACCATCTGAACCTCGCCCGCCTCGTCGGTGTGGGTGAGTTCCGCCGACTCGTCTCCCTCGCCCGCCTCGCCGTCCTCGCCGCCTTCACTCATCGGAATCACCCCACAGCGCCCGCGGCAGCGCGTCCAACATGTCCGAGGCGAGCAGGCCGTCGTGGCGCTCGTCGTCCAGCAGTTCGGCCGCCCGACCGTTGGCGTAGGTGGCCATGCACGCCGACTCGAAGGGGTCGTGGCTCGCCAGCAGGCCCGCCGTCGTGCCCGCCAGCAGGTCGCCGGTGCCGCCGACCGCCATCCCGGGCGTCCCCGCGTGGCAGACGCGGGTTTCCTCGCCGTCCGAGACCACGTCGGCCTTCGCCTTCGCGACGACGACGTGGCCGAGGTCGGCCGCGAACGACTCTATCTCGTCTGCGTGCGCGGCGAGGTCCTCGCCGCGCTCGATCTCGGGACCGCCCATCTTGCCGAGTTCCTTGACGTTGGGCGTGCAGACCAGCGTGGCGTCGGTGTCGAGGTCGGGGATGACCGCGAGCGCGTCGGCGTCGACGACCGCCCGACCCGAGAACGATTCGAGGAACCGCTCGGCGGCCGCCAGCGTCTCGTCGGCGTTGCCGAGGCCCGGCCCGAGCACCACCACGTCGTCGTAGCTCTCGGCGGTGTCGACCAGGTCGTCGACCCGGTCGGGGGTGAGTCGGTCGCCGTCGTACGACTGGACGATGAGGTCCTCGGCGTAGCCCTGAATCCGGCCCGCGACCGTCTCGGGTGCGGCGACGAACGAGAGGTTCGCGCCGGCTCTCAGGGCCGCCTGGGCCGCCAGCGCGGGCGCGCCCGTGAAGGGGCCGCCGCCGACGACGTAAGCCCGGGAGTCCTCGGCCTCGTGGGCTTGCCGGACCGGCCGGAGGTCGCCCGGTCCGAGTCGGCGCTCGGCGGCCGCGGGGATGCCGATGTCCGCCACGGTGACCTCGGCGTCGAGGTCCGAGAGTCCGGGTTTGTTATCGTGGAAGGTGACCACGCGGTCGGCGTCGACCGCGACGCCCTCTGCCTCGCCGGTGTCGGCGTTCACGCCCGAGGGGACGTCGACGGCGACCACCGTCGCCGTCGACTGGTTCATCGCCTGGGCCGCGGTGGCCTCGGGTTCGCGGAGCGCGCCGGTCACTCCGGTGCCGAGCATCGCGTCGACCACCACGTCGCAGTCGGGGAGGTCGAAGCTCCGGGAGTCGCCGACCGCCTCGCGGTCGTAGTCCGCCTCGCCGAGCGCGTCCCAGTTCTCGCGGGCGATGTCGGTCGCGATTGACTCCGGGCGGCCCAGCAGGTGGACGGAGACGTCGTAGTCTTCGAGGAACCGGGCGGCGACGAAGCCGTCGCCGCCGTTGTTGCCCCGCCCGGCGACGATGGCGACTCGCGCGCCGGGGTCGGCGACCGCCCGGACCTCCCGGGCGACGGCGTTGCCGCTCGACTCCATCAACTGCTTCTGGGGGACGCCGAGCGCGGCGGCGTTCCGGTCGACCTGCGCCATCCGCTCTGCGGTTATCATGTCGGGGCGTTCGAGCGGGAGCGCGTTAAAGCCTGCCGTCGGGCCCCGACGGCGTCGGTGTGACATCGCCTCCGACGGCGACGTTACCTCGAAACTCGACGGCGATTCGCCCGCCGAATTCGACTGGCCAGCACGGATAAGGATGCCCGCGGCCTGGTACCCGGCGGGGGATTCACCAATGAGCGACGACCGTTACCGAGCAGGCCGACGAGAGCCCGGACGAGAGAACCGACGCGGAGACGACCGACGCGGTCGGAACGTCGAGGAGGAAGTCAAAGAGCGCCTGCAGGGCGAGGAAGTGTTGATTCCCGCCGGCCCGCAGGGTGGCGGCGGTCAGACGGGAGGCGGCCAGCAACCGCCGCAGGGGAGCCGACACAACCTCGAATACGGCGGGGAGTCCCGCCACGAACAGAGCCACGCCCGACGACCGCAGGGCCAGCAGGCGGTCGACCGACAGCAGCAGGGTCGACAGCCGCGAGACGCCGGGACCCAGCAGGGACGCCCGCAGGGCCAGCAGAGCCAGCAGGTTCCCCAGGGGAGCGCGGAGAACTACGCCTACGGCGGCGAATCCCGTCACGACCAAGGTCATCGCCGCCAGCCAGACGTGAACCGCCAGCAGTTCGCCCAGCAGGGTACCGGCTCTCAGGGCCAGTACGGTCCGCAGGAGGAGTACGGCCGGCAGAATCAGTACGGTCAACAGGGTCAGTCCGGCCAGCAGGAGTCCCAGCAACAGGGCCGGCAGACCCAGCCGTCGCCCCAGCAGCAACACGTTTCCGAGCAACGGGCGTCCTCGCGCCAGCCGAACCAGTACGGCCAGCAGGGCCAGTCCGGCCAGCAGCGCCAGCAGGACCAGTCCCGGCGGAGTTCGGGGTCCCGTTACACCTCCGGGCGCTCTCGCGGGGGTTCTGCGGGGTCGCAGTTCAGTCCCGAACAGTCCCGGACCGAGCAGTCGCGCCTCGAAGGGTCCCACTCGGGCGAGGTCCGGCCCGGCCAGTCTCAGCAGTACCAGCAGGCCGGGCAGCCCACCCCGTCGAAACAGCCACACCAGCAGCCGACCGAGGACCGCTCGTACTCCCGGCGGTTGGAGCAGTCCCGGCAGACGACCGAGGGTCGGACCGACTACGAGCAGTCGGCGGGCCGGTTCCAGTCCGAGCCGACGCCGCAGGACTCGTTCCGGCAGTCCGAGCGACGCGAGCAGGGTCGCTCTGGCGGCGTCGAACGCGCCGGCCCGTCGGGATTCCAGACCGGCCAGACGAGCCAAACTGGCCGGGGGAGCCCCGAGTACGGCGAGCGTCAGTCCCGCGGCCGCGGCCAGCAGTCCCGGCAGAACGCCGAGTCACGGAGCCGCGACGTCGGCACCCAGCAACCGGACTTCGGCATGTCCCAGCAGGAACAGCGTCGCGCCCCGGACGTCGGGACGCGACGGTCCCAGGGCGGCGAAATCGACGACAACGCGATGTACCCGAGCGACCGCCCCGGACAGTTCGAGGGCCGAGAGGAGAACATCCACAGCGAGGGAAGCCGTCACGACAACCAGTACTGAGGGCGAGAAACTCCGAGTCGACGGACTCCGCGCTTCTTTTCGGAACCGCACGTCGTCATCGAACGGACAGGCATCCTTCTCGCGGTAACGCGGCGTCGGGTCGGAAAAAGAGTCTGCGAGTCCCGCAGACGAATTAGGCCGGTTCGCCGCGCTCCCACAGGACCGCCTCGTCGTCGTCGCGGCGGCCCGCCTGAACCTCGAAGTCGCCGTCGGACTCCCACTCCTGGCACCGCCACTCGTCGGTCGACGCCTCCCACACGAGCGCGGTGACCTCGTCCCCGCGGGGGTAGTACGCCGTCACGCGCTCTTCGAGCACGGTGACGGCGGCCGCGTCGAGCAGTTCGTCGGCGCAGGGCGTGTCGGCGTTCGCCACCGGAATCCGGCCGACCAGGTCGCCGTCGTCGACCGCCGAGTCGCGGGTGTTCGACTGCGGGTTCACTACCGGAACGGCGACCAGGAGGACGGTCTGTTCGCCCGGGTCCGTTCCCTCGCCGCCGGTCCCCTGCGGGAGGGGTTCGGTGTCGGTGCCTCGCAGTTCGACGCCGAGCTCTGGGGTGTTCTCGCGCATGGCTAACCGGGGGTAGTTCGTGACTGACGCGGAAAGTCGTGCTGGCCCGGGGCCGACGTCCGGGTCGTCCCCCGGCCCCGAATCGGCCGGCCTACCGCCGAATCCGGAAGCCGTCCTCGCCCTCGGGGTCGCCGTACTCGACCTCGACGTCCTCGACGTCGGCGGCGGGACTGCCGGAGTGGCACCACTCGACCATCTCGGATACCGCATCCTCGGGACCTTCGAAGACGGCTTCGACCCGGCCGTCCGAGAGGTTCTGCACCCAGCCGTTGACGCCCTTCTCCCGGGCCGTATCGCGGGTGTTCGCCCGGTAGTAGACGCCCTGGACCTTCCCGGAGACGAAGACGTGGGCTCTCGTCCGGTCGTCGGCGTCGGTCGCGCGTTCGCTTTCGTCGGACATGGTTCCACCTTCGGGGTTCGTCGTCCCCTTCCAAAGGGGTTCGGTCGGAACAGGGTCCGGTCGACCGGGACGGTTATCGGTTCCGAAGGTTCGACGGGACGGCTATCGGTTCCGGAGGTAGTGGAAGACGTACGTCTGGGCGTAGCCCGCGTACTCGCCGCCGAACTCCGCGCGAATCGCGTCGGAGGTTTCGGCGTACGACCCCTTCTCGCAGTGGGGGTAGTACTCCTCGATGGCGGTCCGAATCCAGGTGTCGAGTGGCACCGCCTCCAGGTAGCCCAGCGAGAACATCAGCACGCAGTCCGCCACCTTGTCGCCGACGCCGACGAACGCCTGAACCGCCTCGCGGGCCTCCTGGTAGGGGAGGTCGCGGACGTCCGACTCGTCGACCTCGCCGGTGGCCAGCAGTTCCGCCGAGCGTTGCACGTAGGGCGCGCGGTAGCCCAATCCTAACTCGCGGAGTTCGGCCTCGGTGGTGGCCGCGAGTCGCTCGGGCGTCGGGAACCGGTGGTACGTTCGACCGTCGAACGCGACGGTTTCGCCGAACTCCCGGGCGAGCGCTGTCTGCATCTCGTGGATGCGCTCGACCCGCATCTGGGCCGAGCAGATGAACGAAACCAGACACGGGAAGAAGGGGTCGTTGACGATGCGGAGTCCGGGGTAACGCTCGCGGGCTTCCGCCAGCAGTCGATCGTCGGGGATTCGATCGAAGATTTCCGGGAGGTCGTCGTCCAGGCGCAGGCGGTCGACCAGCAGTGATTCGGCGTCGGTCGTCGCCTCCCACTCCAGCAGGCCGTCGCGTTGGCGGACCCGCACCACCTCGCCGTCGGCCACCGTGTGGTACCACGCCGACCCGCCGGAGGGGTCGGCGTCCGCGTACATCCGCTCGTCGGGGCGCCGCCAGAGGAACGTCTGTCCGCTCTCAAGCGTTGCCTGTAGGTCCAGCCCCCCGTCGAGTTCCGCAACCGGAATCGAACCCGAATCCATCGTCGGATTCGAGGCGATACAGCCGTGGAAATGTTTCGTTTTCGGGCCAACCTTCATACTGTTGGCCGTGCAACTGCTATGCGACCATGAACTGCAGAGTTGTCGTGGAAGCCGCAGTCCCGGTCTACGACGTGGAGACGTCGGACGAGGCGGTGCGGATTGCCATCTCTAAGACGGGCGAGTTGCTCAATCCGGACCTCAACTACGTCGAGATAAACATGGGCGAGCGGTCCTGTCCCCACTGCGGGGAGGAACTCGACCCTGCGTTCATCGCGGCCGACGAGAGCCTCGTCGCCCTCGAACTCGAGATGACGGTGTTCAACGTCGAGCGCGAGGAACACGCCTCGCGCATCGCGCGCAAGGAGATCGGCCAGCGTCTCGAGAATATCCCGCTGACCGTCCTCGAAGTCGAGGTCATCGAGGACGACGACGAGGACGACGAATCCACGACCGAAAGCGAAACCGACGAGGACGACGACAGCGGGGAGGACGACGACGTCCTCCCGGAGTTCGAAGACCTCATCGAGTGAGTTCGCTCCGCCGAGTCTCCACCGCAGTCAGCGACGCGCCGGGGTCCACCGGGGACCGACCGGACCTCTCCGGCCGCGACGGTCCGGCCGGTCGTCGCACGCCCACCGAGTTCTCTGCCAGTTCACGACCGATTTCTCTTCCGTTCTTCGCCAATCGCTAGCCGCGTAGCGCCGGCGCAGTCCGCGCTCGGCCTCTTTCGTGGTTGTTCGCGCGAGTTCAACCGGACGTGCTCTCCGATTCGCGGAGAACAGTGCTTTGCCACCGCGCTCCGCGCGCTTTGCGTTCGACTCTAACTACTCGTCGGCGACCGCCCCGGCGCGAGACGCGGCGGGGTGGTCGCCGCAGAAAGCCGAGTTCGGTCCGAGGGTCGGCCCGGCGACCGTTCGGTCGTGGTAATTGGAATTGTTCGGCCGTAATTTTCGCGTTCTATTCGTTCGCGAACCGCCGTCATTCATCCGGCGTCGGACGGTCGCTTCCACGGAGGATTACGAACTCGAACGGAGGAATCGAAAGCAGTTAGAGAGGGTCGAAGACGGGTTTCGCGAGCGGGCGCGGCGTCGGAGAACCGCGAGATGCGGGACGCGGCGCCGTCGCTCGGAGTTAGGGTTCGTTACCAGAGAGGAATCGACTTCTGCTGGCGCGGTTCAGTCGGCTTTGGGAGCAACGGTTTCGTTGCTCTCGACTTCGTTCATCTCAGATGTAATCGCCTTCGCCATCGCAAAAACAGCCGCCTTGTGATCCGTTTTCGATTTGTGAATCGACGTTGGTCGTACCCCAAGGGACTCGTACTCGTCGAGGTTGACGGCGCTGTTACACTCGGCTTCGTAGTAGTTCCCGACCTCCGCGAGCAGGCCGTGAAGGTGAATGAGTTCCTGCTTCTTCATGAGCAAACGAGGCTAACAGTTGCAGGGTTATAGTATTATCTTGAGGCCCGTTAACACGGGGACGGGATTTCCTCTCCCTTCTGGAACAGTTTACTCCCGAAATTCCCGGTAATACACCGTTGTGAAACGGTTGCATTCCGTTCCGTTCGATACGGCAGATTCCGTTTAAATCGTTCGTAAGCCCGGCTTACGAACGGTTTCGGGCGGAACTCCCGAAAGGCTGAAAGGTTTTTATCGGGCGGAGTCCCTTGGGCTATCCATGGAGGGTTACGACGACCAACTCGACCGGGCGCTCGAACGGAGTCCCGACATCGAGGGGAGCACCGAACGCTTCGACGTACCCGACCCGGACGTTCGCCAGGAGGGCAACGTCACCGTCTACGAAAACTTCCGGACGACGCTCGACCGACTCGACCGCGACGGCGAACACGTCCTCAAATTCCTGCAGAACGAACTCGGTACCAGCGCGCACATCGACGAGAGCGGGCGCGCGCGACTGACCGGTTCGTTCGGCGCGGACCGAATCGCCGACGCCATCGACGAGTACGTCGACCGGTTCGTCCTGTGCCCGGAGTGCGGACTTCCGGACACGCAACTCGAACGAGAACAGGGTGCGTTGTTGCTCCGGTGCGAAGCGTGCGGCGCACGCTCTGCGACCAGCGACTGATCACTCGAACTGTTTTAGCGTCTCCAGGTCGCGTTCGGTCCGCGTGAACTCGGCGGTCCGCCGCGAGGCGTGGCAGTTGGGACAGTGGAACATCTCGTCGTGGGCCGGGAGTTCGTCGGGACCCGCTTCCCAGTCCTTGCCGCACTCCGGACACAACAGCCGCACGTACGTTTCGTTCATACACCGAATCATGCGCGCGACTGGTAGAAAAAACTTGTCGCGGAGCCGTCCGTTCGGCGCGGCGCGGCCGCCGAAAACTATTTATTCTAAGGAAGAAAATTCAGATTTAGATATGTCTAAAAATCTCCTCGGAGGGGAACTCGTCCCCTCCTGCACCGCGAATTCGATAGCGGAGGTCGAGTAGCGTGCCCGCCGACCTCCTCGAAGTCCTGCTCACGTCGGTCCGCGACGGCTACGTCCAGGTGAGCGCATTCGTCGCCGTGACGGTCCTGGCGTTCAGTTACGTCCAGTACCGGACGGGCGGTGCACTCGTCGAGCGACTGCGCGAGAACGAGCGCGCCCAACCGCTGGTCGGCGCGGCAATGGGACTGACCCCCGGCTGCGGCGGTGCCATCGTGATGATGCCGCTGTACGTCCGGGGCACGGTCAGCTTCGGCACCGTGGTGGCGACCCTCGTCGCCACGGCCGGCGACTCGGCGTTCGTCATCCTGGCGCTCGCCCCGGAGGCGGGGCTCTACGCCTACGCCATCGCGTTCATCACCGCGGTCGTCTTCGGCTACGCCATCGACCGCTTCGGCCTCGGCATCGGTCGCGTCGACGCGGCCGTCAGCCGCATCGACGGCACCGCCACCGACGGCGGCGCGGTGACCGCCGGGGCGGTCGCCACGGGCCCGCACGACTACGAGGGCGACGCCTGCTGCGAAACGGCCGGCCCGACACGTGAATCGTCCCTGCTGACGCCGATCTCCCACGCCGCCCACGCGCTCTGGTGGGTCGCCGCCGCCGCGGCGCTCGTGCTCGGAGTGCTCTACCTGCTCGCGGGCGCTCCCGACGTCGCGCTCGAACTCGGCGCGAGCTACGCCGGGCTGTTCACCGTCGTCGGCATCGCGGGGACGACCCTGTCGTTCTACCTCTACTTCGTGGGACGGCGCTACCTCGGCGACGGCCACGTGGGCCGCGCCCGCGAGTCGTTCGCCGACGCCTACGACACGCTGGTCCACGCCGCGATGGAGACCAGTTTCGTCACCGTCTGGGTGCTGGCGGCCTACCTCCTCTACGAGTACGGCGTCCTGTTCACGGGCGTCGACATCGGGTCGGTCGCCGCGGCCGCGGGTCTGCTCGCGCCCGTCGCGGGTGCGCTCATCGGCCTGATTCCGGGCTGTGGCCCCCAGATCGTCTTGGCCGGCGTCTACGCCGAGGGTGCGATTCCGTTCTCGGCGCTGACGGCCAACGCCATCAGCCAGGACGGCGACGCCCTGTTCCCCCTACTGGCGGTCGACAAGACGGCGGCGGTGGTCGCGTCGATTTACACCACGATTCCGGCGCTGCTCGTCGGCGTCGCGCTCCACCTCGCCTTCGGTCCGATGTTCGGCTTCGGCGTGCTTTCGTGAACAGCCAGCACGCCTAAGAAATCCCTGCCGTTAGTTTCGTGCGGGGGTTTCACGATGGCGAATCCACAACGACACGGAGACCACAATCGGCGCGAACGAGCGGACGAAGACGAACTGCACGAGAGCCGAGAGAGCCGCCATCAGGCTTGGACCGAACTCGACCGAGGCGAGGACCGAGACCAGCAGCGACAAAGCCGCGACGACCAGCGAGGAAACCGAAGCCAGCAGGGCGACCGCGGCGACAGGCACGGCCAGCGCCACCCGGCTGACGAGCGCCACACGAACCGATACGGAAACGCCGCCGACCAGGACCGGGAGCGACGGGCCCGCCAGCGAGAGGAGCGAGGCGACCGCGACCCGAGCAGTCACGAATCGTTCCGGGGCCCACAAACCGGCGACCAGCGCGACCAGCAGCAGAACCGACACTACGGCAACCAGCAGCGTGAGCAGCGCGAACACGCCCGGGACCAGTACCAGCAGCGCGACCAGGGCGACCAGCACTTCACCAGCGGCGACCAGCGCCAGCGTCACGGCCGAGACGAGCACCACGGACAGAACCGACAGCACGGCCGGAACGACGGCGACGACGGCCACACCCGGTACGGAAGCCGCCGGGGTGGCCACACCGGCGAGTCGGGCGCGGGCGGCCGCGAACACGGCGGCCGCCACGCCGACCGCCAGCACGGCGACCGCCGCCAGCAGCGCGGCCAGAGCGGCCACAGCGAGGGCAACCCCCGAACCGGGAGCCAGCGGGGCAGCGACCGCGGCGACGACCTCGCTGGCCGCATAGGCGGCCAGCGCGGCGACGTCGACCGCCACGACAACCCGAGTTACTCAGAGTTCGGCGGCGACACGGGGAGCCACCACGAACACCGCTCCGGCGGCGAGCGCGGCGTCGAGTCGAGCGACCGCCGGTACGGCAGTCGACGCGGCCACGGCAGCGAACGCCGCGAGGACGAGCGCACGCGGTAGTCCGAACTCGAAACCGAACGACGCGCCCCAATCGCCTCGAAACCGAAACTAAGCGACACGCCCGAGTCGCCGGCAGTCGCCGGCGACTCGGGCGACCGTCCACCGCTTTTCCGCGACCCGGCTTCGGCCGAAGAGCGCCGTCAGACGGTAAACAGGTGCCCCTCGCGGGGCACGTCGAACAGGCCGACGCGCGCGCCGGCGTCGAGCCACGCGTGTCCGTAGGAGAAGGAGGCCAGCGCGTTCACGAGGTCGCCCTCGGCCCGGAAGTGGCGGCCGTCGCTCAGGTACGACTCGGCCATCTCCAGACACTCGGCGGCGGCCTCGCCCATCGGGGTGTCCGCGGGGGGCGCCACGTCGGCGGCGTCCAGCGCTTCCGCAAGCAGGCCCTCGTATCGGTCGGTCTTCTCTTCGAGGTCGGCGGGCATGTTCGGAGGGAGTCGCGGCGCCGACGTAAGGCTTCGGAGAGGCGTCGTCGGTCGCCGGCACCGATCGCGGTCGACGCCCCAAATCGGTTCGAAGCGCCGCGTTTCGAGCAATTGGCGGGGGTGACTCGCCCGTCCCGGGTAGCGGAAAGACGCCGGTACAACACAAGCTAAATACCCATCGGCTCACAATATTGCACCATGAGCGAACACCCTCGCGTGGAAATCTACACGAAGGAGAACTGCCCCTACTGCGACAGGGCGAAGGACCTCTTCGACGAGAAGGGGATCGAGTACGAGACGTACAACGTGACCGGCGACGAGGAACTGTTCGAGGAGATGGTCGAGCGCGCCGACGGTCGCAAGACCGCGCCCGAGGTGTTCGTCGACGACGAACTCATCGGCGGCTACGACCAGACGAAGGCGATGGACGAGGCCGGCGACCTCGACGAGAAACTGGGCATCGTCGCGGCCGACGGCGGCCCCGAGCACAAGAAGCTCATCGTCGCCGGCAGCGGCATCGCGGGACTCACCGCCGCCATCTACGCCGCACGGTCGAACAACGACCCGCTGGTGCTGGAGGGCGACGAGCCGGGTGGTCAGCTCACCCTCACCACGGACGTCGAGAACTACCCCGGCTTCCCGGAGGGCATCAGCGGCCCCGACCTCATCAACAACATGAAAGAGCAGGCCAAGCGCTTCGGCGCGGAGGTCAAGAACGGCGTCATCGAGGACGTCGACGCCTCCGGCCGGCCGTTCCAGGTCGAGATGGCCAACGGCGACGTCTACACCGCCGACGCGCTCATCGCCGCCTCGGGCGCGAGCGCCCGCACGCTCGGCATCCCCGGCGAGGACGAGATGATGGGCTACGGCGTCTCGACCTGCGCGACCTGCGACGGCGCGTTCTTCCGCGGCGAGGAGATGATCGTCGTGGGCGGGGGCGACGCCGCGTTCGAGGAGGCCAACTTCCTCACGAAGTTCGCCGAGAAGGTCTACCTGGTCCACCGTCGCGAGGAGTTCCGCGCCGAGGACTACTGGATCGACCGCGTTCAGGAGAAGGTCGACGACGGCGAGATAGAGATTCTCCGGAACACCGAGGTGACCGAAATCCAGGGTTCGCCCGAGGGAGGCGTCGAAACCGTCTCGCTCGTGCGCAACCCCGAGGGCTACCCAGGCGACAAACTCGACGACCCCGAAACCGAGGCATTCGAGATGGACGTCGGCGCGCTGTTCGTCGCCATCGGCCACACGCCCAACACCGGCTACCTCGAAGGCACGGGCGTCGAGATGGACGACGCGGGCTACATCAAGACCAAGGGTGGCAAGGGCGGCGGCCAGACTAAGACCGGCGTCCCCGGGCTCTTCGGGGCGGGCGACGTGGTCGACTTCCACTACCAGCAGGCCGTCACCGCCGCGGGAATGGGCTGTAAGGCCGCGCTCGACGCCGACGACTACCTCGAAACCATCGAAACCGAAGAGGCGCAGGACGTGGCGACCGAAGCGGCTCCCAGCGACGACTAGACGAGGTGGACTTCGACCTCGTACCAGCGGCCGTCGTATTCCACGAGTTCGATATCCCTACCCCTGTTCCAGGCAACTGGCTCTACCGACTTACCGTTCACTGCCGCGCGGAATTCGGTGCGCTTCTTCTCTGGAAGTGACTCGAACGTCGCTCGTCGCTCGGCCGAGACATTCTGGACGCGCTCGGCCGGAACCTCGGTCGCGGTGAGGTGAGCGGCCCGTTCGTCGTGCGCCGTGGACGAGCCTAGCACGGTGAGGCAACCGACCGAGGCGACGATTCCAATCGTTAGGGCGGCGAGGGCGGCTTTCTGGAAATCGTGGGACACCTTACTACGTTCACAAACGTGATTTCTGATGTACAAGTACTTTCTGCGACGTTGAGCGGCGCGGGATTTCGAGGCGGTCATCGTCACCGAGTTCTCGCGGTTCCCAAACAGCATCCTCGCGAAACCATCACCCGCACCTCTTTACGTTAGCCGCGGAAACTACGCGGTATGGCTAACGAAGTCGAGACGGTGACCTACAGCATCGAAGGACCGGAAGGCGACGAGGACGACATCACGGTGCCGGCGGGCCTGCTTGACATGCTCCGCGAGGAGGACGAAACCCGCGCCGACGTGCTGGGCGACATGGCGATGCTCTCGCTGGCCCAGCAGGCCCACGCCGTCGTCCACCACGGCCACGGCGACACCGACCCCGAGGTCGAGGCGTACGAGGAGACGGCAATGGATCTCTTCGAGGAGCGCTTCGGCGTCACCTTCGGCGAGATGACCGGCCACTCCCACTGAGAGCGACCGCTTCTTTCGATGTCCCACAGCGCCCACCGCGACTGGCGAGAATTCGAGTACTTCCGAGAGGGCTGAGCCAGGATACGCGCCCAAGGTACGTGCGGTTACTCCACCGCGTAGCGCAACAGCACCCCGTCGTCGATGCGCTCGACGGCTTCGAGAGTCAACTCGGTGAACTCGTCGACGAACCCCTCGCCGTCGGCCAGGGTCGGCGCGTCGCGGCCGCCGACGACTGTCGACCCGACGTACACCCGAAGTTCGTCGACCAAGCCCGCGTCGAACAGCGAGAAGATGAGTTCGCCGCCGCCCTCGACCATCAGTCGCTCGACGCCCTCGCGCTCTAGGGCCGGAAGCGCCGCGGCCAGGTCGACGCGGTCGTCGCCGGCGGTGACGACCCGCGCGCCCGCCGACTCCAGCGCCGCAGTTCGCTCCGCGGAAGCGACCTCCGAGACGAGGACGTAGGTGGTCGCCAGGTCGTCCAGAATCCGGGCGTCGGTCGGGGTTCGCGCCCGCGAATCGGCGACGACCCGAGCAGGGTGGGCCGACTCGTCCCGCTCGCGGCGGGCCGACTGGCGCTCGGGGTCGTCCAGCGTGAGGTGCGGGTCGTCGGCCAGCACCGTCCCGACGCCGACCATCACGGCGTCGCTCTCCGCTCGGAGGGCGTCCATCCGGTCGAAGTCGGCCGGACCGCTGATGGCGACCTGCTCGCGACGCCGGGTCGAGAGTTTCCCGTCGGCGCTCATCGCGGCGTTGACGACCACGCGCATGTCGCCGGATAGACGCCGGCGGCGAAAACCCCTTTCGGTCAACTTTTTGTCGTCGTCGCCGTAGCCTCCGTCGATGCGCCGATACCGCGCCGTGTTCGCCGTCCTCCTGCTGGTCTGTAGCGCGTCGCTCGCCTACAGCTACGTCTCCTCGCCGGCCAGCGCCGCAGTCTCGAAGTACGAGCGACAGGCAACGCTCGCCCCCGGCGAGCGCGCGGAGATCGTCCCGCCGCGCGAGGGCATCACCGTCGTCGCGGGCCACGGCATGCACGGCGAATCGGCCTCGCTGGTCGCGTTCAACCCCAACGGGACGGTCCGCTACCACAACGACACCTTCCACGGCTACTTCGACGTTGACCCCGTGAAGGGGACGAGGACGACCGTCGAGTACGTCGCCGAGCGGGCGTACGAGGGTAGTTCCTGCGACGGGAAGTGCACCCTCTCGGTCGTCGAGCGGGTCAACCTCACGACCGGCGAACTCTTGCGCGTCTACGAACGGGTCATCCCGGCCGACCGCGGCGCGAACTGGCACGACGTCGACCGGGTCGGCGAGGACCGACTGCTCGTCGGCGACATCCGGAAGGACGAGGTGTACGTCGTCAACACCACGACCGGCCTGACCGAGTGGGAGTGGGAGGCCCAGACCGAGTTCCCCATCTCCGGCGGCGGGCCGTACCCCGCCGACTGGGCCCACCTCAACGACGTCGAACGACTGCCGGACGGCCGCTACATGGTCAGCCTGCGAAACCAGGACCAGGTGGTGTTCCTGAACCGGTCGACCGGCATGCAGTCGAACTGGACGCTCGGGGCCGACGACGACTACTCGGTGCTCTACGAACAGCACAACCCCGACTACATTCCAAAGTCTGAGGGCGGTCCCGCGGTGGTGGTCGCCGACTCGCTGAACCACCGTCTCGTGGAGTACCAGCGCGTAAACGGTTCGTGGGAGCGGACCTGGACGTGGGCCGACGACGAGATGCGGTGGCCCCGCGACGCCGACCGCCTGCCCAACGGCAACACGCTCGTCGCCGACACCAACGCCAACCGGGTGCTGGAGGTCGACCGGCAGGGCGACGTGGTGTGGAGCGTCGACTTCTACTCGCCCTACGAGGTCGAACGACTGGGGACCGGCGACGAAAGTGCGGGCGGGCCGTCGGCGAAGCAGGCCGGACTCGAATCCCGCGGGGGCGACGGCGCGTCCGAGACGACGACGGTCGTGGCCGGGGTCAAACCGCTGAAGCTGTTGAACGGCCTGTCGTACATGCTGCCGGTCTGGATGGGTCTGCGGGACGCGGCCGTGGTCGGCGTCATGGCGCTGTCGGCGCTCGCGTGGGCCGCCTTCGAGGTCTGGGCGCTCCTCCCGGCGGTGACGCTCCGCTGGCCGTTCCGGTTCTCCCGCTAACGAACACTTTTAATCCGCCCCGGGTAAAGTCAGGGTGATGAGTCTGGACGACCATGCCGAGGACCTCGCCTCCGACCTCGGCGTCGACAAGGAGGAGGTCAAGGCGGATCTGAAGAACCTCGTCGAGTACAGCGTTCCGGTCGAGGAGGCCAAACAGAGCCTCCGGCGGAAGTACGGCGGCGGCAGCGGGTCGAGCGAACCGTCCCGGGCCGACATCGCCGACGTGACCACCGACAGCGGCAACGTCACCGTCACCGCGAAGGTGCTGACGGTCGGCAAGCGCTCGATTCGCTACCAGGGCGACGAGCAGGTCATCTTCGAGGGCGAACTCGCCGACGACACCGACACCATCTCCTACACCGCGTGGACCGACTTCGGCCTCTCGCCCGGCGACACCATCACCGCGGGCAACGCCGGCGTCCGCGAGTGGGAGGGCAGGCCCGAACTCAACCTCGGCGAGAGCACCAACGTCGCGTTCGAGGACGACATCGAGGTTCCCTACGAGGTGGGCGGCGACGCCGGCCTCGCCGACCTCGAACCCGGCGACCGCGGCGTCAACGTCGAGGTCGAGGTGGTCGACCTCGAACGCAAGACCATCGACGGCCGCGACGGCGAAACCGACATCTGGAGCGGCGTCATCGCCGACGAAACGGCACGTCTGCCGTTCACCGACTGGGAGGCCCGCGAGGGCATCTCGGAGGGCGCGAAGCTCCGCATCGAGGACGTGTACGTCCGGGAGTTCCGCGGCGTTCCCTCGGTGAACCTCTCGGAGTTCTCGACGGTTTCGGCGCTCGACCGCGACCTCGACGTGAACGACACCGCGACCCGGATGACCGTCAGCGAGGCGGTCGGCACCGGCGGCGCGTACGACGTCGAACTCGTCGGGAGCGTCGTCGCGGTCCGGGACGGTTCGGGCCTCATCGAGCGCTGTCCCGAGTGCGGCCGGGTGACCCAGAACGGTCAGTGTCGGAGCCACGGCGACGTCGACGGCGTCGACGACCTGCGCGTGAAGGCCATCCTCGACGACGGCACCGGCACCGTGACCGCGGTGCTGGACGACGAACTCACCGAGGAGGTGTACGGCGGCGACGTTGAGGACGCCAAAGCGCAGGCCCGCGACGCGATGGACAAGGAGGTCGTCGCCGACACGATTCGGGACACCATCGTGGGTCGGGAGTTCCGCGTGCGCGGAAACCTCTCGGTCGACGAGTACGGCGCGAACGTCGAGGTGACCGAGTTCGAGGAGACCGACGACTCGCCCGGCGACCGTGCTAAGTCCCTCCTCTCGGAGGTGGGCGCATGAGTTCGAACGGCGACGACCAGGGCGGCGCGGGCCGCCGCGAGGTCGCGTGGCGAATCTTCGCCGCCGAGTACGACGACGCGAGCCTCGACTACTCGGAGTCAGACGAGGAGCGCGCGCCGAACTACGTCGTCACGCCGACCGGCGCGCGGGTCAACCGCCTGTTCGTCGTCGGCGTGCTGACCCAGATCGAGCAGGTCAGCGACGACGTGCTCCGTGGCCGCATCGTCGACCCGACGGGCGCGTTCGTCGTCTACGCCGGCCAGTATCAGCCCGACGAAATGGCGTTCCTGGAGAGCGCGAATCCGCCGGCGTTCGTCGCGGTGACCGGCAAGGCTCGGACGTTCCAGCCGGAGGATTCGGACCGCGTGTTCACCTCGATTCGCCCCGAGTCCATCAACCGCGTCGACGCCGAAACCCGCGACCGCTGGGTGGTCCAGACCGCCCAGCACACCCTCGACCGGGTGTCGACGTTCGCCGACGCGCTCGACTCGGGCAAGCGCGGCGACGAACTCCGCGCGGCGCTCGAAGCCGGCGGCGTCGACGCCGGCCTCGCCGCCGGCATCCCGCTGGCCGTCGACCACTACGGCACGACCAAGGAGTACCTCGCGGAGGTCTGGGACCTCTCGATAGACGCCGCGCGCGTGGTCGCCGGCGAGATAGACGCCGACGAGGTGGGGCCGCTCGACATCGCGCCCGACGAGGGCGGCGACGCGGTGAGCGCGGCACTCGACTACTCGTTCGGCGACGCCGAAACCGGCGCTGAGGAACTCGCGGCCATCGAAACCGAAGCCGAAGCGGGCGCGGGCGGCGACGCCTCGGCGTCGCCGACCGACACCGCGGCGACGGAGTCGGCCGCCGACGCGGAAACTGCCGACGCCGCCGACACCGCCGACACCGCCGAGGCCACCGACGCCACTGGCGCCGCAGGCACCGCCGACTCGGACGCCGCGGCCGCGGCGTCCGAGTCGGCCGGCGAGGACGAGATGAGCCCCGAGGCCGAGACGCCGCCCGCCGAATCCCGGACGGAAGTCGGCGAGAGCGAGGCGGTCTCGGAGGGGAGTTCCGAACCGGAACCGACCGAGACCGTCGAGGCCGAGTCGGCCGGGGCGACCGAACCTGAGTCCGAACCCGAATCCGAATCCGCGGCCGGCGACGACCTCGGCGCGGCACCGACCAGTACGGTCGACGCGTCCGACGAGGAGGACGAGCCACCTGAGGTCGAGGACGCCGAGGAGGCCGCCGAACTTCAGGAGGAGATCGGCGACGACGAACCGCCGGCCGTCGAGTCCGAACAGGAGACGACGACCGACGAGTCGTTCGAACCCGAACAGGACGCCGAGGCCGACGAAGACCTCGGGACGGCCGGCGCGGGCGACGAGATGTACGAGTTCGACGAGGAGGAGCGCCAGCAGATAGAGGAAGAACACGGCCTGGAGTTCTCCTCGGGCGCCGACGTCGGCGAACCCGGCCAGTCCGAACTCGACGAACCCGGACCCGGCGAACCGACCCACGAGGAGGCCACCGACGCGACGACCGCCTCCTCGAAGGCGCCCGAGGGGCCGGGCGAGGACGCCTCGGAGGCCCCCGAGACGCCCAACGCGGTCCCCGACGAGGAAACCGGCGGTGCCGCCGAACCCGCCGAGGGCGCCGAGGAGGCCGCCCACGAAGCGGGGGCGGAGGCCGAGGCGACCGAACCCGACACCGCCGAGGAACCGGCGGCCGAATCGGAACCCGAACCCGAATCCGAGTCTGCCGACGAGGGCGGCAAACAGGAGCCCGATAACCTCGAAGACACCGTGATGGAGACGATGCGGGAACTCAACGACGGCGACGGCGTGGGCCGCGAACCCCTGATGGCGGCGGTCGTGCAGAACTACGACGTGACGCCGGCCGACGTCGAGGACGCGCTCGAAGCCGCATTGATGGCCGGGCGTTGTTACGAGTCGGGCGAGGAAACCCTCAAGCCCATCTGATGGCGGCGGTCGAGCCGGTGGTCGGCCATCCCGCCGCCGTCGTCGACCTCGATTCCGAGCGCGCGCTCGTGGTCGCCGACTTCCACGCGGGCATCGAACAGGCCCTTCGGGCCGACGGGATGGACGTCGCGAGCCAGGCGCCCGAACGTCGCGAGCGACTACTCGCGCTCGTCGAGCGCACGGACCCCGACCGCGTCGTCTTCCTGGGCGACCTGATGCACGCCATCGGCGGGCCGGGCGGCGCCGAGCGCGGCGAGATCGAGGTGCTGGTCGAGGCGCTCGAAGACCGGGGCGTCGGCGTCACGCTCGTGAAGGGCAACCACGACGGCGCCATCGAGTCGTGGGTCGACTGCGAGGTGACCGACGGCCGCGGAGTCCGCCTCGGCGACGTGGGCTTCGCGCACGGCCACACGTGGCCCGCCCGCGAGGTGCTCGAAGCCGACGTCGTCTGCGTCGGCCACGAACACCCCGCGGTGCGACTGGAGGACGAGGTCGGCGGGAGCCGCGTCGAGCGCGTCTGGCTCCGCGGGTCGCTTTCGGTCGAACCCTTCGAGGAGCGCTTCGACGCGCCGGTCGCGACCGGCGCGGAACTGGTGGTGTTCCCGGCGTACAACGACCTCGCCGGGGGAACGTGGGTCAACGTCGCGGGCCAAGAGTTCCTGGCGCCATTCCTGCCCGCGGCGCTCCCCGACGGCGAAGCCTACTTGCTGGACGGGACGCGGCTGGGACGGTACGCCGATGTCTGACCGCGGACCGCCGAACGACTCAGTCGATTAGTTCTCGATACTCGGGATGTACCCACTCGTACTCGACGTCCGCCAGCGCGGGAACGGCGTCCCGACCGCGGACGAGCACCTCCGCGTTCGTCCCGTCGACGCCGGACTCGTCGAACGCGGCGGCCGACGCGAACTCCTGGCCGACCGTCCAGTGGTAGACGGCGCGTTCGGCCCCGGCTTCGATGCCGACGAGCGCACAGCCCCCGACGTCGCGCCGGAGCACGTGGGACGCCTTCAGGTAGACGTCCGCACCGCCGCGCCGGCGGGCGATGGCCTCGCAGACTTCGTCGAAGATGTCGGTCCGGGTGGCGGTGGTCGCGCGGGTCGAACTCATATTGGGGAGTACCGTCCGACGGACGTAGTAAGTGAGCCAGCCGGAGCGAAAGTGAAACTGAACGGCGGCTCGCCGGGCCGTCCGGCTCACAGTTCGCGGTCGGTCGCCTCCTGGACCGCCCCGATGAGTTCGTCCGGGCGGTTCGACCCGACGTACAGCGACTTGCCGCTCGCGCGCTCGAAGCTGACGCCGCTCCGGCCGCTCACGGTGTAGACGGTCGAACTGGGCGTCCACCGGTAGCCCCATCCGCCGAACCGGAGCGGGCTGTACCCCGCGCCCTCGAACGAGACGATGTCGTCGAAGGGGATTCGCTTGAACTCGCGGTGGAACGGTTCGAACCGGACGTACACCCCGTCGTCGCGCACTTCGGTCGTCAGTCGGGCGGTCCAGACCAGCAGTCCGACGCCGACGGTGGCCGCGACCTCGCGGGCGACTTCGCTCTTCGAGCGGGTTCCCCGCGCCAGGCCGACGAGCGCGAGGAGCGGCCGCACGGAAAGGAGCGCCCACAGCCAGGGCTGGCGGTACTGCTGAACTTCGCGGAAGCGAACCTTCGTCGCCACGGTTGTTTCCCGTGCGACGGCCGCGGGCAAAAGCGTTGGTCCCGCGGCGTCGGCGTCGGGGGTCAGGGCAGCGCGGCGTCGCAGTACTCACACCGGTTTCGCTCGTCCTCGTTGGGCACGCCGCACTCCGGGCAGTTCGTCTTCCGGGGTACCGCCTCGTCCTCCCTTTCGCCGGAACTTCGCACTATCCACGCGACGACGACGAGTCCGGCTACCAACCAGCCTACCGGCCCGCTGGCGAACAGGAGCAGTCCGCCGAAGAACACGGTCACGCCGACCAGCGCGTACAGCAGTACCTTCGACACGGCGTCCATATTTCGGATGTGCCACCCGCCGACAAAAACCTACCTGTCACCGTCGTTCCTCCGGTTCGAACACACTGATTCGAACTCCGCGGCCGTATCGAAATCTCGAGTGGTGGTCGGTTTCGGTGAGTACGCCGAACACGAAGCGCGAATGGGTCGGTACGAGTTGGGTAATCGCGGATGTTTTATAAACTGAACTTCCTTCTCCTTCTTAATGCACTCCGACACGGCGCTGGAATCGATACGACGTTGGCTCATGCTCGTTTCTCTTCTTCTTGCGGTTCACGTCTATCTGTTCTCGACGACCACCTCGGGAATCTATCTGGATAACGTAATTCGGATACTCTCCGGAACGGGTGCGCTGGCGATTCTCCTCCTGTTGGGCGTATCCGTAGTTCGAGAATATTCCACTTGAGCCACACCTCGAAGCGGTTCGGATTCTGATCGAGGAACGCATTACTCGCTCGCTGCGAGATACACGGCGCACATCTCTCAGTTCCCCTGCCCGAAGTCGAGCGTTTCCGGAACGTCGGGCCGGAAACCGTGTTGCTCGGAACCGAGACTTAGAAAAGAAGGTCACCGGATTACTCTCGCAAAATCCGGCCGTGAAGCGAGATACTTCCCCTTACACGCGTGAACGAACGTCCTTGTTTATTCTATTTCTCGGCTCCTCTTCGGAGGAGCTAACAGATGACTCGATACGACGGAACGATAGCGGTCCTGTTCACGGTAGTCGTGTTGGTAATTGCTAGTGGGACGGCCACGTCGCTTGCAGGAACGTCGGCCGATGTCGGGACGAACGCCGTCGGAGTACAGGAGACGACTACGGTCGAACAGAACGAAACCGACGAGCAAACCGGTACGCGAACGCCGTCCGAGACCGGAACGGCGGAGGCGTCGTACACGCAGACTCCGCATATGGGCTGTCAGCCGGGTGCAATCGAGAAAAACGGCACGTGCCACCCCGTCACGTCAGGGTCGAACGCTGACATCTTCAGCGCCGAAAATCTGGTGCCGATCACGGCCAGGAACACGACGATCAACGGCACGCCGGGTTACCTGGCCCGCCCTGCTGCCGAGGGGGAATACCCGTCCGTGATCATGATTCACGAATGGTGGGGACTCAACGAGAACATCCGACACATGGCCGACATTCTCGCTGGCCACGGCTACGTCGTGTTCGCCGTCGACCTCTACGAGGGGCAGGTGGCCACGAACTCCTCGACCGCATCCGCACTGTCGAGCGAGGTCCGGAACAACACCGACGAAGCGGTGACGAAGATGCAGCGCGCGACGGCGGGCGTCCGTGCCCTCCCGTACACGACCGAGGAGGTCGCAAGCTTGGGCTGGTGTTTCGGCGGCGGGCTAAGCCTCCAACTCAGTTTGAGTGAAGCGGATTTGAACGCGACGGTCATCTACTACGGGACGCTGACTACCAACGAGTCTGAACTCCGCGACATAGACGCTCCAGTGCTGGGCATCTTCGGGGCCAAGGACGAGGTCGTCGGCATCGAGAACGTCCGCGAGTTCAACCGAACCTTGACCGACCTCGGCGTCGAGAAAGAGATTTACATCTACGAGGGCGCCGACCACGCGTTCGCCAACCCCAGTGGCGAGAGCTTCCAGCCGGAGGCGACGAAAGATGCGTGGGCGAAGACGTTGCGCTTCCTCAACGAAACCCTCCGGGAGGACGGGGAACAACCTCGATAGAGCGCGATTTCTCTCCCCTCGTCGACTGTGCCCGTTCTCGTCCGGGGGAGGACTGATGAACACATCCTCTCTGTTCGGCAGGCTGTTTATCTCGACCGTCGAGAATTCCACAGAGCCGACCGATTCGAACCTGTCCACCACCGGTGCCGTCTGAAGAGATTATCCCGCTTGACCACCAAGGAACTCTATGCAGTGGTGCGACCAGCCAGCGAAATCGTCCGGGGAGGAGGGTGTGCGGGCCAAAAGCCGAACCCCGAAGGGGGACGTGGCGTGACCGACGACCCCCTCCCGGCCGAACACCTCTCGCCGCTCGCGGCGCTCGTCGACGAGGTACTCGCGGGCGTCGGCTACGAGGTGGCGGCCGCCATCGACATCATCGACGACGAAATCCCGGGCTACGGCGGCCTCTTCGCCCCTGAAACCACCTCGGACGAGTTGCGTCGTGCGCTCGAAAGCCTGTTGGCGTCGGAACTCACCCGGCCACCCGTTCCCGAGTCGACGGGCGACGCGTTCGTCCTCTACGTCGACGGCAGTTCGCGCGGCAACCCCGGCCCCGCAGGTGCTGGCGCCGTCATCTTGGACGCTGGGGAGGACGAACTCGCGCGTCTCGGCCGACCCGTCGGCTCCCGGACCGGGAACAACACCGCCGAGTACGTCGGCCTCCAACTCGGACTCTCCGAACTGTTGGCTCGCTACGAGCCACGCAGGCTAGAAGTGCGCATCGATTCGATGACGGTCATCCGAGACGTCTGGGGCGGCGACGACCCGACGGAACCGGGCGTCGAGACGTACAGCGAGGCCGTCGCGGCGGCGCTGTCGAGCATTCCGGACCACCGGTACACGCATCTGGCCGACAGCGACCCGAACCCCGCCGACGCACTGGCGACCGTGGGAGCCGATATCGCTGCCTTCGGACCTTGACGGTCGAGTTACGACGTTCGAATTCACAATCTCGACTCCGATGATTTTCCCCGAGGCAACGTGCTTATACCGCTCTACCCGCTAGAAACGGGCGATGAGTGAGGGACGGACCGCGGGTTCTGCGGTCTTCGCGCAGTTCGGCGAGGCGGTCCGAACGGCGCTCTCAGAGCGGGGGTTCACGACGCCGACCGAGCCACAGCGCCGGGCGATTCCGCCGCTGGCCGCGGGCGAGCACGGCCTCGTGGTCGCGCCCACCGGCACCGGCAAGACCGAGACGGCGATGTTGCCGGTGCTGGACGCCGTCGCGACGAACCAGGCCGAGAACGGGCCGCGGTTCGGCATCTCGGCGCTCTACATCACGCCGCTCCGGGCGCTCAACCGCGACATGCGCCAGCGCCTGGAGTGGTGGGGCGAGGAACTCGACCTCGACGTCGACGTCCGCCACGGCGACACCACCGACTACCAGCGCCAGAAGCAGGCCAACGACCCGCCGGACGTGCTGGTGACGACGCCCGAGACGCTCCAGGCGATGCTGACGGGGTCGAAGCTCAGGAAGGCGCTCGAGGACGTCCACCACGTGGTCGTCGACGAGGTCCACGAACTCGCCAGCGCCAAGCGGGGCGCCCAACTGACGATCGGGATGGAGCGCCTCGCGGAACTCGCCGGCGACTTCCAGCGCATCGGCCTGTCGGCGACCGTCGGCGACCCCGTGGAGGTCGGGCGGTTCCTCACCGGCGACCGGGGTTGCGAGATAATCGAGGTCGACGTGGGAAGCAAGGTCGAATTTGAGGTCCGCGAACCCGAGATAACGGACGAGGACGAGCGACTGGCGGGCGAACTCATGACCGACGCGACGATCGCCAGCCACGTCCGGACCATCCTCGAACTGGTCGAGGCCCACGAGTCGACGCTGATATTCGTCAACACCCGCCAGACCGCCGAAGCGCTCGGCTCGCGGTTCAAGGAACTCGACGCCAACGTCGGCGTCCACCACGGGTCGCTGTCGAAGGAGGCCCGCATCGACGTGGAGGATCGGTTCAAGGCCGGGAAACTCGACGGCCTGCTCTGTACCTCCTCGATGGAACTCGGCATCGACGTGGGCCGCATCGACCACGTCGTGCAGTACTCCAGTCCCCGGGAGGTCGCGCGCCTGCTCCAGCGGGTCGGCCGGTCGGGCCACCGCTCGGAGGCGGTGTCGCACGGGACCATCGTCACCAAGCACCCCGACGACACCCTCGAAGCGCTCGCCATCGCCCGCCGCGCGAAGGCGGGCGAGGTCGAACCCGCGGCGATCCACGACGGGAGCCTCGACACTGTCGCCAACCAGGTCGCGGGCCTCGTGATGGACTTCGGCGACCTCTCGGCGATGCGGGCCTATGACATCGTGACCCGGGCCTACCCCTTCAGGGACCTCACCCAGAACCAGTTCAAGGAGGTGCTGGGCGAACTCAAGCGTAACCGCATCGTCTGGGTCGACGAGGAGGCCGACACGCTCTCGAAGGCGGGCAAGACCTGGCAGTACTTCTACGCCAACCTCTCGATGATCCCCGACGAGGAGAAGTTCGACGTCGAGGACATCGCCTCCGGGAGTCGGGTCGGCACGCTCGACGAGCGGTTCGTCGTCAACTTCGCCCAACCCGGCGAGGTGTTCATCCAGCGCGGGGAGATGTGGCGCATCAGCGAGGTCGACACCGAAGAGAAGAAAGTGCGGGTGTCGCCCATTGAGGACCCCGGCGGCGAGATTCCGTCGTGGGTCGGCGAGGAGATTCCGGTCCCCTTCGAGGTGGCCCAGGAGGTCGGCGAGATGCGGGCGGTCGCGGGACCGCAGTTCGAGCGCGGCGCGCCGCGTGACGGCGTCGCCCGGGAGTTCGCCGGTCGGTACCCGACCGACGTCCACACCGCGAGCGAGGCGCTCTCCCAACTCGACCGCCACGCCGAAACCGAGTCGCCGATGCCGACCGCCGACCGTATTGTGGTCGAACACGCCGCCCGGACGGTCGTGGTCAACGCCTGCTTCGGCCACAAGGTCAACGAGACGCTCGGACGGGTGCTCTCGTCGCTGGTCGGCCAGCGCACCGGGTCGTCCGTGGGACTGGAGGTCGACCCCTACCGCATCGAACTCGACGTGCCGGCGAAGGTGACGGGCATGGACGTCGCCGACGTACTCGAGGAAACCGACCCCGACCACGTCGCGGCCATCATCGAACTCAGCCTGAAACACTCCGACACGCTGAAGTTCAAACTCTCGCAGGTCGCCGCGAAGTTCGGCGCGCTCAGACGCTGGGAGGGCGCGAGCGCCGACCGGGCCTCCATCGGTCGCCTGATGAGCGCGCTCGAAGACACGCCGATGTACGACGAGGCGGTCCGGGAGGTGTTCCACGACAAACTCGCGGTCGAGGAAGCCGCCGAAGTCCTCCGGCGGGTCCGCGCGGGCGAAATCGAGGTCGTCACGACCGGCGGCCGGACCCCCGTCGGGTCGGGCGGCCGGTCGTCGGGCCGGGAACTGCTCGCGCCGGAGAACGCCGACGCGAGCGTCATCCAGACCGTCAAAGAGCGGATTCGGGGCGACGAGATGCTCCAGTTCTGCCTGCACTGTCGGGACTGGACGCGCAAGCAGACGGTGTCGAAGATTCCTGACGAGCCGACCTGCCCGAAGTGCGGGTCGACCCGCATCGCCGCGCTCAACCCGTGGGCCGACGAGGTGGTGAAGGCGGTCCGGGCCGAGGAGAAGGACGACGAGCAGGAGCGGATGACCCAGCGGGCGTACAAGGCCGCCAACCTCGTCCAGAGCCACGGCAAGCGGGCGGTCGTCGCGCTGGCGGCCCGCGGCGTCGGCCCGCAGAACGCCGCCCGCATCATCGCCAAACTCCGGGAGGACGAGGACGACTTCTACCGGGACATCCTGGCCCAGGAGCGCCAGTACGCCCGCACCCAGTCGTTCTGGGACTGACAGCGGTGGACGGCCGTCTCGTCGGACGCGAGCGGGCGCGCCCGCTCGCGTCCGGTGAGATGGGACCTGCGACGGCGTTTCGCCGTCCCGGGGTTTCGTTTCTTCAACGCCGCTCGGGACACCGACCGTCGTAACGAGCGTTGCGACCGGGCAACGAGCGACACCGCGTCGAAACGTCGGCCGGACCGCGTGAACGACTGGCGCGGTATAAACCCGGCGACGGCGTCGGCTACGGGGATGTCCGACGAGAACACTCGACGCACGATACTCAGGGGAACCGCCGCCGGCGCGCTCGCGTTCGGCGGGTGGACCGCGCTCGGCGCGGGGTCGGAGGGCGGCCAGGAGACGACGACCGAACAGGAGACGGCGACGGAGGGCCAGACGACGGCGCAGGCCGACGAGGGACCGCTGTTCTTCAGCTACAGCCTCCGGGAGGGCGACCTGTTCCGCGTTCGACTCGCCCCGCGGGACCCGGAAGGCAACCCCGCGACCGAGACGGTGCCGGCGGCCTGCCTCGACGGCGGGGGTCCCGAGGAGTTCCAACTGTACCTCGTCCGGGCTTACCGCGACGGGAACCTCATCGGGTTCCGCGGCCTGCTGGCCCGCCCGGCGGTGGTCGAAACCGAGACGCCCCGGACGACGGAACCCGGCGAGACGCCGGCGGGGACCGAGACGACCGCGGTCGGCGGCGGGGTGAACGAGATTCGGCTTCGTCGCTGGTACACGGTGACCGCCGCCGAACCCTGCGACGGCCTCAATCGGGTGACGCTCGCCCGAGCGCAGGCGCCCGAGACGACCGCGGTCGAAACCGGCACGACGGCGACCGGCGTCGAGGGTGCGGGCGCAGGCGCTGGCGACACCGAAACCGTGGCGGACGAAACGACGACCGAGATGTGACCGCCTGAGATGTGACCGCCCGAGACGTGACCGCCCGAGGCCGGCCGGTTCCCGGTCGGCACGCCGACCGGGAACCGATCGACTGCGCTCGCGACGCCGCCAAACGCGTTTTACCGCCGGCCGTGGTATCGTCACGTTCGCTATGGGGGTCGCAAGCACAACACGGTCGGTCGTCGACGTGGTCCGTGACCGGAACGTCACCTTCCTCGCGGCGAGCGTCGCCTACTACGCCTTCGTCTCGCTCATCCCGCTGGCGCTTCTGATAATCGTCGTCGGGAGCATCCTCCTGGGCCAGGCCTTCGCCGACATCGTGGTGAACCAGTTCACGTCGGCGCTCTCGTCGTCGGGCCAGCAGGTGCTGCGGCGGGCGCTGACGAACTCGGCGGGCCGAACCGGCGCGGGCGTGGTCGGCGTCGCCGCGCTGATCTGGAGCGCGCTCAGACTGTTCAGGGGGCTGGACGTGGCGTTCTCGGAGATATACGGCTCGGCCGGCGAGCCGTCGCTGGTAGAGCAGTTAATCGACGGTGCGGTGACGGTCGCGCTGGTGGTGCTGGCGGCCGGACTGGTCGTCGCGCTCGGTTACGCGGTTCGGTCGCCCGCGGTCGCTCAGACAGTACCCTACGTCAACGTGGTCGGCCGCATTGCGCTACTCGTGGGGCTCACCGTGGCGTTCCTGCCGCTGTACTACGTGCTCCCGCCGGTCGACGTCACCGTCCGGGAGGCGCTGCCCGGGGCCGCCTTCGCGGCCGTGGGTTGGCTCGTCCTCCAGGCGCTGTTTCAGCTCTACACCGCGAACGCGAGCAAGTACCAGGCCTACGGGGTCATCGGCGCCCTCTTGCTGTTCGTGACGTGGCTCTACTTCGCCGGTGTGGTCGTCCTCGTCGGCGCCGTCATCAACGCTGTCCGCGCGGGCAACGGCTACCAGCGCGTGACGATGTGACGCGGGCGCTTGTCACTTCGTAGTCGTCTCGCTCCCGCCCCGCGTTGAGGTCGTCACCTCGACGGTCTGCCCGCTGCTCTCGTGGACGACGACCACCGACTCGGGAAGCGCGCGCTCAAAGCGCACCGTCGCCTCGTAGGGAATCGCGCCGACGCACTGGACGCTCGCGCCCTCGCCCGAGTCGGCCGACGTCGCCCGGACGCGCACCGTCAAGGTGCCGGACTGTCCGTCGTAGTTCGCGGCCGCGAGTTCGACCTTCGAGTTGGGCGTCGGCGCCCTGACGACGCCGTCGACCCGGACGCGGTCGCCCTCGTAACTGACCGACGCCCGGTTCTCGGTCCCGCACTCGCCCTCGCCGACCGCGATGCTCGTCTCGGCGACGTTCGGGGAGTCGCCGCAGGCCATCTTCGTCGACGTGACCGTCTTCTTCACCTCGCCGTCGGGGGTCACTGCCACGTCGACGGTCCCCCGGTTGCAGTCGAACAGCGTCCGCGGAATCCGGAAGCTGGCGCCCGAGCTGGACGCCGAGGCGCTCGTCGCTCCCGACGTGGCCGTCCCGTTCGCGGTCGACGTCGCGGGGCGCTCCGACCGCACGCCGACCGTGACGGCGTAGTCGGCGGGTTCGTTCAGGACCACCGCGAGGTGGCCGTCGGCGGGGAACTCGATTCGCTCGTCGAGCAGACGCTCGCCAGCGCGGGCGACCGACACCGAAATCGTCCGGGCGGAGTCGGCGGCGTTCCGGACGCGGAGGGTCCGGGGCCGGTTCTGCTTCGGGAACGCGACGTTCTCGCGCTCGCCGAGCGTAATCGTCCGGAACGCTTTGGCGTCGCCGACGGTCGTCTCGGCGCCGTCGGTCGTGGTTCCGGGGTTCGTCGTCGTTCCAGAACCGGTCGTCGTCCCGGCGTCCGTCGTCTCGCCGCCGGGCGACGAACCCGGGTCGGCACCGCCCACGCAGCCGGCCAGCGCCGCGACGGCGGCGGTCGCACCTGCGCGATGGAGGAAGTCGCGTCGATTCATGTTCACTCCCGTCTTCCGGAGCCACTTCAAAGGTTCTTCCGTAAACTCAAACGTCGATTGTACCATTCTCGGCGGCTGTACGGACGTGTCGGACCGACGAACGTGTCGGCTCCGTGCCGGTTCGGCGACCGTCGAACGCGGCCGCGTTCGACGGTCGCCGCGGTCGTCTCCGGCAGGTGACCGCCGCACGTTCGCGGAGAGTGACGGTTCTCGGGACCCGGCGGCGGCTCCGATACACCGCGTTCCGGTTCACCGAATCCGCCACGACAACACCACCGAACCCGCCACAACGTCCATGCCGGTGGCCGCCGTCTCCCTGTTGGCATGTCCAAGACCAGCCATCAGGAGCGACTCAGTCGAGAGGAGGCTGCCGACCGCCTGCAGACGCTCGCCCAGGAGATTCGGTCGGGCGAGGCGGCGGTCCAGGTCGGCAACAAGACGGTGCGACTCTCGCCCAGCGAGCAGGTGTCGTACGAGATCGACGTGGCCGAGCAGTCGTCGTTCCTCCGGGGGAGCCGCGAGTCGGTCGAGATCGAACTGGAGTGGAAGCCCGAGGAGTAACGCCGGGTCCGAGAACCGTTCGTCGAAACGGCGGCGGGCCGCGAGCGCCGATCGCGGCCCGCGAACCGGAGTCGTTTTCTCGCGCCCGTCCGACGACTCGCCAATGACGGTCGAGAACCGCGGTCGGGCGCTCGCGGTCGTGTTCGGCGTCGTCTTCCTGGATCTGCTCGGCTTCGGTATCCTCATCCCGGTCATCCCGCTGTACGCGCTCCACTTCGGTGCGAGCGAGTTCGTCGGGAGCCTGCTCATCGCCTCCTACTCGGCGACCCAGTTCCTGTTCGCGCCGCTCCTGGGTCGGCTCTCCGACCGGCACGGTCGCCGGCCGGTCCTCCTGCTGTCGCTGGCGGGGAGCGTCCTCGCGTGGACGCTGTTCGGCTTCGCGGGCAGTCTCGCGGTGCTGTTCGCGGCCCGACTGCTCGCGGGCGCGATGGGCGGCAACATCGCCACCGCCCAGGCGTACGTCGCGGACGTCACGCCGCCCGAGGAGCGCGCGAAGGGACTCGGCCTGCTCGGCGCGGCGTTCGGCATCGGCTTCGTGTTCGGCCCCGCCATCGGCGGGTTTGCCGCCAGCGCACCCGTCCTCGCGGCCGCCCGGGACGTCCTGCCCGCGTTCGTCCCCGTCTCGGAGTTTACGCTCCCCAGTTTCGCCGCCGCCGCCATCACGGCCGCCAACCTCGTCGTCGCGGCGGTCGTCCTCCCCGAGTCCCGGCCGCCGGAAGCGCGGACCGGGTCGGCCGAGTCGACCGCCCGTGAGTCCCGCGTCCGCGTCCTTCTGGACGCGCTGGCAACCCGGGGGCTGGGCGCGCTCGTCGTCTCGTTCTTCCTCGTCTCGTTCGCCTTCTCGGCGCTGGAGAGCCAGTTCATCTTCCTCACCAACGACCGGTACGGCTACGGCACGACCGAGAACGCCTTCCTGCTGACGTACTTCGGCGTCGTCATCGCGGTGGTTCAGGGCGGTCTGGTGGGGCCGCTGACCGACCGGTTCGGCGAGTTCCGCCTCGCGCTGGCCGGCACGGCCCTCCAGGTGGTGACGCTCGCGCTCGTCCCGTTCGCCCCCGAACTCGCCCGGTTCGTCCCCGCGGTCGGCCCGGTCGTTGGGTTCGGCCCCGCGGTCCCGTCGGCCGTCCTCGCGCTGTTCGTCGTCGTGACGCCGCTGGCGACCGGCAACGCCCTGACGAACGTCTCGTTGAACGCGCTCGTCTCCCGGAGCGCGAGCGGCGACGAGCAGGGCGGCGCGTTCGGCCTCACCCAGAGCGCCGGCAGTCTCGCCCGGACGTTCGGGCCGGCGCTGGCGGGCGCGCTCTACACCGCCGTCGCCTACTGGGCGCCGTTCGTCGTCGGCGGACTGCTGTTGGTGCCGATTCTGGCGCTGCTCGCGCGGGTCCGGGACGTCGTCGCGGGGCGGGAGTCGAACGCCGCGTAGTCCGGACGTGAGGCGACGTCCCACCGCGAGATGCCCCCTCGGTACCGACTCACCGCGTCGGCTCCCATTACTCCACCCGTCGTCTCGCGACGGAACGGTGCGAGTCACGGGCCCGACGTCGCGGTCGGAGGCCCGGCCCACAGGGTTAGGTCGCTGCGAGTCGGACCCTCGACGCTCGCGCCGCGAGCGACGACCGATGATAGAGAACGACCCGCCGGAGGAGATGACCGAGGACGAACTGGCACACGAACTCCGGACGCTGAGCGAGGGCAAACGGCGGAGCGACCGCTTCGCGTCGCTCATGGAGGAGGTGTACGACCGCCTGGAGGAACTCCAGGCGCGGAAGGAAGCCGAGTCCGAATCCTGACCGAGCGCCGGACGAATCGCGATTTCAGCGCGAGACTCGCGAGTGTGGCGACCCCGATTTCAGGTTTCGCGCCACCACTGCAGTAGCTCCGCGGTGCGCTCGCGCTCGTGTTGGACCTGGTTCATCGGCATCTTGCGCTCTTTGTCGTCGAGCACGTTCCGCTCGAGTTTGTCGGCCGCCTCGTCGAACGAGGCCGACGCGCCGTACCCCTCGCCGGTGCCCGCGAACCGGCCCTCGTCGGTGAACAGCCGAATCGTACACTGCAGCAGCGGCGTCCCGCGTAGCTTCTCGTTGTGCCGGTGGAACACCACGTTGGCTTCGAGCACGTCCATCTTCTCGTACTTGCCGTCTATCCCCTCGATTCGGTCGGCGACCGACTCCCGGGAGAGGTCGTCCATGTAGCTGACCCCGAATATCTGGACGTCCATCTGCTCCTCTTCGGTCCAGGTCAGCGCCCGGAGCAGGTCGGTTTCGGTCACGATGCCGGCCGGCGCGGTGAACTCCTCGGGAACCACCACGAGCGAGGAGTAATCCTTCTCCAGCATCTGCGAGAACGCCTCGTCGAGGCCGGCGTCGGGCGTCACGGTCGCGGCGGGCGAACTCATCACGTCCCTGGCGGGGACGTTCAGCAGTCGGGCCTCGAAGCCCGAGCGTTCGCCCCACCCGCCGTGGGTGCGACCCTGGCTCTTGGAAACCCCGCCGCCGTGCGAATCCGAGGCGTCGCTGTTGCCGCCCTGCTCGCGCTCGACCTGGCGGGTCGTGAAGTCGATGAGGTCGAAGACGCTGATCATCCCGACCGCCTCCTCGTCGTCCACGACCGGGACGCGGGTGAACCGGTGGGTCCGGACGGTGTGGATGACCTCGCCGATGGTCGTCTCGGGTGCGACCGACACCACGTCCTGCGTGTACACGTCCGAGACGTCGAGCGCCCCGAGGTTCTCGTGGACCATCGAGAGGAGGTCCCTCGCGGTGACGACGCCCGCGAGTCGACCGTCCTCGAACACGGGCAGGAGTTTGAGTTCGTTCTCGACCATCAGTCGGGCGGTTTCGCGGACGTCCTCGGTGCGCTCGATTTTCGGCGCCGACCGCTTGACCGACTCGACCTTCTCGTTCGGCTGGTGGTGGGAGGCGATCAGCTGTTTGCGGGTGACGAGGCCGTCGAACTTGCCGTCGCCCCGGACGAGTATCGCCTCCAGGTTCCGGTCTTCGTCGAACAGCCCCCTGATCTTTCCGAGCCTGGTGCCCGGGTTCACGTCCACGTACTCGGTCGTGACTGCGTCGGCTACGTTCATGATGCTTCCCGGGCGCGTTACGCGACTCTCACCTTTGAGCCTTGTTCAGGTCCCGCGAGTGACGTGACTATCGAACGCGACGGAACGGCGAAGAAATTAGGCTGACGTCGGCGAGGAAATCCGGGGCTCAGGCCAGCGTCGGCCGCACCTTCTCGACGGCGGCCTCGAAGTGCTTGCCCTGGATCTCTATCTCGTCGGCGTGTCTGTCGGCCTCCTCGACGCCCCAGGCGTCGGCGGCCTCCCGAATCGCCCGCATCGAGGCGTCCCGGACCACGGCTTCGAGGTCGGCACCGGTGTAGCCCTCCAGGTCGGCGGCGAGTTCTTCGAGGTCGACGTCCTCGCCCAGCGGCTTGTCGCCCGCGTGGACCGCCAGAATCGCCCGGCGGCCCTCCTCGTCGGGCGCGGGCACCTCGACGTGCTCTTCGAGTCGCCCGGGCCGCAGCAGCGCCCGGTCGAGCGCCTCGCGGCGGTTGGTCGCCGCCAGCACGACGATGTTGGGGTTGTCGGCCAGGCCGTCCATCTCGGTCAGCAACTGGGAGACGACCCGCTCGCTGACCTCTGCACCGCCGCCCTGGCCGCTCCCGCGCTCGGCCGCGACGGCGTCTATCTCGTCGAAGAAGATGATGGCGGGCGAGGCCTGCCGGGCGCGCTCGAACAGTTCCCTGACGGCTTTCTCGGATTCGCCGACGTAGCGGTCGAGCAGTTCCGGCCCGTCGACGTGGATGAAGTTCACCTCGCTTTCGCCCGCGAGCGCCCGCGCCAGCAGGGTCTTACCCGTGCCCGGCGGGCCGTGGAGCAGGATGCCCGCCGGGGGTTCGGTCCGGGTCGCCTCGAAGAGGTTGCGGTACGCCAGGGGCCACTCGACCGCCTCGGTCAGCGTCCGCTTCGCCTCCTCCAGGTTCCCGACCGCCGAGTAATCGATTTCGGGCGCTTCGGCGACGAACTCCCGCATCGCCGACGGGTCGACGGAGGCCATCGCGGTCTCGAAGTCGGCGCGGGTGACCTCGACGTTCATCAGTTCCTCGTCGTCGGCGCCCGCGTCGCGGGCGCGCCGGAGCGCGGCCATCGCTCCCTCGGTCGCCAGCGCGTGGAGGTCGGCGCCGACGAAACCGTGGGTGCTGGCCGCGAGTCTGTCGAGGTCGACGTCGTCGGCCAGCGGCATCCCGCGGGTGTGGACGTCCAGAATCTCACGTCGGCCGGCCTCGCCGGGCGCGCCGATCTCGATTTCGCGGTCGAACCGGCCGCCGCGCCGGAGCGCCGGGTCGATGGCGTCGACCCGGTTGGTCGCGCCGATGACGACCACCTCCCCGCGGGATTCGAGGCCGTCCATCAGCGAGAGCAGTTGGGCGACGACGCGGTTCTCCACGTCGCTGTCCTCGTCGCGTTCGCCCGCGATGGCGTCGATTTCGTCGAAGAAGATGATGGTCGGGGCGTTCTCGCGGGCGCGTTCGAACACCTCCCGGACCCGCTCTTCGCTCTCGCCCTTGTACTTGCTCATTATCTCGGGGCCGGAGACGGTGATGAAGTGGGCGTCGACCTCGTTGGCGACCGCCTTCGCGATCATCGTCTTGCCGGTGCCCGGCGGGCCGTAGAGCAACACGCCCTTCGGCGGATCGATGCCCAGACGCCGGAACAGCGCCGGGTTCGAGAGGGGGAGTTCGACCATCTCGCGGACCCGCCGGAGTTCCTCCTCCAGGCCGCCGATGTCCTCGTAGGTCGCGCCGGTCGGTTTCGGCGGCGTCTGGGTCGTCTTCTCGCCGCCGGCTCCGTCGTCGACCGAGATGGTGATGGACTTCGACTCGCGCTCGGAGTCGATGGCGACCGTGACGCGGGTGCCGCCGGTCACGCGCACCACGCCGTCGGGGTCGGTGCTCGCGACGTGGAAGGTGCCGGCGTCGCCGAGGCGCTCGATGCGGACGCGCTCGCCCTCCTTGACCGGGCGGTCACGGAGGGTTCGCTTCAGCGCGGCCTCCAGCGTGTCGCGGTCGTCGGCGTCGAAGTCGGCGGTCGGCGCGAGCGTGACCGACGCGGCGTCCTCGACCGAAATCTTCCGGATGGTCACGCCGTCGCCGATGCTGACGCCGGCGTTCGCCCGGGTTTCGCCGTCTATCTGGACGACGCCGCTGGGAACCTCGCCTCCCGCGGGCCACACCTTCACCACGGTGTCGCGATCGCCTTCGATGACCACGGTGTCGCCGCTCAGGACGCCGAGCGCGGAGCGGGCCGACTCGGGGATACGGGCGATTCCCCGGCCGGCGTCGCGCTTCTCCGCGCCCTGCACGGTGAGTTCCACCGCCGCGCTTCCCTTCGCACTCATGCTCGCGTGTCTACGCTCTACGGACTTTACAATTCCCCTACGAGTTTCGACTCGTTGGCCCCCAGTGGGCGCCCTCGATTCTTTGGTTTCCGATTCCTCGAACCTCCCGTCGGCCGGTTTAAATCGGCCGACGGTGTGGATCCGACCGACGTCGTCCCCGATTCGGAGCAAACCCTTTGGTCGCGGACAGTGTACGACGAAATATGGTCGTCAAAACCGACCGCGACGACATGACGTGGTACCAGTGTGAGGGGTGCGGGATGATGTTCGACAACGAGGAGGACGCCCGCAAGCACGAGGAGAACTGCGACCACGAGGACCCCTCGTACATCCAGTAGCGACCGACCCGCTCCCCCAACGGCGTCCTCCGTTCTCTCTCGGCCGGTAGTCTCTCGTTCTCTCTCGACCGGCGGTTACGCGTCGGCGCGCTCGCGGTGTTCGGCCGCGAGTTCCTTCGCCTGCGCCTCCGTCTGGCAGGCCTCCCACCGGACCTGCTCGCCCCGGCCGTACGCCAGCGCGTCCTTGAGTTCGTCCCGGAGCACGCCCCACTCGACGGTCAGCACCTCGCCGTCCTCGTCGCCGAGTTCGTACACGCCGTACCGCTCGGGGGCGGACCCGACGGTCTTCCGCGTCAGAGGTTTCCAGCGCTTTCGGAGTGGCACGGTGCGTCTCCTCACTCCTCGTCGACCATCTCGTAGGACTGCTCGTCGAGTTCGTCCTCCTCGAAGACGAACACCCGGCCGCGGGCGACTTCGGGGTCGGCGTCGACCTCGACGGCGTAGCCGTCCATCCGGACCGTGACGCCGGGGAACAGTTCCTCCTCCTCGCCGGGGTCGAGCATCACCCGGCCGACGCCGGTGTCTTCGAGGATTTCGTCGTGGGTGTTGCGGTCATTGACGTACATCATCACGCCTTCCGTCTCGGTGGGGTCGGTGACCAGCACCTGGGTCAGCGTCCCCGGGCGCGTCCGCAGGGTCCCCTCGACCTTCTGGGGAACTCCGCGGTAGTACGTCTCCCGGCCGTCGGTGTACTCCACGACGATGCCGTCCTCGATCAGTTCGACGCCGAGGGTGTCGGGAGCCACGTCGTTTCGCGCGCTCATGGGAGAGATTTCGGCGGGAACCGGGAAAAGGGGTGCGCTTCCGAGACGCGCCGACCTCCGCCGACCCGCTTTTGCGCCAACCACCAGCGTCAATACGGCCCGCGAGAGAGTAGGCGGCATGGACGGTCGGGCCACGGCGCCGGCGGCGGGGACGGTCCTGAACGCGCTAGCCACCGGCAAAGGCTCGGCGTTCGCCATCGACGCCGAAACCACCGCCGAGGTGACGGTGGACGACTCGGGCGAGGTGACCGGCGAGGTCGCCGAGGACGCCGACGCCGACACCGCCCTCGTCGAGCGCTGCGTCGAACTCGCGGTCGCCGAATTCGGCGACCGCGAGGCGGACGCGGTCGGCGGCCGGGTCAGAACCGAGAGCGAGGTGCCGATGGCGGCCGGACTCAAGAGTTCGAGCGCGGCCGCCAACGCGACCGTGATGGCGACGCTCGACGCGCTCGGACTCGCCGGGAACGTCCCGCGCGAGGACGCCTGCCGCGTCGGCGTCCGGGCCGCCCGAGAGACGGGCGTGACGGTGACCGGCGCGTTCGACGACGCCAGCGCGAGCATGCTCGGCGGGGTCACGGTCACCGACAACCGCGCCGACGAACTCCTCGCCCGCGAACCGGTCGAGTGGGACGTGCTGGTCTGGACGCCGCCCGAGCGCGCCTACAGCGCCGACGCCGACGTCTCGCGCTGTGAGCGAATCGCGCCGGTCGCCGAACTGGTCGCCGACCTCGCGCTCGACGCCCGGTATCAGGACGCGATGACCGTTAACGGCTTCGCGTTCTGCGCGGCGCTGGGCTTTCCGGCCGACCTGATGGTCGAGGCGCTCCCGGACGTCCGGGGCGTCTCGCTGTCGGGCACCGGCCCGAGTTTCGTGGCGGTCGGCGACCCCGACGCGCTCGCGGCGGTCGAGACGCGGTGGAACGAACGAGAGGGAACCACATGGCTGACGACGACACGCAACGACGGCACCCGGACGACATGAGCCTCGCGGAGCTCCGCGAGGAGATAGAGAGCATCGACCGCGAGATAGTCGAACTGATCGCCCGCCGGACCTACGTGGCCGAGACGGTCGCGCGGGTCAAGGACGAGCGCGATATGCCCACGACCGACGAGAGTCAGGAGCAACGCGTGATGGACCGGGCGGGCGAGAACGCCAAGAAGTTCGACGTGGACGACAACCTGGTGAAGGCCATCTTCAGGCTACTCATCGAACTGAACAAGGTAGAGCAACGTGAGCGTCGGTAGCACGTACCACGCCGAGTTTTAAGCTTAATTCAAGACGGACTCGTTTCTTCAGCCCAGTCGAATATCGCGTCAAGAACGTCCAGTGAATAACGACCGGTGCGGTCGTCTGACGACGGGAGTTCGGCCCGAATCGTATCACGATTAGTATTGACACTCTGTGCGCGGACGAACCGAACTTTCTTCGGGGACAGTGTTTGGAGCTTCTCGAAATAGCGTCTTTGGGGCGTGGCGAACTGGAGGTGGCTCTCGAAGTTCCGACGTGTCCGCTTCTCGTCGTTGCCCTTTCGCTGTTTCAGCGTGTTATCGTCCGTGAATAGCAGAAAATATCGGTCTGGGAACCCTATCGACTGTTCCTGCACTTTCTCGCGGAAGAAGTGACAAATCGAGTCGAGAGGAGCAAATTCCTCGACAGTGGCGAGCTCGTCCGACAAGTGGTGAGCAATCCAGTTGTACCAGAGCGGTTGAAGTACGTCTCCGTCCAAGACCACGAACTCGTGTTCCTTCTCGCGGTCAATGGCAATCTCCCAGCGGTCACACTGGCGCTCGAAGTACCACGTCGTCGAGTCTTCTTTGGAGGTATCGAAAAGCGCGTTTACTTCGGGTACACGATAGGCGTCGAACTCGTCGCAGAGGACTTCGGCGGTCGTCGTCTTTCCGACCGCGCTCGCACCTTCGAGTGAGATAATCGTCACTAGGGTACCGTTTGAAGCGAGGAGTGAAAGCGGCTAGTATTTTTGAGAAGCGGCAAAGTGGACAAAATCTGTAACGTCAGTCCCAGACCTGAGCAAGGTAGAGCAGCGCGAGTGGCGGTAGCATATAATAATTCGTTCGACCTATTCCTGAATATAGACAGAACAGTACCGCGACGGCGGTCAGAGTACGTCTAACTAACGCAGTAATCGTCTCGAACTTTGTTCAAGGCGGGCGAGACGGTGATTCGATTTTAAGGCGTCTACTCTCGACCGCTAGTACGTGTTAGAACCAAGCGTCGTCCTTGCGTTCATCCCGGTCGCAATCGCTCTCATCGTCTCACCCGGCCCAGATAGTATCTACACGTTGACGCGGAGTATCAGCGACGGGCGAACTGCGGGTGTCACGGCCGCGCTCGGGTCTTCAACGGGGAGTATCGTACACACGACCGCCGCCGTACTCGGACTCTCGGCGATCATGCAAACGTCCGCGCTGGCGTTCACTGTCGTTAAATTCGTCGGTGCGGCGTATCTCGTTTATCTCGGCGTTCAGACGTTCAGGAAGCCGGAAGAATTCGAAATTACGCCGGATAGTACCAGCTACACCCCGCGCGAATCATTTCGAAGCGCCCTGCTGATTAACGTCTTGAATCCGAAAGTGGCGGTATTCTTCCTCGCTTTCCTCCCCCAGTTCGTTCAGCCGGGAAGTTCTGTCGCCCTCCAAATTTTCGCCCTCGGCGTGTTGTTTGCGAGTCTCGGATTCATTTATCAAGCGATGCTCGCGGTGTTCTCCGCGAGAGCAAGACGAGTGATTACTGAACGCGAACTCGTGAGAGAGGCCCTTCGTGTGGCCAGCGGAAGCGTCCTCGTCGGATTCGGGGTTAAACTGGCGCTCGAACGAAGAATTTCTGCTTAGGTTCCAGAGAAAATACTTACGTTACCCACTGCCACTTCGGACGCTGGGGAGAAAGCGGCAAAGTATGTAAAATCTATAGCATCATTCCCAGACCTGAACAAAGTGGAACAACGTGAGTGTCGGTAGCCATCGACGCGGGCCACACAGTACTTTTACTGATACGATGCTATCGGCTTTCGATGGTCGATTGGGAGCAGGTCGAGCGCGACCTCGATGAGGCGGGCTATTCGAACTTCGAATTCGATTCCGGCGAAACCACCGTACCGGGTCTGTCCGGGTCGTGGCTCGCAGGCAAAATAGAGCGGGAAGGTCGACTAGAGCGAGAAAATCTTCCTTACCCGTGGAGACTCCTCGACGCGCTTCCCTTCGGTTCCTCAGTTCCGACCGACCCCGAGTACGCACCTGATGCTATCCAGCGAATTGCCGACGGCTACGGGTTGGACGTCGTCATCATCAGTGTCGGAAGTGACTGGGTGCGGATTGCGCTCGTAGAACCGAACTGACGTTCCCGGAAAACTTCTGAATCGTCCTGTCGACAGCCGAGTAATTACAGTGTACCCACAGCGAGTGTATCTGGTAGCTGTAAAACCCAGAAAGTAGACAACGACGTTTGCGCTCCGTTTACGTATGCTCCCACCCTCCACGACGCTGGATTCCGTTCTCTCGGGAACGGCTCTCACCGTCGCGACGCTGTGGTATCTCCGAACGCGAGATAGTCCACCGAGACGATTGGAAACTCTCACCGCCAGCGTCGCACTGCTTGGAGCAACCGTACTCCTCTCGTTCACTCTTCTCCGGTTCGGCTACGTAGACGCGGTACTGTCTCCGTCGTCTGGCTTCGGTTACGGGCCGTTTTGGCGCGTTCTGCCCGCTATTGTGGCAGAAATACTCGCTATCGTCCTACTCTCTCTTTCCCTCGCGAGAGGAATTCTCCGCCCGCCAAAACACGTTTCGTAATCCGACAGTAACCATGTAATCTTTCGACGACGGACGTCACCTCGCTTCGACTACTAAATCCCTCTCAATCAGTTCCAACGGCGACAAAGCGGACGAAGGGGACTCGAACGACCTACCCGCGAATCCTTCCGTCGAGAAATCCGCCTAACACACCGACGGTACCGACGAGGAGCCCTAGATTGACGAAGAGCAGGAAACTACCGCCGGGGCTGTCTTGCAGGTAGACTCCGCGAACAGGACGAGGAGAATCGCGAAAAGTTCCACGAGGATCGCCTGCTGCGTGTCCATTCTCGTTGAATCCTGCGCGTAATGTTCTTTAACTGTACCGATGCGTTCGGAGTATCTGTCCTACTCCAGCGGCCGTTTGTACACGTAGCTGGCCCGCTCCATCTCGGCCCGTTCCTCGTAGAACCGGTGGGCGTCCTCGCGCTGGAGGCCCGAAGAGAGCGCGACGAGTTCGCAGTTCTCCTCCTCGGCCCAGTCTTCGACGAACGAGAGGAGTTCGAAACCGTACCCCTCCGACCGGTGGTCGGCGTCCGTTACTAACTCGTAGACCCACGCGTGGCGACCGTAGTACATGTTCACCCGAATTCCAACGCCGGCGAGCGAGACGATTTCGCCGTCCACCGAGACGGCGAAGAGTCGATACCCGTCGTCGGTCATCTCGCGCAGGTAGTCGAGGTAGGAGTCCTCGTTCAAATGGGTTCGCAGTTGGACCATCACCGGAAACGCGTCTAACCACTCCTCTTCCGTCGTTAGCTCGTGGATATCCGTCTCGGTCATCTCTTCGAACGATGCGTAGAACACCCTAGTCGGTTTCGGTCGTGTGGCCCTCGGAACCACAGGACAAGAAAGCGGCAGAGCGGACGAAATCCGTAACGTCGGACCGAGCGCCGACCGGCCTCCTACCCCTCCCCTGAGGGGTCGATACCGAGCTGTCGGAACATCCCGAACAGATCGAAATTCGCCCAGCGTTCCGCGACCTTCCCGTCTTCCACTCTGACGACCCCGATACCCATGATGTCGATCTCGTTTCCGGTCGGTTCGAGTCCCATGAACGCCCCTTCGTGCGTGCCCGTCACGCGCCCCCAGAAGGCGGCCTTGTCCCCCTCGGCGATGTACTCCTCGACCTCGTAGTGCAGGTCGGGGAACGCCTCGCGGTAGTTCCAGACGAACTCCTTGAACTCCGCTAAGTCCTCGGCACCGTCGAACGTCGGGTCGTGATACAGTTGGTCCGTCGTGAGCACCTCGCCCATCCCGTCGATGTCGCCCTCGTTCCACACTCGCTCGACGTACCTGCGGGCGACTTCCTTGGTCCGTTCGGCGGAACTCATCGCCGTCCCTTCGTCAGGTCGGCTAATCAACGTTCTCGCCGAGTCTCGTTCCCGCGCGAGGCCCGCCGCGTCGCGTTCCGAACTCGGCGAGCGATTCGAAGCGTTACTACACGTCGGGAAACTTTACCAGCAGACACCGAGTTGGTCGGTTCATGTTAGACGCAACCGAGGAACCCGCGCCCCGCACCCGCGTGCTGAACGGCGTCGCCGTCCCCGGCACCGAGTTCGACGAAGCGAACGACTACCACCCCGACCACGAGAACACCGTCGTCGCGGCGCTGCGCCGTCGGGTCCGCCGGGGCGACCGCGTCGTCGTGGTGGGCGGCGGCTGGGGCACGACCACGGTCGTCGCCGCGCGGATGACCCACTTCGAAGGCGACGTGACGACGTTCGAGCCGAGTTCGAAGATGCTGGAGACGATTCGACGGACGATTCGCGCCAACCGGGTCGGCGACGTGGTGACGGTCGAGCACGCCGCGGTCGGGTCGGTTTCCGACACCAGCGAGCGAATCTTCGGGTCGGCCGACGGCGAGGCGCTCCCGCCCGAGGAGTTACCCGAGTGCGACGTCCTCGACCTCGACTGCGAGGGGGCCGAACTCGAAATCCTCCGCGGAATCAGGTTCCGACCCCGACTGGTGACCGTCGAGGTCCACCCGCACCTCGGCTGTTCGCACGACGAGGTCGAGTCCGAACTCACCGACCTCGGCTACGACGTCCTGGAGAAGGAACCGATACGACCCGGCGACGACATCGTCAACTACGTCGCGGTTCGCGGCGACGAACGTCCGTAGGGGGTGAGTCGGACGCAGGACCGCCGGTTCGACTCCATCCAGGACGGCGCCGTCGTCGGAGGCGGCCGCTGGGCGGTAGAAGGTTATCGCCGCCCGGAGTATCGCCTGCGCATGCACCGGGACGCGTTCTGGACGCCGGTCGAAGAAACCGGAATCGAACACCTTCGACTCGACGAAGACGAGGCGGGAGTAGCCGCGACCGGCGTCGTCGTCGGAACGAACGACGACCGTCCGTTCCGCGTCTACTACGAGATAGACTGCGACCGACGCTGGCACACGAGGCGAGTCCACGTCGCGACGCTCGGTCGCACCGCGGCGTCGACGACGCTCCGCGCCGACGGCGACGGAACGTGGTTCGACGGGCGGGGCGAGGAACGTCCGGCGCTGGCGGGAGCGACAGACGTCGACGTTTCGGCGAGGCCGTTCACCAACTTGCTGCCGATTCGACGGCTGAACCTCGACGCCGGCGAGTCCGCGGAACTGACGGTCGCCTACGTCAGCGTCCCGGAACTGCGCATCGAGGCCGACGTCCAGCGATACACCTGCCTCGACTCCCTCGACGAGGAAGGTGGACGATTCCGATACGACGCCGTCGACGGCGACTTCACCGCCGAGTTGGCGGTCGACGGGGACGGACTCGTCGTCGAGTACCCCGGTCTCTTCTCGCGTCTCGACCCGTCGTGACGGGGCGAGGAACGTTCCCGTTTCGTCGCGGTCGGCTCCGACTCGGGCGACGGGAAATCGCCGTTCGCGAACGTAGCGGACCGGGGGACCGAACGCTCGGCCGTACGTTAATGTCCGTCGAGCGCGTCTCTCGACCGCATGCCGACGGTTCGAACGGGTGACGTCGAGACGTACTACGAGCGGCGCGGCGAGGGGCCGCCGATCGTCTTCGTCCACGCCTCCATCCTCGACCACTCGATGTGGGACGAGCAAGCGGCCGCGCTCGCCGACAATTACGAGACGCTCGTCTACGACCTCCGCGGGCACGGCCGAACCGCCGGTTCGGCCGTGCCCGCGTACTCGATTGACCTGTTCGCCGAGGACCTCGACGCGCTGCTCGACACGCTCGCAGTCGGGCGACCGGTCCTCTGCGGCCTCTCGATGGGCGGCCTCGTCGCCCAGACCTACGCGGCGAAGTACCCCGACCGGGTGGCCGGACTGATACTCGCGGACACGTTCACTCCCCGAATCCTCACCCGGGGCGAGTGGTTCCTGCGCCGAATCGTCCTGAACGCGCTGATTCCGCCGGTCCGACTCGTCGGGTACGAGCGGGTCGAGAAAGCCAACGTGTGGCTCACCGAGCGACTCTTCGCCGGGGCCGGCGGCGACTACGAGAACGTCGAACGGCTCAGAGAAACCGGCCCGAAGATGGCCACCGACGAGTTCGCCAAGGTGATTCTCGCGATGACGAGGTTCCACGAGGAGTCGGTCGACCTCTCGGCCATCGCGGTCCCGACGCTGGTGCTGTACGGCGAACGAGAACTCCCCTTCGTCAAGCGCCACGCGGCGGAACTGGCGGCCCGCCTTTCCGACGTCGAGGTCGACGAGGTGCCGGACGCCGGCCACGCCTCGAACCTCGACGCCTCGGACTACTTCACCGCCGCCGTCCGGTCGTTCCTCGAACGAGTTCACGGCGGCGGGGGACCGGCGGGGTGACGGAGGCGCCGTAACCGAGACGGGCCGAAGCGCGACCGGACGCGCCGCGTCGGCCGACCAACGCTTATTACCGTTCCGCTGGTTCGTGCGAACGTGTTCGAGCCATCCGCCGACAGAGAGGGCGGTCGGTCGAAGCGCGCCGTCACCGCCGCCCAGTCACGACCCGTCCGGTGAGTCCGCCGTATGGCACCGTCGAACCTCGTCGCCGGTTCCCCGATACTGTCGGCGGTCGTCTTCCTCGTCGGCGTCGCCCTCGTCGTCTGGAGCGTCGAGGAGTTCGTCGAGCGCGTCGCGGCGACCTCCGTGGGGCTGGGTGTCTCGACGTTCTTCCTCACCGTCGTGCTCGCAGGGACGGACGTCGAGAACGTGATTCTCGGCAGCGCGGCCGTGTTCGGCGACCTGCCGGGGGTCGGACTCGGGACGGTGTTCGGCGAGGCGGTGTTCATCCTCTGTGCGGCCGTGGGCCTCGGCGGCGTCCTCGTCCCCTTCGAGATAGAGACGCCGACCCGGTACCTCGCGCTGACGGCCGTCTCGCCCGCCGTCCTCCTCGCGCTGAGCGCCGACGGGGTGCTCTCCCGGACCGACGGTGCGGTGCTCGTCCTGGCGTTCCTGCCCGCGGTCTGGCTGATGTACCGCTGGGAGCGGGCGGGCGGGGGCTACCTCGAACCGGACGACGAGATACGCGAGGAACTCCGAGAGCGGAGCGACGGCGAAATCGTGGCCAGAGACGGGGATGCGGACGGGGACGTGGTCGAAGACGAGGGCGCGGACGAAGACGAGGATGCAGTCGATGACGACGAAGACGACCGCCCGCTGGTCAGACTCGGCGTCCTGCTCGCGACCATCGCCGGGATGACCCTGGGTTCGGAACTCGCGGTGCAGGGAACCCGGGGACTACTCGCCGTCACGGACATCTCCGGCCTCGCCTTCGGCGCGACGGTGTTGAGTTTCGTCGCCAGCCTCGAAGAGATACTGCTCACCGTCGAACCGGTGCGGAACGGTCGGCCCGCCGTCGCCGCCGGGAACGTCGTCGGCAGTATGGTGTTCTTCGTCACGGCCAACGCCGGCGCGCTCGCGCTGATTCGCCCGCTTCGACTCGCTCCGAGCGCGTGGACGCTCCAGTACCCGTTCCTCCTCGTCGCCCTCGGCGCCGTGCTGGTCATGCTGTACCGCGGGCGGGTCACCCGCCCGAACGGACTCGTCCTGCTGGGGGCCTACGGACTGTACTGGGTCGCGAACTACGTCTGATGCCGCCGGGGAACCCCGTCTCGCTCGAACGCCCGCCGGCCGCGAGTCGGTCGACTCGCGGCCGGCGGGCGTGGCGTGACGTCGGGACGGACGTGACGTCGGCGGACAGAGCGTGAACTATTTGCCCGACCCCGACGTCTCTAGTACCGAACGGTACTCGTGATTGCAAACAAGCGGAACTCCGTGGACAGGGGCGTCGAGCGCGGCATCCGGTGCGCGCTGGTCGCGGTGTTCGTCGAGGGCGTCCGCAAGCGGAACCCGGGCGCGGTCGTCAACGCCGCGCTCGCGCTCGCGGCCACCTTCCTCCCCGACCTGTTCGAACGGCGCTACGACGTCGAGTTTCGGCCGTGGCAGCGGGTCTACACCCAGGCCGCGATGCTCACCCACGCCGTCGGGATGCTCGGCCCCTACGAGGACACCTGGTGGTGGGACCACCTCACCCACACCCACTCGGCGACCCTGCTCGCCGGCCTCGTCCACGCCGTCAGTCGCCGCCGGGGCCACGACCCTCGCCCACGCGTGCTCGGGACGGTCGTCGGCGTCGGCGTCCTCTGGGAACTGATGGAACACGCCATCCACGCCGTCGCCGAGCGCCTCGGTTTCGACCCGGTGTTGGTCCCCTACGGCCGGACCGACACGATGCTGGACCTCGTCTTCGACCTGGTTGGCGCGCTCGTCGTCGTGGTCTTCGGCGACCACCTTCTCAGAGACTTCGCCGCGGACGGCGAGTAAGCCCGGCCGACGCGAACGTCTCGACCATTCACTCGTGGAACGCCACGGCTATCTACTCGCGAATTCGCGGCGCGTCGAGAAACGGTCTGGGCCGGTCGAAACGCGAAGTGCCGACTACCCTCTGATGGTGAGGATGTCGTCGTTGACGCTGACGTCGGTCGCGTCCGCCGGAACCTCGAACTCGAACTGCCGGTCGCCGACGACGACGATGGCCGTCTCCCCCACAACGTCGAGCGTCGGTCGCCCCGGGAGCGGACCGAAGTCGACCGCTATCTCCGTCTCGCCGTCGACTTCGCGCTCGGTGATGTAGATTCCCTCTTGGTCCCCCGCGACGGCCGCCAGTTCGGGTGGTGTCTCCATGGTCCCAGTTGGGTTTCGCCGCGGGTAAACTTCATGCCCGACTGGACTCTCCGTTGGTCGACGCCGGGCGCGCCCGTCGATGTCGAGCGCGCCCGCGACGCCGAACGCGCCCGCCGACGCCGAGTCCGCCGGACTCGGCGTCGGCGGGTGCTTCGACGGTCCGGCGGTCAGTACCGCTCGGCCAGTTCGTCGAGCGCCTCGTGGCGTTCGGTCGTGTGAGGCGCGGTCAGCGGCGAGACGCTGATGTTGCCCTCGTAGACCGCCCGGCGGTCGGTCCCCTCGGGGTCCGGGAGGCCCTCCTCCATCTGGTCCCAGGTGTTGTCGTGGAGCGTGACCGTGCCGTCGTCGCCGCGGGTCGCGTCCATGTCGTAGACGTGCGACGGCCGGGTGACGACCATCGGCGGGCGCTCCGCGGCGTGCGCCGCATCGCCGCCGCGTGCCGCCCCACCGACCGCGCTCTCGCTCGGCAGCGGTCCGTTGACGTTGAGGTACTCCGCCTGCTCGAAGACGCCCGAGTCGGGCACGCGCTCAACCAGGTAGCGCACCGCTTCGGCGACCTCCTCGTACTCCTCGACGTGTGTGTCGCGACCCCACTGGTCCTGCGGGACGTGTAGCGACGCCGCGATGGCCGGCACGCCGAAGAACGCGGCCTCGACGGCGGCGCTGACGGTCCCCGAGCGCCCGAGGATGTGCGCGCCGAGGTTCGCGCCCTCGTTGCACCCCGAGACGACCACGTCGGGGTACGGGCCGAGTTCGGCGAGGCCCGCGACCACGCAGTCGGAGGGCGTGCCGTGGACCGCGTAGCCGAGTTCGTGGTCCTCGACGTCGACCTCGTAGGACATCGCGCGGCCGACCGCGCTCTGGTCGTCGGCGGGCGCGACGGTCGTGACGTTGCCGACCGGCGAGAGGGCGTCGTAGAGGGCGCGAATCCCCGGGCTGTCTATCCCGTCGTCGTTCGTGAGCAGGATTTCGAGGGCGTCGCTCATTGGGTGAGCGTCGGAGCGACGGAGCAAAAAGTTGCTGTTCGCTAACGGGAGAGAGGGACGAGGATGGAGGTCCGTCCGAGCGACGCACCTGTTCGAACTGCGATACCGGCGACGACCGCGGCGGTACGGCAACCGCGACGACTGCGACGACGCACACCGCGCCGCAACGGACGACGACACCGCTAGCTACTGCCGGTCACTATGAATTGTTTTCCGGGCGTTCGCTGACCCGAGTAACGGGCCATCGCTCCCTTCGGTGGCTCGCTCGCAGGAACGCGCTCCAGGAGGCGATTCGTGCTGCTCTCTTTGGCTCAGTCTCGCGCCCAGCGGTTTTCGGACGCGGACGCTCGCCGGCCCGCCGCTCAGTCGGCCGCCGGGTCCGCGACCCGACCGAGGAACAGCGGTGCGCCGGTCGGGCGGTGTCGAATCACGAACAGGAACGGACGGTCGGCGGCGAACGTCGCTCGCGCCGGCGTGTAACTCACGGCGGTGACCTCCACGCCCGTCGCGGCGGCCGCCTCGGTTCCCCGCTCGTCCACCTTGACGTACGCCTCGTGGGCGACCGACCCGAGTTGCAGGGACTCGCCGGCCGACCCCTCGGCCATCCCGCCGAAGTCGGCGCTCGGCGTGAACGCGGTCGTCATCCCCATCGCTTCCAGTCGCCTGCTCAGCTCGAGGCTCGACCGGAACTCGAATCTGGGCAGGCGGACTTTCACCTCGGTAGCCTCGGTCGCACCGAGCAGTTTCGAGAGGCGCTCGGCGTCGAAACCCCGCTCGAACTCACGGAACCGGTCGCGTGGCGGGAGCAGGAGCGCCATGTCGGCGTTCTCGCCGGCGTAGGGGAGTTCGAGAACCTTCACGCCCTCGACCTCGGCGAACGGGAACTCGGCCTTCTGGTGCATCGTCGCCACCGCATCGGTCGCCCCGTCGAGGGTGGTGAACGGCTTCCGTTCGGTGTTCGCCTCGTCGAAGGCGTCGGCCCAGTTCGCCCGGAAGTACACCGCGTTGGCGAGGACGAGGCGCGTCCGCCGGTCGATGGTGTCCTCCCCGAACAGTTCGGGGACTTTCCCGCGGGTCCGCTCGGCGACCCAGCCGTTGATGGCCCGCCGCGCGGCGTCGGGTTCCCTCTCGAAGTTCACGCGACCCAGGCCCGCGCCGTAGTACCGCTTCAGCGTCTTCAGGAAGTCCTCGCCAAAAGGGTAGTCAACTTGTCCCCAGAGCGCGTTCGCGCCGGCGAATCGGAGCGGGACGCCGCCTCGGCGGTTTCCGCTCCGTGCGGTCGTCCTGGCGTCGGACTCGCCCGCCTCGTCGAGCGGGAGTGCCGAGCGAAGCGCGGCGACCGAGCGGTGGAGGTCCTCGCCGGTCGGACGGAAACGCAGCGTCTCGGCCACGTTCGTCCGGGTCTGTCCCCGGGCACCGGCGTACGTCATGGCGAGCGCGACGCCCAGGCTGTACGGGGAGACGAATCGGTTCTCGCTCGGCGCGTCGTCGGCGAGTCGTTCGAGCAGCGCGAAGCCGAAGTCGGCGTTTCCGGCGACGTATCCGTCGGTCGGCGCGTTCACGTTCTCGGGAACGTCCGTCTCGGGAACGTTCGCGGGTGCCGGTACGGGTCCGACGGTCGCCCCCGGCGCGAGGCAACCGGCGGTGGAGGCACCGATGCCGGCGAGCGCGGAGAGCAGGTGGCGGCGGTCCATACGCGGCGGGAGGACTTGGGGGGATAAGTATTCTCTCGAAGCTCAAACCGGCGTTTCACCTACCGCGACGGCGACGGGCGCTCAGTTCCGCGCCGGGTGGTCGTCGGCGAGTCGGGTCCGGCCCTCCTCTTCGAAGAGGTTCTCGCGCAGAGTGTCGCCCTCGTAGCCCTCGCGCACCAGTCCGCGCTCGCGGAGGACGGGCACGACCATGTCCACGAAGTCCCGGAGGGTGCCCGGTCGCACGATCTCCTTGACGTTGAAGCCGTCGACGCCGACGTCCTCGAACCAGCGCTGGAGTTCGTCTGCGACCTGTTCGGGGTCGCCGACGACGACCGGCGACGTGGTGCCCAGGCCCGCGAACTCAGCGACCTCCCGGACCGTCCACTCGCGGTCGGGGTCGTTCTTTGTGAAGGCGTTGATGACGCCCTGGATGGCCTCCGTCTCGATGTGCTCGACCTTCTGGTCGGGCTCCAACTCCGAGAAGTCGATGTCGGTGAACCCGGCGAGCAGCGCGAGCGTCGCCTCGTAGTCGACGTTCTCGGCGTAGGCCTCGTACTTCTCCCGGGCTATCGCCTCGGTTTCGCCCACGACGGGGACGATGCCCGGGAAGAACTTGAGTTCGTTCGGGTCCCGGCCCTTCGACTCGGCGCGCTCGCGCAGGTCGGCCACGTAGTCCCGGACGCCCCGCTCGGTCGGCTGGCTGACGAACACCGCCTCGGCGTTCGCGGCGGCGAACTCCCGGCTGCGGTCCGACGACCCGGCCTGGTAGAGCACCGGGGTCCGCTGGGGCGAGGGTTCGGAGCCGTGGGGTCCGGGCACGTCGAAGTACTCGCCCTCGAAGTCCACCGAGTGAACTTTCTCGGGGTCGGTGTAGACGCCGCGCTCGCGGTCGACCACCACCGCGTCGTCGTCCCAGCTATCCTCCCAGAGCCGGTAGCAGACCTCCACGAACTCGTCGGCCCGGTCGTAGCGCTCGTCGTGTTCCATCCGCTCGGCGAGGCCCAGGTTCCGCGCGGCGCTCTCCAGGTAGGAGGTGACGATGTTGAACGCCACGCGGCCGTCAGTCAGGTGGTCGAGCGTCGAGAACTCCCGGGCGAGCTGGTACGGATGGTTGTAGGAGGTCGATTTGGTCACCGCGAAGCCCAGATGCTCCGTCTCCGCGGCCATCGCGGGCACGAGGTAGGCCGGGTCGTTCGACGGCGTCTGGATGGCGTTCTCGATGGCGACCTCTCGGTCGCCCCCGTAGACGTCGTAGACCCCGCGAACGTCGGCGAAGAACACCGCGTCGAAGCCTCCGCGCTCGGCGGTCCGGGCGACCTCCCGCCAGTAGTCGGCGTCGGTGTACCGGTCCGACTGGTCACCCGGCGTCCGCCAGTTGCCCGCCGTGACGTGCTCGACGGAGTTCATCGTGAAGAGGTTGAGGTGGACGTAATCGCTGCTCATCGCCGGTACGTTACGTTTCCGCCCGCAAAAGCCGGGGGATACCGGCGAGAAGTGAGGCCGAACTCCGACGGCGGGAACCGCCGGTGATTCGCCCCCGGTCGGCGCTACGCCTCCGACCGCCGTTTCGTCCCCGGCCGGCGACCGACATCGGTCGCCGGCCGGGGCATCGCTATATCGTCGGAAGGCGTTCGTACCCTATGAACGCCTCCGAGGACGATGCTTCGAAAGACGACGCCCTGCGGGGGTCGCCCGCGGGCGACTCCGCTTCGCGCCCCTCGATGTCGCCCGACCGCTTGCGTGCGGTGTACGACGACCTCGCGCCGCGGTTCGAGCGATTCGACCGGGTGAACCGCCTGCTAACCGACCGCTACCGCAGGCGGGTCCTCGCCGGGGCCGAGGGTCGCGTGCTCGACGTCGCGTGCGGGACGGGCGAGAACTTCCCGTACCTCCCGGCTGATGTCGACGTCGTCGGCGTCGACATCAGCCCCGGGATGTTGGCGAGCGCGGCCGAGCGGGCCGCCGAACTCGGCATCGACGCCGATCTCCGGGAGATGGACGCCGCGTCGCTGTCGTTCCCCGACGCGAGCTTCGACACCGTCGTCTCGTCGCTGTCGACGTGCACGTTCCCCGACCCCGAGGCGGCGCTCCGGGAGATGAGCCGGGTCTGCGCCCCCGGCGGTCGAATCCTGCTGTTCGAACACGGGCGGAGCACCGTCGGTCCCGTCGCGCGGTTCCAGGACTGGCGGGCCGACGCCCACTTCGCCGCGGCCGGGTGTCGCTGGAACCAGGAACCGCTCGACGTGGTCGCGGCGGCCGGACTGGACGTCCGCGAGTCCTGGGACGGATTCCTCGGCATCTTCACCGGCATCGAGGCCGCTCCGTCGGACGCGTGAGCGCCTCGCCGGAGAACCGACGCACCGACTGGCCGGGGGAACCCTCCGTTTCCCCCGGCCAGTCGGACTAGCAGGAGCAGTAGTAGTCCCGCGTCCCGACCTCGTTCTCCAGCAGGCGGTACGCCGGCGCGGGGTCCGAGGGCCGGTAGACGCCGGTCGTGAAGTCCTCGCGCGCCTCGAAGTCGCCGGACGCGAGCGAGAGCCAGTCGTCCCGTCCGAGCACGTCGGCGAAGTCCGGGTTCTGGAGCGCCTTCAGGTAGTCGGCGAGGTAGACCCACGTCGCGTCCCGAATCTCGTCGGGTTCGTATGACTCGTCCACGGCGTCGGAGTACGCCGCCAGCGGGAGGTTCGTGCCCGCCCGCACGGGCAAGGAGATCCACTTCCACGGCCGGGTGTTCACGTCCAGCAGGACGTACTCCTCGCGGTCGGCATCGTAGACGAACTCCGACTCGCTGATGCCGTGGTAGCCCGTCTCCTCCAGCACCGCCAGCGCGTTCTCCTCGACCTCGGGCGCGTCGGCCCGCCGGACCACGCAGGAGGTGCCGTAGCCCAGCGGATACCGGACCTCGGCGTTGCCGACGAAGCTCACGGGGTCGCCCGACTCGGGGACGTAGGAGGCCAGCGAGCAGTCCTCGCCGCGCGCGACCGGCACCTTCTCCTGGGCCATCACCCGGATACCCGCGTCGACGGCGTCGGCCACCACGTCCTCGAACTCTGCCTCGTCGGCGACCTCGACGACGTTGGTTCCCACGGCTTCCTCGAACTTGCGCTTGAGCGCGGGTTTGACCACGAACGGGAAGCCGAGGCGGTCGGCGGCCTCGGCGGCCGGGACGCTATCCCGGCCCCCGTCGACCGGTCCCGACTCGCCGCCGGTTTCGGCCGGGTCGGTTTCGGCGATGCGGTACGTCTCGGGGTACGGGACGCCCAGTCGCTCGGCGACGTCGTACAGCGACTCCTTGTCGAGCACCCGGTTCACGACCGCGCGGTCGGCGAAGGGCAGTCGGACGCCCTCGGGTTCCGTCCGCGAGAAGGCGTGGACCCACTCGTCCATGCACCCGAACGCGACCGGTTCGTGGCCCGTCTCGGCCGCGAGCGCCTCGACGTCCTCGCGGAACCCGTCCTCGTCGTCGAGGGGGTAGGTGACTCGTCCGGCGAAGTCGACGGCGTCGGAGTAGGGCGCGACCCCGCGACCGTTCCGGTCGACGGCGATGACGGGCACGTCGCGGGCTTTCAGCGCGCGTGCCACGCTCAAGCCGGTGACGTGGGCGTTGCAGACGATGGCCGGCGGCCGGTCGAAGTCGGCGTCCGCGAGCGCGTCGCGCAGGCCCGCGAACGAGCGAAAACTCTCTGCCATGGCCGACCTTCTCTGCTCGCGGAGTAAAAGTCGTCCGAGTCGGCAAACCCCGCCGGTCGCTGTGACGCCGGTTCGAACCTCGCTCGCCGTCCCGATTCGCCCGCCCCAGTTCGCCCGTTCCGACTCGTCGGCGTTACCCGTCGACTTCCTCGACGACGATGGACTTCGGGCGAACCTCCTTGCCGACGACGGCCTCCATCTCGTCCTCGTCGAGGTCGGTCAAGACGCCCTCGAGCCGGAACGTCACGGCGTTCGGGAACTCCGCCTCGGCTATCTCGATGTCGCGTACCTCCACGCCGGAGAGGTCGAGCGTGCGCTCCATTACTACGGAATCCCGTCAGGAAGTAATGAATCTCACGGCCGGAGTTGAAATTACGCCGCCGCCGACGGAGCGACGCACCGGACCCGACCCAGTCGTCGCTTCGACCGTTCAGGCCGGAATCCGGTCCACGACGGTTTCTTCGTCGACGACGAGGTTGTAGGCCTCCTCGTCGTCGTTCCAGAGTAGCAGGCCACCCTCGAAGTGGAGGAGGTCGCCGTAGTCGGCGCTCGCGAGGTCCCGGTTGAGCGACGTCTCCTTGGTCAGCACCGCGAAGTGGTCGACCGACTCGCTCCCGTCGCCGACCTTGAACAGCGGGTTGGCACCCTCGCCCGACAGCGAGTGGCTGAGTTTGACCGCGACCAGGTCGATGCGCTTGGTGACGTGGCGCTCGGAGTCGGCCAACTTCGCCAGGTGTTCCTCGTCGGGGACGAACTCGATTCGGCGCTTTCCGTCGGGGCGCAGAATCGAGTGGGAGTACTGGACGTCGACGTTGACGAACTCGCCGCCCGCGCCCGCCGCCTCGTCCAGTTTGCGCTGGAAGGCGGGCACGTCGATGTCGGGTTTCACGTCGAACGACCACCCGCGGTCGGTCGGGCGCTCGCCGGGCCAGAGTCGGAGCGTCGGCGAGTAGACGGTCGCCGCGCCCCGGTCGTCGGCGACCGCCCGTTCGACCGCCCGGAGGCCGATGCTGGTTTCGCGGTCGGCGGGTTCGACCGCGACCAACGCGCCGTCGTCGGCCAGCGCGTCGATGTAGTCGAGGACGACCGCTTCGGGGTCGTCGAGTTCGTTGAGCACGTTGGCGAACAGAATCAAGTCGTACTCGCCGGACGCCGCGGCGTCCGTCGAATCACCCTCCGGGGCGTTCGACTCGTCGGCCTCCGACTCGTCGTCCTCCAACCCCGAGGCGTTCGACCCGGCGGCCGCCGGGTCGAACGCCTCGGCCGTCTCGCGGGTCAGCGACCAGTGGAAGTTGGGCTTCGAGTCGGCGAGCAGTCGCTCGAACGCGTCGGCCGCGGCGCTCGGTTCGACCGCGTCGTACTCCACCAGACAGTCGTCGGGCAGGTAGTCGTGGACGCCCAGCGCGGGGCCGCCGACGCCGGCGCCCACGTCCAGAATCCGGAGTCGGCGGTCGAGCAGTCCCTTCTCGCCGAGTTCGTCGAGGACGTACTGGACCGCGGCGTAGTTGTCCGGCAGGTGGTAGATGGCGTAGCCGAGCGCGGCGGTCGCGTCGTACTCCACGGGGTTGTTCTCGAAGTAGTCGGCCTTGAGTCGCCGAATCGTCTCCCGGAGGTCGTCGCCCGACTCGCCGCGGTGCCAGTTCGGGCCGAAGCGCCCGACCAGCAGGTCTTCGAGTCGGCGGCCGTACTCGACCGGGAACGCCTCGACGCCCCGGAACGTCGGGCGTATCAGTTCGTCCTCGGCCGGTTCGAAGGTGCCGTCGTCGCGTTCGACGAGGCCGAGCGAAACCGCCTCCTCCCGGAGGACCTGCCGGACCACTGCGGGGTGGGGCGTCCCCTCGACGTACTCGCTGACCTCCTCGGGGTCTATCGGCCGGACGTTCCGCAGGTACTTCGCGTTCTCGACGACGCCCGCCCGCTGGTCGGCGTTCATCGCTCGTCCTCCGTCGTCTCCTGCGTTTCGTCCGCCGTTTCCCGCGCGTCGTGGTACAGTCGCTCGAACGCCTCGCGGTCGGCGTCGGCGAGGCGGGCCGCGGCCTCGGCGACGCGGTCGGCGCCGTCGAACGCGTCCTGGATGTCGGCGTACACCCGGGGTGTTCCCCCGGCCACCTGCTCGACCAACGCCGCGAGGTCGTCGGAGACGGGCGTCGAGAGTCCCTCGGGGACGTCCTCGGCCGCGAGCGCGAACGCCAGGACGGCCGCGTGGGCGCTCGCCTGCACCGTCTCCATCGCCTCGTCGTGCTCCTCGGGCGTCGTCTCGACCACGTCGTTGCCGCGCTCGCGCAGGCGGTCGAGGATTCGGTCGGTGACCGGCCCGCCGGCCTCGACGGCCACCGCGACGTTCCCCGGGGCGTTCTCGGGCGCGAACAGCGGGTGGAAGCTCGCGCGCTCGCGGTCCGGGGCGGCCTCGGCCATCGCGGCCAGCGGGCCGGCCATCGTTCCGGTCACGTCGAAGACGGCCCGCGTCGCCTTCGGCGCGTGCTCGTCGACCGCCTCTGCGGCGGCCGAGAGCGGGACGGCCACGCAGACCGCGTCGAATCGCTCGTCGGTCGAGAGCGCGACCGCTCGGGCGTCGTCCTCGCGGTCGGCGGCGGCCTCGGCGACCGCCGGGTCGGCGTCGGCGAACGCGACGTCGGCGTCGAGGATCGACCCGAACCACCGGCCCATCGCGCCCGCGCCGACTATCAGTACCTCCATCGATAGCGGATAGCCGCCCCGGTTTCAAAAGGAGTTCGCTCTCCGGGCCGGTCGACTCACTCCGCGTAGTCGGCCTCCTCGGCCTCGTCTTCGAGCGTGACCACGCGACCGAGGTACACGTCGTAGATGCCGAGGACGACCACGAGCGCGCCCACGATCACGTCGTTCCAGAACACCGCGCCGCCGAGTCGCAGGAAGTTCAACGCCGCGATGATCTCCCAGAGGCCCAGCAGAGGTAGCAGGAGCGCGCTCGCGGCGTTCACCGGTTCGTACTCGCCGCCGCTCGCGAAGGTGTACCCCGCAACCGCGAAGATGGCGGCCCCGACGATGACGTCGTTCCAGAAGTGCGCCGGGACGGTTTCGAACACCGCGACCGCCCCGACGACCAGCCACGCACCGAGCAGCGCCGCGAGTCCGGAGACGTACCTGCCGGTTTCGGACATGTTCGATCCCGCCCCGACGTTGGTTCGCGCCGCGGAAAAGTCGACCGCCCGAAGTTTCTTGGGTGGGTCGGTCGCGGCGGAATCGCCCACTTCGCGGCGGAAATCACCTGTTTTCGCCGGCTTACTCCGCCTTTATCGGCGAATAACAAAGGCCGAACGGGGCCAAGAACCGGCGATGAGAACGAAGCGGCAGGCGAACGCGAGGGACAGGAACGCCGAGCGTACCGGCGGGACGGGTGAGTGATGGCGGAGCTTCAGGCGGACGTCCACGACGCGGTGACCGAGGTGAACGCGAACCAGTGGAACAACGTGGTCGAGCAGTCGGACCTCGGCTGTCTGTTCCACCGCCACGAGTGGCTCCGGGTGTGCGAGGATGCCCTCGACATGGAGGGACGTCACGTCGTCGTCTCGAAGGGGAACAACCCGGTCGCGGTGTTCCCCAACTTCGTCAAACCGGTCCAAATCATGGGCTGGCCGGACGTCGTCGAGCGCCTCCCGGTCAGGCGGGTGGTGTCGGTCGAACCCGGTACCGGCGGTCCGGTGGTCACCGGCGACGAGGAGGAGTGTCTCGACCTGGCGTTCGCGGCGCTGGAGGACGCGGGCGACCGCCGGGCGCTCTACCACAGCGTCATCACCAGCGAACCGGGGTACGTCAAGTACGGCAAGCACTTCGCCCGGGAGGGCTACGAGGCCAACCTGGTCAACTGCCGTCTGGTACTCGACCTCGACGACGACTGGGAGGCCACCCGGGAGAACATGCACAAGAGCCGTCGACAGGGCCTCCGGCGGTCGGAGGACGCCGGCGTCGAGGTGCGAGCGCTCGACCCGACGCGGGAGGTCGTCCGGGACACCTACGACGCTTACAGCGCGAACATCGCCCGAATCGGCGGCGACGCACTTCCGCTTGCGTTCTTCGACGGGCTGGTCGAGCACCTCCGGGACCGCATCGTCGTCTTCGTCGCCGAGCGCGACGGCGAGGAACTGGGTCGGTACCTCCACCTGCGCGACGACGAGCGGTCGGCGCTCCACTACTACTTCGCGGGGATTCCGGACGAGGACGCGCTCGACTACTATCCCTCGGAGGCGCTCCACGCCTCGGCCATCCGGTGGGGCCAGGACCACGGCTACGACACCTACGACTTCGGGGCGACGGGGTCGGACTTCACCGACGGCGTGTTCAAGTTCAAGCGGCGGTTCGGGGCCGAGCCACGGCCGTCGATGATGTGGCAGCGCGGCCGGTCGGCGGTCGGCTGGCCGGCGTTCAAGGCCGCGCGGTCGATGTACCGGAGGGTGACGTACTGAGCCGCCGTTTCCCTCGGCACGTCTCGCTACTCGTGGCTGTCGACGCTCACGTTTTCGTGATTCTCGTTCGCCGGCGCGCTCCGAATCTCGCTATTCGGCGCTCGCGTCTTCGAAATCCAGCCGACTCACAGAGCGAGTCGGCTGAATCTCGTCAGTTCCACGGTGCGCGGTCGGGGTCGACCAGTCGCTCCTCGCGGTCGATGCCGTCTATCTTCTCGACGTCCTCGTCGTCGAGTTCGACGTCGAGGCTCAGCCAGTTCTCGCGGATGTGCTCGCGGCCGGTCGCCTTCGGGATGGCGGTGACCTCTTTCTCGCGGAGCCAGGCGAGGCTGACCTGGGCGGGCGTGGCGTCGTGCTTCTCGGCGACCTCGACGACCTCGTCGACGTCCGCGACGTCGCCGCGGGCGATGGGCGAGTAGGCGACGACCTCGATCTCGTGCTCGTCGCAGGCCTGCCGGACCTCGGTCTGCGGGAGTAGCGGGTGCATCTCGACCTGGTTGGCGAACAGGGGGACGTCCACGGCGTCGATGGCCTCGGCGATCTGCTCGGGTTCGAAGTTGCTCACGCCGACCTCCCCGATCTTGTCCTCTTCGAGGAGTTCGCCGAACGCTTCGAGGGTGTCGCCGGCGTCGTACTCGCCGGTCGGCCAGTGGACGTACAGCAGGTCGACGTAGTCGAGGCCGAGTTTCTCCAGGCTCTCCTCGGTGCTCTCGATGACGTGGTCGTAGGCTAAGTTGTCCGGTTCGACCTTGGTGGCGACGTACAGGTCCTCGCGGTCGACGTCGGACTCGGCGATGGCGTCGCCGACCGCCTCCTCGTTGTCGTACATCTGGGCGGTGTCGACGTGGCGGTAGCCCATCTCCAGGGCGGTCGTCACGCTCTCCATGCACTGGTCGTAGTCGTCGTTCTGGTATGTCCCGAGGCCGAGCATCGGCATCCCCTGGGTCGTCGGCGCCGAGAGCGAGGCCGCCCGCTCGTCGAGTTCCGCCTCGGACGCGCCTCCGGCTTCGCCCTCGGACGGTTCGTCGCCGGTCCCGACCGCCGAATCGGTGTTCTCGCGCTCTTCGTCGCGGACCTCCTCGCCGGAGACGCTCCCCATCGTACTCGGCTGGTCGGGGTCGGCGGTTTCGCCTTCGGCTTGAGTCTGGGTTTCGACCTCGGCCTCCTCGCCGGCCGTGACCCACTCGCCGTCCTGGCCGTCGCACAGCGGACCGGGGAGCGACCCGTTCTGCGAGCGCTTGCCCAGCACGTACCCCGCGACCAGCGCGGCGGCGTACGGGACCGCCCGCCGGAGCCACCCCTTCCGTCGCTTCGATTCGACTGCTACCTGCCTCTGTTCGGATTCGGACTTTCCTCGAAGCATTGTCCTCCGGTTCGAGCGTTCCGCACTTTGTGGTTGTGGCACCGGAACCGCGTTTCGTCGGGGTCGAGGGTGGCTTTCGAGCGGAACCCCGGTTGGCCGCCGAACGAAAAACGAGAAAGAAGTCCTACTCCACCCGAAGCCCGATGGGATAGTCGGTCAGGTTCTCGTAGCCGTCCTCGGTGACGACCACGAGGTCCTCGATGCGGACGCCGCCGAAGTCGGGGTCGTAGAGTCCGGGTTCGACGGTGACGACGTGGCCGGGTTCGAGTTCCTCGCCGTCGGGTGCGAGTCGGGGGAGTTCGTGGACGTCCAGTCCGATGCCGTGGCCGGTGCTGTGGATGAACCCCGTCTCGGCCGAGGGGTCCGAACGGAGGGTGTCGTAGCCCTTCGCCTCGTACACGTCGCAGACCGCGTCGTGGACCTCCTTGCCCGTGACGCCGGCTTCGAGCACGTCGAGTGCGGCCTCGAAGGCCTCGTAGGTGTCGTCGTAGCGCCGCCGGACCTCCTCGGAGGGGTCGCCCTTGCAGAACGTCCGGGTCATGTCGCCGTTGTACTTGCTCTCCTTGTCCCGCGGGAAGATGTCGATGACGACGGGTTCGCCGGCGGCGAGCGGGCCGCTCCCACGGTTGTGGGGGTCGGCGCCGTCGGCGCCGCAGGCGACGATGGTCTCGTCGAGCGCACAGCCGTGGCGCAGGAGCGTGACCTCTATCTCCTCCTTGACGCGCTCGCTTGTCAGAACCTCGCCGTCGTGGCGGAGCGTCCCGTCCTCGACGCTCGCGGCCGAGATGAGGTCCTCCGCCGCGGCCATCGCGGCCTCGTTCGCCTTCTGGGCCGTCCGGATGCGTTCGACCTCCTCGTCCGTCTTGGTCGCCCGAATCTCGGCCAGCACGTCGCCTTCCAGAACCTCGACCTCGACGCCGTGGTCGCGCAGGTCGTCGGCGGTCCCCAGCGGGAAGCGTTCGGGCGTCGCGACCGACGCCACGTCCCTGTCGGCGAGGAATTCGGCGATGACGGCGTGCTCGGCCGCGGCGCGGCCGCCGTACTCGCCGACCTTCTGGGGGAAGTCGTAGTCGGCGAGCCGAGCTACGTCGTCGGCGCGGCCCTCCGACTTCGCGCGGCCGTACTCCAGGCCGGAGACGAGTAGCGAGAGCCCTTCGGGGGTGTAGAGCGTGACGAACGGGTCGGGCGCGTCGAAGCCCGAGAGGTACAGTTGGTTCGAGTCGGAGGAGTCGGCGTCGAGGAGGTAGCCGTCGTATCCTTCCGAGTCGAGCGCGTCGGCGAGCGCGGAGAGGTCCGGGTCCATACCCGTCGGAAGTCGCCGGAGGGGCAAAACGATACGGATTGCGGAAGGGCCGTCCGTCGGCCGATATGGCCGACGGACGGCCCTTCCGCCAACGTCGAGCGTCCTTCGACTCCGCGGCCCGGTCAGAACGATTTATCTACTTCGATTGTGACGCGCAAAACGTGTCAGACGAAAAATCTGAATCGGAGTTCACCCGGGTCGCACTCGGCACGCTCGGTGTGATCGCGTTCCTGTACAGCGTCCTCATCGCCCAGCGTCCGCTCCTCGGCCTCCTCGTCGTTCTACTGCTGGCCGGCGTCTACCTCACGTTGCGGTTCCTCCACCTCGCGGCGCGGTTCGTCCGGGCGGTCGAGCGAATCGCCGACGCAACGGACGCGCGGAGTCGAGGGTCGGCAGCACGCGGCCGAGAGTCGGGCGAACTCGGTCGAAACCCGTCCGACTTCGAAAGGACGAATTGAAGAACGTCGAGACCGTTCTCACCTCGCAACGACTCATGCTGTTCGTCTGCGAGCACTGCGGTCGCCCGCGTCCCGGTGTCCAGACCCGAAACGACGACGTTCACCCCGTCGGTAACCCCGAGTGCGGCCAATGCGGACGCACCGACTTCCGCGCGGTCGACCCCTCGGACTTCCCGGTGGCCGTCCCGTACGCCGACGACGCCAGCGCCGCCGCCGACGAGGCGAGCAGATACGGAGACACGGTCGTGCGCTACGTCGACGATGCGTTGTGCTACGTCGACGACGCGCTGGTCCGAACCGACGACCTCCTCCGGTGTTCGGACGAACTGCTGCGCTACGCGGACGAGGTCGTGAGCGCCGCCCTTTCGTTGCCGCCGGTGTGACATCGGCCGACGCGAATCCTGCGCGGCCGCAACCCAAATCACCCCCCGACCCGTACCTCTGTCGTCATGAAGTACCTCGTCGCGGTCGACGGCTCCGAACCCAGCGTGGAGGCGGTCCGGTACGCGGTCGAGCAGGCCGCCGCGACCGGCGCCTCGGTCGTCGCGGTCAGCGTGGTCGTGCCCGACCAGTACTTCACCGGCGGCGACGACCCGCCGATGAGCTACACCGAGGCCGACGAAGAACTCCTCAGCGAGGACGTCGAGGACGCCGAGGAGCGCGCTCAAGCGGCGCTCGACGAGGTGGCGACCATCGGCGAGGACGCCGACGTCGAATTCGAGACGGGCCTGCTGTCGGGCGAACCGGTCGAGGAGATAACCGAGTACGCCGAGGCCAACGACTTCGACGCCATCTTCGTGGGCCACCGCGGCCTCTCCGAGGAGTACGAGGGCCTGTTCGGGAGCACCTCCAAGGAGGTGGCGGGCCGGGCGACGGTGCCGGTCACCATCGTGCGCTGACCGAGCGAGACGCCGATTCGCCGCACCGTCCCCGAGTCGGGAGTTCTGCCCACTCCGGTACCCTGATACCGGGCCGGGTCGTCGGGTGAGCCATGGACGTGGAGATAGAGCCATCGACGCTCTCGGGGAGCGCACGCGCGCCCTCCTCGAAGAGTTACACGCACCGGGCGATTCTGGCGGCGGGCTACGCCGGCGGGGCGCTCGTCTACGACCCGCTGGTCAGCGCCGACACGAAGGCGACGATGCGCGCCGTCGACGCCTTCGGCGGCGACGTCACGCGCCACGACGACCACCTCGACGTGGACGGCTTCGACGGCCGACCCGAGGTGCCCGGTGACATCGTCGACTGCGGCAACAGCGGGACGACGATGCGCCTCGTGACGGCCGCGGCCGCCCTCGCCGACGGCATCACCGTGTTGACGGGCGACGACTCGCTCCGGTCGCGACCCCACGGTCCGCTCCTGACGGCGGTCGACGACCTCGGCGGACGCGCCGAGAGCACCCGCGCCAACGGCCAGGCGCCGCTGGCCATCAAGGGACCCGTCTCCGGCGGGAGCGTCTCGATGCCGGGCGACGTCTCCTCGCAGTTCGTCTCGGCGCTGCTGATGGCCGGCGCCGTCACCGACGACGGCATCGCGGTCGAACTGGAGACCGAACTCAAGTCGGCCCCCTACGTCGACATCACGCTCGAACTCCTCGACGAGTTCGGCGTCGAGGCCGGCAAGGAGGACCTCGACGACGGCGGCACCTACCGGGTCGAGGGCGGGCAGTTCTACGAACCCGAGGACGGCGAGTACCACGTCCCCGGCGACTTCTCCTCCATCTCCTACCTGCTCGCCGCGGGCGCGGTCGCCGCCGAGGACGGCGAGTCGGTCCTCGTCGAGGGCGCGTATCCGAGCGCCCAAGGCGACAGCAAGATCGTCGGTGTTCTCGGGCGGATGGGCGCCGACGTCGACTGGAACCGCGACGACGGCGCGGTGACGGTCCGGCGCTCTGCCCTCTCGGGCGTCGAGGTCGACGTGGGCGACACGCCCGACCTCCTGCCGACCATCGCGGCGCTCGGGGCGATAGCCGACGGCGAGACGCGCATCGTCAACTGCGAGCACGTCCGGTACAAGGAGACCGACCGGGTGAGCGCGATGGCCGAGGAACTCCGGACCCTCGGCGCGGTGACCGAGGAGAGTCGGGACACCCTCGTGATTCGGGGCGGCGAGTCCGACCTCGACGGCGGCGTCGTCGACGGCCGGGGCGACCACCGAATCGTGATGTCGCTGGCGGTCGCGGCGCTGGCGTGTTCGGGGCCGACGATGATTTCGGGTGCCGAGCACGTCGACGTGTCGTTCCCGACCTTCTTCGACGTGCTGTACGACCTCGGCGCGACGGTCGAGCGGTAGGCGACCCGGATTCGCCCGCTGGATGAGAACCGTTCGCACGATACCGAAATTCACTTGCCCCGGCCGGTCGCGAATACGGCAGGCATGCTTCAGGACGACGTCGCGGGGACGCTCCGCGAGCGCCACCTCGAAGGCGACACGCTGTTTCCGGCATACGAGGACTACTGTTTCGCCAACGTCCCGGACGCCGTGGCGTCGGTGCTCGGGGACGATACGACCGCCGTCAGTGCCGAAGTGAGTCGGGAGTCGCGACCGCGACTCCCGGCCCGGGTCTTCGACGGCGTCGACACCGACGTCCGGAACGTCGCGGTCGTCCTGCTCGACGGGTTCGGCTACGACCACTGGAAGCGCCGGCACGAGCGCCACGACCTGCTCGCCGACCTGACCGAGCGCGGGACCGTCACCCCGCTCACGTCCATCTACCCCTCCGAGACGGCGGCGGCGATAACCACGATGCACACCGGGCGCCAACCGGTCGAGCACGGCAACCTCGGCTGGTTCCAGCACCTCGGCGGCCCGGACGACGGCGTGGTGGTCCAGACCCTGCCGTTCACCACTCTCGACGACGAACCGGTGGGCGAGGCGTTCGGCGACGCCTCCCCGGAGCGCATCTTCGAGGGTGACACGCTCTACCGGCGACTCGCCGCGTCGGGCGTCGACCCGCACGTCGTCCACCCCGCGGCCATCGAGGGCGGGGCGTACTCGAATCGGTCGCTCCGCGGGGCGACGACGACGCCCTACGAGAACGTCGCCGAGATGGCCCTGCGGGTGCGCCAGACGCTCGAAGCCGCCGACGACCCGACCTACGTCTACGGCTACGTGCCCCACCTCGACGCCGCCGGCCACGCCCACGGCAACGACTCGCCGGAGTACCGCGCCCAGATCGGGATGGTGGCCGACTGCCTCCGGCGGGAACTCGTCGAGCGACTCGACCCCGAGACGGCCCGAGAGACGCTTCTCATCGTCACCGCCGACCACGGGCAAGTCGATACCAGCCCCGAGGAGAACGTCGACCTCGGCGAACTCGGCGTCGAGGAGTTCCTGGCCCGGGACGCGGACGGCGAACCGATTCGGGCGGTCGGCGGCCCGCGAAACCTCCAGTTTCACACTCGCCCGGGCGAGACGGCGGCGCTGGCCGAACGCCTCGCCGAGGCCGCGCCGGTCCGGACGTTCGACGCGGAGACGCTCCGCGACCGAGGGCTGTTCGGCGACCGCGAGCCCTCCGCGACGTTCGAGCGCCGTCGTCCGGACCTCGTGGCGGTCCCCGAGCGCGGCATGCTCTGGTACGACGACGGCCACTTCGAGCACGTCGGGATGCACGGGGGTCTGCATCCGACGGAGATGCTGGTGCCCTTCGGTGCGGTTCGGCTGGACGAGTTGCAGTGATTGTGACTTCGGGCTGTCGCTCGTAGTCGGGGGTGAATCGGTTTGCAACTCGAAGCGAATTCACACGACGCCGATGAACGACTGGACTGTGACCGCTACTCGCACTCCACAAATGAGTACCGCACCGCCACGGCCACACACCTCCCCAACCGATTCCGTCGTTCGCTCCTTTGCAGTCGCTCACTCGGTCATCCCTCGCGCGAATCGGTCGCGGCACGAAACCGCGTCCGCGCGCGCCGGTTCGGTGGTGGAGATGCGCGCTCTGGACTTGGATATGGCGCGCGCTGGTGCGAGTTCATCTCGCGCCTTCTTCGTGCGAGGGATGAGCGAACGAGCGCCGCAGGCGTGAGTGAGCGAATCGGCTGGGGAGGCGTGTGGCCGTCGCGGTGCGGTACTCACTTGTATCGTGTAAGTGGCGGTCTGCGGTGCTGTCGATTCCTACCAGAAATGCCGGTACTCGTAATCTTCGTGCGAGTGGCGGAGACGTTCGCGATGCTGTACTCGTCGTTCGGTCGGCGACCGACCGACTTTCGAGGCGGAATCTCCGGAGGGGGAACTTGCACCTTTCTGCAACCTCTAAATGCCCGCTCCGACAACCTTCCGGCAATGAACGGCAACAGCTTCGGACGACTCTTCCAGGTCACCACCTTCGGCGAGAGCCACGGCGAGGCGATGGGCGTCACCGTCTCGGGGTGCCCGGCGGGCCTCGAACTCGACGAGGACGACGTGCAGGCCGACTTGGACCGGCGCAAACCCGGCCAGTCGATGATAACGACCAGCAGGGGCGAACCCGACGCGGTGTCCATCAAGTCCGGTCTTCAGGACGGCTACACCACCGGCACGCCCATCGGGATGGTCATCGAGAACAAGGACGCCCGCTCGGAGAAGTACGAACCGTTCATCACCGCGCCGCGGCCGAGCCACGGCGACTTCACCTACTCGGCGAAGTTCGGCACGCGCAATTGGGGCGGCGGCGGCCGGTCGTCGGCCCGGGAGACGGTCAACTGGGTCGCCGCGGGCGCCATCGCGAAGAAGATTCTCGCCAGCGAGGGCGTCGAACTCAAGGCCCACGTCAACCAGATCGGCGACATCGAAGCCCCGGAGGTTTCCTTCGAGGAGATACTGGAGCACAGCGAGGAGAACGAGGTGCGGTGCGCCCACCCCGAAACCGCCGAGCAGATGCGCGAGCGCATCGACGAGTACCAGGAGGAAGGCGACTCCATCGGCGGGTCAATCTACTTCGAGGCTCGCGGGGTGCCCCGCGGCCTCGGCGCGCCGCGGTTCGACTCCGTCGAGTCCCGCCTCGGCCAGGCGATGCTGTCGGTGCCCGCCAGCACCGCCTTCGAGTTCGGCCTGGGTCGAGAGGCCCGCGAGTACGCCGGCAAGGAGCGCAACGACGACTGGGAGTTCGGCCCCGACGGCGACCCGAAACCGGTCGAGAACGACCACGGCGGCCTCCAGGGCGGCATCACCACGGGCGAACCCATCTACGGCGAGGTGACGCTCCACGCGCCCACCTCGATTCCGAAGACCCAGACCACGGTCGACTGGGAGACGGGCGAGGAGAAGGAAGAGCAGGTCATCGGCCGCCACGACCCCGTCCTCCCCCCGCGAGGCGTCCCGGTCGTCGAGGCGATGCTGGCGCTGACGCTCGTGGACTTCATGCTCCTCGGCGGGCGAATCAACCCCGACCGTCTGGACGACAGCCCCGGCGAGTACGACACCGACTACCACCCGAGCAGTCCGGCCAACGAGTGAGCGGCCGGCGGCTCTGTTCGCTCGAGCGAGCCGAAGCGATGCGCTGAGGAGATCTCGTCGCTTGCTTCGGGTAGCAATTGTCTTACACTAATTATTTTCAAGTTGAATTACTTTAGATAGAGATACTTTCGAGGAGCAACATTCGTAGCGTGCGATGAAAGAGACAATCATCCGGGAACTGCGCGAACGCCCGAAAGTTATCGGCGGACTGTTCACCGCGAGTGTCGTCTTGACGAACTCGATGGAACTGCTCGTTATGCTCAGCCACGACACTCATCCGGGACCGTAGCTCAGAGGTGTGAATCGGCGAACTCGGGGCTCCAGTGGAGCTGCCGTTCGTATTCGATAGGCACTAATTCGTTCTGTAGAATCCCTCTGAGTTCCGATTCCGAGAGTGCGAAAGTAGCCAGTTTACCGCCGGCGAGATACCGGCAATCGATACGGTCGAGAAACATGTTGATAGTTCCTCCGAGGCCGTATCCCCGAGTCGCGTACGAACGGATTTCCGTCCGGTAGCGAGCGTCTCCACGCTCCTGAACTTCGAGGCAAATCGGGCTTCCGCCGTTACTCTGACACAGCGTGATGCCGCCGTTCCCCACGGTCGTCCACATGAAACTCGACATCGTCGCCCGCCGAGCTATCCCCACCGACTGCCGAAGCGAGAATCCAGCGGCCAATGCCCGCGCCAGCGCGTTGCCGACCCGGGTCGCCGCGGCGTTGGCCACCTCGTCGAGCGTGATGACTCCGCCGAGGCTCCCGGCCTCGACCAGCGCCATCCCCTGCTCGTAGGACTGGCAGGCGTTCAGCGCGAACGCCTTCGCGCCGACCGATTCGAGTTCCGTGGCGTCGAGGTAGCCGTCGGCGCAGGCCATCCCTGCCTCGTTGACGTGGCTGACGAAGTGGAGGAAGTCGGTGGGTTCGGCCAGCAGGTTCCGGAGTTCGTCGGTCGTCAGGTCGTAGTGGAGCGACACGTCGAACTGCGGGAGGTCGCGCGCGCCGTAGTGTTCGTTGACGACGCCCTCGGCTTTCATCCGCTCGTCGTTGCAGACCACGTGGACGTCGATGGTGGTGTCGGGGTCGACGTCGAGGCTCCGCACGAGCGAATCGACCGTGAGCTTGTTGGCGTCTATCGGCACGCCCTCACCGATCCAGGCGTGTTCGGTCGTTTCGACCGGTTCCGGCGTGAGCACGTCCACGTCGGCGACCGACCCGCCGGCGCGATGGAAGTCCTCTATCGCCGTCGTAATCAGGTCCGAGGGTTCGAGCGCCGAGACTCGCCGCCGGTCGATCGGCCGCACGAGCGCGAGGGCGTTGGCCGCGAACGGCATCGCGCCCAGGCTCTGGGCGTTCGGGTCGGCGTCGACGGTCAGCGGCCACTCCGGGACGTGGTCGGCGACCGCCTCGTAGGGGACCGACAAGTACGCTTCGAGGCGGTCGGCGAGCGACGCGTCGTACAGTTCCGCGAAGTCGAGGTCGACGCGGGACTCGACCGCCTCGCGCTCGTGGAGGTCGATGGGGTAGAACCCCTCGGTGCGGACCAGACAGTCGAGGAAGAACGACTGCCTGAGAATCCGCTCGACCGTCGACTCGTACCCGTCCGCGCTCGCGAGGTCGTAGTCGAAGTTCCCGGCGATGAGGCGCGGTTCGGCTGTCGGGACCACCTCGGCGCCGAGGTAGTACGCCAGCGAGGTCGCGGGGTAGACGTACTGGTACTCGGCGGGAAGTTCGAGTCGGACGTCGGTGTCGGGAGGTTCCAACTCCGCGGGCGCGTCGAACGCTTCACCGAGTTCGACCAGCGGCGGATGGCCCCGCAACGTCGGAAAGCTCCGTTCGGGCGAGGTGGTCTTGAGCGCCGACCCCAGATACGACAGCGCTTCCATCGCGCCCTCCGGGTCGGGCGTCGTCGTGATCGTCGCCGCGGGTCTGTCGTGGAGCGACCGGACGCCGACCTGCACCGGCGCGTCGCCGGAGAACTCGATGCGGACGTCCTCGCCCTCGCGGTGAATCGCCGCCCCGCCGTCGGTTGCGACGAACAGCTTCGTCGGCGCGACGTTGACCTCCAGGACGCACGGGCCGCCGTACGCGAGCGGATCGCCCGTCGGGTCGAACGTATCGACGAGGCGCTCCTCGGTCGGCGAGTGGACGTAGATGCTCGTCGCCGGAACCCGGAACGCGGGCGTCTCGACGCTCGCGACCACGTCGACGGGAAAGTGGATGTCCGTGGCCGAAACCGGCGTCGGGTCGACCGCCGTCGGCGTTCGCACGACGAACCGAGCGTTCTCGATGGGGTCGAGAATCTCGAGTCCCTCGCCGTCGGCGAGCGTCGAGACGGTCGGGCGCATACCTACAGTGGAACCCAGTCCGTCGTAAGGGCTTCGTCGGGGAGGTGCCAGCGCTGCTGGGCCCCGCCAACGGTCTGGCGGAGTTCGATCCGGGCGTCCACCAGCGAGGAAAGTTCCCGGACGACGGCCGAGTCGTCGGCGCGCCGGAGGTGGTAGTAACAGGTGCCGTTCGTCCCGGTGACGGTGCGGGAGACGTCTCGTACGAACCGCTCGACCGCCCGTTCGCCGGCCTCGTCGAGGAGTCGTCCGACCGAGTCGACCGACGTTCGGAGTTCGCTCGGTTGGAGGTCGTTCCGGCGGTCGAACGCGGCGACCGCGTCGGTGATTTCTTCGCGGAGGTCGGCGAGGTCGTCGTCGAACTCGGCGGGCGCGCTCGCTCGGGCCGCGGCCGACCGCTGGTGTTCGGTTCGGCTCACCACCGTGACGGTCGGGTCGTGGGGCGACACCGCCTCGGGCAGCAGGGTCGCCGGCCGAGGGTGTGTCGAGGCGAGAATCTGCTTGTTGCCCGGCCCGCCGAGCGCACGGCGCATGTGGTGTGCCGACGCGTCGTGCTGGACCTTCCCCGTGACGAAGATGGCGCTTCCAGACCGTTTCAGTTCGCGCAACCGTCGGGCGAACTGCTCTCCCTCCACCACCGCGCCTTCGCTCCGGGACGACGGTGTCCGGGTTCCACCAGCCATACCCGCACGTTCGACCCCGACCAACTTAATTCCACGCCCTCGCATCCGGAACGCAGAAAACCCGCGAAAACGAGCGATTCGGTTCGTCGCGGCGCGAACGGCGTCGCTCGGACCCTCGCTACATCGAACTGTTGTTACTGCCGCTGCCACCGCCGGTGCCGCCGACCTGAATCTCCCCGACCATCGTGTTCGGGTGGACCAGACAGATGTACGAGTCCATCTTCTGGGAGGCGGTGAAGCGGACGCCCTGTACCGCACCCTGCTCGGAGACGATATCGGTCTTGTTGGCGAGCTGCTGGTCGCCGCCCGTCTGGGTCTGAGTCTGGTTGCCGCCGGTCGCGTTCCCGAGGCTAACGTTCGTGGTGGTCTGGTTACCGCTCGTCTGGTTCAGCGTCTCCCACGCTTGACTCGACTGGTCGACGCTCAAGGTTTCGAGCGCCGGAAGGTTGTTCCCCTGGGAGTCCTGGATCGCGAAGTTGTGCGGCTGGCCGTCCATGTTCCTCCAGAGGAGCGTGTAGGTCGTCCCCGGCTGGAGGTTGAGCGTCGGGTTCTTCGACGCGCTCGCCGTCGCCTGTCCGGGCAGGCGGAAGCCCTGCCACCCGACCGTCTTGCCGCCGAGCAGGATGTACTCTTCGTTCTGACCCTGCGCGAGGACCGTCGCGTTCAGTCCGGCCACTGCACCCGTCGCTGCCGCCGCCTTCAGGAATCGGCGACGAGACGTGTTCTGTGTCATTGTGATTCTCCGTCGAGAACGTGGCTCCAGACGCGATTAAAGGTCGAACATCGTTCGACGGACGGAACGGTGCCTGAACGAATCAATCCGTTCCTTACGAACCGTAACCGCAAGAATCGCCGAGTAACTCGCCTCCGCTGAGAGAAGCGAGCCGTTACCGAGTGGAACGACTCCTTGAACTCGTACCGAACCCGACGACGGAGGGGTCGCCGACTTCGTTCCTGTCCACTCGGTGGTTTTTTAATGATTCGAGACTATGGCCACGTAAACCCGCGGCAGCGACTCGAGGTGGTCGGGTGGTATCGTTCAACGCGCACAAGAACGGCATCGAAATCGTCGACTCCATCGAGCGACGGCGACTCCGACTCGCGGTGCCCGAGTCCGCCGGGTCGGTCGAACCGACGCCCGTCTCGCCCGACCGGTTCTCCTTCCCCGTCGACGCCGCGGTCGAAGTCGCGGCGGGCGCTATCGTGGTCGAAGGCGTCGCCGAGGGGTACGTCCGACGCGAGGACGGCGAGATGGTCGCGGCGGTCGGGTCGGACGCCTCGACGGAACTACCCGCCGACCGATACGAGGTCGAGGTCAACGTTCCGGTGAAACTCTACCTCCGCGGCGAGGGCGAGTTCGCCGCGACCGTGGACGGCGACCGAACGCGGTTCTCCTTCGGCGGCGAGACGGTGCTGGTCGGCGCGCGCTCGTACCACGAGCGCCCGGCCGCGACCGTCACCACGTCGACCGACCCCGAGGACGCGCTCCGGGCGCTGTCGTACCTGGGGTCGGCGCTCAAGACCACCTCGCCCGAGCGGTCGTACCCCACCTTACGAGGCCACCCGCCTCGCCTCGAGGTGGGCGAGGAGTTCGCGGTGCCCGACTCGCTGTCGAAACCCGAGACGGGCGTCGAACTGGTCGTCCCGCCGACCCACCGGGCGGCGGTCGTCGCCGCGCCGCTGGCGTTCTACCTCGGCGCCGACGTGCGGCCGGGCGAGGACCCGCGCCTCCTCGCCGACGGGTTCGAGTTCCCCCTCGACGAGCGTTCGGTCCCCGAGTCGTTCGCGCGGTCGACCGCGGTGACCGCCGACGGCGACGGGTTCTCGCTGGCGGTCGAGCGCGCCCTCAGACAGTCGTTCTTCCTCGACTGCCTGGTCCGCACCGAGGGCTACTACCGCGTGGCGCTCCACGAGCGCGAGGCGGTCGAATCCGAACTCGCACTCGACTTTGCCGCCCTCTACGACCGCCCGCTCGCCGCGCGGTTGGAGACGTACCTGTCGGTCCCGTTCGAGGCGGTCGCCGACCACCTGCCGCGGTGGAACGTCGCCGCGTTCGTCGAACCAACGGCCGCGGGACTGGAGGCGCTCCCCTACGTCGTCGGCGACCTGGCGGTCGTTCGACCCGCCGAGGGAGAGCCGGTTTCGCCGGAGGCGGTTCGCGCGGCCGTCCTCGACGACTTTCTGGACCGGCCGGGAACGCGGGGCGGCGGCGACCGACATCGGACCAGAGCGGGCGGCGGCGCGGACGACGAGGAGGACCGCGAGAACCCCGACGCGGAGAACCCACCGCTCCCCCGGATGGTCCGCCCGCCCGAAACCGACGCCGTGGAGGTGGCGTGGTTCGGCGACGGCGTGCCGATGGACGCGAGCAAGGCGACGACGACGGCGTTCGAGAACTGGTTCGACCGCGACTCGGTCGACGGCGACATCGACATCGTCGTCGTCTGCAACGACGAATCGATGCGCGTCGAGGACGACGTGGTGAGCGACGTCTACGGCTCCCGCGAGGACCTCCCGTTCGACGTGTCGGTCCGCCGCGACCTCACCACCGCCGAACTCCGCGAGACGCTCACCGCGGGCGCCGACTTCCTCCACTACGTCGGCCACATCGACGCCGACGGCTTCGCGTGCGCCGACGGGTCGCTGGACGCGACGACGCTCGACGTCGTGGACGTCGACGCCTTCCTGCTGAACGCGTGTCGGTCCTACGAACAGGGGATGGCGCTGGTCGAGGCCGGGAGCGTCGGCGGCGTGGTCACCTTCAGCGAGGTGGTCGACAGCGGCGCGGTCCGCGTCGGCGCGACGATGGCGCGACTCCTCGACCGCGGATTCCCGCTCCGGCCGGCGCTCGAAATCGCCCGCGAGGAGAGCTTCGTCGGCGGTCACTACACCGTAGTGGGCGACGGCCGGGTTTCGGTCGTCCAGGCGGAGGGCGGACTGTCGATGCTGTGCGAACTCGTGTCCGAGGAAGCCGACTCGTCGGCTTCCTCGGACGCGGCCGCTGACGTCCGCGACGTGACGTTCTACACGTATCCGCCGCGCGAGGGCGGCCTGGGAACGCTCGCCCGACCGACAGTCGCCGAGATGGACCGTTACTACCTCACGCCGGGGACCATCGGCCCGCTCCGGGCCCGCGTGGACGAACTCCGGGAGTACCTCGCTCGCAATCGGTATCCGATAAAAGAGGACGGTGCGCTCCGGTGGTGTTCGGACGTCCTCGACCGCTAGGGGCCGAAGATGACCGCGACGCCGCTCGCGGCGGCGCTCCCCGCTTGCGCGAGCAGCGCCAGCGCGGCGAGCAGGACGCCGGCCAACCGGGGATTCGCTGCGATCCGGTCGCGAAGGGTCGTGTCTGTCATCGTTCGTGTGGCCGGTTCGTGACCGACGGTCTGACCCACGACCGTCCCCCATTTTGCCATGTGGTGCCTAACCGAGGGAAATCCGGACCTACGACGACCGTACGACGGGGTTCCGCGGCGGTATGCTACCCTTGAACTGCCGTGGAATTTGGTTCCGGACGACTCGCGTTTATCCGTTCATCGCCGTAAATTTCTTACCTATGCAATCGCAATAATACGTGAGGTCGGGAACAGTGTCCAAAAGCGATACGAATGACGACGCCGGAACCGCTTCCAGACTGACGGACGTTCGCGGCCAGACCGGAACGTACCACGCGTACCATGACCCGTCGGGCGAGACGGGGCTCAGCGAGACGGTCATCGAGGCCATCGCCGATGTCGCGAACGTGGACCCGACGACGACGATCATCCCGCTGGCCGAACACGTCGACCCCGATGCGCTCGACGCGCTGTTCGACGGGCGGGGCGCGTCCGGGGGCTACTCGCAGGTACGGCTCTCGCTGTGCGGACTGGAGGTCGTCGCGCACGCCGACGGCCACGTCCGGATTCGGAACGCGCCGGTACCGGAGGACGACCGGTAGGGATGGCGGGTGCGAGAGAGACGAAACTGGTGCGGGCGCGGGTCGGCGGCGGCGCGAACACGCTCGTCCTCCGCGGGACGCCGGACGCCGGCGTCCCGCTGTCGCTGGTGACGAGCGAGCGGTCCCCGTGCGACGACGTGCTGGCGGTGACCTACCGCGGCGCACGAAGCTTCCTCGACGCGTGGCGCGACCGCGTCGGGCGCAGACCGCGGAACGTGGGTATCGTCAGCGTGGGCGCGACCATGCGCGCCACCGCGACGGCGAGCGGCGACGCCCGGAACCTGGTCCGCGGAGTTTCGGACCCGACCGACGCGCCGGCGATCCGCCGGTCGGTCGAGAGCTACCTCGATTCGTGGCCCGCGGACGGTCGGACCGTGGTCTGTTTCGACTCGGTGTCGACGCTGTTCGACCGGGTCGACGCCGACGCCGCGACGACGTTCCTCGGCGACGTCGCCCGCTCGCTCGCCGAGCGAGACGTCGAGGGCTACTTCAGCTTCGCGCCGTCGAATCACGACGAGGCGACGGTCCGGAACGTCTGTTCACTGTTCGACACGGTCGTCGAGTACGTCGCCGACGGGGCGTCCGAGGCGGCCACCGCCTCGGACGCCCCGTCGGCGACCCGGGAGACTCAATCGGCGGTTCCGGACGCTCCGTCCGAGGACGACTGCTTCGACGCGGTGGCCGACGCCAGACGACGGCGCGCGCTGGCACTGCTGGCGTCGGCCGACGGCGGCCTCTCGTCCCGCGACCTCGCCGAGTCAATCGCCGAGCGCGAGGGGGCCGACCGCCGGCGGGTCGAGACGTCGCTGGTCCAGGTCCACCTGCCGAAACTCGTCGAGCGCGGCCTCGTCGCGGAGGACGAGAGCGGGCGATTCACCGTCGGCCCGCACTTCGAGCGCGTCGAACTCTACCTGAACGTCGCGAGCGAGTAGCCCGCCGAGTTCCCCTCGACCGTCGACGACGGTCGACGACCGACCGCGGCTCCCGACCGTTTTTACGGCCCGAACTCCGAGGTGTACGACGATGGACGCGAACCAGCAGAGCCGGTCGAACCCGTTCGGGATGGACGAAACCTGCACCAACTGTCCCGAACTGTGCGAGACGCGCCGGACCGTCGTCCACGGTCACGGCGACGTGGGCGCCGACTTCCTGTTCGTCGGCGAGATGCCCGACGAGGGGGCCGACCGCACCGGCGTCCCGTTCACCGGCGACGAGCGCGGCGAGGCCCTTCAGAACGTCCTGGGCCACCTCGGGCTGAACAACTCCCTGCCGACCGCCGAGGACCCCGAACTGGAGAACGTCTACCTCACCTACCTCACCCGGTGTCGGGACCCCGAGCGCCCGCCGACAGACGAGGAGATTCGGACCTGCGAACCCTACCTCAACGCCGAGATTCGGATGATAAACCCCGAGATCATCGTCCCCGTCGGCGAGCGCGCGCTCGAGGCCATCGCGGCGGAGTACACTACGACGCCGGCCGAGGAGTTCGACTTGGAGGCGGCCCACGCGACCACGATACGCGGCCGGGGCTTCGAACTCGTGCCGATGGTCGACCCGCTCGAACAGACCGACGAGCAACGCGAAGCGTTCCTCGACCACTTCCTGGCGCTGATGGGGTCGGACTACCGCCAGACGAAGGGACGGCGCGGGCGCTGAGAAAGAAACCGAAACGGGCGATTCTACCAGTAGGGGTTCGTCCGCCAGCGCCGGGAGTGGGCGCCCCACTTGGCGGCCGCGAGGACCGCGAGCGCGACCAGCGCGGTGACCGCGAGCGCGGCGACGTTGCCGAGCACTTCCACGACGAGGCCGACGAGGCCGCCGACGGCGACGAACGCCAGCGCCGCCACCGCCAGCGCGGCGAGGGGTTTCCACCAGTTCATGTGCGCGTGTGTTGGTCGGTACGATACATAAATCGGTGGTATCCCTGAACGCCACCGTACTTGCAGGACGACGACAGCAACGCACACCGCGACTCGTAACGCATCGACGATAGGCGCTACTCCAGCAACGCACACCGCCACTCGCACGATTCACATGAGTACCGCACCGCGACCGCAGCCCACAGTCCTCCCCAGCCGATTCGCTCGTTCGCGTGCGCTCACTCGCTCATCCCTCGCACGTGATGGCGCGAGACGAGCTCGCGCCAGCGCGCGCCGTGACCAAAGGCCGATTTCGCGCATCTCCCTAGCCGGCGTGGCGCGCGCGGTCGCGGCCTCGTGCCGCGACCGATTCGTGCGAGGGACGACTGAGCGTCCCTACGGGACGCGACGGAGTCGGTTGGGGAGGACTGTGGTTGCAGTGGCGGTGCGGCTACTCAGTTGTATCGTGTAAGCAGAACACTCCGTTCGACAATCGTCCTCCCTCTCCGAAATGCTAAGCAGGACGCATCGCCCGTCAATCAACGTGCGTCTTCAAAGTGCGAGCAGAATACGCCGGTCGAACGATAGCAACCACGCACAGAGTTCCAGGTCCGAAACACGCCTTTCAAGGCCGCGGGCCACCGAGACGAACCCATGACAGTCATCGCCGTTTTTGCCGACCCGCCGCGGGAGGGCCTCGTTCTGCCCCGACTCCCGGAGTCCAGTCCGCTCTCGGCCGCGGAAGCGACCGAACTCTACGCCGCGTCGCTCAAGGACACCTTCCGGGCCGCCGCCAACAGCGGCGGGGAGTTGCTCGTCAACTACCGAACCGACGACGACCTGCCCGACGAGCACGCCGGCGAGCAGAGCGCCGAGGCGGAGTTGCGCGCGCTGGCGACCGACGCCCTCGACTCGACCGACGACGTGCGCTTCGAGAAGCAGGTCGGCTCCTCGTTCGCGGCGCGGGCGGGCAACACGGTGACCCACCTCCTCGAACGGGAAGAGGCGCAGTCGGCCGCGGTCGTACCGGGGACCGCGCCGACGCTCACCCGCAAGGAGATCGACAGCGCCGCGATGAAACTCCGGCGCAACGACGTGGTGCTCGGGCCGGGCGAGCGCGGTCGGGTGTTCTTCGCGGGGTTCACCGAAACCATCGACTTCGAGGACGCCTACGCCGCGCCGGAACTGGAGACGCTGACGAACCGGGCGGTCGACGCGGGCCACGAGGTCGACTACCTGCCAGCGATGCCCGGCGTCGAGGACGGCGAGTCGCTGGCGTCGCTCGTCCCGATGCTGAACGCCCGAATCGCGGCCGAGCGAATCGTCCCGGAGTTCACCGCGACGCTGCTCCACGAGTGGGGCCTGCGCGCGGTCGAGGAGGACGGCGAGCGCGTTCTCGTCCGGACGTAGACCTTAATCCACTAATACTTGGGTGAAGCCGAATACACCGTGTAATTCTCACCCAAAACCAGATAAGATGCTACATATTAAATCGGTTATGTATATGTGGGCGACAATAATACACATAATAATGATTTATTAAATGCCTGTTGCTAGCAGAAATATTTATAGCGTGCCCGTTGGAGTTACGGACGCATGTCGAGTAAAAATAATAAGTCGGTTAAGAAAGATAGAAGAGCATTCCTCAAGAAGGCAGCCGCCACCGGTATAAGTGGTGCTGCGCTCTCACTCGGTGTGACGGCCAAGGAGGCAATGATTGCTTCTGCGGTTTCCGACCCGCAAGATCACTGGGAGAAACACGACAAGTCAGAGATTGCTAACACTTGGGACTTCGGTCAGTACCACACTACGTCCGTTGGCTGGTACGGTGCAACTTACGAAGGCGACCGAGAAGGTTGGTGCCATGACTTCCGCGTTGCAACGACGTTATCGGGACGGGACACCAACGACCCTTCGAAATACGTTCCTACCATCCAGAAGCACAGACTGTGGGTTACCGCAGGCACTCTCGACGACCTCAAAGGGTCGTATCTGCCCGAGTACTACGGTGCGACTCCCTCACCCGACGGAGATAACCATAGCCATGAAGACTTTCTCCAAGCAGTGATGAAAAACGCGATTACCACGATGGTCAGTGCTCATCCAATTACGAACTTTGCCTGGACTGCAGCACAGACCATTAACAAACTCTCGAACTGGGGCGACAGTAACGGTAGTTACGCAATCGACGATACGTGGGACTATAGTACGGTCCACGCCGATGCGTCACACATTCGGTGGATAGAAGCCTGCACTCGGGATGAAGGTCGATTTGATATCGGTACAGAATCATGGGGTAAACTTGATCGCGATTGTAGCGTGACGTTCAACTTCAAACTGACTGACTACTACGCTCCCGAGGAAGGAACAATCGGTACGCTCTCCACAACCTCAACGACGAAGAAAACTAACTTCGGTACGACGCTGTTTCGGCCGAAAGAAGGGTGGCTTGTCGAAAAAATCCCTGCGGCCAAGATTGAACCGAGAGGTAGAGCCCTTGGTTTCGGGCGAGAACAGATGGCACGATTACAAGACCGGATTCGAGCAGACAAACCGATTTACTTCGCACACAAAGCTCCTATCGGACTCGAAAACTGACTACACTTTTTCTTTTTCGGTCGTTGAGCAATCTGGCGTGTCATTAAGCGCTGTGAGAGTTCCTTCTGGAGTGATTCGGATAGTCACGTTAATGCATCCCTTTTCGTACGGCAACTCTTTTAATTGGAGCTCCGTTCGATCTGATTTAAAATCAAGGGTTGCACTGACTGTCCAATTTCCTTCCTCTCGAGGAAAAGCAGGTGGCTTGACGAGTTCGGTTCCCGCGACGTTTGTCTCATCATCGAATGCAGCAACTTGATATTTCTTCCTTAAAACGACATTCGATTCTCGCTTAATTTGCAGCCTTATGGCGTGGGGACTTTCGTGGTGATTACTTAACGTAACGTATTCTAGAATTAGGTTCGAAGAGTTCGCTGTAGTTGATTCGCTTTCAGAGTTCGACTCCCTACTTGAGCGGAACGTCGATAGGCAACCGGCACTTCCAAAGAAAAAGCCACATGCTGCAACCAGTACTCCCCTTCGTGTTTCTCGATTTGAGGGCATAGAGTCCAAAACGAATCTCGGTGCAATAAACATAGTGGTAACTGCCACTATCTGTACTACTTAGCTCGCCAACTGGGACGTCCAACACGTATATATCGATACCTCTTAAGGCATGGGGATACTGAGAAAAATTGAGGTGGGATGGCAGAGCGGCCTATTGCGCCTGCCTTGAAAGCAGGTGGCGTCAAGCCTCATGGGTTCAAATCCCATTCCCACCGCATTCTCCGACGAACTGACGGCGAAGGACGTAATCAGTGCCCGGCCGTGAGCTTCAGCCCCGCCACTCCGCCGACGATGCAACAGATGAACAGTAGCCGGGCCGCACTCCGGGGTTCGCCGAACAGGACGACGCCGGCGATTGCGGTGCCGACCGCGCCGATGCCGGTCCAGACCGCGTAGGCCGTGCCGATGGGCAGAGTCTTCACGGCCTGGGAGAGCAGCGCCATGCTCACGACCATCGCGGCGACGGTGGCGACGCTCGGCCAGAGCTTCGTGAACCCGTCGGTGTACTCGAGGCCGACCGCCCACCCGATTTCGAACGCCGCCGCGAGCAGCAGATACGTCCACGACATCTTCTGTCCCTCGGGGCGTCTGCCGCCTATACGTTTCGAACCGGGGCCTGCGTTCGAGGGAATCGGCGCGCGCCGCGGGCGTCACCAGCTTTGGATGCCGGTTTCGAAGAAGAGAACGACCGCGCTGTTGGTCAGTATCAGACTCGCGTACGCCAGCGCCGGCACGACGAGCGAATCGCTCCGGTCGTAGGTGTCGGCGGCGACGCCCAGCACCGCGACGTGCGAGAGGGCGAACAGCCCTTCGGCGAGCGACTCGGTCCCGAGGACGCCCGACGAAACCACGAGCGCGACGAACAGCAACGCGGGCGCGTGGGCCAGGTACTGGAGCAGTTCGTTGTCGGTGCGTCGAGTCGCGTACAGCGCGACCCCGAGCGCGAGGACGAACAGCGCCGCGCCGACGAGTTTCCCCCGGTCGGGGACCGTCGCCAACCCGCCGGTCGTGCTCGTCATCACGAACCCCGTGGCGAGCGTCGTCAGGACGGCGGCCCGCCGCCCGCCGACGACCTCCGCGAAGCTCTCCTGGACGAGTACCTGACAGATGAGGACGAGGCTCGGGACCCCGACCAGCAGGCTCAGTCCGACGACCGTCAGAATCGGGGCCAGCGGTTCCGAAGCGGCGTAGTACGTCTTGGTGAGCGAACCGTAAGGGACGCCGGTGAACGACCCGACGAACGCAGTGACTCCGACGAACGCCGCGGGGGCGACGCCGGCCAGTACGAGCAGTCTCACGTCGCGCCGGGACGGAGCCGCCAGTCCGACCGAGAGTCCCCGGAAGCGGGCGTACGCCCCGACGAACAGCGCGAGTCCAGCGACGAACAGACCGCCGGTCACCAGCCCGACGACCGCCAGTCCGCCGGACGTCCAGACCGACTCGACCACCGCCGACAGCGGGTCCGTGACGAGGCCCACGACGTGCCGCCAGAGCGAGACTCCGACCAGCGCCGCGGTGACGACCGCCAACTCGGCCGAAGTCGGGAAGTTCGACCGGACGTCGCGTCCGCTTTCGAGTGACATAGTATCTCCGTGCAGATGCTAGCTATTTATTTTTTGTCACCAACTCGGCGGTCGAACGAGTCGGCCGGCTCTTCGAATCGGTCACCTTCGGTCGGCGACGGTCCGCATCGTCAACCGCGCGACCGTTCCGGCGACGAATCCGGCGACGGCCGAGGTGAGACAGGCGACTGCGTACGCGAGCACGAGCGCCCACGCGGGCGCGTCGCCCGGCGGAACCGCGCCGCGAAGCCACGCCGCGAGGTCGACGGCGACGAAGGTGACCCCGACGACCGCGACCGGGGCGAGTCCGATTCCGAGACAGAGGAGCAGGCCGCCGCCGCGGAAGGCCGCGACGGCCGCGACGAGCGTGGGCGCGTAGAAGAGCGCCAGCGGAAACGCCCGGTAGTAAAGGACGTTCGCCAGGTCGCCCGCGCCGACGGCGCGGGCGACGAGCACCAGCGCGAAGAAGGCGGCGACGACGGCGGCGTACCCGCCGACGAACAGTTTCCAGCGGCGTCGGCGGTTCGTCTCGCGACCGAAGACGAGGCGTCGGAGGAGTTCGCCCATCGGTCGCGTAGTTATTAGCCGGACGACAAAAAGTAGCCGGTCGAGGGTGCGCGGTTCCGCCTCGAACTCACGCCACGGCGAGCGCGCGGTCGAGCAGGTCCTCGTCGTAGAACTCGGTCGTCTGGGACTCGCGGGCGTCGTGGACCGCCCGGACCGTCGCCACCGTGTTCTCGAAGTTCTTGAGCGTGGCCTCGTCGACCATCTGGCCGTCGATGGCGACCGCACCCGTGCCGGTGTCCTTCGCCTCGGTGAACGCCTCTATCTTCCGGACGGCGGTCCGGAGTTCCTCGTCTGTCGGCAGGTGGATGCGGTTGGCCTGTGCGGTCTGGTTGGGGTGGAGCGACCAGCTTCCGTCGAGGCCGACCCTGGCCTCTCGCTCGACGTGGTCGGCGTAGCCGTCGCCGTTGTAGAAGGTGACACCCGCTCGCTCGCGGAAGAGGCGGTCGAACGGGCCGCCGATGGCCGCGATATCGTTGGCGCTGGCTTCGTTCGACATCGCCTCGTAGAGGCTGGGCCAGGCCGGGCGCTCGTCGCCGGTCGCACCGCCGAGTTCGCGCCCCCCGAGTTCGGCGGTGTAGTCGACCGGGCCGAAGACGAGCGCGGCGAGTCGCGAGTCGCCGCCGAACCGGGCGATTTCTCGGAGGTCCGACCGGGCGCGGGCGGTCTCGACGATGACTGCCAGTTCGAGGTCGGCGCCGGTTTCGCGGGCCGCCGCGGCGACCGCCGACTCGGCGGCCTGCACGTCGTCGAGGCGGCCGACCTTCGGGACGACCACGCCGTCCAAGTGCTCGCCGACCGCTTCGGCGAGCGTTCGAATCTGCTCTTCGCCGCGCTCGCGGGTGGTCCCGTCGTCGTAGGCCCACTCGACCCGGGGCCAGATTTCGCCCGCGAACTCGGGGGCGTACTCCGGCAGAAGGCCTTGGACGTTCTCCAGCGCCTCGTCTTTCATGTCCGGGGCGGTGCCGTCTTCGAGGTCGGGCACCAGCCAGTCGGGGGCCTGGAACCCCTCGGTCGTGAGGCCCGAGCGGAGGTACTTCGCGCTGTCGTCGCGGGGGACGCCAGCGGGCGCGGTCTGGAACGTTCGGCAGAGTCGAGTGTTCATCATGGATTGAATCGTCGTCGGTGAATCGTCGTTCAGGTTCGCTTGCGAATCAGTGCGGTTCGGGTGCCGGAGTACACCGGCCGACCGTCCTGGTCGAAGGCGAAGTGCCGGAAGGTGACCTCGCCGGCTTCCGCCGGGTCCGGCGCGCCGGACCCGGCGGCGCGTCCCTCGCCGGCGCCGTGCTCCGTCCCGGCGTCGAAGTAGTCGCCGTCGGCTTCGCGCGCGTCGAGGACGCGCGTGAAGCCGTAGACGGTGTCGCCCGCGGTCACGAAGTCGTGGAACCGCTCATCGTCGCAGCCGACCTCGCAGACGGTCGCTTCGTCCGAGCGGGCGTGGGCGAGCGCGATCGATCGGGTGACGTCGCCGTAGGCGACGATTTCGCCCGACGGCGAGTCGGCCATCGCGTCGGCGTTGTGGTGCTGTTTCGCGGTGTTGAGCGTGGCCAGCGGGAGCGCGGCGACCGTGGTGTCGTCCATGGTCCGGCCGCGTTCGTGGCGGTAGGCGACCGCGGCGTCTCGACCCTCCGCCCGGTCGAGCGCCTCGCGGAAGTCCTCGAAGTACTCGCCCTCGGGCGCGAGGAGTTCGTCGGGGAGGTCCGACTCGGGCGGTTCCTCGCCGGTCGTCGCTCCCTCGCCGTCGGTCACACCCTCGCCGTCGGTCGCCATCGGCTCCCGGCGCGGAATCATGTTCGTCCGGGTGTACGACAGCAGGCGGTCGCCGGTCGCGGCGTCGTAGCCGGTCGTCTCCCAGGTCACGATGCCGAACGCGGGCCGAGAACTCGACTCGCGCTTGGCCTCGACGGTGGACTCGACCCGGAGCTCCGCGCCCGGTTCGACCGCGGGGGCGTGGTACCGCAGGTCGTCGCGGCCGAGGAAGTAGCCGCCCTTCTCGCTCAGGTCCTCGACGCTCGCGCCCATCACGCAGGCCAGCAGGTAGTCGGGGTGGACCGGCGGGTCGGCGCTTCCCGACGTTCCCCGGCGACCTTCGGTCGCGGCCGCGACCGAGGGTCGCCAGTAGGCCGGGTCGTAGTTGAGCGTCTGGCCCATCCAGAACTCGCTCCCGCGCCGCGAGAGCACCAGTCCGGGGTCGTGCTCGACGACCTCGCCCTCCTCGAAGTCCTCGAAGCAGCTGCCCTTCTCCTTGGTTTCGGCGCGGCCGAGGAGCGCCTCGAACGCGTCGGGGTCGGTCCAGTCAGTCATCGGCCACCTCCGGCCCGTCGGCCGCGGGCGCGGCCGACGAGCGGTCGCCGTCGCTCGAAGGACGACCGTCGCCGCCGGGTGCGGGATAGTCGGCGTACTCCGCGAGCGCGAGCGCTCGGCGCATCTCGTTCTCCATCACCATGTAGCCCTCGTCGAAGCCCATGCCCGGTTTGGCGAGCACCTGGGCGGCGTCCGTGGCGAGCGCGACGTGGGCGCAGGCCCTCGCGGATTCGACCGTCTCGTTGCAGGTGCCGCCCAGATACGCGCGGGTGTCGGTGCCCCGGCAGTAGAGCACCGCCTCGGCGCTCCGCTGGACTCCGCCGAGGTCGGGGGTCTTGACCTGCACGAGGTCGGCCGCGTCCGCGTCGACGAACGTCCGCACGTCGTCGAAGGTGTTGCACCACTCGTCGGCCACGATGTCGACGTTCACGCCCGCGTCGGCGAGGCCGTCGCGGAGTTCGGCCATCGCGCGGATCTGCTCGGTTCGGCCGCCCTCGTCCATCGGTCCCTCGACCTGGAGGGGATAGGGTCCCGCGGCCTCGCCCAACTCGGCGAAGTAGTCGGTCACCTTCGGGCGGTCGTACGGCGGGCCGAACACCTCTCCGAGGACGCCGTAGACGTCCACGTGGAAGCGTGGTTCGTAGCCCTCGGGACCGAGTTCGGTCGCGCGCGAGGCGAGCCACTCGACGTACTCGCGGAGTCGCCCGCCGTCCTCGCCGACCTTCTCGACGCTGTTGAACAGGCCGTGGGGCAGGACGGGGACGCCCTTCAGCGCCATCTTCTCGGCGTTCAGCCGGCGGTCGTCGCCCGACTGGCCGAAGACGGGTATCGGTTGGGTCGCGGGGTCGACGCCGAACTCGTCTGCGAGCACCTCGGTCTTCGTCTCTCGCCGGGCGCTCGCGGCCGCGTCGAGCAGTGCCTGGGAGACTCCATAGCGAATCGCGGTGTGGAGGCGGTCGCCGCCGGGCCGCAGTTCCTCGACGATTGACGCGTTCGTCCCGAAGTCGGCGGCGTCCCGCCCGGCCAGCGCTTCGGCGACCGGCCCTTCGACGACCGGCGCGAACTCCTCGGCCCGGAACAGCGGGTCCCGGCCGCCCGCGCCCGAGTACTGGACGGCGGCGCAGTCGCCGGTCGCCACCGTGCCGTCGCCGAGTTCGAGAACGACGCTAACCGCCTCGCCGGCCTGCCGGATGCGGTCGAAGCCCTCGGTCACCGGGTCGCCGCGGTAGGCGAAGCCGTCCTGCTCGGCTCCGGCCTTGATGGCGCGCTGGTCGTCGAAGAAGAACCCCGACGCGCACGGGACCGCTTTCACGGACTCGACGACCGGCGCGTCGTCCGACGACGCGCCGGTCCCAGAGTCGCGGCTCACGCCCCCTCACCTCCCGGTCGGCCGATGAGCCGCCCCTCGCTGATGGCGTCGACGTCGTCGGCGACCATCTGGAACGAGCGGTCGCGGTTCTCCTTCCTGGCACGTTGGTCGAGTCGCTGAACGTGGACGTCCTTCAAATCCTGGTCGAGCGCCAGATTGCCGAACTGGAGGATGCGCACTCGACCGTCGTCGTCGCGGGCCGGCAGCACCGCGCTCTTGGCGCTCTGGCTGGGGGCGAACGGCACGTCGAGTTTGCCTGTCTCGAACGCCTGGACGGTTCCCTGGACCACGTCCTCGTCGCCGAGTTCGAGTATCGTATCCATCAGCGAGCGAGTCGACTCCTCGACGAACTGCTGTTCGCGGTCGACGCCGTCGATGTCGATGTCCTGTTCGCGCATCATATCGATGAGCTGTCTGGTGGTTCGCAGTCCCGCGGCGTTGGCCTCCTTGGTGGGGACCCCGCCGAACTCCTGGGGTGACTTGGTGATGACCTTGTCCGGTTCCGCGATGGCGGCGGTGGCCGCCCCGAGCGCGATGACGCCGTTCGCCCGGGCCTCGTCAGGCGGGAAGCCGCCCATCCACTCGTGGAAGACGGTGGTGACGGTGACCTCGTCGGGGAGGTACTCCTCGCCGAGCGCCCGGAGCGCCCGGAGCGCGGCGATGTCCTGGACGAGGTTGCCGACCTGGCCGTAGCCGAGCGTGACGCTCCTGACCCCCTGGGTGGCCGCGAGCATCCCCTCGACCAGGCCGATGGCGATGGCGATGCTCGGGGGGACCAGCGTCCCGGTCAGCGGGCCGAACGGCTCACGGTTGATGCGGACGCCCCGTTCGGTGTAGGCGCCCGCGAGTCGGTCGACGTACTGCCAATGTTCGATGGTCTCCGCGAGGTCGTGCTCCTTCGTGTACGGGATGTTGTACGAGATGGGGCCGCCCTCGAAGCTCTGGAAGCCGCCGGCGAAGGTGACCGCCGCCAGCAAGCGGGCGTCGGGCGTGCCGTGGCGCACCTCGATGGGAGCGTCGAGCGCCTCGATGAGCTGTCGACAGCCCTCGACCCCGTGGTTGACCGCCGGAAAGCCGTTGAGGGTGTCCTCGCCGCTCTCGCGGGCTTCCTCCAGGCCCTGTTGGGCCTTCTCGTACTCGTTGTCCCGAGTGTATGAGTCGATGGTGGTCGGGAGCAGGTCGGCCCGGCCGGCGTCCTGGAGGTGGCCGAGCACGGTGATTTGGTCGTCAAGTCGGGGGACGCCGGCCCGCGGCTGGAGCAGCGGCCGGTCGGCCGACTCCAGGACGCGGGCGAACTGCTTGCCCGCGGGTAGCGAGTCGTGGTAGTCGACGGCCTCCTCGAAGTCGAGGTCCTCGACCGTCCAGTCCCGTCGAATCTCGTCGTCGATACGTGTGAGCGTCTCTGCCGATAGTCGTTGGTCGCGTAACATCGTGGAAAACGAACCGCTCAGGAGGTGAGTCTCACCCGTTCGGAGTCGGACTCCGTGAGGTTCATGTCGTTTCGCAGGGCGGCGATGGCCTCCATCGGCTTGGTCTCCGAGTCGAAGACGCGGTCGAAGCCCATCTCGCGGAACTTCTCGCGGGTTTCCGCGAAGTCGTCCTGGCCGACCGCGAGGTTGCCGCCGATGTAGGTGACGGGGTCGATTCCGGCGGCCTCGATGGCTTCGTGGAATCCCCGGCAGTCCTGCTCGGCGTGGCCGTACAACGAGGAGACGAGTACCGCGTCACCCTCGTGTGCCTGCGCCGCGTCGATGAACTCCTGCTGGCTGGACTGGACCCCGAGGTTGACGACCTCGAAACCCGCCGCGTCCAGCGCCTGTTCGAGTATCGTGATCCCGACGGCGTGCGCGTCGGACCCGATGACGCCGAGGATGACTGTCGCTGACATCGCGTGTAGAACTACAATGAACAATACTTAAAGATAATCATTGTTCATGATTAATGTCCTTAAGGGTCATTTCAGCCTCCGTGTGTGCCTACGACACAAAGTGCATGATTTATTGCGAAGGTTTTTGGGCCGGCCACCCGACGCCAAGACCATGGCAGCGCTGGACGACGTGCGCGTACTCGACCTGACGCAGGTGCTCGCCGGACCCTACTGTACGATGTTGCTCGCCGACCTCGGGGCCGACGTGGTGAAGATAGAGCGCCCCGGCGGCGACCTCATCCGACCGAACCCGCCGTTCGTCACCGAGGACGACGCCTACGGCGGCTACTTCCAGAGCGTCAACCGCGGCAAGCGGAGCCTGGAGATGGACCTCACCGACGAGAGTGACCGCGAGGACTTCCTCGCGCTCGTGGAAGACGCCGACGTGGTCGTCGAGAACTTCCGAGCCGGGACGATGGAGAAGTTCGACCTCGCGTACGAGCGCCTGCGCGAGGAGAACCCCGGCCTGGTCTACGCCTCCATCCGGGGGTTCGGCGACCCGCGCACGGGCGAGACGGACCGCCAAGGCCAGCCCTCGTTCGACCTCATCGCCCAGGCGCTGGGCGGCGTGATGCAGATCACCGGTCAGGAGGACGGCCCGCCGACGAAGGTCGGGCCGGGCATCGGCGACCTGTTCACCGCGACGCTGAACGCCGTGGGCATCCTCGCGGCGCTCCGCCACCGCGACCGGACCGGCGAGGGCCAGTTCGTCGACACCGCGATGTACGACTCGATGATTTCGATGTGCGAGCGCGCGGTCTACCAGCACTCCTACACCGGCGAAGTGCCCAAGCGCCGCGGCAACTCCCACCCGACGCTGTTCCCCTACAACGCCTTCGAGGCCGAAGACGGCTACGTCGTCGTCGCCGCCTTCGGCGACAACCACTGGCGGGCGCTGTGCGAGGCGATGGACCGCCCGGACCTCGCCGCCGACTACCCGACCGCGGGCGACCGACTGGAGAACCGCGAGCACCTCCGAGCCGAAATCGCCGACTGGACCGCTGACCTGCCAGAAGCCAAAATCTGCGACCTGCTGGAAGGTTCGGTGCCCTGCGCGCCGGTCCAGGACGTCGAAGACATCTTCGCGGACCCTCACGTCCACGCGCGCAACATGCTCGTGGACGTCGAACAACCCGGCGCCGACCAGGAGGTCACCATCGCCGGGTCGCCCATCAAGTTGAGCGAGACGCCGACCAAGCCCGGCGAGCGCGCACCCCTGCTGGACGAACACCGCGAGGAACTGCTCGGCGACCGCGAGACGAACGCCGCGGAAGCGAGCGACGACGACTGAGGCGACCGACGGAGACGACATCGACCCTTCTCTCCGCGAGGGCGCGTCCCCGCGCATCGCGCGGGGACGCGCCCGGACGCTCGACCGACCTTCCGGTCTTAAAGCGCACCGACCCACATCCCGCGAAGGCGGTCGGTTTTACAAACGCGACGGGGGTGTCACCGATTACCGTGGAACGCTCGGTGAATCGACCGGCGAAAGCGCCCGGCCGACCAACCGACGGGCGGGACTGAAAGGGGTCGGGCGCTCGCGGGCCGCAGGCCCGTGGTCGTCTGCGCAGGCCACTATTCGCGGCGCGGTGATGCCGCGCCGCGAATATCCTGCGTCAGCGACCGCGAGTTCTGTCGGAGACAAGCTCCGACAACGTCACGCCCGCTTCGCTCGCGTGACCGCCCGGGGGCTTTCGAGGCGGTCAGAGTCTCGGTTACTGCGGTTCGTATCGAGTGCACAGCGGTGCTATCGAGACTGACGGTCACGGATGTCTCCGCTCATTCACTTCGTTTCCGATTCGCTTTCGGAAGTAGAAGTAGAGCACAAATCCGAGGGGACCGACCACGTTCGTCGGTATCATCGCGATACCGTAGAGGTGCGCGTGTTCGCTCCCTCTCCGCCTCGCATCGAGATACACGAGATACGAGAGTCCGAGTAGAACGCAGACGCTTCCGACCAGAACCCTCGACGTGTCCATGGACGACGAACACATCGTCGTTAGATACGCTTTCGGGTCCATCTGCGAAAACGCCGGCGCCCGTAAGTCGACTCGCGCCCGCGGCGAACGGTAAACTCTTTTTGTACCCCGTTCGACGTGCCACACATGGACTGGCCGCACGACCCCGACGGCGAGGAAGGCAGCGAAGGCGGGCGCAAGTACGGCATGGCGATTCTCGCCAAGAAACTCGACGAGGACGAGGACTTCCCGCTCACCCGCGAGGAGTTCGTCGCGGAACACGCCGACGAGCCGATTCGCATCAACTACAAGCGCGTCGTCAGCGTCGAGGACATCTTCGAGCACATTGACCAGGACGAGTACGAGGACATCGTCGACTTCCACAAGGCGGTCGGGCGCGCGATGCGCCGCGGCGGGTTCTGGGACTACCACCCGAAGGGCGCCGACCCCGAGAAGAAGAGCGCCTGAAATCCGTCCGAAATCGGTGTTCGGGGGCGGCGTCCGTCTCCCGAACTACCGACGCAGTTCCTCTCCTTCGTTCTCTTCGTCGCCGACGTTTCCGCCGGGACCCGCGTTCGTAGCGCCCGCGTCGGTGCCGGCGACCGCGTAGCGTTCGGGGTCTTCGCGCTCGACGCCGTCCTCGCCGAGCGTCCACCCCGACCCCGAGTTGGTGTAGGTTTCTGCCCGAACCTTCTCCTCCAGGAGGTCGACGGCGACGGCGTTCGCGCCCTCGGGGATGATGAGGTCGGCGCGCTTCTTCGACGGTTCGACGAACTGCTCGTGCATCGGCTTGACCGTCGAGAGGTACTGGTCGATGACGCCCTCGAGGTCGCGGCCCCGGTCGACCACGTCGCGCTCGATGCGCCGGAGGATGCGCACGTCGGCGTCGGTTTCGACGTAGACGTGGAGGTCCATCATCTCGTTGACGTCCTCGTCGTACAGCGCGAAGATGCCCTCGACGACGATGACGTCGGTCGGTTCGACGGTTTCGGTCTCGTCCTTGCGGTTGTGAGCCGAGAAGTCGTACTGGGGCATCTCGATGGTCTGGCCCGCCAGCAGGGCGTCGAGGTGCTCGCGCAGGAGGTCCCACTCGAACGCCGACGGATGGTCGTAGTTGACCTCCGTGCGCTCCTCGAAGTCGAGGTGCGAGAGGTCCTTGTAGTAGTTATCCATCGGGATTCGCGTCACCGAATCCTCGACCTCCTCGGTGATCTCGCGGGCCACCGTCGTCTTTCCGGCCCCCGTCCCACCGGCGATTCCCACCACGAACGACGGGATGGTCATTAGCAGGGTGGAGGAGAGACTCCGGTTTGAATCTCCCGGAATGGAACTCGCGGCGTCGAACGACGCCGTCGCTCGCGTGAAGTAGTTGTACGGAAAAGCGCGTTCATCCGCCGTCAGGCGGCCTGAAAGCGTTGTTTAAAGACGCGTGACGTTCGTCGCGCGCGGGCCCTTGGGGGCGTTTTCGATACTGAACTCGATATCCGTTCCCTCTTCGAGGTCGGGGCCGCCAACGTCCTCCATGTGGAAGAACACGTCGTCGTCCGCGTCGTCCGTCGAGATGAAACCGTAGCCGCCTGTGTCGTTGAAGAAATCAACGTTGCCTTCTGCCATTGCGAGTAGACGAATGTCCTTCCCAGGGATAAGTATTTGGAAGTTCGTCCAGAGATAGTGGTCTTGATTTGAAATTATTTCTCTATATAGCCCTCTCAGTTGACGAACTCGACCGACTCGGCACTTCGTCCCGAAATTCCGTTCGATTCGGCAGTTCCCCTCGAGGTTCCGTCCGCATCGGTCGTTCGAACGGTCAACCGGTTCGGCGAGTCGGTCGTCGCCGCCACAGTTCTGGAACCGCTACCAGAATTAGGACGACTTATAACCCCGAAACGCAAACTCTCGCGTAACTGTGACGAACGCGCAGGTCACCCTCGTTCAGATCGACAACTACGGGCCGTGGACAGTGACGCCGGAACCCCGTCGGGAGGTCGACCTCCAGACGCTCCAGTCTCGCCTCTACGCCGACCTCTCACAGCTGGTCGGCAACCGCGAGGGCTACGTCTTCTTCACCCGATTCGACAACATGGTCGCCGTGACCAACGGGATGGACGAAGACGCCCACGCGCTGGTTCAGGAGTCGGTGGGCAACCGCTACCCCGTGACGGTCAGCCTCGGCGTGGCGGCCGACCCCCGACCGGTCGCGGCGCTGGCGGAGGCGACCGATCTCCTCCAGGACGCCGGGAGCGCCCAGGACCACGAACGGACCGAGATTCTGCGGGGTCGCCCGCTCGCCCCCGACGAGCGCGCCGCCGACGATGTCCAGATCGCACACTTCGACGTCAACGACGCGACCGGCAAGTACACCGACCAACTGAACGCCTTCGACTCGTTCATCCACATCGAGCAGGGCTACGCCGAACTGATGCAGTACATGCGCCGGGCCCACGACGCCCTCTCGTTCTTCGTCGGCGGCGACAACGTCATCGCGGTGTGTCCCGACCTCGACGAGGCGGCCTACCGCGACGCCGTCGAACACGTCGAGGAGACCGCCGAAGTCGAACTCAAGGTCGGCGTTGGCCAGGCCGACAACGCCCAGTCGGCCGGCATGGCCGCCAAGCACGCGCTGGAGGACTGCCGAGACGACGACGACCGCATCGTGCTCGACGTCTGAACGGCGTTCGCATCATTCTCGCCGTCTGATTCCGAAGACGGTTGCCGACAGCGTCCGAGCGACGACCGTCCTCAAACGGCGTCCGTCCGAGCAGAATCGCGTCGCGAGAACGACCCCGAGCGCGTCGGCCGATTCGGCCGAATCGGCCGACGCGCTCGGAATCCGACGCTCGTTCGAGGGATTCCGCGTGGGTCGGGGACTCTCCCGATTCGCCCGGCGCACCTCCCATCGGCAGGTTCGCCGGGCGTCGAGAAACCGGCAGAGAGCCCTCGTCTCCCGATAACTTATTACATAGGCCCGCTCCGGGCTTAAAACTGCCGGGGATACCTTTTAGCGCCAACGTGCGATACGTTCGCACATGGAACGCGAAGTCACAGTCCGGGACGTCATGACCCGCGAATACGTCGGGGTCAACGAGGGGGACAGCGTCCTCGGAACGGTCGAACTCATGTGCGAGGAGGGCGTCGGGAGCGTGGTCGTCCTCCGGGGAAGCGACCCGGTCGGCATCGTGACCGAATCCGACGTGCTCGAACTCGTCGCCGCCCGGGGCGATCCCGCCGCGACGGCGGTCGGCGAGGTGATGTCCGAACCGGTCATCTCGATGGAGGCCGACAGAGGGCTGTCGGACGCCGCCGGAACGATGTCGAGAAACGACATCCGACGCATCCTGGTCACCGTCGACGGCGAACTCGTCGGCGTCGTGGACGAGCGCGACGTCATCTCGGCGTCGGCGTCGCTCTCGGGCGTCCCCTCCCCGAACGACGACTCCCGGGAGATCGCCGAGCAGTTCGCCGCCGGTTCGGGGCCGGGGACCGACGCGGGCGGCGGCTCCGGCCCGGACGCTCGAAGCAATCCAGTCGGTAACGGCGAGATTAGCAACGACGAGCGCGCGGAGTACTCCGACCGGAGCATCTGCGAAACCTGCGGCACGCTGAGTCGGGAACTCTCGAACGTCAACGGCCAACTCATCTGCGCCAACTGCAGAGAAGTGTAGATTCGGTAACTGTGCCGTCAGAGGTCGGACTCATGTTTTCCGACGCCGTTGTGCGAAAAAGCACAAGACACAAATAGGTCCCCCATGCGAACATATGTAGTATGGTACGTTGTCACAGGTCGGCACATGAGGTGGTAAACGATGCCACCTAGCACGGGTCTTATTAACGCGGTCATGAACGGACTCGTCACGGGGAGCATCGTCGCGCTCGGCGCCATCGGACTGGCGCTGGTGTACAACATCGCAGAGGTGCCGAACTTCGCCCACGGCGAGTTGCTGATGCTCGGGGCGTACGCGGCGCTGTTCGTCAACCGGCCGGCGACCGTCCCGGTGTTCGAACTGCTGTCGGAGACGGCCCGCGACCTCAGCACGGCCGGGTTCGCCGTGCTGTTCCTGCTGACGGTGGTCGCCGCGCTCGGCGCGGTGTACCTGCTCGGCGGGGCGGCGGCGTTGAAGGGGTCGTGGTGGCCCGGCGATCCGAATCCGGCGCTGGCGCTGGCGGTCCACCTCGCGGCCGCCGCGGCGCTCGGCGGGGTCGTCGTCGTCGGCTTCCCGTCCATCTGGGCCGGCCTGCTGCTGTCGGCCATCGTGCTGGCGGCGGTCGCGCCGCTGTTGGAGAAGGTCATCTTCCGGAAGTTCCGCGCGAAGGAGGCGTCGCTGGCGACGATGCTCATCGTCACCCTCGGCCTCTCGTTCGTGCTCCGGTTCAGCACCCAGGCGTTCTACGGCGGGCAGGTCCGGAGCTACCAGGTGCCCCAGGTCGGCACCGTGTTCGGCTACGACGTCGGCCTGTCGGCCGCGAAGTTCTTCGACTTCTACGCGAGCGGGTCGGGCCTCGTCCTGCAGGTCATCGACAGCGGGCCGAACCCGCCCCAGACCATGGCGACGCTGTCGTACTCGTGGCTCGCGCTCGTCGCGCTCGTCGTCGTGACGCTCGGCCTCGCGGCCGCGACCTACCGCTTCCGCCGGGGCGACGAGGGCTACGGCGGTCAGACCGTCGGGCCGAAACTCAGCGCGGCCGTCGTCGGCGCCGTCTCGTTCGTCGCGCTCCTGTTCGTGCTCGGCGGGAGCGGGTCGGTCCCCGCCAGTCCCGACTGGTCGTCGCGCGTGCGCCTGTCGGTGATGCGCGCGTCGGTCATCTTCATCGCGCTGGCGATGATGGGCGGTCTGCACTTCCTGCTTCAGGAGACGAAGCTCGGCAAGGCGATGCGGGCCTCCAGCGACAACATCGACCTCGCGAAGATCACCGGCATCAACACCGACCGGGTGATGATGGCGACCTGGATCATCGCAGGGGCGTTCGCCGCCGTCGGCGGCGTGATGCTCGGAGTCCTGTTCAGTCAGCTCACGGTCAACATGGGATTCTTCCTGTTGCTGCCGATGTTCGCGGGCGTCATCCTCGGCGGCTTACAGTCGGTGTACGGCGCGATTCTGGGGAGCTACATCGTCGGCCTTTCGATGGACGTCGGACTGTTCGCCATCCCCGGCATCGAGTCGTCGGTCTACCGCATCCCCATCGCGTTCGTCATCCTGCTGATCGTGTTGCTCGTCAAACCGGAAGGCATCACGGGAGGGAGCTGAGATGGCACTTTCCAGTAGTCTCGTCTCGCTCGGCATCATCGTGGGTATCTACGCGATACTCGCGCTCGGACTGAACATCAAGTTCGGCTACACCGGCCTGCTCGACATCGGGCACGTCGCGTTCTATCTGGTCGGCGCGTACGTCACCGCCTTGCTGGTCTTACCACCCGCCAGCGAGCAGCAGTTCGCGACCTACGTCCTCGGGTGGAACTGGCCGTGGCTCCCGGCCATCGCGGTCGGTACCGTCGTGGCCGGAATCATGGGCCTGCTGGTCGCGCTCCCGGCGATTCGGCTCCGGGAGGACTACCTGGCAATCGCGGTGCTCGGCATCTCGGTCATCCTGAAGCGGGTCGTCCAGGTCGAGGGGTGGCTGGCGAACGGCCCCGGGTCGCTCCGCGGCTTCGAACAGCCGCTCCGGGACGGCTTCCCGCTCCCCGGCGAGGGACTGGCGGCGGCCGCGCTGTTCGGCTTCGTCGTCCTCGTCCTCTGGACGGTGGCGACCTACTTGCTCGCGCAGGTCGGCACCCGACCCGACTCTGAACTCACCGCCGATGGAGGGAAGCCCGCCGAACCCGGCCCGGCGGCCGACGGCGGCGTCACCGCGGGCCGGACGATTTCGGGCCCCGGCATCGGCGGGAAGATCGTCGACGGACTGCTCGCGGTGACGACCCTCGGTATCGGATACGTCGCCGCCCGGCGCGCGCGTTCCGAGACGAGCGAAACCGAACAGCGCTACCTGCTCGGCGCGGGCGTACTGTTCGGCGCGGCGGCGTTCGCGGTCACCGGCCTCGCGTTCGAGTGGTGGCTGGGCGCGGTCGTCTTCGCCGCGCTCGCCGCGGGATTCTACGGCGCGGACCAGCGCTGGGTCCCCCTGGCTGGCGCGGTCGCGGCGACCGTGGCGTTCGCGGCCGCCTTCGTCGTCGGCGAGTCGCCGATGGTGACGTTCGTCTTCCTCGGACTCCTCTCGCTGTTCACGTGGGTGTTCGGGGCCGTCGCGGTCGCCCGCCGCTACAGCGACCTCGACCGACGGGACTTCCTGCTCGCGCTGGGTCTGGCCGTGGTGTTCGTCGCGACGTTCGTCCCGCTCATCGTCATGGGCGGGGGCGGCGACGAGAGCAGCAGCATCGGGCTGTTCCTCACGATGGCGCTGCTGTCGGCGTTCCTCTACGGCGTCTACTACGTCGGGTCGCGCTGGGAGCGGTACGGCTCCGGCACCGAGTTCGTCCGCATCGTCGGCGTCGGGGCCATCTGGCTGTTCGCCATCCGGTACTTCGTGATGGCGAACATCGAACCGCTCAAGCGCGCCGGCGTCGGCGGCGTCGTGAACAACACGCTCCAGAACCTCGCGTGGCTGTTGAAGTTCACCGCGAGCGGCGCCGAGTTCGACTACTCGCGGTTCCTGCTGGTGCTGACGCTGGCGTCGCTGGCGTTGGTGTACTACCTCTCGGAGATAACGGTCGAGTCGCCGTTCGGCCGGGTGCTCAAGGCCATCCGCGAGGACGAGGACGTGGCGACGTCGCTCGGCAAGAACACCTTCGCGTACAAGGTCCAGGGCATGATGCTCGGGTCGGCGCTCGCCGGATTCGCCGGCGGCCTGACCGCCATCTACTTCCAGAGCCTGGTCCACACCATGTTCGCGCCGCGCGTGACGTTCATCGCGTTCCTCGTACTCATCATCGGCGGGACCGCGAACAACAAGGGGATGATTCTCGGGTCGGTCATCTACTGGGCGTTCCAGAAGGCGACCGCCGACATCGCCGGGTTCTTCCCGACGGCGGCGCGGTCGTCGGTGCAGGCGCTCCGACTCGCGTTCATCGGCGCGCTGCTCATCATCATTCTCTACTACCGTCCCGAGGGCCTGTGGGGAGAGAAACAGAAGAACGAGGAGGTGACCGACACGTGAGCCAACGATCCGAAACCGAACGAACCGAGAGCCGGCAATCCACGACCGACCGACCGGAAACCGACCACGGAACCGGCGAGGCGATACTCGAAGTCGAGGGTCTGCGCAAGACGTTCGGCGGCATCACCGCCGTCGACGGCGCGACGTTCGAAGTTGAGGAGGGGACCGTCACGGGACTCATCGGCCCGAACGGGGCCGGCAAGACCACGACGTTCAACCTCATCAGCGGCTTCTACAAGCCAGACGGCGGGTCGGTGAAGTACCGCGGTACCGACCTCCAGGACCTCATGCGCCCGAGCGAAACCGAACAGGGCATCTGGATGGGCGCGTCGGGGCTGAGCTTCGGCGGCATCGGCCTGGCCTCGGCGGTCGCCGCCGGGATGACCGCGGTCGGGGTCGGCGGCGCGGCGGTCGTCGGCGCGGGCGTCGGCGCCGGCCTCTACCAGGCCCAGGAACGGGTCAAGGACGACTACCTCGACTACAAGCACAGCCGACCGTTCCGGGTGTCGCAGGCCGGCCTCTCGCGGACGTTCCAGATCACCCGCGAACTCCAGGGGATGACCGTGCTGGAGAACCTGATGCTCGCGCCCCAGGACCAGCGCGGCGAGAACCTCGCCAACACCTGGTTCCGCCGGCGGTCGGTCGCGGCCGAGGAGGACGAGATTCGCGAGCGCGCGCTCGACATGCTCGACCTGCTGGAACTCGACCACCTCACCAACGAGTACGCGGGCAACCTCTCGGGCGGTCAGCGGAAACTGCTCGAACTGGGCCGGGTGCTGATGACCGACCCCGACCTCATCCTGCTGGACGAACCCGTGGCGGGGGTCAACCCCGCGCTGACGCAGAAGTTACTGCGGCGAATCGAGAAGTTGCGGGACGAAGGCTACACGTTCTGCATCGTCGAACACGACATGGAGGTCATCATGAACCTCTCGGACACCATCATCGTCATGGACCAAGGCAAGAAGCTAATGGAAGGCACGCCGGCGGAGGTACAGAGCGACCAGCGAGTCATCGACGCCTACCTGGGGGGATAACGGATGGCGCTACTCGAAGCCCGCGACGTAGTATCGGGCTACGGCGACGCACAGATCCTCCACGGGGTGTCGATGGACGTCGCCGACGACGAAATCGTCTGCATCATCGGGCCCAACGGCGCGGGCAAGTCGACGTTCATGAAGGCCGTCTTCGGCCTCATCGACTGCTGGGAGGGGTCGGTGACGTTCGCGGACGAGGACATCACCGACCTCCGACCCGACGAGATCACCCGCGAGGGGATGTGTTACGTCCCGCAGGTCGAGAACGTCTTCCCGACGCTGACGGTTCGGGAGAATCTGGAGATGGGCGCGTACATTCTGGACGAGGTGCCCGATAGCGCGCTCGACGAGGTGTTCGAGCGCTTCCCCATCCTGGAGGAGCGCCAGAACCAGAAGGCCGGGACGATGAGCGGCGGCCAGCAACAGATGCTCGCGATGGGTCGCGGCCTGATGGTCGACCCCGACCTGATGCTGGTCGACGAGCCCTCGGCGGGGCTTGCGCCCGACCTGGTCGACGACGTGTTCGAGAAGATCATCGAGATCAACGAGTCGGGCACGGCCATCCTGATGGTCGAGCAGAACGCCCGGAAGGCCCTGCGCAACTCCGACCGAGGCTACGTGCTGGAGATGGGCGAGAACCGCTTCGAGGACACCGGCATGGCGCTGCTGGAGAACGAGGAGGTCATCGACCTCTACCTCGGTGGCGGTGGCGGCGACGCCGGCGAGGCCGCGAGCGGCGACTGAGCGCGCCGGCGCTCACCGGAGGCGGAAACGTCGGGGTGCGTCGTGGCCCGACGTTTCCGCTCGGTGGTTTTCTCTCCTCGATTGTGCGGTTCCCGTCTGCTCCTCTCGACGCTCCCGCTACCGGCGACTTTCCTCCTCCTCCGAGGCGAAGCCGAACTCGAACTCCATCGTTCCGTCTATCTGGACCTTCACGCCGCCGAGTTGCTCTGAAACCTGCCCCCGGGCCTCCGAACTCGGTTCGACGGTGACGGAGGCGGTGTTCTTGGTGTCGTTGTAGTTGACGTTCCCCACCACGACGTCGAAGTCGAAGAGGTTCGGCACCTCCTCGCGGAGGAGGTTCTTGACCCCCTGAATCTCCCGCTGGGCGTCGGCCAGTTCGTCGTTCAGGTTCGACATCGCACTCGTTACGCGATGCGAATTGTTAACGGTTGTCCCGGACTGGTCCGGTCGCTCACAGGCGCCGTTCGCCGAAAAATAGGACCGCGCGGTGCGGACTACAGTTTGCCCTTGAAGAACTCCCGGGGAATCGTCTCCAGGGTCTTCAGCGAGCCGTCCTGCTGGACCTGCAGGATGGCGAACTGGTTGAGCGGTTCGAGCGAGTTGTTGAGGTTGACGGGACTCGATGCGCCCTGGTAGTTGATGTCGGCGCCGTTGCTCAGGAGGTCCTTTGCCTTCTGGAACTCCCCGACGGTCACCACCTCGCCGGCGGGCTGGCCGCCGCCCGTCGCGGTGCCGGTCGCGGTCTGGTTGGCGGCCGTCTGGTTGCCCGCAGCGGTCGTGGCGGTCTGCTGGCTGGCGCCCTCCTCGGGCCGCGAAACCGACTGGATGTTCTTCGCGATGGCGGTGCCGGAGACCTCGCCGCCGGCCTGCATCCCCAGCGCCATCAGGAACAGGCAGTCGTAGGCGTGGGGCGCGAACAGGGTGTTGGCCTGCTGGCCCATCTTCTGCTCGAATCGGGTGGCACCCCGGGTCTGCTCGGGGTTCGGCGAGGCGACGTACATCCCGCTGGTGATGTTGCTCAGACTCTTGAGGAAGTCCGGCGAGTTCAACCCCTCGCTGAGCACCCACTCGCCGCCGTAGCCGCCGTTCTGCCACTGCTGGAGGATGGTCCGGCCGTTGCCGGGATAGCCGATGAACCCTACCGCGTCGGGGTTGCCTTGGAACACCTGGTCGAGCGTCGAGGTGTAGTCGGTCGACCGCTGGTCGTAGCCGACCATCGCGGTCGTCTCGCCCTGGAACTGTGCGCGCGCTTTCTCGGCGAGCCCCTGGCCGTAGGGGTTGTTGACGTAGAGGAACGCGGCTCGCTGTGCTCCGATGTACTGCTGGTCGCTGAGGATGCGGCCCATCACGATTCCCTGCTGGGCGTCGTTGGGCGCGGTGCGGCCGAAGTACTTCACCGACTGGTCCTCGTTGTAGCCGATCTCGGCCAGCGCGGGCGAGGTCGAGGCGTTGCTCATCTGCATCACCTGGTCGGCCGCGACGTTCTGGGCCAGCGGGACCGACACGCCGCTGGAGGCCGCGCCGACGAACCCGACGATGTTCTGTTCGTTCACCAGCGACTGGTACTGCTGGATGGCCCGCGAGGGCTGGGTCTGGCTGTCGGTGTTGTTCATCTGAATCTGGCGTCCGAGCGGGCCGCCGGCGTCGTTGACGTCCTGTACGGCGACGTTGACCGCCTTCTGCATCCCGCTTCCGTACGCGCTCAGATCGCCGGTGATGGGGAGAATCGACCCCATCGGGATGGGTCCGCCCTGCCCACTCGCCGACGTTGACAGTCCGACCAACCCGGCCACCCCCGCGGCCGTCGTGGCTTTCAGGTACGCGCGTCGCGTCGTTCGATAGTTCTCTGACATCTCCGCCGTATCACACCACGAGGATTATAATAAATGATTGTGTAATCGGACCGGTGGGTCGGCGGAAAGTTCAACGTCCGGACGTGAACGAGAGACAGAAAGAACCGCTCGTCGACGGCCCTCGACCGGGATTACAGCTTTCCTTCGAAGTACGAGCGCGGAATCGTCTCCAGCACTTCGGCCTTCCCGCTCTTGACCTGCATCACGGCGAACTGGTTGAGCGGTTCGAGCGACTCGTTCATGTCGACCGGACTCGACGCGCCCTGGTAGTTGATGTCGGTGCCGTCGTCGAGAAGGTCCTTGGCCTTCTGGAACTCGCCGACCGTGACCTTCTGACCGCCCCGGGAAACCGAGCGGAAGTTCTTGGCGATGGCGGTCCCGGACGCCTCGCCCGCCTTGTGCATGGCGAGCGCCTGGAGCACGAGGCCGTCGTAGGCGTGGGCCGCGAACAGGGTGTTCTTCGAACCCATTTCCTTCTCGAACTTCGACGCGCCGTCGGTCGCCTCCGGGTTCGGCGACGCCAGGTACATCCCGTCGGTGATGTCCTTGAGGTCGCTGAAGAAGCCGGGGTCGTTCAGGCCCTCGCTGAGCACCCACTGGCCGCCGTAGCCGCCGTTCGACCACTGCTTGAGGATGGTCTTCCCGTTACCGGGGTAGCCGACGAAGCCGACCGCGTCGGGATTGCCCGCGAACACTTCGTCGAGCGTGGAGGTGTAGTCGCTGGACTTCTTGTCGTAGCCGACCATCGCGGTCGTCTCGCCGGGGAACGCCGCCTTGGCCTTCTCCGCCAGTCCCTGGCCGTACTCGTTGTTGACGTAGAGGAAGGCGGCCTTCTTCGCGCCGATGTACTTCTTGTCGTTGAGGATGCGGCCCATCACGATGCCCTGCTGGCCGTCGTTGGGCGCGGTGCGGCCGAAGTACTTCACCGACTTGTCGTCGTTGTAGCCCATGTTCGCCAGCACCGGTGAGGTCGAGGCGTTGCTCACCTGCATCACCTGGTCGGCGGCGATGTTCTCCGCGATGGTCGTCGACACGCCGCTGGAGGCCGCGCCGACGAAGCCGATGATGCTCTGCTCCTCGACCAGGGTCTTGTACTTCTGGGCCGCCTTGCTCGGCTTGGTTTCGCTGTCCTCGTTGTGGAGGTTGATTTCACGTCCGAGCGGACCGCCGGCGTCGTTGATGTGCTTGGCCGCCAGGTTGACCGCCTCCTGCATGCCGCCGCCGTAGGCGCTCAGCGCACCGGTGATGGGGAGGATGGACCCCATGTGGATGGGTCCGCCGCCTCCGCTCCCGGAGATGCTACTGATGCAACCGGAGAGGCCGGTGAGTCCGGCCGCCCCGACTGCGCCCGTGATCTTCAGATACTTGCGACGCGACTTGTCCATGCCTGTCATAGTCTACCAGATTGTCTCACAGGTGGTATAAAAAGATTTGCAAAACGTCAGCGTCCCGCACGCTCGGAAAAACTAACTCTATTTCGAATTCAGATTTGTCACCTCGCCCGACACATATATGCCGCCCGCTGTCGGATTCACGTGTATGGCGATAGAAACCCTGGACGACCTCGCCGTCCAAGGGACCACGCTCGGAGTGCGTATCGACATCAACAGTCCGCTCGCCGACGACGGTGACCTCGCCGACGACGCCCGCCTCCGCGCACACGTCGACACCCTCTCGGAACTCTTAGAACGGGGCGGCCGGGTCGCCGTCCTCGCCCACCAGGGTCGCCCCGGCGGCGACCAGTTCGGTCCCCTCCGACCCCACGCCGACCGCCTCGACGAACTGCTCGACGCCCCCGTCGGCTACTCCGACGCCACCTTCTCGGCCGACGCCCGCAGCGCGGTCGAAGCGCTGGACGACGGCGAAGCGGTCGTACTGGAGAACACCCGATTCTACAGCGAGGAGTACATGGAGTTCCCGCCCGACCGCGCCGCCGAAACTCACCTCGTCGAGGGCCTCGCGCCCGTCCTCGACGCCTACGTCAACGACGCGTTCGCGGCCGCCCACCGCTCTCAGCCCTCCATCGTCGGCTTCCCCGAGCGGCTCCCGGGCTACGCCGGCCGGGTGATGGAGCGCGAACTCGACGTGCTCGGCGACATCGAGAGCACGCCCGAACCCCGGGTCTACGCCGTCGGCGGGGCGAAGGTCCCGGACTCGATGGCGGTCGCCGAGAGCGTCCTCGACCGCGGACTCGCCGACCGGGTTGCGACGACCGGCGTCGTCGCCAACGTCTTCCTGCTGGCCCGCGACGTCGACCTCGGTGAGGCCAGCACCGAGTTCATCTACGACCGGGGGTACGAGAGCGAGATCGACCGCGCCGGCGACCTGTTGGACGAGTACGGCGACCGCATCCTCCTGCCCGCCGACGTCGCCGTCGAGCGTGACGGCGAGCGCCACGAACTGAGCCTCGACGAACTCCCGCCGAACGAAGGGGAGGCCGTGATGGACGTCGGGTCCGAAACCATCGAGCGGTACGCCGAACGCTTCCGGGAAGCCGGAACGGTCGTCCTCAACGGGCCGGCGGGCGTCTTCGAAGACGAGACGTTCGCCCGCGGGACGCGGGAGATATTCGGCGCCGCCGCGGCCGCCGACTACAGCATTGTCGGCGGCGGCGACACCGCGGCGGCCATCCGGCGGTTCGAACTGGAGGGCTTCGACCACGTGAGCACGGGCGGCGGCGCGGCGCTCCGGATGCTCACGGGCGACGACCTGCCGGCGGTCGAGGTGCTCCGAACCGCCACCGTCGAACCAATCACGAACTGAATGGTTTCGGTCGAACCGGCGACGAGCCGCGACGTGGACGCCCTCGCCGACCGCTGGGTCGAACTCGCCGAGGGCCAGCGCTCGTTCGGCTCGCACCTCCTGGCGGCGGCGAACCGCTCGCAGGTCCGGGCGGCCCTCGCCCGGAGCGTCGTCGGCGACGACCTCCTCGTGGCCAGGGACGAGGAATCGGCCGACTCCGGGGCGTCCGAGCCGTCGGGGGACGCCATCGTCGGCTTCGTCATGTTCACCGTCGAGTCGAGCTACTACGACCAGGACGTAACGCGCGGCGTCGTCCAGAACATCCACGTCGACCCCGACCGCCGCGGGGGAGGGGTCGGAACGGCGCTGCTCGCGGCCGCCGAGCGGGCGCTCGCCGACCGCGGCGTCGACATCGTCGCGCTCGAAGTGATGGCCGACAACGAAGCCGCCCGGCGATTCTACCGGCGACGGGGCTATCGTCCGCACCGAATCGAGTTGGAAAAACCGGTCGAAAGCGATACGCTCACAAAGGGGTAGCCCGAACCACCGGGTGCGCCAGGGGAGCTTGGGCGGTTCAAGCACTCGACTTGTAATCGAGGGTTCGTGGGTTCAAATCCCACCCCTGGCTTTCTACGAATCGTTTCTCTCCTGCAGTTACTACCCCCAGCACCGTAGCGCGGGCTATCGAAATCACGAGATTGGGATTTTTCGAGGTAATCGCGCTCTCCACGTCCACACCCTTTTAATAGGTTGCAAAAATATCACGAACAGTATGAGAACAGAAACGTTCGACAAGTGGGTGGACACCTCCGGTTCCGGACTGGAATCTCTGCTACGTCACCGTCTTCTCAAACCACCCTACGGCTACGTAATTGGAGTCGTTCTCTGGCCAGTCTTTATCTCGATTATATCTGTGTGGGCCGCATTGCAGTCTAGTCTCCCCTCGACCGTCGTTACTGTCGGAGGTCTCGTCGTCGGCGTCGGAAGCTTCGTGGTGATAAGCACGAGTTCGGCACTCGTGATGGGGGTAACCGCTTGGAACACCCCGTACGAGCGTATTCCACGACAGTTCGCACTCCTGTTCCTGTCTTTCCTTCTCGCAGTACCGCTGTTCGGTCTGTATCTTAACTGGCCAACGATTCCGTACAGATACGAACTGGGGTTGAGTGCCTTCGTCGCACACGAGCTATCCAAGATCGTATTTCTCGGTCCGGCGATTGGATTTGCGTTCGTAATCTCCCCGCTGGGAGTGCTCGTTCACAGATTTCACCTCGAATGAATGTCTGATTGACGCGGTCAGGCGCTCGGAGTCGGCGCTTCAAGCCGAACGACGTCGACGGTGACCTTCGTTTCGTCGTCGGCGACCGCTTCGACCTGCCCGCCCGAGACGCGGTACGCACTCGAAACCCCTCCGTTCGCCCGTCCTCGTGACCGCCGGCGTCGCCGACTCGGCACGCTCTCCAACGACTTACGTCGCGCGGTCGAACGCGTCGCGGTCGACCGCCGCTCAGTTGAACTTTCCGACGTTCGAGAAGTCGTCGTCCCCGCACTCAGAGCACTGGTTAGGCCGCGAGATGAACACCGAACCGCAACCCGAACACTCGTAGAGGTCGGGGCCGTCGTCGGCTTCGTCCTCTCGCGAGAGGGTGGCGTCGTCGGGACCGGAAGCCGTCGAACCGAACAGTCGTCTTACTCGGTCGACCGCTGCGGAGAGCTTTCGTCTCAATGGTTTTGATTGCTTACCGTGAGTACAAAGTCTTTGTTGTCGCATTACCGCGGGCCGACGGTAACCTGACGGCGCTCCGACGAACCGCAACTCCGGCGGCGTGACGACGGTTCGACGTTTATGCAGGAAATAATGCCGTCGGTAGCGACCGCACCCCGACTCCCCGCTCTCGTCCCCCGATTCGCACCGACCGACGCCTCAGTTCTCCTCGGGGCGAGGGAGCGCCACGAACGACAGTTGCACGATGCTGAACGGGTCGTACACCGACTGGTGGCACTGACAGTAGATCTCGTTGGCCGCGCCGAACTTCGCACTGTCGCGGTAGGCCTTGAACGCGGGCACGCAACAGAAGTGTGTACACTTGTCGAGGTTAGCGACGAACCCCTGCTCCGTGCTCGCCTGCAACCACTGTTCGCCCTGGTCGGCCAACTGTTCGACGTTCGTACTCCGGATTATCTGGACCGGCATCGTCCCGCTCGCGGGCACGTCCTGGGAGCGCCAGGTCGCGAGCGCGGGCTTGCCGATACCGCTTACGCCGATACCGTTACCCCACGTCTCGTAGTCGCTGAAGTCGTCGACGTGAACCTTCGCTCCCGGTTCGACCTCCTGCTGTTGCCACTCGTAGGGCGCCGACCCGGCGTATCGGAAGAAGTTGTCCTGGTCGGCCTCGGGGTCGACGCCGGGATACGTCTGGACGCCGCAGTACTGGAACCACTCGCTCGTGTAGGTGATGCCGCCCAGGTTCATCTCCGCGACCGTGACCGTCTGTCCCTGCTCTTCGACCTCCTTCACCTCGGGCCAGACGCCCTTCAGATACCCCTCCGAGTCGATCTCGATGGGAATCTGGGGCATCCCGCGCGGGGCCGGCCCCGCGACGTTCTCGACGCCGTAGTACTGGACGATACCCCCGCCGGCGCCGGTCGGCGAGGTCGCGGTGTTGACGCTCACCGCCCCGGCCGTCCCGATACCGACTAGTGCTGCGCTGCCGACGACGCCTTTCACGAAACGCCTTCGACCCGATTCGGGCGGATACTTGTCGTCGTCCGGTTCCGTTGCCATGATATTTCCCCCAAACGAGGAAGGGCCGGGAGGCGTAAAACGGTTGCTCGGGTAACCGTCGAATACGAAAGTTTAGCTGACAGTTGCCGCTGACTTTTTACCTCTCCCACGAGTTTGGTCGGGTATGTCTCTGTCAGACGAAGAGCGCGAGCGCATCGCCCAGTTCGCCTCGACACCCCGCCACGAGCGCACGCCCGAACAGCTCTGCCCAGAGGAAGACGAAGAGTAACTACCGTTCGACGACCGCGAATCGCCCGTCCCGCTTCTCCACGAGTTCGCGCTCGCGTAGCGTTCGAAGGATGCTGTACAGCGTGATTTTCTGCAGGTTGAGCGCCGCCTGGAGGTCGTCGATCGACGCCGTCGTCGCCGTGTGCAGGTACAGGTAGACCAGTTTCGCGCGCGGTGATTGTATGTTACTCGGCAACTCCGGCGTCGGTGTCGTCGGTCGTTGAATGCTCATTTCGTCGTTCGACGCGACGCCTTCGACGATAATAAATCTCCGTTACAACGATTGTCGAAAGTCTGGCGGCATCTTCGACGAACACCGGTCCTGCGGCAAGAATTGTCGGTGCGACCCGAATTACGCCGAGCGTACGGCCCGACGAGCGCCCGAATGGGGCGGCGCAGTACTTGTGCCGCTCCTTTTGCGCCCGACAACCATCGTTCGACCGTGAGCCAGTCCGGTCGCGCTGTCTCGATTCGCGGTGCGGTCGCTCGTCGTCTCGGGTACCCGCCGTCGTCCACCGACTCGCGTAACCGTCACTATCGTCGCCGTCGGGCCGCCACGACCGCGGGCCGAAACGGCGACCGGACGGAGGGTTTATATATTGACGGTCGGTACCGTACCTCCATGTGTCCGACGCCGGACGACGGTCGGGACCCCGATGACCGGCGGCCGCTCTCGCCCGACGACCTCGACATCGAGAACGAGGAGAACGTCGTCCCCCTAGATGAGGGCCGGTACGTCATCGGCACCGACGACCGTCCTACCGTCTCGCCGGAAGCGCTCGGAGGTGGTTCGGGCGCCGCCGAATCCGCCGGAAGCGCGACCAACGAGGGCGGGGCCGGCGGAGGCGGCTCCTCGGATGGCTCTCCGGGCGGCGACGCCGGCGCTCCCGGTTCGAACGGAGCCGACGCGCACGCGGCCGTCGACTCGGCGTCGGTTAAGCGATGGCTGGAGGACGACCTCGATAGCGTGAGCGCCCGGTACGGCTTCCACGTCACGGCGAAAGCCGAGGATTCGATTGCCCACCAGCAGCTGTTCTCCGACGACGTGACGACGGTGTTCGACGGCCTCCTCCGGTGGTACGCCCAGCAGTTGACCACCGAAACCCCGGTCGAGGACGTGCTCGGCATCCTACTCACCGAGTCCGACGTCCGGGTGCGCTACACGCTGTCGTGCCTGCGGGCCATCCTCGAAGCCTACGACCTCGGACCCGACGACACCATCGCCGACCTCTACGACGCCGTGCAGGACGACCGCGGAATGGTGTTTCCGCCCGAGGACGTCTGAACCGCGATACGGGCGGCGGTCGTCCGGGCGTCTGCGCGTCTGGGCGGCCGGTCGGTCGTCGTGCCGCTTCGCCGATTATCACCTGCGAGAGACGGGGCGCGGGTTTTATGTACTGGGCTCCGATGTACCAAGCAGAGAGCATTATGGAGGCACAGGAGACGGACCCCGACGCGGGCGAGACCGCCGCCGAGACGCCCGTCGACGCCACCGTCGAAACTCGGCAGGTCGTGGAGTTTCGCCTCGGCGAGGACTACTGCGCGATCGACATCGGCGAGGTCGACAGCATCGTCGAGATAAAGAAGGTGACCCGTATCCCCCGGACGCCCGACTCCATCGACGGCGTGATGGACCTCCGCGGGGAGACGACCGCCATCATCAACCCCCGGACGTTCCTCGGCGTCGACGGCGAGGCGCCCGCGAGCGAAGAGCAGAACGTCCTGGTGTTGGACCGCCCCGACGACAAGCAGAAGATCGGCATCCGGGTCGACGAGGTGCTGGAGGTCGCGACCTACACCGAACACCAGATCGACACCGACGACGACCTCTCGAACCTCGACACCCGCGGCATCGAAGAGCAAGTCTCGCGGGGCATCATCCGCAAGCCCGACGACGACGGCGAACTCGACCTGGTCGTCTGGGTGGACGTCGACGTGATTATCGGCGAACTGAAATAGTACCGACCGGGATTTTCGGCCGCGTCGCTCCTCGGCGAATCAGCCGTTTCGGCCGCCGTGAAGAGAGATATCGGCGAACATCAGCCGTGATAATTGCAGGGGAGCATTTATTTTACCCCCTTTCAAATCAGCCAATTGGTGACTGCGCATGGCAAAGAACGTACTAATCGTTGACGACTCAGAATTTATGCGGAATCTCCTTCGGGAAATTCTCGAAGAGGAGTTCGAGATAGCCGGAGAAGCAGAAAACGGGGTGGAGGCCGTCGAGATGTACAACGAGACCCAGCCGAACCTCGTGATGATGGACATCGTGATGCCGATCCGCGACGGCATCGAGGCCACCACCGAGATCAAGGACAACAACCCCGACTCGAACGTCATCATGTGTACGAGCATCGGGCAGGAAGAGAAGATGAAGAAGGCGATCAAGGCGGGCGCGGACGGCTACATCACGAAGCCCTTCCAGAAACCCAGCGTGATGGACGCCATCAACGACGTCATCTCCGCATGACGAAGGCAGTCGTCGTCGATGACTCCCACTTCATGCGGACGGTCATCTCCGACATTCTGGACGACGGCGGCATCGACGTCGTCGAGCAGGCCAGCGACGGCGAACGGGCCGTGGCGGCGGTGGCCGACCACGAACCGGACGTGGTGACGATGGACGTCGAGATGCCCCGGATGAACGGCATCGAGGCCGTCGAGGAGATCATGGCGACGACCCCCACGCCCGTGGTGATGCTGAGCGCCCACACGAAGGACGGGGCGGAGGCCACCTTCGAGGCGCTGGAGAAGGGCGCGGTCGACTTCCTCGCCAAGCCGGGCGGCGAAGTCTCGACCGAGATTTCGGCCCACCGGGAGACGCTGGTGGAGACGGTCCGGTCGGCGACCCGCGCCGACCTCTCGTCGGTCGCCGAACCGGCCGACGCCGACCCGACCCCGGGGACCATCGAACCCGACCACGGCTACGTCGAGAACCCGACCGTGGTCATCGGCGCGTCGACCGGCGGCCCGCGGGTTGTCGAGCGAGTCGTCTCCGACCTCCCCCGCGAGGCCGACCTCCGGGTGCTCGTCGTCCAGCACATGCCGGACGGCTTCACCGAGCGGTTCGCGGCGCGACTCGACCGCCGGAGCGAGTACTCGGTTTCGGAGGCCGAGGACGGGATGCGAATCGGCGGCGGCGAGGCCGTCGTCGCCAAGGGCGGCTACCACCTGGCGGTCGCCGGCTACGGTCGGGGTCGCCTGCGCCTTCGGCTCACGGAGGACGACCCGATGCACGGGGTGCGGCCCGCCATCGACGTGACGATGGAGACGGCCGCCGAGAAGATCTCGGACCCCCTGACCGGCGTCGTGCTGACCGGCATGGGCGGCGACGGCGCGGCGGGCATCGAGGCCATCAAGGCCGTCGACGGCGCGACCCTCGCCCAGAACGAGGAGACCTGCTCCGTGTTCGGCATCCCGGCGCGAGCCATCGAAACCGGCTGCGTCGACCGCGTGTTGCCGGCCGACGAGATCAGCAAGGCGATTCTGACGACTATCAGCGAGGACGGATAATCAACCATGGAGGACTATTTACAGGAGTTCATACGAGAGAGCGAAGAGAACATCACTGAGTTGAACAACTCGCTGCTCGAACTCGAGGACGACCCGAGCGACGAGGCGGCGATGGATTCCATCTTCCGCACGGCGCACACGCTGAAGGGCAACTTCGGCGCGATGGGGTTCCAGAGCGAGAGCGACCTCGCCCACGCCATCGAGGACCTGCTCGACGAGATTCGGCAGGGCCGGATGGCGGTGTCCCCCGAAGTGATGGACCTGGTGTTCGGCGGCGTCGACCGCATCGACAGCGCGCTCGACGAGATCGAGGCCGAGGGCGAGTCGACGGCCGAACACGACGCCACCATCGCCGAGATACGCGGCGTCATCCAGCAGGGCGGCGCGACGTCGGCCGACGAGGGTTCGGCCGGGTCGTCCGACGAGAGCGACGACGCTCCGGACGCCGGCGCCGACGACGCGGCCTCGGAGGTCGACGCGTCGGCCCCTGACGCGGGCGAAGCCCCGGATGCGAGCGCCGACGGCGACGCCGTCGCCGCCGCGCTCGCGGAGTTCGAAGACCCCGCCGGACTCGCCGACGTCGAGGAGGCGGTGTTCCACGTCGCCGTCGACATGGGCGACAGCCAGATGAAGGGCGTCGACGGCATGTTCGCGCTCCAGGGGTTGAGCGACGACCTCGACCTGCTGGGCGCGGTCCCCGACGTCGACGCGGTCAACGACGGCGAGTACGACGACGGCTTCGACGTGTTCGTTGCCACCGAGAGCGCGGGCGAGGTCGAGGCGGTCGTCGGCTCGGTCGGCAAGATCGAGTCGGGGACCGTCTCGCCGGTCGCCGCCGAGGACATCGCGGCTGCGACCGACGCTGCCGCCGAACGCGCTGCCGAGGAAGCCGCCGCGAACGACTCGGCGTCGTCGTCCGACGACGCCGAGTCGCCCTCGGACGACTCCGACAAGGAGGGCAAGATAGAGGAGATTCAGTCGGTTCGGGTCGACGTCGACCAACTCGACGACCTCCACGGACAGGTCGAACAGCTCGTGACCAGCCGAATCAAGCTCCGGCGGTCGGTCGAGCAGGCCCAACTGGGTTCGGCCGAGGACCACCTCGACGAACTCGACAAGATCACCTCGAGCCTGCAGGACACCGTGATGGACATGCGGCTGGTGCCGCTGAAGAAGGTCGTCAACAAGTTCCCGCGGCTGGTTCGGGACCTCGCGCGCTCCCAGGAGAAGGACATCGACTTCGAGATGGAGGGCACCGACATCGAACTCGACCGCACCATCCTCGACGAGATCAGCGACCCGCTGATGCACCTGCTCCGGAACGCGGTCGACCACGGCATCGAGTCCCCCGACGAGCGCGAGGCGGCGGACAAGCCCCGCGAGGGCACCGTCCGACTTCGAGGGTTCCGCGACCGCGACCGCGTGACCATCGAGGTCGAGGACGACGGCGGCGGCATCGACCCCGACGGCATCCGAGCGAAGGCCGTCGAGAAGGGAATCATGAGCCGCGAGGAGGCCGACGAACTCGAGGACGAGGAGGCCCAGATGCTCATCTTCCACGCGGGCTTCTCGACCACTGAGGAGATCACCGACGTGAGCGGTCGGGGCGTCGGCATGGACGTCGTCCAGGACACCGTCTCGCGACTCGACGGCGCCATCGAGGTCGACAGCGAACCCGGCGAGGGCACGACCATCAGCCTCTCGCTGCCGGTGACCGTCGCCATCGTGAAGGTGCTGTTCGTCCAGTCGGGCGACGAGGAGTACGGCATCCCCATCAAGAACGTCGACGAGATTCGCCGGATGGAGTCGGTCAAGACCGTCGAAGGCGAGGAGGTCATCACCCACGACGACACGGTCTACCCGCTCATCCGACTCGGCGATGCGCTGGGGGTCCCCGGCGAAACCCGGAACGGCGACGGGATGCTCGTCCGGGTCAAGGAGTCCGAGCGCCAGGTCGCCATCCACTGCGACGCGGTGAGCCGACAGGAGGAGGTCGTCGTCAAGCCGTTCGAGGGTATCCTCTCGGGGATTCCAGGGCTCTCGGGCGCGGCGGTGCTGGGCGAGGGAGACGTCGTGACGATACTGGACGTTGAGACGCTATGAGCCAAGGAGAAACTACGGATTTGAAAGTCGACATTCGGAAGCTGAATCTCTTCAACCAGATGGCCAAGGAGGGCGCGAACACGGTCGCGGCCCACCTCAACCAGATGACGGGGATGGAGACGGAGATGGAGATAACGAAGATCAACTTCCTCGCGATAGAGGACATCAAGACCCACGTCGGCCACGAGAAGCAGGTCGGCATCCACATCGAACTGGTCGAACCGCCCCACGGCTACATCCTCTTTCTGTTCAGCGCCAAGAGCGCGAAGAACCTCGCGTCCGGCATGCTGGGCGGCGAGTCGTCGTCCTCGAAGGGGTTCTCTGACATGGAGCGCTCGGCGGTCCAGGAGATCGGCAATATCATGACCAGCGGGTTCATCGACGGGTGGGCCAACGTGCTCGACACCACCATTGACATCTCGACGCCGAAGTTCACCTACGGCGCGGGGTCGCGGATGGTCGGGAGCCTCGTCGGGTCGCGACCCGACGACATGGCGCTCGTGTTCGACTCGCAGGTCCACGCCCGCGACGCCGACGTCGCGGTGAAGGTGTACACCTTCCCGGAACTGGCCGAACTCGTCCAACTGATGCAGCGGATAGAGATATGAGGGCATGAACGTCAACATCGAATCGCTCGGAACGTTCAACCGGACGGCCCAGGAGGGCGCCGAACGCGCCGCCGCGAACCTCACCGGCATGACGGGCATCGAGACGGCCGTGGACGTGACGAAGGTTTCGCTGGCCTGCAACGACCCGTTAGTTGCCGAGGGCGACCGGGCGTTCGGCGGCGACCGCGCGGGTCGCGACGCCGAGCGAGTCGGCGTCGCCATCGACTTCGAGGACGGCATCTCCGGCGGGTCGTTGCTCTCGTTCAGCCACGACAGCGTCGAGACGCTCCTCGAAGCGCTGTTGGCCGGCGCGGAGTTCTCCGAGAGCGCCATCTGCGAGGTCGGCAACGTCGTCACCAGCGGGTTCATCGACGCCTGGGCCGACCGACTCGAGACGACCGTCGACATCTCTCCGCCCGAGTACGTCGAGGGGTCGCCGGAGGAACTCGCCGACGCCGCCGGATTCGACCCCGACCGGGCGCTGGTCTTCGAGAGCCGCGTCGGCGCGGTCGGCGAGGAACTGGACGTGGCGTTTCACATGTTCCCCGAGGCCGAGTCGATGGAGACTATTCTGGCCGACGGCGACGCCGTCCCCGTCGAGAAACTCCGGACGCTTCGGGAGATGGCCCGGTCCGGCGCGGCGACCGCCTCCGAATCCGTCACCATGATGACCGGAATCGAAACCGAGGTGGAGGTCACCACGCTCGACTTCGTCCCGGTCGAGAACGTCCCTCGACAGCTCTCCGACAGGCAGTGCGTCGGGGTCGTCCTCGCCTTCGAGGAGACGCTCGGTGGCTACATACTCATCCTGTTCGACGAGCCCTCCGCGCGCGAAGTCGTCGCGGCGCTGGTCCCCGGCACCGACGAGGTCTGCTCGTTCGAGGGGGTCGAGCGCAGCGCGATGCAGGAGATCGGCAACGTGATGACCAGCAGTTTCGTCGACGGGTGGGCCAACGTGCTCGACACCACCATCGACATCTCCCCGCCGCAGTTCGTCCACGACATGGGGTCGGCCGTCGCCGACTCCGTGGTCGCGCGCCTCGGCCAGCGACAGGAGTTCGCGTTCCTGTTCGACGCCACCCTCCGGGCGGCCGACCGCGAGTTCGACTGCGGGGTGTACGCCCTGCCCGAGCAGGGCGAACTCTCGTCGCTGTTGGGCGATCTGGAAGCCGGCGCGACCGCCGAGCGAAAGACGAACGCGGGGCGGCTCGAACCATGACCGCCGAACACCAATCGGTCGCGGCCGCCGACCGGGTCAAGGTCGGCGTCGCGGAGTTGGCGGTCGCCGCCGGCGACACGCTCGTGACGACCAGCGGACTCGGCTCCTGCGTCGGCATCGCCGTGGCCGACCCGCCGGCGAAGATCGCCGGACTGGCCCACGTCATGCTCCCGGTCGAGTCGGGGTCCGAACCGCCGACCAAACCGGCGAAGTCGGTGCCGACCGGCGTCGCCCGACTGCTCGACGCCGTCGAGGAAGCCGGCGGACATCCAGCCCGCTTCGAGGCCAAGCTCGCCGGCGGGAGCCAGATGCTCGACTTCTCGGGCGTCGGCGAGGCGGTCGGCGAGCGCAACGTCGAGCGCACCCGCGAGGCGCTCGAAGACGGCGACGTGCCGATCGTCGCCGAGGACGTCGGCGGCAGTCACGGCCGGTCGCTGGTGCTGAACCCGAGCGCGTGGACGCTCACGGTCACGAGCGCTCACGAGGGAGTGGTGGAACTGTGAGCCTCGAATCCGACGCCTTCGACCGACTGGTCCGGTACGTCGAGGCGGAACTGGGGTTCGTCACCAGCTACTACGACGACTCCTACCTCGACCGGCGCATCTCCTCTCGGATGCGGCGCGCGGGCACGGAGGACTATGCGGCGTACCACGACCTGTTGACCGAGGACCACGACGAGCAGGAGGCGTTGCTCGACGCGTTCTCGGTCAACGTCACCAGCTTCTTCCGGAATCCGAAGGTCTGGGAGGAGGTGCGGTCGGTGCTTCGCGCGCTCTCCGATGAGAGCGGTCGTCACGAGCGGATTCGGCTCTGGAGCGCGGCGTGTTCGGACGGCCGCGAACCGTACTCGATGGCGATGCTGGCGCTCGACGACCCCGAAATCGACGCCGACCGGATCGAAATCACCGCGACCGACATCGACCGGGAGATACTCGCGGCCGCGCGCCAGGGCGTCTACGAGAGTACGCGGACGACCGACGTCGGCGAACAGCTCGCGCCGCTGTCGGAGTACGACCGGTTCATCGAGCGCGAGGGCGACCGCTTCGCGGTCGCCGACCGCGTGAAGGACCTGGTGACGTTCCAGCGCCACGACCTCATCAGCGGCGAGCCCAAGTCGAACTTCGACCTCGTCGTCTGTCGCAACCTCTTCATCTACATCGACACCGAACACAAACAGCCCATCCTCCAGACGGTCACCCGCTCGCTCCGCGACGGGGGATACCTCGTCATCGGGAAGACCGAGACGCTCCCCGACCAACTGAAGTCGTCGTTCGACTCGGTCGACCGTCGGCTCCGAATATACAGGAAAACGGACAGCATCTGATAGTCGATAGGTGGCGGTGAGAACGAGCTTTACGGGGCCTCTACGCCCCGAATGTCTCCGTCAGACGCGGAGTATCAGAGCTGATAACTCAGGGGGAAGATTAATGTGGCGGAAGTTCGCTGTTGTCGGTAATGAAACTTATCGGTCTCAGCGACCAGTTCGTTCACCTCTTTGGAACGGGGATGGTCGCGATGGGTATCATGGATTTCATGGACGAGGAAGAAGGTGAGAGCGCCGACGCCGATGGCGGCGGTAGTGATGACGACCTGTTCGGAGACGGTATGGGCGACGGAATGGACGACGGTATCGACGACGGGATGGACGACTTCGGCGGCATGGACGACGGCATGGGTGGCGGCATGGACGGCGGCATGGACGACTGGGCCGACGGCGGCGACGACGAGTTCGCCATGGGCGGCGGTGGCGGCCCGACCCAGGAACTCGAGAACCGCATCGACGACCTCGAAAACGAGGTCGCCGAGATCTCCTCGACGGTCGGGACGGTCAGGAGCGAGAACGAACAGATCAGTTCGAAGGTCGACGACACGGAGGAGAACGTCCGGAAGCTGTTGGAGATCTACGAGATGGTCACCCGCGGCGTCAACCCCTTCGTCGACGACGTACAGGGCGGCGAGTTCGGCGGCGGCGGGGCCCTCGGCGGAGACGGTGGAAGCTTCGGGCTGTTCGACGGCGACGCCGAGGAGGAAGACGACGGCGACCTCGACTCGGACGTCGCCAACGCCGAAGCCGAGAGCTTCTTCGACGACGACTTCGACGAGGACGACGATCTCGAGGACGACGACTTCGACGAGATGGACGCGGGAGACGACCTCGGCTTCGACAGCCCAGACGAGGAACTGGACGACCTGGACGCGGAGGCCGACGACGGCGAGGACGCCGGCGGCGGTCAGGCCGGTGGCTCGACGTTCCAGGAACTCAAGGAGGAGTACGAGTCCGGCGAAGCCGACTGGGCCGACGGGGAGGGTGACGCCTCTCCGGACGACGACCTCGACGACGACCTGGACATCGACTCCGACCCGGTCGCGGTGGACGACGAACCCGACGACGGCGAGTTCGAGTTCGAACAGCCCGCGGAGGCCGAAGCCGCGACCCCCGTGCAGTCGAACTCCTCGGGGCTGGACAGCAAGCCGTACCTCGTGGCGCTCCCGAGCGGCTACGTCTCGGACCTCGTCGTGATGGAGTGGCTGGAGTTCTTGGTCACGGAGTTCGGCGCCGACGACGCCGTGCGGACCATCACCTACTACGGCGACATCGGGTGGATCAGCGACTCGGTCGAGGAGGAACTGCTGGCGTTCGTGAGCGGGTTCGCCGACGTGGACGAGGTCGACGCCGAGGAGACGGGACCCGCGACGCTCGAAATCGACGACCACATCCAGAGTCTCACCTTCCTGAGCCAGCTGACCGGCGACGCCGTCCAGCGGAAGATCGTCGAACACTGCGCGCAGATCCGAGGTGGGCGCGATGGGATTCAGCGTTAGCGGTGCGACGGTGATCCTGTTCCTCGGGATATTCGCCTGCTTCGGCATTGCGTACACGGCGGCGAACAACGGCGCCGAGATGGTCGGCGCCGCCTACGAGGACACCACCGACAAGGCGCTGACTACGCAGAACACGGCAATCAGCATCGCGAGCGCGAACACTGGATCGGACTCTAAGACTCTAAGCGTGAAAGTCAACAACACCGGGTCCACGACGCTGTCGGTCGATGACACCGACATACTTATAGATGGAAATTACACCGGTCATGATAAGATGGACCCGCTCACTGTCGGTGGAAATGCAGAGACCAACCTCTGGCTCCCCGGCGAAACCCTCCGCTTTACCATCACGCTCGATTGGGAACCCTCGCGCGTGAAGGTCGTGACGGAGAACGGCGTTGCCGCGTCGGCGGAGGTGCAGTAAATGGCGAGCGTCTCGACCTCCCACCTCATCCTGTTCATCGCCAGCCTCCTCATCGCGGCCAGCGTCGCCGGGACGTTCACGCAGGGGGTCCAGCGACTCTCCTCCGCGTTGGGGGAGCGAAGCGTCGACATCAGCGGGGACGTTCGTACCGACATTTCGATAATCAGCGACCCCGGAAGCGGCGCGGTTTACGATGGTAGTGACACGATCACCGTGCTGGTCAAGAATACCGGGTCGCGCGACCTGGAAGCGGCGCCAGACCAGATAGACGTGCTCGTGAACGGGCAGTATCAGGCGAACGTGCAGATAGAAGTAGTCGACGGCACGGCGTGGACCGTCGGCAACGTCGCTCGAATCACCATCGAATACGGTGGGACTCTCGATTCCAACCAGGACTACCGCGTTGCGGTGCAGGTGAACGAAGACCAGGAGATACTCAGGTTCAGAACATGACTCACGACAACCTCTACTCGCTCGGCCTCGAAGACCACGACCGGCTCAACAACGAACTGGGCGGCGGCATCCCCCGCGGTTCCATCGTCCTCATCGAGGGCGACTACGGTGCCGGAAAGTCGGCGATGAGCCAGCGATTCAGCTACGGCCTCTGCGAAACCGGCCACTCGGTCACGCTGCTGTCGACCGAACTGACGATCGGCGGCTTCATCGACCAGATGCACTCGCTGTCGTACGGCGTCGAGGACCACCTGTTGAACGAGAACTTACTGTTCCTCCACGCCGACGTGGACACCGGCGGCGGTCGGCTGACCGCGCCCAACGACCCCGAGGAGGAGGGCAACCGCAAGGAACTGCTCAACCGGCTGATGAACGCCGAGGTGATGTGGCAGGCCGACGCCATCATCATCGACACCTTCGACGCCATCCTGCGAAACGACCCCATGTTCGAGGCGCTCATCCGGCAGAACGAGGAGCGTCAGGCCGCCCTGGAGATCATCTCGTTCTTCCGCGACCTCGTCTCGCAGGGCCAGGTCATCGTGCTCACGGTCGACCCCTCGACGGTCGACGAGGAGGCCATCGGCCCGTTCCGGGCCATCGCCGACGTGTTCATGGAACTCCAGATGGTCGAGGTCGGCAACGACGTTCGCCGCAACATCTCCGTCAAGCGGTTCGCCGGGATGGGCGAGCAGGTCGGCGACACTATCGGGTACTCCGTCCGCGCCGACGCCGGTATCGTCATCGAGAGCCGTAGCGTCGCCTAACGGACATCCACCATGACAGAACACGGGACCGCTCAGATTCAAGACGACCTTCGGGAGGTGGCCATGCGGCGGCCGCACCTGCGGGACTATCTGAAGCGATTCAAACAGTTCACCGGGGAGTTCCCCCGCCTCATCGACGAACCCAGCGGCGAATGGGAGGCCGACAAGCCCAACGTCATCTACCCGGTGGGCGGTCCCATCTACTGTCACGTCTACGGCGATGTGGGTCAGGACACCGAGTACTACGCGGTCGAACCCGAGCTCTCGGGCACCGAACAGGAACTGTTCGGCAAGGTCCGGAGCCAGATTCTCGAAAAGAGCGTCCTCAAGCCGGCGCCGACGAACGAGTCGGAGTACGACGACCGCATCGAGGAACTGCTCGACGACACGGTGCTCATCAACGACGGGAACAACCCCGCCGGAAAGAAAGGGCTCCAGAACCTCTCGCCCCAGCAGTTGGTCCAGTGGCTCAAGGACGTCTCCTACAACGATTTCAAGAAGGGCATCCGGACGTTCTCGACCGAGGACATCGTCCGGGTCGTCAAGGACGTCACGAACATCGGCACCTACGAGGTGTCCGAACAGACCTACGAGAACATCCGGTACCGGCTGAACCGCGACATCGTCGGCTTCGGACCGCTCGAACCCATCATGCGCGACCCGGCGAACGAGGACATTCACGTCATCGGTCCCCACGAGACGTACGTCGACCACGGCACGTACGGCATGCTCGGGACGAGCGTCGACTTCGAGACGAACTCCCGGTTCGACAACTGGCTTCGCAACATGGGCGAGCGAATCGGTGACCCCGTGAGCGACTCCGACCCCATCGTCGACTCGACGCTGCCCGACGGGTCGCGTATCAACATCATCTACTCCGACGACGTGAGCCTGAAGGGGCCGAGCCTCACCATCCGTCAGGGCGAGGGGACGCCGCTGTCGGTGGCCCAGATTACCAAGTGGGGCACGCTATCGCCGAAGCTTGCGGCGTACCTCTGGCTCTGCCTGGAGAACGAACAGACGGTGTTCGTCGTCGGGGAGACGGCGTCCGGCAAGACCACGACGCTGAACTGTATCATGTCGTTCATCCCCCGGGACGCCAAAATCTACACCGCGGAGGACACCGCCGAGGTGCTGCCGCCCCACGACACGTGGCAACAACTCCTCACTCGGGAGGGCGGCGGCGAGGACTCCTCGGACGTCGACATGTTCGACCTGGTCGCGGCCGCGCTACGTTCGCGCCCCGACTACATCATCGTGGGTGAGGTTCGTGGTGAAGAGGGTCGGATGGCGTTCCAGGCGGCCCAGACCGGCCACCCCGTGATGCTGACGTTCCACGCGAGCGACATCGTCTCGATGATCCAGCGGTTCACCGGCGACCCCATCAACATCCCCGAGACGTTCATGGACAACGCCGACGTGGCGCTGTTCCAGAACCGGGTCAAGCAGGGCGACGACGTGCTCCGGCGGGTGACCTCGGTCCAGGAGATCGAGGGCTACTCGAAGGAGATGGGCGGCGTCGTCACCCGGCAGGCGTTCTACTGGGACCCCGTCGAGGACGAGATCGTCTTCCAGGGGATGAACAACTCCTACGTGCTCGAAGAGCAGATCGCGACCCTGCTGGGCTACGAGAACACGCGGGACATCTACAACGAACTCGACTTCCGCGCCGAGATAATGGAGCGGATGATCGGGGAGAACGTGCTGGGCTACCACGAAGTCAACGAGGCGATCACCTCGTTCCAGCGCGACGGCGTCGACGGCCTGCCGTTCGACATCCACCGCTCCATCTGAGGAGGTTTTGCACGCCGACGACCGCGCGAGCGCACTTCAGGGGTGGGCTCGCGTCCAACCCTGTGCGGGCGAGGCCGGGTCGCCGTTCTCCGGCGGCGACGGAGCGCCGACGAATCGGGTAATTTTCGCCTTGCAAGATTTAAGAAGGTGGGACGTAAATCCCGCGAACACGCGTCGAACCGCGGTTCGGCGACGAGGCTAACTGACGATGGCGACCGAAGAACAAACCGCCGAGGAGAGTCCGGGGAAGGACGTTTCGGACCTAGTCCAGGGCTTCGCCTCCTCGACGGTCGAGTCCTACCAGCACATGGAGACGCCGGTCGCCCGGTATCTCACGCTGGTCGTCGTTCCCGCCATCGTCTTCTTCTTCGTCAGCGTCGCTACCTACGTCCTCTTCCTCTCGGAGATGGACCTGCTCGTCTCGCTGCCGGTCCCGCTGTTGGGGCTGTTGGGGTTGACCGTCGCCGTCATCTACCCGAAGCTCCTGCGCGACCAGAAGCGCAAGGAGATAGAGGACCGCCTGCACCTGTTCATCACCCACATGACCATCCTCTCGACCGCGAACATCGACCGCATCGAGGTGTTCCGGACGCTCGGAGAGGAAGAGGAGTACAAGGCGCTCGCCGAGGAGATGCGCCGCATCGTCCAACTCGTCGACACCTGGAACCAGAGCCTCGACGACGCCCTGCGAATTCGGGCGAATAAGTCGCCGAGCAAGCCGTTCGCCGACTTCCTCGACCGACTGGCATACACCATCAACGCCGGCCAGGAGATAGAGGACTTCCTGCTGAGCGAGCAGGGCGCGGTCATCCAGAACTACGTCACCATCTACGAGGGGTCGCTGGAGAACCTCGAAGTGATGAAGGACCTCTACCTCTCGATGGTGCTGTCCTCGACGTTCGCGCTCGTGTTCGCGACGGTCCTGCCCATCCTCACGGGGACGAACCCCACGATGACGGTGAGCGCAGTCGTCGTGATGTTCGCGTTCGTCCAGACAGGGTTCATCATGATGATTCGCCAGACGGCGCCGTACGACCCCCTCTGGTACCACCCGCCCGAGCAGACGACCGCCATCGAGTGGCGCATCCGCATCACCGTCGCGGTCGGCGTCCTGCTGAGTTTCGCCACGATGCTCGCGTGCCTGCTCGTTCTGATGGGCAAGACGCCCATCGACCCCGACTCGATACCGCTGCCGTTCTACGCGGCCATTCCGACGACGCCGCTGTTGATCCCTGCCATCGCCATCCGCGGCGAGGAGGAACAGATCAAAGAGCGCGACGACGAGTTCACGAACTTCATCCGGGCGCTCGGTGCGACCGAGAGCGCCAAACAGAGCACCACGACCAAGGTACTCGAGTCCCTGCGCGGCAAGGACTTCGGCGCGCTCACGCCGAACGTCACCGACCTCTATAAGCGGCTGAACATGCGAATCGAGGCCCGGGCGGCGTGGCGACACTTCACCGCCGATTCGCGGTCCTACCTCATCCAGAAGTTCAGCGAGATGTACCTCATCGGTCGTCAGATGGGTGGCGACCCGAAGAAACTGGGCGAACTCATCTCCGCCAACATGAACGAGGTCAACCAACTCCGCGAGCGCCGCGCCCAGTCGACGGTGACGCTCATCGGCGTCCTCTACGGTATCACCGCCGCCTCGACGTTCGCGTTCTTCATCGGCCTCGAAATCGTCGACGTGCTGGCCGGCATGTCGGTGGGCCTCGACAGCGGGCAGTTCAACGCCGGGACCATCATCCACACCGAGGTCTACGACATCCAGACCATCGAGTACCTGCTGATAATCATCATCCTGCTCAACGCCGTGCTCTCCTCGCTGATGGTCCGCATCGCCGACGGGGGCCACAAGGTCAACACCTACCTCCACTTCGTGTTGCTGACGTGGATTTCGAGCGCCATCGCGGTGTTCACCCGCATCGTGGTCGCCTCGTTCCTGAACGTGTAGGCCCCGTGACGGCGGTGTTCGGACGCGATGGTCGGTTTTTCGCCGAGTGCGCTCGATTGCGCCGAGAACCGGAAGCGCTCGGCGAATCGAACCCCCCGGAGGCGCCCGGCTGACTTACCGACAGGGCGGGACTGAAAGGGGCCGCCCGCTCGCGCATCGCTTGGTCGTCTGTGGGACCCCTATCTGACGAGCGCCGCAGGCGCGAGTCGGATGTGTCCCACAGCGACCGCGAGCGGGCGGGGGCTTTCGAGGCGGTCGTCTTTCCAGTTATTTCGGCGGTTCGTCGCGCGCGAGTGGACTATTCAAGGTAATCTTCGCCGTTTGAACTAGCGAGTTTCACCGGAAAACGCCCTAGGTCCGGTGGATGACGTAGAACGCCGCGAGTCCGCCCACGGCCAGCGTGAACCAGTAACTCGCCAGTCGGTACACCAGCGCGATGCTGGCGGCGAGTCCCGGCCCGATGCTCGTCAGCGCGACCAGCAGTCCGACGAGCGCGAACTCGACGCCGCCGACGCCGCCCGGCGTGGGGACGACGCCGGCGAGCGAACTCGCCGGGACGACGAACAGCACGAGCACCGGGTCGATGGGCCGACCGAGCGTCAGCCCCGCGAAGTACAGCGGTACCGCGAAGAACAGCCAGCCGACGTAGGCGAACGCGAGCGTCTCGACGAGTCGCTCGCGGTTGGCGGCGATGCGGTCGACCACCTCGTAGAACTCGTCGATGCGTTGGCGGACGCTCTCGGCGTCCACGCGGTCGGTGCGTCGTTCGACGGGACTCAACACCTTCACGACGAGTCGCTCGACGAACCCTCGCTTCTTCCACCCGCCGTAGATGGCCAGCGGAAGCAGGATGGCGAGCGCGCCGAGTCCGCCCACGAGCAGTTCGGCCTGGCGCGGAATCTCGCCCTGGACGAGCAACGCGACGGTGCCGAGTCCCGCGAACGTGAAGAACGGCAGGAGGTTGAGCAGGTCGGCCGTCACGACGCTCGCGAGGCTGTCCTGATAGTTCGCCTCGGTGTCGGCCGCCAGCACGTAGGCGATGAACGGCCCGCCGCCGGCCTTGCCGAAGGGGGTCGCGTAGTCGGCGAACGTCGCGGCGAAGTACGTGACGACGATCTTGCGGAACGGCACCTCGACGTCGACGGCCGAGAGGATCACGTCCCACGACTTCGACCAGACGACGAGCGAGACGACCGTCGAGGCGCAGGCGACGGCCAACCACCGGTAGTCCGCGTTCCCGAGCGTCCGGAGTATCTCCGACCAGCCGATGACCCGACCGAAGAAGTACAGCAGGAGGCCGGCCACGGCGAATCCGGCGATGGCCTTCAGCGTGGTCCGTCGGTCCATCGCCGCTCCGGGGGATTCCGTCGACATCCGTGGGAATCGACGTGAGTGAAACAGTTAGGCTTCGTGGCTCGGCGGCCCCGAGCGACGACGCGCGACCGGACTCCACTCGCGGCCGACGAGCGAAGCCGGTCGCGCGTCGCGGCGACAGTTCTCGGGGCGTTGACCTCTCAGGACCGAAAAAATATTTACACCCTCCGAGAATGACATTGGAAAGACGGGGATGCGCGCTGACGTCAGCGTCGCGGTTCCCGCAGTAACCATGTCCGAAAAGGTCATCGCCGACTTCACGGCGCGATTCAGCCTCGACTCGTTCGCGGACCCCGAACCCGTAGACGGTCGAATCGTGCTCAGTCAGAAACGCCTCGTCCTCGCGACCGGTTCCGAGAAGACGACCGTCCCGCTCTCGTCGGTGTTCGACATCACGGTCGGACACGTCCCCGGAGAACTCGAAGGGTTCTTCCAGGACACCGTCACCATCGCCTACGAAGACGGCGACCGGCGGCGGGTGGCGGTCGTCGAGGCCGGCAGCGAGGAGGTCAGCCGCTTCAAGACGGTGCTGTTCAAGGCCCAACTCAACGGCACGCCCACGAAGGTCAGACACCCCGCGCGAGTCGGCGGTCGCGTGACCGACCAGTCGTTCCGGTCGGCGAAACTCCGCGTCGAACCCGGGGCCGTGGCGTTCCGCGCGCCCGGCGAAACCATCACCGTCGAGCTAGCCAACGTCACCTACTTCCAGAAGGAGAACCGGGAAGTCGGCCCGGTGGTTTCGATACGTCACTCCGCAGAGGGCCAGACGATGACCTCGGAGTTCGGCGTCGACACCGAGCGACGGCTCAACCTCCTCGGGCGCTACCTCCGTCTCGAATACACCGAACTCGCCCAGTCGGTCGAGGACGTCGACGCCTCCGAGGAGGAGATGGAGGCGCTGGTCGCCATCTACTCCGGCGGGACGAGCGCCAACCTCGCGGGGATGCTGGGGGTCGACTCCAGTCGCGTGACGATGCTGTTGAACGACCTCCACGACAAGGGGCTCGTCGACGAGGGCGAGCGCGGCCTCTCGCTGACGGCCCAGGGCCAACTTCTGGTCAGCGACCGCATCGAGACGGTCAACACGTAGGCGTCCTCAGCGGTTCGGGCGTGGTTCGCGGGTCGAGCGTGGCTGCGGTTCGGGCGTGACTTCCCGATTCGGACGCGGTTTTAGCGGTTCGGCGGTGTTCTATCGGGACGGACGTTCTCCTCGGAGTTCCATCGCAATCGTTACGATTCGACGGAGTCCGACGGATTCGACTCGAATCCGGCGATTCGGCCACGAGACAATATTCCCCGACCTATTGGGGCGTAAAGTTCCTGAGATTTTTTATATAATAATTGGTAACGTCTCGCGTAATGGGGAACCGCATCCGCGCTCTGCTGGTCGACGACGACGAGTCGGTCGCAGAACTCACGGCGACGTACCTCCGTCGAGTCGCCGACGACATCGAACCCGTCTACGAGACCGTTCCTTCGAACGCACTCGACCGGGTGACCGGCGACGAGCGAATCGACTGCGTGGTGAGCGACTACGACATGCCCCGGACGAACGGTCTCGAGTTTCTCGACGCGGTGCGGGACGTCGAACCCGACCTCCCGTTCGTGCTGTTCACGGGCAAGGGCAGCGAGGAGATCGCCAGCGAAGCCATCTCGGCGGGCGTCACCGACTACCTCCAGAAAGGGACGGGCACCGACCAGTACGAGGTGCTCGCCAACCGCGTCGAGAACGCGGTCGCCCAACACCGCGCCGAGCGGGAGGCCGCCGAGGCCAACGAACAGGTCCGTCGAATCTTCGAGCGCATCACCGACGCCTTCTACGCGCTCGACGAGGACTGGGAGATAACGTACGTCAACCGCCAGGCCGCGGCGTTCACCGACTACGACAGGCGCGAACTCGTCGGCCGGGACATCCGGTCGGTGTTCGGCGACCGGAAGGCCGAGACGTTCTACGAGTCGTTCGAGCGCGCCTTCGACAGCCAGCGGCCGGTGACCGTCGAGTGCGAGTCGGTGTTACAGGACGACACCTGGCTGGAGGTCCGGGTGTACCCCTCCGAGGACGGCCTGTCGGTGTACTTCCGGGACGTGAGCGAGCGCAAGCGAGCGCAGATGGAACTGCGCGAGACGAAACGGAAGATCCAGGCGCTCCACGAGGTCGCCACCCGCGCGGTCGCCTGCGCGACCGCCCAGGACGTCTACGACCTCGCGGTGGAGGCGGCCGAAGAGATACTCGCGTTCGACCTCTGTGCGGTCGACGAGGTGGTGGACGGCGAACTCGTCCCGCAGGCCGTCTCGAAGGGCGTGCCGACCGACGGCTACTACGCCACCACGAGCGTCGACGCCGAGCGCAACCTCGCGGCGCGGGCGTACCGCACCGGCGAGAGCGTCGTCGTCCGTGACGTGCGCGCCACCGACCTGGTGCCCGCCGAAACCGGCTACCGCTCGGCGCTGACGGTTCCGTTCGGCGCGTCCGGCGTGTTCCAGGCGGTGTCGGACGAACCGGACGCGTTCGACGCCGACGACCGGGAACTGGCCGAGTTGCTCACCACCCACCTCGCCGAGGCGCTGAGCCGCGTCGAGTCGGAGCGCGAGTTGCGCGCCGAGCGCGACCGGTTCGCCGCGCTGTTCGAGAACCTCCCGAACGCGGCAGTCCGGTACGACCTCCGGGGCGACGACCCCATCGGGGCGTCGGTCAACCCCGCGTTCGAGGAGGTGTTCGGCTGGAGCGCGGACGAGATCGTCGGCGAGTCGGTCGACGACTTCATCCTGCCCGACGACCGCCGCGACGTGGGCCGGTCGATCAACCGCCGGGTGACGGTGGGCGAACGAATCGAAGGCGTCGAGGTCCACCGAACCACCCGCGACGGCGGTCGGGACTTCCTGTTACACACCGCGCCGGTCCAGGAGGGCGACACCGAGGCGTTCGCCGTCTACGTCGACATCACCGAGCAGAAGGAACGCGAGCGGACGCTGGCACGCCAGAACGAACGCCTGGAGGAGTTCGCCAGCGTGGTTTCCCACGATCTGCGCAACCCGCTGAACGTCGCCCAGGGTCGCTTCGAGATGCTCGCCGAGGGGACGGAGAGCCCGCACGTCGCGCCGCTACGCCGGGCGCTCGACCGGATGGACGCGCTGGTCGAGAACCTCCTCGAACTCGCCCGGTACGGGTCGGTCGTCGAGGACCCCGACGCGGTCGACCTCCGTGCGGTCGCCGAGGAGGCGTGGTCGACCGTCGACACGGGGTCGGCGACGCTGGACTGCCGGACCGACTTCGCGGTCGAGGCCGACGAACCACGCCTGCGCCAGTTGCTGGAGAACCTGTTTCGGAACGCGGTCCAACACGGCGGTCCCGACGCGACGGTCGAGGTGGGCCCGCTCGGCGACTCGGCCGGCGGCGACTCGGTCGAGTCGCCGCCGGCCGGCTTCTACGTCGAAGACGACGGGCCGGGCGTCCGCGAAGACGACCGCGGGCGCATCTTCGACCACGGCTTCACGACCGCCGAGGAGGGGACGGGGTTCGGCCTCGCCATCGTCGCCGACGTCGCCGACACCCACGGGTGGAACGTGCGCCTCGGGCGGTCGACCGCCCGGACGTCCGGCGCCGACGGAACCGGCGCTCGCTTCGAGTTCTCCGGCGTCACCGTCCGAGAGCGCTGACCGGCCGGAAATCGCGAGGCAGGCCCAGACCGTTCGAACGGTCTGGGCCTACCTCGCGCGACCCTCCCGTCGCGCGACGAAATAGTTGCGCGGCGGGACCGCACCGCCGCACGGTGGAGCTCGTACGGTGGCGGTCGCCTCCCGCTCGAATCGTGATGATAGACGGCATCGACGGCTACCGGCTCTCGCTGCGCAACCACGAGCGCGGCGAGGTGGTGCGCAAACTCCACCGACTCTGTCGCTACCTGAAGAACGTGGGCGTGACCGTCATCCTGGTCGACGAAACCGCGAGCGTGACCGGCGAGTTCGAGGCGACCGAAACCGGCGTGAGCTACCTGGCCGACAACATCCTTTTCCTGCGCCACCTCGAAGTCGACGGTGAGATGCGCAAGGCCGTCGGTGTCCTCAAAAAGCGGACCAGCGACTTCGAGCGGACGCTCCGGGAGTTCCAGATCACGACCAACGGCGTCCGGGTCGGCGAACCGCTGACCGGGCTTCGGGGGTTGTTGACCGGGACGCCCGAACTCTCGGCGGGCGCGGAGGAACCGCGCGGAACGGAGGTATCGAATGACGAAAGGCGGTGAGCCCGCGACCGAGCGCGAGGAGGACGGGAACGACGGCGACGAGGCCGCGGTCGTCCTCGCGCTCGGCCGGCGGCGGCGCAACCTCCAACTGCTGTCGGACCTGCTGGCCGACGAGTACCGGGTCGAAATCGTCCGGGGGATGGCGGAGTTCGACCGGTTGGTGGAGCGCCGCGACGACGTCTCGCTCGCCATCCTCGACGTCGACGGCTTCACCGAGGACGTCTGGCGACGGTGCGAACAGCTCTACGACCGCGACGTCCCGATGCTGGTGCTGGCGGCGTCCATCCCGCCCGCGATGCGCGAGGTGGCGATGAGCAACGGCGTCCACACCCTGCTGGAGAAACCGGTCGAGAAAGCCGACCTCAGGGCGTCGGTTCGCGGACTGGTGAAGTACATCGACGGGTCGCCGACCGACCTCGAAGCGTTCTCGGAGGCCCGGACCTCCGAGTCCGAGGACCCCTCCACCGACGCCGACTGAGCGCACGACGAGAACGAGTTGCTGGAGCGCTCCGTAAGAACGAACTTCGCGGTCGCGGGCCGAGCGAGCGGTGCTCGCTCGGCCCGCCTTCGGCCGTTCGATTATCGGTTTCGACCTCGATTCTGTCCTCCGGCCCGGTTCAACGCGGTCCGATGGGCTCCTGCGGGCGCGGTTCGTCGTCGCGCAAGTCGGCGGCGACCTCACCCATCGTCTTCACTGCGAGGCCGCGCCGGTCGCGCACGCGCGCGACGTGTTCGACGATGGCTCGCATCCGGGCGAAGTCCCGCTCGTCCTTGAGGTTGTTCGGGTGGAGCCACATGTGGAAGACGCCGTCCTCCTCCGCGGCGCGGTCGATGCCTCGCTTCGCCATCGAGACGATGGGGTCGTCGGTCACGCGCTCGACCATCGTGCGCGCCCGCCCCTCGAAGCAGAAGAGGAACAGCGACGCCGGCACGTTGACGAGGCCGAACTCGTCGACGGTCGGCGTGACCAGCGTCGGCGAAACCAGTCCGGTCGGCCAGCCCAACAGCTTCGACGCCGACCCCAGCAGGCCCCGGTCGTACCAGCGCCGGGGCTGGGTTCCCCGGTAGCACTTCACGCCGTAGGCCGCCAGCACGTCGCGGTGGCCGACGTAGTTCCGCGGGAACACCACCGAATCGACCGAGAGGCCGCGGTCCTCCGCGACCTCGACGCACTTTCGCATCTCCGCCGAGGCGATCTCGCGGCTGGTGTGGGCGAACTCGACGTGGGAGTAGGTGTGACAGCCGAGTTCGTGGTCGACGTCCGCGTCCTCGACGGCGTCGACCAGCGACGCGCCGTACCACGGTTCGTCGCGCGACTCCCGGGTCCCCGGGTCGTGTTCGAACCAGCCGTCCGGCGTGGGGTGGTCCGCGTGTTTGCCGTCGCACGCTTCTTGCATGAGGTGGCCGACGACCGCCCACGTCGCCGGAACCTCGAACTCGTCGAACAGTTCCAGCAGGTAGCCCCACGAGTCGCGGGCCGCCGAGACGCGCTCTTCCCGCCGGTCTTCGAGGTCGTGGAACCCCCAGGCGAGTTCCGCATCGAGTGAGAGTACGACAGAACCCATCGTATCGTATCTACGCGCGGGTCGGCGAGTAAATCGCGCCGACCGTTCAGGTGCGTTCTGCACGGTAATCGGCTGTTTCTACTCGACCGTCACGCTCTTCGCGAGGTTTCTGGGCTTGTCGATGGCGCGGTCGAGGAGGTCGGCGGCGTGGTACGACAGCAACTGCAACTGGACGTTCGCGAGCACGCCCGCCACGTCCGGGTGGGTCTCCGGAATCGTGAGCACCTCGTCGGCGTACTGCTCGACGTCCTCGCTGGCCTCGCTGGCGACGGCCACCACCGGCGCGCCCCGAGCCTCGGCCTCCTTGACGTTGCCCAGGGTCTTCTCGTCGTTCCGCCCGGTGAACACCGCGAACACGGGGGTGTCGGGCGTGACGAGCGCGAGCGGTCCGTGTTTGAGTTCGCCCGCGGCGAAGCCCTCGGCGTGCTCGTAGGAGATCTCCTTGAACTTGAGCGCGCCCTCCAGCGCGACCGGGTGGACGGTCCCCCGGCCGATGAAGAAGTAGGCGTCGCTGTCGGCGTACCGCTTGGCGACCCGTCGCGCGCTGGTGTAGTCGAGTATCTGCTGGACGTGGCCGGGCAGGTCCGACAGCGCCGCGAGCCGTTCGCGGGCGTCGTCGGCCCGCGTCCCGGTCACGTCCCGGGTGATTCGCTCGGACAACAGCGACAGCGAGACGACCTGCGAGGAGTAGGTCTTGGTCGCGGCCACGCCGATTTCCGGGCCGGCACGGATGAACATCGCGTCGCCGCACTCGCGGGCCGCGGTCGACCCGACCACGTTGGTCACCGCGAGCGTCCGCGCCCCGCGGCGCTGGGCCTGCCGGAGCGCCGCGAGGGTGTCGGCGGTTTCGCCGCTCTGGGTGACGCCGATCACGAGGGTGTCGTCGTCGACCGGGGGCTGGCTGGTGGCGTACTCGCTGGCGAGGAACGCCTGGGCGGGGACGCCGCCTTCGGAGAGGAAGCCGGCGCCGACCAGTCCGGCGTGGTAGCTGGTGCCGCAGGCGACGAACTGGACGCGCCCGACGTCCTCGAAGGTGCCCGCGGAGAAGTCGTCGAGTTGGATATCGCCGGTGGTCGCGTCGGCCCGACCCCGGAGCGTCTGGCGGAGCGCGGTCGGCTGCTCGTGGATCTCCTTGAGCATGTAGTGCTCGTAGCCGCCCTTACCGGCGTCTTCGGGGTCCCAGTCGACGGTCTGGACCGAGCGCTCCACCGACGCGCCGTCGAGGGTGGTGATAGCGTAGTCGTCGGGTTCGACGACCACCACGTCGCCGTCGTCGAGGTAGATGACGTCGTCGGTGAAATCGAGGAACGCGGGAACGTCGCTGGCGAGGAAGTACTCGCCCTCGCTGACGCCCAGGACGAGCGGCGACCCGCGCCGGGTCGCGTACACCGCGTGGTCGCGCTTACTGATCATGGCGACCGCGTAACTACCCGAGAGCTTGCCGATGGTCTCCCGAAACGCCTCCTCGGGGCTCGCGCCGGCCGCGAGTTTCTCCTCGACGAGGTGCGGGATGACCTCGGTGTCGGTTTCGCTCTCGAACTCGTGGCCGCGGGCCGCCAGTTCGGCCTTCAGTTCGTCGAAGTTCTCGATGATGCCGTTGTGGACGACCGCGACCTCGCCCGTGCAGTCGGTGTGCGGGTGGGCGTTGGCGTCGCTCGGCGGGCCGTGGGTACTCCAGCGCGTGTGGCCGATGCCGAGTCCGCCGGCGGGGACCTCGTCGGAGAGCACCTCCTTCAGTCGGGAGATCTTGCCCTCGCGCTTGAAGACCTCGGGGCCGCCGCCGTTCTTGATAGCCAGGCCGGCGGAGTCGTACCCGCGGTACTCGAGGTTCTCCAGACCGGTCAGCAGTTCGTCCACCGCGCTATCGTCCTCGTCGCCGATTCGAGCGATGATGCCACACATTATTCATTCACCTCCTGATAGTTCGAGAGCGTCGTCTCGCGATGCGAATCTACCCGTACGCGGTTTCGTCCAGAGGCGTACTCTGGCGCGCAGTCGAATAACCGTCGCCTATTGATTCTGTCGTTCACGTGTATCACACCTTGGGACCGTCTCGGACGTCTCGACGGGGCGGGCTGGGACTGATATTCGACCTTTTTCCGGCGCTCCCCTTTGTTATACACTTGCTGTCCCGCCGGTAGGGTGGAATACTCGCCGCGTAGGTGGCACCTAGAACGAGGTCGCAAGACGGCGCCGGTTTGCGACGGCCGGGGCTACGATTCCGGTATCGCACACTTAGGACGGTACAAGGAGGGGGTAACAAAGTCCCGGCGTGCGGTTACACCGATAATGACAGCCGAGAGGACCCAGGCGGTCCTCCTCGCCGCCGGCGAGGGGACCCGCATTCGCCCGCTGTCGGCGTCGCTTCCGAAACCGATGCTCCCGGTCGCAGACCGGCCGTTGGCCGCCCACGCGGCCGACGCCGCGGCGGCGGCGGGCGCCGACGAACTGATACTGGTCGTCGGCTACGAGGCCGACGTCGTGCGCGAGTACTTCGGCGAGGAGTACGCGGGCGTGCCGGTGAAGTACGCGGTCCAGGAGCGGCAGGCGGGGACCGCCGACGCGGTGCGCGTCGCGCGCGAACATCTAGACGGGTCGTTCGTCGTGCTCAACGGCGACAACCTCTACGACGCCGCCGGCGTCGCCGAACTGTTCGACGCCGGACCGGCGGTCGGCGCCCACCGCGTCGCCGACCCGACGAGCTACGGCGTGCTCTCGACCGACGGCGACGCCGTCACCGACATCGTCGAGAAACCCGCCGACCCGCCGACCGACTTGGCCAACACCGGCGCGTACCACTTCCCGGCGGCGGCCCGCGAGTGGCTCGACGTTCCCGAGAGCGAGCGCGGCGAGCACGAGATCACCGACGTGCTCGCGCGCGTCGTCGACGAGTACGACGTCACCGCGGTCGAACTCGACCGGTGGCTCGACGTGGGGCGACCGTGGGAACTGCTGGAGGCCAACGAGTGGAAGTTGGGCGAACTCGACCGCGAGATTCGCGGCGAGGTCCACGAGGACGCCGACCTCCGAGGGTCGGTCGTGGTCGAAGAGGGCGCGACGGTCGACGCCGGCGTGGTCGTGGAGGGTCCCGCGCTGATTCGGTCGGGCGCGAGCGTCGGGCCGAACGCTTACATTCGCGGTGCTACCCTCGTCGACGAGGACGCGAAAGTCGGTCACAGTGTCGAGGTCAAGAACAGCGTCCTGATGGCCGGGGCCACCGCGGGCCACCTGAGCTACGTCGGTGACAGTGTGCTGGGCCGCGAGGTCAACTTCGGAGCGGGCACGAACGTCGCGAACCTCCGCCACGACGACGAGGCGGTGAAGTTCACGGTGAAAGGCGAGCGCGTCTCGACCGGCCGCCGGAAGTTCGGCGTGGTCGCGGGCGACGGCGCGAAGACCGGTATCAACACCAGTCTGAACGCCGGCGTCAAACTCTCGGCCGGCGCGCGCGTGCCGCCGGGCGAAACCGTGACGCGCGACCGGTAGGCTCCGGTCGGTGAGTGCTGTCCCGGGCCTTTGATCATCTTTTGACGTACTCGACGAAGACCGCCTCCGTCGTTCCCTTCGGATACTCGGTCGTCTATCGCGCAGCAGAGCGAGACGAATCACGCGCCGGCGCGTGCCACCTCGAACGTTCCAGCTGGAACGTTCGGTGGAACGATTCACGGAAGCGCTCGGTGATACAGGCGACGAGGTTGGGCTTCCGGGACAGTTGCAGTCGCGCTCACGCCGAGATTACTGCTGGCGGGAGCGTCCGAAACGGAGACACTCGTTAGAGAGACGTACAACCGAAAACCCGCCCGACACGCTCGCGGAACGATTCAGACGTTGATCTGTTCTGGCTTCACCCAGACGACGAACCCCTCGTCCTGCCGGAGGATGCCGCGCACCGACTCGCTCTCGACGGACTCGTCGACCGTCGCGTCCCCGATGCTCACGACCTGGTCGACCGCGTCGATGAGCCACCCCACGTTCCCCTCGTCGTCGTCGGTTTCCAGGACCACGACCCGCTCGCCCGGCCGCGTCTCCTCGATGTCGAGGACCTTCTTGGGGTTGATGATCGTCGTCGTCGTCCCGCGGAGGTCCATCACGCCCTCGACCCGAGGGTCGGAGTTCGGAAGCGGGGTCAGGTCGTCCTTGTCCACGATCTCGTCGACGTGCGCGATGTCGATGCAGTACTTCCGGTCCTCCAGTCGGAATTCCAGAACCTGCACGTCGCCAACGGTTTCTGACATGGTAGGTCGGTCCCGCGGGGGGTACTTTATACTGTCGCCTGTTATCCCGGAAACCCGACCGGCGAGCGCCGTTACACTACATTTCGTCGTCAAGCGGGCCGAAACGCGGCTTCTCGTAGCGTCCGCCGTCGCTGCCGACGTTCCGAAAGCTGTCAATTTCTGTTGGGTGACTGGTCCCCTACGGTACCTTTTTATCCCCCTGTTATCAAACCCGATAACTGATGGAGGCCGTGGAACTCCTCCGGGTGCTCGGCAACAAGTACAACGCCGAGATACTCCGGGCCGCGAGCGAACCGAAATCGGCCCAGGAGCTAAGCGACGAGCTCGAGATACCGATAGCGACGAGCTACCGGCGCATCGAGGAACTCACGGAGGCCGACCTGCTGGAGCTGTCCGGCCGGGAGTTCTCCGACGAGGGACGGCGAACCAAGGTGTACCGGCGGAGCGTCGACGCCCTCGAAATCGACTTCCAAGATCGCGCCATCGAGGTCGGCGTGAACGACCGGCCGGAGGTCGAGAACTCGCTCGCAGACGTCTGGCGCGACCTCAAAGCCGAACGATGACCGGACACCTCGAGGACAACGTTAAGACCCGAGCCCGTAATAGTCGAACGAACTCCAGAACGGTCTCCGAATGACGAACCCATGCGAACGATAGAACTGCTGTACGTCCTGTTCAGTTTCACCCTCGCGGCGGCCGGACTCTCGATGGTCGGGCTGGCCGTGCGAGCCTACAGTCGCACCTCCCGCGACGAGATGCTTCACCTCTCGATCGGCTTCACGCTCATCGTCGCGGCCGCCATCGCCACCACCGCCAGCGCCTTCCTGACCGGCTTCGGCGAAACGCGCACGCTCCTCTCGGTGAACTACCTCATCACGACCGTCGGCTACCTGTTCGTCATCTACAGTATCACCGAGTAGTCGAAACGATAGACGTTCTCGTCGACGGAGAAATCGACAGACTGAACGCCAACTGTCTCCGACTATTTATATCAACGAACGTAGTATCACGAGCGATAATTAGGGCCGTAGATTTAATACATAGCTTTGATTCGGTTCCGGTAACGTCCGACTCAACGATAGGTTGCCCGTCGGACAGGAGCGAAAACATGAAAGAGAAACTCAAAGAACGCTTGAACGACAGAGGTCAGGTAGGTATCGGTACGCTGATCGTGTTCATCGCGATGGTGCTGGTCGCGGCAATCGCCGCCGGCGTCCTCATCAACACGGCCGGCTTCCTTCAGACCAAGAGCGAGCAGACCGGTCAGGAGAGCAGTGCGCAAGTCAGTAACCGCGTGCAGGTCGTCTCCGGTTTCGGTAACGTCGCGAATGACGAGAGGGTTGACTACATTAACCTGACCGTGATGCGCGGGTCCGGTTCCGACGACATCAACCTCTCGACCGCCACCATCGAGTGGATCGGCCCGAATCGTGCGACCACGCTTACTCAGGTTCCGAACCACAGGGACGGAACTGCGGACTCCGATAACGGCAAGTTCACAAGCGATGCGGTGAAGAATCCGACTACGATGACCGATGCAGATGTTGGGAAGTACGACTACTTCAACGTCTCGTCCATCAAGGACCCGTCTGATTCCGTTCCGGTGCTCGACGAGCAGGACGACCGGTTCAAGATTTCGTTGAACACGACTGCGATCACTGACAGCCGTCTCGGCGAGGGTGAGGAAGTCGAACTCAAGTTGACCACCCAGTACGGTGCGGTCACCATCTACCGCGTGAACGTCCCGCAGTCGCTCTCTCAGGAGAGCGCCGTCACGGTCTAACGCGATAGATTCCGACTGACCTTCCCTTCATCGGGACCACAACGCTTTTTCTGAGGCCGCTTCGATTGGGTAGCAGTGACATCGCTGTTCGAACTCGAAAAGACGGGCGACGCCGACGAGTTGACGTCGCTGCTCAAGAATAGCAGCAACGAGGCGGTTCGACGGCGCGCCGCCGAGATTCTCGGCGACGTCGACGCGCCCGACGAACTCGTTCTGGACCCGCTGGTCGCGGCCGCCCGCGAGGACGACAGCGACGGGGTGCGCGCCGCGGCGATAGACGCGCTCGATCAGCGCCACGCCGTCGAGAAACTCATCGGCGCGATTTCGGGCGAGGAGGTTCCCACGGAGGGAGCGGAGTGGGCGCGGGCCGAAGCGTTGGTCGAGTCGCTGACCGCCGACCGACCGGAGCTCCGGATGGCGTCGGCGAACGCGCTCGGCCGCATCGGGAGCAAGAATGGGACGAAGGCGCTGGTCGAACGACTGGGCGACCCGGACCCTCGGGTCCGTGCGCGGGCGGCGCGCGCCCTCGGACGCATCGGCGATCCGCGAGCCGTCTCGGGACTTCGGGGGGCACTGAACGACGACAGCGCCGACGTTCGTCGGGAAGCGGCAGACTCGCTCGGGCGTATCGGCGGCGGCGAGGCGCTGTCGGCGCTCCTGGGACTACTGGACGACGACAGCGAGACGGTGCGGCGCATCGCCGCCAACTCGCTAGGTAACTTCGGGAGCGTCAAACCGTTGGACGCGCTGATATCGCTACTGTCGGACCCGAACGAGGCGGTCCGTCGGGCGGCGGTGTTCTCACTCATCGAACTGCTCTCGAACGCCCCGGCCGAGGCGAGCCACAAGCTCCGAGAGACGATGGTCGAGAAGCTCAGCCACACCGACCACCGGAGCGTGGTCGACTCACTGGTGGACATCCTCGAACAGGGCAGTCAACCTCACCAGCGACGCAACGCGACGTGGCTACTCGGACGGGTCGCCGGCGCGCGCAACCGCGAGGCCGCGGTCGGTGCCCTCGCGGAGGTGCTGGACGACGACGACGCGATGACCGCCCAGTTCGCCGCGACGAGCATCACCGAAGTCGGCGGGGAGGTGGCCGAGGACGCCATGCTCGATCTGCTCGACGACCCCGAGGTGAGCGCCGACGCACGGGCGAAGGCGGCGTTCGCCCTCGGAAAGGTGGGCGGGGAGCGCGCCCGCGATCGCCTCAGTACGCTCATCGATCGGACCGACGACGAGCAGGTGCGAAAGCGGGCGTTTTCGGCGCTCTCGAAGCTCGGTGGACGCGACTGACCGGAGTTATCGCGCGTGAAATTCGCGTAAAGTTTTATATCGGGTTAGTGTTTCTTTCCGGCAGAGATGGTCAGGGACAGGCTACTGAAAGTTCTATCCGGATTACGAACCGGTGACGGTCACGCCGAACGCCAGCGGAGCGTGACGTTCGACGGCGGTATGCAGACAGAGACGGTATCCGTCTCGTCGAGCGGAACCGTCACCCTTTCGATGTTATCCGAAACGTATCGAGGAGTCGACGTGAGCGAAGACCTCCAGCAGGCGCAGGCGGTCCACCTCGGCCACGCGGTCAACGACCCGGATGAGGCGGTCACCGACGCCCCGGAACTCGGGAAGCGACACGCCACCGCGGGCGTCTCCCCGGCGACGTTCGCCGCCACCTACGGCGCGGGGGTCCAGACGCTCGTCGCCGAGACGTTCGAACAGCTCGAAGCCCGACTCGGGTCGGGTAACGATGCGGTCGCGTCGGAGCTCCAGCGCGCCGAACGCGAGCTACAGTCGTCGGTGTCGGCGACGTTCACCGACATGGAGGCGGGTCTCGACGTGTACGGCGTCGGCGGCGACGACGAGGGCGAACTCAACGTCGACGACGACGAGTTGCTCGACGGCGTGGGCGTCCCGGTGTTCATGCTCGACACCCAGCGAGAGGAGGTCGCGGCGTGGAACGCCGCGCTCGAAGAGCTGACCGGCGTCCCCGCCGAGGATGCGCTGGGCACGACCCACGTCAGCGAGGCGTTCTACCCCGACGGTCGTCGGGTGCAGACGCTCGCCGACAAGGTGGCGGAGGCGCCCGAAACCGCAGACCGCGAGTTCGGCGTCGAACGCGCCGACGCCGACCGAACGCTGTACGTCGACAGCAGTACGATGGTCGACGCCAACGGCAAGGAGCGAGAAATCGACTTCTCGGCGATGCCGGTGTACGACGGCGGCGAGTTGGTCGCCGTCGTCGAAACCATCCGCGACCGCACCGAAGACGTGCGCCGGCAGGAGGGCGTCACCGCGCTCGTCGAGGAACTCATCGATACGCTGACCGCGATGGAGACGGGCAACCTCTCCGCACGGGCGACGTACGACGACGAGTACGGCGTCGTCGACGACTCGCTGGTCGAAGTCGTCGACCAGGTGAACGCCATGGGCGAGCGGTTCGAGCGGTTGACCGAGCGCGTCGCCGACCAGACCGACAACCTCGAAGGCTCGGTGGAGAACGCCGCCGAATCGGCCCGCGTCATCGAACGCCGCGTGGACGAACAGACCGATCAGCTGTCGGAGGTCGCCACGCAGATGGAGAACTTCTCGGCGAGCATGCAGGAGGTCGCCGCCAGTTCCGACCAGGTGGCCTCCGCGGCCGAGCAGGCCAAGGCGTCGGCCGACAGCGGTCTCGAATCCAGCACCGGCGCCCGCGAGGCGACCGACGAGGTCATCGAGATGAGCGAGGACCTGGTGGGAACCGTGACCGAACTCGAGTCCCAGATGAACGAGATCGAGGACGTGGTCGAGGTCATCGCGGAGGTCGCCGACCAGACGAATCTGCTCGCGCTCAACGCCAACATCGAGGCCGCCCGCGCGGGCGAGGCCGGCAGCGGCTTCGAGGTCGTCGCCGACGAGGTCAAGCAGTTGGCGAACGAGACTCGCGAGCACACCGAGGAGATCGCGACCCGCATCGAGGACATCCAGTCGCAGGCCAACGAGACGGTCGTCGCGGTCGAGGAGTCCAACGAGCAGGTCAAGACCGCCGGCGACGAGATCGAGGACGCGCTGGTGGCGCTCGAAGAGATCGCCGACGCGGTCGAGGAGGCCGCGACCGGCGTGACAGAGGTCGCGCAGGCCAACGACGAACAGGCCGCGAACGTCGAGCAGGTCACGGCGACCGTCGAGGACGTCCGCGACCGGACCCGCGAGGTCGAAGAGGCGACGACCGACATCGTGGACGCGGCCCGCCAGCAGACCGAGGCCATCGACGAACTGTCGTCCCGCGTGGACGACATGCGCAACGCCTGACCACCTACCGTCTCCAATCTCTGCCATGTCCCTCCCCGCTACGACCGTTTCGAACAGACTACCATCCGACCGTCGCCGTCGCCCGAACGGGACCGGCGACGAACACTACGCATGAGCGAAGGCGAGTACAAGATAACTGACACGCAGGGAAAGTTCCTGCAGGTCGTCAAGAAGGGCCGGAAGCTGAACGACCCCGACTGGACCAGCGGCCGCATTCTACTGTCGAACAAGCGACTCGTGCTCGCGGGCAACGAGGGCAAGCGGTCGATTCCGCTCTCGGACGTCAACGGCATCAAGGGTCGGTACGACGTCAACCAGGCGGTCACCAGCGTCTCCGACTACCTGAGCATCGAGTTCGGCCGCAACGTCGTCCTGCTGTCGACGAGCGTCGACATCGACGAGTTCGAAACCGACGTCTACGGCGCGCTCCTCAACCAGCAGATGATCCTCACCAAGCACCCGGCGGTCGAAGGGGGCGTGGTGCAGAACACCGACTGGGAGAAGGCGCGCATCAAGATCTCGGAGGGGATGGTGAACGTCGCCATCGCCAGCGGCACGTTCGTCGGCATCGAACTCGACGACATCGGCGGGGTCGACCGGGGGACCCGGACGGTCAAGGGCGAGCAGCGGACCGTCCTGGAGGTCGAACACACCCAGGGCGACACGAGCGTCCAGACGTACATCTCGGGTCAGACCCGGCGGTGTTCGTTGCTGGAGACGCTGCTCCGGAAGGGCGAGCGAAAGAGCAAGGGCGGCGTCGAACTGAGCGAGGTCGAGAAGGAGGTGCTGATGGCGCTGTACTCGGGGGTTTCGTCGTTCGAGATTCCCGACTTCCTCGGCATGGACGTCGACGAAGTCGAGAGCATCTTCGAGCGACTCATCGAGGTCGACGTCCTCGAAGAGGTGCGAAAGCGCCGCGAAGTGAGTCTGAAGACTCGCGGGCGCAACATCGCCAGCGAGTCCATCAACGAGAAGTGACCTGCGCCGGGGAACGTGAGGGCGCTTCTTGCGCATCCTCCGTCGGAACGGAGGAAACGCGGACTCGGCGTTTTCGAAAGTAGAGGGAACCCCCGAGTAACCGACTTCGGCGTCGGTTTTCGGAGTTCCGTTTTCAACAGATAGAGTATATAACGTCGAGTCCGTCCGACCCGACCGAACAGATTACGTCCCCCAAGCAGTCGTGCACCTCGACCGTCACCCCTCTCGTCCGGTCGCCCGACGCGAATTCGATTCGGACGGTCCGATTTCCCTCCGGAAAACTCCCTTCGGTGATTCCGGCGACCGTCCGTTCGGTGTCCCCCGGCGGGACGCGGTGGGTCTTCCGGTAGAGCAGGTCGTCGTCGCGGGAGACTCGAACGGTGACCGAAACCGAGTCGTCGCCGGGATTGGAAACCGATATTCCGTGAGGGAACGGACCGATCCCCGAGCGGACGAGGTCCGAGGCGACCGGTGCGACCGTCGTCGGCGTCGGTCTGTCGCCGCCGGTCGCGGCGCATCCGGCGAGAGCGACTCCAAACGCTCCGGCGGTGGCTCGAAGGAGGGCGCGGCGGTTCATACCGCCTCGTCTTTCGGCAACGAGAAAAGCTATTCGATGGCTGAAACGATTCTCGTGGCTTCCTCGCCCCGATTACCGCAGACCCTTCTCCTCGGCCAGCGCCCGCAGTCCCGCCTCCAGCGACACCGTCGGTTCGTAGCCGAGCGCATCTTCGGCCTTCGAGATGTCGGCCTCGCTGTGGTCGATGTCGCCCGGACGGGGGTCGACGTGGGTTATCTCAGCGTCCGAGTTCGTCACCTCGACCACCGTCTCGGCGAGTTCCTCGACGGTGACGCTGTGCCCGGTGCCGACGTTGAACGGTTCGCCCACGCGGTCGGTGGTCGCCGCGAGCAGGTTCGCTCGGACGACGTCGCTGACGTGGACGAAGTCGCGGGTCTGTTGGCCGTCGCCCTCGATGGTGAGCGGGCCGCCCTCGGCGGCCTGCCGGAAGAAGACGTTCACGACCGCGCTGTACTCGGGGTTCTGGCCCGGACCGTAGACGTTGAAGTACCGAAGCGGAACGGTTTCCAGTCCGTAGAGGTCGTGGTACCGCCGGGCGTAGTGGTCGAGCGCGAGTTTGTCGATGCCGTACGGCGAGGTCGGTTCCTTCGCGTCGCCCTCGGCGACGGGAACCGACTCGGGGTGGCCGTAGACGGCCGCCGAGGACGCCAGCACGACGCGGGCGTCCTCGGCGCGAGCGCGTTCGAGCACCTCCAGCGTCGCCGTGGCGTTGGTGGTGTGGCTCTTTCGGGGGTCGTTCACCGACTCCTCGACGCTGACAAGCGCGGCCTCGTGGAAGACGAGGTCCGCACCGTCCATCGCGTCGGCGACCGTCTCGGGGTTCCGGACGTCGCCCTCGACGAGTTCGGCGTCGTCGGGGACGTTCTCCGCCGCCCCGCCCGAGCAGTCGTCGAGCACCCGGACCTCGTTATCGCCGACCAGCGCCCGGGCGATGTGGCTGCCGACGAACCCCGCACCGCCCGTGACGAGGACCGACTGGTTCGAGACGTCGTGGTCGATGGCCTCGACGGCGGGCGGGTCGCGCTGGCGAAGGTCGTCTTCCATGGTAGCCATCTCGGGGGGTCACTCCATATAGCCCAGGCCTTGGAGGCGCGACTCGACGTCGTCGAAGTCGGCTTCCACCGCGTCCTCCGGGCCGGCGGTGTCGTACGCCCGGCGCGAAACCGCCCGGCGGGCGGCCTTCGAGTCGTCGTCGAACACCTCCGAGAGTACCCGGCCGTCGGCGTGGTCCGGAACCGCCTCCCCGAGACTGTGGAGGAGGGTCGGGGCGACGTCGGCGACGGTGGCGTCTTCGGGGGTCGTCTCCGCGCCCACGTTCGGCCCCCACGCGAAGAAGACGCCCTCGCTACGGTGGGTCGCGTCCATCTCGCTGTCGCGGAACACGCGGTCGGTGAGCGAGTTGCCGACGAGGTAGCCGTCGACCGCCCGGACCACGAGGTCGGGCGACTCGGGGTCGGTCACGAAGAGTTCGTCGCCGTCGTAGACGTTCAGGATGGTTTCGCCGGTCTGGGGGTCCTGGAGCGCTTCGAGGCGCTCGCGCACCCGGGCCTTGACCTCGGGGACGTCCTCCGGTTCGACGATTCCGCTGTCGAAGCGCTCGGTGTCGTTGATGTAGAGGTCGCCGGAGCCGTGGGTGAACGCGACGGTTTCCTCGAAGTCGACGTCGAAGAGTTCGTGGGTGCCGGGCACCGAGGAGGCCAGTGACTCGACGATGGAGTCGGGCAGGTGGTCGTACAGCGCCTTCTCGTTGATGCCCATCGCGTTGATGGCGCCGCGGACCTTGTCCTTGGTCAGGCCGAGTTTTTCGAGGGCTCCGCGCGAGGAGCCGCCCTTCCGCGAGAGGAAGCCCTCGCGTTCGAGGAAGGTGTTGGTGTGGACGTAGGTTTCGACCGGGCCGAAGCCGTGGTCCGAGACGACGAAGAGGTTGGCGTCCCGCTCCTCGACGTAGTCGAGGACCTCCCCGAGGATGTCGTCGAGTTCGCGGTAGTGGCCCAGCAGCACGTCGTCGTCCCAGATGAGGTGTTGGAGGCGGTCCGGGGCGGTGAACACGAAGAAGAAGAGCCGCCAGTCGTCGGTTTCCATCAACTGTCGGAGCAGTTTGCGCCGGGCGGTGAGCAGGTCGGCGAGGTCGGCGAGGAACTCGTCCTGTCGGCCGTGGTACTCGTCCCACGACAGGCCGACGTCGTAATTGGGAATCTTCTCCTCGATCTCCTCGCGGAGTTCCGGCGGGTGGGTGAACCCCTCGCCGATCTCGGGGGTCATCATCCCCGTCACCATCTTGCCGTCTATCTCGTCGGCGGGGTAGGTCATCGGGACGTTGCCGACGACGGCGGGCGAGAGCACGTCCCAGAGTTCGGGCTGTTTGAGGTCGTTGCTGGTGTTCATCCGGTTGGTGTAGTCCGACTGCACGTCCCGGAAGGAGTAGACGCCGTGCTTGTCGGCCCAGGTGCCGGTGGCGATGGTCGGCCACGCCAGCGCGGTGGTCGGCGGCATCGTGCTCTCCAGCGGCCCGGCCGCGCCCTCTTCGACGAGGCGGGAGAAGTTCGGTAGCTTTCCGTCTTCCACCCACTCCTCGATGAGATACCACGGTACCCCGTCGAGTCCGAGAACGAACGCCCGGTCTGCGTCGGTTGTTTCCGTCGTCATGATGTATCATACGGACGGCGGTGCCGTCCGTCGTTGTTCGACGTGAGGGCGGTGTCGTCCTTTGTTATGGCCCGTCTTCGGGGGCGTAGGCCGCGCCTTCCGCCGAAATCGTGCGCCAAAAGCTGTCACGGTGTCGGGTCGGGACCGGCGCGGCCGCGCCGGTCCCGACCCTCGGTCCGCTCTCGGCCGGTCGCTAGGCACCGCTTTCGGTGTGCCGTGCCGCATGTACGTTGTACACGCGGCGCGGTCGCCGCGTCTCGGCCGGCCGAGAACTCGACGCCGAACCGCGACGGTCGGCCGAGGGCGCTCGTCAGGACGAGCGCCCTCGGCCGACTCAACGCGAGGTCGCGGTCCTCGCGCTCGCTGAATATCGGTCGTCTCTCTCACCGGCGTGTCCGGGGACTGCGTTGTCGGCGTCGCAGTCGCTCGTCACCGTCGTCGTCGATTGTCGGCGCGCTGGTCGCGGAGTCGACCGTCGAAGCGACGGGCCGAGTACAGTGGCTACGAAGCGAGTTGCGAGAAGAGGTGTCGGTGTCGACGTCGCGGACGCCGACGCCGAGGGTCGTCCGGTCAGAGGATCGCCGACACGCGGTCGGGGTCGAGCAGGCCGCCGAACACCGACAGGGCGGCCCAGACCGCGATGCCGAGCGGTATCGCCAGCACGACCGCGACCGGACTCGGTGCGGTGGTGAGCGCGGCCCACACCGCCACCGACATCGCCGCGGTGACCGCGACGACGGCGCCGAGGTGGCGGGTGATGCGGTCGACCGAGAGGTCGAGTTCGCTGTGGATGACCCAGAGGTTCACCGCGACGTAGGCGCCGAAGGTGACCACCGTGGCGGCGGCCGCCCCGACCACGCCGTACTCCGGAATCAGCACGAGGTTCAGCAGGAAGTTGGCTATCGACGTCGCGCCCTTCGCGTAGGCGCGCTCGGTCGCCCGGCCGAGGAAGTCGAGCGCGTCGCTGGTGATGTACGCGATGGCCTGGAGGACGACGAAGCCCGCGAACACCTGGAGGACGGGCGCGGCCGGCACCCACTGCTCGCCGAAGATGAGCCTGAGCGCGGGCTTGGCGGTCAGCACCATGCCCGCGCCCGCCGGCACGTACAGCAACAGGACGTGCCGGAGCGTCGTCTCGTAGAGGCGGGCCGCCCGCTCGGTGTCGCCGCCGGCCTTCTCCTCGCCGTAGGTCGGCGAGATGGTGAACCCGAGCGAGGCCGCGGGCGTCTGGATGAACCCGACGACCTGCTTGGCGAGGTAGTAGTAGCCGACCGCGACCGGGTTCATGAAGTAGCCGACCAGGATGGTGTCGACCCGCTTGTCGAGGACGTTCGCACCCCGGGTCGCGGTCAGCGGCACGCTGTAGCGCAACACGCGGCGGGCCAGTCCCGCCTCGGCCCGGTCGGCGCGTTCGGTTCCGCGGTAGCACTTGACGTAGAGCAGACCGAGGCCGGCGGCCGCGCCGACGCCGTAGCCGACCACGTAGCCGGTCATCGCCCCCACCGCGCCGCCGAGGAGGAAGACTCCTGCGACCGCCAGCAGGAGGCGGCCGACGGTGCCGACCGCCCGGATGGCCGCGCTGTAGTCGACCCGGTTGTACCCCTGGAACAGGACCATCGAGAAGGTGAACAGCGAGTGGACCGCGACGTAGCCCGCACCGATTCGGAGCAGCGGCGCGATCGCGGGCTGGCCGACGAGTTCGGCGATCGCATCGCCGAACGCCAGGAACGCCCCGCCGACGAGCACCACCGCGACGACGCGGAACGCCACCGCGGCCCGCAGGACGTGGGGCACCTGTCCGGGGTCCTTCTCGCGGTACTCGGTGACGTAGCGGGCCGCCGCCTTCCCGATGCCGAGGTCGCCGAACAGCTGGGCGACCCCGAGCACCGCGACGGCCGACCCGAGCAGGCCGTACTCGGACTGGCTGATCAGGAACCTGGTCAGTACCAGCGTCAGCAGGCCGCTGGCGACCATGTGGAGCGTCCGCGCCCCGACCGTCGCCTTGAGTCCGCGCGAGATTCGTTTTACGTCCACGTTTCGTCCTCCGTGTGTCGATTTTCGTCCATTTTTCGTCGGTCTACGGTCGTCACGTCGTCGGTGTTACGCCGTTCGGTTGATTCGGTACAGCTGGAAACCCCGGTTGGCCTGCACCCGGTTGACCCCCGGCGTCGCGTCGAGCGATCGGAAGCCGTACTTCGGGAACCGCAGGCCCTCGTACACCTGGATTTCGTGCTGGCGGGTCGCGTCGGTGTACGCGAGGTACCGCCCGTCGAGGTAGCTGGCGACCCGGCTCCCGGTGAAGTTCTGCCCGGTCACGTTCGCGCTGGTGCTGTAGAGGCTCGGCGCGCTGGGCTTGCCGGCACGACTCTGCTGGTAGCCCATGATGCCGTCGGCGAACCGCTCTCCCGGCGCTCGGATACCCGGAAGCCGCTTCTGGTCCGTGTGTTCAAACGCCGTCGAGTAGCCGTCCATCTGCGCGGCCGTGACGTGGCCGGTCCCCTGGTACATATACGGTGACTGGTAGATGGTCGGCGCCGACAGCGCCAGCATGGCGACGACGAAGACGCCGAGGACGGTCCGGGCGGTGCCCGAGGAGGTCCGCTTCGAGAGTCCGCCGACGAACCGCGAGAGCGCCATCGCCCCCAGGATGGTCACCAGCACCATCACGAAGCCGAGTTGGCGGAAGTGGAGTTGGGCGTAGCTCACCGCGAGGTACGCCGCGAACAGGCCGAGGAGCGGGACGAGCGCCAGCCCGTAGTACCGCGAGAACGCGCTCGTGTCGGGGTCGCCGACCCGCCCCAGGCCGCTTTCGAGCACGAGCAGCGCCGCCAGCCCGCAGAAGATGGCGCTGACGAGGAACAGTTTGGCGAACAGCATCCAGAAGCTCCCGCCGATGGCGCCCAGCGACACCGCCCGCGCCTGGATGCCGCTCCCGACGTTCGCGCCGTGGAGTAGCATGTTGACCAGCGCGGTCGACGCGCCGGAGGCCCGCTCGTGGCGTGGCGCCCAGAACGCGAACACGCCGACGAGGAACAGCGTCTGGAGCAGCAGCGACCGGTGGTCGCGCTCGGCGGTGCCGACCCACCGCGCCACGAACTGCAGAACCACCAGCGCCCCGAAGACCAGGACGACGTTGGCGGCCTGCTGGGGGTGGACCAGTACGATGGCGACCGACGTCAGCGCCAGCAGCACGCCCTCGGCGGTACCGAACGGGAGCGTGTCCCGGCCGGCGTCGGTCGCGTAGCGCGCGACCAGGTAGAGTATCAGCGGGAGGAACAGGATGGCCTGGGAGGTCGGGTGGGCCATCTCGAAGACGCTGATGTTGTTGACGGGCAGGAACATGAACGCCGCGAGCGCGGCGATCGTCGTCGCGCGCTTGTCGCGGGTCACCGCCCAGGTCGCCAGCGGGACGAACAGCAGGAACACCGCGGTGAACGCCATCACCATCACCAGCATCGCCCGCCGGATGGGCATCCCCGTCAGGTCGGCCAGGAACACCGCGACCGTGTGGGTCCCCGGGTAGAGGAACCCGAGGACTGACAGCCGTCCGGCCGCGATGTCCTTCGCCCAGCCGAGGTGGGTCAGCGAGTCGCCCGCGCCGAAGAAGTAGTACGAGCGGATGACCGGTAACGACGCCACCGCGAGCATCGTCGTCCCCCCGAGCAACAGCGCCAGCTTTCGGGGGAGTTCGGTGCCGGCCAGCGAGACGGCGATGGTCACCAACAGCGCGACCGCCGCTCCGACCCAGAACGCCACCGGCGTCGCGCCGTAGATGGACAGTTCGTAGGCCTCCGGCGGCGACCCGTGGGCCAGCAGCACCGCCGCTGCGAGCGAGACGAAACCGACCAGAAGCGCGCCTTTCTCCCAGCGTCGGGAGGAGCGTGATTCCGAAACCATAGGGTGCGTTGTTCGCCAGGTAACCCGCTTTTGGCCTTTGTTATACGCGGCCTGTCGGCGACTAGGCGGGCCAAAACGGTCGAGAAGCCGACATCGAACCGTGTGCGATTTCGCGCGACGGCGACTCGCCGTCCCCGATCGACGCCGAGTCGTCACCTCACGGCGGTGATGTGTAGTGACAACACTTATCAGGGGCGGGTCCCGAGCTATCGATAGAAACCCACCGACGTAACCCGAGTGGGACGACCCAATGACCTCCAAGTACGAAAGCGACAACACGACTCGCTCCGAAACGCTCTCCGAAGACCAGCGGTACGCCGCGTTCCGCGACGGCGCCGGTTCGGTCGTCGTCTACGACACTCGAAACGGAAACGCGTGGATTCAGGCCGACTGCGCGGTCGACATCGACGGGATGGCCTAGTCGTCCGCCGTCGCCGCGGCGCGAACGCCCCGCGCGGGGCGTTCGCGCCGCGGTTCGACGCCGCCCGCCTTCCTCCCTTCTCGCACCAGAAGTTCGACCGCGAACGGAACAACGTCTATCTTTTCCCGAAGCAATCGCCGACGCCGACGCCGCCAGGCGACCGCCGTCTCGTCGCACCGAGCCAGCGCCTTCGCCTCCCTGACGGCCTCCCGGCCGTCGTCGGTGGAGTAGAGCAGGCCGTGTTCGGCTAGTTCCTCGAAGTTCGACATGTCGTCGTCGCCCGCGAACGACTGACACCGCACCGCCGGCGTGCCCAACAGCGCCGCCTCGGTCGACATCGTCGCCGAATCGCCGACGTAGAGGTCGGCGTGGTACAGCAGGTCGTGGGCGAGGTGGGGCGGCACCGGCAGGCGGTGGTCGTCGAACGCCGCGGGGAGCGGCGACTCGCTGGAGACGTAGACGGTGCCGTGCTCGGAGAGCGACTCAACCAGTTCACACTTGTCGGCGCCCGAGAACCCGGCCTCGCCCACGTCGTGGAGCGCCGACCAGTCGCGGAACCGGACGAACGCGTAGCGGTCGTCGGGGTCGACGCCGTGGCGGGCGAGTCGCCCCGGGTCGGGGTCGAACCGGTCGGGGTGGAGGTACGCCAGTTCCTGGTAGCCGTCGTACCGGACGTGCTTGCCGCCCAGGTCGGTCCCGAACTGCCGGGGTGTCGCGACGGCGTGGGCGAACGGTGTCGTGATCTTGTGGGCGAAGATGCCCTCGTTGTCTATCCAGACCACGCTCCGGGCGTCGACCAGTCGCGAGACGTGCGCGACCGCGGTCCCGCCGATGGCGGTCATCACGTCCGGGTCGAACTCCCGGGCGGCACGGAGGAGTCGGTACTCGTAGGTCGCCTGGGTCCGGGCGAGACCGCCGAGCGAGTCGGGTTTCCCCGCGAGGACGGTGTACTCCATCCCGTAGTGGTCGAGCAGGTCGAGCGCCACGTCCTTCTCCCGGGCGAAGATTCGGACCCGGTTGCCCCGCTCGCGGAGTTTCGCCACTACGGGCCTGAAGAAGTGGACGTGGGCGGGGTGCTGAACGGTGACGACGACCTTCACGGCCGGACCCTCCGTCGGCCGCGCGTCGGGTCGCGCTCCCGGGCCGCCGCTCGTTCGTCGGCCGCCGCCGCTTCCGCTCGTCGTGTCGATGGTGTCGATACTACCGTTTCCGTCGCCGTCGTCTGTCTCGTGTCCATTGGTTCTCTCCTCCGTCGGCGCGCCGGCGATTCTCACTCGCCGGCGCCCCGCCGTGCGCAGTCGAACGGCGCACTCGTCGTCGACGCGCTCCCGTTCGTTTTCGGGCTCCACCGCGATTCCCACCGCTCCATTCGGCCGTCTTTCCCCCGCGATTCGGCCGCTTCTTCCGCTCGATTCGGCCGCCTTTCCGCCCGGCCTGTCGTCCTCCGGCGTCGCCTCAGATTCGGTCGGCCGGCGCCGCGGCCCGCTGCGGGCCCGACTCGGGCCCGCGGTCGAGTGCGCGCTCGTACACCGCCTTGAGGCGCTCCGCGGTCGCCTCGACCCGGACGTCGGCTATCGCCTCGCGTCCGTTCGAGCGCCGCGGGTCGACCAGCACGTCGGCGAGTCCCGCGGCGAGTTCCTCGTCGGTCGACGCCACGGTCGCGGGCCTGACGCCCGCGAGTCGCTCGCGCACGTCGCCCACGTCGGTCGAAACCACCGGGACGCCGCAGCTCATCGCCTCCTTGACGGAGTTCGGCGACCCCTCCCGTCGGGAGGTCACCAGCAGCGCGTCCGAGGCGTTGTAGTACGTCGGCATCTCCTCGTGGTCGACCCCGCCGAGCGGGTGGAGTTCGACCGGCGCGTCGAGTCGGTCGCGGGCGGCCTCGACGACCCGGCCGGCCTTCGGGAAGTCCTTGACGGGGCGCCCCGGCGAGTAGGGAAACAGGACGTGGCGCGCGTCGGCGTCCCACCCGAGTCGCCGCCGGGCGCGCCCCGCCGGTTCCGGCCGGAACTGGGTCGCGTCGACGCCGTGGGGAACTACGTGGGCGTCCCGGTCGAGTCGCCCGGCCATCTCCTCGGACATCACCACCACCTCTTCGACCCGCCGGGCGCACGCCTCGCTCAACCGGCCGTACTCGCCCATCAGGTCCGACCCCCACAGCGAGAGCACGACCGGGACCCGCCGCTGGGCCAGCGCGAACGGCGCGGTCAGCCCGTAGTTGGCGTGGACCAGGTCGTAGTCGCCGGCCCGGCGCACGACCGCGGGTAGATAGCGGAGGTAGTCGGCGACCGACCGGTCGTTCGGGTCGCCGGGCACGACCAGCGCGTCTCGGTCGACGCCGAGGTCGGCCATCGCGGCCGTCTCCCGTCGGTGGAATCCCGACTCGTTCGTCAGTAAGCTCAGTACCTTCATGCTCGAATTCGCCCGAAACGGCCCGCCGTTCGAGCGTCGGCGAACATCTTGGGCCGAGATGACCTTTGTAATTCGCTCGTTGAACAGCGAATCTCGGCTGAATCCGGGCAAACCGTGCGCTGGCTGTCGTTTTTCGGTCGCCGCGTCGAGAAAGAGCGAGTCCGCGTCGCGGTCCGGCGGACGATTTCGGTTCCGCTCGCCGCCGCCGGCAGGTTGCCGCCCGAGACTACTGAACCAACTGGTAGGCGCGCTTGGCGACGTTCATCGCCGCGCCCGGCGACTCGACCACGTAGTAGGGGACGAGGTCGGCGCCGAACTTCGCCTTGTACCGGCAGAGTCGCTCGGTGTTCGCACCCATCAGGTCGTACTGGGTCACCGATTCGACCGGCGGTTCCTCGATGATGTCCTCGATGAGCCGCCAGTGGATGAGGCTGTTGACCGCGGTCCCCTCGTAGATGCACTTGGCGCCGCCCTGCCAGAAGTAGGCGGCGTCGTTCGAGTACAGCGTCGTGATGCCCGAGAGGTACTCGCCGTTCTCGTCGCGGGCGACGTAGGCCCGCGCCCGGTTGTCAAGCGCCTCGAAGAGGTCCCGGACGTAGCTCCACGACAGCGTGAACGGTTCGTCCTGCTCTGCGTACCGCTGTTCGGTCGCCCGGTAGATGTCGCGGGCGCCCTCCAAGCCCTCCGTCTCGATGGTCACGTCGAGGTCCTCGGCGTCCCGAATCTCCCGGCGGAGGCTCTTGGAGAACGACTTGCGGACCTCCTCCGCGTCACGGTTCTCCAGGTCGAGGAAGTACGTGAAGTTGGGCTCGACCTGGAGGTCGCCGCCCCACGAGTACGGCCGGGGGTCGGCGTAGTCGGTGTTGCAGATCATCCGGAACAGCGTCAGCCGCGAGTCGACGTCGAGGGTGTCCAGCACCTTCTCGGCGAACGGCGACTCGACGCCCGCCTCCGCGAGGCGGGCGTCGAGGTCGAGGTCGGTGCCGACCTGCTCCAGGACGGACTCCGTGAACTCCTGGTTGACCTTCTCCTGTTTGCGGCGCTTCGGGCTGGTCGGCATGAGGATGGGACCCAGTCGCGGAATCCCGAGCCCCGGCGGCGGCGAGGTGACCGCCGTCCCGACCGACCGGCGCTGGACGAACACGGGCAACAGCGCGATGGGCTGTTGGCCCTTGAATCCGCCGAACAGCTTCATCTCTGCGTCGGCGTGTCGGTCGACGACTTCGAGCGCTTCCGGGCGGTGGAAGACCTCGAAGCCGTCGTTCGGTAGTGCCGATTCCCACTCGGACAGTTCGAGTTGCTCGACTCTCATCCTGTTGATTCTCTGGTATCGTCGGTTTGCACTTTGTTATCCTCCGCTTGTCGGCCGCGTAGGCCCGCCTTGTCGGCCGTCTCGTCCGGTGCAGCCGGAGAGGAGGACTCCTCGGAGTTCTCCTCTCCGGCCTCCTCGGTTTCGCCCCCGTCGGCGACCGCCTCGCGGTCGCCGACCGAGTCGCCGGCGAGGCCCCGCTCGCGCTTCGCGGTCGGGGACGTCCGTCCCCGGTCGTTACCCTCGGGGTGGTCCAGCAGGTCGTAGAAGTCTGCAGGCGGGCCGACCCACGCGCCCATCTCCAGGGCGCGCTCGATGATTCGGCGGTAGAGTTCCCGGTAGCCGGGGAAGTCGACCTCGTAGAACATCCGCGGGTGCCAGAGGATCGACATCACGGCGTCGTTCTCGGCGGCCTCTTCGAGCAGCGACTCGCACTCGCGCCACGCCGCCTCGAAGGACTCGCCGGGGTCCGGGAGCGCGATCTCCATCAGCGTCAGTGGAAAGACCACGAACTCGTCGCCGAAGGGACGGAACGGCTGGTAACGCGCGAAACCGAACTCGCTCGACGACCCCGGACTCGCATCGTAGCGCAGACCCATCTCGCGGTGGTGCTTCCACGTCTCGGGGGTGTGTCGGAGGTGGTGGTGGCGGCCCCCGGTCACGCCGCGACCGAGCGCGGTTTCGAGCGCCGACTTCTCCATCCGGAGGCGGGCCGGGTCGTCGTAGGAGTCGAACGACCCGTGGAGGCCGACCTCCCAGCCGCCCCGGTCGAGTCGCTGCAGCAGGTCGACCATCTCGGCGTTCCCGACGTCGTACCGACCCAGCGTCTCGACCCAGTAGAAGGGGTCGACCCAGTCGCCGGGCGCGCGTTCGAGCGCGTGCCGTTCGCGCAGGAAGTAGAACGACGACCGGACCCCGAGGTCGGCTTCGAGTTTCATTATCTCCTCGAACTGCCACCACGGGTTGTGGTCTGGCAGCAGGCTCCGGAGGTGTCTGGGGTCGCGGTCGGCGAGCGCGTAGTACAGCGACTGGCCGGTCTTGTACGGCCGGTCGACGTCGTGGGTGAGCAACAGCGCGAACTCGGCGTCCTCGTCGGCGAGCGCGTCGGTCGCGTCGGCGTCGGCGAACGCGGCGTCGGCCGACCGGGTGTCGAGGTCTTCAGGCATCGTCGAGCAGACCCGTGATGGTCGCCGCGGCGGTGCCGTCGCCGTAGGGCGTGGGCTTGTCGGCGGGGCGTTCCGCGCTGGACAGCGCCCGGCGGATCGCCTCGCCGTCGGCGCCGACCAGCGTGTTCCATTCCGCCTCGACCGTCTCGCGCCACTCGGTCTCCTCGCGCATCGTCACGCAGGGCGTGTCGAGGAAGAACGCCTCCTTCTGGACGCCGCCCGAGTCGGTGGCGACCACGTCGGCGGCGTCCTGGAGGCGCACGAAGTCGAGGTAGCCCACCGGGTCGGTGAGCGTCAACTTCTCCTCGGCGTCCTCGTACATGCCGTACTCCTCCAACTTCGAGACGGTCCGCGGGTGGGCCGGGAGCACGACTTCGCGGGGGTCGTCGGCGAGCGCGTCGAAGATGGCCGCCAGGCGCTCGGGGTCGTCGGTGTTGGCCGCGCGGTGGACCGTCGCCAGGACGAACTCGCCCGCCTCGACCCCGAAGTCGTCGAGCACGGTCGAGTGCTCTTCGGCCCGGTCGCGCGCCCACAGCACGGCGTCGTACATCACGTCGCCGGTCATGTGAACGCCCGCCTGGACGCCCTCGGCTTCGAGGTTGTCGACCGCGCGCCGGGAGGGCGCGAAGAGCAGGTCGGAGGCGTGGTCGGTCAACACCCGGTTTATCTCCTCGGGCATCTCGCGGTTGTAGCTCCGCAGGCCCGCCTCGACGTGGGCCAGCGCGGTGTCCATCTTCGAGGCGGCGACGGCGGCCGCGAGCGTGGAGTTGGTGTCGCCGTAGACCAGCACCGCGTCGGGGTCCTCCGCGGCGATCTGCTCTTCGAGGCCGACGAGCATCTCGGCGGTCTGGGCGCCGTGGTCGTCAGAGCCGACCCCGAGGTTGACGTCGGGTTCGGGGATGCCGAGTTCGTCGAAGAACACGTCGGACATCTCCTGGTCGTAGTGCTGGCCGGTGTGGACCAGCACCTCCTCGTGGCGCTCGCGCAGTTCTCGGGAGACCGCCGCGGCCTTGATGAACTGCGGGCGGGCGCCGACGACCGTCAGCACCTTCATTCGTCTGCCTCCGGCGCTCGCGGGCGTTTCTGGGAGGGCGATTCGTCGTCGAGTTCGAGTTGGAGCGGTTCACTTCGGTTCATATCGAGTAGTCCGGCGAGTCCGAGCGAGCACAGGCCCGCCAGCGCGGTTCGAAGTCCGGAACCGTCCTCGCCGGACAGGCGGTTCCGGACCGCGCCGAGCGTCCCGACCACCGAGGCCAGGACGCCGACGCCGAACAGCGCCGCGACGGGGCTCGCACCCCGCCGCACGTACGTTTCGGTCACTCGACGGAGGAACCCGGTCGCCAGCAGCGCCGACAGCCGCGGCACGAACGACTTGAGATCGATGTGGCTCGTCTCGTTGCCATACCGCGAGGGCGTCGGCACGTCTGCGACGCGCATCCCCGCCACGTTGAGGCGGATGAGCACGTCGTTGGCGAAGCCGTACCGGTCGTAGGCCGAATCGAGGTCGATGGCCTCGATGGCCTCGCGGGAGATGGCCGTGTAGCCGTTCTGCGGGTCCGAAATCCGCCAGTAACCGCTCGCTACCTTCGTCAGGCCGGTCAACAGGGTGTTGCCGAAGTACCGGAAGTTGGACATGCTGCCGCGGTCGCGCCGCGACTGGAGGCGGTTGCCCTTCGCGTAGTCGACGCGCCCGTCGGCGACGGGCGCGACGAGTCGGTCAAGCGCGTCGGGGTCCATCTGACCGTCGCCGGCCATCACCGCGACCACGTCCATCCCGTCGGCCGCGGCCCGGCGGTAGCCGGTCTTGATGGCCGCCCCGACGCCGCCGTTCTCCTCGCGGCGAATCGGGACGACGTACCGACCGCCGTCCAGTTGCGCCGACGCGGCGGGTCGCGTCGACCCGCCGCCGGCGCGTTCTCCTCCGGACGCGTCGTCGGAGCCATGCCCGTCGGCGGAAGCGCGCTCCCCCGCAGGAGAACGCACCCCCGCGTGCGAGCGCGCGCCGACCTCGGCGTTTCGTCGTTCGGCGTGTTCCCGTATCTCGGCCCAGGTGCCGTCCGTCGACCGGTCGTCTACCACGTAGACGCGGTCGACGAACGACGGAATCGTGTCGATTACACCGCCGACGAGTCCCTTCTCGTTGTAGGCCGGGACCACGACGGCGACAGATTTCTCGGAGTACATCGTGTCTCTAGTGTCTCTGGTGTCTCGCTATCCGCTACCGATGGTGTAGACGCGGTGGGCGGTGTCCCCGAGGTCGAGGGTCCCGCGGCCGTCGACGACGGCCAGCGGGTCGAACCGATTCCACTCGATTCGCTCGAAGTCCTCGTGGGGCGTCACCAGCACCGCGGCGTCAATATCTCGTTCGTAGAGCGATTCCAACTCGACCTTCTCGGCGTCGAACTCGTCGGCGTCGTCGAGCATCGGGTCGACGCCCAGCACCTCCGCGCCGAGTTCGGACAGTCCCGCCGAGATGCCGATTGCGGGCGAGGCCCGCGTCTCCTCGACGCCGGGCCGGTAGGTCAGACCCAGCACCGCGACGGTCGCCTCGGAAACCGGCGTCCCCTCGGCGTCGAGTTCCCGCGCAAGCGTCTCGACCGTGAACGTCGGCATGTCGTCGTTGACCGCGCGGGCGGTCTCGAGCAACCGCGAGTCTGTGTCGAACTCGTCGATGACGAAGTAGGGGTAGTAGGGGATGCAGTGGCCCCCGACGCCCGGCCCGGGGTCGTGGATGTCGCAGAAGGGCTGGGTGTTGGCCGTCTCGATGGCCTCGTTGACGTCGACGCCCATCTCGTCGGTCATCGTCGCCAGTTCGTTCGCCAGCGCGATGTTGACGTCGCGGTAGAGGCCCTCGAACACCTTCACCGCCTCCGCGGTCGTGGCGTCCGAGACGGTCAGCACCTCGTTGTCGGTGATGTCGTCGTAGACGAGTTCGGCGACCCGAGTCGACTCGTCGTCGACCCCGCCGACCACCTTCGGGTACGCGCCCCGGATGTCCTCGAGCGCGCGACCGCTGGAGGTCCGTTCGGGGCAGAACGCCAGGCCGAACTCCTCGTGGCCCGCTTCCTCGGCGAGTAGCGGGTAGAGGGTGTCCGCGCAGGTCCGGGGCGGGACGGTGCACTCGACGACCACCAGGTCGCCGCGGTCGAGTCCCGACCCGATGTCGCGGGCGACCGACTGCAGGATGGAGAGGTCGGCGGCCTTCTCCTCGGTGATGGGCGTCGGCACGATGACGACGTGGACCGCGGCCTCGGAAGCGGCCTCGGCGGGCGAGTCGGTCGCGCGGAGCGCGCCCGACTCGACGGTTTCGGCGACCGCATCGGCCAGGCCGGGTTCGCGCTTGACGTGGCAGTCGCCGGCGTTGACGGTCTCGACCACGTCGGGGTCGACGTCGGCGCCGACCACGTTGCCGCAGGTTTCTGCGTACACCGCCGCCAGCGGCAGGCCCATCTTGCCGAGGCCGTACACCGCGACCGGAATCTGGCCGGTGCGGAACGCGGTTCGCTGGTCGGCTTCGGGGGCGTCGCTCCCGTAGAGTCGGCCCACTTCCTGGAGGCTCACCGTGCGCTCACCCCGACTTCCTCGCGCTCCTCGCCCGAGGCGATGTCGTCTATCTCGCGGGCGACCTCCAGCACTCGCAGGCCGTCCTCGCCCGAAACCACCGGGTCGGCCTCGTCGTTCGTCGCCGCGGCGACGAACGACTGGAGTTCGTTCTTGAGCGGTTCGCCCGTCTCGACAGTCGGCCGCTCGACGATGCTCTCGTGGCGGTAGCGCACGTCGCCGTTGTCCTCGATGTACTCGGGCAGCGAGTGGCGGTGGATTTCGACCGACCGGTCGATGTAGTCGACGTTGACCCGACACTCCTCGGCGGTGATGGCGAGCTTTCGCACCCGCTGTTGGGTGACTCGGCTGGCGGTCAGCGTCGCGACCGTGCCGTCGTCGAACCCGAGCGTGGCGGTGGCGTGCTGGTTGTCCTTCGCGCCGCGGGCCTCGACCGAGGAGGGCTTCTCGCCCATCAGCGACAGCACCACGTCGATGTCGTGGATCATCAGGTCGAGCACCGCGCTCTGGTCGAGTTCGCGGTCCTCGGGCGGCGGCCCGAGGCGGCGGGCGTCGACCGCGATGATGTCGAGGTCGGCCACGATGTCGGCCAGCGACCGGATGGCGGGGTTGAACCGCTCGACGTGGCCGACCTGTATCGTGACGCCCGCCTCGTCGGCGGCCGCCAGGAGGTCGCGACCCACCTCGGGGTCATCGACGAAGGGCTTCTCGACGAGCACGTCCACGCCGTGGTCGATGCACTGTTCGGCCATGTCGGCGTGGAACGGCGTCGGCACGGCGATCGATGCGACGTCGGCGGCGGTCAGCAGGGCTTCGAGGTTCAGCGCGCGGGTGCCGTGGTCGTCGGCGACGGCGCGGGCCTGGTCCTCGTCGACGTCGTAGACACCGACGAGGTTCACGCCGGGGAGTTCGCTGTACACCCGGGCGTGGTGGCGACCCATGCTTCCGACGCCGACGACGGCGGCGTTGACTGGGTTGGATACGTCGAGGTTCATGGTTGGAGTTTCAGGGCTGATATTCGGTGACGGCGTCGACGACGGTTCGGCGGTCCTCCTCGGTGAGATTCGGGTGGACCGGCAGCGACAGCGCCTGTCCGGCGGTCCGCTCGGCGACCGGCGCGGCGTGGTCGACGTCGGCGTAGGCTTTCAGTTCGTGGATGGGCGTCGGGTAGTAGACGCCCGTGCCGACGCCCTCGGCTTCGAGGTGGTCGGCCAGGCCGTCGCGGTCGTCGGCGCGAATCGTGTACTGGTGGTAGACGTGGCGGCGGCCCTCGGGTACGTAGGGCGTCACCACGTCGGCGTCCTCCAGCGCCTCGTCGAAGCGAGCGGCGTTCTCGCGGCGAGCCTCGTTGTAGTCGGGGAGGCGGTCTAGCTGGACCCGGCCGATGGCGGCGGCCGTCGATGTCATCCGGAAGTTGTGGCCGGTCCGGACGTGCTCGTAGCCGCCTTCGGGAGGCCGACCGTGGTTGACGAAGCTCTCGGCGCGTTCGGCGACGTCCTCGCGGTTCGTGGTTATCATCCCGCCCTCCCCGGTGGTCATGTTCTTCGTGGGGTAGAACGAGAAGCAGGCGGCGTCGCCGAACGACCCCACCTTCCGGCCCTCGTACGCCGCGCCGTGGGCCTGGGCGGCGTCCTCGATCACCGCGAGGTCGTACTCGTCGGCGATTTCGAGCAGGCGGTCCATCTCGGCGGGGAGGCCGTAGAGGTGGACCGGCATGACGGCCGCCACGTCGTCCTCGCGCCGGATGGCTTCCTCGACCGCCGTGGGTTCGAGGTTGAACGTGTCGGGGTCGATGTCGGCGAACACCGGTTCGGCGCCGGCGAGTCGGACCGCGTTCGCGCTCGCCACGAACGAGTACGGCGAGGTGACCACCTTGTCGCCCTCGCCGATTTCGAGCGCTTCGAGCGCGGCGTGGAGGGCGGTCGTCCCGTTGCTGGTGGCGACGCCGTGTTCGGCCTCGCAGAAGCCGGCGAACTCGGCTTCGAACTCCCGGACCTGCGGGCCGTCGGCCAGCATCCCCGATTCGAGCGTCTCGACCGCGGCGTCGATTTCGCGGTCCCGAAGCTCCGGGTCCGCGATGGGAACGTCGCTCATGCGATCTGATTCCCTCCTTCGAGGTCGTCGGGGAGCGGTCGGTGCTCGGCGGGCGCGCCGACCGCCAGCGTCTCGGGCGGCACGTCCTCGGTGACGACCGCGCCGGCCGCCACGAACGACCCCTCGCCGACCGTCACGCCCGGCAGGATGGTCGCGTTCGCGCCCACCGAGACGTGGTCTTCGAGGGTCGGCCCCTCGAGGTCGACGTCCTTGCGGATGGGGTAGGGGTCGTTCGTCAGGACGGCCTTCGGGCCGACGAACACCTCGTCGCCGATGGTCGTGTCCGTGGGGACGTAGACGCCCGTCTGGAGGCTGACGTGCGAGCCGATGGTGGTCGTCCCGTCGATGACGGTGTCGGTGCCCACCACGACGTCGTCGCCGATATCGGTGTCTTCGCGGACTAGCACGCCGTGACCGGTCGTGAAGTCGTCGCCGATGGTCACGTCGGCGTAGACGATGGCGCCCGACCGGATGGTCGCGCGGTCGCCGATCTTCGGCGGTTCGGCGCCCTCGCGGTGGCGGTGACCCACCGTCGCGTCGGGGGAAACCTCGCAGTCGTCGCCGAGCGCCGCTCCGGTCGTCTCGGCGTCCGCGTCGACGGGGTCGTCGGCCGCTCCCGAGTCGGTCGCGGCCTCCGCGGAGTCCGGCCGACTCACCGAGCGTCACCTCCGCCGCGTCCCACCGAGCCGTATCGAGTACGTTCGGTCGATAGCTGAATCATAGGTAGGTAGTTTGCCCGACCGTACCGCCGGACGGCGGGCCGGGCGTTATCCAGTCCATGCATTGTTGACCTCTTTGTTATACGCCGCTTGGACTCGCGGTAGAACGGACCTATCGGCGTTCCCGCTGGCGAATACGCCCGGTTTAGGCGGGGGGTTCGCCCCGCCGCGGTGTTGGGGCCTACCGCGGCGATAAGCGCCCCGTGACGGGGGCGAGCCCTCCGCACATCGCGGGATTACCCCCGAACAGCAACTGGGTAACAAAGTGCCAACGGAGCAATTCTCGGTGTATGTGGCGGTCTCAGTCGTTGCTACTCCCACACCCCGGCGGTTCCGACAGTGTATCGCCTCCGACGACCGGTCGACGGCAACAGGAGCATGGCGCACAGTGAAGAGCTCTCCCAGGACGAGGTGTTCGAGGTCCTGAAGAGCCCGCGGCGACGCTACGCGCTGTACTATCTCCGACGGGAGGGCGGCGAGGCCGACCTCTCCGACCTCACCGAACAGGTCGCGGCGTGGGAGAACGAGACGACGCCCGCCGCGCTTTCGACCGAGCAGCGAAAGCGCGTGTACATCTCGCTGTACCAGACCCACCTCCCCAAACTCGACGAGGCGAACATCGTCGAGTACGACCGCGACGCCGGCGTCGTCCGCCTCGGAAGTCGGTCCTCCGACCTGGACATCTACCTCGGCGACGTCTCGCGTGAGGAGTTCCCGTGGGACCGCTACTACCTCGCGCTCGCGGGGGTCGGGGCGGTCCTGGTCGGCGCGGTCTGGTTGAACATCTACCCGTTCAGCCTGGTGCCCGGACTCGTCCTCGCGACGATCATCCTGCTGGTGTTCGGCGCGTCGGCGGTCGTCCACTTCCTCCAGTACCGCCACGGCAACGAAGTGGGGACGCCGCCGGAACTCCGGCGGGCCGACGGACAGGAGCACTGATGTTCGGAAGTAGCGGCGTGCGCGGGCCGGTCGGCGACGAGGTCACCGCCGACCTCGCGCTGTCGGTCGGCCGGGCGCTCGCCAGCGAGGGCTACGACCGCGTGGTCGTCGGCCGAGACGCCAGAACGAGCAGTCCCCTGCTGGCCGACGCCGCGGCGGCGGGCCTGCGGGAGTGCGGCGCCGACGTGATTCGAATCGGCGAGGCGGCGACGCCGACGGTCGCCCGGAGCGTCGGCTGGCGCGACGCCGACGCGGGGCTGATGGTCACCGCGAGCCACAACCCCGAGACGGACAACGGCATCAAGCTCTGGAACCCCTCGGGCCAGGCGTTCGACGAGAGCCAGCGCGAGGCCATCGCCTCGCGCGTGCGCGCGAAGAACTACAACTTGGCTCGCTGGGACGGCCTCGGTGCGGTCGAGCGATGGGACGGCGCGACCGACCGCCACGCCCGGACGCTCGCCGACGCGGTGAGCAACGGAGACGGGACCCGCGAGGACGGCGAGCGCGACGGGACCGCCCGACCGCTCGCCGACCTCTCGGTCGTCGTCGACGTCGGCAACGGCGTCGGCGGCGTCACCGCCGACGCGCTCCACCGCCTGGGCTGTGACGTCCGGACGCTGAACGCCCAGCCGGACGGCCGGTTTCCGGGACGGCCGAGCGAACCCACCGCCGAGAACTGCCGGGAACTCGCGGAACTGGTGGCGGCGACCGACGCCGACCTCGGCATCGCCCACGACGGCGACGCCGACCGGATGCGCGCGGTGGCCCACGACGGTACCTTCCCGGACGGCGACGTACTGCTCGCGCTGTTCGCCCGCGAAGCCGCGGGTCCCGGCGACCGAGTGGCGGTTCCCGTCGACACCAGCCTCGCGGTCGCCGACTCGCTCGCCGACCGCGGGGCCGACGTCGCCCGCACGCGCGTCGGCGACGTCTACGTCGCCGAACGCGCGACCGACCCGGACGTCGCCTTCGGCGGCGAGCCGAGCGGCGCGTGGATTTGGCCCGAGGAGACGCTGTGTCCCGACGGCCCGCTGGCGGCGTGTCGGCTCGCGGCGCTGGTTGCCGACCGCGGCCCGCTCGCAGACCTCCTCGCCGAAATCGAAACCTACCCCATCCGCCGCGGGAACGTCGAGACGACCGAGAAGGCGTCGGTCGTCGCGGGCGTCGAGCGGCGGGTCCGGCGCGAGTACGGGGACGTCGCGACCGCCGACGGCGTCCGGGTCGGGACCGACGAAGGGTGGTTCCTGGTTCGCGCCAGCGGCACCGAACCGGTCGTGCGCGTGACCGCCGAGGCCCGTAGCGAGGCGCGCGCGGCGGAATTGTTCGGAGAAGCGAAGGCGCTGGTAGAATCGGCGGCGGACGCGGAAGGGGAAACCGCGTCGGAGGAAGAAACGGCGGCGGAAGAATCCGCGACGGAGGGGGAACTCGCCGCGGAAGCGGGGGAACGCACCGCGGAAGGGGACGCGAGGGGGAACGCGGCGGAGGGAGACGCCGCGGAGCGGGGAACCGCTACCGAGCGGCCCTGAGTCGCTAGATTCGCTCGTTCACGTCGCAGACCGAGCAGGCGTCGGCGACGATGAACGCCTCTTTTCTGAGCTGTTCTTCGTCTTCGGGGAGGAACATCAGATGCCCGCGGTCGTCCTTGCGGGCGCGGATGACCTCCCAGTCGGCGAGTTCGTAGCCGAGGTCCTCGGGTTCGGGGTCCCGGGGCGCGGACTCCCAGCTATCGCGGGCGGCCTGGGCTTCACTGCGAACCATCGCGGACCTCCACGACGGCCGAACCCTGGAGTCGGAAGTGGGTGATCTCGCCCGAGAACCGGTAGGCGTCCTTGCCGCTGATGACCCGGCCGGCGGCGTCGCTTCCGGAGACGTTGTCGCGGGCGTTGATGGAGCCCCGCGTTCCGTCCTTCCGGATGTCGCCGGTGACCGAGAACTCGTAGGAGCTGAGCCGCCGGGGGTGCTCGGTGCCGTCGACGAGGATGGTGTTCGGGAGCGACGTCGACCCGGAGGAGTCGCCCGACCCAGAGGAGTCCGAGCCGTCCGAACCCGACGAGCTACCGGTGAGTTCGGCGACCGAAACCTCGCTGCCGTCGAAGCGGATGGTCCAGTTGCTCCCGGTGACGTTCATCGCGGTCACGGAGCCGTCGACCCAGAACGAGTCGCCGGTTCCCTGGCCCGCCGTGCCGGATACCGTGACGGTGCCGTCGCCGTTGTCGGTGACGGTGTCGGTGTAACCCGCGGGATGCTGGACGTCGGCGGTCGCCTTCGTGACGCTCCCCTCGACGGTGAACTCGAAGGGTTCGGCGTCGGTGTCCTGGCCCGAGATGAGTTCGAGCAAACGTCCTGATGGTTGGGAGGAGTCGGTCGTCGAGCCGTCGGAGCCCGAGGAGTCGCCCGACCCGGAGGAGTCCGAGCCGTCGGAGGTCGAGCCGTCAGACCCGGAGCCCGACGAACCGTCCGAACCCGACGAACCGCCCGACCCGGAGCCGCCGCCGCTGGCGGCTTCTTCGGCCGACATCGGCGTGCCCGCGGGCGGGGTGGTGTCGGCGGAGCTGCCGACCTTCGTGCTCGTCTGGGTTATCTCGCCGCCTTCCATGGTTTCGAGGTCGCCCTGGATGTCGCAGTTCTCGAGTTCGACGCGGCCGGTCCACGCCCAGACGCCGCGGTTGCGGACCGCGCCGGGCGACGAGCAGTTGGCGTCGCAGGCGGGCGTCGTCCCGTCGACTTTCACCGTGCAGTTGCGGACGTAGTTGAGTTCGGTGTCGTTGCCCAGGCGGATGTTGGCGATGTTGTTGCTGTAGAAGAACGAGTCCTCCACGTGCGTGATGCCCTGTTGGCCGCGGTGGCCGGGGGCCGAGCCGTAGAGCCCGTTGTTCGAGAAGTGGGCGATGTGGACGTTCTTCAGTCGAAGGGTGCCGTTGTGTTCGGGCGAGTACTGGACGAAGATGCCGCCGGAGTACGACCCTTCGATGCTCCCGTCGCCGAGGTAGAGATTCTCGACGGTCCCGGTCGCGCTCGCGTCCGGCACCGAAACCATGACGGGGAACTCGTCGCCGGGGTGCGTGCCTTTGAACCCGACGTTGCGGATCGTGAAGTTGTTGCTCGTGGCTTGGATGTAGGCCGAAGCACCCTCGGCGGAGATGTCGATGAGCTTGTTCTCGAAGGTCTCACCGTCGCCGACCTCAAAGGTGCGGCTGCTGCCAGCGGGGACCTTGATCGTCTCGTAGGACGCCGCGTTCGCGGTGGTCGCGGCCCCGGTCGCGGCGACCGAGGCGGCGGCCGCGCCGGCCAGTTTGAGATACGAGCGGCGGTCCAGCAGAGAGTCGGAGTCGGAGTCGAGATCGCGTGCCATTTCGTCGCGTGCCATGCAGTTTTCAATGCGAGGTTAATACCTGATAAACGCTCTGATTTTCGTTCAATGTTCGCTTACCAATTTAAGTATAGCGGCCGGCGAACGGAATCCGGTCGATTGGGGCCGAACCGCGCCCTCCCGCTACGGATGGAAACTCCTCTTTATATTCCCTCCGTGGAATATCGGCCGGTAACCCGTCCTTTCTCCGAGGCATTTTCACCGGAACCGAGCGAAACTGTCGAGATTCCGTCCGTTGCACGAGTAAATTCGGGCCGGTGGCGGGTCGGGCGCGAACCGCGTGCGGTTCGCGCCCGATCCCCGTCTTCTCACCCCGACTCGTCACCACTACCGCCCCGTCGCGTCCGTGCCTCGGCGCGCATGCGCGAGCCTTCGCGTGCGCGAAGGAAAATCTAGTCGGCCTACGTGCGCACGGGGAAACAGACGAGGGAATCGCGGCCGGAAACCGGTTTCCGGGTCGCGAGCGGGAAGAATTTCGACGAACGAAGGCCGGCGGTGTCGGCCGCGGGACGCGGTTTCGGCGGAGTGAACGAGCGTTCGCCGGGGTCGACGTCCGGCCGGCGCTCACCGAAGCGACGACGTCAGAAGGGGAGGAGCGTTCGGAGGGTCGATGCGTCGGCGACGGACGCCGTGGAGGGGGTCGACCCGAGGTGCGTCAGCGGGGGGTTTCGCGGGTGTTCGCGGTCAGGAACCGTCCTGAACGCGAACGTTCGCCGGACCGCTCAGCGTGAAGCCGGTGATCTCGCCGGAGTACCGGAAGGCGTCCTTGCCGCCGATGACTCGGCCGGAGATCTTTCCGCCCTCGACGGTGTCGTGGGGGTTGACCGTGGCCAGCGCCGCACTCTTGCGGGCCGTCCCGCTCACCGCGAACTCGTACGTGCTCGCCTGTCGCGGGTGGTCGCTGCCGTCGATGATGAGGGCGTTCGGGAGGACGATGTCCGAGACGGCGACCTCGCTCCCGTCGTAGCGAAGCGTCCATTTGCTCTCGTCGATGTCCATCGCGGTGATACAGCCGTCGACGAGGAAGGCGTCGCCGTAGCCGTTGCCTGCCACGCCCGAGACGGTGACGGTGCCGTCGTCGTTCTTCGCGAACTTGTCGCCGGACTCGGCCGTGACGCTGCCTGAAGTCTTCCTGTGAACGGCGCCTTCGACGGTGAACTGGTACTGTTCGCTGGAGGCGTCGTCGCTCGACACCAGTTCGAGGGGCGTTCCCTGGGCGTTCTGCTGGTCCTGCTGGTTCTGCTGGTCGTCGCTGGTCGTCGGTGCGCTCGTGCTACCGCCGCCGACGTTTCCCGAGGCCGCCTCCTCGGCAGACATCGGGACACCCTTCGGCGGGGTGACGTCGGGGTTGCCCGAGACGTTCTTCTTGGTGACGGGACCGCCGATGCGGCCGTCGACCCGGCAGTTCTCCAGCGTGCCGCTGCCGTTGTCGCTGGCGAACACCGCGTACGCGCCGTTCACCTTGATGTCGCAGTTGATGGCCTTGATGCCCGACTGCTCTTTGAACCAGAGACCGCGGGGGTTCTTCTGGCCGGACTCGTTCGACTGGACGGCGTCCTCGCCCTCGACGTGGACGACCGAGTCCTTGATGTACGACCCGGGCGTGCCGAGGCGGGCGTTCTCGATGTTGTTGTTCTTGAGGTAGGCGTTCTCGATTCGCGTGTCGCCCATGCCGTGGCTCTGGGAGACGCCCGCGTGGGACATGTACATCCCGTCGGCGCCCCAGCCCTGGACGTGGATGTTCCGGATGGTGACGGTGCCGGAGTTGTCCCAGTCGGACATCGCGGCGTGGTGCGCGCGGTCGGCGGTTCCGTCGCCCATGTAGATGTTCTCCGCGAGGCCCTCGCCGCCGTCGGTGCAGCGCAGGTAGAACGTGCCGTAGGTATCGCTCCGGTCGTTGTTCACACCCTTGAGGCCGACGTTCCGGATCGTCCAGCCGCTCCCCTGGGTGAGAAGCTTGACGTGCGCGCCGTCGGCGGTGATGTCGATGAGCTTGTTCTCGAACGTCTCGCCGGGGCCCACCTTGATGGTGCGGCGGCTTCCTGCGGGGACCTTGATGGTGTCGTAGGACGCCGCCTTCGCGCCGTCGGCGGTGACGCCCGCTGCGGTGACCGAGGCGGCGGCCGCGCCGGCCATCTTCAAGTACGATCGTCGGTCGAGCAGTTTGTCGGAGTCGGAATCGCGTGCCATTTCGTCGCGTGCCATGTACGCTTCAATGCGAGCCTACCCATTAAAAAAGATACCGATTTACGTTCAATGCGACATTACTGATTTAAGTCCTATGGCCGCAGTCACCGCCTCGGCGGTGAAACGCTCCCGAACGAACTGGGACGAGAGCAGGGCCGCCCTGCCCGCCGACCCACCCCGTGTTAGGCCGCCAGTAACGGGAGCATACCGGGATAAGAGCTGTTTTCCTGCCGACAGACTGCCCATAACAAAGGACGAACGTAAGGTGTGTAGAGGTACATGGCAGACCGCGCGCAGACGGATATGCGGACGTTGTTGGTCGGTCTGGACGCCGGTTGCCGGTCGGTCCTCGAACCCCTGTTCGAGGCGGGTGCGACGCCCCACTTGCGCTCTCTGTTCGACCAGGGGGCGAGCGGACCGTTGGAGTCCCAGATTCCGCCGTGGACGCCGAGCGCGTGGCCGTCGCTGTACACCGGGGTCAACCCCGGCAAGCACGGCGTATTCGGTTTCCTCACGTTCGACGGCTACGACTGGGACGTGGTGAACGCGAGCCACGTCCGGGAACAGACCCTCTGGGAAATCCTCGATTACCACGGCCATTCGAGCGTCGTCGTGAACGCGCCGGTGACACATCCGCCGCGCGAGATAGACGGCGCGATAGTGCCGGGATACACCGCTCCGGAGGACCCGGCGTGTCATCCACGCGGATTACTCGCCGAAATCCGGGAGAAAATCGGCGATTACCGCGTGTACGCACCCCGCGAAGCGACCGGCGAACGCGAGAAGACCGAGTGGTATCGCCGTCTCGTTCGGATGCGGGGCGAAGCGTTCCGCTATCTCTCCGACCGTTACGACCCCGACTTCGGGTTCGTCCAGTTCCAGCAGACCGACACCGTCTTCCACGAGTTCCCGGGCGACGACGAGAAGGCCCGGGCGGTGTACGAGGCGGTCGACGAACAGCTAGGCAAGATACTCCGGCGGTGCGACCCGGACACCGTCGTCGTCGCCAGCGACCACGGCATGGGCGAGTACGACGGCCACGAGTTTCGGGTCAACGAACACCTCCGCGAGCGCGGGTTGGTCGAAACCAAGCGCGGCGGCGAGGGGATGCCGACGTGGTCGACCATCGCGAACAACCGACTCCAGGACGGCGAAACCGAGGCCGTCGAAACCGACCCGACCCCGCTCCAGCGGGGGCTGGCCACCGCGGCGAAGTTCGGACTGACCAGCCAGCGCATCTATCGGGCGCTCGACGCCGTGGGACTCGCCGACGCGGTGGCCGAGCGGGTGCCCACCGACGCCATCCGGGCGGCGACCGAGCAGGTCGACTTCCCGGCGTCGGCCGCCTACATGCGCGACCGTATCGAACTCGGGGTTCGGGTGAACCTCGAAGGCCGCGAACCCGCGGGCGTGGTCCCCGAGTCGCAGTACGAGGCGGTGCGCGAGGAGATCATCGACGCGCTCTCGGGGGTCGAGACGCCCGACGGCCGACCGGTGTTCGAACGGGTCGCCCGCCGCGAGGAGATATTCTCGGGTCCCTACGTCGACGAGGCCCCCGACGTGGTGACGATTCCCGCCGACTTCGACGAGTTCCTCTCGACCCGGGTCGGCGACGGGGAGTTCGGTCCGCCGAGCGAGCCCTACAACCACAAGCGCGACGGCATCGTCGCCGTCACGGGGCGGAACGTCGACGACCGGTCCGACCTCTCGGGCGCGCACCTCTTCGACGTGGCGCCCACGGTGCTGGCGACGTTCGGACTCCCCGCGGGCGACCGGATGGACGGGGTGGTGCTCCCGGCGGTCGAACCGGTCGGGCGGCGCGCCTACCCCGCGTTCGACGGGGGCGCACAGGTAGCAACGGACGACGGCGACGTCGAAGCGAGACTGGCCGACCTCGGGTACCTCGAATAATGAGTGTCACGATAGAGAAGAAGGGATTGAGTATCGCACGCGCTGACGGAGACGACCTCGAACGCTGGAACGACCTCGTCGAGAAATCTCCACAGACGAACGTCTTTCACTACCTCGAATCGCTGGAGGTGCAAGCGGCCCACGCAGACGCCGACCTCCACCCGCTGATCGGGTACAAGGGCCAGGAGCCGGTCGGCGTCTTCCCGGTGTTCGAGAAGCGCAAGGGCGGGATGACGATGGCGTTCTCGCCCGCACCCGGCCTCTGGGTGTCGTACCTCGGCCCCGCGCTGGTCAACCACCAGAAGCTCAAGCGTCGGAAGGCCGAGCGCCGCGGCTGGCGGTTCGTCGAGGGCTGTCTCGACTGGATCGACCGCCAGATAGCGCCGAAGTACACCCAGATACGGCCCGACGGCGCGTTCGAGGACGTCCGACCGTTCGACTGGAACGACTTCGACGTCGACGTCCGCCACACCTACGCGGTCGACCTGACCCGCGACGAGGAGGAGGTGCTGATGTCCTTCTCCAGCGACGCCCGCGGCAACATCCGGACCGAGTGCGACTACCGCATCTACGAGGGCGGCCGCCGCGAAATCGAGGCCATCATCTCCCAGGTGAAGTCCCGCCACGACGAGCAGGACGAGAGCTACGGGGTCACCCCGCAGTTCGTCGCCGACCTCTACGAGCGCCTGCCCGAGGGGACGGTCCGGCCCTACGCCTGCGAGATAGACGGCGAGTTCGCGGGCGGGATGGTCGCCCTGGAGTTCGACGACACCGTCTACCGGTGGCAGGGCGGCGCGAAACACGACCGCGACCTGCCGGTCAACGACCTGGTCGACTGGGAGATAATGACCGACGCGATGGACCGCGGCGTCGAGAAGTACGACCTCGTCGGCGCGAACGAGCGCCGCCTCTGCGGCTACAAGGCGAAGTTCGGCCCCGAACTCGAGAGCTACTACAGCCTCGAGAAGGGCACCCGGATGACCAACGCCCTTTCGAGCGTCTACAAGAAGCTCCGCTGACCGCCCGCAGTCACCGACCCCGGTCGCTCTTCCTGCCTCCACGTTCGTCTCCGTCGACTCCTTCTCGTTTCTGCTCGTACCCCGGTCGTCTCACGTCTTCGCTCGCTTTCCACAGCGTCCTCCGGCCCCGAACCCCCGTTTGCACCGGCTTCGGCCCGGATGTCGCTCTTTCCAACTTTCTACACTGTTTCCGCCGTTTTCGGTCGTTAATCCGACGCTGTTGCTCGCCTAGGCACCAGAGAACAATGCCCGGACGAGTCGAACTCGAGATACCGAAAACGGCCGGCGCCGCCGGCTTTACCACTCTCTCCAGGGACACATGACGAACGCAAACGCCACCGTCGTCGTCGGTTTCGACGCGCTCGACTTCGAATATCTCGACCGCTTCGAGGAATCGCTTCCGAACTTCTCGTCGCTCCGCGAAAGCGGGGTCGAAGCGCCGCTGCGCTCGACGTTTCCGCCGTGGACGGGGAGCGCGTGGCCCTCGACGTACACCGGCACCGACCCGAGCCACCACGGCGTCTACGGGTTCTTCCACCACGAGTCCGACTACCCGGACGAGGACGAACTGGTCACGCGCAACCGCGTGCGCGCGCCGGCCATCTGGAACTACCTCGCCGCCCGCGGCGAACCCGCGGTCGTGTTGAACGTCCCGGTCACCCACCCCGCCGAACCGCTGGCCGGCGTCCTCGTGCCGGGCTACCTCGCGAAGGAGGACGATGCGAGCTATCCCGAGGACGTCCGCGAGGAACTCGCCGACGCGCTGGGCGAGCCATACACCATCTACTCGCGCGGCGAAACGAGCGACGACAAGGACGAGAAACTGGCGGGCTACCTCGACCTGGTCGAACTGCGGGGTCGCGCCGCCGAGTACCTCCTCTCGGAGTACGACTGGCGCGTCGCGTTCGTCCAGTTCCAGAAGACCGACGCGGTGTTCCACAACTTCGACGACCCGGCGATATTCCGGCGGGTGTACGAGCGCGCCGACGAGGCGCTCGGCCGCATCCTCGGCGTCGCGGGCGACGCCAACGTCGTCGTCTGCTCGGACCACGGCATCGGACCGGTTGAGGGCTACACCGTCTATCTCAACGAGGTGCTCCGGCAGGCCGGACTGCTCGAAACCACGACCGACTCCGACCGACCCAGTCTCGCGAGTCGGAAGTCGGCGCTCACCGGCGAGAACGACGCCGACGGCGGAGCCGCCGATTCGAGCGCGGGCGGTCCCTCGGTGACCGGGCGGGCGGTTTCCGCGGCCACGGCCGCGCTCGGCCGCGTCGGCGTCTCGCCGGGCGACGCCTACGCGCTGGCCCAGCGGGTCGGCGTCGACGACTTCATCACCACCGTCCTGCCGGACGACGCGCTCTCGGCGGCCAGCGAGGGCGTCGACTGGCGCAACTCGAAGTGCTTCTGCCGGACCGCCGAACTCGGGGTCCGAGTGAACCTCGCGGGCCGCGAACCCGCGGGCGTGGTTCCCGAGTCGGAGTACGAGGTGGTGCGCGAGGAGATCATCGACGTGCTCTCGTCGCTCCGGACGCCCGACGGTGACCCGGTGTTCGAGTGGGTCCGCAGGCGCGAGGAGGTGTACGGCGGTCCGTACACCGACCGGGCCTGCGACGTGCTCTACATGCCGAAGGACATGAACCACGTCGTCAGTCCGAGCCTCGTCGGCACCGCGTTCGCGCCGCTGTCGGACCACGACCACAAGCGGGACGGGGTGTTCCTCGCCTCGGGACCCGACTTCGCCGACGAGGCCAGGGCGCTCGACCGCCTGTCGCTGACCGACGTGGCGCCCGCGACGATGGCGGCCTCCGGCTTCGACGTGCCCGCCCGGATGACCGGGGCCGTCCCAGAGGAACTGCTCGCCGACTCCGTGTCCGTCTCGCGGGCAGACTACGGCGAGGTTCCGTTCGGGACCGAGTCGGTCGAGTCCGGCGACGACAGCGCCGTCGAGGAGCGTCTCAGCGACCTCGGCTACATCTGAACCGCCGAACCGAGCGAGAACGAGCGGCGACCCTTCTCGCGGCTACAGCCGGCAGTTGCCTTTCGTCCGCAGGTTCTTCGTCGACACCTTCGCGTCGGTCGTCCGGATGGCCTTCCCCGCAACCGCGATGGTCGAGTCGCGAATCGAGACGCCGTCGGTGTGCTGGACCAGCGCGCCGTCGCGTTCGCCCTCTGGCTGTTGGACGCAGACGTTCCGGAAGTCGACGTCGTCGCGCTGGTCGACCCGAATCGCCGCCCCGTGCACCGCGTCGCCGACGATTTCGACGTTCTCGCAGGTGACCTTCCGGCTCTTCGGAAGTCGGTCCATGCTCGGCATCACCTGGCCTTTCGCGGACGTGACGGGCCGCCGGACGTGGATCGCGTGGGTGTCGACGTCGGTCCGGATGCGGGTGTTTCTGATGTCGGCCGCCCCGCCCTGGCGTCCGACGACGACGGCCCCCGAACTGTAGGTGCCGGTGAGGTCGGTGAACGCCAGCACGCACCCTTCGACGCGGAGGTGCGCGCCCTCCTCCTGCCAGATGCCGCGCATGTTCGGCTTGAACTTCGGTCGCTTCGGTTCGTCGACCCTGACGGTCGCGCCCCGGACGACCGCGCCGTTCGGCCCGCCGCCGACCCGAATCTGGTCGATGCCGTTGTTCGCGTAGTAGCCGCCCTCGACCGCGAGCGGGCCGGAGTGCGGCGAGGCGTACAGCCCCTCCTTCCAGTGCTCGACGTGGCAGTTCAGGAACGTGAGCCGCCCGACGCTCTTGGGAAACGTGTAGATGGCGACTCCGCGGTTCGAGCCGTCGGGCAGGCGGACCCGGTCGAACAGCAGGTCGGCCTTCGGGTTCGCCACTGCGATCTCGAAGCCGTTCGGCGAGCGCTTGCGGTGGCCGCGGATGGCGACGTCGCGGACGACGTTCGACCCGCCGGTCACCGTGAGGTAGGTGATCGGCGCGACGTTCGGGGCGCGGCAGTCGAACTCGAACCCCTCGAGCCGGAAGTCCCGGAGTTCGTCGAACATCAGCCAGTAGTTGCGCTCGTCGGGCGGCGGGACGAGCGTGGCGTCCTCACCGACGATGCTCAGGTTCCGGTAGTCGACGACCTCCCACTCGGTCAGGCGGTACCGACCGGGCGGGAAGTACAGCAGGGTGTCGTCGCCGAGGTGTTCGTTGAGGACGGGGTTGACCGGTTTCTTCCCGGAGTCGTCGGCGCCCGCCTTCGCGACGTTCACGACGGTTCCGTACCCGTCGGTGGGCGGGCCGGCGGTGGTTTCCGGACTCTCGGAAGTGGTCGTCTCGGTAGTCTCGCCCGATGCTCCGTCTCCGGTCGTGGTCGTATCGGTGGTTTCCCCCGCGGTTTCTCCGGGTGCTGTTTCGTCGTTGCGATCGAACGCTCCACATCCCGCGAGCGCTGCGAGCGCGGCCGTTCCCGCCACCCGAAGGTAGCCGCGCCTCGTGGACGACCTCTCGTCGCTCGGCACGGGTAGAAGTGCGTCTCATCCGACTATTGTTATGGGTAGCCTGGCACGCCCTAGGCCGAGGCTTCTCGGGCGCGAGCGACCGCACCGCGGCCGCTCGGGCTACGACGTCTCCTCCGTGGGAGCCCGACTCCACCCGAGCAGCGCGCCGAGCGGCGGGATGCCGTCGTAGACCCAGAGCAGCAACACCGCCAGCATCAACCCGAGTTCGACCGCGAGGTACGGGGTGAGCTGTGCGTGGAACAGCTCGGTCAGGTAGCGCCCGAACAGCGTCCGGAACATCTCGGCGAAGCCGATGCTGGCCTCCGTCTGAGGCGCCGGAATCAGGGGCCAGAACAGGAAGTCGTAGTTGGCCTCACCCCCGACGAGCAGGGGATAGTAGACGTCGGCCGGCAGGTGCGAGAGGTAGCCGAACGCGAACGCCCCGCCGACGGCCTTCCGGTCGGTCACCCACCCGACTTGTATCGCCAGTAGCGCGAGCGGGACGGCGACGAACAGCGAGTGGGCCAGCGAGTGGCCGCTCGGCAGGACGCCGAACGTCCACGCGAGCGGCTTGTCCACCAGGTCGGGGAACTGGGTTCCGACGGCCAGCGCGACGACGGCCGGCGCGCTCGGCGCTCCCTTGCCGCGCAAGTGCGTGAACGCCGAGTACGCGAGATACCCGACGGCGAGGTGTTCCCACGGCCACATGGTCGCAGTTAGCGTCCCTCCGTCATGAGTAGTTCGGCTCTCGCGAAAACGGACGTCCAGTTACTCCGTCGGCGTGACCGGGTCACGCCGAGACGTTCACCCAGACGTGGACGTGCTCGTAGGCGTTGCTCGACGTCGGGTTCTTCGGCGGGTCACCCTTGTAGACCAGGTAGTTCAGCCGGAGGTTCCGGCCGGTCATCGTGGGCGTCACGTCGTGGCGCGTCCGCCACGTCTGCCCGGCCTCGACGGTCGGGGTGAACCGGGCGAGTCGGCGCTCCTGGACCACTTTCGCGGCCCCGCTGTCGGTCTTCCGAACCCGCTGGAGTTCGACCACCACCGAGTAGGAGGTCCGCTCGCTCTCGTGGTTCTGGAGGCTGAGGACGATGGGTTTGCTCTGGCCGCGGGTGAAATCCTGGGGGTAGTCCTCGGCGACGAACTCCCCGGTCTGGTTCTGGGTCAGCAGCGCCACGTCGGTGTACTGCTGGCCCGGTCCGGGGACCGCGACCGCGTACCCGACCGCTGCGATGGCGACGACGACGCCGGCCGCGAGGGCGACGTTCAGGACCACGTCGGCCGCGCTCCCGCTGAGGCCGCCGCGGGCCCGCTTCAGCCACCCCTGGACCGGGACCGCGAACCGGCGGTCGGTCGGCCGGCGGAGTCGCCGAACCGCCCCGCCGATTGCGGCGACGACGGTCAACCCGCCGACCGCCGCGAGGATGCTCACGGGTTTGATGGTCCACGCGAGCGCGAGCGCGACGCCGATCGGCGGGAGGAGCGCGAGGCTGACGCCGAACCCGAGCGCGAGGCGCTCGGTGCCGGTGAGGCCGCGCTCGCGCACGTCGGTCAGCGAGCGACCGCCCGCGAAGTCGTCGTCGGGCGTCGCGCCGGGGAACAGGAACGAGACGAGCGCGTACCCCGGCGCGAACAGCAGCAGCGGCAGGCCGAGGGCGACCGCCAGCGGCGTGGCGTACACGCCGGGCTGGAAGACGAGCGCGGCCGCGAGGACCACGTATCCGACGACGAACAGCAGGTCGAGCGGAATCGCCGGGTGGGCCAGTCGGTCCCACAGCGTCTCGTCGGCAGTTCCGTGACTCATGGTTCGGTAGTTCCGCAGGCGACTCGCTCACGGTACCGTCGGGCGACACATGGGCGATGCATTGCCCGAACCGTCGTCGTATCACCACTTTGTTACCCGCCGTCTGTCGGCGGATACGGCGCTCCTACCGGCGGGGAACCCGACGACGTGCCCGACACGTCCGGAGCGCGAGACGTCGACGACGTTTCCCGGTTCCGCGCGCCGAGGCGGCTTTCAGACACCGCCTACGGTCGCGTCAGACGCCGAATAACAAAGACTAAAAATAGGATATATCTGGAACAACGTTCGCTCCGGCAGCCTAAGCCGGGGGGAACGAGTGAAACAACGCCGGAATACCATCGAGCAACGACGGAATACCATGCACTCACCGAAACTAACGACGAATCGCGAGCGGGGGAACTGTCTATGAGAGAAGCGATGCTGAGCGTCGCGCTCCTGGTGATGGTCGTCGCGGCACCGCTGTCCGGGACGGTCGCCGCCGCGGGCGCGACTACCACGACGCCGGTCGCGGCGTCCGACACGGCGAACACGGCCGCACAGAACGCACCCGAACTGCCCGAGCGGTGGAACCGGACCGTCGGCGGGTCGGGCGACGACAAGTTCACCGACGCCGTCGCGGTCGACGGCGGTTACCTCGTCGTCGGCTGGTCGAACAGTACCGACGGCGCGGAGGCCCACGACGGCTACGTCGCCATGGTCGACCGGACCGGTCGGACGTCCTGGGAGCGCACCTACGGCGGTCCCGGCGTCGACCGGGTGTTCGACGTGGTGAAAGTCGACGACGGCTACCTCCTGGCCGGCCTCTCCGCCGACTCCGGCGAAGCGTGGGACGGCTGGGTCCTCAAGATCGACGAGAAGGGCGCGGTCCAGTGGGAGCGCACCTACGGCGAGAGCGGCCCCGACGCCGTCTGGTCGCTCGCGCAGTCGGGCGACGCCATCTTCACCGCCGGCTACCAGAAGCGCGACACCGCCGAGGCGTGGGTGATGGAACTCGACGCGAAGGGCCGTCAGGTCTGGAGCGAGGAGTACGACACGCTCCGGTCGGGCACCGACGAGTACGTCAACTCCATCTTCGCCACCGACGGCGGCAAACTGCTGTTGACCGGCACCATCGAGGGCGGGTCCGGCACCGACCCCGCCGACGCCTGGGTGATGGAACTCAGCCGGTCGGGCGAGGTCGAGTGGCAGAAGGACTACGGCGGCGCGAAACTCGACAAGGTCCACGACGCCGCCGCGGGCGCGAACGGCGGCTTCCTGCTCGCGGGCCGCTCGGCCAGCGAGGGCGACCAGGGCCAGGACGGCTGGCTGCTCAAGGTGAACGCCGATGGCGAGCGCGAGTGGTCCCGCACCTACGGCACCGCGCGCGACGACGCCTTCTACGGCGTGACCCGCGACGCCGACGGCGGCTACGTCTTCACGGGCGCGATGAACAAGCTGAGTCAGAACGGCGCCGACGGCTGGATACTCCGCACCGACGCCGACGGGAAGAAGCAGTGGTCCCGGACCTTCGGTAACAAGGCGTGGGACAAGTTCTGGCCCGCGGTCGAGGGCCACGGCGGCGGCTACCTCGCGGTCGGCGACACCACGAGTTTCGGCGAGAACCGCGACGGCTGGCTCGTCCGACTCGGCGGTCCCGCGGTCGCGGCCATCGAGGACGCCGCGCCCAACGCCTCGGGTTCGACCGTGATGCTGTCGGGGTCGCCCGTCCGGTCGGTCACGCTCGCGAACGCGAACGCCTCTGGCGTGCTCGCGGTTTCGGAGCAGACGAACCTCTCGGCGCTCTCGCCGCCCGGCGAGGCGCTGTACGCCGTGACGGTCACCGGCCCCGAGTCGGCGACGGGCACCGCGGCGGTCGAGTTCGCGGTCCCGACCGACGGAGTCGCCGAACTCTCGGACGTGAAGGTCGCCCACCGGACCGACGGCGGGTGGAAGTTCCTGAAGACGACGGTCGTCTCGGAGTCGAACGGCACCGCCATCCTGTCGGCGAAGGCTCGTGGTACCGGCACGCTCGCGGTGACGAGCGTCGACGCGCCCAGCGCGAGCATCGACGCGAACGAATCCGTACTGGTCGGCGAGTCGCTCGAACTCTCGGCCGACGGCTCCAACGCCGAGAACGGGACGATCGAGTCCTACCGGTGGACCGTCGCCGGCGAAACCTACACCGGCGCCTCCGCGACGGTTTCGTTCGACGAACTCGGCGAGCACGCCGTGAACCTCACGGTCACGGACGCGGTGGGGCTGAACGACAGCGCCACGGCGTCGGTCGTGGTCAACGACAAGCCGAGCGTCAGCCTCGACGGTCCCAGCACCGTCGAAGTCGGGAAGGCGGCGACCTTCAGCGCCGACGTCTCCGATACGGTCGGCGACACCACCGTGACGTGGAAGTTCGGTGACGGCGAGGTCACGGGCGAGTCGGTCGAGCACAGTTTCGCCACCGCCGGCACCAAGACGGTGACGGTCGTCGTCGCCGACGAACACGGCGCGACGGTGACGAAGGAACTGTCGGTGAAGGTCGGCCAGCAGGACGGACAGAACGGAACCAGCGGCGGTTCCGACGGCGGTGAGGGGTCCATCCCGGGCTTCACGCCCGCGACGGCCGTCGTGGCGCTCCTCGCGGCCGCTCTGGTGGCTCGACGCACTGCCTAAGGCCACCGTTCCGGACCGTTTCACGCGGTCTTACCGTTCGTAACACAGTGTTACGGTCGGGAAGGTGGTCTATACTAAAGGCCCTCCCGTGGCAAGCACCGACCACGCAGAAACCTAGCGTATCGGAAACGACGGTGATCAGCTCTGAGTTGGACTATTCCCACTGACGACATCGACGAACCGCTCGAAGAAGGCGAAGTGATGCTGGCGGTCGACGACACGCAGGGTGACCGGACGACGGTCATCGCCGACGTGTCGAACGACCAGGCGTGGATCGCCATGCCGTACGACGAGTCCCACACCCTCTCGCAGTGGCGGTGAGCGGACCATCTGGTCCGCGAACCTCGCCGAGATTCGCTCGGTGGCGGTGAGGGGAGCGAAGCTCCCCGAACGCCGAGAGAGGGCCGACGGGCAGTGCCCGTCGGCCCTCTCTCGGTAGTAAGCGGACTATCCGGTCCGCGAACCCCACCGAACTCCCCTCGGTGGCGCCGAGAGAAGTTCCGCTTCTCGACCGCCACCGACCCCGCCCCGTGGCGCCGAGTGACGTACGGCCCTCGCTCGACAGCGGGCCGACGACGCGGCCGCCCGGACACCTCCGTGATTTCCTTCGAAGCGCAGACCGGACGACGGCGAGCGTGCGAACGCGACCGACCCTCCGACCGTCTCGCACGCCCGCGAAACTCACCTTATCGACGTTCTAAACTCCGTCTTCCGGCGGGAAACCGACCCGAATCGTAGAAAGGTTTAAATATGAGCTCGCGCTCGACGCGATTCCGTCGCCGGCCCCGTCGTCTGGGGGTGAATCGCCGGAGAGCAAATGGCTTTTACGGTCCGGGCCACCACGTTGTCCCGATGAACGCGACCCTCACCATCTTCGCACTCCTGAGCGGGTTCCTCATCGGCGGGCTGTTCCACTTCCTCCAGATTCCCATCCCGGCCCCGCCGAAGTTGCCCGGCGTGATGGGCATCGTCGGCATCTACCTCGGCTACCGGGCCGTCGAGGCGCTCGGAGTCAGCGTCGACGTGCTCTCGATGCTCGGTCTGACCGGGTAGCCGACTTCTCCTCGACCGAACTCACGCCGGCGCCTCGTACTCCCGGGCGCGGCGGCGGATTCCCTCGACGTCGGCACGGACGTGCTCGCCGTCCTCGTAGAGGATTTCACCGTCGACCATCGTGAACCGGACGTCGTCGGCGTGGGCGGCGAACACCAGGTGCGAGAGCACGTCGTGGAGCGGCGTCGCCCGGGTTAGGTCGGTGGTCAGTCCCACGACGTCTGCCTTCCACCCCGGCGCGAGGCGGCCGACCTCCTCGAAGCCGGCGGCCCGAGCGCCGTTCTCGGTCGCCATCTCGAACACCGTCTCGGCCGGAATCGTCGTCGGGTCGAGGTGCTCGACCTTCTGGAGGAGGCTGGCCTGGCGCATCTCGGTGAAGGGGTCGAGGGTGTTGTTACAGGGCGGGCCGTCGTTGCCGAGCGCGACGTTGATGCCCCGGTCGAGGTAGTCGAGGATCGGGGCGACGCCCGAGGCGAGTTTCATGTTCGAGGAGGGGCAGTAGGTGACGTGGGTGCCGGTTTCGGCCAGCACCTCGCGCTCCGTCTCGTCGGTCCAGACGCAGTGTGCCAGCACCACGTCCTCGCCGGTGAGGCCGACCTCGTCAAGCCAGTGGATGTTGCGCATCCCCGTCTCGGCCTCGACGGTTCGGATCTCGTCGCGGTTCTCGCTGGCGTGGGTGTGGATGCGGACGCCATCGTACTCGTCGGCGAGTTCGCGAACGCCGCGCAGGCACTCCTCGGTGCAACTCACCGCGAAGCGGGGCGTCAGCGCGTACCGGATGCGGCCGTCGCCCGCGCCGTGGTACTTTCGGACGAGTCGCTCGCTCTCGTCGAGGGCGGCTTGCGTGTCCTCTTCCAATCCCTCGGGGGAGTCCTTGTCCATCAGGACTTTCCCGATGCGACCGCGGATTCCCATCTCGGTCGCCGCCTCGAACGCCTGGTCGGCGTGGTGGACCGAGAGGTGGTCGACGACCGTGGTGACGCCCGACTCGATGCACTCGGCGTAACCCAGTTCGGCAGCGGTCCGCATCTCGGCGGCGTCGAACGACGCCTCCATCGGGAGGACGTGGTCGAACAGCCAATCCAGGAGTTCGGTGTCGTCGGCGATGCCCCGGCCGAGCGACTGGACGGAGTGGACGTGACCCCCGACGATTCCCGGCGCGAGAACGTCGTAGGACTTGCGTTCCATGTCGGGATACTGCTCGACGACCTCCTCGCGTTCGCCCACCGCGACGATGCGGTCGCCTTCGACCGCGACGGCTCCGTCCTCCACGACGGTGTGCGCGTCGGGGATGACGGTCCCTTCGAGTATCATACCACACTGTGAAAACGGCGAACGAGGGAAATATGTAGCGATTCGGTGGACCGCCCTGGCGAACGCTCTGCGACTCCGAGGCGCGCGCTGGCGCGACCCGGCGGTGTTGGGTCGCGCCGACGTTGCGTGAGGTCTTCGGGAGCGTCGGCGACCGAAGGCTCGTTGGAGCAAAGCTCCGACGGTGGATGAGCAAGTGAGCGTCAGCGAACGAGCGAATCGGCTGGGGAGGCGTGTGGCTTTGCGGTCGCGGTGCGGTGGCGGTCAGCAGGGCGCTTCGCGCCCGCACGAGAATCAGAGGCGGTAGTCGTACCGGCGATTAGAAGATGCGCCCGAGGCGAGTCGCGACGCGACTCGCCTCGGGCGCGTGTCCTTTTTTGGTCCAGCTTTTTTCGAGGAGTGGTAGCCGGAGCGCCGCAGGCGCTCACGGCTACCCGACGAAGAAAAAAGGTGGGTTCAGTAACTGCGCTCTTTCGGCTCGTACTCGCCGTCCTCGCCTTCGAGGATGACCGGCTTGTAGTAGAGCTCCGGCGTGCCGTCGTTCCACGACAGCATCGTGTGCTTGAGCCACTCGTCGTCCTTGCGCTCCTGGTGTTCCTGGCGCCAGTGGGCGCCGCGGAACTCGTCGCGGGCCAGCGCGCCGAGCGTGATGGCCTCCGCGAGGTCGACGAGGTTGCGCATCTCGATGGTGTGGATGAGGTCGGTGTTGAACGTCCGCGAGGGGTCGTTGACGTAGACGTCCTGGAGCGACTCGCGCACTTCGCGAATGTCGCGAAGCGCCTGTTTGAGGCCGTCCTCGTTCCGGAAGACGTTGACGTTCTCGGTCATCGACTTCTGGAGGCGCGCGCGGAGTTCGGCCTGCTGGATGCCGGTGTCCTTCTCCAGCAGTCCCTCGACGCGGGTGCGCTCGGCTTCGACCGCGCTCCTGACCGTCTCGTCGGGCGTGGTCACGGCGGCGCCGCCGTCGGCAACGGCGTCCTCGTCGCTCGTCCGGACCGCGCCGGGTTCGACGGGTGTCTCGAGGTCCTCCTCGGCCTCGGTGTCGGCCGAGCCGCCGGTCTGAATCTGCGGTTCGCCGAGGTCGGTGCCGGCGGCGTGGCGGCCCGCGCGGGCGCCGAAGACGATGAGTTCGGGCAACGCGTTGCCGCCGAGGCGGTTCGAGCCGTGGACCGACACGCAGGCGCACTCGCCGGCGGCGTAGAGGCCGTCGATGCAGGTCTGGCCGTGTTCGTCGACCTCGACGCCGCCCATGGCGTAGTGCTGGCCGGGCTTGACCGGCATCGGCTCTTCGAGTCCGTTGACGCCCTCGAAGTCGCGCGCGAGGTGGAGGATGTTCTCCAGGCGGTCGGTGATGCGCTCCTCGCCGAGGTGGCGCATGTCGAGGTAGACGTACTCGTCGTCGACGCCGCGGCCCGCGTTGATCTCGGTGAGCTCGGCCCGCGAAACCACGTCGCGGGAGGCGAGTTCGCCGGCGTTGTTCGCGTAGCCGTACTCGAACATGAACCGCTCGCCCTGCTCGTTGTAGAGGATGCCGCCCTCGCCGCGGACGCCCTCGGAGATGAGGACGCCGGTCGAGGGAAGCGTGGTCGGGTGGAACTGGATGAACTCCATGTCCTCCAGCGGGACGCCCGCGCGGTAGGCCATCGCCGCGCCGTCGCCGGTGTTGGCGACCGCGTTGGTGGTGTGGTCGTACACCTGGCCGAGGCCGCCGGTCGCGAGGATGACGCCGTTTCGCGCCTTGAAGCCCTCTATCTGGCCGGTCTTGATGTCGTAGGCGACGATGCCGTGACACTGCCGGTCGTCGGGGTCGTCCTCGTTCGTCACGGCGAGGCGGGTGACGTACCACTCGTCGTACACCTGGATGCCGCGCTTGACGACCTGCTCGTACATCGTGTGCAGCAGGTGGTGGCCGGTTTCGGCGCCCGCGTAGGTGGTGCGGGGGAACGAGAGGCCGCCGAACGGTCGCTGGGACACCCGACCGTCGTCCTCGCGGGAGAAGGGCATCCCCCAGTGCTCGAGTTGGACGGTTTCCTCGGGGCTGTCCTGTGCCAGCGTCTCGATGGCCGGGGCGTCGCCGAGGTAGTCCGACCCCTTCATCGTGTCGTAGGCGTGCAGTTCCCAGTCGTCGCCGTCGCGAAGCGCCGCGTTGATGCCGCCCTCGGCCGCGCCCGTGTGACTTCGCACCGGGTGGAGTTTCGTCACGATGGCCACGTCGGCGCCCTCCTCGTGGGCCGCGATGGCCGCCCGGAGGCCGGCGCCGCCGCCGCCGATTACCAGAACGTCGTGTTCGTGCATGTTCTCACCAAAATTTCAGGTTTTGCTTGACCGCTTCCCGCTTGAGCTCCTGGATGTGCTCGGTCAGCGGGATGTCCTTCGGACAGACGTTGGTGCAGGAGAACTGGGTCTGGCACCGCCAGACGCCGTGTTCCTGGTCCATCACGTTGAGTCGGTGCTCCTTCTTGGTGTCGCCCTCGCGCTCGTCCATCGCGAAGCGGTAGGCCTTGTTGATGGCCGCTGGCCCGAGGTACTGGTTGTCGCCGGCCGCGATGTTACACGAGGACATGCACGCGCCGCACCAGATACAGCGCGTGGACATCTTGATCTTCTCGCGGTTCTCGCGGGTCTGGCGGTACTCGTCGAGTTCGCCCGGCGGTGCGTCGTCGGGCTGGAAGAACGGCTCGACCGAGTGCATCTGGTCGTAGAAGTGCTCCATGTCGACCACCAGGTCCTTGACGACGTCCTGGTGGGGGAGCGGTTCGACGCGCACCGGCGCTTCGAGGTCCGACATCTGGGTCTGGCAGCCGAGTCGTTGGCGGCCGTTGATGAACAGCGCGTCGGAACCGCAGACCGCCTGCCGGCACGAGTGGCGGAACGTCAGCGTGGTGTCGTAGTGGTCGCGGGCGTAGATGAGCGCGTCGAGGACGGTCATCCCCTTGCGCTTGGGGACGTAGAAGTCGTCGAAGCGCGGTTCCATCTTCCCCTCGACCTCGGGGTCGTAGCGGAACACCTTCAGCTGAATCGTCTCGCCCTCCGGTCGGGCGGGCGCGCCGGACACCGACTGGCGGCGCTCGGCGTCGCGGTCGGCGCGACGCTGCGCGCCGTGCGACGCGTCCTCCTGTTCGACCGAGGTTTCGGCCTCGTGCTCTGCGCTTTCGGTCTTGCCGCGTTCTTCTTGCGTTTGCGTACTCATGTTGTTACATCACTCCGGACAGGAACAGCGCGAGGTAGACGCCTTGGGCGGCGAGCGCGAGGCCCGCGATCGCCAGTACGCCCTTCACCGCAGTCTTCGCGGTACCGGTCAGCCCCTGGTTCAACAGCGCGGCGTAGACGCCGTTGACGCCGTGGAACGTCGCGGTCAGCAGGAACAGCACCATCGTGAGCAGGTAGCCCCACTGCTCCATGCGCGCGGTCGTCCCGGCGAACGTTACCTCCGAGGCGTGGTGGACGAAGTGGAGCAGGAAGAAGTGGAACGCCAGCACGACGACGAGAAACGCCGCCGTCACGCGCTGGAGTAGCCACGAGGCGCTCCCGCTCCGGAACGAGGAGTAGCGTTCGGCCATCTCAGAACGCCCCCTCTAAGAACGTCGGGACGCTCGCCAGCACGATGACCGCCGTCACGACCAGCGAGGCGTAGAAGCTCTTGTCCTGCGATTCGAGGCCGAGACCGAGGTCCACGAACAGCAGGCGCACGCCGTTCAGGATGTGGAAGACGGCGACCGCGAGCAGACCGATCTCCATGACGCGGACGACGGCGAGGCTCTCCAGACCCCGGATCGTGTCCGTGTAAGCGTTACTACCGGCGAAAGCGGTACTCAGTACGGCGATGTGAGTAAAGAGGTAGCCGATGAGTACCCACCCGGTGAACTTGTGGAATATCCAGGCCCACATCCCGGCCGTGAACTCCCGCCACCGGCCGAAATCCTCGATGAGGCCTCGATTATACGATTGACTCATACTTGTCCGTTCGGGAGGTTGGACTGTGGGCAAATAGAAGTTTCTACCTCATTTCGAGCGACCGTCGGGCCGAAACCGTTTCCCCCAGACGAGCGCGGGGTCGAACGTGTAACGTCGCGGTGAGCGTTGCGGTGAACATCGCGATTTCGATGGCAGAAAAACGAAAGGAAGTGAAAGGAGAGACGACGGGAGAGGCACGGGGACACGACGAGAGTCGAAGTTCGGCGGAGACGTCCCGTTACCGACTCTCGGGCGGCGGGGCGACATCGCCGTTCGGTTCGTCGGCGTGGGCGCGCTCGCGCTTGAGCGCCCGGCGGGTGTCGGCGGTCAGTTCGACCATGTGACAGAGCGGGTTGCCGGGGTAGACGACCGGATTCTCCAGCACGCCGACCAGTAGTCCGGTGAACGGCGCCTCCACGCTGTCGCTGTCGGTCTTGAACGGGTTCGTGATGGTGCAGATGGTGTCACCCTCGTAGACGAGCGACCCCCGGTCGTGGTGCATCTCGACCAGTCCGCCGACGTCGGCCCGGAGCCAGGTCTTCTCCTTCGCCTCGTCGATGATGGTCCGCCAGCCCGGCCACTTGACGGCGTTCGTGCGGTGGACGCCGTATTCGGCGAGGACGCTCTCGACGCCTTCGAGCCCGCGGTTGATGAACTCGCGCTGGAACCGGTGGGCCTCGCCCATCTCGATGGTGATGGTCGGGACGCCGTAGTCGCTGGCCTCGCGGCGCAGCGTCCCCGACGGTCCCTCCGAGGAGATGACGACGTGCGAGCCGAACGCCTTGGCGAGGCGGGCCACGTCGGGGTCGGTCATGTCGGCCCGCACGTGTAGCATGTTCGTGCGCCCGCGCGTGGACGTGTGGAAGTCGAGTCCGAGGTCGCAGGGCGCGATGAAGTTCCGGAAGATGCGGTGGGCCATCCGCTTGGCGCTGGTAGAGCCCTGCCTCCCGGGGAACGACCGGTTCAGGTCCCGGTCGTAGATTGGGAGGTAGCGCTCCTGGGCGAGGAATCCGGGGACGTTGAGCACGGGCATACAGACCAGCGTGCCACGGAGTTCGTCGTGGTTCCACTCGTGGGCGACCTCGCGGACGACCTCGATGCCGTTGAGTTCGTCGCCGTGGGCCGCCGCCGTGAGGAACACCGTCGGTCCGGGCTCGGCGCCGTTGACGATGGTGACGGGGATGCGGACGGGGTCGCCGAGATACGTCTCGCTGATTCCGTAGCGAATGTTCTGGGTTTCGCCCGGCTCGACGATGCCGCCGTTGTACGTGAACGCCTCGTCAGACCCGGCCATGTCACCCACTCGGGTATCGGGGTATATAAATTCGTGCAACACCCCATCCCACGGTCGTCTCTGTGTCGGACGCAGAGCCGAAGGTGCCCTCGGCTCTCGGCGTTCCCATTTTTAAGGTACGCCGACGAATGTACGGACGTCATGAGCAGCGAGGGTTCGTCCGCGCGCATCGGTGTACTCAGTCTACATAACAGCAAGGAGACGAAGGCCATCCTCAACGCCATCGAGGACCTGGGCCACGAACCGTTCTGGCTTCGGGAGGAGAACACGGCGGTCCGGCTCAAAGACGGTCAGGTCACGTTAGAACCCGACGTCGACCTGGTCGCGAACCGACTGCTGCTGTCGAACACCGAACAGCCCTCGGAGACGCTCGGCCTCGCGAAGATATACGACGGCGTACTGCCGGTGTTGAACGAGCCGAGTTCGGTGATGACCGCCATCCACAAGTTCGCGGCCGCGACCACGCTCGCGGAGGCGGGCCTGCCGGTCCCGGACGCGCTGATGGCGCTGTCGAACTCCAAGCTGAACCGGGGCCGCGACGACTTCGGCGAGGAGGCCGTCTACAAGACCGCCATCGGCACCCACGGCGGCGGTACGTGGAAGGTCGGTCCCGACGAACTGGTCAACCCCCGGGTGGGCGACCGCCAGGCGTTCCTGCAGGAACTCATCGACCGCGACGAGGGCCGCCACCGCGACCTCCGGGTGTACGTCGTCGGCGACCGCATCGTCGGCGCGATGAACCGCTACGCGCCGGACAACGACTGGCGGACCAACGTCGCGCTGGGCGGCGACGTCGAGGACGCCACCGACTCGATGCCCCGCGAGGTGGCGGACATCGCACGCGACGCGGCCGAAACCATCGGCCTCGACTACGCCGGCGTCGACCTCATCGAGGGCCACGACGGCTGGTACGTCCTCGAAGTCAACCCGACGGCCGGGTTCAAGGGGCTGTTCAAGGCGACGGAACGGAGCGCCGCCCCGTACATCGCCCAGTTAGCCATCGAACGCGCCGGCGGCTCGGTCGACGAAGCGAAGGTCGAGGACCTCGCCGTCTCGCTGGACGACTCGGTACCCGCGTGCAAGCCGATTCCGGAGGACACCGCGCCGACCGAACCGGTCGTCATCGGCTACACCGAGGAGGTCATCGTCAGCGGTACCAGCGGTTCCGAAACCATCACCGCCAAGTCCGACACCGGCGCGACCCGGACGAGCATCGACACCAAACTCGCGGCGAAGATCGGCGCGGGTCCCATCAAGAGCATCGCCCGTGTCAAATCGGGGTCCAGCAAGTCGAGTCGGTCCCGGCCGGTCGTCGACGTGGTCATCGGCGTCGGCGGCAACCGCCACACCGTGACCGCGAGCGTCGAGGACCGCGGCCACATGGACTACCCCGTCCTGCTGGGCCGGGACATCCTCAAACACTACCAGGTCAACGTCCAGAAGCGCGTCGACCAGGAGGAGGAAACCGAGGAGGAAGAGGAGGAGAACGTCGAGGAGTAGGTCGGTACTCCCGCGTCACTTACTGCGTCAGCAACTCGCGACCGGATGCCGCAGTCGTGGCCGGAGGCCAGCGGCCGTCGGACCGACGGGCCGTCACTTACTGGACTCGTAATCGGCCCAGATGTACCGCGTGGCGATAGACCGATACGGTCGCCACCGCTCTGCGATTTCCCGCATTTCGGCGCGCGTCATCTCGGCACCGTTTCCGTATAGCTCCTCGATACCCCGGCGAACGGCGAGGTCTCCGAGGGGAAGGATGTCCTCCCGCTCCAACACGAACAGCAGGTACATCTGCGCGGTCCACTCCCCGATACCCTTGACGGCGGTCAGTTCCTCGACGACCTCCTCGTTCGAGTGGCCGGCCAACCCCTCCCTCGAGAAGTCAGACTCCCGAAAGGCCTCCGCGGCGTTCCGCATGTACTTGATCTTCATCCCGGACAGGCCGGCGTCGCGGAGCTCCTCCTCGTCCGCTTCCAGCACAGCGTCGGGAGTGACCTCGTGGTTCAGATGTTCGAACACGCGGCCTCTGACGGCCGCCGCCGACGCGGTCGAGAGCTGTTGGTTGATGATCGAGATACAGAGTCGTTCGTACTCCGACCAGTCCTGTTCGACGTAAGGGTCGTGTTCGTCGATGAGCCGTGCCATCACGTCGTCTTGGCGAAGTACAGCGAGGGCCTCGTCGTGCATTCGGTACGGACAACAGGGTTGCGAGGGGTATATGCATCTCGGATTCCGACTTCGCTCGGTCCCCGTTCCGCCGGACGTGCAGGCCCGGTTTGGTCGCCGATTTCTCTCCACCGCGGCCGAGAGCGTCGGCGAAGGACGGCAGGGGTAGGCGCTCTGCAGAAGGGAGGGCGACGAATGCCGAACGGTCGGCCGAGGACGCCCGGAGGTCGGCGAGTCGGCGGCGTGCCGTGGTGCCGTGACGTCGGCGGCGCTCTCAGGCGACGTTCTCCTCGTCGGCGGCGAGGTCGAGGTACTTCGACAGCGGAGACTGTTCCCGCGAGGTCAGTTCTACGATCTCCATCTCGGGGTCGAAGGCGACGACGCCGGCGTCGGCCAGTCGAGGGAGGTGGCTGTGATAGAGGTCGGCGCGGACGCGCGCCTCGTCGGTCGCCCCTTCCTCCCACTCGGCGATGCGCGCCGCGAGTTCGGCGAGCGAAACCGCCTCGTCCCGCCGCCGGAGGTGGTAGAGCGCGTACCGTCGCCGACGGTTCGAGAGGAGTTCGAGGGCCTCGTCGAGACGGGGAGAGATGGTCCGTTCGTCTCCGAGGCGGCTCCGGGGAACGCCGGTGGAGTCAGCATCCATCATACGCTCGAATAGGTGCACTCCGGTACAAAAAGGACGATGCCTAACGACTTAGGTACGCGTTCGGGCAACCCTTATCCCCGGGGGTCGTCTAGTAAGCGGTGCGTACCTCAAGTCCCCGCCCGAGTACTCCCACACGGGAGCGATGACCGCGCGGAGAACCCGGGTACGCGACATCAGTGGGTCGGCTACCCCTAATCAGCCCGCCCGGCACGAGGGTTTGCCAGCCGACGCGGCACGCCGCCTCGGGATGACGCTGGAGGTTAGTGTTCCGGGCGCACATTTCGTCCGCACAACAGCGACGGTTCTGGAGTTCGATACCGCCTTACGCATAAGCCGTTGGAGAACGCATCGATAGAGGAGGGAGCAGACACGCGTATCGTATGAACGAAACGACCGATTCGTCGGAGCGCCGGACGCAGTTAGAGCGCGGTCGGCGAAAGTGGGACTTCTGGAGCGCGCGAGTCGCTCTGGGACTTCTACGAGCAGGACACCCTCGAGCACCGGAGAGAAGCCGTCTCTCGGCTGGGCCTCGAACTGGGCGACGCCGTCGTCGATATCGGTTGCGGGCCGGGGACGAATTTCGAACTGCTCCGAGAGGCGGTCGGCCCCGAGGGATGCGTTCTCGGCGTCGATTACAGTGCCGGCATGGTAGCGCGAGCGAACGAGCGAATCGAAGCGCACGGCTGGAAGAACGTCGAAATCGTTCGCGCCGACGCGACCCGCCTGGCACTCGACGCCGACCGGTTCGACGGGGCGCTGGCGACGACCGCGGTGAGCGCCACGCCGGACGTTCGCGCGGTCGTCGAGAACGTCCACGACGCGCTCGAACCGGACGCGAGATTCGCCGTGTACGAGATTCGGCTGGTCCCGTCGGGTCCCGGTCGGGTACTCAACCCGCTCGTCCGTCGTTTCTATCGGGTGGTCGGAAACTGGAACTCCGAGGAGGACGTCCTCGAACGGCTACGAGACTCGTTCGAGGACGTCACGGTCGTCGAAACCTTCGCGCTGGGAACGAACTACGTCGCCGTGGCGCGCAAGGCGAGCGGAAATCGGACGTAGTGCCTCGAGAATCGCATCGAGACATCGTGCGCCCGGAGCGGGCAGAAGAGGAGACACGTGTCCGCTCCGCCGAGAAACCCCTCGGCCTCCCGGTCGACGACGGACCCGGTCGCCGCTAGCGACGTGCGACGAGCACGTGCGACTCCATCGGAAAGACGACTCCCTCGTCGTCGGTGTACTCCCGGAGCGCCGCCTCCAGTTCGCCGACGAGAGCCGCCCGGTCGTCCCGTCCGACGTCCTCGAACGACTCCGACAGCGGCGAACTGGCGACCTCCTGACGAACGAACTCCTCGGCCGAAGGGTAGCGCACGGAGACGATTTCGATGACGACCGACGACCCGTCGAATCCGGCTTCGCGGGCGAGGCGTCGAAGGTCGTCCCCGTTCCACGCGGGGAACGGGGAGCGTACCGTCTCCTCGGCGTCGTCGCCGACGGAGCGTGACAGGACGTCGGCCAGTTCGACGTAGCCGGGGTTGAACTCGACCGGTCGCCAGACGTCGATTCCGACGCGCCCCTCCGGGGTCAGTACGCGACGCATCTCCCGAAGTGCGGCGACGGGGTCCGGAAAGAACTGCAGGGCCTGTTGGCAGAGGACGACGTCGAAGCTCCCGTCCGGAAACGGGAGGTCGGTCGCGTCTCCCCGGCGCCACTCGATGGGCGGTCGGTCCTCGTCGTCGGCCTCCCGAGCGACGTCGAGCATCCCCTCGTTCACGTCGAGTCCGACCACGGCGCCTCCTTCGCTCGCCCTGGATGCCGCCAGTCGCGCCACGATGCCGGTGCCACAGCCCGCGTCCAGCACGGTATCTCCGTCGCGTACGCCGACTCGGTCGACGAGTCGCTCGGCCCGCGGCGCGAACAGTCGCGGCACCAGATACGCTTCGTAGGCTGCCGGGGCGTTCCGGTCGAGTTGCCACCCGGTCGTCGGCCGCTCTCGGTCACTCATGGCGTCCCGACGGGACGCCGCGGAAGGTGATTTAGCTACCTCGCGAAAGTTTTCACGCCGTGAAACCCTCCCCGCTCTCCGTCTCGAACGCCGTCCTCGCCGGGAGTTCGACGGCGGTGCTCACCGAACGGTTTAGGTCGGTGCGAGAGTACATCTAGCATGAGTTCTCCAGTCGAGGAGATCGAGTTTCTCGCCCGCTCGGACCACCGGGTGGGGGTGCTCGGTGCGCTGGCCGGCCGCCCGCGCGACCGACACGAACTGCGAACCGCGACCGGCGCTTCTTCGCCGACGATGGGTCGAATCCTCTCGGACTTCCAGGAGCGTCGGTGGGTCGTCAGGGTCGGTCCGACGTACGAACTGACGCGACTGGGCGAGTTCGTCGCCGAGCGGTTCTTCGCCCTCCGCGACGCGATGGCGACCGAACGGAAACTCAGGGACGTCTGGCGGTGGCTTCCCCGTGAGATGGAGGGGTTCTCCGCGGACTTGTTCGCCGACGCGGTCGTCTCGTACCCCGGACCCGACTACCCGTACCGGCCCGTCGAACGCGTCACCGAACTCATCGAGGAGACCGAGACGATGCGGGGATTCGGGACGACCGTCTTCAAGTCGAGTAACAACGAAGCCGTCTGCCTAGCCATCGTCGACGGGATGGAGTACGAGTACGTCTTCTCGCCGGAGGTCTTCGAGGCGACGGTCGCCTGGAACCCCGAGAGGGTAGCCGAAGCGGCGGCCTGCGAGAACTGCACCGTCCTCCTGCACGACGACTTACCCGACGGGAAGCGGTGCGGCCTCGGCATCTTCGACGACCGAATCGACATCTGCTGTCACGACGCCGAGACGGGGATGCTCGAAGCCGTCGTCGACACCGACGCCCCCGAAGCGCGCGAGTGGGCCCTCTCGGTCTTCGAACGGTACCGCGCGGAAGCCAGACCGCTCGGCGCTCGGGAGAAGCGGTCGGTCTTCCCGTCGGAACTGACGCCCTGAACGACTCGACGGGCGGCCGGGGGACGCCAGTAGCTACCCGTCCGTCCGGGGCTGTTTCATGTAGCGAACCATTTCACGACGACGAGAGCGAAGCGAGACGAAGACAGAAGAAAGGGAGACGAAGACCGAGAGAGAAAGCGTCGAGATTACTCGAGGTCGAAGCGGTCGAGCTTCATCACCTTGCTCCACGTGTCCACGAAGTCGTGGACGAACTCCTCTTCGGCGTCGTCGGCCGCGTAGACGCTCGCGAGCGCTCGCAGTCGGGAGTTCGAACCGAAGACGAGGTCCACACGGGTAGCGGCCCACTCGACTTCGCCGGTTTCGCGGTCGCGCACCTCGAAGACGTCGTGGGAGTCCGAGTGCGCTTCCCATCCCGTAATGTCCCTGTCCTGGGAGTCCGAGACCGCTTCCCACTCGTAGTCCATGTCGAGCAGGTTCACGAAGAAGTCGTTGGTCAGGGTCTCTGGCTGGTCGGTGAAGACGCCGAGTTCCGACCCCTTGTAGTTCGCACCCAGCGCGCGCATGCCGCCGACCAGGGCCGTCATCTCGTCGGCCGTGAGGTCGAGGAGGTCGGCCTTGTCGACCAGCAGCTCCTCGGCCGAGAGGTCGTGGTCGCCACCGAGGTAGTTACGGAACCCGTCCGCCTCGGGTTCGAGCGCCTCGAACGACTCGACGTCGGTCTGCTCCTGCGAGGCGTCGGTACGGCCCGGTTCGAACGGAACCTCGACGTCGTACCCGGCGTCCGTCGCGGCCTTCTCGACGGCCGCGTTGCCGCCCAGGACGATCAAGTCGGCGAGCGAAACCCGCTTGCCGTCGGACCGCGAGCCGTTGAAGTCCTCCTGGATTCCTTCGAACGTCTCCAGCACCGTCTCCAGTTCCTCCGGCTCGTTGACTTCCCAGTTCTTCTGGGGTTCGAGTCGGATGCGGGCGCCGTTCGCTCCGCCGCGCTTGTCGCTGTCGCGGTACGTGGACGCCGACGCCCAGGCGGTCTTGACGAGTTGGGAGACGGACAGGTCAGAGTCGAGGATCTCCTCTTTGAGTTCGGCGATCTCCTCGTCTCCGATCAGTTCGTGGTCGACCTCGGGGACGGGGTCCTGCCAGAGCATCTCCTCGTCGGGAACCTCCGGACCGAGGAACCGGACCGGCGGGCCCATGTCGCGGTGGATGAGCTTGTACCACGCCTTCGCGAACGCCTCCTGGAACTCGGCGGGGTTCTCCTGGAAGCGCTCGATGATCTCCCGGTAGTCTGGATCTCGCTTCAGCGCGACGTCCGTCGTGAGCATCATCACGTCCTCCCTCTCCGACGGGTCCTCGGTGCCGGGTGCGGCCTCGTCGAGCGAGCCGTCCTTCGTGGTCCACTGCCACGCACCGCCGGGCCCCTTCTGCGGTTCCCACTCGTGTTCGAGCAGGTTGTTGAGGTAGCCCATGTCCCACTGGGTCGGCGTGGAGTTCCACGGACCCTCGATACCGCTGGTGATCGCGTCGCTTCCTTTGCCGGAACCGTGGCTGCTCCTCCAGCCGAGGCCCTGCTCCTCGATGGGGGCGGCTTCGGGTTCGGGGCCGACGTGCTCCTCGGGATCTTCGGCGCCGTGGACCTTACCGAAGGTGTGACCGCCCGCGATGAGCGCGGCCGTCTCCTCGTCGTTCATCGCCATGCGGCCGAACGACTCCCGGATGTTCTCCGCCGACCCTTCCGGGTCCGGTTCGCCGTCCGGTCCCTCGGGGTTCACGTAGATGAGGCCCATCACCGTGGCGGCGAGCGGCTCCTGAAGCTCGTCCTCCTCGTCGAAGCGCTCGGACGCCTCCCACTCGCTCTCGGGCCCCCAGTAGACGGCTTCGTCGGGTTCGTAGGCGTCTTCGCGTCCGCCGGCGAAGCCGAACGTCTCGAATCCCATCGACTCCAGGGCGACGTTCCCGGCCAGGACGATGAGGTCGGCCCACGAGAGTTTGCGGCCGTACTTCTGCTTGACCGGCCAGAGCAGTCGGCGCGCCTTGTCGAGGTTCGCGTTGTCGGGCCAACTGTTGAGCGGCGCGAAGCGCTGGGTACCGCCGGACGCGCCGCCGCGACCGTCGCTGGTGCGGTACGTGCCGGCGCTGTGCCACGCCATCCGGATGAAGAGCGGTCCGTAGTGGCCGTAGTCGGCCGTCCACCAGTCCTGCGACGTCGTCATTACGTCCTCGATGTCCGCCTTTACTTCGTCGAGGTCGAGTTTCTGGAACTCCTCGGCGTAGTCGAACTCCTCGCCCATCGGATCGACCGGGCGGGCGTTCTGGTCGAGAACCTTCAGGTTCAACTGGTCCGGCCACCACTCGTGATTACGCCCTCGCATCATCGGCGTTTCGTCGTTTGACATTGGATGTGTCTCCTACAGTTCATCGATGCGAGCAATCGTCTATAAATCCACCGATGATATTTTCCCTTTACCCGTATTTATGTTACGGCAAGAGACACACATTTCGTGTGATGGAAGAATATATTTCCGTATACCGTTATTCTCTTCGCAATTCGGTCCGTTCGGTCGCCGGAACCGAAAGCCGTTATCGCCGTCTCTGTTCGTTTCCGGTGGCGCTCGTCCGCGGACGTTCGGTCGCGCGGGAGCGACGGCAAGGACGATGTGCGTCTCATGTTCGACTTCGCGTACAACACCCACCACCGCCCGTGGACCTCCGGCGGGGTCGTTCGGGGCAGAATCGCCAGCAGTGAGAGGGGTGTCACCATCCCACACATTTATGTGCATAGTAATGGAAACGAACATCCGGGACTATGGTTAACGATGATAACCGAGCGGGCGACAAACGGTCGGGTGAAAGGAATGGCGGGAGAATAGACAACAATGCTAAAAATCGAGTGGCGGCGGGAATCGACCGGCGCCGGTTCCTGCGGTTCGCGGGCGCGGGCGTCGCGGGAACGTCGGTGGCGGGCTGTATGGGCGGGTCGCAGTCGAGCAGTTCGAAGAAGCTCCAGGGCGGGCCGCTGAAGATTGGAGTCCTCGCGCCCGAACCCGGGAACAACCCCATCGGCGCGTCCATCGCCAACTCGGCGAAGTTGGCGGCCAAACAGCTCAACGACGACGGGGGCGTCCTCGGCGCGAACGTCGAGGTTTCGGTCAAGGACACCAAGGAGGACCCGGCCACCGGCAAGCGCAAGTACCAGGAACTGACCGTCGGCGAGCAGGTCGACCTGACGACCGGGGTGTTCACGAGCGAGGTCCAGATGAACCTGATGTCGTCCATCGCCCAGCAGCAGACGCTCCACATGAGTACCGGCGCGGCGACGCCGGAGGCAACCCGGAAGGTCGCACAGAACTACGACCGGTTCAAGTACTACTTCCGGGTCGGTCCCGTCAACTCCCACTACCTGGGCCAGAACATGGTCGACTTCGCGAAGGCCAACTTCGAGTCGATGGGTTGGAAGTCGGTCGCCATCCTCGCGGAGGACTACAAGTGGACCGAACCCATCTCGAAGGCGCTCACCGGGTCGCTGAGCCAGGCGGGCATCGACGTGCCGATAAACAAGCGCTACGCCGGCGGCACGCAGAACTTCTCGCCCATCTACGACCAGGTCGCGAACGCGGGCGTCGACGCGGCCTACGTCGTGATGGCCCACACCGGAACCTCGGCGGTGGTCCAGTGGCACAAGCAGAAACGACCGTTCGAGTTCGGCGGCATCCACGTGCCGATGCAACTGCCTTCGTACTACAAGGCGGTCAACGGCGCCTGCCGGTACGCGGTGACTCAGAACTCCGCGACGCCGACCAGCAAGATAACCAAGAAGACGGTGCCGTACGCCAACGCCTACCAGAAGGCCAACGGCAAGTACCCCGTCTACACCGGCTACATCACCTTCGACGCTGTGAAGATGTACGCCGAGGCGGTCAAGCAGGCCAAGAGCAAGGAGGCGGGCAAAGTCATCCCGAAACTGGAGAACATGTCCTACACGGGGACCACGACCTCGTCGCTGGAGTACTACGGGAAGGACCACGAGTACCCCCACGACGTGAAGTACGGCAAGAAGTACGCGTGGCCGGTCTGGCTCCAGTGGCGCGAAACCGGCGGGTCGGGCAGCCAGGAGGTCATCTGGCCCGAGAACCTCGCGTCGACCAAGTACCAGGCGCCGCCGTGGATTAACTGAACTCCCTACCTTCGACACATGGTCAACGTACTCACGACGGCCGTCAACGCCGTCATGATAAGCGCGCTGTACGCGCTCGTCGCCATCGGATTCACGCTGATATTCGGCGTCGGCGGCGTGTTGAACCTCGCCCACGGCGCGACGCTCACCATCGGCGCGTTCACGGCGTACTACGCCACGGCCGCGTTGGGGCTGGGAATCTGGACCGGAACGCTTGCCGCGCTCGTCGTCGCCGGCCTGTTCAGCGCGGTGCTCTACCTCGGGATGATTCGCTGGGTGCAGGACGAACCGATAATGGTGATGATACTGACGCTGGTGACGTCCATCGCCGTCGAGCAGGTGTTCGTCGTGGTCTTCGGCACCCAACCGAAGGCGATTCCGTCGCTGTTGCCCGGCCAACTGTCGGCGGCGGGCATCACCGTCCAGACGAACCAGGCGCTGACGTTCGCGCTCTCGTGGTTGCTCATCGGTGCCCTCATCGTCGCGGTCAACTACACCCAGACCGGCAAGGCCATCCTCGCAACCAGCATGAGTGCGAAGGGAGCGGCGCTCGTCGGCATCGAGAGCGACCGGATGTACCTCTACACGTGGTTGCTCGCGGGCGCGCTCGCGGGCGTGGCCGGCGTCTTCCTCGGGTCGTTCCGGACCGCGAGCTACACGATGGGCCGGGGGCCGCTCGTCCTCTCGTTCTCCATCGTCGTGCTCGGGGGCATCGGCTCCATCCGCGGGAGCGTGCTCGGCGCGTACCTCATCGGCTTCCTCGAAGTGTTCGTGGTTTCGTACGTCGATTCGAGCCTGAGCGGACTGGCGTCGCTGGTCGTCCTGGTCGTCGTGCTACTGGTCAAGCCCGAGGGACTGTTCGGCCGCGAACTCGCGGAGGCCTGACCCATGTCCGAGGACGTGACCACCGAACGGTCGACCTACCGCGACCTGCTCGATCCGACGTCGCTGGCGCTCCGGCACAAACTCGGCCTCCTCGGGTTGGTCGCCATCGGTCTGCTCCCGCTGGGAGTCGGCCCGCTGATGGCGCTGAAGCTCACCGGCGCGCTCTACTTCGCGGTGTTCGCGATGAGTTGGGACGCCGTCTCGGGCTACACCGGCCAGATAAGCTTCGGCCACGCGCTGTTCTTCGCGGTCGGAGGCTACTCGTCGGCGCTGCTCAACCTCGGCTGGGGCGTCCCACCGGCCGCGGCGATACTGGCCGGGACGGTGCTCGCGGCCGTCGCGGGCATCGTCGTCGGCGTGCCGGCGCTCAGGCTCGAGGGGCCGTACCTCTCGCTCATCACGCTGGTCGCGCCGCTCATCCTGCTCCAGATATTCATCGTGTTCAGCGACATCTTCGGCGGCGAACTCGGCCTGTCGAGCCCCGAGGCGCTGCTCACGTTCGAGAGCTTCGAGACGGCCATCACGGCCAACTACTACCTGGCGTTCGGGCTGTTCGTGTTCGTGCTGGTGCTGTTGCTCGCGGTCACGCGGTCGGACGCCGGCGCGGTGTTCACCGCCATCCGCGAGGACGAGGACGCGGTGGCGGCGGCCGGACTCAACCCGGCGAAGTTCAAGATATTCGCGTTCGTGCTGAGCGCCGCCGTCGGCGGCCTCGCCGGCGCGATGTTCGTCCACACCCCGTCGGTCGGGAGTCCCCAGCCGAGCCAACTGCTCGTGCTGACCGTCAGCATCGAGGTCATCATCGCCGCAGTGCTGGGCGGCATGGGGACCATCGTCGGCCCGGCGGTCGGCGGCCTGGTGTTCTACATGCTCCGGGACTACCTCGGCGGACTCACCTGGACCGTGCCGGTCGTCGGCGTGCCGGTGTCGGAACTCGACCTGCTGTTGTTCTCGCTGGTCACGCTCGCGCTGCTGTTCTTCCTGCCGGGCGGCGTCGTCCGCTGGGCGATACGGAACGGTCGGCGGGCGATGCGCCGCGGCGAACCGGGCGCCGACCGGGCGGTTCCAGACGGCGGCGAGCGGGTCGAGGACCTGCGAACGCCGCTGGAACGAACGCTCGACAGCTACGACGAGGCCTTACGCGACCGACTGAACCCGCAGGAAGGCGACCGACCGACCCCTCAGGAGGACGACCATGAGCGCTGAAACCGACGCCGACGACGCCCGAACCGAGCCGAAGACCGCCCCCGACTCCGAGTCGGCGACGTACGGGCCGGACGACGGCCTCCTCGTCCTCGACGGCCTGACCAAGCGGTTCGGCGGCCTGACCGCGGTCGACGACCTCTCGTTCGCGGTCGAGGAGGGCGAGATACTGGGGTTCATCGGGCCGAACGGCGCGGGCAAGTCGACGACGTTCAACTGCGTCACCGGCACCTACCCGCCCACCGAGGGCACGGTCTGGTACCGCGGCGAGGACGTCACCGGCGAACCCGCCTACGAGATGGTCGGGCGCGGGATGGCCCGTACCTTCCAGTCGTTCCGGCCGCTAGAGGACCGGACCATCGTCCAGAACGTCGCGCTCGCGCTGATTCCCGACCGCATCCTGTCGCTGTCGGGCCTGCGCGGCGAAACCCGACAGCGCGCGACCCGCATCTGCGAGCGGGTCGGCCTGGGCGACCGACTGAACCAGTTCCCCGACGAACTGCCCCACGCAGGCCTGCTCCGACTCGAACTCGGCCGGGCGCTCGCGACCGGCCCCGACCTACTGTTGGTCGACGAACCGTTCGCCGGCCTCTCGAACCAGGAGGTCGGCGAGATATCCGAACTGCTGGAGTCGCTCCGGGACGACGGCATCACGCTCGTCGTCGTCGACCACAACATGCGCGGCCTGCTCTCGCTCATCGACCGGGCGCTGGTCATCCAGTTCGGGTCGAAGATCGCCGAGGGTCGCCCCGAGGAGATAAAGCGGAACCCCCGCGTCCAGGAGGCGTATCTGGGAGGCGATTCGCTGTGAGCGCCGACTCCGGACCCCACGGCGGCGACGCCGACGGACGAGTCGACGACGCCGAGACTGAGGCGGAACCCGAAACGCCCGAGTCGGCGGCGCGCGCCGCCGACTCGGGCGGACGAACCGACCCCTCGGAAGCGGTCTTGCGCGCCGAGGGCCTCCGAGTTTCCTACGGCGAGGTCGCCGCGCTCCGCGGACTCGACTTCCACGTCGAGGCGGGCGAGATAGTCTCGGTCATCGGCCCCAACGGCGCGGGCAAGTCGACGCTCGCCGACGCCGTCTCGGGCCACCTGCCCTACGAGGGGAGCGTCACCTACCGCGGCGCGGAAGCTTCGAGCGCGGGCCCGAGCGAACTCGTCTCACGGGGGTTGATTCACTGCACCGAGACGCGGGACCTGTTCGGCTACATGACCGTGGCCGACAACCTCGACCTGGGCGCGTACCGCCACCGCGCCGACAAGCGAGAGCGACTGGAGTTCGTCTACGACCTCTTCCCGGTCCTCGAAGACCGGTCGGACCAGAACGCCCGGACGATGAGCGGGGGCGAACAGCAGATGCTCGCCATCGGCCGGGCGCTGATGAGCGACCCCGACCTGCTGTTGCTCGACGAACCGACGCTCGGCCTCGCTCCGGTCATCCTCGACGATATCAGCGACGGCATCGAACAGATTCGGGACGCGGGCGTGACGGTGGTGCTCTGCGAACAGAACGTCACCTTCGCGATGGACCACGCCGACCGCATCTACCTGCTGGAGAACGGCCGGTTCGAGCGCGAAGGACCGCCGGAGACGCTCCGGGGCGACGAGTACATCCGCGACGCCTACCTCGGCGGGTAACCCCCGTTCTTTTCCACCGTAAAGATTTACTGATGTAGTTCTAGTACTGTTAGAACAACTCGGCCGGGGAGACAAGATTGGTTCCCTCCGGGGGAAATCCTTTAGGGTATGAGATACGATACCTACGGTACATGGCAAACCTTGTCACGAACGTCGCGTCGGTCGCGCAGGAACACCCCGGGGAGACGGCGGTCTCCTACGAGGGCCGGGACCTCACCTACGAGCAGTTCTGGGCGCGAACGGGCCAGTTCGCCGCCGGGTTGGCCGACCGCGACGTCGGCGCCGGCGACCGGGTCGCCGTCTACCTCCCGAACGTCCCACAGTTCGTGACCGCGTTCCACGGGACGCTCCGGGCCGGCGGCATCGTGGTGCCGATGAACCCCCAGTACAAGGCCCGAGAGATCAGCCACCTGCTGGCCGACAGCGGCGCGAAGGCGGTCGTCACGCTGTCGGACCTCGTCCCGTTCGTCGAGGAGGTCAAAGACGACACCGACGTCGACCACGTCGTCACGGTCGGCGAGGAAACCGACGCCGGCACCGACTTCGAGGAGTTCCTCGGCGACGGCCAACCCGACATCGTCGACAGGGACGACGACGACGTCGCGGTCCAGCCCTACACCAGCGGGACGACCGGCGAACCGAAGGGCGTCCAGTTGACCCACCGGAACCTCGCGTCGAACGCCGACACGGCGGCGGGGCTCGTACCGGAGGGCATCCGGACCGACGACCGACAACTCGGCGTGCTCCCGCTGTTCCACATCTACGGGATGACCGTCGTGATGAACGCGACGCTGTTCAACGGCGGGGCGTACTACCCGCTACCGTCGTGGGACGCCCAGCAGGCCGTCTCGCTCATCGAGGACGAACGGCTCACGCTAATGCACGGCGTGCCGGCGATGTACAACGACGTCATCAACCAGCCGAACGCCGAGGAGTTCGACCTCTCGTCGCTCCGACTGGCGGGCGTCGGCGGGTCGGGCATCCCCATCGAGGTGCTCCGGCGGTTCGAGGAACTGTACGACGTGGAGGTGTACGAGGGCTACGGACTCACCGAAACCAGCCCGGTGACCCACTTCAACAGCCCCAATCAAGGCCGGCGGGTCGGCTCCATCGGCAAACCGCTTCCGGGCGTCCAGTCGAAGATCGTCGACCGCGAGTTCAACGAGCGCCCCCGCGTCGAAGAGGGTCCCGTAGACGAGGACGAGTTCGACCTCGACGAGATAACCGGCGAACTCGTCGTCGCCGGCCCGAACGTGATGAAAGGGTACTACAACCTGCCCGAGGCGAACGAGGACGCGTTCACGGAGGTCGACGGCACACGGTGGTTCCACACCGGCGACATCGGCTACTGGGACGAGGACGACTTCTTCTACGTGGTCGACCGCCAGAAGCACATGATCAACACGGCGGGGTACAACGTCTACCCCCGCGAGGTCGAGGAGTTGCTGTTCGAACACGAGGGCGTCGCCGACGTCGCCGTGGTCGGCATCCCCGACGACCGACGGGGCGAGACCGTCAAGGCGTTCGTGGTGCCCGCGCCGGGCGTCGACGTGACGCCCGACGAACTCAAACAATTCTGCCTGGACAACCTCGCGGAGTACAAACACCCCCGCGAGGTCGAGTTCGTCGAGGAACTCCCCCGGACCACGACCGGCAAGGTCCAGAAGTTCGAACTCCGCGACCGAGAGTCGAAGAAAGCCGCCGAGTGAGCAACGGACACGATGTCAGACCAACCCACGACGCTCGAAATCGACGACGGGGTCGCCACGATAACGCTGAACCGCCCCGGCCGGCGCAACGCCCTCTCGGAGGAAGTCTCGGCCGGCGTCCGCGACGCGCTCGACGAAATCGCCGAAACCGACGACGCCCGGTGCGTCGTCGTCGAGGGCGCGGGCGAGGCCTTCTCGGCGGGCGGTGACGTCGACGCGATGCGCGAGCGCTTCGAATCCGACGAACCGCTCGACGAACAGGTGTTGCGCCTCGAACGGACCACGAGCGAGACGATTGCCCGACTGGCGACGTTCCCGTTGCCGACCGTCGCCAAGGTCGACGGCGTAGCGTTCGGCGCGGGGGCGAACCTCGCCATCGCCTGCGACCTCCAACTCGCGAGCGACGACGCCGCCGTCGGCTTCGGGTTCCGGCAGGTCGGCCTCAGCGTCGACGCCGGCACGTCCTACCTGCTCCCGCGCATCGTCGGCGAGAACGTCGCCAAGGAACTGGTGTTCACCGGCGAACTGGTCGAGGCCGACCGGGCGCTCGACCTCGGCCTGGTGAACCACGTCTACCCCGCCGACGAATTCGACGACCGGGCCGACGAACTGATCACGCGCATCGCGTCCGGCCCCACGGTCGCGCTCCGGCACGCCAAGCGGCTGCTCGGCGAGGGGTTCGACAAGTCCGTCGAGCGCGCGATGTCCGACGAGGCGACCGCCCAGGGCATCGTCTTCGAAACCGACGACCACGCCGAGGGCGTCCGGGCGTTCCTCGAGGACCGCCGACCCGAGTTCGAGGGGCGGTGACGTGAGCGACGACCCGCTCTCGGCGATAGCGCCGGGGTTCGAACACGAGGCCACATGGGAGGTCGGCGAGATAGAACCCCAGGAGGTCGCCGACGGTATCGAGATCGCCGCCACCCCCGAAATCGTCGGTTACATGGAGCAGACCGTCTACGACGGCGTGGTGCCTCGACTCCCTGAGGGCCACCGCATCGTGGGCGTCCGCATCGAGTGCGACCACCGCGCGCCCACGCCCGCGGGCGAGGAAGTGACCGTCTCGATAACCGTCGAGGAGATAGACGCCGAGAAGGGCCAACTCGTCTCGTCGGCGACGGTCGAGGACGACTACGGCACCGCCGCGACCGGGCGGATGCGCCACGCGGCCGTCGAGCGCGAGATGTTCGCCGAGCGCGTCAGGCGGCGGTTCCGGGGTGAGTGACCGTCTAACGGCAGATAGTAGTCCGTTTTCGTTGTTCGCGTTCGCTCGTGGAACAGCACCGAGAGACGTATTCGGCGGCTTGCAACAGCTGACCATCTTGCACCGTCTGCACAACAACCACTTGTTACTCGACCGTCGCCAGGTAGTTACTTACCGCTCGTAATGGTAGCTATCACGGCTCTTGAAACCACCGGAGGGGTTTCTGAGGCCGATAACGGTTCTCCGGGAGGAGAACGGGTGGGAAGAACCCATGGCAACACCAAAGAACGAAGATGCGGGGGAAGGGCAAGACTGGAACTGGGAACTAACGGAGCACCTCGAACAAGCCGACCGCACGACCGACGACCGGCTTGGAATAGGACGACGTCCGCTGCTGAAAGCGCTCGGTGCTGGCGCTGCGCTCTCGGTGGGCAGTAACACGGCGATTGCCGACGATACCGAGGACGACGGAGAGCGGGTCGACCGGGCGAAGCGTTTCGAAACCGAGGTAAACCAGGCGGAGGGCTTCGAGACCGAAGTGGTCGCACCCCACGCGACCTTCCCCGACGACGTGGCTGCGGCGTACGGCGTCGCCTACCGGGACGGTGCCGCGGAACTGGCATTCGTCCCTGATGCGTCGACCGTGGTGCTCGTCAGAGCACGCCTCGAGCCCGGAGGGACGAGCGGCTGGCACGTCGACAGGGGACCGGCCATCGCCGTCGTCGTCGAAGGTGAAATCGACGTTACCTTCGGGGATCGGTGCGTCACCCGCACCTACACGGCAGGAGAGGCGGTCGTCGCTACCGGGAAGCACGCCGACATCGTCGAGAACGCGAGCGACACCCAGCCGGCGATGGCGTACATAATCTTCCTCGGCGTGCCCGCCGGTGAACCACCGTCGAACCCCGTCGAGCCGCCGGACTGCTAAGAACGCGACCACGATACGCTGTGACGGAGATTCGTCCCCGAGACGGAGCGGATTTCTGTCACAACGCGCGGCGAATTGTGCGTTCCGCTAGAACTCGTCGACGACCGGGATGCCCATCGTCTCGTAGTCGCTCATCGCGGCGAGCTTCTCGGGCACGTCGTCGAGGGTCACCGTCTCGGAGACGACCGCACTGGGGTCGAGCGCGCCCTTCTCGACCATCCGGAATATCTCGTCGTACCGGGGCGGTTGCATCCCGAACGAGCCGAGGAAGTCCACCTCCTGCATCACCATCGCGTCGGTCGGGAGTTCGACGCTCCCGCGTTCCTCCTTCGTCGTGAGGCCGATCTGGACGTGTTGGCCCCGCCGCCGGAGGCTGGTCACGGAGTTCCGGCAGGTTTCGGCGATGCCGAGCGCATCGACGCTGACGTGCGCGCCGCCGTCGGTGATTCCCTTGACCGCTCGGGGGACGTTCTCCGTCTCGGCGGCGTTGACGGTCGCGGCCGCGCCGAGTTCCTCGGCCTTCGCCAGTTTCTCGTCGGCGAGGTCGACCGCGACGACGTTCGCGCCGAGCGCGTCGGCGATGTGGACCGCAGAGAGGCCGACCCCGCCGCAGCCGTGGACCGCCACCCAGTCGCCGGCGTCGACGTCGGCGCGGTGGACCAGGCCGTGGAAGGCGGTCACGAACCGACAGCCCAACCCCGCCATCGCGACCGGCGAGACGCCGTCGGGGAGCGCGACGGCGTTCTGGTCGGCGGCCGGGACGTGAACCTGCTCGGCGAACGCGCCGGGCGCGGCCTCTGCGAACCCGAGCGGGAGCAGGTTCTCGCAGACGTTCGAGTGGCCGGTCCGACACTCCGGGCAGGTGCCGTCGCTGAGGTTGAACGGGACCGCGACGCTGTCGCCTTCTTCCAGGCGAGTCACGTCCTCGCCGACGGCCACGACGGTTCCCGCGGGTTCGTGGCCCAGAATCTGGCCCTTCGGCGGCTTGGCGCCGATCCAGTCCCAGTCGCCCTGCCAGGCGTGCCAGTCGCTCCGACAGATGCCGCAGGCCTCGGTTTCGACGACGACGCCGTCCGCGGCCGGTTCGGGCCTGTCGACGTCCTCTATCCGTAGCGGTTCCCCGTACTCCTCCAGGACTGCGGCGCGCATGGTTGTTTAACAGTATTTCCCCTGCCCCAAAAATATTTTTCATTGGAAGGCTATGAGTCCGTATGGCATTCCAACTGTCAGACGAACAGCGGGCAATCCGCCAGGCGGTCCGGAAGTTCGGCGAGGAGGAGATCCGCCCCGTGGCGAGGGAACACGACGAGACGGGCGAGTACCCCGCCGACCTCGTGGAGAAGGCGGCCGAACTCGACTTCGTCGCGCCCAACGTCCCTCACGAGTACGGCGGGGCGGGGATGGACACCCTCTCGTCGATCATCGTCACCGAGGAACTCTGGCGGGCCGACCCCGGCATCGGGAGCGCCATCGGGAGTCGCGGGTTCGGCTCGAGCATGATACGGAAGTACGGCGACGAGTGGATGAAAGACGAGTGGCTCACCCGCATCGCGTCGGGCGACTCGGCGTGCTGTAGCTGCATCTCCGAACCGGCCCACGGCTCGAACGTCGCGGGAATCGAGACGCGGGCCGAAAAGGACGGCGACGAGTACGTCATCGACGGCAACAAGATGTGGATCACGAACGGGACCGTCGCCGACGTGGCGGTCGTGATGACCAAGACCTCCCCGGGCGAGGGCCACCGGGGCATCACCGCGTTCCTCGTCCCGACCGACCTTGACGGCTTCCGGACCGAGAAGATAGACAACAAGCTCGGCATCCGGGCCTCGGACCTCGCGGAGGTCGTCCTCGACGGCGTTCGGGTCCCCGAGGAGAACGTCATCGGCGAGGTCGACAAGGGGTTCTACCAGCTGATGGACTTCTTCGCCAGCGGGCGGGCCAGCGTCGCCGCCCAGGCCGTCGGCGCGGCCTCCGCGGCGCTCGACGCGGCGCTCGACTACGCCCAGGAGCGCGAGCAGTTCGGCCAGAAGATAAGCGAGTTCCAGGCCATCCAGCACAAGTTGGCCGAGATGGCCACCAACGTCGAGGCCGCCAGGTCGCTCACCTACCGCGCGGCGTCGTACGTCGAGGACGGTGACGACCGGTTGGCCACCCGGTTCGCGAGCATGGCGAAGCTGTTCGCCAGCGAGCACGCCGTCGACGTGGCCGACGAGGCCATCCAGGTCCACGGCGGCGCGGGCTACGTCACCGACCACCCCGTCGAGCGCTACTACCGCGACGCCCGCATCACGAAGATCTACGAGGGGACCAGCGAGATACAGAAGAACATCGTTGCCGACGACCTCCTCTGACGATGCCCGACCACGAGACGTGGACCGACGACCAGGAGACGACGACCGTCTCCGTCGACGGTCACGAACTGGACGTGGCGTACTTTCAGGACGGCGAATCGAGCGGAGGCGACCCGCCGGTCGTCTTCCTCCACGGGATTCCGACGTGGTCGTTCCTCTGGCGCGACGTCGCGCCCGCCGTCGCCGAGGACCGACGCGTGCTCGCGCCCGACCTGCTGGGCTACGGCAACTCGGCGATGCACGACGGCTTCGACCGGTCGATACGCGCCCAGGAGGCGATGCTCGACGACCTGCTCGACCGCCTCGGAATCGACGCTGTCTCACTCGTCGCCCACGACATCGGCGGCGGGGTCGCCCTGCGGTACGCCGCTAACCGACCCGATTCGGTCGAGCGACTCGTGCTCTCGAACGCCGTCTGCTACGACTCCTGGCCGGTCGAGTTCATCAACGGACTCGGCGTTCCGGGAACCGTCGAGGACCTGAGCGACGAGGAACTCGACGCGAAACTCGACTTCGCGTTCGCCGACGGCCTCTACGACGACGAGGGCCACGAGGAGTTCGTCGAGGGGATGAAGGCGCCGTGGCGGTCCGAGGAGGGTCGGACCTCCCTCTCGCGCAACGCCGTGGCGACCAACACCAACCACACGACCGAAATCGACTACGGGGCGATCACGGCCGAGACGCTCCTGCTGTGGGCCGGCGACGACGTGCTCCAGCCAGTCTCGTACGCCGAGCGACTCGCCGACGACCTGCAGGACGCGGAGCTCTCGGTGCTCGACGAAGCGTACCACTGGGTCGTCGAGGACCGACCCGACGCCTACCGCGAGGCGCTCCGGTCGTTCCTGTCAAAGTGAGTCAAAGTGAATCGCCCCGACCGGGCCGAACGTCGATTCCGGGCCGAATCGAACCGGTTCCCCGGCGAAGGGGAATCCTGATAAACGCGTCGCGGAAAGGAACGGTATGACCGACACGAGCAAGTCGCCCGACTGGGACTTCAAGGACCGGGATATCGCCATCCTCCGGGAGTTGACCCGAGACCCCCAGTTGTCGTCGCGACAGCTCACGACGATTCTCTCCGAGGAGTACGGCATCGACGTCTCGCACGTCACCGTGAGCGAGTCCATCCGCGAGATGCGCAACGAGGGCGTCTTCCGCGAGGCGATCATCCCCAACGAGGAGTACTACATCTTCGGCCTCTTCGAGTTCAAGTTCAACGCCGAGAACTTCGCGGAGGGGTGGCGCGACGCGATGGAGTACATCCGCGACGACCCCCACACCCTCTTTTACTTCCTCTCGGACGGCGAGTACCAGTGGAAGACGGTGATGATGTTCCCCGACCGGGCCTCCGAGTCGCGGTGGATTCACGAGTGCTACAAGGAACACGGCGGCGTCATCGCCAACATCCGAAACTCGGTCATCCACAACGTGCTCAAGTTCGGCACCGACCCCGAGATCTTCGACGAGTTGAACGAACACTACCACGAGTAGGGGCCGGCGGAGGGACCCCCGGCACCGGATTCCGGTCAACTCCATCCGGTGGAACCGGCCGTCTCGGCGACGCCCGAGAACGCCCACGTCGGAGCGTCATCGGCCGCGTTCGAGTTCGCGGTCGACCGCGTCCCGCTCTCGGCATTCCAACGCGGCGACCGGGTCGGCGCACACTTCACAGCGGACGGTTCGCGTCGTGGACAGGCGAACGAGGGGGACGCCGAGGAACACGAACTCCCGATGCGTGACGCGGCGCTCGCCCGTTCCCTCCCAATCGGCGCAGGATTCGCAGACGTCCGTCTCGGAGAGCCGAATCGCCTCGGCGTCGCTTCGCTCGAACACGCCCGACGCGATTCGCGGATAGGGGGACGGCGTACCGGTCGCACTCCGGACGGCCACGTATCCGAGACCGAGAACCAGCGCGAGTACGAGCGGTAGCAGGAGAAAACCCGATGCACGCGCCATTGCAACCAGTAGCACGAACGCGGCGGCGATAGCCGTCGCGACCCGAACGTATCGTCGCATCTCGAAACTCCCGGTGGTTCGAACGTCAGTTCTCGCTCTCGTTTCCGGACGAGGCGTTCCGGTTCGTGGGCGTGGCGTCGTCGGTCACGTCTCGCGTGAGGGTGACGCCGCCCTCCGCCGGGACGTAGATGGTGTTCTCGTTCTCCCGGAGCGCCTCGATGTAGCGGAGGTCGAGCACTTCGGGGTTCCGGCGGAGCGCCTCGCCCTTGATGCGAATCTGTTCGGCTTCGGCCTCGGCCTCGATGACCCTGCGCTCCTTGTTCTTCTTCGCGACCTGAATCTCGTACTCCGCCTCCTCGATCTTCTGCTGTTTGACCTTCTTCTGCTCGATGGACTTCGCGTACTCGCTGGGGAGTCGGACGTTCCGAATCTGGACGCTCTCGATGACGATGCCGCTACCCTCGGTTTCGTTCTTGAGCGCACCTTCGACGGCGAGTTTGAGGCGGGTCTGTCCCTCGCCGGTGTAGATGTCGGTCACGTCGATGTTACCGCCCTCGGTGCGCAGCACCGACCGAACCGTCGGGCGGATGAGGCGCGACTCCGCGGTCGGGAGGTCCCGGTACTCCTCGTGGAACCGTGGCGCATCGCGAGGCGTGACCCGGTAGCGGACGGTCACGTCGACGTCGACGTGTAGTCCGTCCTGCGTGAGCACGCGAACCGAGTCGTCCTGGTTCGCGTTGTCTCCCTCGCCGCTCTGGTGGCTCATGGTGTAGGTCTGGGGTCGCGTCGGGACGCTGACCGTCCCCTCGATGATGGGTGTGATGAAGTGCCAGCCAGGTTCGAGGACGTCGCCCGTGACCGCGCCCTGGTTCTTCACGACCTTCACCTTCCCTTCGTTCACGCCCTCGAACGCCATCATCCCGCCGACCAGCGAGACGAGAAGAAGCAATACGAGGCCGATTACCGTGGCGGACTGAGCGAGTCCGCCGGTGTCGATTGGAGGGTCACTGCTCATGTTCGTTCCGAGATGCGAACCAGGTGTATATAGCGCTGACTACTTGCGCGTTTTACATGAAACGGCGACGGACCGCGCGACCGACCGCCTCGCGGAGAAGAACGCGGCAGGGACCTACTTCACCAGCGACAGCAACTCGCACGACAGCACCGTCTCGTCGCGCTGATTCAGCACGTCGGCGTCGTACCTCACGACTCCGCTAGCGGTCGGGTGGTCCCGGGGCTCCTTCTCTACGACCTCCAGTTCGACCTGGACGGTGTCTCCGAGTCGGACCGGCGCGACGAACCGGAGGCGGTCGACCCCGTAGAACGCCACCACGTCGGCCCGCCGGTTGGTAGACCGGCGGGCCAGCCCCGTCATCACCGAGAACACCAGCGCGCCGTGGGCGATGCGTTCCCCGAAGTCGGACTCGGCCGCCACCGTCTCGCTGGTGTGCAGGGGGTTGAAGTCGCCGCTGACGCCGGCGAAGTTGACCACGTCGGCCTCGGTGACGGTTCGCGACGGCGTGGTGACTTCGTGGCCGACTTCGAGTTCGTTGAACGAGAGGCTCACTGCGACTCCTCCCGGAAGAGCCGATAGCTCGCGCTCCCAACCGCGACCTCGGTTCGTTCGCTCCCCCGGCCGTCGCCCGCTCCGCGCTCGCTCTCGACGGTGACCCTGGTGACGCCCATCGACCCGCCGGCCCGGACGACCGTCGCCTCCACGAACAGGTCGCCGGTCGCCGGCCGGAGGTACGAGACGTCGAGGTCGGTGGTCGTCAGGCGGGCGTCGGCGGGGTCGTCGAACGTCGTCCGGAGGGCGAACCCGCTGGCGGTGTCGACCAGCGTGGCGGCGATTCCGCCGTGGACGACGGGGGTGCCGCCCGGGTCGGGGTTGAGGAGTTTCTCGTCGTAGGGGACCGACATCGCCACCCGGCCGCGCTCGACGTCCTCGACGCCGAGTCCGAGCCACGAGAGGTAGCCGTGTCGGTCGACGAACGCCGAGAGTTCCTCGACCTGGGCCGTGGACAGTTCCTCGCCCATCTTCACTCGCCCCGGAACTCGGGGTCCCGGTCGTCGCGGAACGCCGCGGTGCCCTCGCGCACGTCCTCGGTGCCCATCAGCAGGCCGAAGCCCTGGCTCTCCAGCGCGAGCGCCGCGTCGAGGCTCGCGTCGGCCCCCTCGTTCATCACCTTCTTGGCGACTTTGAGGCCGAGCGGCGGTCCCTCGACGATGTCCTCGACGAACGCCGAGACGACGTCGTCCAACTCCGCTTCGGGGACCGCGCGGTTGACCAGGCCCCACTCCTCGGCGCGCTCGGCGCCGATGCGGTTGCCCCGGAAGACGAGTTCCTTCGCGCGCGTCTCGCCGAGCAACCGGAGCAGGCGTTGGGTGCCGCCGCCGCCGGGGATGAGCCCCAGGCCGATTTCGGGCGACCCGAACTCGCTGTCCTCCGTGGCGATGCGGAGGTCGCAGGCGAGCGCGAGTTCCAGGCCGGCGCCCAGACAGTAGCCGTCGACCTTCGCGATCACCGGCCGCTCGAAGTCGTTGACCGTCTCGAACGCGGGCGTGACGTCCATCGCGTCGGTGGGGTCGAGGTCGGCGAAGCCGCCGATGTCGGCGCCCGCGCTGAACGCCCGGTCGCCCGCACCCTCGAAGGTCACGCACCGAACCTCCTCGACGTCGACCGACGAGAGCAGGTCGTCTATCTCCCCGAGCAGGTCGGCCGAGAGGGCGTTCATCCGCTCGGGGCGGTCGAGTTCGATCTCGAGCAGACCGTCGTCGGTGAGGTCGTAGTTCAGCAGACGGTAGCCGCCCGGACCGTCGCCGTCCCCGCCGTAGTCGTGGAAGCCCGCGCCCGCGTCCTCGCCGGTCTTCCCCGATTCGACGAGTTCGATCAGGTAGTCGTCGGGCGCGAATCGGTCGTCGCCAGTTTCCTCGTGGAGGGTCCGGAGCTTGTCGAGGACCGTGTCGAGGCCGAGCTTGTCGGCGCGTCGGCAGATGCCTTCGGGGAAACCAAGCCCGAGTTTGACCCCGGTGTCTATCTCGTCGGGCGTCGCCACGTCGTCGCCGACGAGGCGGGCGGCCTCGTTCACCATCCGGGCCTCGACGCGCAGGGTGTCGAAGTCCTCGCCGTCGCCGGGTTCGTAGTCGACGCCCGCTCCGTTTTCGTGGTCGTAGAACCCCTTCCCGGTCTTCCGGCCGAGCTCGTCGTTCTCGACCTTCTCCTCGGTGATGGGCGGAATCGGCCGCCCGGCCTCGTTCCGGACGTGGTAGCCCACGTCGATGCCGGTCAGGTCGGAAAGTTCGAACGGGCCCATGGGGTAGCCCCGCCGGTGGACCATCGCGGCGTCGGCCTCGCGAACCGCGGCCTCGCCATTCGAGACCATCCACGCGGGTTCGTCGGTGAACGGTCCGAGCACCGTGTTGACGACGAAGCCCCGGACGTCCTTCCGGACGTAGATGGGCGTCTTGCCGACTGACTCCACGAACTCGTAGGCGGTTTCGGCCGTCTCGTCGCTCGTCTCCTCGCCGTAGATGACCTCGACGAGGTCCATCTTCACCGGCGGGTTGAAGAAGTGCATCCCGACCACGTCCTCGGGGCGGTCGGTCGCGCTCGCCATCTCGGTGATGCTCAGGCTAGATGTGTTCGATGCGAGTATCGCGCCGTCGGGTGCGAACTCGTCGAGGTCGGCGAAGATGTCCTTCTTGAGTTCCATCTGCTCGGGCGCGGCCTCGACGACGAGGTCGGCGTCGGCGACCGCCGACCGGAGGTCGGTCGTCGTCTCGATTCGCGCGAGTATCTCGTCGACCGGTTCGTCGAGGCGGCCCTTCTCGGCTAACTTCTCCAGACTCCACCGGATGCTCTCGTAGCCGTCCTCGACCAGGTCCTCCTCGATGTCGCGCATCGTGACGTCGTAGCCGGCCATCGCGACGACCTCTGCGATTCCGTGGCCCATGTTGCCCGCGCCGAGGACCGCGACGCGTCGGATGCTATCTACCGTCATACGGTACTCCGATTCGTGACATGCCACCTTAACTCCACCGAGTGAGAATTACGACTGTAAGGTCTTTCGGAAGTATCGGAAACAACGGTGGTTGTAGTACCGAATGAAGAAATCATTGTTAGCGATACTGGCGTTCAATCGCAAGTTCGCAGTGGCGAGCGGTCGCTCAGTGTCGAAGTGGAATTCGCGAACCGAACGCGCAGTTCGGGGTTGCGACGATACGTCGCGACGGCATGACCGAGACGATACGAGCACGACGCCCGGGGAGTGACCCGACGAGTCGGGTCACTCCCCGGGCGTGAACCGCAGGTCGGGGTCGTCGAACCGGTCGCGTAGCACCTTCTTGTCGAACTTCCCGGTGGCGGTCTTCGGCACCTCCTCGACGAAGACCACGTCGTCGGGGAGCCACCAGTCGGGGTGCTCGCCTTCGAGGAACGCCCGGAGGTCCTCGGCGGTCACGTCGGCGCCGTCGCGCACCACCGCGCAGGCCAGGGGCCGCTCCCGCCAGCGCTCGTGGGGGACCGCGATGACCGCCGCCTCGACAACGTCGTCGTGGGCCATCAGTTCGTTCTCGAGTTCGATGGTGGATATCCACTCGCCGCCGCTCTTGACCACGTCCTTCGCGCGGTCGACCACCTCGATGTAGCCGTGTTCGTCGACGGACGCGATGTCGCCGGTCTTGAGCCACCCTTCCTCGAAGTCCTCCTCGTTGGCCTCGGGCCGGTTGTAGTACTCGCTCACGACCGTCGGGCCGCGGACGTAGAGTTCGCCCACTGCACTCCCGTCCCAGGGGACTTCCTCACCGTCGTCGTTCACGAGTTTCATCTCCATCCCCGGCGAGAGCAGGCCCTGTTTCGCCCGCATCTCGAAGCGGTCCTCGCGGTCCCAGTCGGCCATCCGGGCCTTCGGCCGGGCGACGCTGCCGATGCTCATCGTCTCGGTCATCCCCCACGCGTGGTCGATGGTCACGTCGTACTCGTCCTCGTAGCGGGCCATCACGCCCTTGGGCGCGGCGCTGCCGCCGACCACGATGCGTTCGAGCGAGGAGATGTCGGCGTCGTGGTCGTCGAGGTAGTCGAGCATATCTATCCACACCGTCGGCACGCCCGCGGTCAGCGTCACGCCCTCCGCCTCGATGAGTTCGACGAGGTCGGCCGCGTCGGGCGATGGACTGGGGTAGACCTGCTTCGCGCCCGCCATCGTCGCCGCGTAGGGGAACTCCCAGGAGTTGACGTGGAACATCGGGACGACCGGCAACACCACGTCGCGCTCCTCGATGCCGAGGGCGGCGGGGGTCATCACCATCAGCGCGTGGGCGTATATCATCTCGTGGGTGTACTCGACGCCCTTCGGCTTCCCGGTCGTCCCCGACGTGTAGCACATCCCCGCCGGCTGGTCGCCCGAGAGGTCGGGCAACTCGAAGTCGGGCGACCCGGCGGCGACGAGGTCCTCGTAGGCGTGGACGGGAAGGTCGGTGTCCGGAACGTCGGCTTTGGTCCCCATCACGACCACCGTCTCGACGCTCTCCAGGCGGTCCCAGAGGCGTGCTATCGTCTCGAACGGCTCGCCGGGGTCGACGAGCAACACGTCGTCGTCGGCGTCCTCGACGATGTACTCGACGTGGTCGTCGCCGAGCAGGACGTTGACGGTGTGGAGTTGCGCGCCCGCGAGCGGCGCGGCGTAGTACGCTTCGAAGTGACGGTGGTGGTTCCAGCCGAACGTCCCCACCCGGTCGCCCTCCCCGACGCCCATCTCGGCCAGCGCGCTCGCGAGCGCTCGTGTGCGCTGACCGAATTCCGCGTAGGTGTAGCGGTGGATTCCGTCGCGGGTCCGGGCGACTACCTCCGTCTCGGGAAACAGCTTCGTGGCCCGCCAGAAGAACGGCCGAATCGTCATCTCGGTCGGCACGCCCGCTCACCCCTGCTCCCGGTCTCCCCGACCGTCGCCGGCCACGGTGTCGCCGGAGCCAAGCCCACCGCGTAGCCGGGCCCAGAGGTTCTCGATGCCGCCGGTGACGCCGTTCTCGAAGAACATCACGACCGCCAGCAGGATGACGCCGAAGACGAGTTGCCACCGGGCGGCCAGCGCCGGGTACTGGTCGATGGTGAACCGGAGGTACTCGTAGACGAACGAGCCGACCGTCGGCCCGAGGAACGAGTACGGCCCGCCGATGACCGTCACCAGGACGGGCGTGGCCGAGAACGTCCAGTGGCCGATGCCCGGGACGACGCTGCTCTGGAGCGGCGCCCACATCGTACCGACGAGGCCGGTGAACGCCGCGCTGACGACGAACGTCGCCCACGAGTGGCGCGTGACGTCGATTCCCAGCGACCGGGCGCGCTCGGGGTTCTCCCGTATCGCGAGGCAGACCCGGCCGAACGGCGACCGGACGATGCGCCAGAGCGCGTACATCGACCCGACGAACGCCCCCAGGACCACGAAGTAGAACGCGAGGTAGTCGTTGATGTTCATGAAGGTGAACGTCCACCCGAACAGGTCGACCTCGCCCATCGCCTGGAAGGAGATGATGAGGCCGTCGTCGCCGTTCGTGGCGAGCAGTTCGGTGGCCGTCTCGCCCAGGCCGAGCAGTTCGACGAGTTGTCCCGTGATGTCCTGGAGCAACACGACGTACACCGCCATGCTGAACGACAGCGTGATCATCGCGAAGTATATCTCTTCAAGTTGGACGCTGAGGTAGCCGACGAAGACCGCCAACAGCGTCGCAAACGCCACCCCGAACAGCACCGCGAGGCCGAACGTCACCAGCACGCTGGCCCCGCCGAACAGTTCGGAGACGCCGAGCAGGGGGCCGACGACGTTGAACACCTTCGCGGTGGTGTATGCCGCCACCGCGAGGAACATCGCGTGGCCGAACGAGAGCAGTCCCGTGTAGCCGTACAGCAGGTTGAACGCCGTGCCGAAGATGGCGATGAGTAACATGGTGATGAGCAGCGACGTCTCGACCGGTCCAAGAATCAGCGGCGCGCTCACCAACACGGCGGCGACGACGATGCCCGCCACTGCGACCCCGAGGTCGGCGTTTCGAAAGCGGTCGCGTACGGTGTCTGTGTAGCTCATGTGAGTCGTCTGGAACTTGAAATTCGATGGTGTCTGGAACTGTCGAGGGCCGACCGCCCGCTCAGATGCCCGGCGGGAGGTTGGTGTTCGCCTGGCTCAGCAGGTCGGTGAGCGTCTTGCGGTCGGCACTGATGGACTGCGAGGGCTGGAGGCCCACGCCGTTGTACGGGACGTCGTCCTTCTTGCTGGTGGTCCCGATTATCGTCGGTGCGTTGGCCTGGTGGGAGTCGGCCTGGATCGTGATCGGCCCCCGCGGGTCGTTCTGGTACTGCATCCCCTCCAACTGCGAGATGATGTCGTCGGGGTTGGTGCTGCCGGCGTTCTCCATGGCTCGCTTGTACATCCAGAGGGCCGACCACGCGCTCGGCCCGGTGAACGACGGGATGCCGATGGTGTCGGTGTTGGCGTACTCCTGGTTCCAGGCGTTCAGGAAGTTGCGGTTGTTCTGGTTGTCGTAGGTCGAGTGCCAGTACCACGAGGAGTAGTTGACGCCCTCGGGCATCGTGTTGCCGAGCGCCTGGAACACCGTCGGGTCGGCCCCGAGCGTGTCGAAGACGTCGGTGGCCTGTTCGAACAGACCCTGCTGGGTCGCCTGCTGGACGAACGTCACCGCGTCGCCGCCCCAGAACGAGGTGAACACCAGTTCGGGGTTGGCGTTGGCCACGGTGTTTATCTGGGGCGTCATGTTGCTGGCCCCGACCTCCGGGAACTGGCTGGCGACGTACTCGTAGTTGGCGCCCATCGCGTTCGAGAACGCCTTGAAGTACTCCCAGCACTGCTGGCCGTAGGCGTAGTCCGGTCCGAGGTTGGCCACGCGCGTGACGTCCAGGTTCTCGTTGGCGTACTTGGCCATCGCGTAGGTGTTGACCGCCGTGTTCGCGTTTGTCCGGAAGTGGACCTTCGTCCCCTGGGCGTTGTCGCCGTACTTCTGTTCGTCGTGTTCGGTGATGAACGGCGTCCCGATGTCGGTCAGCGTGAGCGGCACGCCCAGCGCGGCGACCGTCGGCGCGGTCGAGAGCGTCACGCCCGAGGAGGTCAGACCGATCATCGCCGCAACCCCCTGGCGCTGGACCAGGTCCCTGAAGTGCTGGTTCGCGGTCGAGGCGCTGTTCTCGTGGTCGCGGACGACGAGTTGGACGTTGCGCCCCATGATGCCCCCGGCTTCGTTTATCTTCTTCACCGTGAGCCTCGCGGCGGCGACGGAGGCCGCGCCGAGCGACTGTCCCAGCCCCGACAGCAGGTACACCGCGCCGATCTTGATCGGCCCGTTCTGCGCCGAGACGCTCCCCACGGGACCGGTCAGTCCTGCTACGCCGGCCGCGCCGGCCGTTCCCAGGAACGTCCGTCGATTCCATCTCGTCGATTCGGTTTCCCCCTCTCCCCCACCGCGGGGACTGTTGTCGGTTGTCATGAACCCCACGAAACTTCAATGATAGGTGCTAACATATACCTTCGCCTGAGTACGCGGCGGAACCGTTCTCTATTCTATCAGTATTTCCGACTACTTTTACTTCTTGAGGGATACTCATACAAAATCTCGCATAAATTAATGATTCGGCGGTCGTATCACCACACAGAGCCGTCGTACCCGGCGAAACGTTTAATCGTGATGTTACTGAGGTATGGGTATGGTTGACATTGGCCTGGTCGCCGATCAGGTTGTCACTGGCCTCAGCATCGGGGCCCAGTTGTTCCTCGTCGCAATCGGACTGAGCCTCATCTTCGGCGTGCTCGACGTGCTCAACTTCGCCCACGGCGCGCTGTACATGATCGGAGCGTACGTCGCCGTGACGCTGGTCAACGGCCTCGAGATATTCGGCGTCGCCATTCCGCAACTGGGGTTCTGGCCGGGAGTGCTGGCCGCGCTGGTCGTCGTGGGGGTCGTCGGGGCTATCGTCGAGATGGGGTTCATCCGCAGGCTCTACGGTCGGCAAGAGGAGGTGCTCGACCAACTGCTCCTGACGTTCGCGTTCGTGCTGATACTCACCGACCTCACGCGAATCACCTTCGGAACCGGACAGTACGTCATCTCGCCGCCGGCGGCGCTCCGGGGGACCGTCCGATTCACGGAGTCGCTCTCGGCCCCGACGTACCGCGTGTTCCTGATCCTGATGTCGGTGGCCGTGCTCGGCGCGCTGTTCGCGGTCCTCAGACTCACCAACGTCGGCCGTCTGGTCCGGGCGACCTCCAGCGACCGCGACATGGCCCGCCTGCTCGGCATCGACGTCTCGCGGCTGTACACCGGCGTCTTCTTCGCCGGAGCGGTCCTGGCCGGCCTCGGCGGTGCGCTCGCCGCACCCGTCGGCGCGGTCAGTCCCGCGATGGGCAACCAGGTCATCATCAACGCGTTCGTCGTCGTCGTAATCGGCGGCCTCGGGTCGTTCAAGGGCGCGTTCGTCGGCGCGTACGTCATCGGACTGCTCATCGCCGTGGGGAGCATCGTCATCTCGGGCGCGGGCCAGTTGCTCCCGTTCCTGGCGATGATAGCCGTGCTCGTCCTGAAACCCCAGGGGCTGTTCGCGACCGAAGGGGGTGCCTGAGATGGGGACCGTGCTCCGGACCGAGAACCTCACCCGGAAGTTCGGCGCGCTCGTCGCCGTCGACGGCGTGAGCGTGGCGATAGACGACGCCGACATCACCAGCATCATCGGCCCCAACGGTGCGGGCAAGACGACGTTCTACAACCTGCTCGCCGGCCAACTCGAACCCACGGACGGGCGCATCTTCGTCCGCCCTCGGCGGTCGGAGTCGGTGGCCGACGGCGGGCGCGCGACCGACGGCCGACGGGCGACCGACGGGGGGACCGCCACCGAAACCGGCGCGACGAACGGTGCGGGCGACTCCGTCGGCGACGACCTGGTGGACGTGACGGGGCTGGAATCGTTCGAGATAAATCGGCTCGGCCTCGCGCGAGCGTTCCAGATAAACAACGTCTTCCAGCGGCTGACGGTGCTGGAGAACGTCCGAATCGCCCGCATCAGCCGGGAGGGTCGGACCCTCGACGTGACTTCCATCGCCGCCGGCGACGACGAACTCAACGAGGAGGCCTACCGCGTGCTCGAACTGACGAACCTGACGGAGGTGGCCGACACCCGCTGTGCGAACCTCTCGCATGGCGACGTCCGGAAGGTCGAGATCGCGCTGGCGCTGGGCACCGACCCGTCGGTGGTCCTGCTCGACGAACCCACCGCGGGGATGAACGCGACCGAAACCCGCCGGATGGTCGACCTCGTCGACGACCTGAACGAGAACACCGACACCACGTTCGTCGTCACCGAGCACGACATGGAGGTCGTCCTCGGCATCTCCGACCGCATCCTGGTGTTCGACAACGGTCGGCTCATCGCCGACGGTACCCCCGACGAGGTGATGGCCGACGAGCGCGTCCGCGAGGCCTACCTCGGAGGTGAGAAGTGATGGCGCTCCTGGAACTCGAAGACGTGAACGTCTACTACGGCAACAGCCACGTCCTGTTCGACCTCGCGCTCGACGTCGCGGAGAACGAGGTGGTGGTCCTGCTCGGGCGCAACGGCGCGGGCAAGACCACGACGCTCCGGAGCATCGTCGGCACCGTCCCGCGCCGCGAGGGCCGCATCGTCTACCGGGGAACCGACATCGCCGACTCGCCGGTCGACGAGATCAGTCGACTGGGCGTCAAACTCGTCCCGGAGGACCGCCGGATATTCCCGACGCTGACGGTCCGGGAGAACCTCCAGGTCGCCGCCGAAACCGCCGTCGACCCTCGGCCGGTCGAGGAGATGTACGAGATATTCCCGACGCTCGACGACCTCCGCGACAGCAGGGGCCGGGACCTCTCGGGAGGCGAACAGCAGATGCTCGCGGTCGGTCGGGCGCTGGTCCAGAACCCCGACCTCCTGCTGCTCGACGAACCGACCGAGGGCCTCGCCCCGGTCATCGTCGAGGACCTCCGGCGGGTGCTCGCCGACGTCGTCCAGGAGGACGTGACCGTCCTGCTGACCGAGCAGAACGTCCAGTTCGCGCTGGACCTCGCCGAGCGAGCGTACATCATCGAGAAGGGGTCGAACGTCTGGGAGGGGAGCGTCCCCGAACTCCGCCAGCGCGACGACCTGCTGGAGGAGTACCTCTCGGTGTCGGTCGCCGAGTCCGACTGAGCGGCTCCGGCGGTATCGCCTCTCGCGGAGCGCGGCCGGGCGCTGCGAACTCAGTTTAGGTCCGCGCCCCTGAAGCGGCGGTAGCCGAGACCGAGCGCTCCGAGACACCAGAGGGCGAGCACCGCGAACCCGACCCAGTCCTGGAGGTAGAACGCGTCTGCTTCGGGGTAGAACGTTATCTCGCGGTACGCCGGGATGACGGCCCTCGCGGCGTGCATGAACGCCGTCGAGGGGTTGAGCAGTCCGAGAAAGGGGAACCAGTCCGGCAGTCCGGCCTCCGGTACCTCCCGGCCGAATATCGCCAACTGGAGGACCAACAACACGACGTCCCAGCCCAGCAAGAAGAGCGCGTACAGCGACGTTGCACCGACGAGCGCCCACTCCCTCGTTTTCAGCCACGCCGAAAAGCCGACGGCGATGCCGACGTACACCGCTCCGTACAGCACCGTCAGCGCCGTGAACGCCCCGAAGATAACGAAATCGAACGAGTCGAACGTGGCGAGCGCGACGATTCCCGCGACGGCGTAGCCGGCGAGTATCGAAACCGCGACCACCGCGGTTCGTCCGACGAACTTCCCGACCACGACGGCCGCTCTCGAGTTCGGCAGTCCGAGCAGGAGTCGGAGGCGGCCGCTCTCGTGGTCGCCCGCTATCGCGTTGTACCCCATCCCGAGCCCGATCCACGGGACGAAGAAGACGGTGGGCTGTCGCATGCTGTTCAACAGCGCTAACGTACTCGTGTCGACGTGACTGTCCCGGTATCCTACCGGAACGAACTCCATCGCGGCGAGACCGGCGGCGAAGAGCGCGAACAGGAGCGCGAGTCCGAACAACGAGTACGACCGGACGGAATCGAGGAACTCCTTTCGGACGACTGCAGCGAAACCCATGAACGGACGATAATCTATCAAGTATATAACTTCTTTCGATAAGGCCTCACGCCCGCGGGTTCCGACGCGAGCGAACGACCGGGGTTACCTGCTCTCGCGGTCCCGAAGCTTCCGTCGCTGGATCTTGCCGGTCGTGGTCTGGGGGAGTTCGTCGAGGAACTCGATTTCGCGGGGGTACTCGTGCTTGGCGAGTTCGTCGCGGACGAGCGTCCGGATCTCCTCCCGCAGTGCGTCGTCGCCCGCGACGCCTCGAACCGGTTGGACGAACGCCTTGATTATCTCGCCGCGCGTCTCGTCGGGGATACCGACGACGCCGACCTGTTCGACCTCCGAGTGTTCGAGAATGGCGCTCTCGACCTCGCCGGGTCCGACGCGGTAGCCTGCGGTGATGATGACGTCGTCGTCGCGGGCCTTGAACCAGAAGTAGCCCTCCGCGTCCCGGTAGCCCAGGTCGCCGGTCAGGTGCCACGCCGCGTCGTCTGGCCCCTGCACGGTCACGCTCGCTGTCTTCTCCGGTTGGTTCCAGTACTCCTCGAAGACGACCGGGTCGCCCTCGCGCCGGACGGCTATCGTGCCGACCTCTCCCTCGGGTTGGCGCTCGCCCGTCTCGGCGTCGAGGACGGCGACCTCGTGGCCCGGAATCGGCTTCCCCATGCTCCCCGCCTGCGCCTCGAACCACCGCCGGCAGTTGGCGACCAGCAGGTTCGCCTCGGTCTGGCCGTAGAGTTCGTTGACGGCCACGCCGGACAGTTCCTCGTCGGCCCAGTCGAGTATCTCGGGCGTGAGCGGTTCGCCGCCCGAACAGACGGCCTTCAGGTCGAGGTCGTAGTTCTCGGTCGGTGCCTCGACGTCCATCATCATCCGGATGGCAGTGGGCGGGAGGAACGCGTCGGTGACCTCGAACTCCTCGAGGAGTTCGTAGGCCGTCTCGGCGTCGAAACCGCCCATCGGGTAGCCGACCACGGGCCGGCCGTAGTGCCACGCCGGGAAGACGAGGTCGCCGAGCGCGCCGATCCAGGCCCAGTCGGCGGGCGTCCAGAACGTCGAGGCGTCGACGTCGAGTTCGAAGTAGGCGTAGAACGCCGGGCAGTGGCCTAGCCAGACGCCGTGGCCGTGGAGCACGCCCTTCGGCGGGCCGGTGCTCCCGCTGGTGTACATGATTATCGCGGGCGCGTCGGCGTCGGTTTCGGCGATTTCGAACGCCGTCGACCCCTCCTCGTAGACCGCCTCGAAGGGTTCGACGTTGGCCTGCAGGTCGTCGGCGTCGGCGGCGGTATCGTCGCCGTCGGTGGCATCTTCGGCGTCGACTGAGACGACGTGTTCGAGGTCCGGGCAGTCGTCGGCGACCGCCCGCACGGCGTCCAGCACCGACTCGTCGGCGACGACGGCGGTCGCCCCCGAGTCCTCCAGGCGATACCGGAGCGCGTCGCGGCCGAACAGGACCGACAGCGGCAGCGACACCGCGCCGAGTTTCCAGCACGCGAGGTGCGTGATGGGATTGGCGGGTTTCTGCGGGACCACGACCGCGACCCGGTCGCCACGCTCGACGCCGCGGGCCGCCAGCCCGCGGGCGAACGCGTCCGTGCGGTCGTCGAGGTCGGCGAACGTGTAGGTTTCCCGGGTTCCGTCGAGGTAGGCCTGATAGAGCGCGGGTCCGTCGGGGTCCTCGTGTTTGCGCAACAGGTCGCGGGCGATGTTGTAGTCGTCGGGTATCCGGTCCCATGAGAACTCCTCGCGGGCCCGGTCGTAGGTGTCGGCCAGCGTGATGCGCCATGGCATAATCGGGCGTCTCCTGTGGTAGAACTGCGTTACCACGGGTGAGCGGATAAATGGTGTTGGTTGATGGCACTTGTCATGGGATTCTCGGGCCACCCGACGGGCGAGCTCGTCGGGTCGCCGTGCGCGCTCAGCGTTCGGCCCACCTGCGAATCTCCGGCGCGCCCCGTCGGGCGATTACGTCGAGCGGTCGACGACGGACCCGAGGTCCAGAGTGCCGCTATCGCTGACCCGAACCGTCTTTCCCAACGCGCCGGGCCGCGACGCCTGGACGGTGAACGCGCAGTGGACTCTGTCAGGGGGCGTCTCTCCCCCCGAATCCAGGACGAGTGGGAACGTGATGGTCCCATCAGTGTGGACGTCTGGCGCGGTAACGACGAGGTCAGACCGGCCCCCTCGTCGGTCGTACCGCAGTCGGACCCCCGGCCACGTCGGCGGTCGCACCCACATCCGGACGGTGTGTCGTGTGGCGTACTCGGCCGGCGGCCCGACGCGAAAGCGGAACCAGTCGGCCTCGTAGCCCCGGTACGGTTCGCTGGCGGCGAGTCCGCCGACGGTCGAGTTCAGGGTGAACCGGAGCGACCCGGGTTCCGCGCTCTCGGACAGCACTCGGTCGAACTCCACGGCGGCGTAGCCGATTCCGTCGGCGTCGTCCCGCGGTGGGTACTCCCACCGAAGTTCGCCGCTCTCGGCGAACGTTTCCGCTTCGATGTGGGCCGGCCCAGTTCCGGGGATTCGGCCCGAACAGCCGCCGATGGTCGCGGCGACTCCGGCTCCGAGTCCCGCAAGAAGCCGTCTCCGCGTCGTTCCGTCGGTCGAGTCCGGGCCGGAGGGCATGGCGATCGTTACGACCACCACATCTCAGCGAAACAAGTATTCCGGAATCGATTCGTCACCGCGCGGTCCACCCGCCGTCGACCGCGAGGCACTCGCCGGTGACGAACGAGGCGGCGTCGCTGGCCAGGAAGACGGCCGGGCCGGCTATCTCCTCGGGGTCGGCGAACCGCGCGAGCGGCGTCCGGTCGACGATGGACTCCCGGAGTCGTTCGTTCGCCTGCAGTTCCTCGGTGAGGTCAGTCTTCACGTACCCCGGCGCGAGCGCGTTGATTCGCACGTCCGGCGCCCAGTCGAGCGCCACGCTCTTGGTGAGGCCGACGAGGCCGTGCTTCGAGGCGACGTAGGGGTGCTGGCGGGGCAGGCCCACGACGCCGCCGACGCTGGCGACGTTGATGACGCTCCCGCCGCGCTCGGCGAGCGACTCGGCCGCCGTCCGGGCGCAGGTGAACGCCCCGCGGAGGTTCACGTCGACGGTTAAGTCGAACGCCACCGGGTCGACGTCTTCGGGCGGTCCCAGCGCCGCGTCGGGGTTGACGCCCGCGTTGTTCACCACGCAGTCGACGCCGCCGAGTTCGTCGTCGACGCGGTCGAACAAGTCGCGTATCGACGCTTCGTCGGTCACGTCGGTCGGGTGGACGAGCGACGACGCCCCGCGGTCGCGGACGTCGGCGACGGCTTCCTCGACGGACTCCTCGGTTCGTGAGGTCGGCACCACGTCGGCCCCGGCGTCGGCGAACCCTGCGGCGATGGCGCGGCCGATACCGCGAGTGCCGCCGGTGACGACCGCGACGGTTCCAGAGAGGTCGAACGCCTCGAGGTCGGTCATGGCTTCGCAAACGGGCGTGCGGGGCTAAAGCGTTCGGCACGCGCCAGCGCGAGGTCGGATTCGCGTCCGGTCGTCTTCGCTCCGAAGATGTCCGGCCGTCTTCGCCCAAGCGCGTCCGACCGTGTTCGCACCGACGCCGTCCGGTCGGGTTCCTGTCGCTTCGAGTACGATTGGCGAAGCTGATTTACGGGGGTTTACCGTTGTTCTTCCGGAGGTTTGGCAGATAATGACATACAATGGGGGCGGCGTCTCCAGACGCCGGTTCGTCAAAGCGGTGGGTGCATCGGGGGCCGCGGCGGGACTCAGCGGGTACGTCGAAGACGGGGCCGTGGGCGAAGTCCAGCAGGGCGGCACGACCACGCTTCAGTGGGCGGCCGACGCGGACCTGCAGGGGTCGACTTGGACCGAGCAGTTACAGCCGGTCCTCTACAAGAACGGCCTGTCGAAGGACATCGAGGTGAAGGTGCTGGCGGGGCCGAACGTCACGGGCAATCGCCGGGCGCAGTACCAGCAGTGGCTGTCGGCCAACCGGAAGAAACCCGACATCCTCTACGTCGACAGCGGGTGGACGATTCCGTTCATCGTCCGCGACCAGTTGACCAACCTGAGCCAGCTCGGAGCGTTCCCGCAGTCGCGGATTAACCGCATCGAGAAGGAGTACTTCGGCGCGAGCGTCTCGACCGCAAAGGGGCCGAACGGCGACCTCTACGCGCTTCCGATGTTCCCGGACTTCCCGACGATGCAGTACAACAAGCGCCACCTGCGACAGGCCGGGTACGGCCAGTCGGACTTCCAGAAGTGGGCGACCCAGTCGATGACCTGGAAGCGGTTCTCGCAGGTGACCAAGGAGGCGATGAACAACAGTGACGTCCAGTACGGCTTCTCCTTCCAGGGGAGCGCCTACGAGGGGCTGTCGTGCTGTGACTTCAACGAGTTCATGACCAGCTGGGGCGGTGCCTACTTCGGCAACCCCCGGAAGAACCTCTTCGGACCCATCGGTAAGCGTCCCGTCACCGTCGACGAGAAACCGGTCGTCGACGCCATCAGGATGGTCCGGACGTTCATCCACGGTTCCCAGGCCAACCATACCCTGAACGGCTATCAGGGCAACATCGCACCGCCCGCGGTGATGCAGTGGACCGAGGAGCCCTCGCGCAAGCCGTTCACGGCGGGCAACGCCGTGATGCACCGCAACTGGCCCTACGCTATCAACACCAGCGGTTCGCAGGACAACCTCGGCAAGGACCTGGGCGTGATGCCGATTCCGTACGCCAAGACCGAGAAACAGACCAAGTACCCGATGACGGGCGGGCCGGTGGCGGCGCTGGGCGGGTGGCACAACGCCATCAACCCCAACTCCGAGAACAAGGAGGCCGCCGCCGAGGTGCTGAAGGCGATGATGAGCACCGAGTTCAAGTACCGGCTGTTCGAGGTCATCGGCAACATCCCGCCGGAACCGCCGCTGTTGACCACCGAGCGGGCCAAGCAGGTGCCCATCATGGGCCGGTACGTCGAACAGCTCAGAATCGCGGGCGAGAACGCGATTCCTCGGCCGGTCACGGCGGTCTGGCCCCAGGAATCCTCGAAGATCGCCCAGCAGGTCAACGGCGCGTTCCAGCGGGGCGGCAACCCGAAGCGGGCGATGACGCAACTCAAATCCCAGTTGCAGGCCATCGAACAGAGCGCCTAGACGGTTAGAAGGCGTGAATTCGGTGGTGCCCGTTCGGCGACGGTCGCGGGTCCGGTAGCGGTTATTCACCTTCGCGGCGTAGAATACGAATGCCGACTGCACTCTGACTACGCAACTGTTGCAGCGAACACCCGACCGCAACAGCAACCGTGACCGCGACTGCCACAGCAACCAGACTGCAGACCGCTACTCACACGATGACTATGAGTACCGCACCGCCACCGCACGCCACACGACTCCCCAGCCGACTCCCTCACTCACGCCTTCGGCGTTCGTTCAGTCATCCCTCGCACGCATTGGCACGGCCCCAAACCGCCGGAAGACAACCCGCGTCTTCCGAGGTCACCCTCGCTTCGCTCACGGCTCCGCCGTTCGCTATTCCGAGGCGGCGAAGCCGCCTCGCGTTCGCTCGCGTGACCGCAGGGCCGCGCCAGCGCGCACCACTCGGTTGAGCCTCGTTCGCCTCGTTCCAGAAGTTGCCGGTGCGCACCCTTTCCTACAGCGGTTCCTCGCCGTCGATGATGCGCTTGGCGCGCTCGCCGAGGGCGGGGACTCGCTCCTCCATCTTCGGGTAGAGGGGGTCGTCGCTGTTGCCCTCCAGGTAGCGCCGGTAGAACATCTCGCCGAGCGCGGCGAGTTTGTACACCGCCAGGGTCCGGTAGAACCGGTCGTCGTCGTACTCGAAGCCGGTGGCCTCCTCGTACCGGTCGACCAGGTCCCGCCTGCTCGGATACCCCTCCGCCTCCATGAACGTCGCCGTCAGTTCGGGCGTCGCGGGTTCGGGGTCGTCGGGGTCGCGCCAGTACGAGAGCATCCAGCCGAGGTCGGCCAGCGGGTCGCCGAGCGTCGCCATCTCCCAGTCGAACACCCCGACCAGTTTCGGCGGGGTCCCCGGCCCGAACATCACGTTGTCGAGTTTGTAGTCGCCGTGGACCAGCGTGTGCGGATGGTCGTCGGGGCACTCGGCGACCAGCCACTCGCCGACCTCCTCTAACACCGGCACGGTTCGCTCCTCGGCGGTCCGGTCGAACGCCCACTGGAGCTGCTGGGTCCAGCGGTCGACCTGGCGCTCGGTGTATCCCGCGGGTCGGCCGAACTCGCCGAGTCCGACTACCTCGTAGTCGAGCGCGTGAATCTCGGCGAGCGTGTCGACCAGTTCCTCGCCGATTCGCCGGCGGTGGGCCTCGTCGGCGAATCGCTCGGGTTCGCGCTCGCGGAGCACGTCGCCCTCGACTCGCTCCATCACATAGAAGTCGCTCCCGATGACCGAGTAGTCCTCGCAGGCCAGTACGGTCGTCGGGACCGGCACGTCGGTGTCCTGGAGCGCGTCCATCACCCGGTACTCGCGGAGCACGTCGTGGGCCGTCTCGGCGGTGGTCCCCGGCGGCGGCCGCCGAACGACCAGTCCGCGGTCGTCCCAGTCGACGAACAGCGTCTCGTTCGAGTGACCCTCCTGGTGGTGGGCCACCGCGAACTCCTGCGGTTCGCCCAGGTGCTGGGCCAGGTAGTCCCGGAGTGCGTCCTCGTCGACGAGTCGGTCGTAGTAGGTGAGTTCGTCCTCGGTCATTGTCTCATCGGGTTCCGATGTCGGTGTCGGTCGGCGTCGTTCTGTCGGCGGTCGGCGGTCAGTGGCCGGCGGTCGGCGTTGGCGGCCGCGACGCGACGGCGTCGCGGCCGCACCGCGCCCGTTCGTATCGATTGTACGGCCAACGCCGATATAGTACTTACGAGGATAAAATAATCGGAGAAATACTTTTACAGTGGTGCATGGACTGTTGGGTATGGAGTACGACGACTCAGAGCGCGCGAGGGAGGTCGCCGACCGGGTGCGGAGTTTCGTCGAGGAGGAAGTGATTCCGGTCGAACGCGAACACCTGGGCGGTCCGACGGTCGACCGGGAGACGGTCGACGAACTGCGGGACCGCGCGCGCGATTACGACATCTACGCGCCCCAGATACCCGAGGAGTACGGCGGGATGGGGATGGACTTCCGGAACGTATTGCCGGTGTTCGAGGAGGCTGGCCGGAGCCTCCTCGGCGCGACGGCCATCCGGGTCGACGCGCCCGACGAGGGCAACATGCACACGCTCGAACTGGTCGGCACCGACGACCAGAAGGAGCGGTGGCTCCGCCCGCTCGCGGCCGGCGACATCCGGTCGGGGTTCTCGATGACCGAACCCAACCCGGGCGCGGGGTCGGACCCGAAGATGATACGCACGACCGCCGAGAAGGACGGCGACGAGTGGGTCATAAACGGCCACAAGTGGTGGACCACCCAGGGGAGCGAGGCCGACGTCCTGCTGGTAATGGCCCGGACCGACCAGGACGCCCATCCGTACGAGGGCTGTTCCATCATCCTCGTGCCTGCCGACACGCCGGGCGTCGAAGTCGTCCGGGACATCCCGCACCTCGGCGGCGGCGTCACCGGAACCGGCCACGCCGAGATTCGCTACGACGACGTCCGGGTGCCCGAGGAGAACCTGCTCGGCGAGGAGAACGCCGGGTTCGCCATCGCCCAACAGCGCCTCGGTCCGGCCAGGCTCACCCACTGCATGCGCTTTTCGGGGATGGCCGAGCGCGCGCTCGAAATCGCGAAGGCGTACGCCAGCCAGCGGACCGCCTTCGACGGTCCGCTGGCCGAGAAGCAGGCCCTGCGGTTCGAGGTAGCTGAGGCCGAGACCAGACTCCACGCCGTCCGGACGATGGTCCGCCACGCCGCGCGCCAAATCGCCGCGGGCGAGGAGGCCCGCATCGAGGTGGCGATGTCGAAGACGTTCGCGGCGAACGTCGTCCAGGACGCCATCGACGCGTCAATCCAGCTCTGCGGCGGCAACGGCATCGGCAAGGACCTGCCGCTGGCCGACTTCTACGAGAACGTCCGACAGTTCCGCATCATCGACGGCGCCGACGAGGTTCACAAGCGCGTCATCGCCCGGAACGCGTTCGAGGACGTCGACGAGAGCGAAGTCGAGCACCTGACGCGCTACTGACGCTGGCGTCGTGAGTTCGAGTTCGGCGAGTCGACCGACGGTCGACTCGCCGAATCCGCTCTCAGGGCGTCAACACCGCCTTGATGCACCCGTCCTCCTTGTCCCGGAACGTCTCGTACATCTCCGGGCCGCGCTCCAGGGGCACGTCGTGGGTGATGACGAACGAGGGGTCGATGTCGCCGTCCTCGATGCGCTCCAGCAGCGGGTCGAGGTAGCGCTGGACGTGCGTCTGGCCCGTCTTCACCGTCAGCGCCTTGTTCATCATCGGGCCGGCCGGGAAGTTGTCCGCGTGCCCGATGTAGACGCCGGGAATCGAGAGCGTCCCGCCCTTCCGACAGCACCGAATCGCCTGCCGGAGCACGTGGGGTCGGTCGGCCTCCAGTTTCGCCTTCTGTTTCACCTGGTCGGCGAACCCCATCAGCCCCGCGCCGTGGGCCTCCGTCCCGACCGCGTCGATACAGCGGTCCGGGCCGCGACCGCCGGTCATCGACATCAGCCGGTCGTAGACGTCCTCCTCCTCGAAGTCGATGGTTTCGGCGTCGCCGTGTTCGCGGGCCATCTGGAGGCGCTCGGGCACCCGGTCGACGGCGACGACCCGGCCCGCGCCGAGCATCCAGGCGCTCTGGATGGCGAACTGGCCGACCGGGCCGCACCCCCAGACCGCGACCGTGTCGCCGTCCTCTATCTCGGCGTTCTCGGCCGCCATGTACCCCGTCGGGAAGATGTCCGAGAGGAACAGCACCTGCTCGTCGGGCAGGTCGGAGTCGACCTTTATCGGGCCGATGTCGGCGTACGGCACCCGGAGGTACTCTGCCTGTCCGCCGGCGTAGCCGCCCAGCATGTGGGAGTAGCCGAAGATTCCGGCGGGCGACTGGCCCATCACCTCGCGGGCCATCTCGGCGTTCGGGTTCGAGTTATCACAGAGCGAGTACATGTCTTCCTCGCAGAACCAGCACGACCCGCAGGAGATCGGGAAGGGGACGACAACGCGGTCGCCCACCTGGAGGTTGTCGACGGCGTCGCCGACCTCGACCACCTCGCCCATCGGTTCGTGGCCCAGCACGTCGCCCTCCCGCATCGTCGGCATGTAGCCGTCGTAGAGGTGGAGGTCCGACCCGCAGATGGCGGTGGCGGTGACCTCGATTATCGCGTCGTGCGGGTTGACGATCTCGGGGTCGGGCACCTCGTCGACCCGGACGTCGCCCTCGCCGTGCCAGCAGAGCGCCCTCATCGTTCCGTCCCTCTTCCCTCGCGGTTCGAGGCGAGTTTCGCCCCACCGTTGCGGTTCGGTGCACACTCCGCGGTTCGGAACAGTAGCGTGTCCCCCATTGTACGTTCCCCGATACCAACCGCCGTGCACTGTTCATTAAAGATGGCGGCCCCTCGCTCGACCGGCGTGCCGGTGGCCTGCGGTCTGCGCCGGATGGAAACTGCGGAAACGAGAATCGCGGTCGTCGCGCTGACTCAGCCACCCGCGCCGTCGGCACGGTTATCGTCTACGGCGTCTTCGACGCCGAGAATCGAGAGAATCTCCCGCAGGTCGTCGACGGCGTAGTCGACCGCCGGGCCGTCGTCGGCGCCGTAGGCGACGGTGGTCAGTCCCAGCGCGGCCGCCCCTTCCACGTCGTGTTCGTACCGGTCGCCGATCATGACGGCGTCGGCCGCCGGCACGCCGGCGGCCGACAGGGCGGCCTCGAACATCGCCGGGTCGGGTTTCGTCCGGCCGACCTCCTCGGAGGTCGTGATCGAGTCGAACGCCGAGTCGATGCCGAACGTCTCCAGAATTCGGCGGCCCTCCGCGGCGTCGACGTCGCTGACGACGCCCACGTGAAGGTCGGTTTCGGCGAGTCGCTCGACGGTTTCGACCGCGCCGGGGTTCGGTTCGAGCGTCTCGGCGGACACCGCCTCGAAGAGGGGTCGCCACTCCGACTCGACAATCTCCGCGCCGACGACTTCGGCGACCGCGCGGTGGTACGCCATCCGGGCGTCCCGGAACTCGGTGCCCTCGCGCTCGCGGAAGTAGTCGCCGACCGCGGCGCGCCACGTTTCGAGCGCGTCCGCTACCGGCGTCTCGGGTGCGTGCTCCTCCACGACGCGCCGGACGAACTCCCGGTGGGCGCGCCGGACCGAGTCGGCGTTCAGGATGACGCCGCCGATGTCCCAGAACACCGCCCGCCAGTGCGGGTCGGCGCCCGTCACTGTCGGGACTCCTCGTCCTCGACCAGTTTGAACTTCCGGACCTTGCCGCTCGCCGTCCGGGGGAGTTCCTCGACGAACTCGACCTCGCGGGGGTGTTTGTACTCCGCGAGGTTCTCCAGGCAGAACTGCCGTATCTCCTCGGCGGTCGGGGCGGCGTCCGGCGCAGGGACTACGAACGCCTTGACGGTCTCACCCCGCCGGTCGTCGGGGATGCCGACCACGGCGGCGTCGGCGACGCCCTCGTGTTCGAACAGCAACTCCTCGACTTCGCTGGGGTAGACGTTGTACCCCGCCGTGTTTATCATGTGCTTCTTCCGGTCGATTATCTCGTAGTAGTTCTCCGCGTCGCGGCGCGCGACGTCGCCGGTCCGGAAGTACCCCTCGTCGGTGAACGCCGCGTCATTCGCCTCGGGCAGGTCGTGGTACCCCTTCATCACCTGCGGTCCTCTGACGAGCAGTTCGCCCTCCTCGCCCGGCGGGACCTCGTCGCCGCGTTCGTCGACGATTTTCGCGTCGGTCATCCGGAGTGGCTGGCCGATGGTCCCGAGTCGGTGGCCGAACGTCGACCCCGCGCCGGTGTGGGTCGCCGCGGTCGTCTCGGTGAGGCCGTAACCCTCCCAGGTGTCGACGCCGGCGACCGACTCGAACTCGCGCTGGACCGCGACGGGCATCTTCGCGCCGCCCTGTCCGGTTTCGCGCAGACTCGACAGGTCGTACTCGCCGAACGCCTCGTGGTTGACCAGGTCGACGTACATCGCCGCGACGCCGATGAACCCCGTGATTCCCACCTCCTCGATGGTCCGCATGGCGTCCTCGGCGTCCCATCCGGCGGGGTCGCGAAGGTGGACGGTTCCGCCCCGGACCAGCGTCTGCCACGTCGAGTGGACGAAGCCGGTGATGTGGTACAGCGGTAGGACCGCCAGGCTCCGGTCCTCGCCGGGGTCGACGTCGACCAGTTCGAACCCAGAGAACGCCTGCGCCCGGAGGTTCCCGTGGGTGAGGAGCACGCCCTTTGGCTCGCCGGTTGTCCCGCTGGTGTACGGCTGGAGCGCGACGTCGTCGCCCTCGCGGTCGATGGTTATCGGCTCTCCGTTGACGTCCTCGAACGCCGCGTCGCCCTCCGGAAGGTCGTCGGCGGGACCCACCGTGACAACAGTCGGACTCGCGTCGGTTTCGCCGAGCGCCTCGGTCAGGTGTTCGCGGAGCGCGGCGTGGGTGACGATGACCGACGCCCCGGTGTCGGCGAGCTGGTGGCCGATCTCACGCGCCTTGTACTGGGGATTCATCGGCGACGCTACCGCGCCGGCCTTGAGCGCCCCGAGCGTCGCGACGACGTACTCCGGACAGTTGGGCAGGTACACCAGCACCCGGTCGCCGACGTCGGCCCCGCGTTCGCGGAGTCCGCCGGCAAATCGCGCCGAGCGGTCCCGGAGTCGACCGTGGGTCATCTCCGCACCGTCCATCTCGAGCGCCGTGTCGGCGGCGTGGCGCTCGGCCGTTTCGTCGTGGAGGCGCGCGACGTTGCCCGAGCGCGCGGCGTCACCGAACGCGGACTTGTCCATGAGTGATGATGACTAGCAACGTAGATTAAGATAACGATCGCAAGGAACGCCCCATATTTATTAACAGAGGGCGAGAATACGGACTCGTGTCTAACAATGGTAACGGAAACGGTTCCCCGGACGGTCGCGGAGAGTCGCACGTGAGAAGCCAGTTCGGCGTCGACGGTCGGACCGCTATCGTCACGGGCGCGAGTTCCGGCATCGGCAGGACCATCGCCGAGCGGTTCGCCACCGACGGGGCCGACGTGGTGGTCTGCTCGCGCGAACTGGAGAACGTCGAACCGGTCGCGGAGGGCATCGAGGAGAGCGACCGCGAGGGGAGCGCCCTGGCAGTCGAGTGCGACGTGACCGACCGGGAGGCGGTCGACGCGCTGGTCGACGCCACCGTCGAGGAGTTCGGCGGCATCGACGTGCTGGTCAACAACGCCGGCGCGAGCTTCATGGCGCCGTTCGAAGAGATCAGCGAGAACGGCTGGGAAACCATCGTCGACATCAACCTCCACGGGACGTTCCACTGCACCCAGGCCGCCGGCGAGCGGATGCGCGAGGACGGCGGCGGCGCGGTAGTTAACCTCGCCAGCGTCGCCGGCCAGAAGGGGTCGCCCCACATGAGCCACTACGGCGCGGCGAAGGCCGGCGTCATCAACCTCACCTCGACGCTCGCGTTCGAGTGGGCCGGCGACGACGTGCGGGTCAACTGCATCGCGCCGGGGTTCGTCGCCACGCCGGGCGTCGAGAGCCAGATGGGCGTCAGCGCCGACAACATCGACCGCGGCGAGGTCGAGCGCCGCATCGGCACCACCGAGGAGATAGCCGACATCGCTCAGTTCCTCGCCAGCGACGCCGGGTCGTACGTCGTCGGCGAAACCATCACGGCCGCGGGCGTCCCGCGCATCATGGAGACGCCCGACGTGTAGCGGCCATCCTCGAACCGGAGAGATTAGCGACGTTCGACCGTCGCGGCGATGTCCGTCTCGGGGCGGAGCGAAATCGTGGGCGCGAACGTCAGCGGCTCCGCGACCGAGACGTCCAGCGCGACCCGGCCGACCATCGTCGCCAGCACGACGACCAGTTCGAGTCGGGCGAACCGCATTCCGATGCAGTGTCGCGGCCCGCCGCTGAAGGGGAAGTACGCGTACTCCGGCCGGTCAGCGTCGCGCTCCCACCGCGACGGGTCGAACGTCTCGGGGTCCTCCCAGAACCGGTCGTCACGGTGGAGCACCCACTGGGGCACCATCAACTGCGCGCCCGCCGGAATCTCGTATCCGCCGAGCGTGACGTCCTCCAGCGCTTCTCGGTTGACCGCCCAGGTGGGCGGATACAGTCGGAGGGTTTCCCGGACGACGTTCCGAGTCCGCTCGAGTGCGTCGAGGTCGTCGGTGTCGGGGAGTTCGTCGCCGAGAACCCGCTCCGATTCCTCGACCAGCGACTCCCGGACGTCGGGGTGTCGGCTCAGTTCGTACCAGGCGTAGGTGAGAGCCATCGCGGTCGTGTCGTGACCCGCGAGCAGCAGCGCCGTCAAGTTGTCCCGGACCTCGGCGTTCGACAGGTCGCCGCGCTCGCGGGCCGCGAGCAGAACCGACGCGACGTCTCGTTCGCTCGGGGACGCGTCGTCTCCGCCGCCGGGGGACGCGTCGTCTCGTCCGTCAGGGGTATGGTCCGCGAGCGCGCCCGCGACGTAGGCGTCCAGTTCGCCGACGGTCCGCTCGAAACGGCGCTGGGTCGGAGTAGGTACCCAGTCGGGCAGAAGCTGTCCGAACCGTCGGGGGTCCGCCCTCGCGACGAGTGCGTCGGCGGCGTCCCTCACGAGTCTCTCGTCGCCCTCGACGTCGACGCCCAGAAGCGTATCGCCGAGGATGCGGAGCGTCAGGAGACGCATCTCGTCGGGGAGGTCGACCCGTTCACCGGTTTCCCATCGACCGACGTGCGCGGCGGTGCGTTCGGCCATTCGGGTGCCGTACCCTCGGAGTCCGTCCCAGGTAAACGCCGGTTGGAGGCTCTTTCTGAGCCGTTTCCAGCGGTTTCCGGTGTTCGAAGTTACGGCGTGGTCCTCGACGTCCCGGAACGTCTCGCGCTGCTGTCGGCCGACGGTGAATGCCGACTCGCCTTCCATCAGGACTCGCTCGACGAGGGTCGGGTCGGTCACCATGTAGAGCGACTGCCCCGGAAACCGCAGTCGGACCACGTCTCCTACCTCGGCCCACTCGGTCATCGCCCCGAACGGGTCGCGCGAGAAGGCCAGTCCGTTTCTGAGCAGCGGGACCCCGTCGGGAGTCGGCGGCCGAGGCTGTCCAGTCATACGAGATACAAGTCGGTTACACGTGATACGTCTGGCCCCGTTCATACGCGGTTCGTTTATGTACGAGCGGGATTCGGGGAGCGCACACGGACACCGGGACCGGTCGCTTTCACCACCGACGCCTGCTTCCCCCCGCGACGACCGGCCTCAAAGCGTTTCCGTCGGTCCGCCGTCGTCACCTATCCATGGAGGTCAGGTCGGCGGACGAGACGTCGAACACCCGGAGCGCGGTGACGTACGTCGCCGCATCGACGCTCGCTTCGGCGACGCTCGTCTCGCCGGCGTTCGTCTTCCCCGCGTACGGTCGACTGGTGAGCACGCTGGTCGTCCTCCTGTTCCTCGGTCTGGCGGCGCGAGTCGTCTTCGCCGCCGCGGTCGCGTTTCGACCCCCGCCGGACCCGGAGTCCAGTTCGTCGGGCAACCCGACCGCCGACGAACTCCCCGAGGTCAGCGTCGTCGTCGCCGCGTACGACGAGGCCGAGACGCTCCCGGCGACCCTCGCGGCGTGCCGGGCGCTCGACTACCCGGCCGAGCGACTCGAAGTGCTGCTGTGCTACGAGGCGGCCTCGACCGACGCGACGGCCGAAATCGCCGAGCGCGCCGCCGCGGACGACCCCCGGTTTCGGGCGATTCGTCGGGACGCCCCGCCCGGCGGAAAGGCGGCGGTCGCCAACTTCGGCAGACGGCGCGCGGGCGGCGAGGTGGTCGGGTTCGTCGACGCGGGCCAGCGACCCGAACCAGACGCGGTCCGTCGTGCGGTGGACTGGTTCCGGGCCGACGAGGACGTCTGGTGCGTGAAGGGCCGGTGTTACGCCGGCAACTCCGCGGGGTCGCCGCTCGCGCTCCACGCCGCGGTCGAGCGTCACCTCGCAGAGCGCGGGGAGTTCTTCGCTCGCGAGGTGCTGTCGGGGTTCACGCTGTTCACCGGCGGGTTGGCGTTCTTCCGGGCGTCGGCGTTCGCGGAACTCGGCCCGTTCGACGAGACGGTGCTACTGGAGGACGTGGAGTTCGCGGCCCGCATCCACGCCCGGGGCTGGACAGTGAAGGTCGACCCGGCCATCGTCTCGACCGAAACCAACCCGGAGACGTTCGCGGGGTGGTGGAACCGCCGCAAGCGGTGGGCCAGAGGCGGCCTCCAGGTCGCCCGGCGCTACGTCGGGTCGTTCCTCCGGCGCTCGACCGGCCGGCCGGTCGCCTCGCTCGACGCCGTCGCCACCTTCGGCGGCCTGTTGGCGCTCCCGGTCGCGCTGTTGGCATCGCCGACCGTCGCGCTCGGGTACGTCGCCGGCGACGGGTCGCCGGCGACGTACCTCCCCGAGGGACCGCCGTTCGTGGCGCTCGCGGCCGTCGTACTGGCTGGCGCGTTCCTCGCACCCTTGTCCGTCCTCCTCCGCGACCACCTCGACGGCCGGCCACATCCCGCCCGCGAGTACGCCGCCGCGCTCACGCTCCCGGCGTACTTCGCCGTCGAGGCGGCCGTGGTCGTCGCGGCGTTCCTCGACGAGTTCGTCCTCCGGCGGCCCGCGGTGTACGTCCCCTCCGACAGGCCGGGCGCGGGGGCCGACCGGGGTTCAGAGGGCGACGATTGAGTATCCCTCCGCGGAAGCCCGGATGGCCAATCCACCGCGAAAGCTCGGCCGACCAACCGACGGGGTGGGACTGAAAGGGGCCACCCGCTCGCGTTCACTGTAGTCGTCTCGACAGGCCACTATTTGGTGAGCGCCGGTAGGCGCGAACCGAATATCCTGTCGAGCGACCGCGAGCGGGCGGGGGCTTTCGAGGCGGTCACCGTCACCTCGCCCTCGTCTTCCAATCAAAGCCACTTCACCGCTGTCCGCCGGACTACCACCGACTCAGCAACGACGACCGGGAGGGAAGGAAACCGTTTTTCGCCCGCGCTCCGAACCACCGGCCATGAACGTCGAATCCGTCGCAGACCTCGGCCCGGACGACCGGCGCGCGCTCTTCGACCGCGACGCCGGCATCGAGGCGATTCGCGACGACGTACGGGACATCGTATCGCGTGTGCGGGATGAGGGCGACGTGGCGGTCCGGGAGTTCTGCGAGGAGTTCGACGGCGTCTCGGTCGGCAACCTCGACGTGAGCGACGCCGCCGAGCGCGCCGCCGAGGAGATAGACGACGAGACGCACGAGGCCATCGAGGCGGCCGTCGCGAACGTCCGGGAGTTCCACGAAGCACAGCTCCCCGACGACTGGAACCGGGAGTTCTCGCCCGGCAGAGAGCTGGGTCGGCGGTTCCGACCCATCGAGCGCGTCGGCGTCTACGTCCCCGGCGGCGCGGCCGCCTACCCCTCCAGCGCGGTGATGGGCGTCGTGCCCGCGAAGGTCGCGGGCGTCGAGCAGGTCGTCGTGACGACCCCGCCGGCCGAGGAGATGAACCCGGTGACGCTCGCGGCCATCCACCTCGCGGGCGCCGACAAGGTGTACGGCGTCGGCGGCGCGCAGGCGGTCGCCGCGATGGCCTACGGCACCGAGCAGATAGACCGCGTCCAGAAGGTCGTCGGCCCGGGCAACAAGTGGGTCACCGCCGCGAAGGCCGAGGTCCAGGGCGACGTCGCCATCGACTTCCTGGCGGGGCCGAGCGAACTCCTCGTCCTGGCCGACGAAACCGCGGACCCCCGGTTCGTCGCCGCCGACCTGCTGGCGCAGGCCGAACACGACCCGAACGCTGCGGCGGCCGCGGTCACGCACGACGACGACCTCGCGGCGGCCGTCGTCGAGGAGATCGAAACCCAGGTCGAGGAGCGCGAGCGACGCGACACCATCGAGGACGCGCTCGACAACGACGCCTCGGGCGTGTTCCGCGCGCGCTCGCCGAGCGAGGCCATCCTGTTCGCCGAGGAGTACGCCGCCGAGCACCTCTCGATTCAGGCCGACGACGAGGACGCGGTCTTGGAGCGCATCGACAGCGCCGGGAGCGTCTTCCTCGGCCCCTACACCCCGGTCGCGGCGGGCGACTACGCCAGCGGGACGAACCACGTCCTCCCGACGAACGGGCTGGCGAAGATAACGGGCGGCCTCTCTGTCGACACCTTCCTGCGCTCGACCACGGTCCAGCGGCTCGACCGCGACGCGCTCGGCGACCTCGAAGCGACGATCACCACGCTCGCCGAAGCCGAGGGACTGGAGGGCCACGCCGAGAGCGTCCGGAAACGGTTCGAGGACGAGGACGGCGTGGATGGTGAGAACGAGGACGAGGAAGCAGAGGAGTAGCCCGAACGAACGACCGAATCCTGCGCGGCTACGACTCGCTGGTCGGCGTCTCCTCGGCGCCCGTCTCGGTGACGACGACAGTGGAGATGCGGGCGCCGTCGACCCGCGCCACTTCGAGGCGGTAGCCCTCGATCTCGACGCTGTCGCCGACCTCCGGGGCGCGGCCGAGTCGGTCGAGCACCAGACCGCCGATGGTGCCGAACTCGTCGCTCTCGAACTCCGCGTCGAGCGTGTCGTTGACCTCCGCGATGGCGACGCCGCCGTCGACGGAGTACGACCCGTCGCTGCGCTTGTCGATAGTCGGTTCTCGCTCGTCGACGTCGAACTCGTCTCTGATGTCGCCCACGACCTGCTCGACGATGTCCTCGACGGTCACCAGCCCCTCGAACGACCCCCACTCGTCGATGACCGCGGCCATCTGACTCTGCTGGCTCTGGAACTCCGCCAGGAGGTCGTCGATACGGCCGGTTTCCGGGACGACGGGGAGGTCGCGCGCGAGGTCACCGGCGGTGACGGCGTCGGCGTCGGTGCGAGCGTCGTCGCCGGTTTCCGTGGCCCGAAGCACGTCCTTCACGTCGAGATACCCGACGACCTGGTCGCTATCGTCGGCTTCCAGCACCGGGTAGCGGGTGTGGCCCGACTCGATTATCAGCGACCGGAGTTCGGACAGGGGCAGGTCGGCCGAGACGCTCACCACGTCGGGCCGGGGGACCATGACCTCCCGGACGGCGATGTCGTCGAGTTCGAACACCCGTTCTATCATCTCGACCTCTTCCCGGTCGATGTTGCCCTGCCGGCCCGACCGCGACAGCACCATCAGTATCTCCTCCTCTTCGAGGGTTTCCTCGCTCTCGGAGGCGGGCGGGATGCCAAGCAGTCGGGTGAAGTAGTTCGCCGTGCCGTTGAACACGACGAGGCCGGGGATGAAGATGTAGTAGAAGAACCGCATCGGCGCGGCCACGAGCAGCGAGACTCGCTCGGCCCTGGCGATGGCGATGGTTTTGGGCGCGAGTTCGCCGAACACGACGTGGAGGAACGAGATGAAGCCGAAGCCGATGGCGAACGCCGCGAGGTGGACGGCGCTCTCGGGCAGGAACGACCCCAGCACCGGTTCGATGAGCGCCGCCACCGCGGGTTCGCCGATCCAGCCGAGTCCCAGCGAGGAGAGGGTGATACCGAGTTGGCACACCGCGAGGTAGTCGTCGAGGTTCTGTACCGCCTTCTGGAGCAGTTCGGCGCCGGGCGCGCCCTCCTCGACGAGCGTCTCCACGGTCGTCGACCGGATGCGGACGTACGAGAACTCCGCGGCCACGAAGAACCCGTTGAGGAGCACGAGGAAGAACGCGAGGAGGACCCGTCCCGCCGAGAAGACGAGGTCTACCATCCGACCCTCCGTGCCCGTCTCGGCCGGCCGGGAGGGCGACGGCCGACTCGCGGCCGGAGGCGAAGCCGCGCGTCCGAAGATTCGACGCGGGCGGTCGCGCCCCGGACGAGGATGCGTTCGTGCTGTTTCACACGTCAGAGTAGTCGCCTAATCGGGATAAGAATGGCCCTTCCCGGGAAGCGACCCGAACTCGACCGCCGCCCTCGTAGAATCGGGACTTACGTCCGGAAGCTCTCGCCGCACCCGCACTCGCTGACGACGTTGGGGTTCTCGACGTGGAAACCCGCGCCCTGGAGGCCGGTTTCGTAGTCGACGATGCTCCCCTCGATGTAGTTCATGCTCGCGGGATCGACGAACACCCGCAGGTCGTGGTGTTCGTAGACGGTGTCGTCGGGTTCGGGTTCTTCGTCGAAGCGCATCCCGTAGGAGAGGCCCGCGCAGCCGCCCTGCTGGACGAACAGCCGAAGGCCGGCCTCCTCGATGTCCATCTCCTCGCCTTCCAGCAGCGAGAGAGCCTGCTCGGCCGCCGTCTCGGTCACCTCGATTTCGGGCGTGGCGTCCCCGTCGGGTGCGGTATCGGTACTCATGTGAGTTCGTTTCGTTCGGAAGGTGTTAATCCTGACGCTCGAATCGGTCTTCGAACCGAGCAGTTCCGGCGGGACCGCCGACGGTCCTGCCAGAACCACCTCCGCAGAGAAGGTTTTGCCGGAACTGCTCCGCCGAGAACGTGTGTCGCCCGAGCCGTTCCGCCGAGAAAGTCCCGGCACAGTTTCGTGCTGGCCGGTTGGTTCAGGGGCCGACCGCGGTCGGCCCCTCGCCGCCCGACCGGTTCGATTCGCCGAAGTTCCGCGGGCCTACTCTTCGAGTTCGAAGGCGACGGTAACCTCCGCCTGATACTGCCGGTCGGGCGCGTTCGCCACTTCGACGCCGAGTTCGTCCACTTCTATCCACTTGACGTTCTCGAGCGTCTCCTCGGCGCGGTCGATGGCGTCGTCGGCCGCGGCGTCGAAACTCTCCTCGCTCGTCCCGATGAGGGTTATCTTCTTGAACACCATAGCACGTGTCGATTCGCTGTACGGACCAATAAAGCCACTCGCCCCCGCGAGCGCGTCGTCGGTACGAGCGACCGGACGAAGGACTCTCGCAGGTTCGCGGTCGCGTCGCGGCGCGACCGCGAACGCCCGACCCTGTCAGTCGGCCCCGCGCCGGCCGCCCGAGAGGCGCGTCGTGAGTGCCCTGACGGTGTCGTTGAGGTAGGCGTCGCCCCAGAGCGCGACCAGCACGCCGCCCAGCGTGTCGAACATGAGGTCCTTCATCGTGTCCTCCAGGCCGAACTGGGTGAGGATAGATCCGCTGCCGACGACCGACGAGAGGCCGCCGAGCGCGAACTCGACGACCTCCCAGACGACGCCGAACGCGACGGTAAAGAGGAGGATGAAGACGAACATGAACCGTGGCGGGAGGTAGATGGCCTCGGTGTGGCGGTCGATGGCCCGCGTGGTGGTGTAGCCGACCGCCGCGACCAGCGACGCCGACAGCGCGTGGGTCATGTGGTCCCACCACCAGAGCGAGGCGTCGGTGTACGGCCCCAGCGTCCCGACGGCGTGGAGGAACACCGCGGTCGTTATCCACAGCGTTAGCCCCGCGTCGAGCGGAATCCCGTAGTCGCGTTCGAGTATCGCGGGCAGGAACGTGACCCCCAGCGCGACCCCGGCGTTGACCGCGATGCCGAGGTTCCCCCGGTCGAGTCCGATGAAGAAGACGCCGACGAGACACACCTCCATCGCCCGGGTCAACTGCTCCTGTCGCCGCGCCGAGATTCGGAGTTCATCGCGGACTCTCACGTTCCGTCACCCAGGTCGCCCGGCAGTCGCGGGCCGATACGCGCGAACCGCCGGAAGTACGCTTCGAAGACGACTCCCGCGAGGACGCCGACCGCCGTCGCGGCCACGAAGTCCCACATCAATCGCTGTTCGCTCCGAATGAACGCCGTCCCGAGATAGATGTCCGAGAGCCACTGGAAGACGGCCCAGACGCCCGCGGTGGCGATGGTGGCGACGACGACGAACAGCACCGCGAACCAGTGGGTCATCTTCACCGGCGTAAAGACGTGGAGTTCGACCGCAACGATGAGCGCGAGCGCCGCCACCGCGAAGTACGTCGCGACCCGCGAGGTCAGCACGAGCGTCGCCAGCGACCGGCCGAGAATCGGGAGCGCCGACAGCGCCAGCACCTCCCAGGGAAGCATCACCGTCGCGTCGCGGTGGACGACTGCAGGGACGAGCGCCAGCGCCGCGACGAACGCGGCGAACCCGGCCCACAGCAGTTCGCCCTCGAGGAAGTTCGAGCCGACCGCCACCGCGAGAAATCCGACGAGTAGCCACGCGAGGGCGGCATTCGCCCGTCGGTCTTCGACGACGTGGTCGAGCGTCCCCGTGCGGCGCGCCATACCGGTGTTTTACGCTCGCACTGTATGAAACTTTATGAACTACGGGCTGCGGCCGGTTCGACGGGCGCGTCCCCCGGGAAACCACCTCTCCCTCAAGAAATCACGTAGACCGCCGCGTACGCTATCGTCGCGAAACTGACGGCCGCGAGGCCGGTCAGGGTCCACGTGACGGCGTCGTTCCAGTCGGCCGAGAGCACCGACCGGGAGGGGAGCAGGTGAGGCGCGACGCCGACGACGCCGACCGCCAGCACGGAGAACACGAAGTGGTACGACACCTCGAGCGTGGGTGCGGGCATCGCGAGCGCGGCGAGGGCGTAGGCGACGCCGAGCGCGGCGCGGGCGTCGACGTGCCAGAACAGGTCCTGGTCGGTGAGCCGGAGGTAGACGTACCCCGCCAGCCAGATGGTACACAGCTCCAGGGCGAAGACCGCGAGCAGGTTGAGCGTCGGGTCGGCCAGCAACACGAGTCGCTCGGCGAACAGCCGAACGTCGAGCGGGTAGAGCATCCTCGGGGGCGCGCCGGTGAAGAGGTCGCCGAACGGGTGCGAGAGCAGGCCCAGGAGCGCCGCGGCGAACAGCGACCGCACGCCCAGGTCGGCCCTGTCGGCGGCGACCAGCGCGACTGCGAGCCCGGCGAGTCCGAACAGCGTCATCACCGCCGCGCCGAGGACGCCGCTCTCGGCCCACGCGACGGCGACGAGCCCCGCGAGGAGCGCGAGCGCGGCCGGCCGGCCGCGCTCGCGGGCGACCAGCGCGAACGCGAGCGCCGCGGGAACGGCCACGACGAGTGAGTGGGTGACCGCCCGGTGGACGAGATGCGAACTCCCCCAGAACGCGGCGGTCATGGTCCAAACGCTCGCGACTCCCACCTGGGCGAGGCCGACGAGCGCGTACGCCATGTCCACGTCAGGAACCGCGGCGAACGCGCCCGCCGCGATCCCGAACGCCATCGCCCGCTCGCGCGACCACCCCCGGGCGCTCGCCGCGCTCGCCGCGAGCGCGAACGCCAGCATCGCGTGCCCGACCATCATGGTGACGACGATTGGCGCCGGTGAGATATAAGCCTCTTCCCCCCGCGTCGGCGATGCATCTCGAAGTACGACGGCGTCTGTGTACGGACGGCACCGTCGCTCGCCGATAGTCGCAGTAAAAAGTCGCCGCGCGGATGTGACGGCTCGGAGCGGCGCGGCCGCCTCCCCAACGGCCGCGCCGCGATGGCCTTTGCGCCATCGCGTTCGTGCGCCGCGGTGAACGCACCGCGAAGTGACAGCAGTGAACGGAAACCGGTCGAGTCGTCGGCCCGCCGCGGGGTAGTTCGAGAGTCGCCGCGGCGCGAGGCGGGGCCCTCCCCCGATGACCCACCTCGCGCCGCCGCGGCAAATCGTCCCGCGGCGTCGGCCGCTCGGGTCCGGCAAACGCCATCCGCTTCGCCCGTCGGACGCGGGGTCCTACCGCCCCCGTCGGGCCAATTCGGCCTACGCGCACGACGGGGATAAACGACCCAGACCGTTCCTCTTCGTTCACTCGGTGAAACGCTCGGTTTCTCCGGCGATGTCGACCCTCGGGACGGACAACGGTCTGTTGGGACCGTCAACGACCGCTTAGAAATCCCGTTCACGGGGACAACGGCCCAATAATCGCCCGGTAGTCGAAGCCCGCGGGTTCTTGCTGGGGTAGAAGTCTTTTAGTCGCCGGCAGTGTTAGCCCGTCGCATGCCGGAGAAACCGGACGTTGGTGAACTCGCGCCGCCGGACAGGACGCTGATGGGACCCGGACCGAGCGAGGTCCACCCGCGAGTGTTGCGGGCGATGAGCACGCCGCTGGTCGGTCACCTCGACCCCTCGTTCATCGGCATCATGAACGACGTGCAGGACCTGCTCCGGTACGCCTTTCGGACCGACAACCGGTGGACGATTCCGGTTTCGGGCACCGGGTCGGCCTCGATGGAGGCGGCCATCGGCAACGTGGTCGAACCGGGCGACACGATGCTCGTCCCGACCAACGGCTACTTCGGCGGTCGGATGGAGTCGATGGCCGAACGGGCCGGCGGGGAGGTCGTCCACGTCGACGCGCCGTGGGGCGAACCGCTCGACCCCGCCGACGTCCAGGACGCCTTCGACGAACACCAGCCGGACGTGTTCGGCTTCGTCCACGCCGAGACGAGCACGGGCGTCCTCCAGCCCCAGGTTCCGGAACTCACGAGCATCGCCCACGACCACGACGCGCTCGTCATCGCCGACACCGTCACCTCGCTCGGCGGCGTCGAACTCCGCGTCGACGAGTGGGACGTCGACGTGGCCTACGCCGGTCCGCAGAAGTGCCTGTCGTGTCCGCCCGGCGCGGCCCCGCTCACGCTCAACGACCGCGCGATGGACAAGGTGCTCTCTCGCGAGGAGGACGCCCGGTCGTGGTACCTCGACCTCTCGCTGCTGGAGGGCTACTGGGGCGACGACCGGTCGTACCACCACACCGCGCCCATCACGAACATTTACGCGCTCCGTGAGGCCCTGCGACTGGTCGCCGAGGAGGGCATCGAGGAGCGGTGGGCGCGCCACCGCGAAATCGCGGGCGCGCTGAAGGCCGGCGTCGAGGCGATGGGCATCGAGATGAACGCCCCCGACGACTACTGGCTGCCGAGCCTCAACGCGGTGCAGGTCCCCGAGGGCGCGACCGACACCGACGTGACCAGCTACCTGCTGGAGCAGTACGACCTCGAGATCGCCACCGGACTCGGCGACCTCGACGGCGACATCTTCCGTATCGGCTGTATGGGCTACTCCGCCCGGGAGGAGACCGTCTCGTACCTGATGGCCGCATTCGGCGACGCGCTCTCGAAGCAGGGCGCCGACGTCGACGTGGAGGCCGGACTCGCCGCCACCGCGCAGGCGCTGGGCGACAGATAGCGCGAGCGCGACCGTCCTCGCCCCGACGGCCGACAGTCCGGCGGCAGTGGACTGCCGCCGGACTGTCGGCTTCTCGCGGACTGTCGGCTTCTCGGCTCGTTTCTGTCTATCGTCGGCTATCGCGGTCGAACGGTCGGAAGAAGAGAGAGGTTATACCGCCTGTTTCGCCCCCGGCGGCGCGCGCATCACTTCGTAGTCGCCGCCTTCGCGGACGCTTATTATCGCCCACTCGTATGCCGGATTCGTCCGTCGAAGCTGGCGTCGAAGCTGCTGGGCCTGGTCTGACCACGTTACGAAACAGCGAAGCTCGCCGTCGTCGGGGGTCTCGCCCGACTCCGCGAGCGCCGTCACTCGCACCACTCGCCACTTGCGCTCGGCCCGGAATTCCTCGCCGTCGCCGGACACGGTGTATCCGAGGTCGCTGAATATCGACCGCGCCTGTTCGACTGGCGGTGTGCTAACAGGGGCCATCCGTGCGAAGCTAAGACGGAATCTGTAATAAACCTTCTTGCGGGTCAGCTGAGACGGATGGTCGGACTGCGCGCCTGGGACGCGTACTCCTCGATTTCGCCGTTGTCGCGGAGTCGCTTGAGTGCGTTGCGGGTGGTCTGGCGGTCGATTCCCGCGACGACCTGCGCGACGCGGAGGATCTTGTCCTCGGGGATTCCTTGCTCCGTGACCGCCTCGTACTGGGTCCCCTCCGGTTCGGTGACCTCGTCCTGTATCATTTCGATGATCGTCCGCAGGTCGTCAGTCCCCCCGAACGCCTCGTGCCAGGTCAGGGGATAGGCGCTCACGCGGTTCTCGCCCACTTCGTACAACGGTTCGCCCGCGACCCACGACTCGCTGTCGGTCGTCCGGTCGTCGAGTTGCGCGAGGTCCACGTCGAAGAAGGCCGCCTCGGCGTAGTCGGCCAGCAGGCCGCGGTCGACGCCCGGTTCGGCTTCGTAGTGGTTCTCCTCGATGAGACGGACGAAGTCTTCGAGCGTGAGCGTTTCACTGTGCGATTCGACCTCCTCCAGTACGTCCTCCCGAACTTCCCCCATATGCCGAGATAGGGAGAACGCGGGTAAAAGGAAACTGGCCGGGACGACGCCGCGGGCGTCGTCCCGGCGGAGGCTTCGGGGCGTTCTGCGTATCCTCGACGCGTCGGGCGAGGCCCTCGACTCGTCGGACGGTTCACTCGTGGGCCGCGTCCCACTCCGTCGGCTTGCGGATGTTGCCGCAGGCGTTGCACTCGATGCGACCCATCGGGTCCATCGCGTTGTCGATGCGCTCGCAGTTCCCGCAGAAGTACCCGTAGCGGTCCTCACCCGATTCGCTACCGTAGACGACGAAGAACGGTCCCTTCGAACCGCGTTCGCCGTCGTCGCGGGAGACGTACACCGTCTCGCCGTCGGCGGTCGTGATCGCGTCCATCGAGTCGGAGTACTCGCCCGAGCAGTTTATACTGTCGGCTGTGGCTCGGTGAAAACGCCGCGTCCGAACCCTCCGGGGAGACTCCGTCCGAAGGAGTCTTGTCGGCGGCGCGAGAACCCGCGGTCCGATGGCTCCCCGTCTCCTCCACTACTCCGATATCGAGAACGTCTACGACGCCCCTGAACGGGTCGGTCGCCTCGCGGGACTCCTCGACGAACTCCGCGGCGACGACGCGATTCTGGCGGGAAGCGGAGACAACACCTCGCCGGGCGTCCTCGCGCTGGTCGAGAACGGTGCGCAGGCGCTCGACTTCTACGAGGCGGTCCGGCCGGACGTCGAAACGTTCGGCAACCACGAGTTCGACCACGGCAAGGCCGACCTCCGGCGACTCGTCGCCGACTCGCCCCAGACGTGGGTGAGCGCCAACGTCTGGGAGACGCGGTCGGACTCGGAAGAACGATTCGCCGCCGCAGAGGGCGTCGTCCCCGCTACGACCGTGGAGGTCGGCGGGGAGACGGTCGGCTTCGTCGGCGTCACGACCGCCCGAACCGCCTCGCTCAATCCCTTTGCCACCGACCTGGAGTTCGCCGACCCCGTCGAGTCGGCCCGCAAGGCGCTCGCGGACCTCGACGCCGACTACACGGCCGTGCTCTCGCACCTCGGAAACGGCGACGAGGAACTCGCGCGGGCGGTCGACGCCGACGCGATTCTCGGCGGTCACGTCCCGACCGAGCGCCGCGACCGAATCGAGGGCACGCTCCTCACCAGACCCGGCGACGGCGGGTCCGTCGTTCTTGAAGTCGACCTCGGGACCGGCGAGGTCGCCCACCACGAGGTCGCCGACGCCCCCGTCCACGAGGGGGTCGCGGCGGCGATGCGCGAGCGCCTCGCCGAAACCGGTCTGAACGACGTCGTCGGTCGCGTCGAGGAACCCGTTTGCCGCGCGGAGACGACGCTGTTCGGCGGCGAGTGTCGCCTCGGCAATCTGGTCGCCGACGCCTACCGCTGGGCGACCGGCGCGGAGGTCGGCCTCCAGAACAGCGGCGGGGTCCGAACCGGCGACCCCTTGGAGGGGGAGGTGACTGCGGCCGACGTCGTGAGCGTCACGCCGTTCGAGGAGAACCTTGCGGTCGCCGAAGTTCCGGGCGAGGCGCTCCGAGACGCGTTCGAGTGGGCCGCCGGCCCCGACCTCGACTTCGCCGAACCCGACTGGTGGCACGCGCAGGTCAGCGGCGCGGAGATCGCGTGGGACCCCGAAACCTGCGCGGTCGAGTCGGTGCGCGTCGGCGGCGACCGCCTCGATACCGACCGGACCTACTCGGTCGCGCTCTCGGAGTACGTCCTCCACACCGACGATGAGTTCCCCAGCCTCGGCGAGGACCTCCTGGTCGAGCGCGGCGACATCCAGTACGAGGTGCTGGTGGACTACGCCCGCGCGGAGGGGGTCGACGCTGAACTCGACGGCCGGGTGCGCGCCGTCGGACCGACGGCCGTCGACGGTTGGGGTTCCGCCGACAGATAGGGTTCCGCAGACGGTCGGAATTTCCCCGGCGAGCGCTCCGCCGACGGTCGCGGACCCGCGCGGCGACGTCCTCGACCGGGGCATAGAAAAGTCCGGACGGCGTTCGGTCGAACGATGACCCGCGTCGTCGTCCCCGTCCGATATCCGCTCTCGGCACACTCGCGTCGGACCCTCGAAGAGGCCATCGGCGTGGCCGAGGAACGCGACGCCGAGTTGACCGTCCTCCACGTCAACCTCTACCACAAGGGCAAGACCGTGAGCCGCGCCGAACTCAAGCGCGCGGTCGAGGAGGAGTTCGGACCGCTCCCCCACACGCGGTACGTGATTCGGGAGGGGTTCCTGGTCGAGGAGACCATCCTCGAAGAGGTCGCGGCGGAACACGCCGACGTGGTGGTCATCGGCCACAAGCAGTCGGGTCGTTGGCGGCGCATGCTCCGGAAGCTGACCTCCGACCCGAACGTCGACAGCTACCTCCGGGAGAAACTCGACGCCGAGGTAATCACGGTCGGAAAGTGAGTCGCGAACGAGTCGTCAGACTCGCTCGCGGCGGTTTCGGTCCCGGGCGAACCGTTTTTGGTACTTGGAAGCCGGCTTCAGTTCCGGGAGTCGAACTCTTCGGGCGAGGCGCGCGAGTCGCCCGCCACGTCCTCCCCGCGGTCGGCCGGCGCGGCGTCGGCCTCGGCGGATTCGGACCCGCCGGCGACGCTCTCCTGCCCGGGGACTTCGGCCCCATCCTCCACGCTGACCCGGGCCGTACCGCTCGTCTCGTCGAAGACGAGGTGGCTGTGGGGGTACGCGATCTCGACGTCGGCGTCGGGTAGTTGCTCCCAGACGCGCTCCTGAATCTTCGAGCGGACGCGCGGCATGAAGTAGGGGTCTTTCACCCAGTACCGGAGGTCGAGCAGGACGCCGTGGTCGGCAAACTCCTTGATATACGCCACCGGTTCGGAGGCGTAGCGCGCGCTCCCGATGCGGATGTCCGGGCCGCCCTCGACCACCTCGGGCGTCTCCCGGGCGGCCCGCTCCAGTATCGCGCGCGCTTCCTCCAGGTCGCCCTCGTAGGTGACCAGCAACTCCATCGAGAGCCGCGAACGGGTGTCCTCGGCGGAGTAGTTGATGATGTCGCGGTCGCGCATGCTGGAGTTGGGGATGACAAGGAAGGTGTTCTCCAGGGTGAAGACCTTCGTGTACCGGAGCGTGATGTCCTCGACGTAACCGCGGGTGTCGCGCTCGACGAACTCGATCATGTCGCCGATTTCGTAGGGCTGGTCCGCCAGCAGGAACAGGCCGTTGATGATGGAGCCGATGATGGGCGCGAGCACGAACCCCAGCACCGCCGAGAACACCGTCACCGAGAGGAAGATATCGCCGGTCTGCAACCCGAGGTAGTTCGCCGCGACCACGGCGGCCATCACCATCACGGTCGCCCGAATTCCGCCGAGGGCGGTCTTGGTCAGGCTGGGTCGCTGGAACTTCCGCGCGACCTGCCGGCCGACGAGTCGCACCACCAGCGCCCCCACGTACCAGCCGACCACGAGGATGACCGCGGCGAGCAGGACGTCGGCCGTGTTGGTCGCGGGCGAGGTGAGATACGACTCCAACTCTTGCAGGACGGTGTCCAGCAGACTCGCCATTGGCACGTACCTCTCTCGCGGCTGGCAAAACACTTTTCGTCGGCAGCGACCGCGCCCGGTCGAGTCGCGGTAAAGAGCTAAGTCGGGTTTCGCCGTAGCCCGGCGTATGAATGGGGACGAGCGACCGCAGACCGCTTCCTTCGAGATCGAGTCGAAGAGCCCGCACGAGACGGTCATCGCCGGCTTCTCGCAGTTCGGCCTGGCCGGGCTGACCGCGGTCGACTACCTGGTCGACCACCTGGAGTTCGAGGAGGTCGGCCACGTCAACGCCGACCAGTTGCCGGCCATCACGCCGTTCGAGAACGGCCGACCCAGACACCACACCCGGCTGTTCTCGCACGCCGACCACGAACTGACGGTGCTGGTCGGCGAACTGTTCGTCCCCGTCTGGGCGGCCAAGCCGTTCACCGACGCCATCCTCGACTGGACCGAGGCCCACGGCGTCCGGGAAATCACGGTGCTCCACGGCGTCCCGATACCCCACGGTCCCGACGAGCACCGGACGTTCTACGTCGCCACCGACGACTACCGCGAACACCGACTCGCCGACCTGGACGTTCCGGCGATGGGCCAGGGGTTCTTGGACGGCATCAACGCCGAACTCGTCGCTCGCGGGATGAGTTCGCCGCTCCGGACCGGCGTGTTCGTCACCCCGGTTCACGCCCAGGCCCCCGACGTCGAGGCCGCGATTCGACTCCTCGATGCGGTCGAGCGAGCGTACGGCATCGGCATCGACACCGGGCCGCTGGAGGAGTTCGCGGGCGAAATCAAGGAGTACTACGAGAGTCTCGCCAACCGGCTCGCCGAGCGCGTCGAGAGCGAGGTGCCCGAGGACCGGATGTTCATGTGACACGCACCCACCTTTTTTCTTCGTCGGGTCGCTGATGCGCCGCAGAGCGGCGCATCAGCAACCACTCCTCGAAAAAATCTGGACCAAAAAAGGACACGCGCAGAGGCCGAGTCGCCGCGGCGACTCGGCCTCCGCGCATCTTCGACTGCTGGTACGACTTCCGCCCTTGCACTGGTGCGGGCGCACCGGAAGACGGTCGTGCTCGCTTCGCTGTGCGCGCTGCGACTTCCGAGCCTCCGTTCGCTTCGCTCACGGAGACTTCGCGCCCTGCCGACAGCATTCCACCCGCACCGCAACCGCCACACCCCTCCCCAACCGACTCCCTCAAGCGCACGGGCGCGACTCCAAAAACTAACCACGAATCCACGTCAGCGCGTGTCGGGTGGAGAGCCGGTCCGCCGCACTTATCCGGACGTTTATATACGAAAACGGGGCTATCTGCTACCGTCACCGGCGGACGGTTTCGCCACCGGACGCGAAATACTACGCGAAGGATGAAACGAGTTTCCGGAATCAGGTGCTACTCGAAACCGGGTAAATGATTTACCCCTCGAACGAATGGTATCGCACATGGCCTCCGACGACCTTCACGCGACGATAGAGCAGGTCGGCGACCGGTTCGACCTCGGGGAGTACGAGATCGACGCCTATCTCACCGTCCTCGAACACGGCGAACTCACCGCCAGCGAGATCGCAGACCGCACCGACATCCCCCAACCGCGCGTCTACGACACCGTGCGAAGCCTGAGCGACCGCGGACTGGTCGAACTCCGCGAGTCCCGACCGATGAAGGTCATCGCCGTCGACCCCGACGAGGCGTTCTCGGGCATCCAGTCGTCGCTGATGGAGATGGTTTCGGAACTCGAAGCGCGCTACACCGCGCCGGCCCGCGACACCGAGGCGGTTTCGCTGGTCAAATCGCGCTCGACCATCCTTCGCTACCTCGCCGACGTCATCGAAACCGCCGAGTTCGAGATCGCGCTGTCGCTCACCCCCGACCTCCTCCACCGGTTCGAGGACGAACTCAGCCACGCCATCGACCAGGGGGTCAGCGTGGAACTGCTCGTCACCCCCGCCTCGGAGGCCCCCGACCCCGAGAGCTTCGACTACCTCGACGTCGCGACCACGGCCCGCGCCCGCCGGGGCATCACCACGCCGGTCATCGCCGTGGCCGACGGCGAGTACTCCATCTACGCCACCCAGGACGCCCTGCGGGACGACCAGGACCGCTACGGCGTCATCTTCAACCGCTCGGCGCTCGGCTTCCTCGTCTCTGGCTTCTTCGGCACCGTGCTGTGGACCACCGCCGAGCGGACCCTCGCGGCCGACGGCGAGGACCGTCCGTTCCCCCGGCGGTACTCCTCCATCCGCCGCTGTGTCAAGGAACTTCAGGAACTCGAAGGCGACTTCCACGCCACCATCGAGGGCCGAGACATCGAAACCGGCGCCTCCCGGGTCGTCCAGGGGAGGGTCGTCGGTTTCTCGTTCGAGGGCGGCGAGCGCGTCGCCGGGATGACCATCGAAACCGACGACGGCGAGATTACCGTGGGCGGGCAGGTCGCGGCGCTCGAGGACATCGAAGCCCACGAGATTCGCATCGGGCGCGACGAACCGCCCGCGTACTGAAATCGAGAGAGCGGGCGAAATCAGAAGGTGTAGAGGCGGGCCTCGCAGTCGACGCAGGCGAGCACCTCGTCGACCGGGTCGTTCAGCGTTCCCCGGGTCCCGCCGCAGCACTCGACCGTGGTCGTCTCCTCGACCGGACCGCCGCAGTCCGGGCAGACCTCCAGGAACATCCGGAGCGGCGCCGACGCCCGCGCCCGGAGCGTCGGGTCGAGGTCGGTCCGGTCGTCGAGTGCGCGCACCGCCGCGGTTTCCGCGACGGCGACCGGTCGGGTGAGCCAACTCTCGTTCGCCGGGTCGTCGCTGCCGTCCGAAACCACGAACCACCGCTCGCCGCGCGGTTCAACCGTCTCTACGACCGCTCCGGCGGGCGCCGCCTCCCGTAGCGCGGCTTCGAGCGCGCCGTCGTCGCGCTCGCGGAGGTCGCGCATCTCGGCCTCCCACGCGTCCCGGAACGCCTCGTCCAGAAAGAGGGCCTCGCCCTCGGCGACGACGACGCCGGTTTCGGCGAGCGCGCCGACGACCCGCTCGCCGCCCGCTTCGGCGTCGCCGAGCGTGCCGGAGGCGTCGGGTTCGTCGCGGGCGTCCGAATCAGTGGCGTCGGACGTCTCCGGCGTATCGCACGTCGCGTCGGTCGCCTCTGTCGCGCCGGACGTGCCCGACGCGACCGACGAACCCAGCGACCCCGACTGCTTCGACGCGTCGCCGTCGGCGTGGAACGGGTCGCCGGGGAGCCGCGAAACAAGTCTCGGGGCAAACCGAGGAGTGTACGGGACGAGGTAGCCCCGCAACGCGATCGCCGCGCCGCCGGCGGCCGCGAGCGAGAGCGCGGCGCGCGCGGAGCGCCGCCGCGCGACGCCCGCGCACGCGAGAAGCAAGAGTCCGACGTTCACGACGGTACAGGGCCAACAGCGCCTGTCGCCGGTGTGAGCCGGGTCGCGCAGGCGGTCGTACAGCGACCGGGGGAGACTGTCGTCGGTGGTCATGGCTCACGGTTCGGTCGGCCGACCCTTCACTTTTCCGCGAGACGCGCCGGTGCCCGTAGCATTTTCCCGGTCGTCGTCGTAGGCTCGGACATGCCGGACGTGGACATGGAGTATACGAAACTCGGAGACACCGGCCTCGAAGTCTCTCGGCTCTGTCTCGGTTGCATGAACTTCGGGAGCGACGCCGAGTGGATGATGCACGACGAGGAGGCGAGCGTCGACCTCATCCACCGCGCGATGGACCTCGGTATCAACTTCCTCGACACCGCGAACGTCTACTCGCACGGCGAGAGCGAGCGAATCGTCGGGCGGGCCATCGAGGAGTACGACGGTTTCGACCGCGAGGAACTGGTCGTCGCGACGAAGGTGTACGGTCCGATGGGCGAGGGACCGAACCGGCAGGGCCTCTCGCGAAAGCACATCATCGAACAGGCCGAGGCGAGCCTCGACCGACTCGGCACCGACTACATCGACCTCTACCAGATTCACCGCTGGGACGAGACGACGCCCATCGAGGAGACGCTCGACGCGCTCGACTACCTCGTCGAGAGCGGCAAGGTCCGGTACGTCGGCGCGTCGACGATGATGGGCTGGCAGTTCGCGAAGGCGCTCTACGAGAGCGACCTCAACGACTACCGGCGGTTTCGGTGCATGCAACCGGAGTACAACCTCGTCGACCGTCACGAGGAGGAGAACGTCCTGCCGGTGTGCGAAGACCAGGACGTGGGCGTCATCCCCTGGAGTCCCCTCGCGGGCGGATTCCTGACCGGTAAGTACGACCGCGACGCGGACCCGGAGGAGGGACGGGCGGCCACGGACGAACACACCCGCGAGCGGTTCACCGAGGAGAACTGGGCGGTGCTGGACGAGGTTCGGGCCGTCGCCGAGGAGAAGGACGCGACCCCGGCGCAGGTCAGCCTCGCGTGGCTGTTGCACAAGGACGTGGTGGACTCGCCCATCGTCGGCCCGCGGAGCGTCGACCACCTGGAGGAGAACGTCGCCGCGCTGGACGTCTCGCTGTCGGACGAGGAGATAGCGCGTCTGGAGGAGCCCAAGTCCCCGACGTGGTCTCGAGCCATCGGGGACCTCTAGGAGAACCAACCGTTACCATGACTGAATATTCGTCTCGAATATTCAATCGACAGACAGTAACGAGGCCCGGAACCGTGATTGGCCGGTACCGACCCCGATAGCCGCGTTTTCGCCGCGTGTTTAGGCACACCATATGAAAGATATTTTACAACGATGGCAGTAGTTACTGGCACTAAGATATAAATGGATAAACTACGTCTTTGGGAGTGAAATGGCTGGCAATACTTCGCACGAACCTGACGACCGACAGCAGGGCGCCGACCGAAGTTCCGGGGTTTCCCGCCGGAACTTCGTGCAGGCAGTCGGCGCATCGGGTGCGGCGGCCGGACTGGCCGGCTGTATGGGCGGAAGCGAAAGTAACAACGGTAACAACAATCAGAGCGGCGGCGGCTCCACCGTCGGCAACGTCGACAATCAGGGCGGCAAGACCACGCTCCAGTGGGCGACCGACCCGGACTTCAAAGGCGAGGTCTGGAACCGGCTCCAGAAGGTCCTCTACAAGAACGGCCTGTCGAAGGACATCGAGGTGAAGGTGCTGGCGGGACCGACCGTCACCGACAACCGGCGCTCCCAGTACCAGCAGTGGTTGTCGGCCGGGCGAAAGAACCCCGACATCCTCTACGTCGACAGCGGGTGGACGATTCCGTTCATCGTCCGCGACCAACTCCTCAACCTGAGCAAGGAGCTCCCGAAGAAGGTGACCCAGGACGTCAAGAAGAACTACTTCGACGCGAGTGTCTCGACCACGCAGGCCCAGAACGGCGACATGTACGCCGTCCCGCTATTCCCGGACTTCCCGACGATGCAGTACAACAAGAAGTACGTCCGGAAGGCCGGCTACGGGGAGTCGGACTTCAAGAAGTGGTCGAAGAACTCCATGACGTGGAAGGAGTTCTCGAACGTGGCCCAGAAGGCCAAGTCGGCGAACGACGTCAAGCACGGCTACACGTTCCAGGCAAAGGCCTACGAGGGGCTGTCGTGCTGTGACTTCAACGAGTTCATGACCAGCTGGGGCGGGGCGTACTTCGGCAACCCCAAGAAGAACCTCTTCGGCCCGATCGGCAAGCGACCCGTCACCGTCGACGAGAAGCAGGTCGTGAACTCGCTCAAGATGGTCCGGACGTTCATTCACGGCTCACAGGCCAACCACACGCTCGACGGGTACAAGGGCAACATCGCGCCGCCCGCGGTGCTCCAGTGGTCCGAGGAGCCCTCGCGCAAACCGTTCTCGGCGGGCGACGCCGTGATGCACCGCAACTGGCCGTACTCCATCAACATCAACGGCGCGAAAGACCAGATGGGCAAGGACCTCGGCGTGATGCCGATTCCGTACGCCAAGACCGAGAAGAAGGCCCAGTACCCGATGACGGGCGGGCCGGTGGCGGCGCTGGGCGGGTGGCACAACGCCATCAACCCCAACTCCGAGAAGAAGGAGGCGGCGCTGGAAGTGCTCAAGGCGATGACGAGCGAGGAGTTCCAGCTCAAGCTCTTCGAGGAACTGGGCTTCCTGCCGCCACGGCCGAAGCTGTTCAACTCCGACCGCGCGACCAAGGTGCCCATCATGGGCCGGTACATGGAACCGCTCAAGGTGGCCGGGCAGAACGCCATCTCGCGTCCCGTCACCGCCATCTGGCCCCAGGAATCCCAGAAGATCTTCCAGCAGGTCAACGGGGCGCTCGCCAAGAGCGGTAATCCGAAGAAGGCGATGACCCAGCTCAAGAGCCAGCTCCAGGCCATCGAAAAGAGCGCATAGACATAAGGCGCTTCAAATCTAACACGATTTTTATGGCAGCATCCACAGAAGGTGGTGTCCGGGACTCCGAGCGCTCGGGGCCGTACGTGGCGGTGGTGCGCTGGGTGGAGAACCTCAGCGACACCCAGTTCGCGTACCTGCTGTTGGCCCCGGTGTTGCTGCTGCTGGGCGTCATCGCGTTCTGGCCCCTGCTCAGCACGTTCCGGATGTCGCTTCACGCCGACAGCATCGTCGGGTCCGACCCGCTCGGGCAGTTCGTCGGACTGCAGAACTACGTTGAGCTGCTAACCGGCCAGCGCGACATCGTGCTCGTGCGGCCGTTCTTCGACCTCAGCACGCCGTTCAAGAGCGCGCTCACCGTGACGCTCATCTTCACGGTCGCCAGCGTGTTCTTCGAGACCATCATCGGATTCGGGCAGGCGCTGGTGCTGGACCAGGACTTCCGGGGTCGCCGGTGGGTCCGGGTCGCCATCATCATCCCGTGGGCGGTGCCTATCGTCATCCAGGGGATGATCTTCTTCCTGCTGTTCCAGCCCGGCATCGGCTTCCTCGTCGACTGGATGCAGGCGCTCGGCGTCTTCTCGGCGACTCCGCTGGCCAACAGCTTCGACTCGCTGGTGATACTCGTCATCGCCGACGTGTGGAAGACGTCGGCGTTCATGGCGCTCATCATTCTGGCGGGCCTGCAGAGCATCGACCGGAGCCTCTACGACGTGGGTCGGGTTGCGGGCGCCTCGCGGTGGCAACAGTTCCGGATGATCACCCTGCCGCTCGTGCTCCCGTCGGTGCTGGTCGCGATGCTGTTCCGGACCATCGGCGCGATGCGCGTCTACGGTATCATCGAGACCGTCACGGGCTGTTCGACGGTGCCGTCGCTGTCGTGTCTCGTGGTTTCGACGTTCCGCGACTCCCGGCTGTACGGGACCTCCGCGGCCGTCGCCTTCATCACGGCGGCACTCATCGGTATCGTCGTCTCGGTGTATATCGTGAAGTACGCTGACACGGATCAAGGAGGTGTCTGACGATGGCAACCGAAACCGACAGTCAACAGGGACCGTTCTCGCGCTGGGTCAGCTCGACCATCGAGAACCCCCAGAAGGCGTACCGGGCGATGTTCTACGTCGTCACCGTGATATTCCTGTTCACCACGCTGTTCCCGTTCTACTGGCTGCTGGTGCTGGCGCTGACGCCCAACGCGGCCATCTCGAACATGGGGCTGCTGCCGAAGGGGTTCAACCCCGAGGCGTTCATCACGGTGTTCCAGCGCGTGCCGTTCCACCTCTACATGTTCAACAGCTTCGTGCTGGGCATCGCGACGACCGCCATCGTGCTCGTACTGGCGAGTCTCGCCGGCTACGTGTTCGGACGGCTCGAGTTCCCCGGGAAGGGACCGCTGATGCTCGCCATCCTGGCGGTTTCGTACTTCCCGCCGGCGGCGTTCATCATCCCGCTGTTCCGGCTGTTCACCGGGAACGTGACCGTGTTCGGCATCTCGAGTCCGAACCTGTTCAACACGCCGTTCGCGATGATACTCCCGTTCAGCGCGCTGTTCATGCCGCTGTCTATCTTCATCCTTTCGACGTTCTACGGCCAGATTCCGGACGGCCTGGAGGACGCCGCGAGGATCGAGGGGACGACACGGCTCGGCGCGCTGTTCCGGGTCATCGTGCCGCTGTCGGCGCCGGGCGTGGCCACCGCGGGCGTGCTCACGTTTATCTCGGTCTACAACGAGTTCTTCTTCTCGTTCCTGATGACCGACGGCACGGCCGACAACTGGGCACCTCTCGTCTGGGGTATCCTGAGCTATCAGGGCCAGTACTCGGAACTGTACAACCTCATGGCGGCCGCGAGCATCATCGGCGTGCTGCCCATCGCCATCCTCGTGGTTGTCGCGCAGGAGAAGATCGTCAGCGGCCTCACGCAGGGAGCGCTCAAGGAGTGATAGACAATGGGTGAAGTAATCCTAGAAGACGTCATCAAACGGTACGGCGACGTAACGGCGGTCGACCACATGAACCTCGACATCAAGGACGGCGAGTTCGTCACGCTCGTCGGTCCCTCCGGTTGCGGGAAGTCCACGACGCTGGAGACCATCGCGGGGCTGACCAAGCCCACCGAGGGCAAGATCACCATCGCGGGTCGCGACGTGACGAACCTGCCGCCGAAGGACCGCGGGATAGCGATGGTGTTCCAGAATATCGCGCTGTTCCCGCACATGGACGTCTACGAGAACATCAGCTTCGGACTGCGGTTGCGCGACTACGACAAAGAGGAGATCGAACGTCGGGTCGAGCGCGCGGCCGACATCGTCCAGTTGGAGGGGATGCTCGACCGCGAACCGAGCGAACTCTCGGGCGGCCAGCGCCAGCGCGTCGCCATCGCCCGCGCCATCGTCCGGGAACCCGAGGTATTCCTGATGGACGAACCGCTGGCGAACCTCGACGCGAAGCTCCGCGTCCACATGCGGACCGAACTCCAGCGCCTCCACAAGGAACTGGACACCACCATCATCTACGTCACCCACGACCAGGCGGAGGCGATGACGATGTCCGACCGCATCGCGGTCATCGACGGCGGCGAACTCCAGCAGATCGCGCCGCCGCTGGTCTGTTACAACGAACCGTCGAACCTGTTCGTCGCCGGGTTCATCGGCTCGCCGTCGATGAACTTCGTCGAGGGCGAGATCACGGCCAGCGGCATCTCGACGGCCGAGTTCGACGTCGACTTCGACCCCGGCCAGGTGGCGGGAATCGCCGAAGGCGACGCGGTGACCCTCGGCGTGCGCCCCGAGGACGTCCACCTTCGGGAGGTCAGCGATGGCATCGCCAATCCGACCCGCTCGATCCCCGCCCAGACCGACGTGCTGGAGCCGATGGGCGACGAGATATTCGTCTATCTGCTGACCGGCGACGCCGAGTCCCAGATGGAGGCCGACCCCGACTCGATGACAAACCAGTTGTTGATGAGCGTCGACCCCTCCTCGGACATCGCCGAGGACGAGAACGTGGAGGTCGTGCTCGACCGCGAGCGCGTCCACCTCTTCGACACCGAAACCGGAGAGGCCATCACGCACGGCCTGGAGTTCGCCACGGTCGAACCCGGCACCGCTGGCACCGAAGCGGAGGGTGACGACTGATGGTGACGACGCTCGGCTGGCTCTACCTGCTCGGCGGGACGGTGCTGTTTTTCTTCTGGGCCTACGGTATCGTCTCGTTCGTCCGCGACACCAGGCGGAAGTTCATCCCCGCGGGGAAACAACTCCTCGCCGCGCGGCGCGAGCAGAAAGAGCAGGCCGAGCGAGAGAAAGAGCGGGACGAAAAGGAACAGCAACTGTACTGACCGTGACGACGAACCGACGGACGGACCGATTCGGCCCACCGTTTTCGACAGTGCCCTGTCGAGTCAAATCGAGAGCGAGCGAGGCGGTGCGCGCCCGAAGGGAAAGACCTAACAACGCCTCACGGTTGCCTACCACTAGTAGCTATGTCTGCCACGAATGAGCCGGTACGGGTCGGGTTCGTCGGCTTGGGGAACATCGGTCACTACCACGCCGACCGTCTCGTCGACATCAAGGGAGTCGACGTCGTCGGCGGCGTCGACATCAATCCGGACGCACGCGCCAGGTTCGCCGAGAAGTACGGAGTCGAGTCGTTCGAGAGCTACGAGGAACTGTACAGTGCCGACGTGGACGCGGTCGTCGTCACGACCCCGAACAAGTTCCACGAGGAGTACGCCGTCGCCGCCCTCCAATCGGGACTCGACGTCCTCCTCGAGAAGCCACTGGCCCATTCGCTGGAGAGTGCGGAGCGAATCGCCGAGGCCGCGCGGAACGCCGACGCCTTCTGTATGGTCGGGTTCCACAACCGCTTCCGCAACCCCGTTCGAGTCGTCAAGGGCTACCAGGAAGAGGGCCGATTCGGCGACGTCCGACACGTCGAGGCCAACTTCATCCGCCGCCGGGGTATCCCCGGCCGGGGGTCGTGGTTCACGAACCGCGAGATAGCGGGCGGCGGCGCGCTCATCGACATCGGCGTCCACGCCATCGACCTCGCGCTCCACTTCCACGACTTCGCGCGCGTCAAGGAGGTCGCGGGCACCATCCGCTCGCAGTTCGGGTCGCGCGACGACTACGCCTACCTCGAGATGTGGGGCGAGGACACCAACTCCGGCGAGTTCAGCGTCGACGACTCGGTGAGCGCCTTCCTGCGCCTGGAGGGCGGCAAGACCATCAACCTCGAAGTCGCGTGGGCGGCCAACCGCTCGCCCGACGAGGAGTTCATCATCCGGGGCACCGAAGCGGGCGCGTGCTTCGACAAGGCCGACGACTCGCTCACCCTCTACGAAACCGGCCGCCAGGGCACCGACCACTTCTCCGACAGCCAGGTCCAGACCCGCCACGAGGACCCGCACAAGGCCGAACAGCGCGTCTTCTTCGAGGCTGTCCGCGACGACGTCCCGCCGACGATGAACACGGTCGAGCAGGGACTCGAAGTCCAGCGGGTCATCGACGCTATCTACCGCTCGAACGAGGAAGGGCGCGCCATTCAGCTCCGGTAACCTGGGTCGAACTGCGGTCGGTCGCGGATTCTTCTCTCTCCGACTTCTCGCACGTTAGGCCGAGCCTATCGCGGAACCGCTGGTCGCCCGTCGTGCCCCCAACGCGGGTGCGACGGGCGACGTAGGCGGAACGGAGACGGTCGGCTGAACGGGACGTCGTCCGGTGCGAACGTTTAAGTACGATACCGGGGCCAACTCTTCCCGGACGCCTCGCGCGGTTCGCCGTCGCGGTCGGGCGCTCTGCGCCCGGCCGCTTCCACGAGTGACCGAAGGGAGCGAGTTCACCACTAACTCGAAGATGCGAGCGAACGCAGTGAGCGAGCGTGTTCCTTTTTGGTCCAGCTTTTTACAAGAAGTGGTGGCCGAAGTGCCCGGAGGGCGCGAGGCCACCCGACGCCGCAAAAAGGTGGGTTAGCCCGACTAACCTGAAACGGCCGAGCCAGCCAAATTACGTCGAGTTACGCAAGGAACTGCGGCGACTACCGACCGTCGATTCTCGTCCCGGGCTCCTCGCCGGCGAGGAACGCCCGAAGGTCGTCGGGACCGAAGATGGTCGCGGGAGCGCCGAGGTCCAACAGCGCCCGGACCTTTCCGGCCATCCCACCTGTCACGTCGGTCGCGTCGCTCCCGCCGAGGACGTCGGCTACCTCGTCGTAGGAGCGGATCTCCGGAATCACGTCCTCGCCGTCCAGCACGCCCGGGACCGTTGAGCAGAAGCCCACGCGGTCGGCGTCGACGCCGCGGGCGACCGCCGTCACCACCTCGTCGCCGCTGAGGATGGTCACGCCCTCGCCCTCGTGGGCGACCACGTCGCCGTGAAGTACCGGGACGAACCCCTCGCCGAGCATCGTCTCGACCTGCTCGGTCATCAGAGTCAGCGCTGCTTCGCGGTCCCGCCGCGCCGCGGAGAACGGGTGGACCGGGACCGCCGGCACGCCCCGGTCGTGGAGCCGCGAGAGCACGAAGTCGTTCAGCGTCTTCATCGCGCCGTGGATCTCGACCGCCGCGGCGGCGTCGTTCGAGCCGTCGGTCTTTGAGACGCCGTGCTCGCTGGCGTTGTGGTGGCCGAAGCTCCCGCCGCCGTGGACCACGACGAGGTCCGCCGCGTCGGCCTCGGCGATGGCCGACGCCGCGTCTGCCAGTGCCGGGCCGTCCAGCGTCTCGGCGCGGTCCTTGTCGGTGATGACGCTCCCGCCGAGTTTGACCACGGTGGTCATGCTCGCTCCACCCGGACGCCCTCGGTGGCCAGTTCGGCCCGGAAGGCGTCCTCGCACCCGGGCGTGAACTTCAGCGCGGTTTCGGTTTCCTGGGTGGGGTCGAGCGCGACGATACACCCGCCGCCGCCCGCGCCGGTCAGTTTGGCGCCGAGCGCGCCGGCGTCCCGGGCCGCCCACACCATCTGGTCGAGCGACCGCGAGGAGACGCCCAGCGCCTCCAGCAGGCCGTGGTTGAAGTTCATCAGTCGACCGAGTTCGGCCACGTCGCCGTCGGCCAGCACCGTCTCGCCGTGGCGGACGATCTCGCCGATGCTCTCGACGGTGTCGGCGGCGAAGTCGTACTCCTCGCGGAGCGCGCGAACGCCCGCGACGAGTTCACCTGTGTCTCCCGCGCCGCCGTCGAACCCGATGACGAACGGGAGGTCGGGCGCGTCGATGGTCCGGCAGTCGTCGCCCTCGACCCGGACCGCGCCGCCCGTCGCCGAGCAGAAAGTGTCGGCCCGGGAGGCCTCGCCGTCCTGGACTTCGAGTTCGGCCCGGTAGGCGCGCTCGGCGATCTCGTCCGTCGGGAGTTCGACGCCCAGTTCGCGCGACGCGGCGTCGATGCAGGCGGCCGTGACGGCGGCCGACGACCCGAGGCCGGCGCCGAGCGGAATCTGGCTCTCGACCGTAATGTCGAATCCCGCGTCGGGGGCGTCGGCGACCTCGCGGGCCTGCTCGACCGCCGCGTCGACGTAGCCCATCCCGGCTTCGACCAGCGACTGGGAGGCGGCGACGTCCGGGACGTCGTCGGTCGCGCTACTGTACTCGACGATGAACCCGTCGAGGCTCAGGTCCTCGGCGTGAACGCGCAGTCGGTCGTCGTCCCGCTGTTCGACGGTGACCGTCGCCCGCCGCTCGATGGCGCAGGGCACCGCCGGTTCGCCGTAGACGACCGCGTGCTCCCCGAACAGGTAGACCTTGCCGGGAGCGCTCGAAACGACCATACGGGGAGGTTCCGGTTCGGGGGTTAACACTCTTTCCGAACCGGTTGCCGTGGTCCGGGCGAATCGGTCGCCGTCCCGGTGAATCGGTCGCCTTCGCCCGAAATATTATGTACTATGGCTGACACGGAGATGTATGCCACAACCCCCCGAAACCGAGCAGCGCGAGGTCGTCGAAACGCTCCACGGCGAGGAGGTACGCGACCCCTATCGCTGGCTGGAGGACGACGACGAGGAGGTCGCCGCGTGGGTCGCGCGGCAGAACGAGTACACCGACGAGCAACTCCGGAACGAGGCCCGCGAGGCGCTCGAACCGCGGTTCCGCGAACTCGCCGACGTCCCGAACTACGGTCGCTTCGTCCCCCGGGAGCGGGGGTACTTCCAGCGCGTCGAATCGACGGACGAGGACCGCGCGAGACTGCTCTTCCGCCCGACCCTCGACGACGAACCCCGCGTCCTCGCCGACCCCAACGAGTGGCCCGAGGGCGAGTCGCTGGACTGGTTCCTCCCGTCGCCGGACGGGTCGCTCGTCGCGTACGGCGTCGCCGAGGGCGGCGACGAGAACTACGACGTGGTCGTCCTCGACGTGGATACCGGTGACGTCGTCGACGAAATCTGCGACTGCGGCCGGACTTTCCTCGGCGGAATCGCGTGGGGCGATTCGGGACTCTACTACGTGACGACCGGGGCGGCGGGCGGCGGCGCGCAACTCGACAAGCAGATTCGGTATCACGAACTCGGAACGGAGGGGACGGATTCGGTGCTCGTCGACGACGTGGGCCGGCGCGTCTGGCCCGAACTGGTCACCGACGAAGGAGAACTCGTAGTGACATTCCGAGAGGGGTGGCGCAGCGCGGATGTCCTCCGGTGGACGGGGACCCCCGAGTCCGGCGAACTCGTTCCGCTGGTCGTCGGCGTTGACAGCTTCTTCCGGGCGAAGCTACGCGACGGAACCGTCTACTTGCTCACCGATTACGATGCGCCGCGGTCCCGGGTGCTCGCCTGCGACGTCGACGCTCGCGACGTGGACCCCGACGACCTCCGCCAAATCGTCCCCCAGCGCGACGGGACGCTGCAGAACTTCGTCTTCGCGGGGGAGTACGTGGTCGCGCACCACCAGCGGGACGCCCACTCGTCGCTGACGGTGTACGACTCCGACGGGGAACGCCTTCACGACGCGGCGCTACCGGCGTACGCGGCCGTCGAAGACTACTACCTGCACGGCGCTCGGGCGACGTCGGAGTTCTTCTTCACCGTCGAGACGTTCGACCGACCCCGCCGAGTCGTCCGGGGCGACGCCGAAACCGGCGAAACGAGCGTCGTCGAACGGCGCCGGGCCGACGGCGACGCCGACATCGTTGTCGCTCAGCAGTTCTTCGAGTCGGCCGACGGGACCGAGGTGCCGGCGTTCGTGGTCCACCGAGAGGGAATCGACCTCGAAGGCGACAACCCGGCCGTCGTCTACGGCTACGGCGGCTTTCGAACCAGTCTGCCGCCGATGTACGATCGGTTCCGCACGGCTTTCCTGGAGGACGGCGGCGTCTACGTGCAGGCCAACCTGCGAGGCGGCGCGGAGTACGGCGAGCGGTGGCACCGCGAGGGGATGAAGGAGAACAAGCAGAACGTCTTCGACGACTTCTACGCCGTCGCCGAGGGACTCGTCGAAGCGGGCTACACCCGCCCGGAACGCCTGGCGGCGCTCGGTGCGTCCAACGGCGGCCTGCTGGTCGGCGCGGCGCTGACCCAGCGGCCGGACCTGTTCGGCGCGGCGATCTCCGCCGTTCCGGTGCTCGACATGCTCCGGTTCCACGAGTTGTTGCTCGGCGAGACGTGGACCACCGAGTACGGGTCGCCCGAGGACCCGGAGGCGTTCGAGTACCTCCGGGAGTACTCGCCGTACCACAACGTCGAGGAGCGCGCGTACCCCGCGACGCTGTTCAAGGCGGCGGCGGGAGACTCGCGCGTTCACCCGGCGCACGCCCGCAAGATGGCCGCTCGGATGCAGGCGGCCAACCGCGGCGACGCCCCGGTTTTGCTCCGCGTCGAGGACGCCACCGGACACGGTTCGGGGAAGTCCACGTCGATGCGGGTCCGAGAGGAACTCGACAAGTGGGCGTTCCTCTACGACCGGTTGGACGTGCTGGAGTAGGCCGCCGTTTCGTCGTGCGCTCTCCTCCACGACGAAAACCGGAGGGTGAGGCCGCCAACAAGAGCTAAACCTCTCCACGGTGACTAGTCGCCCATGAAGCTACGAACCGCCGTCACCGCGGTTGCGGGAGGACTGGGCGCCGCCGCAGTCGGGAATCGACTACTCGCCCGAAAAGCGGGCGAACTCCAACCCGCGCTCCCGGGCGAACAGCAGACGTACCGCTGGCGCGGATTCGACGTCGCGTACACCGAGGCCGGCGACCCGGACGACCCGGACGTACTCCTGTTGCACGGAATTCACGCCGCCGCCTCGAACAAGGAGTTCGACCAGATCTTCGAACAACTGAGCAAGACCCACCACGTCGTCGCGCCGGACCTGCCGGGCTTCGGCCGGTCGGACCGGCCGCCGCTGACCTACTCGGCGTCGCTGTACACCGCCTTCGTCACCGACTTCGCCGAGGACCTGACCGACGACGCCGCCTGCGTGGCGTCCTCGCTCACCGGCTCCTACGCGGTGCTCGCCCAGCAGCAGGCCGACGTGTTCTCCCGGATGGTGCTTGTCTGCCCGACCGCCGACACGGGCAAGCGCCGGACCTGGCTCCGGTCGCTGTTCCGGTCGCCGCTGGTCGGAACCGCGCTGTTCAACCTCCTCACGAGTCGCCGGTCGCTGCACTACTTCGACAACCGCGACGCTTACTCGACGGAGGCCGGGTACACCGAACACGACGTCGACGACCAGTGGCAGACCGCCCACCAGCCGGGCGCGCGGTTCGCGCCCGCCTCGTTCGTCTCGGGCTTCCTCGACCCGGACGTCGACCTCGGAGCGGAACTGTCGACGCTGGACGTCCCCGTCACCATCGTCTGGGGTCGCGACGCCACCGTCACGCCGCTTTCGGAGGGCGAGGAACTCGCCGAGCAGGCCGACGCGAAACTGGTCGTCTTCGACGACGCCCGCCTGCTCCCCCACGCCGAACACCCCGGCCCGTTCCTCGACGTGTTGGTGGACGAACTGACCGCGGCGGGCATCGACGTCGAACCCGAACACGAGACGGACGTCGAAACAGAGGCGGAGGGCGAACAGAGCGCCGAAGCCGGGCAGTAAACCGACGGTAGCAGCCAGTCCGGGGTCGCCCGCGGGTGACCCCGGACCGGACCGGCCGACGGAATCTTCTTCGAGCGAAGCCAGGGCTAACGTCTCGGAAGTTCGTCCGACCGCGGTCGCCCGTCGAGGACTGCGGGACGGACTACCGCGGTCGGAAAACTAGGATTCGCTCGCCGGTCGTCTCGGTCGACCCGACGTCGGGGGCGACCGACGCGCCGGTTTCGACCGCATCGGGGTCGACGTCCTGGAGTTGGCCGGTGAGTCGCACCGGGCCGAAGTCGACGACGGCGGTGACGTAGGGGACGTCGTCGGCGAACTCCGGCGAGGCGACGTGAATCGTCGTGTGGGTTTCGACCTCGCCACTCTCGGGTAGCGGAACCTCTTTGAGGTCGGTCGTCCCGCAGTGCGGGCAGACCCGCCGGGGCGGCAGCGACCCGTGGCCGTTCTCGCACTCCACGTAGAACCCCTCGCCGTCGGCGACCGCGTCGAGGAAGTCGTCGAAGCCGTCGTCGCGAACGAGTTCGTCGCCGCTCATGCGACCACCTCCAGGACGTGGACCGTGGTGCTGGCGACCGTTCCGCCGGCGTTGTGTGCCACGCCGACCTCGCCGTCCACGGCGTCGCTGTTGGGGTGGTCGCCCCGGAGCAGGCGAGTCAGCTCTGCGATTTGACTCGTACCGGTCGCGCCGACCGGGTGTCCTTTGGCCTTGAGACCGCCCGAGAGGTTCACCGGCAGGTCGCCGTCGCGGGTCGTCTCGCCGCGGGCGGCCGCGCCGATGCCCTCGCCGGGCGCGTAGAAGTCGAGCGATTCGAGCGCCAGCACCTCCGCGATGGTGAAGCAGTCGTGGACCTCGGCGGTCGCCACGTCGGTCGCCTCGACACCCGCGTCGGCGTAGGCCTCCTCGGCGGCCTTCTCGGCGGCGGGCGTGCGGGCGAGGTACTCGCGGTCCTGGAGGGCCATCTTGTCGCCGCCTTGTCCCGTGCCGGTGACGGCGACCGGCGCGTCGAGGTCGTGAGCCTCGGCGTACTCGTCGCTGACGAGGACGACGGCGCTCGCGCCGTCGGTGATGGGGCAGGCGTCGTAGAGGCCGAGCGGGTCGGCGATCATCGGCGCGTCGAGCGCCTCGTCGACCGTGATTTCGCGCTGGAACTGCGCGTGCTCGTTCGGCAGGGCGTTGTCGTGGTTCTTCACCGCGATGGCGGCGAGGTCCTCCCGGGTCCCGCCGTAGCGCTCGAAGTACGCGCGGGCCATCAGCGCGTACGCGCCGGGGAAGGTGATGCCCGCCCGGACCTCGTAGAGGTCGTCGGCCGCGATGGCCAGCGCCTCGGTCGTGCCCGCGGTCCCGAGGTTGTTCATGCGCTCGGCGCCGCCGACCAGCACCACGTCGGCCTCGCCGTTGCGGACGTCCTTGACGGCTTCGCGCACCGCGACGCCCGAGGAGGCGCACGCGCTCTCGTAGCGGGTCGCGGGCGCGTCGACGCCCGCGGCTTCCGCCATCAGCGGCCCCTGGTGACCCTGGTGTTCGGCCAGTTCGCCCATGAAGTTGCCGTACTTCAGCGACTCGACCGCCGAGCGGTCGACGCCCGCGTCGGCGAACGCCGCCGCGCTCGCCTCCGCGAAGAGGTCCCGGCCGGTTCGCTCGGGGTGCTTGCCGAAGTGGGTCAGCCCCACGCCCGCAACTCGAACGCCTGTCATAGCGTGACGTAAGTGCCGGACGGTTAAGAAAGGCACTATCCATCATCAACGTTATCCAACGACCGACGCCGAGGCGTCGCGCGGATTCGGTTGGTTTCGTCCGGCGGAGAATTGCATAGAACCGAGGAACTTAACCGCCGCGCCCCTCGGGGGAGTAGCTTTTCAAACTCCGGGTCGATACCTATCCCCATGGGCGTCAGGCCACCTTCGTCGAACACGGACGACGGACCGGAGGTCATCGAGTTCGGCATCGCCGAGGTGGCGGCCGAACTCGACGGCGCAGAGGTATCGTTTCCCGCGACGGGCGAGGAGGTCGTTCGGTCGCTGTCGGACCCTCGCATCGACTACAACGCGAAAGGACACGCCGTCTCGCTCTCGGAGGCCGTCGGCGACACCGACCGGACTCGGTTCGAGAGCCAGCAGGACTTCCTGAACGCGCTCCACCCCGTCTTCGAACGCTACCGAACCTCTCGGACCCCGGGCGTCATCGAGCGAGTGCGCGCGGCGCTCCCGCTCTGAGACGGGGCGGGTCGCGTTCACTCCGACTCGACTTCGGCTTCTTGCTCGGCGTCGTCCTGCAGTTCGGTGCGCCGAATCTTGCCCGTCACGGTCTTGGGCAGTTCCTCGACGAACTCGATTTCCCGGGGGTACTCGTGGGCGGAGAGTTCGTCGCGGACGTGATTCTTGACTTCTTCGGCGAGTTCCTCGGAGGGGTCGGCCGCCTCGCTCGGGACCACGTAGGCCTTCACGATGTTGCCGCGTTCGCGGTCGGGTTTGGGGACGACCGCGGCCTCGGCGACGGCGGGGTGTTCGCCGAGCGAACTCTCGACCTCGAACGGGCCGATGCGGTAGCCAGACGAGATGATGACGTCGTCGGCCCGGCCCTCGAACCAGAAGTACCCGTCCTCGTCCTTGCGCGCGAGGTCGCCCGAGAGGTACCAATCGTTGACGAAGCAGTCGGCGGTCTGCTCGGGTTTCTCCCAGTACTCCGCGAAGAAACAGGGGTAGTCGCCCCGCTGGGCGATTTCGCCGGTTTCGCCCGGTTCCATCGGCTCGCCGGTTTCGGGGTCGACGACCTCGGCCTCGATACCCGGCAGGGGCTTGCCCATGCTCCCCGGTTTCAACGTCATCGTCGGGTAGTTGTTGATTATCATGTTCCCCGTCTCGGTCTGGCCGTAGGTGTCGTGGACGGTGACGCCCAGCGTCTCCTCGCCCCAGTCGACCACCCCGGCCGAGAGCGGTTCGCCGATGGAGAGCGCGTGGCGCAGGTCGAGGTCGACGCCCTCCAGGACGTGCTCTTTCTCCCGGAGCATCCGGTAGGCGGTGGGCACGCTGAACAGCACGGTGATGGGGTACTCGTCGAGCAGGTCGGCCCACGTCTCGGGGTCGAACTCGCCCTCGTAGGTGAACAGCGCCGCGCCCCAGAACCACGCGCCGAGCGTGTTGATGGGGCCGGTCAGCCACCCGAGGTCGGCGGTCGACCAGTAGAGGTCGCCGGGTTGGAGGTCGACCGCGAACTTCTGGGTCGCCGCCACGCCGGCGACCCACCGCTGTTTGTGGAGGACGCCCTTCGCCAGGCCTGTTGTCCCGCTGGTGTAGTACAGCAGCGCGTCGTCCTCGCCGCCGGTCCGGGCGGCCTCGTAGTCCCGACTCGCGTCGGCCAGCACCTCGTCGAAGTCGATGTCGCCTTCCCGCTCGCTGCTCACGGAGTCGGCCGGTGCATCTGCGCCGGCCGACTCCGCGTCGCGGTCCACGACGACGACGTGCTCGACCGAGGGAACGTCTTCGAGCGCCTTCTCGACCGTCTCGCGGTTGTCGCTCGTCGTGACGACGACCGACGCGTCGCAGTCGTCGAGACGGTAGGAGATGCCGTCCGGGCCGAACCGCTCGTTGACGCCGCCGAACACCGCGCCGCGCTTGAGCGTCCCGACGAGTGCGACGTAGTGCTCGGGGATTCGCGGCATGTACGAGAACACCCGGTCGCTCTCCTCGACGCCGAGGTCCTCGAGGACGTTCGCGAACCGGTTCGACCGCTCGGCGAGTTCCCAGAACGTCAGTTTCGTGAGGTCGCCGTCCTCGCTCACCTGGTAGAGTGCGACCTTCTCGCGGTTCTCGGCGTGGCGGTCGCAGACCTCGTGTGCGACGTTGAGTTCGGCCGGAGCGTCCCAGTCGGCCTCGGCGTAGATGTCGTCCCACGAGAACGACGCGCGGGCGTCGTCGTAGTCGGCGAGATTGTGATTGTCAAACATGCACGACTACGTACTTCGTCGCTCCGAATAACGCTACCGACGTTTCGAAAATCCGGAACGTTCAGTCGAGTCGCCGCATCTGCTCGCGGTGGAGCGTCACGATCATGTCCGAGAGCACGCCGAACATCAGCAACTGGACGCCGAACAGGATGGCGAACGCCGAGACGACCGCCAGCACCTCGTGGGAGGTGTTGGCCGGCCCGAACCACTCGTAGCCGACGTAGGCGGCGACCAGAACGCCGAACAGCGAACTCAGCAGGCCGACGCTCCCGAAGTAGAACAGCGGGTTGTTCGTCTTCGCCAGTTGGTAGAGCGTGAGCAGGATGACGCCGCCGTCGTGTATCGGGTGGAGGTTGGTGTCCGACTCGTCCGGACGGGCCTCGTAGCGGATGGGGACGACCTTCGTGGGAACGCCGTGTTTCACGCACTCGACCGCCATCTCGGTTTCGACGCCGAAGCCGTCGGCGTCGAGGTAGAAGTTGTCGACCGACTCGCGGGTGAACGCCCGGTAGCCGCTGAGGATATCCTGGAAGTCCCGGCCGTGGATGTTGCGGAACACCCAGTTGAACATCCCGTTGCCGGCCTGGTTGAGTCGCGTCATCGCGCCCTCCTCCATGTCGGCGAAGCGGTCGCCGATGACGTGCTCGTACCGCCCCGAGAACAGCGGTTCGAGCATCGCCTCGGCGTCCTCCGGTCGGTAGGTGCCGTCGCCGTCGAGCATCAGCACGTACTCCGCCTCGATGTACTGGAGCGCCTCGCGAATCGCCTGGCCCTTGCCGGTGCCCGACTGCTTGACGACGCGCGCGCCGTGTTCGCGGGCCACGTCTTCGGTGCCGTCGGTCGAGTTGCCGTCGACCACGAGGACGTTCTCGAACCCGCGGCTCCTGAAGCCGTCGATCACCTCGCCGATGGTTTCGGCTTCGTTCAGCGTCGGAACGAGTACGCATACGTCCTCGCGGTCGGCCATCGAGAGGGAGTAGGTTGCCACGTGCGCAAAAGGCTTACCTATCGAGGCGCGGCGACCACCCTCGACGAACACCTCTAAAATTTAAACTTTACGTCACCCGCGTTGCCTTGCCGTCTGCGCTCATTCGACGTGTCAGAAATAGTTGGAGCATCACCGGACCGTCCCGCTCCCCCGTCGGGGATTCTCGAAAGAGTTACGTTCCGGCGGTCGCTCGCGCCGTCAGTTATCAGCGATGAGAACCGACGAATGTTATATATATCTCTGGTTGCACGTCATCGATGGGAAAGTTCCCGACATCCAATACGGTACGAATGATGATACAAACTCTACTCTCTCGGTGCAAAGACAGAATCGAAGGCGCGGTCGAAGACCGTGGTCAGGTGGGTATCGGCACGCTGATCGTGTTCATCGCGATGGTGCTGGTCGCGGCGATCGCCGCCGGCGTCCTCATCAACACGGCTGGGTTCCTCCAGACCAAGAGCGAGCAGACCGGCCAGGAGTCCAGTGCGCAGGTGTCCAACCGCGTGCAGGTCGTCTCCGGCTTCGGTAACGTCGGCAACGACGAGAAAGTCGACTACCTCAACCTCACCGTGATGCGCGGCTCCGGCTCCGACGATATCAACCTCTCGGCTGCAACCATCGAGTGGATCGGTCCGAACCGAGCCACGACGCTGACGAAGGTGCCCGAGGCCAAGGACGGCGACGGGAGTCCGAGCGGCGACAACTTCAACCAGGCTATCCAGCTGACCAAGGCTGACGGTAGCTCGCGGACCGCCATGGACGTCAGTGGTTCGGACAGCGAAGTCGGCGACTTCGACTACTTCGACGTCACCAAGATAAAGGACCCGTCGAAATCGGTGCCCGTGCTTGACGAGCAGGACGACCGGTTCAAGATCATGCTCAACACGACCGCGATCACCGGTCAGCGCCTCTCCGAGGGTTCGGAAGTCGAACTCAAGCTGACCACCCAGTACGGTGCGGTCACCATCTACCGCGCGAACGTCCCGCAGTCGCTCTCCCAAGAGAACGCGGTGACGGTCTAAGCGGAAGTTACCGACCGACCTTCCTCTCACGTTTTCGCCCTGTTCCGACGGGGCTTCATTTTTCACGTTCTGAGCAGCGGTCGCGCCGGTATCCGACCGCTTCGCCGAGCCGACGGGGGACCGCCGCGCAAGCAACAATCAATTATAACCCCCTTCCGTAGCCGGTTACATGGACTCCCTGGTGGCCGCCGCAGGTGCCCTCGTCGCCGTGACGGCCCTGCCGTACCTCGCGTACCTCGCGCTCTACGCCGCGGTTCGACCGAGCGGTTCGCCGGCCGACAAGCGCGACGCGGAACCGACTGCCAGCATCGTGCTCCCGACGTACAACGAGTCGGGCATCATCGAGAAGAAACTCGACGACGTGCTGGCGCTCGACTACCCGATGGAGAAGGTCGAACTGGTCGTCGTCGACTCCTCGGACGACGAGACGCCCGAACTCATCGAGGAGTACTTCGCCGACCGCGAGTACCCGGAACTGAACCTCATCCGCGAGCGGGAGCGTCGCGGCCTCGCACCCGCGCTCAACGACGCCTACGCGGCCGCGGAAAACGAGATGGTGGTCAAGACCGACTGCGACTCCTACGTCGCGCCGGACGCGCTCCGGCAGGCCGCCGCGAACCTCGCCGACCCCGACGTGGCCGCCGTGACGGGACAGAACGCCGAGGTCCTCGGCGGAAGCGAGGTCGAAGCCGGCTACCGGGGCGTGCAGGCCCACATCCAGACGCTCGAATCGCACCTCGACTCGACGCTCATCTTCCACGGTCCGTTCTCGGCGTTCGACAACGACGCCATCGTCCCCATCGACCCGAACTCGCTGGCCGACGACACCGAACTCGCGCTGAAGATCCGCCGCGGCGGCGACCGCGTGGTCTTCGACCCCGCGGTCCGGTACAAGGAAGCCTCCCACTCCGACTTCGGAAAGCGGCGTCTGCAGAAGGACCGCCGGGGGATGGGCCTGATTCGTCTGCTCGCCCAACATCGCGACGCGCTCGGCAAGTACGGCAACTACGGAAAGCTGGTGCTCCCGTTCAACTGGTGGTTCATGGTTATTTCGCCGTGGCTCGTCGCGCTCGACGTGCTCGCGGTCACGGCGGCCGCGGTTTCGGTCGCCGGTTGGGCCGGACTGGCGGTTCCGGTCGCGCTCGGCGGGTTCGTCTGGCTCGGACAGAAGGACCTCCTGGGACCGTTACAGGCGCTCTACGCCATCCTCGACTCGCAGGTGTCGTTGCTGAACGCGTCGGTCGCGCTCCTGCGCGGCGAGGGCGACGGGACCTGGGAGGTCGACGAGGAGTTGCGCGAGGCGTTCGAGTAGCTCATGCGGATACTCCAGGTGACGCCGCGCTACCCGCCGCACGCCGGCGGCGTCGAAACGCACGTCTCCGAACTCGCCGAGCGGATGGTCGCCCGCGGCCACGAGGTCACCGTCTTCGCGGCCGACGCGGGCGGCGACGTGTCCCGACGCGAAACGCGGAACAGCGTGGACGTGCGGCGGTTCCGCGGGTTCGCGCCCGGCGGCGCGTTCCACGTCGCGCCCGGCGTCGTCCGGGCGGTTCGACGGGCGAATCCCGACGTGGTTCACGCCCACAACTACCACTCTCTGCCCGCGTTCTTCGCCGCGCTCGGGGCGGGCGCCCGCACTCGACTGGTCGTGACGCCACACTACCACGGCGGGAGCGCTAGCGGCTTCCGGGACCGACTGCTCTCGCTGTACCGACCTCTCGGCGGGTGGGCGCTCCGCCGCGCCGACGAGGTCGTCGCGGTCAGTGAGTGGGAGCGTGACCGCCTCCGCGAGGACTTCGGCGTCTCGGCCGCCGTGATTCCCAACGGTCTGGACGTCGGGCGATTCGAGGACGCGATCCCCGCGGAGCGCGACCGGCCCTATCTGCTCTGCGTCGGCCGACTGGAGGCGTACAAGGGCGTCCAGCACGCGATTCGCGCGCTCGATGCGCTCCCGGAGTACGACCTCCTCGTTGCCGGGTTGGGCGACTACCGCGAGGAACTGGAGCGCGCGGCCCGCGACGCCGGCGTCGCTGGCCGCGTCGAGTTCCTCGGATTCGTCGCGGACGAGGAACTTCCGGGGCTGTACGCCGGCGCGGCGGCCTACCTCACGCTCTCTGCGTTCGAGTCCTACGGGATGACCGTCGCGGAGTCGCTCGCGGCCGGCACGCCGTGCGTGGTCCGGGAGGCGGGCGCGCTGGTCGACTGGGCCGACCGCGGCGACTGCGTCGGCGTCTCGTCGGTCGCGCCCGAAGCGGTGGCCCGGGCCGCCAGAGCGGCGGTCGGGCGCGACGCGCCCGACGCGCCGCTCCCGACCTGGGACGAGGTGACCGAGCGCGTGCTGGCGGCGTACGAGTAGTCCGGCGCCACGTCCCCGCAGTTGATGCGATCGCGAGCGCCGGCGCGGACGAGTAGCGTTTTAACCGTCGACCGACAGGGAGCGAGTATGAACGTCCTCCTCGTCACCGTCGACTCGCTCCGGGCCGACCGGGTGGATCCGGAGGTGATGCCCGAAACTCGGTCGTTCGCCGACGGGGCGGTAGAGTTCACCGAGTGCGTCGCCAACGGCCCGTCGACGCCGGCGTCGTTCCCGTCCATCCACGCGAGTCGGTACTTCGCGAGCATCGAGGGACTCGGCATCCCCGAACCCGGCGCCGACGACGGCATTCAGACGCTCGCCGAGCGACTCCGCGACGCGGGGTACGCCACCGCGGGCTACACGGACAACCACTTCGCCAGCGGGTCGTACCACTACGACCGGGGCTTCTCGGTGATGCACGACGCCAGCGGCACGACCGAGGCGGGCAAACTCAAGCAGTTCGTCCAGTCGAACCTCGACAAGGAGGGGACGCTGTTCAAGACCATCGAGCGGGTGTACAACCGCGTCGACGCCGCGTTCGCCACCGCGACCGGCAACGAGAGCGAGTACGAGCGCGCCGAGTCGCTCAACCGGCGTGCGTTCGACTGGATCGACGACCGGTCGGGCGAGTGGTTCGCGTGGCTCCACTACATGGACGCCCACCACCCCTACGAGGCGCCCGAGGAGTTCCAGCGACAGTTCTTGGACGAACCGCTCGACCTCGCGCGGTGTCGCGGCCTCTCTCGGAAGGGCACCCACCATCCCGAGGAGGTGACCGACCGCGAGTGGGAGCTGATTCGAAGGCTCTACGACGCCGAGTGCGCCTACGTCGACGACCAGTTCGGCAAGGTACTGAACGCGCTCGACAACCGCGACCTGCTGGACGACACCCTCGTCGTCTTCACCGCCGACCACGGCGAACTCGTCGGCGAACACCGCCACGCCGGCCACCCGCCGGAGTTCTGGGAGGGCGTCCTCCGCGTCCCGTTCGTCGTCCACCACCCCAACCGAGAAGCGGCGGCCGTCGAGGGACAGACCCGACTCGTCGACCTTCCGCCGACCGTCACCGACGCGCTCGGCCTCGACGCGTTCGACGGCTGGGAGGGCGAGTCCGCCTGGGACCTCGCCGACGGCGAGGTCGACGCCCGCGAGTACAGTTTCGCCGACGTTGGTAGGCACGTCGATTACGCCCGGTGTAGCGCTCGGCGGGCCGACGGCTGGAAACTCCTGCGGCACGGCGACGACGGCGAGTTCCGCTTCAACGTGCGGGAGACGCCCGACGAGCGACCGGAGGACGACCGTTCGGCGGACGACGTTCGCGAGTTCGAGGAGTTGACGGCCGCGCTCGACGACCACCGAGAGCGGATGAAGCAGATGCGCGAGGGCGGTTCGCACGGCGTCGACGAGGACGAGGAGATGGTGGCCGAGCACCTGAAGGACCTCGGGTACATGGAGTAGTCTCGACGACCGTCGTTCGAGGTTGATGGACTTCGAAAGGTCAGAGGTAGCCGAGCGCGCCCAACTTCTCTTCGACGTCTCCGCGTTCGGCCTGCGGTTCGAACTCGGGTTCGTAGCTCCCGCCGTCCGTCGCGCTCGTCCGATACCACGGCACCGTGCGGATGACCGGCAGGGGAATCTTCGGATGGCCGTACACGCCGTACTCGCCGGCGGCGTTGGCGTGGTCGGCGCTGATGACGACGCGGTCGGCGTCTACGTTCTCCAGCAGCAGCGCCACGTCTTCCAGGACGTACCGGAGGTTCGCTCGGTACGACGACCACACCGTCTCCCGGTCGAGTTCGCCCCGTCGCAGACGGTGCCACGGCGAGTCCCACCCTTCGCCGTCGCCGAGCGTGTCCGCGTTCATGCCGTCGGTGAGCGGTTCGGGAACCGACGGGAAGTGCGGTTGCATGTAGTGGACGATCAGCCGTTCGGCGTCGCGTTCGCGGCCAGCGGCGATGGCCCGGTCGGTGACGTTCCGCGCGGGAATCGTGCCGGTTTCGTCGTCCCAGCCGTAGCGCCACACTTCGTCGAGCGCGAGGAGGTCGTCCTCGCTCAGAACGCGCTTGCTGAACGGGTTGCCCGTGACGTACGCCGTCTCGCGCATCTCCTCGGCGTACTCCTCGGTGAAGGTCCGCTCCATCCACTGTATCGAAGAACTGCCGACGGAGGTGAGCGTATCGGGACCGTCGAGGAAGGCGTGTTCGTCGGCGACCTCGCGCATCAGGTCCACCCGACAGGCGTCGAGCAGAATCAGTACGTCCCAATCGCGTTCGAAGACGTGTTCGCCGCCCGAATAGAGGCCGTCGGTTCGCCGGAGCGCACCGACCCACAGCTCTCGAAGGCTCTCTTTCATCCCTTGGGAGCCGTCACGGCCGACGCGTTCGCGCGTGTCCGAGAGCCAGTCGCCGAACGTCATTCGAATCTCACCGCGAGTGGTGCTCGGGCTACTATTTGGGTATGTCGAATCACTCCAGATACCCCAACTCGCGCAGCGTGTCCTCGACTTCCTCGCCGGCGCCCGCCCCGGCCGCTTCGGTCGCCGTCGGCGGGCCGTACTCGACGTCGCGCTCGGCTGCCTCGCCGGCCAGCGCGTCGCGGCGCACCTCGCCGTCGACGTCCTCCGGGACCGCCGCCCCGAGGTAGTGGAGCAGGGTCGGCGCGAGGTCGTAGAGGTCGAGGTCGGCGGTTCCGGTTCCGACGCCGTCGCCCAGCGCGGCGAACACGCCCGACCGGCGGTGGGTCGCCAGCCACTCGGTCGTCTCGCCGAAGACGCCTCCGCCGATGGCTTCCGGCGCGTCGACGCCGGTGGCGTACTCGACCACCAGGTCCGGGCCGCGCGCGCGGTCGCCGGTGTAGATTTCGGCGGGGTCGTGAACCTCCGCGACTACGGGGTCGCCCGCCGGCGTTTCGAGCGATTCGAGGTCGGCCGCGAGGGCCGCGGCGTACTCGTCGGCCGCCGCCTCGTCCGGGAAGGCGCCGCGGTTGACGTACACCGGACCGCGACCGAGCGAAACCGCCTTCGTCCGCGACCAGTCGATGGCGGCGTCCTGAATCGCCACGCGGCCGCTCTCGCTCGGGAAGAACCGCTGGACGGACTCGGGGACGAGCGACTGGGCGAGGCCGACGAGGCCGAGTTCGCCGACCAGTCGCTTCAGTCGCTCCTCGGTCAATCCGATGGTCGCCAGCAGGTCCCGGGACTCGGACTCCTCGACCGCGAGGTCGCCGCGTTCGAGCAACCACTGGTTGACGAGGAAGATCTCGTCGATTCCGGTGAAGCCGTGGTCGCTCATCAGGAAGACGGCCTCGGCGTCGTCGCGGTCCAGCAGGTCCCCGAGGAGTTCGTCGACGCGCTCGTACGCCGCGCGAAGCTTCTCCGGGCGGTCCCAGAGCCGGTGCTGGAGGGTGTCGGTCGCGAAGAGCGTGGTGTGGACGAGGTCGCAGTCCTTCTCGTCGGCGAGCCACGTCGCCGCCGCGAACCGCTGTTCGAACAGCGACCGGGCCTCCGCGACCAGTTCGTCGGGGGTCGCCTGGTCGAGCACGAGGTCGGGCTTGACCCGGTAGTCGGGAATCTCGGCCAGCAGTTCGTCCTTCAGCGACTCGGGGCTGGTGAACCGCTTGCGCTCGCTCGCGGGACTCCCGGCGATAGTGAGGACGCCTTCGGGGGCGTCGGCGTCCATCTTCGGCGGATGCGTGGTCGGCATGTTGACCACGCCCGCTCGCCGGCCGCTCTCGGCCAGGACGTCCCAGTACTCCCGGGAGCGAAAGTCGCTCGCGTCGTTGGCCGATATCTCGTTCGTCGCGCGGTCGTAGGCGAACCACTCGTAGACGCCGAGTTTGCCGGGGGTCTTGCCCGTCGAGTAGCACTTCCACGCCGGGAAGGTGACCGGCGGGAGGGTGCTCCGGAGGTCGCCCGCGACGCCGCCGTCGAGCACGCGGGCGAACGCCGGGAGGTGGCCCTCCTCGGCCCAGGGCCGCAGCAGCGACCAGTCGGCCCCGTCGAGGCCGACGACGTAGACGGTCATGTGCGGGTACTCGCCCCGCCGAGATTAAAGTGCTTTGAGAACTCGCCGGAACGCCTTGCGGAACGCCGCCTTCCGCGAGGCGGGGTCGAACCGAGCGCCGCGTTCGCGAGCGCGGTCGGCGAACTCGCGGCGTTCGTCGGCGTCACGGTGGAAGTACTCCCGGACGCCGCGGGAGAGCGCGTAGGTGTTGGTTTCGACGACGAGCGACTCGTCGATCTCCCGCGCCTCCGAGCGCGTCCCGGTCGTTCGGGTGACCAGCGGCGGCAGTCCGGCCCGCATGGCTTCGAGGGTGCTGACGGGGAAGGTGTCCATCCGCGAGGGTTGAACGAACAGCGACGCCGGGGCGAACGCGTCGGCGAGATCCTCGACGTAGCCCCGAACTCTGACGCCCGGCGTCTCGCCGTACGACTCGGGGTGGCCGCCGCCGACGACGTGGAGTTCGGCGTCGGGGAACTCCTCGCGGACGCGGGGCCACGCTTCGACCAGCATGTCGACGCCCTTGTACCGCCACGGGCGAGCGACCGTCACCGCGACGTTCGAGTCGAGGTCGGGGTCCGCGTCGCCGAGCGCCTCGTAGTTCTCCGGTTGGATGAACGGGTGGGCGACCTCTATCGGCGCGTCGGGACCGACGACCGGGCGTGTGAACTCCGCGGCGAACTCCGAAACCGCGACGACGCCGTCGATGCCGCGGCGGCCGACCGCTCTGACCGCCGGGGTGCCGAACTTCCCGACGAGGGATTTCGCGAGCGAGTCGCCCTCGAAGTCGGCGCTGCCGAGTTCGTAGAGGCCGTGGTCGGCACAGAGGTAGACCAACTTCCCCCCGCGGGTGAACCGACGGGCGAGCGCGGCGTACAGCGGCCGCGACCCCTCCACGAGGTAGACGTCGTAGTTCGGGTACGCCAGACCGTTGAGGGCGTCCTCGGCCACGGTACCCTCGAACGGTCCCGCGCCGAGGCGGTGGTAGTCGACGAGGTCGGCGCCGACCGCCTCGGCGAAACCGCGGTGGGCCGGGTGCGGGTCCTGGTGGAGCATCGCCACGCGGACGGCGTCGGGGTCCATGTCGGTGGGGGCGGCCGCAGACCGTTTAAAACCCCCGTTCGACGGCGGCGAAGCTAAAGCATTTATTCTCCGGAGGACCTCGAAACGAGTATGCCCGACCGCCCGAACGTCCTGCTTCTCGTCTTCGACACACTCCGCGCCGACGCGCTCACCTGTTACGAAGGGGCGTTCCCCGTGAAGACGCCGACCTTCGACCGGGTGGCCGACCGCGGGACCGTCTTCGAGAACGCCTTCGCGGTCGGCCCGTGGACGCCGCCCTCCCACGGAACCCTGTTCTCCGGGCTCTACCCGCCCGAAACCGGATTCGAGGGCGCGTGGCCGACCATGCCCGAGTCGGTCCCGCTGCTCGCGGAGTGGTTCGCCGACCGCGGCTACCGAACCTACGGCATCCCCGGCCCGGCCAAGATGGGTTCGGCGACCGGACTCGACCGCGGCTTCGAGGAGTACTACGAGGTGTACGAGGAAGTGGCCGAGCGGCCGTCGCCGGCGTTCTTCCGGCAACTGGTGACCGACCCGCTCGTCAGGAACGACTTCCTGCGACTCCTCCGGCGGGGCAACGACTACTACACCGAAATCAAGTTCGACCGCCTGCGCGACTGGCTCGGCGGTTCCGCCGAGCCCTTCTTCGCGATGGCGAACGTGACGACCGTCCACGCGCCCTACGACCCGCCGCGGCCGTACAAGCGGGCCGCGACGCCCGAACTCTCCCGACCCGCGGTTCCGCTGGTCGAGGAGTTGCTCGACTCACCGGGGCGATTCGACCACGACGACGTGGACGACGACCGACTGTTCGCGGCGGCCGACGGGGCCGGGTCGGTCAGTATCGCCATGCGGTACTTCGAGGACCGCGAATCGCTCTCGGCCACCGAACTCGACGCGCTCAAGGCGTGGTACGCGGCGTCGCTCGCGTACCTCGACGATAGACTCGACGCCTTCTTCGAGTGGTTCGAGCGCGAGGGACTGCTGGAGGACACCGTCGTCGTCCTCACCTCGGACCACGGGGAACTCTTTGGCGAACACGGCGGACTCTACCACGGCAACTTCCTCTACGACGAACTGACGCGCGTCCCGTTCGTCGTCGCCGGTCCGGGCGTCCCCGCCGGCGAGCGCCGCGACGACCTCGTCTCTCACGTCGACGTGTTCGCGACGCTCTGTGACCTCTGCGACCTCGACGCACCGGAGACGCGCGGGCACTCACTGTTCGGCGACGAGCGCCGCGACGCCGTCTTCGCCGCGGAAGCGCCTTCGGACCTCGCCGACCGGGAGGCCGCCGCCGAGGTGTCGGCCGCCACGCGCCGGGAGTTCGAACTCGGCCGGAAGTCGGTCCGCACCGAGGAGTACCGGTTCGAACTGCGGTCGGACGGGAGCGAACGCCTCTACGAACTCCCCGGCGAGACGGTCGTGGACGACCCCGACCCGGCGGTGGTCGAGGACCTCCGCGACCGCCTCGTCTCGACGCTCGGCGCGGAGTTCGACGGCGCCGGCGGCGACGGCGACGCCGATTACAGCGAGGGGGTCGAGCGGAACCTCCGCCAACTGGGATACCTCGAATAGCGACGCCCGCGAACCGCCGCGGCGACGGAGGAAAAGCAGCTTTAAGCGGTTTCGTCGGTTGGACCCAGACATGCAGACGCTACTGGTCGGACTCGACGCGGCCTGTTTTCCGGTCCTCCGACCGCTCTTCGAGGACGACGAACTGCCGCACCTCCGGTCGCTCTTCGAGGAGGGCGCGGCCGGTCCCCTCGAATCCCAGATTCCGCCGTGGACCGCGAGCGCGTGGCCGTCGCTGTACACCGGGACGAACCCCGGCAAGCACGGCGTCTTCGACTTCCTGCGGTTCGACGGCTACGACTGGGACATCGTCAACGCGACCGACGTCCGACGGCGAACCCTCTGGGAGTACCTCGACGAGGCAGGACTGACGAGCGTCGTCGTCAACGCGCCCGTGACGAGTCCGCCGCCAGAGATAGACGGCGCCGTCATCCCCGGCTATCTCGCCCCCGAGAATCCGCCGTGTCACCCCGCGGGCGTCCTGGACGACGTGCGCGAGGCCGTCGGCGACTACCGCGTGTACGCTCGCCGCGAAACCGACGAGCGGGCGGGCGACGCGAAGTTCGAAGACTACCTCGAACTCACCGAGATGCGGGGGAAGGCGTTCCGGTACCTCGCCGAGGAGTCCGACCCCGACTTCGGGTTCGTCCAGTTCCAGAAGACCGACGCGGTGTTCCACGACTTCCCCGGCGACAACGAGAAGGTCCGGCGGGTCTACCGGCGCGTCGACGAGCAAGTCGGAATGATTCTCGACGAGTGCGACCCGGACACCGTGGTCGTCGCCAGTGACCACGGCATGGGCGAGTACGACGGCTACGAGTTTCGAATTAACCAGTTCCTGCGCGATGCGGGCGCGGTCGAGACGACGACCGAGGGCCAAGGCGTCCCCTCGTGGTTCCAGATAAAGGACGAGCGACTGACCGAGGACGGCCGGGGCGATTCGGAGACGGACCTCCTCGAACGAATCGCCACGACCGCCGCCCGATTCGGCCTGACCTACCAGCGGGGCAAGGCCGCGCTCGAACGGCTCGGCCTCGCCGAGTTCGTCGGAAGACACGTGCCCGTGAGTGCGGTGTTCGCCGCCAGCGACGCCGTGGACTTCCGCCGGTCGAAGGCGTACCTGCGCTCGCCGTCCGAACTGGGCGTGCGGTTGAACGTCGAGGGTCGCGACCCCGACGGCGTGGTTCCCGAGAGCGAGTACGAGGGCGTCCGCGACGAGATCATCTCGCTGTTGACGACCGCGACCACGCCCGAGGGACGCCCCGTCTTCGACGAGGTCGTCCCGCGCGAGGAGCACATCAGCGGCCCCTACGCCGACGAGGCGGTCGACGTGCTGGCGATTCCCGCCGACTTCGACCACTCGCTGTCGGCGCTGGTCGGCGAGCGGTTCGGCGACCCCGAACCGTGGAACCACAAACTGGAGGGCGTCGTCGCCGTCGCCGGCGAGGGCGTCTCTCCGGACGCCGACCTCTCGGGCGCGCACCTGTTCGACGTCGCGCCGACGGTGCTGTCGACGCTGGGCGTCGCCCCCGACGAGGAGATGGACGGCGAGACGCTGGCGGCCGTCGACTCGGTCGAACCGACGGCCTACCCCGAGTACGAACCGGCGGCCCAGCAGTCGACCGAGGACGGCGACGTGGCTCGGCGGCTCTCGGACCTGGGCTACCTGGAGTAGGACCAAACCCCTTTTAGCGGTCGACCCCGTCCCGGCGCACATGATACTCCTCGGACTCGACGGCGCGACGTTCTCGCTCATCGAGCCGTGGGTCGAAGCCGGGGAACTTCCCGCGTTCGAGCGCCTGCTGGACGAGAGCGTCCACGGCGACCTCGAAAGTACGGTTCCCGAGATCACGGTCCCCGCGTGGCCCGCGTTCGCCACCGGACGAGCGCCGCCGACGCTCGACATGTACGGGTTCACCCACTTCAACCGCGAGACTCGGCGGAACGACCTGAGCCACGACGAGTTCGTCCCCGGCAAGATGTGGGACGCGGTCGACGACCAGGGCGGTCGGTCGGTCGTGTTCAACATCCCGGGCTCGTACCCCTGGCAGGCCATCGACGGCACGATAATCGCCGCCGCCCCCGAGTACAAGGACGAGTACGCCCACCCGCCGGAGCGGTGGGACGAACTCACCGACCTCGTCGACGGCTACAAACTTCGCAACGACCGGCCGACCGACTCGCGCGACTACGTGGACCTGAGCCTCGAACTCGTGGACAAGCGATTCGAGGGGTTCGAACACTTCATCCAAAAGGAGGACCCGGACCTCGCGGTGGGACTGATTCGCGCGACCGACCGTGTGGCCCACCACTTCTGGGGGCCCGACGCCACTCCGCCAGCCTCCCCGGACAATCCGCTGTTCGAGGTCTACCGGCGCGTCGACGAGCGACTCGGGGAGTTCCTCGACGCCCACGAGGACGAGGACCTCGTCGTGATGAGCGACCACGGCTTCGAGAAGGTTCGCGCGAAGTTCGCGGCGAACCTCGTCCTTCGCCGTGCGGGACTGGTCACCCTCTCGGAGTCCGGCGACGCCAAGAAGGAAGCGATGGGTACCGCCCGCGACGTCGCGAGCGACGTTCTCGGCAGGGTCGGACTGCTGACGCTGGCCCGGAAACTCGTCCCCGAGAGCGCGCTCACCGGCGTGCCGACCGGCGACCACCTCGGACTCGACAACGCCCTGAGCAAGGGCCGCATCGACTGGAACCGCACCGAGGCCGTCGCCGACGTCGGCCAGAAGACGACGCTCGTCTACGCGCTGGCCGACGACCCCGCCGAGGTCGACCGGGTGTGCGGTCGCGCGGAGTCGGCGCTCCGCGAGGCCGCCGCCGACGCGGACCTCGACGTCCGGTTCGAGCGCCTCGACCGCGGCGGGCCGCACACGCCCGACCTCGCCATGATTATCGAGACGCCGGAGGTCCACGCCTCCTCGCGGTTCGACGTCGACGAACCGCTGTTCGAGGTCGACACCAGCGGCCACGCTCGCGAGGGCATCTTCCTCGCGCGCGGCCCCTCGTTCCGGACCGGCGAAATCGAGGGCGCGACCATCACCGACGTGGCGCCCACGGTGCTCCACGCGCTCGGCTACCGCTTGCCCGAGTCGATGACGGGCGAGGTCCTCGACGTGTTCGCCGAGGGGAGCGACCCCGCCGAACGCGAACCCGAAACCTACGAGTTCGTCGGCGCCGACGCCGTCACCGCCGGCGGCGTCGTCGGGGACGACGAGAAGGAGGGCGAGGTCAAGGACCGACTCCGCGAACTGGGGTACCTGGAGTAGGCTCGTATGAAGGTCGGCGCGGAAATCTCCAAGCGGTTCGTCACGAACGTCCTGGGGACGCTTCTGGGGTTCCTCGGGACCATCTTCTTCACGCGCGAACTCGGCTTCGACGGCATCGGGGTCTACTCCATCTTCCTCGGGATGCAGATGATCGCGGCCAACCTCGCGACGTTCGGGCTGTTTCCGGTGCTGGTCAAGAACGTGAGCGAGGGCGGGGCCGAGGCGCGGCACTTCGCGAGCGCGACGCTGATACTCCTCGGGGGCGTCGGAATCCTGACGGCCGTCGTCGCACCCCTCCGGGGGTACCTCAACGGTATCCTCCACACCGAGGCGGCGATGCTCGTCCCGCTCGGCGTGCTCACGTGGGGGCTCTACCGCCTCTCGGGGGCGTTCCTCGAAGGGAAACAGCGGGTCGCGCTCGTCGGCGCGATAGAGAACGGGCGGTACGCGCTCATCGTCCCGATTCAGGCGGCGCTCGTGGTCGCCGGATTCGGCGTCTACGGGCTCATCTGGGGGCTCATCGTCGGTCAGTTCCTGACCTTCTGCGTCTCGTTCTTCGGGTTCGCGCGGGTGATTCCGGCCCGCCCCTCGCGGTCGATGTTCCGGGAGTTCCTCGACTACTCGAAGTACTCCTACGTCCAGAGCGTCTCGAGTCAACTGTTCAAACACGCGGACTACATCCTGCTGGGCCAGTTCGTCGGCACCGGCGTGACCGGCGTCTACAAGAACGTCTTCACCCTCACCGAGGCGTCGATGCTGTTCTCCTCGGCGCTCGCGCAGGTCGCGCTCCCGCAGGTGTCGGTCCACGCCGACGAGGGCAACGACGAGGAGACCACCTACCTCCTCGGGGCCATCCTCACCTACGCCGGCCTGTTCGCCATCCCGGTCGTCGGCGGCGGCGCGATAATCGGCAACGACCTGCTGTTGACCCTCTACGGGACGGCCGCCGGAACGACCGTCCTCCCGGTGGTCGGCGCGGTCGGACTCGCGAACTCGCTGATTCCGGTTCTGGCGATAGCGAACCTGATGAACGGCTACCGCGAGGGCCTGGAGAAGTTCTTCCTCGGCACCGACCGGCCGCGGGTGTACGCGATGAGCGGGTTCCTGCTCATCGCGGTGTACGGCCTGACGGCGATTCCGCTGACGGACCTCTACGACTCGTGGGGCGTCGCGTGGGCCACGGTGTTCTCGTTCGGCGCGAGCGTCGCCACGCTGTTCTACCTCCTCGACGAACCGGTTTCGCCCGCCGCGGTCGCGGACGTGGGCCGACAGGTCGTCGCCATGCTCGCGATGACCGCCGTCGTCTACGCCGTCACCCTCGAACTCGGCGGCGCGCACGGCGCGCTCCGCCTCGCGGCGGTGCTCGCCGTCGGCGGTGCGACGTACTTCGCCGTCCTGCTGATGTTGAGCGAGCGTATCCGCCTCGACGCCCGCGGCGTCGTCCGGGATTTACGAAACCAGATGCTCCCCTGAGGCGGCGTTGTCGTCGCGGCTACGGCATCTGACCGCGGACGATGGTCGGCGGGACCGCCCGTCGGCAGAGTTCCACGGCGGAATCCAACTGACCAAGGACAGGTTCGTTTCCGGCCACGTGTTCAATTCATAAGGCTTATGCGCGTTTTGGCAGTTTCTCAATTCAATGAGCCAGCAGACTGAGCAGGTCGAGGACTCCACCGATACGGTCGGGTCGGTCCTCGACGCGTTCGAAGACTGGTATCACGTCCCCGTGTTGGGCGCCGCCATGGTGTTCATGCTGTGGGTGCGCCTCCAGGCCTTCGAGAAGTTCACCAAAGGCGGCGAGATATTCTTCTCCGGCAACGACGCGTGGTATCACTTCCGGCAAGTAACCTACACGGTCCACAACTGGCCGAAGACGATGCCGTACGACCCGTGGACCTACTTCCCGTTCGGCACCAGCGTCGGCCAGTTCGGGACGCTGTACGACCAACTGATCGCCACCGCCGCGCTGATAGTCGGCCTCGGCGACCCGTCGAACCAGCTGATCGCCAAGACCCTTCTGGTGGCGCCCGCGGTGTTCGGCGCGCTGGTCGCCGTCCCGACGTACTTCGTCGGCAAGCGCCTCGCCGGACGACTCGGCGGACTGTTCGGCGTCGTCGTGCTGGCGCTGCTGCCCGGCACCTTCCTCCGGCGCGGCCTCGTCGGCTTCGCCGACCACAACATCGCCGAACCGCTGTTCATGACGTTCGCGGTGCTGGCGATGATGGTCGCGCTCACCGTCGCCGAGCGCGAGCGACCGGTCTACGAACTGCTCGCCGACCGCGACTTCGCGTCACTGCGTCGGCCGCTCGGCTACGCCGTCCTCGCCGGCGTCGCCACGGCGCTGTACCTGTGGACGTGGCCGCCGGGCGTGCTCCTCATCGGTATCTTCGGCGTCTTCTTCATGCTGAAGCTCTCGGCCGACTACCTCCGCGGGGTCAGCCCCGACCACCTCGCCATCACCGGCGCGGTGAGCATGACCGTGACGGGCCTGCTGTTGCTCGTCCCGCTCGGCACGCTGAATCCGAGTCCGACGAAGTTTTCGCCGCTCCAGCCAGTCCTCGCGTTCGGCGTCGCCGCCGGGTGCGCCTTCATGGCGTGGCTCGCCCGCGAGTGGGACGCCCGCGACCTCGACTCGCGGCTCTACCCGGCGGCCATCGGCGGTATCATCGTCGCCATCGCCGGCGTCGTCGCGCTCGCGGCACCGAAGTTCTTCGGCCTGATTCGGAACAACGTCATCCGCGTCATCGGGTTTGAAACCAACGCCGCGACCCGGACCATCGGCGAGGCCCAGCCGTTCCTCTCGCGGGCCCAGCCCCAGTACGGCATCGCGTGGTACGACATCATCATCCAGGAGTACGGATTGATGCTGTTCACCGCCATCGCGGCCGGCCTCTGGATGGTCTGGCGGGCGTTCCGCGACGACGACCACAGCGCCGAGAAGTTCCTGGTGCTCGTGTGGTTCGCGTTCCTCATCGCCGCGGCGTTCACGCAGGTCCGGTTCAACTACTACCTCGCGGTGCCGGTCGCGGTGCTGAACGCCTACCTCGTGGGGCAGGTGTTCTCGTGGGCGAACCTGCCGAGTCGCGACTCGCTGTCCGACATCAACGGGACGCAGGTCGTCACGGTGCTGCTCGTGGTGCTGTTGATGACGCCCGTGCTGGTGTTCCCGGCCCAGATCGGCAACAGCGGTAACCCGTTCATCGACAAGACCACGACCGCCGTCACCACCGGCCAGAACACCCAACCCGGCGCGATAACGAAGTGGGACGGCAGCCTCGACTGGCTGGCGAACAGCACGCCTTCGGAGGGCGACTACGCCAACGCCAACAACGAGGCGAAGATGGACTACTACGGCACCTACCACCAGCAGGACGGCGACTTCTCCTACCCGAAGGGGTCCTACGGCGTCATGTCGTGGTGGGACTACGGCCACTGGATTACGGTCGAAGGCGAGCGGATTCCGAACGCCAACCCGTTCCAGGAGGGCGCAGACACCGCCGCGAAGTACCTGCTGGCCCAGAACGAGACGCGGGCCAACAACATCATCCAGCGACTCGGCGAGAACCAGGAGGACACCCGCTACGTGATGGTCGACTGGAAGATGATCGAGCCGACCTCGAAGTTCTCCGCGCCGACGGTGTTCAACCCGAACGTCTCGAACTGGGACTTCTACACCTACGTCTACAGCGGCCTCCAGCAGAACCAGCCCCGGGTGTCGTTCCTGATGAAGGACCAGAGCTACTACCAGAGCCAGATGGTTCGGCTCTACCTCTACCACGGGAGCGCGGTCGAACCGCGGCCGTACGTGGTCGACTACGACCGCATCTCCGGCGCGAACGCTTCGAAGTTCGTCCAGGAGGACCAGGGCGCCAACAGCACGGTCGTCCGGAAGTTCCCGACGATGAAGCAGGCTCGTCAGTTCGTCCAGCAGGACGGCTCGGCCCAGATCGGGGGCATCGGTCCGTTCCCGAACGAGCGGATTCCGGCGCTCAACCACTACCGCATCGTCAAGCAGAGCAAGGCCTCCGGCACTAGCTCCCAGAGCTACCTCCGGACGCTCCAGGGCGAGGCGCGCCTGCTCCAGCAGGCGGGCATCAACCCCCGCGAGATGTTCATGACCTCGCCCTCGTGGGTGAAGACGTTCGAGCGCGTGCCCGGCGCGACGGTCCAGGGCACCGGCCCGAAGAACACGACGGTCACCGCGCAGGTCCGGATGTCGCCGGTCGGCCAGAACGGCACGTTCACCTACCGCCAGCAGGCCAAGACCGGTGCGGACGGGAAGTTCACGATGACGCTGCCGTACTCAACCACCGGCTACGACAACTGGGGGCCGAAACAGGGCTACACCAACGTCAGCGTACAGGCGGTCGGCCCGTACCAGTTCACCACCCAGGGTAACTGGCAGAACGGGACGCTCCACTACCAGAACGCCACGGCGCAGGTGACGGAAGCCCAGGTCATCGGCGAGAGCCAGAAGCCGGTGAACGTGAAGCTCACCCCGACGACCTACACGCCGCCGAACCAGAACCAGTCGCAGAACAACTCCTCGGCGCCGCCAGCGAACGAGTCGGCCCCTGGTGCCGGCAACTCGACCGCGCCGAGTGCGGACAACTCGACCGCGGCCGGAAACGGCACCGCGCCGACCGGTAACGGCTCGGCGGCCACGAACAACTCGTCGGCGCTCGGCGCGCCGAGCGCCGAGTCGGCAAAGGCGAAGCCGACGCCCGCCGACGCGCTCCCCGACCGCGAGGAGACGACGCCCCTCCGCGCCGGTCTGGTCGGCGCGTTCGGCGCCGCGGCGGTCGTCGCGTCTCGCGACTGACCGAGAACGCGGCTTTTTCGAATTTTCTTCGTAGGCGATTCACACCCTGGCAGCCGCACCTCGCGCATCCTCGTGACCTTCGAGTGCGCTATCTTCGCCACCGAATCGGCGCGCGCTGGCGCGACCCCGCGGTTTGGGGTCGCGCCTTCTCTGCGCGAGGTCTTCGTGAACGCAGTGAACGAAGGCTCGTCAGAGCGAAGCTCTGACGGTGGATGACCGAACGGGCGCCGTCAGGCGCGAGTGAGGGAATCGGCTGGGGAGGCGTGTGGCTGAGGCGGTGCGGTGGCGGTTGCGGTCCTCAGTTGCGTCGTGTGAGTAGCGGTCGCTGTAGCCGTGGCGGTTGCAGTTACGGTAACCATGTCGCGGTGGCGGTTGCGGTCCTCATTTGAGTCGTGTGAGTCGCAGTCGCAGATGCCGTGGCGGTCGCAGTTGCGGTCGCGGTTGCTCACAACTACAGCGACGGTACCCGATTTCAGTGCCAACAAGACGAGACGCCACCCGAACCCCAAAGCCGAACTGTTTTCCGCTCCGTCGGTGTAGCCCCACTCGAATGTCAGACGCTTCCTCCCCGGGCCACCTCCGAGAGTGGCTCGCCATCTACCTCAAGGGTCTGTTCATGGGCGCCGCCGACGCCGTCCCCGGCGTCTCCGGCGGGACCATCGCACTCATCACGGGCATCTACGAGCGACTGGTGGGCGCTATCGCGGCGTTCGACCCCCACGTGCTCGTCGACCTGCCGCGCGCCTACGACCCCGACGCCCGCGGCCGCGTGGTCGACCTCCTCCGCGAGATGGACGTCGGGTTCCTCGTCGTCCTCGGCGCGGGCGTGATGACCGCCGTCGTGGCGGTGACCGGCGCGGTGCTCGCGATAAAGAACTCCAACCCGGCGATGCTGTACGCCTTCTTCTTCGGCCTCATCGCCGCCTCGGCGGTCGTCCTCTGGAGCGAGGTCGGCCTCGACACGCGCGGCGAGCAGGCCGCCGCAGTCGTCGGCTTCCTCCTCGCGTTCTTCGTTGCAGGCATCTCGGCGTCGGCGAGCGTCCCCCACTCGCCGGTCGTGCTGTTCGTCGCCGGGGCGTTCGCTATCTGCGCGATGATACTCCCCGGCGTCTCGGGGTCGTTCCTGCTCATCCTGCTTGGCCAGTACACGTTCATGTCCGAGACGCTCCACGGCTTCATCGACGCCGCCGTGGGGGTCGTACGGGGCGGCCCCGTCTCGGACGCGGTCGGCCCGTTCGTCAGCGTCGTCTCGTTCGTCGCGGGCGCCGCGGTCGGCATCCTCACGTTCTCGCGGGTCGTCGAGTGGGCGCTCGAAGAGCACCACGAGGTGACGCTGACGTTCCTCGTGGCGCTGATGGTCGGCGCGCTCCGGTTCCCCGCCGCGAAGGTCCTCGGCGCGCCGGGGGCGTGGCCCGCGAGTCGGGCCGTCGCCGTCGTCCTCGCGGCCGTCGTCGGCGCGGCGGCGGTCCTGCTGGTGGACCACTACACCGACGACCTGGAGTACGGCGGCGAGTCGCCGACCGACCCCGCGCCCGCGCCGCGGAACGACTGACGCGGAGAACGCTCACTCTCCTTCGAACAGCGCCCGGAGGACGTTCGACTCGGCCTTCCGGAGGTGTTCGGCCGCGGTGCTCGGCGCACAGTCCAGTCGCTCGGCGACCGCCTCGCTGCTCGCGGTCCGGGGGACGTCGTAGTAGCCGAGTTCGAGAGCGGCCGCGACCGCCTCGCGCTGTCGCGGCGAGAGCGCGCCGAGCGCGGCGTCGGCCCCGTCTGCACCCGACCCGCCGACCCGTTCGACGTCGACCCGGACGCCGTCGGGCGCCGACTCGAACGCGGCCTGGAGCGCCGCGGGGGTCCCGACCACGTCGAAGCTGACCCCGCCGCCGTCGGTGTGTTGGAGCGGCGAGGTGACGACCAGGCCGCCCTCCTCGTAGGTCCGGAACATCTCGCGCTGGAGCGGCGTCGTCTCGGCGCGCACGTAGGCGTAGAAACGTTCGCCCTCGACCGGCGTCAGGTCGAACGAGCACACCTCGGGCATCTCGGCCAGTTCCGCCGCGAACCGCTCGCGGTCGCCCTCGACCCGGAAGACGTGGGTGAGCGTCTCGCCCGCCGCGTTCCAGTGGACCATTTGGGCCGACTCGACGTACGCCCGCTCGGCGAGCAGGGTGTGGAGCGGGTGGACCTCAACGTCCGATGCGTAGAAGGTCACCCGGAGTCGTCGCATGGGCGCGGCTTCGCCCTCCGGGAACTTATAGGCCGACCGCGACCGGTCGGTCCTTCTCGGCCTTCGCCGGTCGGCAGAAACCCGACGTCTCGACTTCGACGCCGGCCGTCGCTCGACCGCCTACTCTCCTCGACGCTCCCCGTCGACCCGCCGGAACGGGAGCGTCGGGAAGCGGGGTTCGACGCGACTGGGACGGCGGCCGCTCCCGTCGCTCCCGTCGGTCTGCAGCCGTTCGAGGACGCCGATTTCGGCGAGTTCGTAGAGGAACCGCTTGACGGTGCCGGCGGACAGGTCCGAGCGCTCCGCGATGGCGGTCGCCGCCTCGTCGATGGACGGCGCGGCGTCGAGCGCCAGCAGTTCCGCGAGAACCCGCCTGCGGTTCTCCGGCAGGGTGAGGACGCGCCCGAGGTGGACGCCGTCGGTCGGCACGTCGTCGATGCCGTCGTCGACGTCGCGCGCCCGGATGCGGTCGACGCCGTCGGCGGCGGCGCGGTCGGCCGCGACGAACGTCGCGGCGAGCGCGTCGTGGGCGTCGCCGCTGGCCCACTCGGCGATTCGCCGGGCCTGGCCGTGGCGGAGTGCGCCGCTGGTCAGCCCCCGCGAGGCTCGTTCGGTCAGGACGTCGACGAGCGCGTGCTGGCGGTAGGCGGGCACGTGGACCGTCTCGGCGGTCCACTCGTCGGGCACCGTTCGACCGACCGCGACGAACGCGACGGCGTCCTCGACCGGTTCGAGCCACCCGCGGACGTCGGCGGCCGACGGTGAATCCCCCTCCGCGAGGTGGTCGGCGGCGACGACGGCCGACCGTGTCGGGGAGGCGAACTCCTCGGCGACGCGGTCGCGGAGCGTCTCAGTCCCGACGCCACGGCGCGGGACCGACTCGGCGACGACCGCGTCGAGTAGCGCGTGGTAGAACCGGAACTCGCTGGTGAGTCCGTAGGCGTCGACGTGGACGAACTGCACCGTGTCGGTGGCGGTTCCGGCGCGGGTGGTCGTGCCGATGCCCTGTCGCTGTCGGCCTACCTGCTCGTCGAGGCCGGCGAACAGCGCGCTCACGAGCGCCGACTTGCCCGCGCCCTTCGGACCGTATATCGCGACGTCCGGCGGGACCCGCCGGTCGAACACCGGGTCGAGCGCGTCCAGCAGTCGTTCGAGGACGGGGCCGCGGCCGACCGGGTCCGGCAGGTGGACCGCGGGGTTCAGCACGTTCCGGTCGACGACCAGGTCGTCGTCCCGCGTGGTCTGTCGTCGCGCGATTCGCTCTTCGAGGTTCATGGCTCCTCAGTCGCTCCTCTCGTCGACCAGCGCGTCGGCCAGCACTTCGAGCGGGTGGCGGATCTCGTAGCCGGTACCGTGTTCCATCTGCATCGCGCAGGTCGGACACTCGGTCATCCCCGTCTCGGCGTCGGCCGCCTCCATGTGTTCGAACATCTCCGCCCCGATCTTCATCGACGTCTCGTACTTCTCGTCCTTCCAGCCGTAGGTGCCCGAGATGCCCGAACACGACGGCCCGACGTCCTCGGCGTCCGCGCCGTCGAGGTGGTCGAGCAACTCGACAGCCTGCCCGTCGAGGCCCTGGTTACGGGCGTGACAGGGCGCGTGATAGGCGAATTCCCCGGCGTCGACTTCGCTCTCAGCCAGCGCGCCTTCGAGGTCCTCGTGGACGCGGAGGTACTCCAGGGCCTCGTAGGTGTGGGCCGCGACGCTCGCGGTCCCGTCGTAGCTGAACAGTTCGGGGTACTCCTGGCGGAGCGACATCGAACACGACGTGCAGGAGGCGATGACGTCGTAGCCCTCCTCGATTAGCCCCGAGAAGTTCTCGACGTTGATGCCCGCCGCGCGCTTGGCGTCTTCCAGCATCCCGTTGGCGAACATCGGCGTGCCCGAACAGCGCTGTTTCGGGACGACGACCTCGTAGCCGAACGCCTCGAAGACCTCGACCATCGCCTTGCCGACTTCGGGGGTGTTGTAGTTCGAGTAACAGCCGTGGAAGTACGCGACGCGCTTGTCCTCCGAGCGGACCCCGGGGCCTCCGCGGTCGCGCCACCACTCTCGAAACGTCTCCTCGGCGAACTCGGGGAACTCCCGCTCGGACGTGATGCCCAGCACCGTCTCGTTGAACCACTTCGTCACGTCCAGGCCCATCACGAAGTTGGTGAGCCGCGGCACCTTACTGCCCAACTCGGCCATCGTCCGGTAGTTCGCCAGGATGCGGTTGCGGACGTACTCCCGCGAGAGTTTGTCCATCTGGGTTTCGACGTACTCCCCGCGGGCGGTGTTGTGCATCTGGCTCAGCGGCACGTCGGAGGGACACGCCGAGTCACAGCGCATGCAGTTCGAACACGACATCACCGAATCGTCGATGTCCTGGTCCTCCTTGCGCTTGAGCCGCCACTGCTCGGGACCCTGGAACTTCGGTCCGGGGAAGTCGTCGTCGACCTGTGCGACCGGACACTCGGTGTCGCAGGTCGAACACTTGTAGCAGTCGTCGCTCCCCGGCCGGAGGTCCATCTCCTCGCTCTCGGGGAACACCTGCACCGGTTCGAACTCGTCGTTCGCGACCGTCTCCTCTTCGCGCACGTCGTTCGCGTCGTTCGGGTCTATCGGCTGTTCTGCGTCACTCATGAGTAGTTCGTCACCTCCCGCGCCGCGGCCAGTCCGGCCGCCCGCCCGGTGGCGAGCGAGACGCCCGACCCGGACTTCTCCGCGGCGAGGTCGTAGCCGCCGAGGACCGCCCCGGCGGCGCGCAGGTTCGCAAACTCCGCGTCTCCGGCCGAATCGAGGGGTCGGAGGTCGTCGTCGACGTCCACCCCGAACCGGGCGAACGGATGGTCGCCGAAGGCGTCGTCGGCGAACCAGTCGTACCGGTCGCTCGGGTGGGCCACGCGGCAGTCGAATATCGGTTCCGCGACGCCCTCGCGGTCCGAATCGATACCCTTGCCGACGAGGCCGCCGGTCGCCAGCACGAACTGGTCGGCGTGGAACGGGATGGCCGCGCCGTTGCGCTCGACCCGGACGGCCGCGACGCGGCCGTCCGGGTCGGTCCCCTCCCTGTCGTCCGCCGTCTCGTAGTCCACCACCGGATTGCCGGTCGTGAACCGCACGCCCGCCTCACGGCTGGCCGACAGGAGCGCGCCTTCGAGGCGCATCCCCGGCAGGCTTGGCGGCCCCATCGGCACCTCGAAGACGGCCGCGCCGAGTTCGGCTTCGAGCGACTCGCGCACCTCGGCCGGGCGGTGCTGGCCGAGCAGCGCGGGAAAGCCCACGCGCTCGGCGCCCCGGAGGTGGGGCTTGACCGCCTCCGCGAGCGCCTCGCGGACGGGGAGTTTCGTGCTGTAGCCGTCGCCGCGGACCTCGACGCGCTCGTCAGCGTCGAGCGCGTCGGCGTACCGCGTCACCTTGGCGTCGACCCGGAAGTCGCCGGGGAACGAAATCACGGTCCCCCGAACCGAAAACGGGACGCCCGCCGATTCGAGGTGGGCGGCCGCCAGCGGCGCGTCGAAGTCCGTGACCGTCTCGAAGCCGACCAGCAGGGCGTCCCGCGAGTCGCTCGCCAGGCCGGCCGCCGCGCTCGCGGGGTAGCGGGCGGTCGGCTTGACCGACCCGCCGTGGGTCGGCACGAGCGCGTTCCGGTCGGTGTGGCCCCCGCGGTAGCGGTCGCCGACCGCGTCGTCGAAGAGCGCGAGCGCGTCGCGGATTCCCTCGACGCCGACAGTTCGGTAGGGGTGGGACTCGGGCAGGTCGGGGACGGCCTCGAAGGGGTCCGACAGGAGGTTCTCGTCGGCGTCGTAGCCCAGCACGTCGACCAGTCCGCTCGCGCTCCGGAGCGTCGACTCCTTGTGGGCGAGCAGGCGGACGCCCGCACCCTCGCGGGCGGCCGCCAGCGCGGCGGTCATCCCGGCGATGCCCCCGCCGATCACCACCACGTCGTCTTCAATCGCCACGGGTGCCTCCGTCGCCGTCGTGCCGGCGACCGCCGTCGGTCGCGGGGTTCGGGACCGCTCGCTCGCCCGAATCGAACGCCGAGAAGTCGACGTCCGACGATTCGTCGCCGTCGGCGTCCGAGACCGCGGCGGGGTCGCGGTCCCGGTTCATCGTCGCCGCGTGGAGCGCGTAGTTGAGCGCGGCCTGCGAGAGCTGTTCGCCCCAGAGGGCGTGGCGCTCGCCCTTCCAGCGCTCGGCGAACAGTTCGTCGAGCGCGGCGTACGCCTGGGTCTGGTCGTAGTCGGGGTGGAGTTCGGCCGCCATCCGGTGACAGCAGAAGCCGCCCTGGCAGTTGCCCATCGACGCCCGGGTCCGGATGCGGACCGCGTTGAGGTCGGTGCCCGACTGCTTGACCGCGTCGCGAATCTCTGCCCGGGTCACGGCCTCGCAGTCGCAGACGACCGGGTTCGGTTCCGCGGTCCCCAGCACCTCGTCGGCCCGACTGCCCAACCGCTGGACGCTCCGGCGGCCGACCGGCGACCGCAGGCCGAACTCGTCCATGTAGTCCCGGAGCACCGAGAAGTCCTCGCTTCCAGGGAGCGGTTCGTCGGCCGTGCGGCAGTCAGCAGAGACGCCCAGTTTCTCGCAGACGTGGTCCGATATCTTCTCGGCCATCAGCCGGTAGGTGGTGAACTTCCCGCCGACGATGCTGGTGAAGTCGGCGACGCCGTCGCGCTCGGCGTGGTCGAGCAGGAAGAAGTCCCGCGTGATGTCGGTCGGGTCCTGGGTGCCGGTGCCCGGCGGTTCGTACAGCGGCCGGACGCCCCAGAACGACCGGACCGTCCGGGCCTCCCGGAGGATGGGGACCAACTCCGAGAGTTCGTCTATCATCAGGTCGACCTCCCACTGTTCCTCGGGGTAGTCCTCGGGGTCGTCGACTTCCACGTCGGTCGTGCCCAGGATGGCGGTGGTTTCGTGGGGCACGACGATGTCGGCGTCGCCCTTGGGCCGACACCGGTTGACCACGGTGTCGACCTGCCGGCAGTTCATCACGACCATCGCGCCCTTCGAGGGCCTGACCTCCACGTCGACGCCGGCGAGTTCGCCCACGCGACCGGCCCACGCGCCGGTCGCGTTGACGACGTGGCGGGCGGTTATCTCCTCGCGCTCGCCGGCCTTCCGGTGTTCGCGCTTGCCCGGCCCGGAGTCGTGGCGCACCGCGACGCCGCGGACCCGGTCGCCGTCGCGGAGCACGTCGACCACCTCGGCGTGAGTTTCGACGCGAGCGCCGTGTTCGACGGCGCTCGCGGCGTTCGCGACGCAGAGGCGGAACGGGTCGACCGCCCCGTCGGGCACCCGAATCGCGCGCTCGACGTCCTTCGTGAGGTAGGGCTCTTCCTCGCGGGCCTCCTCGGCGCTCAGGACCTCGGCGGGGATGTCGCAGTCCCGACAGCCTTCGAGTTTCTCCTCGAAGTACTCGTCGGGGTCGCCGGCCAACTGGACGAACTGGCCGCCGGTTTCCTCGACGCAGTGGGCGGCGATGTCCCGGAGGACGCGGTTCTCCTCCATGCACTCGCGGGCGCTCGCCTGGTCCGAGACGGCGTAGCGCCCGCCGCTGTGGAGCAGGCCGTGCATCCGACCGGTCGTCCCGTGGGTCAGATTCCCTTTCTCGACGAGGGTGACGTCGACCCCCCGCATCGCCAGGTCCCTGGCGATGCCGACTCCGGTCGACCCCCCGCCGATAATCAGGACGTCCGTCGTTTCTGTCATCCGTTTTCTCAGAAATCGGAGCGCGACCACTTTACTTTACCGCCATTCACGACTGTTCAGTAAACGTCGTCGAGCCGGTCCTTTTCGGACGTGTCACCGGCCATATTCCACGCCAAAAACCAGTTCTGCGAAAGTTTTATAACGAAAGTCAATATTGTTTACTGGTAGAACGGCACCGTGCGTAAACAGCGTGCAGTGTCGTCAGGCTGGCAGGAAGATTACCCCACGGTGATGCATCCATGACGAACGAAACATACGTCGGCGCTATCGACCAGGGGACGACGGGCACCCGGTTCATGGTCTTCGACCACGACGGTACCGTCGTCGCCAACGCCTACGAGAAGCACGAACAGATCTACCCCGAACCCGGCTGGGTCGAACACGACCCGCTGGAGATCTGGGACAACACCGAAACCGTCGTCCAGTCGGCGCTCGCGAAGGCCGACATCTCGGCCGACCAACTCGCGGCTCTCGGCGTCACCAACCAGCGCGAGACGACGATGTTCTGGGACGCCGACACCGGCAAGCCGGTCCACAACGCCATCGTCTGGCAGGACCGCCGGACGACCGACCGCGTCGAACAACTCGAGGAGTCCGGCAAGGTCGAAGAGATCCGCGAGAAGACGGGGCTGGAGGCCGACGCCTACTTCTCGGCGACCAAGGCCGAGTGGTTGCTGGAGAACGCGGACCCCATCAAGACCCAGCGCGCCCGCCCCGCCGACCTCGAAGAGCGGGCGGCCGACGGCGACATCCTGTTCGGCACCATCGACTCGTGGGTCATCTACAACCTCACGGGCGAGCACGTCACCGACGTGACCAACGCCTCGCGGACGATGCTGTTCAACATCCACGAGATGGACTGGGACGACGAACTGCTCGCGGAGTTCGGCGTCCCCGAGGCGTGCCTGCCCGAAGTACGACCGTCCAGCGACGAAAACTACTACGGCACCACCGACTCCGAGGGCTTCCTCGGCGCCGAGATTCCGGTCGCGGGCGCGCTCGGCGACCAGCAGGCCGCGCTGTTCGGCCAGACCTGCTTCGACGCCGGCGACGCCAAGAACACCTACGGCACCGGGTCGTTCTTCCTGATGAACACGGGCAACGAGGCCGTCGACAGCGACCACGGGTTGCTCACCACCGTCGGTTTCCAGCGGTCGGGCGAACCCGTCCAGTACGCCCTCGAAGGCGCAATCTTCGTCACGGGCGCGGCCATCGAGTGGCTCGAGGACATGACGCTCATCGACGACGCCGGCGAAACCGAGGGGCTGGCCCGGAGCGTCGACTCGACCGACGGCGTCTACGTCGTCCCGGCGTTCACCGGCCTCGGCGCGCCCCACTGGGACCAGCGCGCTCGCGGCACCATCGTCGGGATGACCCGCGGCACCCGGCGCGAACACGTCGTGCGCGCGACCCTCGAATCCATCGCCTACCAGACCCGCGACGTGGCCGAGGCGATGGTCGCCGACAGCGACATCGAGATAGAGAGCCTGAAAGTCGACGGCGGCGCGGTCAAGAACAACTTCCTCTGTCAGCTTCAGGCCGACATCATCGGCACCGAGATCGCCCGGCCGGAGGTCGACGAGACGACCGCGCTCGGGTCGGCCTACGCCGCCGGACTCGCCGTCGGCTACTGGGACGACCCCGAGGAACTCCGGAACAACTGGCGGGTCGACCGCGAGTTCGAACCCGAGATGGCCCCCGCGGAGGCCGACGAGATGTACGACCGCTGGGCCGAGGCGGTCGAACGCTCGCGCGACTGGGCCCGCGACGAGGGTGAGAGCTGATGGCGCTCGCGGACCTCTGGGCGCTCGAACTGCTCATCGCCGCGTTCGCGGGCGGGGCGTTCGGCGCGGCGCTCGGCGCGCTCCCGGCGTTCATCTTCACCGGCTTCATGGTCATCGCCGGCGAGTCGGCGAACATCATCGGCAAGTCGGTCGCCGGCGCGACCTCCGGTCCCGCGAGCGAACTCGCGGCGGTCGGCATCACCGGTTCCATCGCGTTCGGCGCGCCGTTCTCGCCGGCCATCAGTTTCGCCGGCGGGGCCGCCGCGGCCGCCTACGCCGCCAAGAAGGGCTACATGGAGTCGGGCTTCGACTACCACAACGCGAAGGACATCGCGTTCGCGCAGGGGACGAAACCCGACGTGCTCGCGGTCGGCGGCGCGTTCGGTATCCTCGGCTACTGGCTGACGGTCCTCTCGTCGACGTTCGGGATGCCCTACGACCCCATCGCGATGGGCGTCGTGCTCTCGGCGGTCGCCCACCGCCTCGTCTTCGGCTACGACCTCATCGGCGACACCAGCGGCGGCATCTTCGACATGTCGCCGTTCGAGGACGGCGAACGCCGCATCATCGGCGAGGCCGCGACGGAGGACGGCGCCGAACCCGGCGAACCGACCGCCGACGGCGGGACCGCCGACGGTCGGTTCGTGGTCGAACCGTGGCTCCCCCACCAGTACAGGTGGGCGAACGTGGCGACCATCGGTTTCGTGGTCGGCATCCTCGCGGCGTTCATCGCGTACAAGACCGGCAGTCCGTTCCTCGCGTTCGGCATCAGCGCCGCGAGCCTGGTGTTCCTGAACTGCGGGGTCGAACAGATTCCGGTCACCCACCACATCAGTCTTCCGGCGAGCACGGCGGCGCTCGCGCTCGCGCCGGCCGGGATGGCCGTCTCGCAGGCCCCGCCGTCGGAGGTGGCGGCCGCGATTCCGCTGCTCTCGGCGCTGGTGGTCGGCGGCGTCTTCGGCGTGATCTGCGCGCTCGCGGGCGAAGCCATCCAGCGAGTGTTCTACGCCCACGCCGACACCCACTTCGACCCGCCCGCGGCGGCCATCGTGGTCGGGACGTTCCTCATCGCGGTGCTCGCGATGGTCGGCGTGTTCCCCCAGAGCGTCTGGGTGCCGACGTTCTGAGCGACCGGCGGCGCGATAGTTCGCGCGTTCGACGCCTCGCGGCGGCGAGGCGTCGAACGCAACCTGGAACGACCGCTTTTTGTGCGCGACTCCCCGACGGTGAGCCATGGTTCCGCCGCTCGTCCTCGACATCGACGGCACGCTCACCCGGCCCGACGACTCCATCGACCCGCGCTTCTTCGACGTGCTCCCCCGGTGGGAGGCGCCGGTCGTCGTGGCGACCGGCAAGGCGTTCCCCTACCCGGTCGCGCTCTGTCACTTCATGTACGTCGAGCAGAACGTCATCGCCGAGAACGGCGGCATCGTCTTGGCGCGCGACGAGGTGACGAAGAACGCCGACGGCGAGGCGGCCCGCCGGGTCGCCGAGGAGTACGTCGCGGCGGGCTACGACCTCGGCTGGGGAAAGAGCGACCTGACCAACCGCTGGCGCGAAACCGAAATCGCGGTCGCCCGCGACCAACCGCTCGCCCCGCTCGAAGAACTGGCCGACGAGCACGGCCTGGAGGTCGTCGACACCGGCTACGCCTACCACGTCAAGTCGGCCGGCATCGGCAAGGGCCAGGGGCTGAAGTCGGTCGCGCGACTGCTCGACCGGGACCCCGCGGAGTTCGTCGCCGTCGGCGACTCGGAGAACGACGTCTCGACGTTCGGCGTCGCCGGGGAGTCCTACGCGGTGGCGAACGCCGACGAGAAGGCCAAGCGCGCCGCCGACGTGGTGCTGGAGCGGTCGTACTCCGACGGGACGCTCGCGGTGCTGGACGAACTCCGAGCGCGGAGTTAAACTACCGACTCCGCCGCCGGAGTCGCCGGAGCGCGCCGCGGGCGATGGCGGCGAGCGCCACCAGCAGGACGCCGACCACTAGCGCCCACGGGCCGCGCTGGCGATTTCGATTCCGGGTCACTCGACCGCCTCCGCGCGCCACTCGGCGAACGACGCCAGCAGGTCCGTCTCCTCGAACCGCTCGATGCACGGTACGTCGTAAGGGTGGACCTCCTCGACTCGTTCTGCGAGGCGGTCGTACGCCTCCTCGGTCGTCTTCGCCAGCAGGACCACCTCGTCGTCGCGCTGAATCTCGTCGTCCCACCGGTAGACCGAGACGCAGGGGAAACGGTTGACGCAGGCCGCGAGGCGTTCCTCGACCAGCAACTCGGCGATGTTCCCCGCGGCGTCTGGCGGGGCGGTGATGTAGGCAGTCGGCACACCTCCGTCTCCGTCTTCCTGAGAGAAATACTCCGTGGCACCGCGGAACACTGTGACCGGAATCTCTGCGTCGCTCGACGCGATTTCGCCGGCTCGGCCCTCACCGCTCGTGGACCCGCATCGGCATCCCGTCCCTGGGGTGCATCGTCAGGGTCGGCCTGAGTTCCGGGTCGCGCTCTCGGGCGTACTCGAGGCGGTACCGCTGGGCGGTCCGGGCGAGGATGAGTTTCGCCTCCAATGTGGCGAGGTGTTTGCCGATGCAGTGGCGCGGCCCCCCGCCGAACGGGAAGTACGCGAACCGCGGCCGGTCGACCTCGCGCGACCACCGGTCGGGGTCGAACTCGTCGGGGGCGTCCCAGTACCGCTCCGAGCGGTGGATCGCCCACTGCGAGAGCATGACCGCGGCGTCCTCCGGAATCCGGTATCCGCCTAGTTCCACAGGGCCCTTCGGCTCGCGGAACATCGTGTACACCGGCGGGTAGAGCCGCATCGACTCGTCGACGACCCGCCCGACGAGGTCGAGGTTCCCGACGTCGGCCATCGTCGGCGGGTCGTCGCCGAGCACCGCGTCGACCTCCTCGTGGACCCGTCGTTCGACCTCGGGGTGCTGCGAGAGCAGATACCACGCGTAGGTCAGGGTGAGCGCGGTGGTGTCGTGGCCCGCCAGCAGCATCGTCATCACCTCGTCGCGGATCATGCGGTCGGACTGCTCGCCGCGGTCCTGCGCCCGGAGCAGAATCGACAGCAGGTCGTCCGGCCCCTCGTCGGTCGTCGCGTCGCCGTGGGTGCCCCGGCGTTCGGCGACGATGTCGTCGATGACGCCCTCCATCGTCTCGACCGCGTCGGCGTACTCGCCGTCACCGGGCATCGGGAGCCACTGCGGTGCGGCGAACCGGACGGGGTCGGGTTCGAACCGGGCACCCAGCGGTTCCAGCGCCTCGCGGATGGTCCGGACCCGCCGGTCGTCGAGGTCGGTGCCCAGCATCAGGTCGACGATGACCGCGAGCGTCACCTGGGTCATGTCCAGTTCGACGTCGACCTCCGCGCCGTCCGACCAGCCGGCCAGCAGGTCGTCGCTGTGGGCGACGATGTCGTCGGCGAACCCCGTCAGCCGACTCGCCCGGAACGCCGGATTGGCGAGTTCGCGCTGGTCGCGCCAGGTCTGGCCCTCGCTGAGCAGGAGGCCCTTGCCGAGCAGGTCGCCGAGCGCGTCGTCCTGGAAGTCGGGCTTGCGGAACTTCTCGGCCTCCGAAACCAGCACCCGCTCGACGTCGGCGGGGTCGGTCAGGAGGTAGGTGTCGAGCGGCCCGAGGTCGAATCGGACGACGTCCCCGTACGCCTGTTCGCAGGCAGACAGGAAGCGAAACGGGTCGCGGGCGTACCGGCGACTGCTACCGAACAACGGCTCGCCCTTCGGGCCGGGCGGTGAGGAACTCATCGACACTACGTTGGGCTGTATCCGGATGAATCTCACGCCGATATCGCTCTCCCGACACGTTACTCGCTCTCGGTGTAGTCCGGGAGATTCAATAACGCCGGGCCACCCACACTCTACTGATGCGGCACGACCACCTCATTACCGCAAAACAACTCTCTCGACCCGACATCGAGGAGGTCCTCGACCGCGCGGCCGAGATCGACGCCGACCTCGGCGCGTTCGCCGACCGTCGCGAGGACACGGTGCTCGGACTGATGTTCTACGAGCCGAGCACGCGCACGAAGATGAGCTTCGAGACGGCCATCAAGCGCCTCGGCGGCGACGCCGTGGACATGGGTCCCGTCGACTCCTCGTCGGTGAAGAAGGGCGAGAGCCTCGCCGACACCGCCCGGGTCATCGAGGGGTACGCCGACGCTCTGGTGTTGCGCCACCCCAGTCAGGGCGCGGCCAAGATGGTCAGCGAGTTCGTCGACGTGCCCCTCCTGAACGCGGGCGATGGGGCGGGCCACCACCCGACCCAGACCCTGCTCGACCTCTACACCATCCGTGAGTCGTCGGGTCTCGACGGACTGAACATCGGCATCATGGGCGACCTGAAGTACGGCCGGACGGTCCACTCGCTCGCCCACGCGCTGACCAACTTCGACGCCCAGCAGCACTTCGTCAGCCCCGAGAGCCTGAAGCTCCCCCGGAGCGTCCGCTACGACCTCCACGAGCGCGGCGCGAACGTCCGCGAGCACACAGACCTCGACGAGGTGCTCCCGTCGCTCGACGTGCTCTACGTCACGCGCATCCAGCGCGAGCGCTTCCCCGACGAGAACGAGTACCACGCCATCGCGGGCGAGTACGGCATCGACCTCGAAACCCTGGAGGACGCGAAGGACGACCTGACCGTGATGCACCCGCTCCCGCGGGTCGACGAGATCGCCTCCGAGGTGGACGACACCGCCTACGCGAAGTACTTCGAACAGGCCCACAACGGCGTCCCCGTCCGGATGGCGCTGCTCGACCTGATGCTGGAGCAGGAGGAAGACCGATGAGCGACCACCAACTCCGCGTGAGCAAGATCCGAAACGGCACCGTCATCGACCACGTCCGCGCCGGCCAGGCGCTCAACGTCCTGGCCATCCTCGGCATCGACGGGTCGAAGGGCGAGGCGGTCAGCGTCGGGATGAACGTCCCAAGCGACCGGATGCGCCGCAAGGACATCGTGAAGGTCGAGGGCAAGGAACTCAGCCAGAACGAGGTCGACGTGCTGTCGCTCATCGCGCCCGAGGCGACCATCAACATCGTCCGGGAGTACGAGGTGGTCGAGAAGCAGCAACTCGAACGCCCCGACCGCGTCGTCGGCGTGCTGTCGTGTCCGAACCGCAACTGCATCACGAACGCCGACGAACCGGTCGAGACGAAGTTCGAGGTGCTCGACGACGGCGTTCGCTGCGAGTACTGCGAAACCATCGTCCGCGAGGACCTCGCGGCCCACATCAGCGTCGAGTAGCGTCGGTCGGGTCGACGCGCGTGCGGCCGCCCGGCGGCCGCACGTGCGTCGATTGGTGGAGCGTGCGTCGGCTGGGAGAATGCACGTCGAGCGGCCGAACGCGCGCCGAGCGGCCGAATAAGTATCGGCTACCCGCCTCGAAACGCGGGGTTTCGCGCGAAAACGGTCGGAACGGTCGCGTTCGTTTATTCTTCGCCGCGCCGTACTTTGCGAGGAAATGCACGCACGAGCAACCGCCGCAGTCGTCCTGTCGGCGCTGGTCCTGCTGGCCGGCGTCGCCCCGGTCGGCGGCGCGCCGGCCGCCGACCTCGAGCGTCCGTTCTCGGACGAGCGTCCGGGTCGGGTCCAGGCCGACCGCCCGACAGCGGTAGACGACTCGCCGGTACAACGACCGTTGCAGTACAAAGTGTCGCTCGACAACGTCACCATCAAGACGTGGCTCCTCCGGAACTCGACGGTCCTGAACGTCACGGTCCGGAAGGTCGTCGTCCGGAACGCCACCACGCCGAACGGGGTCCAGCGGAACGTCACGCTCCGGAACGTGACCATCGGGGAGTTCGAACTCGAACGCGCCCGACTCAAGAACGTCACCGCCCGGACGCTCGTCGTCCGCAACAAGTCGGTGCTGAGCGTGCCCGGCGGGCAGTTCATCGACCCGAACGTCCAGAACCGGACCATCGACCGCCACTGGACGAAGAACAAGACCGTCTCGGGCGTCGTCATCGACACCATGGTCGTCGAGGACGCCATACGGTGCGGGAACATGACTATCGGGCCGCGGGCGAACGACAGCGCCGCCTTCGACCCCACCACGAGCGGAGACAAGCCCGACATCACGGTGAAAGGAGGCCAGGTCGGCGAGGCGCTGGTCATCAAGGGTCACGTGAGCAAGTGGTCGGTCGGCTCCATCTCGGGGGGAACCACCGCGAACGTGAGTCTGCCCCAGGGGTGCAACCGCGGATAGCGCCCGCGGTCCGGCGGTCGGGCGACGGCCGGCCGCCCGCGGTTCAGAGAGCGAACGACTTACCCCGCCCCGTTTCTAACGAGCGTGCATGTACGGCGTCGTGACGCGAAACGAGGAGGAGACGGAGTGGTCGGAGTTCGACCTGGGGTTCTACGAGGTCAAGGACGTCACCGGCCGGGCCGCGGAACCCCTCGAATCGGGGGTCAACATGGTTTCGTGTTTCGGTGACAACGCCGCGGTCGAACGCGACCCGTCGCTCGCGCCGGTCAGCGACGTGGGCGCGCCCGCGACCCGTGAGCGACCCTACTTCGACTGGGCGTACGTCTGTCCGACCCACGACGACTACCGGGCGGGCCTCCTCGAAATCGTCGAGGACTGCGCCGCGGTCAACCCCGACGTGCGTCTCGACGACGTCGGATTCCCGCGCCAAGAGTACTGTTACTGCGAGCGGTGTCGGGAACGGTTCGAAGCGAGCGAGTACGACGACCGCTTCGAGTGGCGCGCCGACGTCATCACGGAGTTCGTCGCCGAGGCGGCCGACCGGATTCCGGGTCGGACCTACCTCACGCTCTACCCCGACCCGTACCCGGGCCACCTCCACGAGCGCGCCGGACTTGACCTCGACGCGCTGACGGAGTACGTCGACGAGTTCGTCGTCCCGCTGTACGACATGGCGTACTCGACGACCTACTGGCTCGAAGTCATCGCCAGCGGATTCGAAGACGCGCTGGACGCGCCGTTCAGCGTCGAACTCTACGCGGTCGACGTGGACGTCGACGACCTGATTCACGCCGCCGAGGTCGCCGACGCCTACGGCGAGAACGTGCTGTTCGGCTACGACGCCAGCAACGCCCGGGCCGCGCTCCGGCGGATGCGGGCCGACGCGCGCGAGGGCGTCTCGCACGGCGGCCCGGACTGAGAGAACCGAAGAGCGGCCCGACGAACGGACCTACCTGCGGCTACCGGGTCGCCGGTCCGGACGGACCGGCGACCCGGCTATCACTGGCGACGGTCGCCCGAGTCGGACGACGGTTCACTCCTGCGGTCGAATCTCGATGTCCCCGTTCGCGGAGACAGAGACGCGATGGCCCGCGAACGGAAATCGAACCTCGCCCGCCGGACGCTCGCACCCGCTGTGGGTGGGCGTGAACAGGTCGTCTAGCGCGTCCGGGTCGAGGTGGTTTCGCAGCGGTTCGAGGTCGAGCGGATCGACTTCGGCGATAGCGGCGACGATACTCACGACGACGGTACTCAACGACTCGTCACAATCTCGGGCGTACGTCGCCCTGTAGACACCGCTCGATTCGTCGTGCGTGACGTCGATGTCGGCCGAGAGATGAATACTTTCGTCCATCGTTTTTCTCTGGGTGTTCTGTCTTACGGACGAACGACCACCACGAGTCCGCCGGCGGAAGTATGCGGTCGGTGACGGCGTGACCCGCGTTCGTTGGTCGCTACGACAGTTTCCGGGAAGATAAATTCCGTGGATTACCCCACGACGTGCTCTCGCCACGCCAACAGGTCCTCCCGGTCCCGGGTGTTCTCCGGGAGTTCCGCGAACCACCCGGCGTCGGTTATCTCGCCGTCGGGGTCGGCGACGGTCGGCGCGACGGCCGCCTCGGTCCGGGCCTCGAACAGCGGGAGGACGCCCCACGTCGAGTAGTCCGCGCACTCGACGACGACCCGAATCGCCATCGCCAGGCCGTCGAAGGTCGCCTCGACGCCCGCCTCCTCCCGGAGTTCCCGCTCGGCGGCCTCCCGCAGCGACTCCTCGGGTCGGACGCCGCCGCCGGGGACGACCCACATTTCGACGCCCTCGTGCCAGACGAGCAGGAGTTCGCCCGACGGCCGGTGGACGACGGAGTGGGCGCCGTAGGGCGCGCCGGTTTCGCGCACTCGCTCGGCGAGCGTCCGGAACCGGGGCCGTGAGACGCGGTCGACGTGCGTCCGGTCGAGGAAGTCGCCGTGGTCGTCGGCCAACCGGTGGTAGGTCCGCTCGGCCTGCTGTTCGGCCCGCGTCGCGAGATACCAGAGGTCGTCGAGCGTCGTCATCGCGCCGTCGGCGGAGTGCGAGCGACCGGGGGCGAGCGGAGAGGGGGACGCGGAACGTGCCGAAGTGTCATATTCCGGGGGTTGTACGGCCGCTGGAATAAGCCTTCGGTCGAGTGGAATGGAACGCAAATCGAGTCGCAGAGTCGCCGCCGCGGGCGTGTCGACACGCCCGCGGCGGCGACCCTGTCCCTCGGCGGTGACCGGACGACTCCGGCAGTGACCCGGACGAACAGCACGACTGGACGACCCACGTCGTGACCGGAACGCCCACGGGCGACCGAGAATCGGGTCGCTTTTACGACCCGCGGGGGTATCTCGACGCATGAGCTTCGAGGAAGACGACCGCGTCATCCTGCACGACGAGCACAGCGAGTACGACGGCGAGGAGGGGACGGTTACCCAGGTCATGGAGAACATGTTCGGCGACGCCACCTACTCCGTCAGCTTCGAGGACGGTCAGGAAACCGGCATCCCCGAGGATTCGCTCGAGGCCGCCGAAGACGAGGAGTAGTTCGCTTCTACCGCTCGACCGAGCGCCTCGTTCGAATCTCGGCGGTCGACCGAGTGCCGGTCGGAATCGGCGGGACCGCGGCCGACCCAACGGAACGTCTTTTTCAGGGCGGCCGTCCTACGCTCGCCCAATGGCCGAGATTCCGTTTCACTACGTGGACCTGCGGACGTTCTGCTACGCCACCGAGGACGACAAGCGCGTTGAGCAGGCGCTTCGAACCTTCCTTCCGGAGGAGTTCGAAGTCGAGCGCACCGAGAGCGAGGGCCACCACGGCGACCGCATCGTCGTCTTCTCCGCGCGGGTCGAACGCGCCGACGAGATGCGCCACGTCCTCTCGAAACTCGCCGACCTCCCCGACGTCGAGTCGGTGCTCGACGAACTCGACGACCGCGTCGACGACAACTGCTCGCTGTTCCTGCGCCTGGACAAGCAGGCGGCCTACCGGGGCCAGGTCGCGCTCGGCGAGGGCATCACGCTCCGCGCGAAGGTCGAAGCCTACCCCGCCAAGAAGGAGAAGGCGGTCGAGAACGCGCGCGAGACGCTCTCGGAACTGCGCTGAGCGTCGCGCTCGGCCGAAAAAGAATCGGTCGTCGGCGGGTCAGTGCGCCGAGAAACCGTCGATTATGCCGTCGCAGTCCGGACAGGAGACGAGTTCTGCGCCGGTGCTTTTCCCGCCGAGCGGGTCGCCGTTCCGGCGCATCTGCGAGTTGGTCCGCCGACTCAGTTCCGAGCCACAGTGTGGACATTCCTGCATTACGTCTCACCCAATGTTCTATGCGAACAGGTAACAATAGACTAACCCGCGTGATATACTTTGTGTCGGTTCGCGTCGGACCGCCGTCACCTTCGTAGAATCGTGGCCGAGGCGCGCCCGCGCCTCGGCCGCGACCCCGACGTATGGCCCCCTTTGCGGGCCATACGTCCCGAGAACCCGGAACTCTCCGGTTCACGACCCAGGGAGGATGTCGCCCAGCGCCGCCCCGACGGCCATCGGCGCGAACGCCACCGACGAGTGGCAGACCGCCAGCCAGGGGTCGGCCCAGTCGACCCGGCCCCAGACCGTCAGCATCCCGACCGCGGTGAGAAACGAGATGACGGTCACGCCGAGCAGTCGCCGGGGGACGACCCCGAAGTACGGGCGGTGTATCTCGACCTGCTGTATGTCGGCGACGTAGAGCACGCCCACGACCACCGCGACGGTGGCGACGAGCGTGACACCGAGCGCGAGCGGGTTGGACGCGAGGAACGTCCCGATCTCGTAGGTGCCGCCCTCTGTCGCCATGGGGACGCCGACGAGGACGCTCCCGACCAGCGCCTCGGCGGCGTCGTGACGGTCGAACCCTCGGATGACCCGGCCGAACGCGCTCGGTCGCTCGACCTCGCGGGCGACCCGCATCGTCTCGCGGACCTGCCGGCGCTCGGCGGGCGTGTCGACCGTCTCCGCCAGCGCCTCGAGTTCCTCGAACAGGTCGTCCATACCGGGCGATTCGTCCGACGCCGACTCGGCGTCGGCCCGGGATTCGGGGCCGGATATCGCCGCGGCATCGGAATCGGGGTTGCGGCCGGGGGTCGCCGCGAAACCGGACTCGGATTCGGGGCGGCGAGAACCGTCGCGCTCGGTCATACTGCCCGAATGACGCGCCCCGAACATAAGCCCGAAGGTCACGCGAGCGCGAGCGCCCGCGCTGCCACGCCGCTCTCGTCCGACGGCGAACCGCCGCGCGAGGGGCCGTTACGGTTCGAATCGCTCCACCGCGTCGAGGCACGCGCCGAGGAGCGCCTCGTCGGTCCCGGTGACGACGTTTCGGTCGGCGTCGTATTCTATCAGTCCGACGGCCGAGAGCCGGGGCAGGTGATTGTGGTGGAGCGCGAGAGCCAGGCGTTCGCTCTCGTCTCCGCCCGTAGAAGCGCCGCTGGGGGTTCGGTCGTCGATTCGCCGAGCGAGGTCCGTGACGGCGATCCGTCCCGTCTCGGATTCGAGCGCCGACAACGCGCACCGTCGAATCGGATGCGCGAGCGTCGACAGCAGGTCTTCCGTGGCCTCCTCGGTCGTCGGTGCGGGCGAGCGCGGTGCGGTTCGTCCGTCTTTGTTTCCGATCATGGTCCTCCTCCCGGTGGCTACACTGGGTGGTAGTCACGGGTACGTTTGACTGTAACTACCCGAACACGTTTCGGGTGCGAACCGAGCGGCGATGGAATCGGACGCGTTTCGACGGTCGAAACGCGTTCACGTCGGCGAAACTCGTCTAGGCACAACACATACGGTCGTAGCGATATAACAACTGGAAGAAACGCTCCGAGAACGGGGAGGGGCCAATGAGCGACGAGAACGACTCCGACGACGGCGAGACGATACGGACGATAGGAAAGCGCTGGACGCTCCTCGACCGACTGGCGGCCGGCCCGACCAGCAAGCGCGACCTGCGCGACGACCTGGAGGTTTCGCGCTCGACGGTGTACAAGGCGGTCCGCGAACTCGAATCGGCGGGGCTGGTCGAGGAGACTGACGCCGGCCCGCGTCTCACGCTGGTCGGACGACTGCTCACCGAGCGCTACCGGTCGTTCGTCGAACTGGTCGACGACGTGCGCCGGTACGAACCTCTGCTGTCGGTGCTCCCGCCGAACGCGCCCATGACGACCGACGCCCTCCAGGGGGCCGACCTCGTGCTCACGGAACGGCACGCACCGAATCTCCCGGTGAGTCGCATCGAGGAACTGGTCAGGGGCGTGGACCGGGCGTGGGCGCTCGCGCCCGTCGCGCTCCCCCGGTACGTCGACCTCTTCTACGAGGAGATTCTCTCGGGGATGACCGCCGAAATCGTCCTCGAACGCCCGGTGGTCGAGTACCTGGAAACCGACTTTCCGGACCAGTTCTCCGAGGCGGCCGCGACCGGCCGCCTCTCGGTCTACGGGACCGACGAGACGCTACCGTTCGGACTGATACTGGTCGACCGGGACGGCGAGGCCGACGGCGTCGGCGTTGGCGCCGCCGACGCCGTCGGCCTCATCGTCTACACCCAGGGGGGCGAACTCCGGGGCGTCGCCGTCAACGACGCGCCGGCGGCGCTCGAATGGGGACGGGACACCTACGAGCGGTACGCCGCCACAGCGGAGCGCATCGAACTGGAGTAAGCCGACTCCCGACGCGACCGCGGCGCCGCGGTCGCGTCGGGAGTTTGCCCCGCCCGTTCCCCGTTTCCCGTTCGAGCTCGGGCTACTTACCTTGCCACTCGGGGTCGCGGTCCTCGAAGAAGGCGTCGATGCCCTCGTTCTTATCCTCCGAGGCGAACAACTGGGCGAACAGTTCGGCCTCGTACTCGATGCCGCGTTCGAGGTCGGTTCGGCTGCTCGCCTTCACCGCCTTCTTGGCGAACTCCAGCGCGAGCGGGCTCTTGTCGGCCATCCGGCCCGCGAGTTCGTAGACCCGGTCTTCGAAGTCGTCCTCCTCGCGGACCTCGTCGACGAGGCCGATGTCGTGAGCCTCCGCGGCGTCGATGATCTCGCCCGACAGTATCAGCCGCATCGCCTGGCCCTCCCCGACGAGTCGGGGGAGTCGCTGGGTGCCGCCGCCGCCCGGCATGATTCCCAGGTTGATCTCGGGCTGGCCGAGTTTGGCGTCCTCGCGGGCGATGCGGGTGTCGCAGGCCTGGGCGAGTTCGCAACCTCCGCCGAGCGCGTGGCCGTTGATGGCACCGATGACTGGCTGTCGGAGGTCGTCGACGTACTCGTAGACTCGCGGGCGCTTGCTCGCTTCGCGCTGTTCGAAGGGGCCGCGCTCGCGGAGTTCGTTCACGTCGGCGCCCGCGACGAACGCGCCGGACTCCTCCGAACCGGTGAGGACGACCACGCGTACGTCACTCGCTTCGATGGCGTCCAGCACGTCCTTGAGTTCCGCGCGGACCTGGGCGTTCAGGGCGTTCCGGGCGTCGGGTCGCGAGATGGTGACGGTGGCGACGCCCTCTACCCGGTCGCCGACCGCGACATCGACGGTTTCGCACTCCGCGCCAACCGCCTGGGGACTCCCCGGCGCGGAGTCGGTTTGGTCGTCGGCCGGTTCGCCGTCCTCGCTCATTCTTCGTCACCCCAGTCGCCGGAGGTTCCCACGATTTCGCCGTCCTCCCAGACGTAGAACCCCTCGCCGGTCTTCTTGCCGAGCTTTCCGGCCCGGACCTTCTTCCGGAGGAGTTGGGGCGGCCGGAACCGCTCGCCCAGTTCCTCGCGGAGGTGTTCGAGGATGTCGAGGCGCACGTCCAGGCCGACCACGTCGCCCAACTCGATGGGACCCATCGGGTGGTTGTACCCCAGTTCCATCGCGGCGTCGATGTCCCGCGGACTGGCGACGCCCTCCTGGACCATTCGGACGGCCTCGACGCCGAGCGCGACGCCCAGCCGCGAAGAGGCGAACCCCGGCGCGTCTTGCACCTCGACGGCGGTCTTGCCGATATCGTCGACGAAGTCGGTCGCGAACGCGACGGTCTCTTCGCCGGTCTGCTCGCCCACGACCACCTCGACGAGTTGCATGATGTGGACCGGGTTGAAGAAGTGCAGGCCGATTCCCCGACTCGGGTCGTCGAGCGCCGAGACGATCTCCGTCACGGACATCGAGGAGGTGTTGGAGGCGATGACCGCGTCGCCGGGGGCGTTGGCCTCGACTTCCTCGAACGTCTCCTTCTTGAGGTCCATATCCTCGGGCACCGCCTCGACCACGAGGTCGGCATCCGAGACGGCCTCCGCGAGGTCCGTCGTTCCGGAGATGCGTTCGAGCGCGTCGGCCATCTCGTCCTCGGTGACCTTCTCGCGCTCGACGCCGCCCCGGAGGTTCTCCTCGATGGCGTCGATGCCGTCCTCGACGAACTCGGCCTCTATGTCCCGAATCGTCACGTCGTGGCCCGCCATCGCCGAGACCTGGGCGATGCCGTGACCCATGGTGCCGGCGCCTAGTACGGCGACTTTCATGATCGGGTGAAACGGCGTCCGGTGAGCGGTTAAGCGTTTACTTCCCGCCGCTCACCGGGGTCGGCCGCGACCAACTGCCAGTCCCGAGAACGCGTCGTCCGGTTGCGAGACGGGTTGCGCCGTGTGCTCCGAAACCTCGTGTCGAGACGCTGAACCCGCTCAGGGACCGATTTTTACGATATCGCGTCGATACTAACGATATGGATTCTGGAGAGGCTGCCACTCTTCGGGTCGCCGAGCAGTACGTCTCCGACTCGGCGCGCGGTCGCTGTCGCCTCCATCGCGAGGTGATGAACCGACTCGGACTCTCGCCCGGCGAGCCGGTCGAGATCGAGTGCCACGAAGGGTCGATCGCGGTGTTTGCTTACCCGGCCAACGAGAGCCCGTCGACCAGTGACGACGCGAACCCCGGGGAGGTGTACGTCGACTTCGACTGGTTTCTCGACTCGAACGAGGACGATTTCACCGGTCGGGAAGTCCGTGTTCGACCGGCGTCGCCGGCGCCGGCTGATCGGGTCGCCTACGAGCGACTGCCGTCGGGTATCGCACCGGAGGTCCGCTCGATGGTGACGAAGGAGAATCCGCTCGGGACGCTTACACTCGCCGGAACGAGGCTGTCGGCGTACCGCAAGGAGGGCTCCGACACGAGTGCCATCGCCGTCCCGGTCGTGGAGACTGACCCCGACGGTATCGTGGTCGTGACGGCCGAGACTGAACTCGAACCGCGTCCGCCGACCCAGCGCGACTGAGGTGTCCCCGACTCACGTCGGCCTGACCTTGAATCCGTACCGCGTCACGCCCTCCTGGGTGTAGATGCGTCGCATCGTCGTCTCGACGCGGTCGCCGATGTCCAGCGACTCCGATGCCGGCCCGACGACCTGGGCGGGAACGCTCGCGGAATCACCGTCGGGACCCTCCAGCGCGACAACCACGACGCCGAAGTCGCCCGACTGGGCCTGCTGTTCGGCGAATTCCGGGGGCGCGCCGCCCTGCGAGATGACCGTCGCCGCCTCGACGGTGCCCTCGCCGGTCAACCGCACGTCCTCGTACTCCTCGACGAGGGTCTTGCAGGCGTTGCACGCGCCCTCCGGCGGGAAGTTGAGTGCGCCGCACTCGGGACACCGCCCGGCCACCAAGCGGTGGCGCTGGTCGAGGCTCCGCCGCCACGACGGGACGCTGACGTACGCGCCGCCGCCCGACGGCGGCCCCGAGGTGACCTCGCCGCGCTTGCGGAGGTACTCGGCGTAGCTCACGGCGTCGCCGCCGTCGATCGCGAGTTCGCTCGCTACGCCGTCTCCCGCGACCTCGACCAGCAGGGCGTCGGCGCCCGCGCCGCTGCCGAACGACGCCGCCAGCACGCGCCGGTCGCCCTGCGCCAGCGCTTTCGCCAGTCCGAGCGGGACGCTCGCCGCGCCGGTGTCGCCGAGTTCGTGGACGGTCGCCGCCCGCTGGATGGTCTCGGTTTCGACCCCGAGCGCGCCCGCCGCCCGGTAGGGGAGTTTCCCGTCGGGGGCCTGGACCGCCGCGGCGTCAAGGTCGGCGCCGACGCCCTCGAACTGGGTGACGGCGCCGGCGAGCGCCTCGGTGAACGCCTGCCGGTCGTAGCTGGTGACCCCGAGTCCTTCGACCGCGTCGCCGCCCGCCCGCCGGAAGCGTGTGCCAGGGTACTCGGCGGCGTACTCCGCCCGCGAGACGACCTCCGCGTCGCCCGACTCCGAGAGGACGAACGCGGCCGCGCCCGTGCCGGCGGCGTGGTCCTCCGCGCTGTCGAGTTCGCCCCGGGGACAGTCGGCCGCGACGACCAGGCCGACGGCGTCGGCCTGGTCGTCGCGCACTTCTTTCTGGTCACCCCTCGCGCGCCACGGCCCGGCCGAGAACGCCGCTTCGAGCGCCCGCGTCCCGGCCCGCGTGCTTCCGGTGAAGACGTGCCGGGTCGCGTCCGCGGGGACGCCCAGCATCCCGCCGAGGCGGACGGTCAGGTCCTCCTCCGCGAGCGGGGGCGTGGTCGAGGCGAACGCGAGGAACGCGACCTCCTCGCCCGCGCGCTCGGCGGCGCCGAGCGCGCGGGTCGCGGCCTCGTAGGCCATGGTCACGGCGTCCTCGTCGGCGTCCGGCACCGCCTTCGAGTTCACGCCCGCGGCGTGGAACTGCCCCCACGCCTCCTCGAACGCCTCGGCGGAGATACGGAATCGAGGGGCGTACGCGCCGACGGCCTCGATTCTGGGCGCTTCCGTCATTCCGCCACCTCCGATTCGCCGTCTCGCGCACTGCGTGCGCTCGACCCGTCCGAGGCGCTTCGCGCCTCGCGCTCGAAGACGTGGACGACCGCGGCCCCGCCGCTCCCGCCGACGTTGTGGGTCAGCCCGCGGGTCGCACCCTCGACCTGCCGGTCGCCCGCGTCGCACGAGAGCTGTTTGAACGCCTCGACGACCTGGCCCGCGCCGGTCGCGCCGATGGGGTGGCCCTTCGACTTGAGGCCGCCGGAGGTGTTAACCGGCAGGTCACCGTCGAGCGCGGTCGCGCCCGACTCGGCCAGTCGGCCGCCCTCGCCCGGTTCGCAGAAGCCGAGGTCCTCGTAGGCCAGAATCTCGGCGATGGAGAAGCAGTCGTGGACCTCCGCGAAGTCGACGTCCTCGGGCGAGACGCCGGCCCGCTCGTAGGCGATTTCGGCCGCCCGCTGGGAGGCCTCGATGCCGGTGTAGCTGTCGCGCTGGAACAGGCCCACGGCGTCGCTCGCGGCGCCGACGCCCGCGACCCGGATGGGGTCGTCGGTGTAGTCGTCCACCACGTCCTCGCTGACGACCAGCGCGGCGGCCGCGCCGTCGGTGGTCGGACAGCAGTGATACAGCGTCAGCGGGTCGGCGACGGTCTGGGCCGACTCGGCGTCCTCCAGCGAACACTCGAAGCCCAGTTGGGCGTGGGGGTTCTTCGCGCCGTTCCGGTGGTTCTTCACCGCGACGTGCGAGAGTTGCTCGCTCGTGGTCCCGTACTCGGCCATGTGGGCGTCGGCCATCTGGGCGTAGACGCCGGCGAACGTGGTGCCCGAGAGCCGCTCCCACTCGGTTTCGCCCGAGACGCCGAGCCAGTACTTGGTGGCGTCGCTGGAGGCGTCGGTCATTATCTCGACGCCGCCCGCGAGCACCACGTCGGCCATCCCGCTCTTGACCGCTTGGACGGCCTGTCTGACGGCGTACCCCGAGGCCGCGCAGGCGTTCTCGACGCGCGTGGTGGGGATGCCGTGGAGGCCGACGTGTTCGGTGGCTGCGGGACCCGACAGTCCTAACTGACGACCGCCGACGCCGAGCGTGCCGACGAACGCCTCCTCGACGTCGTCGGGGTCGAGTCCGTCGGGGACGGACTCGACTGCACCCTCGAAGGCGGTGCGGAACAGCGACCGGTAGCTTTCGTCGGGGAACGACCCGAAGTCGGTCTGGGCCGCGCCGACGAGGTAGGCGTCGCGCATGCGAAACCATTCCGCCCGGGTCGGGAAATATGTGCCGTCGCGGGGCGAATCGCTCGCGAATTTGGAAAGTCTCATCACGGCCCCGGACGACGCTTCTAACGAGATGGCAGGTCCGTCGTCCCCGACCGAGTTCGCCGCCCGACCGCGCCGATACCGGTCAACTCCCAAGCGCACCCCGTCGCGATGACGGACCGCCGCGTCCCGCCCGGTTTCGTCTCGCTCCCTGGTTTCGTCTTGCTTCCCGGACTCGTCTTCCTCGTGGCCGTCGGCGCACTCGCCCGGGCTGTCGGAGCCGTCGCTCCCCTCCACCCGCTCCTGGCCGCCGTCGTCCTCGGCGCGGTCGTCGCGAACGTCGTCGGCGTCCCGTCCGTCTTCGAACCGGGCGTCCGGACGTACGACCGCCTGCTCGAAGCCGGCATCGTGCTAATGGGCGTGCGAATCTCGCTCGACTCGGTGCTTGCCGCCGGCGTCCCGCTCGCGCTCGCCGTGGTCGGCGTCGTCGCGCTCTCGCTCGTCGTCGCCGAGACGTGCTCGCGCTACCTCCTCGGACTGGACCGCCGACTCGGGTCGCTGGTCGCGGCCGGCGCGAGCGTCTGCGGCGTCTCGGCCGTCGTCGCCGTCGCGGGGAGCGTCCGGGCCGACGAGGACCACGTCGTCTACGCGACCAGCGCGATTCTGCTATTCGACGCGCTCACGCTCTTCGCCTTTCCGGCGGTCGGTCACGCCCTCGGGCTCTCGGACCGCGCGTTCGGCGTCTGGGCCGGCCTCAGCATGTTCAGCACCGGTCCGGTCACGGCCGCCGGGTTCGCCTACTCAGAGGTCGCCGGACAGTGGGCCACGGTGACGAAACTGACCAGAAACGCGCTGTTGGGCGCGCTCGTGGTCGTCTACTCCTTCGCGTACGCCGATTCGCCCGCGTCGGTCGACGCGGGCGAGTCGGTCGAATCGGTCCGAACGACGGCGACGCTCCGGCGGGTCTGGGACGGGTTCCCCACGTTCGTCCTCGGGTTCGTCGCGATGGTCGTCCTGACCGCCGCCGGAACCTTCACGCCGTCGCAAGTCGCCGTCGTCGAGTCGGCGTACGACTGGCTCTTTCTCGTCGCGTTCGCGGGTCTCGGCACGACCATCGCGGTCGAGGACCTCCGGAACGCCGGAACGGGGCCGGTCGCATTGCTCGCGCTGACGCTCCTCCTGGTCGGCGCGGTTTCGCTGGTCGTCGCTCGGGTCGGCTTCTAAGGCGGCGGCGTCGGTTTCCGCAGGCGTCGTTCGACCCGACGTCGGAGGGAATCTCCGACGCCCGCGCCCGGCCAAACAGTTTTGATACCTTCTGACAAACCAACGGATAGCATGGCCTACAGCGAAATCGAGACGGCCTCCCGCGACGAACTCCGAAACCTCCAGGACGAACGACTCGCCGAGACGGTGCGGTACGCCTACGAGAACGTCGACTTCTACCGCGAGGCGCTCGACGAGGCGGGCGTCTCGCCCGACGATATCCGGAGCGTCGACGACGTCTCGAAGCTCCCGTTCACCCGCAAGGAGGACTTCCGCGAGGAGTATCCCGACGGCCTGTTCGCCGTGGACCACGAGGACGTGCGCCGAATCCACGCCTCCTCGGGCACCACCGGCAAGCCCAAAATCGTCGCCTACACCGAGGGCGACCTCAACGTCTGGAACGAGGTCATGGCCCGGTCGCTGTACGCCGCCGGCATCCGGGAGGACGACACCGTCCAGAACGCCTACGGCTACGGGCTGTTCACAGGCGGCCTAGGCTTCCACGACGGCGTCGAGGAACTGGGCGCCTGCGTCATCCCGACCGGCGGGGGCAACACCGCCCGCCAACTCGACATGCTCCGGGACCTGGACAGCGACGCGCTGGCCTGCACGCCCTCCTACTGCCTCTACGTCGCGGAGGCCGCCGAAGATAGGATGATAGACGTCCGGGACCTCCCGCTGTCGCGGGTCGTCATCGGCGCCGAACCGTTCACCGACCCGATGCGCGAGGAGATAGAGCGCGCGCTCGGCGTGACCGCGGTGGACGTCTACGGTCTCTCCGAGATCATCGGCCCGGGCGTCTCCATCGAGTGCGAGGACGCCCAGGAGGGCCTGCACGTCTGGGAGGACCACTTCTACCCCGAGGTCGTCGACCCCCAGACCGGCGAACCGTTGCCGGAGGGCGAGGAGGGTGAGCTCGTCCTGACGACCCTCACGAAGGAGGCTCTGCCCGTCCTGCGCTACCGGACCGGCGACATCACCTCGCTGAACTACGAGGAGTGCGAGTGCGGCCGGACCGCGGTCCGGATGGACAACGTGATGGGCCGGGCCGACGACCTGCTCATCGTCCGCGGGGTCAACGTCTACCCGAGCCAGATAGAGGAGGTCATGCTGGGGCTGGGCGACGTGGCGCCACACTACCGCATCGACCTCTACCGCGAGGACAACTTGGACCGGATGGAGATCACCGTCGAGCACCACGAGGGGCTGAAGGGGTCGCCCGAGGAACTCCGCGAGAAAATAGAGGGGAAGCTCCGGGAGGTCCTGGAGGTCAAACCCGACGAGGTCGAGGTGGTCGAACCGGGCGAACTCGAACGCACCGAGGTCGGGAAGGTCAAACGCGTCTACGACCACCGCTGAGCGGGGTCGGTCGTCTCACGGCGGACACAAAGCTTATCTCGCCGACGGAGAGTCGTCCAAAACCATGAACCTCGCTCCGCTCGCGCGACCGATGGCCGTCTACACCGGTCTGTGGGCGCTCGTCACGGTCGGCATCGCGTACTTCGCCACCCGGTCGGGACTGGTGATGCTTCTGCTCGCCGGGGCGGGCGTCCTCCTCGTCGTCCTCGGCGCCGCGACTACGGGTCCGGTGAGCGCCGCGGGAACCGGTAACGCCGAGTCCGCGGAAATCGGCGGGACGGTCGAAGGCATGCAACTTTCGCCGGGGTCGTCCGACATGCCGGTGCGCGAGAGGCTCCTGTTCTACGGACTCGGACTGCTCGGCTGGAGTCTCGCGGTACTGGGCGCGCTCGGGTCGTCGCTTCGGTAGACCCGACGCGATACCCTTGGCTACAGAATCGCTCGCAACGAACGATAGCCTGTCACGAGAACTATTCGCCGGCGCGGCCCGACGGGCCGCGCCGGCGAGCGAGTCGGTCGCACGGGCCTACGAGACGCGGAACGTCACGCGATACCTGAGCGTCCCGCCGTTTTCGGCGTCGACGCCGAGCGAATCCTCGACGACGTACTCGCCGCTCGGCAGGTCGGCGGGGAGTTCGAAGGTTCGAGTCGCCTCCTCGCCGGGGCCGAGTTTCGTGGCGAGGCCGATGTCGAGAATCGACGTCACCTCGCGGCCGTCGGTGTTGACGTACTGGCTCTCCTCGTAGGCGTCGGTCCAGAGGAGGCGTCGCTGCTTCCCGTCGGTGTCTCCCTTCGGGCGGAAGTGGAGCACGCCGAACGGTTTCGGCGCGCCGCAGGTGATTCGAACTTCGCTGTCGCCGTCGTTGCGGAGCGCGAGTCGGAGTTCGCCACCGCTCGCCGTCGTCGCGTCCGCGAACGCCGCCGAAACCGAGACGGGTAGTGACTCGCGTTTCTCGACGTAGGCCGTGTAGAAGGTCCCGTCGAGGTAGACGTACTCGTGGGCGTCGAGGTTCTCGATGAAACCGGCGGGCGCGTCGCCGAACCCGTAGGTCCCCGAGGCGTTCCCGGCCGCGCGGACCAGCCGTCGGGTTTCCGCGGAGGCGTTCGACGCGTTCCAGACCGACCCGCCGACGGCCTCGGATGTCGATATCTCCGCGGCGGAGACGGTGTACGGCGCCCCGGCGTCCTCGACGGTTACGGAGAAGTCGACGACTTCTCCGTGGTACTTCACGGCGTCGTAGGCGTCGAGGAACTTCCGGAGCGCGGGCCAGACGTAAGTGAGGTCGACCCCTCCCTTCTGGGCGATTCGGAGCAGTCCGCTGCTCACGACGCCGTCGTGGGTCACGGCCGCTTCGTACTCCTCGTAGGTGGCGACCGCCCCGGACACCGCGCTTTCGCCGACCGCCTTCGCCTCGATGGTCGTGGTCGGGAGCGTGTGGTTCAGTCGGTAGTACGCGCCGTCCCGGCGCACCATCGGAGTCCCGCCGGCGAACCTCGTCAGCCACTCGGGCGGGTTGTCGGTTTCGTAGCCGCCGTCGAGGGCGGCGTCCACGACCGCTCGCTCTCGGGACTTGAGGTCCGAGTAGGCGGTGACGCCGCCGCCCGGGTCGCTCCCCAGGTCGTTGAGTCGGATCACGTACTCGAACGTCTCGACGGATTCGACAGTCATGGCGGCGTCGCTGCCGGCTGGGTCGGACGTTCCGGCGGTCGAACCGTCGGTCGTCCGGGCGTCGCTCGCCAGCGCCGAATCGGGCGGGGCGTCGGTCGCACCGAGACAGCCGGCGCCGAGGACGCCGGCGGCGGCCAGCGAGTGGAGGAACGGGCGGCGCTTCATACCGGCTAACGAGTCGCCGGTACCAAAAGCGTGTGGATAACCGAAAGCGGCGTTTCAATCATCCGCGGCGCTCGCGGTATCGCCTGTCCGCTCCGTCACTGCCGGACGTAGAGGAGGATGGCACCCAGGACGAGGAAGCCGATTCCCCACCACACCGAGTCGCCGGGGAAGAAGTCGATGAGCAGTGTGACGATGCCCGAGGACACCAGCGACCAGCCGAGGGTCGTTCGATACGTCATACGGAGAAGAGGGGTCCCAGTCCCTTCACCTCACCGGCGGATTCGGGTTGACGGGGCCGCCGGGGGACACTCCCCGAACTGTTCGGCCGCGGCGCGGGCGAATCGAACTCGCGGGCGACGTGAGAGAAACCTTGATAACCCGGGTGTGGGACCGGACCACAAGATGGCCACAATCGAGGACGGCGACACCGTCCGCTGTTCGTTCCCGACCGGCGAGACGCTGGTCGGCACCGTGACCGACAAGGTCGAGGGAAACGTCTACGTGACCGCCAACGACGGAACCGGCGTCTACGAGTTCGAGCGGGACGCCGTGGTGCGTCTCGGCCCGGAGGGTAGTCCGGGGTCACCTGGAGGTAGGCAGCGGTAGCTCAGGGGAGGTACACCCGACCGCGGAAGGCGGCGACGCTGTCGCCGCCTTCCGCGGTGACGTCGACCCGGTAGGACGCGGTCCGCCCGCGCTCGTGGATTCGTTCGGCTTCGGCGGTCAACGTGTCGCCGACCTCGACCGCCTCGAAGTACGAGACGTTCGTCTCCATCGCCAGCGCCGCGTCACCCTCGGCGTTCGAGGCGGCCGCGAACGCGGCGTCGGCGAGCGAGTAGACGGCGCCGCCGTGGGGCGTTCCGTGGAAGTTCAGCAGGTCCTCGGTGACGACGAGTTCGGTCGTCGCGGTGCCCGGACCCAGGTCCGCGAGTTCGATGCCGAGCGTCTCGCAGAACGGGTCGGCGGCGATCTTCTTGCGCTGGTCGTCGGAGACGTCTGCCATGGGGTGACTTGGTCGCGCCTTCACTTATAAATCCGCGCTCGGTCGGGGTTTGGTGGTAGCGGGGAATCTCCGGAAGGAAGCCGGCACGCGCTGGCGCGGCCCTGTGCCGCGCCTTCGTCGTGCGAGGGATGAGCGAACGAGCGAAGCGAGTGAGCGAATCGGCTGGGGAGGCGTGTGGCGGTTGTGGTTGCGGTGCGGTCACTCAGTTGTGTCGTGCGAGTAGCGGTCGCGGTTACTGTTGTAGTTGCGGTTTCGTCTGTATCGTATGAGAACCAGAGGAGGATTTTCCGGAATGGTGTCCCCTCGAAGGTGCGTTCCCGTTTGTGAAAGCACGCCCGGAACACCGAATTCACCCCACGCGGAACGCACGCGCTGCCCGAACCTCGAATACCATAGAATTTTACCCCGACCGACAGAAGGAAGGAGTATGCCCTACAGCTACACGCCGCACCACTTCGAGGACTTCGAGGAGGGCCAGACCTTCGAGAGCGTGGGTCGCACCGTCACCGAGTACGACTTCGTCCAGCACTCGGCGTTCGCGGGCGACTGGACCGAACTCCACACCAACAAGGAGTACGCCGAAGACGAGTACTTCGGCGAGCGCGTCGCCCACGGCCCGATGACGTTCGTCCTCGCCACTGGGTTCGTCTATCGCTGTGGCTTCCTGGAGCGGACCGTCCTCGCCTTCCTCGGGATGAACTACATGGACATCCCGAACCCCGTCTACATGGACGACACTATCAGCCTCGACATGGAAGTCGTCGAGAAGAAGGACATCAGCAGTCGGGACGACTCCGGCCTGGTCGTCATCGACACCGTGATGACCAACCAGGAGGACACCGTCGTCTTCGAGGGCGACATGAAGTTCCTCATCAAGAAGAAGGAAGCGTAGTTCCGCCGACCGACGGTCCCGACTTCTCGTTCTCAGACATGATAGCGTCCGAAACAAAGTAGTCCCGGAGCCGTGTCGTCCTCGACAGACATGTCACTCTTACCTCACGGCGCGCCGCGCGTCGCCGTCGTCCCGGTCGGCGGCCCGTCGGAGACGGCGGTCCGGTGTGCGGGCGACACGCTCGAACGGGAACTGGGCGTCGCGTCGACGGTCTTCGAATCGCAGTCCACTCCGGACCCGGAGCACGACGGCGGTCCAGTCGAGGCGGACAACCTGTTCGCGCGAACCGCCGACCCGGTGGGAGAGGACTTCGACCTCGCTATCGGCGTCACCGACGTCCCAGTCCGGACCGCCGACCAGTTCGGACTCTTCGGCGTGACGAACAGGGGCGGACGGCTCGCCGTCGTCTCGACGGACCGCGTTCTCGACGGGGAGTCGTTCGACGACGAGGCCCGCCGTCGGCTGGCGAAACTCTGCCTCTACGCGGTCGGCGGCCTGTTCGGCTTCGAAACCCACGACGGCTGCGTGATGCAGTCGGCGAACATGCTCGCGGAACTCGACGACCGCCCGGCGACGTTCTGCGACGACTGCACCCGGCGACTCGCCGACCCCGACACCGCCCCCGAACCGCCGAAGTGGCGCGTCGTGACGACAGAACTCGAGGAGTTCCGGACGGCCCGGCGGTGGGCCGAGGGCGACGTTCGTCTCGCCGAGTACCCCATCATCGCGCTCGGGTGGCTCGTCGTCACGCTCGAACGCGTTGGGTCGGCGTTGACGAGCGTGACGGACCTGTCGGTCCCGCGGTCGGTGCGGGCGTTCGTCCACGAGTCTTACCGGACGATACGGTTCTGGGTCCTCGTCCTGACGTACTTCGCGACGTTCGTCCTCGTCGTCGCCGGCGGCTTTCGCGGGTACGAGGCCGTCACCGGGAGCGCCCCGTCCGACGTCGTGACGTGGGGCGTCGCGATTCTCGGACTGCCGGTCGCGCTGGTGGTCCACCTCGTCGTACGCGGTATTGCGGCCGGACTCTTCGTCGGCGCCGCGGAGGGAACGCGCGAGGGACTGCGCGCAGAGGAGTGAGAGCGACCGCGACGACCCGAATCACGCGCCGAGGAACAACTGGGCGAACCCCGAGAGCCAGAGGAACCCGCCCAGACCGAGCGTCGACACGACCACGCCGGTCGTGGCGGCCTTCCCGAGCGCGTACCGGCGCTCGCTCCGGAGGTCCTCCCGCGACTTGTTCGAGAGGAACCCCGACTCGCCCCCGGTCAGCACGACCGCTTTCTCGTCGCCGTCGGTTGGTTTTTCGTCCGGGCGGACACGGCCGTAGGCGTACACCTCGTCGCCGGGTCGGAGGTACGCGTACTCGACGGTCCGGTCGCGGCGCATCCCCCTGTCGGGGAGGTCGCGCGTCTCGTGGAAGTCGCGCGCCCGCGCCGGAATCTCGTCGTAGCTCTTGAACGCGAACGACTCGGTTCGGTCGTCGGTCAGGTCGAACGCGAAGTCGCTCGGGTCGAGTCGGATGCTTCCGTCGCCGTCGTCTACCTCGCACGGAACGTGGTCGCGCTCCTCGTGGACGGCCGTGGCGTCGGTGCTATCGGAGACGCTGACCTCGTAACAGACGCAGTACCCCTCGCCCACCGGCACGGTCGTCGGCGAACCTCGCGGACGTATCGTCCCGGCCACCGCCGCTTCGCCGACGGCGACGGCGTCGAGCGACGCGACCGGCACGTCCACGAGCGCGTTGAACTCCCGCCACTCGCGGAAGCCGTCCCTGACGAGGCCGACGCCGACCAGGACGGCGCCGCCGGAGACGACGAGGAAACCGAGGTAGACGACGTATCCGAACACCATCAGTCGTCGGCGGACGGCGACAGTCGCTCGCTCACGTCGATGCCGTCGCGGGCGTCCGCCGACGCGACGAACGGAATCCGGCGGTCGAACCCGCGGTAGTCGGCGACGTACCGCTCGGGCAGTCGCTGGAGTCGGGCGTTGTACGTGCCCACGGCGTCGTTGTACTGCTCGCGCCGCGTCTCGATGCGACTCTCGAGCGTCCGGATGCTGTCGGTGAGTTCGTCGAACCGCTCGTTGGAGGCGAGTTCGGGGTACTCCCCGGAGAGCGCGTACACCTCGTCGAGGGAGTCCTGCATCGCGACGACCGCCTCGGTCGCCTGCTCGGGGCGCTGTGCCTCGACGACCCGCTCGCGGGCGTCCATCACGTCCTGCAGTAGTTCGCGCTCGTGGGAGACGTGTTCGCGCGTCACGTCGACGAGGTTGCCGACCTCCTCGGCACGTCGTTCGAGCAACACGTCGACGTCGCTCCAGGCCTTCTCGCATCGCTCGCGGGCCTCAACGAGGTTGTTGTGCGCGGACCCGAGATACTTGACGACGCTGTAGACCGCCAGCAGTGCGGCGAACAGCACCAGCACTGTCGTGAATCCGACCATGACTACCGTTCTCTGTAGACCGACACTACTTGAATATCCGTGATGGTGACACGTACGAATACGGATAGATAGGTCCGAGGTTTCGTCCGCGGGATGGTACGAATCGGCGGTATTTTTCCTCGGGGCCGCGTACACCGGGTCATGGCACTCGACGTCGTCGCCGACCACGAGGACGACTACCCGATCATCGACACCCACTGCCACCAGCCGACAGAGGAGTTCCTCCACGACGCCGGCGGGCAGATGATGCGGGACGCCGCGAACAAGTTCGGCGCGACGATGGAGACCGACACCTACGACAACCTCATCGAGGAGTACCACGACTGCGGCATCGGCAGGGCAGTGCTGCTGGGGTGGGACGCCGAGACGAACACCGGCAACCCGCCCGTGCCCAACGACTACGTGGCGGAAGTTCGCGACGAGTACGATGACTTCTTCGTCGGGTTCGCCAGCGTCGACCCGCTGAAGGACGACTGCGTCGAGGAGGCCGAACGCGCGGTGAAGGACCTCGACCTCTCGGGGTTCAAGTTCCAGCAGATCGCCCAGGGCTTCGACCCGAGCGACCCCGAGCACGAGGACCTCTGGGACACCATCGAGAGCCTCGGCGTCCCGTGCGTCTTCCACGGCGGTAACTCCACGCTCGGGGCAGGCGCGCCGGGCGGCCGCGGCCTGAAGATCAAGTACGGAAATCCGATGCTGATAGACGACGTGGCGGCCGAACACCCCGACCTGCAAATTCTGCTCGCCCACCCCGCCTTCCCGTGGGAGAAGGAGCAACTCGCCATCTGCCAGCAGAAGGGCAACGTCTCGATGGACCTCTCGGGGTGGATGCCCCGGTACATCGACGACCAGGTTCTCCACTACGCGAAGAGTCTGCTCCAGGACAAGGTGATGTTCGGCACCGACTACCCGATGATTTCGCCCGGGAAGTGGCTCGACCAGTTCGAGGAACTCGACTTCCCCGAGGAGGTCCAGCGCAAGATTCTGTGGGAGAACGCCGAGGAGTTCCTCGGGCTCTGAGTCGTCGGTGATTCCTTTCGACGCGTTTCGCCCCGGTCACCCAACGTTTAGCACGCCGCCGACCGACGGTCCGGACGTGACGAAACGCGCCATCGTGGTCGGTGCCTCCTCGGGCATCGGGGCGGCGCTGGCCCGCGAACTCGCGGCGGAGGGGTACGAGGTCGGCCTCGTCGCGCGGCGACTCGACCGACTGAAAGCCCTCGGCGAGGAGCTACCGACGAAGAGCTACGTCGCCAGAATCGACGTCGCCGAGACCGAGGAGGCCATGGACCGTCTCCGACGACTCCTCGACGCGATGCACGGGGCGGACCTGATAGTGCTGAACGCGGGCGTCGGCATCGAGAACGAGGCGCTCGACTGGGAACCCGAGCGCCAAACCATCGACGTGAACGTTCGGGGGTTCGCCGCGATGGCCAACGTGGCGATGCGCCACTTCGAGGAACGCGGGGCGGGCCACCTCGTCGGCGTCTCGTCGGTCGCCGGGCGGTTCGGCAACGGCGCGGTGCCGGCCTACAGCGCCTCGAAGGCGTTCGTCTCGAACTACCTCGACGGCCTGCGGTACCGCGCGGCCGGCCGGGACGCCGAGGTCGTCGTCGCCGACATGATTCCGGGCTACGTCGACACCGAGATGGCGACCAACGAGGGTCGGTTCTGGGAGGTGTCGGCCGAGGTCGCGGCCGCACAGATTGCGGCGGCCATCCGGAAGGAGAAGGCCCGTGCTTACGTCCCGCGGCGGTGGCGCGCGGTCGCGCTGTTCCTGGACGCGATGCCCGACGCGTTCTTCCGGCGGCTGTTCGCTTGACGGCTCGAGGCTCCGTGAACCACCTATCCGTCGACGTTCGCGGTGCGGCGCGAGTCGCGTCGCGCTCCGACGAGGCGGTCGACGGCGTGGGGCGACGCCAGGACGGCCGCCAACAGCAGGGCGTTGAGCGGGAACACCACCCGAGGGGGCAGTTCCATCACGGTGGCAGCGTACGCCAACCCGCCGAGGATCGGCAGGAAACCGCCGAGCAGTACGATTCGACTGCGGAGCGACTCGACCGGCGGGACCGGACCGAGCCGGTCCCAGGTCAGGGCGGCGCCGAACGCTCCCCCGAAGACGGCCGCGCCGTCGTGGCTCGCGCCGCTGATGACGAACGCGGCCGCGCCCGTCGCCACCGCCAGCACGAAGGCTGGCTTCGGGTCGTGTTCGGTCAGCCAGAACGCGGCCGCGAGGAAGAGCACGCCGACGGCCATCCCCGCGACCACGTCCCGGACGTAGTGGACCCCGAGGACGACCCGCGACAGCGAGACGAGGGTGACGAGCGCGCCGGCGACCGCGAACCGCGAGCGCTTCGACCCCAGCTTCAGGTCGTACGCCAGAATGCCGTAGCCGACGGTCGCGCCAGTCGCGTGCCCGCTCGGGAAGCTGAATCCCGATATCGGGATGGCGTTGACGGCCGGCGGCGGACGCGGCGCGTCGAAGAGGGTCTTGAGGGCGGTGACGACCGCCATCCCGCCGACGGCGAGTCCGAGTGCGTGGGCGCCTCGCTCGTGGTCGCGGAACCAGTAGTCGAGGACGAACACCACCAGGAAGAACAGCGGATTGCCGAGCCGGGTGATGGCGACGAACACTGGAAGCAACGCCGGCGGAATCGCTTCGCGGATCGCGTCGCCGAGCTGGTGGCCGATCACCTGACGCGGAGTCATCGTCGGACGTAGTGGCGTGAACCCCTTGGGCGTGGTGGGGGCTCGGTGGAACGTCGCGGAGTGCAGCGGGTCGTCACCGTCACTCGAACTCGGGCTCTCGGCCCTCCAGGAAGGCCGCGACGCCCTCCTCGTGCTCGGGGGTGTCGTAGGCCTGCGACTGGACCACGTTCTCGTAGTCGAGTGCCTCGCGCCAGCCCCGGCCCAGGTTCTCGTGGATGGCGCGCTTTGCGAGGCAGATGGTCCGCGTCGGCCGCTTTCGCAGGGTGTCGAGCAGGTCCGCGACCGCTGCGTCGAGTTCGTCGTCCGGGACGGCCTCGTCGATGAGTCCCATCTCGGCGGCCTCGGCCGCGCCGAAGAACTCCCCGGTGAACGCGAGTCGCTTGGCGGTTCGAAGCCCCACGAGGCGCGGCAGGATGAACGTCCCGCCCGTGTCGGGGATGAGGCCGACGCGGACGAACGCGCAACTGAACGTCGCCGACTCGGCGGCGTAGGCGAAGTCGCTGACGGCCGCGACCGCGAGGCCCGCGCCCACCGCGTCGCCGTTGACCTTCGCGACGACGGGGACGCGCGCCGAGAGGGTTTCTTCGACGACACGACCGAACGTCTCGGTGACTCGTTGGTAGGCGTCGTCGGCCGTCTCCTCGCGCTCGGCCATCGCCTGGATGTCCCCGCCCGCGGAGAAGGCGTCGCCCTCGCCGGTCAGGACCACGGCGTCGTGCTCACCGGGGTCGCAGTCGGCGATGGTGTCTGCCAGTTCCTCGGCGACGTCGAGGTCGAAGGCGTTCATCACTTCCGGGCGGTCGAAGGTGACGGTGCGGACGCCGTCCTCGTCGGTGACGTGCATGCCTTCAGGGTTTCGGGCTATCGGGATAAGGATATCTGACCGATGGAATCGATGATTTCGAGACGGTGGGTTTCTCGAACGTTTCTACCTGTTCGTGATGAGTTTCAGTGGAAACAGGTGACGTGAACGTCTCGAAAGCCCCCGCCCGCTCGCGGTCGCTGGCCGGGATATTCGCGCCTCGCTGACGCTCGGCGAGAATAGTGCCCGCCCAGACGACCACGCAAGCGCGAGCGGGCGGCCCCTTTCATCCACCCGACCAGCAACGCCACCGCAAACCACACGCCTCCCCAGCCGATTCGCTCACTCGCGCCTGCCGGCGCTCGTTCGGTCATCCCTCGCGCAACGAGGGCGCGACACGAGGTCGCGCCAGTGCGCGCCGTGACCCCAATTCGGTATCGCTTATCTCCATAGTCCCCTCGGCGCGCGCGGTCGCCGCTTTATGCGGCGACAATCTCGTGCGAGGGATGACTGAGCGCCCGCAGGGCGCGACGGAATCGGCTGGGGAGGGCGTGGCTGTCGCGGTGGGGTTACTCATTTGATTCGTGCAAGTCGCGGTCTGCGTTGTCGATGTATCGCCGAGAGACTGCGACGACGTGAATGAAAGTGATTCTGTTCTACAGTGCGGTCCGTTTCTCGGACTTCACCCTCCGAAGAAGTACCCTTATACTGCTACCGAATGCAAGTCACCGGTATGGACGTAGAGGAGTTCTTCGAGGAGATGCCGTTCGCCGACCTGCTCGGCGTCGAGGTCACCGACGTCGCCGACGGCCACGCCGAGGGCCGAATCGAGATGCGCGAGGAGCTCTCGTGGAACGCCGACCGGATGATGGCCCACGGCGGAGTCACGTTCACGCTCGCCGACACGGTGGGCGGCGCGGCGCTGGTTTCGCTGGTCGACCAGCCCGTACCGACCATCGACATGCGCATCGACTACCTCGAAGCCGGCACCGGCGACCTGCGGGCGGAAGCCGACGTGGTCCGGTGTGGGAGCGACGTGGGCGTCGTCGACGTGACGGTGTCGGCCGAGGACGGCACCGAAGTCGCCGACGCTCGCGGCGTGTACAAGACGGGGTAGCGCCCCGGTCCCCGACAGACGACGCATGCGACTCCTCCACTACTCCGACATCGAGAACGTCTACGACCGTCCGGAGCGCGCGGGACGGCTCGCCGGTCTCCTGGAGGCTTACCGGGACGACGAAACCATCGTCGTCGGCACCGGCGACGACCTCGGTCCGAGCGTGCTGTCGATGGAGACCGACGGCCGCCAGTCGCTGGACTTCTTCCGCGCCGTCGCCCCCGACGTCGAGACGTTCGGCAACCACGACTTCGACTACGGCCTTGACGCGACTCGGAAAATCGTCCGGGAGTCCCCGCAGGTGTGGACCAGCGCGAATGTCAGAGAGAGTGCCGAAACCGCGAGGGAGACGGCGGACGAGGTTCGCGTCGGCGAACGGTTCGCCGACGCCGCTCCGACGACGGTCGTCGAGCGCGGCGGCGAGTCGGTCGGGTTCGCGGGCGTGACCGACCCCGAGTCGTCGGTCCCCGACTCGCTGACCGTGACCGACCCCGTCGAGGCGGTCCGGGAGGCGACCGACGACTTGCGGGACCGGGGCGTCGACCGGGTCGTCGCGCTCGCCCACGTCCCCGACCGACGCCTGCGCGACGTCGCGGCCGTCCCCGGCGTCGACGCCGTACTGGCGGGCCACGTCCACGGCGAGCGCCGCGACCGAATCGAGGGGACGCTCGTCGTCCGGCCGGGCGCGAACGGCCGGGTCGTCTGGGAGGTCGAACTCGGCGAGACGGTCGAAGCCGCGCGACTCGAAACCGCCGACGCCCCGGTGGACGAGACGGTCGCCGAGCGACTCCGCGACCGGATGGCGGCGACCGGACTCGCCGAGGTCGTCGGACGTGCGACGGTGCCTATCGAACGCGAACGTCGGGAGTGGTTCGCCGGGGAGCGCCGCGTCACCAACTTCGTGGCCGACGCGTACCGCTGGGCGACCGGCGCCGACGCGAGTTTCTTCGACGCCGCGATGCTGAGGGAGGGGCCGCCGCTCTCGGGCGAGGTGACCGTCGCCGACCTCCGCGGCCTCGCGCCGTTCGCGGCGGACCTCCGCGTCGCGTCGGTGTCGGGCGAGACGCTCGGGACGCTCGTCGAAGAGGCCGTGCTCACCGACGAACGCGCCGACCGGGTTGCCGGCGAGGAGTTATGGTGGGGCCACTTCGCCGGAATGGCAGTCGTCTGGGACCGCGACGCGGAGGCGGTCCGGGAGATTCGCGTCGATGGCGAACCGCTGGACCCCGAGGCCGAGTACTCGCTGGCGACCACCGGGTACGTCCTCTGGTCCGACGAGTTTCCGGCCGTCTCGCTGGCGGACGCCGAGGAGGCCTGGGGCGTCCAGTACGACGCGTTGGTCGAGTATGCCAGGGCGGTCGGCGTACGGGCCGAACTCGACGGGCGAATCGAGGTCGCGGAGTAGCGTCTCGTCGTTCCGTTTTCGTGCGTGTCGAACGACTTGCGGGTGGTTACGGACTATCGGTTTCCGTCGAACAGGTCCGAGAAGGCGTCGTACGCGAGGAGGAGCGCCGCACCCCCGCCAACGAGAATTCCTATCGTTCCGCCGTTCTGGAGGACGAGCGCGGCGAGCAGGAAGGCGACGAGTTTGAGCGTTCGGTGGAGGTTCCGGAGGGTCCGGTGGACGCCCGCGGGCGCAGATTCGGGGTCGGACGGAGACATACCTCCTGCGTTCGGCCAACGTTACAAGAGTCTAACTACTGGACGTCGGTTCCCGGCCTACCCGACCTGTCCGACCTGTTTCGACGTGAGTCCAACGGACGAGACACACCGGATACGTCGAAGGCGAAGGTGATAGTTCTTCCACAACTTACTTCGAGGTACCGCGAGTCGCCCCGACCATGGACGACGCCCTCCGGAAGCGACTCGACGCCATCGTCGCCCTGCTCGCGGCCATCGCGTTGCTTCTCGTCGGAGTCGTCGCCGCGGTCGGTGGCCTGCAGTACCTCGCGACGCTGGTCGTCGTGGGGTTTCTCGCGAGTCTCCTCGGTTTGGAGGCGTGGAACGCCCACCTCGAACGGGAGGACGACTCGGACTCGTCCGAAGAGGCGCCGAACTAGTCTACCCGAACACCTGCCCGAACAGCTTCGACTCGCCGCGCCGCAGACGCTCCAAGAACGCCGACTTGCTGATTCCCAACTCCTCGGCCACTTCCTTGGCGGTGGCGCCCTTCGGCACCTCGAAGTAGCCCATCGCCAGCGCGGTCCGGAGCGCCGACTCCTGGGCCGGCGTCACGTCCCAGCGCTGGGCGACCGCCTCGTCGTCCTCGCCGCCGAGCGGGAAGACGCGTTCGAGCGAGACGCCGACCGTCTCGGCGGCGGCTTCGAGGACGCCCTGGAGCACGTCGTGGCCGACCACCGCGCCGGCGTGGCGCTCGGTGCCGTGGCGGTACTGGAGCGACTCGGCCATGAACCCCGCGTCGGTGAGTCGGTGGACCACGCAGGGGTGTTTCGAGAGACACCGGAAGTTGGCTCGGCTGTCGGTCCGAGAGACGTGGAGGTAGCGGATGCGGTCGTCGGCGTCGAGCGCGGCCGCGAGTTCGTCGGCGTCGTCGCCGGCGCTGAATCGGAGCAAGGCGTTGTCGTCGTGGCGGAGTTGCGGGGGTCGGGCGTCGACGGTGGTTCCGGTTTCGCGGGTCGCCTCCGCGAGCGGGCAGTCGTCGCCAGTGACGGAGAACTCGACGACCAGACACTCGTCTATCATCGCTCTGGATGTTCGACCGTGGAGCTGTTCTCGTGGAGATCCGCATCGCCGAGAACGTTGGGACTGCCTCGAAAGCCCCCGCCCGCTCGCGGTCGCTCCGCGGGATATTCGGTGCTCGCCGTCGGCGAGCACCGAATAGTGGCCCGTCGGAGGCGACCACGGCCTTCGGCCGCGAGCGGGCGGGGGCTTTCAGTCCCGCCCGTGGAGAAAGTATCACCGAGCGTTTCCGGCGGACTGTATACCCAAGCGCTTTCGGATGGTTCGTCTCGCCGGGCGTTTCCGGTGGCTCGGCCGGCCGAGCGCCGCGGTCGGGGGGTCGGCGGTCGGTTCGGGTTCATAACGGTCTTTCGCAACTGAAGCTTATAAATGCAGTCTATGGACGGGTTAACCGGTATGGTGAACCGGGGCCAATTTTGCCGCATGGACGTAGAAGAGGTCAAAGCGCGCGCGGGGCCGCGCGAGTTCAGTCCGAAGGACGACCTACCGGAGGAGTACCGGAAGGCCGCGACCCGGATGATACAGTTCCACGCGAACAGCGAGATAATGGGGGCGTACCTCGAACGCCCGTTCATCCGGCAGGCGCCCAGCCTCGACCGGAAACTGGCGTTCTCCGCGAAGGTCCAGGACGAGATCGGCCACGGCCAACTGCTCTACCGGGCGGCCGAGTCGCTCGGCGTCAAGACCCGCGAGCAGATGCTAGACGAGTTGGCCAACGGGGAGGGGAAGTTCCTCAACTGCTTCCACTACCCGATGGAATCGTGGGCCGAGGTGCCGATGATCGCGTTCTTCGTCGACGGGGCGGCGATGCGCCGGCAGGCCACGCTCAAGCGCACCAGTTGGGAGCCCTACGCCCACGCGATGGACAAGGTGTGCTTCGAGGAGGGATTCCACGTCAAACACGGCGAGGACATCATGCGCGAACTCGCCACCGGGTCGAAAAAGGAACAGGAGATGCTCCAGGACGCCTTCGACGAGTGGTGGCCCCGCATCATCCAGTTCTTCGGCCCGACCAACGACAAGTCGACCCACCACGACTTCTCGGCCGACGTCGGCCTGAAGACGATGACCAACGACGAACTCCGCAACGCGTTCCTCAACGCCTACGTGCCGAAGGCGAAGAAGTACGGCCTCGAGATTCCGGAGGAGCCGCGCATCTCGAAGAACGACGACGGCACCTACGAGGTCGTCGAGGACGACCTCGACTGGGACGAGTTCTTCACCATCGCGAAGAACGACGCGCCGGGGAGCTACGAGCAGATCGGCAAGCGCGAGCGCACCCAGGCGGCGGTCGAGTGGGTCCGCGACAGCATGGACGACTGGGAATCGAAAGGTGCGGGCACGACCCCGCAGGCGGCCGACTGCCCATGATCTGGGAAGTGTTCCGACAGGAGGAGTCCGGACAGTACCACACCCACTGCGGAAACGTCCACGCCCCCGACCGCGAGATGGCGAAACTGTTCGCCCAGATTCAGCACGGCCGGCGCAAGCCGACCAACAGCATCTGGGTCGTCCCGAAAGAGGAAATCGGCGAGGTCGACACCGAGGACGCGAAGTTCGGCGGGACGACCGACAAGTCCTACCGCTGGGTGATGGGGTACAAGGACCTCGACGCGGCGTTCGCCCAGGAAATCGCAGATTCGGAGAACGAACAGGAGGCCGACGCCCGGCGGCGCGAGGCCGCACAGGAGGGCGACGACTGATGGCGACCGAACAGCCGGAACCGTCCGAACTCGGGATGCCCGACGAACTGAGTGACGAGGAACGCGAGGCGGTCGAGGCGTTACTCTTCCGACTCGCGGACGACGAACTCGTCCTCGGCGAGCGCTACACCGAGTGGCAGGTCCGGGCGCCCACCCTCGAATCCGACCTCGCGCTGGCGAACATCGCCCAGGACGAGTTCGGCCACGCCCGCCTGTGGTACGACCTGCTCCAGGACTTCGGCGCCGACGAGGCCGACCTCATCTTCGAGCGCGACCCGGCCGACTTCCGCCACGCGACGCTGGTCGAACTGGCGTTCGAGGAGGGCGACTGGGCCGACGCGATCGTCCGGTCGTACCTCTACGACGTCGCCGAAGCCATCCGCCTGGAAGCGCTCGAAGGTACCACCTACCCCCGCATCGCCGACCGCGTCGGCAAGGTGCTCGGCGAGGAGGACTACCACCGCGAGCACGCCCAGAACTGGCTGGAGCGACTGGCCGGCGAAGACGAGAGCCACGGGAAGCTACAGGACGCGGTCGACCGTCTGCTCCCCGCCGCGTTGACTCTCTGGGAGCCGGTGGACGACGAAGTCGAGGCTCGTATCGACGACCTCGGCATTCGGACCGAGTCGCTCGATTCGATGCGCGAGCAGTGGTTCGACACCGTGGTCCCGTTCCTGCGGTCGCTCGGCCTCGACACGCCCGAAGGCCTGCGCGAGGACCCCCAGGAGTTCCTGCCCGAGAAGGTGGGACGGAACGGCGAGCACACCGACGACTGGTCCGCGCTCCACGAGGAGATGACCCACACCTACCGCGAACTCGGTCGGACGGAGGCCCACAAGATAATGCCCGACCCGGACGACGCGGAATGACCTCGAGTACACCATGAGTTTCGACACCGACTTCGACCCGAACCTGGAGTCCGGGACCGACGATTGCACCGACGTCGCGGACGTCGACCCGATGGAACGCCCCTCGGCGTGCGCGTACACCGACTACTCGCCGAGCGGGACCGACCCCGAGGACCTCCCCGCGACCGGCGAGGGCGCGGAAGGCGTCGAGGAGCGCGTCTGGGACGCCCTCTACGAGATAGAGGACCCCGAGATGCCCGTTTCGGTCGTGGATCTGGGGCTGATCTACGGCGTGGCGGTGGACCAGGAAGGTCACGCCGACGTGGAGATGACCCTGACGTACACCGGCTGTCCCGCCCGGAAGATGCTGACCGAGGAGATAGAGGAAACTGTGGCCTCGGTCGAGGGCGTCGAGTCGGTCGACCTGCGACTCGTCTGGAGCCCCGAGTGGTCCATCGAGATGGTGACCGAGCGAGGAAAGGACGACCTGCGCGAATTCGGACTGAGCGTCTGATCATGCGACGGAGAAGCCTCGACCCCAGCGTGGACACGACCGGCGAGGACAGCGGCGCCGAGTGTCCCTACTGCGGTTCGACCCGGACCGAGCGCGAACACCCGAAAGGGCCGTCGCTCTGTCGGTCGATGCACTACTGCAACGACTGTGAACAGCCGTTCGAGAAGTTCGAGTGACCGAAAGCGGACGAGGTGGATACGGTCGCCCGCTCGGCGACTGCGGCCGGCTTCGAGTGACAGATACCGAATGGAGGGCGGGATGGAACTCGACGTTTCGCCGTCGGCCCGCACTCGGATGGCACGGTACGGGCCGCGTGACAGTGACCACGGGCGGCGTACAGGTCGCGGATGACATCGCGGCGCAACCGCATCTGAGTCATGATACCTCAGCGCCATAGTTTTTATGGCCGGGAATTGAAAAATATAGTCGCCTCGGCGGGTCGGCCAGCACCCTTTTGCCCGATTCGGACGCAGGTGCAGGTATGTCAGGCGACCGTCCGACGAAAGAGAGTCTCCAGCGCGGAATGACCGTCGAGGTAGAGCAGACGGGGGCCGACAACGCCGACGGAACCGAACCGATAACGGGCGAGATTCGGCAGGTACTCACCGACGAGCACAGCCACCCCGAGGGTATCGAGGTCGAACTCCAGTCGGGCGTGACCGGACGGGTCGTCCGGGTCGCCTCCGACGAGTAGACTTACCCCTCCGCTCGGTCGCGTTCGAACGCGAGAAGTTCTTCTTTCAGCGCGAGTCCGTCGGCGGCCGAATAGCCGCCCAGCGAGTCGGCGCCGACCACGCGGTGGCACGGTACGACTATCGGCACCGGGTTCCGGCCGCAGGCGCTCCCGACGGCGACCGGCGCGGTGTCCAGCGTCTCCGCGAGGTCGCCGTAGGTTCTCGTCTCGCCGTACGGAATCGCGGCCATCGCGTCCATCACCGACCCGACGAAGTCGTCCGAGATGTCGACGGGCAGGTCGAACGTTCGACGGTCACCCGCGTCGTACGCGGCGACTTGCTCGCGGATTTCGCGCTCGGAGGCGTCGATTCGGCGTTCGTCTATCTCGACGGTTCGGCCGCGGACCTCGACGTTCATGGACGGAGGGAGGGAGGGAGCCGACTTCCCGATTTCGGTCCCCGCGACCGGAACCCCCGAACTTGACCGCCTCGCCGTCGTTTGGGCTTCCTCCCGCAATTCGGCCGTCCTATCGTATCTCGACCGACCGTCCGCGCCTGCGCTTCGGCAGAGTCACCTTGAGCGACCCGTTTTGGTATTCGGCGTTGGTCCGCTCCTCGTCGACCCACCGGGGCAGTTCGACGGTGCGGGAAACCGGCCCACGTCTTCGCGCCCGTCGAGCGAACGGTCCCCGGTTCTCGGCGCGCTCGCCTTCGGTTTCGCCGTCGTCGCGCTCCGCCGGGTCGACGACGATTTGGACCCGGTTCTTCCGGACCCGAACGTCGATGTCCTGCTTGCGGAGGCCCGGGACGTCGGCGGTGAGGACGTACTCGTCGCCGCGCTCGGCGACGTCTATCGGAATCGCGGCGGCGCGCTCCGACTCGCGGGGGCGTCGACCGCGTCGTTTCGACGGTCTAGTTCCTCGTGGCATGGTTTCACCCACGTAGCGGGCGACGCCCGAGAGCATAAGCGCTCCCGCCGACGCGAGGCACGCGCCCGGAAGACGGTCCTCCGGGACGGTCCGGCCGCGGTGCTCCGGAACCGGAGCGCCGCGGCCGACCGCAGAACGTAGGTTTAAACGCCAAGACGCGCAAGCCAGGGGTATGACCGACCAAGGGAACCGCCGGACCCCCGAGACCGCCGACGCTCCCGACGCCGAGGCGTCGGGAGCGTCCGGCGCGTCGGGGGCGTCGGCGGGGTGGTTCGAAGGCGTCGAGTCCGACGACCCCGCGGGCGGGGCGACCCGCATCCGCGAGGGCCGGGCCGACGCCTCGGCCGACTGGCCGGAACGCGCCGTCGAATCGGGGTTCGCCGACGACGAGGTCGACTACTACGCGAAACTCCACGACGCCGCGGTGGCCGCGGCCCGCGAGGCCGCGGCCGAGCGCGAGCGCGCCGACGACCAGCAACTGGTCCACGCGGTCCGCGCGATGGACGACCTCGCGGCGCAGGCGAACGAACTCGCCGAGCGGGTCGCCGAGTGGGCGGGGAGTCGCTACCCCGACGCCGGCACGGGCGTCGAGTACGCCCGCGAACTCGCGGCCCGCGAACCGGAGTCGCCCGTCGACGACCGACTCGTCTCGCTCGCCCGTCGCACCGCCGACCTCGCCGACGAGAGCGACGCGATGCGGGCGTTCATCGAGCGCGAGACGCCGGAGGTCGCGCCGAACCTGGCGGCGCTCGCCGGCCCGACGCTCGCGGCGCGACTCGTCTCGCTGGCGGGCGGCCTCGAACCGCTGGCGAAGAAACCCGCCGGGACCGTCCAGGTCCTCGGCGCCGAGGACGCGCTGTTCGCCCACCTGCGCGGCCGGGCGCCCTCGCCCAAACACGGCGTCATCTACGTCCACGAGTACGTCCGCGGGACTCGCCCCGAGAAGCGCGGGTCGGCGGCGCGCACCCTCTCCGGAAAGCTGGCCATCGCGGCTCGAATCGACCACTACTCGGGCAAGCGAAAGCCCGAGCTCGACGAGGAGCTTCGAGCGAGAATGGAGCAGATCAGAGGCGGTGGCGGTACGGAGGGCTCGGAATGACCGAGAATCTCCCCGACGGCGTCGAGCGCCGGTCGTTCGACGGCCGGGACCGCTTGGCGACCCGCGGCGCGCCGGTCTACGGCGAACCGACCGACGGCGAGTGGCGCGTCTGGGACGCCGGGCGGTCGAAACTCGGCGCGATGGTCGAACTCGGGATGGACACCGGCCTCGCGGGCGGCGAAACCGTCCTCTACCTCGGGGCGGCCAGCGGCACGACGGTCAGCCACGTCGCCGACTTCGCCGGACCGACCTACGCGGTGGAGTTCGCCCCGCGGCCGGTTCGGGACCTCGTGGGCGTCGCCGAGGAACGCGAGAACCTCTTCCCGCTCCTCAAAGACGCCCGCAAGCCCGACACCTACGCCCACGTCGTAGAGGCCGACGTTGACGTGGTGGTCCAGGACGTGGCGACCCGTGGCCAGGCCCGCGTGGCGGTCGAGAACCGCGAGTTCCTCGGCGACGACGGTCGCCTGCTGGCGGCCGTCAAAGCTCGGAGCGAGGACGTGACCCGCGACCCCGAGGACGTGTTCGCCGACGCACTCGCCGATTTAGAGGCGGCCTACGAAGTGCTGGAAACCGAACGACTCGAACCGTACCACGACGACCACCTCGGCGTGGTGGCGACGCCAAAGTGAGACAACGACGCTCGGTCGACCAGCCGACGAAGGCGCTCGGTGACACGAACCACCGGAAGTGCCCGGCGACACAACCGACAGGGTGGTTCTCGTGAGCGGAGCGAACGAGAGCTCGTCGGACCGAAGGTCCGACGGTGGACTGAAAGGGGCCGTCCGCTCGCGTTCAATTCAGTCGTCTCTGCAGGCGAGTATTCGGTGAACGTCGCAAGACGTGAACCGAATATCCTGCAGAGCGACCGCGAGCGGACGGGGGCTTTCGAAGCGGTTACGTCCTCCATCGCTGCTGTCGTTCGCGGAAACCTTTCAGGGCTCTCGAAGTCTTCATGGGTGCAGCCACATTCTCCCCGTCGTCGAGGCTCTCGTCTGGCCGGTGCCGGAACTATTTACATCTCGGATTGCGAACTCCCGGCCGATGGACACGGGTTCGGCCGAGAACTTCGCGGAGATGGGAACGCTGGGCATCGAAGAGGAGTTCTACGTCGTCGACGAGCGGGGCCGCCCGACGTCGGGCACCGACGAACTCGTCTACGAGCGCGACCCGCCCGAGATACTCGAAGGGCGACTCGACCACGAACTGTTCAAGTGCGTCATCGAAACCCAGACGCCCAAAATCGAGCGCCTCGACGAGGCCCGCCAGAACCTGCTTTCGGTCCGGGAGGCGCTGGTCGACCACGCCGAGGCCGGCGGCTACCGCATCGCGGCCGCGGGCCTGCACCCCGGCGCGAAGTGGCGAGAACTCGAACACGCCCAGAAGGAGCGCTACCGCGCCCAGTTGGACCGGATTCAGTACCCCCAGCAACGGAACACGACCGCGGGCCTGCACGTCCACGTCGGCGTGGACGACGCCGACAAGGCGGTCTGGGTCGCCAACGAGATTCGGTGGTACCTGCCGGTGATGCTCGCGCTGTCTGCGAACTCGCCGTACTGGAACGGCTACGACACCGGCCTCCAGTCGGCCAGGGCGAAGATATTCGAGGCGCTGCCCAACACCGGGATGCCGACGAGTTTCGACTCCTACGACGAATTCGACGCCTTCGAACGGACGATGATCGAGACGAACGCCATCAACGACCGCGGGGAACTCTGGTACGACGTCCGACCCCACAGCGGCCACGGCACCGTCGAGGTCCGGACGCCCGACGGCCAGGCCGACCCCGAGCGCGTGCTGGCGTTCGCCGAGTACACCCACGCGCTCGTGACCGACCTCGCGACCCGCTACGAGGACAGCGCCGACCCGTGGTCGGCGTACCGAAGCGGGTCGCGTCCGCGGGCGGGCGACCCGGCCTACAACCACCGCCGCGAACTGCTGGACGAGAACAAGTGGCGTGCCATCCGGTACGGTCGGGACGCCTCGTTCGTTCGTCGGGACCGGGAGGGCGAAATCAGCCTCGGCGAAGTGGTCGACCGCGAGTGCGAGCGCCTCGGCGTCTCGGGCATCCGCGACCTCTACGAGGCCGAGAGCGGTGCGGCGCGCCAGCGCCGAATCAGAGACGAGGAGGGGGTCGAGGCCCTCTTCGAGTCGCTGGTGCTCCGCGGGTGAACTCGGGACGAATTCACCTCGTCGGCTTCGCTTCGCGCAGAGGCACGTCTCGTGTACCGTAAGCAAGGTTTTTACCCGAGCGCGGCTTTTGTCCCCGCAGAGAGGACATGTCCGGGGAAAATGCAGACGACCGAGACGTGAACGTCGACGACGACGCGGTCGAGGAGTCGGAAATCGAGGCCGACGACGACGTAACCGTCGAAGAGGAACTGTCGGTCGACGACGACGGAGCCGTGACCGAGGAGTTGACCGTCGAGGAGGGTGGCGAGGAGAAACTGTCGGTCGAACAGGACGTCGAAACCGACGAGTCCAACCGCATCTCCAAGGGGCGCGAACGCCTCGAAGAGGAGGCCGACAGGGCGGTCGACCAGTTCGACCAGGGCATCGTCGACCTGCTGTCGTGGGTGCTCGACACCGAAACCCGGGCGCGCATCTACGTCTTCCTTCGCCAACAGCCCTACAGCACGAGCGAGGAGATCGCCGAGGGGACCGGCCTGTACCCGAGCACCGTTCGGGAGTCGCTGGCTGAACTCCACGACGAAGCGAAGGTCGAGCGCCGTAAGCGCGAGAGCGAGGGCGCGGGCAACAACCCCTACGAGTACACCGCCATCGCGCCGAGCGACCTCGTCGGGGGCATCGTCGGCCAGATCCAGGACGAACTCAACACGGTGTTCAACCTGGACGACCACCTCCAGCGCGGCGGTCCCGACGAGGATCTCGGGACGACCAGCGAACCGGTGAGCATCGAGGTTGAGGACGACGACGCGACCGGTGGCGACGGTTCGGACGAGGAGTCGTCGTCGGAGCGCGACGAATCTGGTGAAACCGACGAGGAGTAATTTTCGAAGGCACTAAGCCGCGGGGAACCCTTCGCGAGGGTATGAGGGTTGCCCTGGGCGGGACGTTCGACCCGGTCCACGACGGACACCGCGCGCTGTTCGAGCGCGCGTTCGAACTCGGCGACGTGACCGTCGGCCTGACGAGCGACGACCTCGCGCCGAAGACCCGGCACGTGGACCGCTACGTCCGTCCGTTCGAGGAGCGAAAGCGCGACCTCGAAGCCGTGTTGTCGGAGTTTGCCGACGAGTTCGACCGCGAGTTCGAAGTCCGCGAACTGGAGGAGCCGACCGGCATCGCCACCGAAGCGCAGTTCGATGCGCTGGTGGTTTCGCCCGAGACGGTCGACGGCGCCGAGCGCATCAACGAGATTCGCGAGGAGCGCGGCCACGACCCCCTCCGAATCGAGGTGGTCGACCACGTCGAGGCCGAGGACGGCGACATCATCTCCAGCACGCGCATCGTCAACGGCGAGATAGACGAGCACGGCAACCTCACGCCCGACCGCGAGGGCCGCGGTCCGGTGCGCGAGTGACGGTCGGACGGACGTTTCGGGTTCTACTCGGCCTCCGCACCGACTCCTACCACGACGGCGGTTCCAACCCGGCTTCTTCGAGGAGGTCCTTCCAGCGCTTCTGGATGGTCAGCCGCGCGACTCCCGCGGCCTCGGCGACCTGCCCCTGCGAGCGCTGGTCGCCCTCGATGAGCGCCCCGGCGTAGAGGCTGGCGGCGACCACGGCGCGCTTGGAGTCGGCGTTCTCCCTCGCGCTGTCTTCCCACTGCGAGACGGTGGTCAGAAAGAGGTCGTTCGCCCGCGAGCGGGCGTCGGCGGTGAGGTCGAGTCTGTCGGCGGTCTGCTGGAGCTGGGCGAGCCAGCGGCGGTTCTCTATCTGGTCGCGTGCCCGGTACACGCGAGTTGTTCGGGCGTCTTCGTACATAAACGCTCGGAGCCGAGACGACACCTTCTTATCGCCGTCGGCTGAATTCTGGGACGCGAGCGCGGGTAGCCAAGCCAGGAAACGGCGCAGCGCTTAGGACGCTGTCTCGTAGGAGTCCGCCGGTTCAAATCCGGTCCCGCGCACTCCGATTCAGTCGATTTTGCCGTTAATCAGGTCACCTCCCCTGCGAGGGTAGGTGAATCCCGGAAGAGCACGTTAACACTGGGTTCGCCGCGCGGGGGCGCGTGACCAACTGCGACCGCGAAGACTGTCCAGTGCGATGGGTCGCCGAAGTCAGGTTCAGCAACGAGCGGGAATGGCTGCCTCCACCCAAGTGTTATACCCGCTGGCTCATCTAAAAAGGGCATGGAGAGAACCCGGCAGCGTCACCCCCACGAGAACCATGCAGAACGAGAGCAGAAACAGGACGCTGAACAACGCCAAACGTGTCCAGAATGCGACGCTGCCAACCTCGTCAAGAGCGCTGACGGGACTGAACTCACGTGTGAGGACTGTGGACTCATTATCGAGGAAACCAACGTCGACCGGGGACCGGAGTGGCGAGCGTTCAACCACGCCGAACGGCAGGAGAAGTCTCGTGTGGGTGCCCCAACCACGAACACGATGCACGATAAGGGGCTGACGACGTCCATCGACTGGAAGGACAAGGACGCCTACGGGAACTCGCTCTCCTCGGAAAAACGCAGTCAGATGAACCGGCTCCGAAAGTGGCAAAACCGCATCCGAACCAAGGACGCGGGAGAACGGAATCTCCAGTTTGCGCTCTCGGAGTCCGACCGCATGGCCTCCGGGTTGGGTGTCCCCCGATCAGTCAGAGAAGTCGCCAGCGTCATCTACCGACGGGCACTCAACGAGGATCTCATCCGTGGGCGGTCGATCGAGGGTGTAGCCACTGCCACGCTCTATGCAGCCTGTCGGAAGGAAGGGATTCCGCGGTCACTCGAAGAGGTCACAGCGGTTTCGCGTGTCGAGCAAAAGGAGATCGGGCGCACGTATCGGTACATCTCGAAGGAACTCGGGTTAGAGATGGTGCCCGTCGACCCCAAGCAGTACGTTCCCCGGTTCTGTTCGGAGCTGGACCTCCCTGAGGAGGTGCAGGCCAAGACGAACGAAATCATCGACAAGTCTGCCGAGGCGGGGCTCCTATCAGGTAAATCACCGACGGGCTTCGCCGCAGCAGCGATATACGCCGCGTCACTGCTCTGCAACGAGAAGAAGACCCAGCGCGAGGTTTCCGAAGTCGCCCAAGTCACCGAGGTCACCATCCGAAACCGCTACCAGGAACAGATCGAGGCGATGGGACTTCACGGATAATCTTGGCACAGTTCTCAGCTATCAGTGTGTAGGAGTAAGTGGTTCTCCTAGAACGTTCACAGCGGTCGACGTTGTGCCGTAGCCATTTTTGTAATTCTCGCCCACTTATTCCAGTTTATCGGGAGCGAAACGGGCGTATTTCGCCGGTTGAGGCCGTTTCGTGGGGCGGCCGCTTAGGACGCTGTCTCGTGGGAGTCCGCCGATTCAAATCTGGTCCCGCGCATGAGCGAACGAAGTGAGCGAAGAGCAGGACCGATTTGAATCCTGCAAGTCGCATGCCCGCGCAGCGACCGTAGGGCGCGAGCAGGAACGTCTTGGTCCGGTTCGAATCCGGTCCCGCGCACTGAGAACGTTTTCGAGCGAAGCGAAAAACGAGTGTGAGCAGGAAATCCTACGCACGGTCCGAGTCCGATTCCGAACGGTAGATTCTGTGAACTACTCGGTGGAGAGCCTCGGCAAGTCAGCAGGGTTCGCTCTTTCCGCTATCCCATCTCCACCTCCCGCGTCACCCGAATCACCTCCGAAGCGTACGGATAGCTGTACCCGTCGCCCACGTCGGTAATCGGTCGCACCGGCGCGTTCTCCTCCATTCCGGCACCCGATTCGGACTGGCGGGGAGCCTGGTCCGCGCCGACGCCGGGTTCCTGGTTGCACTCGGTGCCGGCGTCCCAGAGGTCGACGGCGTGGGTCACGTCGCCGCTCAGCGGTTCGTCGCCGTCGAACAGCGCGATACCGCGCTCTTCGGGCGCGTAGAACAGGTCGTTCGACTGGACGAACATCGTGGCGAGCGAGAGTCGCTCGCCGGGTTCGGCCTCGACGGTGAACTCGTAGGCGCCGCCGGGACCGATGGGCGCGGGGTCGTCGGCGCCGACCGGCGCGGCGAACGCCCCGCTGTCGGAGACGCCGTCTCGTTCGGACAGCGCGGCGGCCAGGTCGCCCGGCATGCCGTCCTCCGCGAGCGCCTCCAGTCCGTTATCGCGGGCCGGTTCACCCACGGTGAAGAGGGGTCCGTGTTCGTCGTGGACCGCGTAGGCGCCCGGCGACAGCGGCACCGGCTGTTTTCTCGCCTCGCCCTTCGCCGACGTCTCCAGCGTGTTCGGCCCGGAGACGTTCTCGACCCGAATGTGGAACGTCGTCGCGTCGTCGCTCCCGTCGCCGGTCGCGACGGCGCTCCCCGCGCCGAGTCCCGAGAGGCCGACCGCCGCGGCGGCCCCGGCCGACCCGGCCAGAAACCGCCGCCGGGTGGTGGCGGCGTCGGCAGTCGTTTCGCTCGCGTTCGTCGCGTCCGTTTCGCCCGTGCCGTCTGCAGTGGTCCGGTTCGGTTGCATGGTCGTTCGTGCGCGTCTGCGCACAGACAGTCCGACGCCGAACTCCCGGAAATGCGTTTTTCGAGGTTTCTACCGGCTCTTTTCCGAATCGCTCCCGTTCTCTTCCAACTTCGGCCGAAATCTATGCCGGTCGCGGGCCGCTTCGCCTCCGCGATTCGACATACTTTTTATGTATCAACCGTGTGGAATACGATATGTCCAGCCTGGAGGAGGTGTACGAGGGAGACGGCCGCTGGCACGTCGCGCTGACGGCCGGCCTGTTCCTCCTCGGCATCGTCGCCGCCGTCGGGTTCGTGGCGGCGGCGACGAGTCTCGTGGCGGGGTTCGGCGTCTCGCTGTCGAGCGCGCTGAAGTTCTCGGCGACGTTGACGGGCGTGTTGCTGTCGGCGGCGTTCCTCGCGCTTCCGACGCCGTTCGGTCGCGGCGGCCGATCGGTCGTCGCGGTGGGCGTCGTCTTGGTCGGCGCGGGACTCGCGCTGTTCTGGGTCGGCCTGCCGGCGGGGTGGCGCGGCGACCTCTCGGCGCTTCCGCGGCCGGCCCTCGTCGTCTACGCCGTCGGCCTCCTCGCCGTCCTTCAGGCGGATTTCGCGCTCGGGAACGCCGGGCGCGAGTCGCCGTCGGTCGTCAAAGCGGTCACCGTCACCGACGCAGACCGGCGTCGCGGCGCCGACGCCCGCCGCGACGGCCCCTCGGCGCCGACCGCCGACGGCGGCGCCGAGGACGACGACCTGCGCTTTTTCGACGACGCGGAGTAACTCCTCGGGTTTCGAACACGCTTCGACGCGGAGGGACGGCGACGCGCGTCAGACACCGGACTGACGGGTGACATATACCCCCACAAACCTTTTCTCCGGTCGATGAGTCGTTTCGAGTAATGGCTGACTTGAGCGACCTGTTGGGGGACCTCGTTGACGATGCCGACGCCGCGTTCTTGTTCTCCCCGAGCGGTTCTTACTACGACCGGTTCGCCGACCTCGGAGGGGACATGGAAGTCGTGGTCGTCGCGCCGGAGAACACCGTCGGGGCCGACGAGTTCGTCGAACTCCCGCTGGAGTTCGAGAACGTCCGCGACCGCATCCGGTTCGGTATCGAGGGCGCGATGGAGCACGGCTACGTAGAGGACGGCGACGTCGTAATCTGTACGACCAGCATGTTCGAGGAGGGCACCGACACCGTCACGCGAGCCCGGGCGAACGACTCGATGCACTCGGGCGTCTACGACCTGTTCGCCAACTCGCGGGCCGACCCCGGCGTCATCCGCGACGTGTTCGAGGTCGCCATCGAACTCGGCAAGAAGGGCCAGAAGGGCAAGCCGGTCGGCGCGCTGTTCGTGGTCGGCGACGCCGGCAAGGTGATGAACAAGTCTCGGCCGCTCAGCTACAATCCGTTCGAGAAGTCCCACGTCCACGTCGGCGACCCCATCGTGAACGTGATGTTGAAGGAGTTCTCCAGGCTCGACGGCGCGTTCGTCATCTCCGACTCGGGCAAGATCGTCTCGGCGTACCGCTACCTCGAACCCTCTGCGGAGGGCGTCGACATCCCGAAGGGCCTCGGCGCACGCCACATGGCAGCGGGCGCGACCACCCGCGAGACGAACGCCACGGCCATCGTGCTCTCGGAGAGCGACGGCCTCGTCCGGGCGTTCAAGGGCGGGGAACTCGTCCTCGAACTCGACCCGGAGGAGTACTGATGTCCGCGGAGGACGCGCCGTCGGCGCTCGGAGACGCGCCGGTCCGGGCGGGGAACGTCGTGCTGCAGGCCGACTGGAACGTCCTGCTCACCGAACAGTTCCAGTTCCTCCTGGCGTTGCTCATCCTCCTCGCCGGCGGCCTCGGCGGCTACGTCATCGGCCGACTCAACAAGCGCCTGCTGGTCGCCGCCGGGGTGCCGGAGGCGGTCGAGCGCACGCCCTTCGAGCGCACCGCCCAGAGCCTCGGCACCGACACCGTCTCGTTGGTCGCCCGCCTGAGTTCGTGGTTCATCTACGGCGTCGTCATCCTCATCGCGCTCAACATCGCCGACCTGCTGAACGCGCGACTGTTCTGGGAGGGCGTGCTCCGGTTCATCCCCGACCTGTTCGTCGCGGTGCTGGTGTTCATCATCGGCTTCGTGGTGGCCGACAAGGCCGAACTCGTGGTCGGCGAGCGCCTGCGCTCGGTCAAACTCCCGGAGGTCGGCGTCATCCCGAAGGTGGTCAAGTACACCATCGTCTACCTCGCCGCGCTCATCGCGCTGGGGCAGGTCGGCGTCGCCACGAACGCCCTGCTCATCCTGCTCCGGGTGTACGCCTTCGCCATCATCATCTTCGGCGCGGTGGCGTTCTGGGACCTGCTGCGCTCGTCGGCGGCGGGCATCTACCTGCTGTTGAACCAGCCCTACGGCATCGGCGACCGGGTCCGGGTCGGCGACGACGCGGGCATCGTCCAGGAGGTCGACATGTTCGTCACCCACGTCGAGAGCGACGGCGAGGAGCACATCATCCCGAACAGCCGGGTGTTCAGGGAAGGCATCGTCCGGATTCGGGACTGACGAGAGAGGTTACTTTTTTCACACTTCGGCCGGAACGTCCGCGAGATGCCCGGCACTCCGGAGTCGGCCCTCGGAAGCGACGCGGTCACGCTCGCCGCGACGCTCGCGGGGGCGGCGTTCTTCGCGGCGGCTCCGTACGCGCTTTCCGCGACTGCCCTCGATCCGGCGACGTTCGCGGTCGCAGGCGGAGTCGCGTACGCCCTCGCGTGTCTTACCGTCTGGACCGGCGCGCGGGTCCTGACGGGCGCGTTCGCCGACATGCGAGTGAAGCGACCGCTCGGCTTCGTCGGGGTCTCGCTCGTCGCTACCGTGTTCCTCTGGGCGGAGGTGGCGATTCCGTACTACCTGTACGCTCGTTGGGCATTTCTCGCTCCGATGGCAGGGGCATTCGTCGCCGCCTGGGTGACGCTCTCGATGTTCGCGCACGTCCGCGGCGAGAGCGACCCCCTCGGCCTGTACCCGTTCGCGTTCGGCCCGGTTCTACTCGGCGTCGTCGTCGCCCTCTCACTCGCCGAGGCGAGCGTCCGGTACCTCGTCGGCGTCTGAGAAACCGACGAACTCAGTCCGGCGATTCTTCGGAAGTCATCGGCTTGGCGGGCACGCCCGCAACCGTCTCGCCGGGCGGCACGTCGCGGGTCACCAGCGAGTTCGCGGCGACGCTCGCGCCCGCGCCGATTTCGACGCCGGGCAGAATCACCGCGCCCGCGCCGATCATCGCCCGCTCGCCGACGACCACCTCGCCGGTGCGGTACTCGTCCTGGAGGAACTCGTGGCAGAGGATGGTCGCGTCGTAGCCGACGATGGCGTGGTCCTCGACGGTGACGAGTTCGGGCCAGAACACGTCCGGCGTCGATTCGAGGCCCCAGGAGACGCCCTCGCCGACGGTCACGCCGATGGACCGCAGGAGGTAGTTCTTCAGGACCAGGCTCGGCGAGATGCGCGCGAGCACGATGACGACGTAGTTGAGCGCGACCCGCAGCGGACTCTTCGCCCGCGTCCACGACCGGAGCGAGTTACCCGGTCCCGGCGTGGCGTGGCGGGCGATGCGGTCGTGGCGGCGGGCGGCCTCGGCGTCCCGTTCCGACTCGTCGCTGTCGTCTGGCACGCGCGGGGGTTCGAGGGGTCCGGTCTTGAAGGTGGCTAAGCCCGGACGAGCGACGACGCGTTACTCCGCCCCCGTCCCGTCGAAGGGCGCCGCCGGGTCGTGATAGCGGTCGGCCAGTGCGACTCGACCCTCCGACGGATCGTACTCCACCACGCCCGCATCCGCCAGCGCGGGCAGGTGCGAGTAGTGGAGCGCCGCCGCGGCCCGGTCACGCCGGTCGGTCGTCACGGCTCCGGGGTCGACGCCTCCGGCGAGCGCGACGATGTGCTCGGCGAGTTCGTCCAGCGACGCCGCGCCGTCGACTCGGCGGAGCGCGACGAGCGTGCGCCGCCGGTCGCTATCGTCGAATGGGTCGAACGCTTCCTCGGCGTGCGACGAGTCGCTCCGGGAAACCGACGCCGGGACGCGGTCGGCGCTCCACTCACCGCCGCACACCTCCTCGCGGTGCTCGTCCAGCAGGGGCGCGCGTCCGCCGGGTTCGGGCGGCGTCTCGGTCATCTTGATGGGATTGCCGGCGATCTCGACCTCACGGTCGGCCCCTGGTTGTTCGACCGTCTGCAGCATGTCGCGGTCGGTCACGTGGTCGTCCTCGAAGACGTCCTCGACGTCCTGGACCCGAGCGCAGGGGACGTCGCCTTCGAGGGCGTCCAAGACCGCCTCGATCGTCCGCGACTCCGTCCAGTCGGCTATCGCCTCGGCGAGGCGCTCGCGGTCGCGCAGTCGGTCGTTGGCCTCGGGGTACTCGGCGGCGAGGTCCGGGCGGTCCATCGCCGCACAGAGCGCCGTCCAGTGGTTGTCGCCCAGCGCGGCTATCACGACGTGGCCATCACGGGTTTCGAAGGCGTCGTAGGGGAACAGCGTCGGGTGGGAGTTGCCCCGGCGCTCGGGCACCTCGCCGGTGTAGGAGTGCTGGTACACCGAGCGCTCGGCCAGGCTGAGCATGCAGTCGTACATCGCGGTGTCGACGAACTGGCCCTCGCTGGTCCGGTCGCGGTGGTGGAGCGCGGCGAGAACGCCCACGGCGTTCGCGACGCCGGTGAAGATGTCGCCGACGCCGAGTCCGACCTTCGTCGGCGGGCTGTCGGCCTGGCCGTTGAGTTGCATCACGCCGCCCAGCGCCTGGGCGACCAGGTCGAACGCCGGTTGGTCCTGGCGGTCCGTCTCGCCCGTGCGGGGGTCGCCGAACCCCCGGATGGACGAGTAGACGAGTTCGGGGTTCTCCTCGCGCAGGCGCTCGTACGCGAGGTCGAACTTCTCCATCGTCCCGGCCCGGAAGTTCTCGACCAGGACGTCCGCCTGGCTCACGAGGCCGAGGAACGCCGCGCGGTCGTCGTCGTCCTCGAAGTCGAGTTCGAGGCTCCGCTTGCCTCGGTTGACGCTCTGGAAGTAGCCCCCGTACGGCTCGTCGTCCTCGTCCTCGCAGAAGGGCGGGGTCGACCGGACGAGGTCGCCGCCCGGCGGTTCGACCTTCACCACGTCGGCTCCCATGTCGGCCAACAGCATCGTGCAGTAGGGACCGCCGAGAACCCGCGTCAGGTCGAGAACTCGTACGTCGGAAAGGGCTGGCATGGCGCAACGCACGGACGGTACAATCTTTGTTATGGGTCGGTTTCGACGTAGACAATCCCGGCGTGCGTCGACGGTCGGCGACCGCCGGCCGTCGAAATCCTCGTTGCGAACGTTTTTCAGCCGGCGAGTTCGTCCGAGCGAGGGCTGAACGCGGTCAGTTCGTGTCGAGCTCGGCGGACGTCGTCGCCCAGTTTCCGGGGTCGCGCACGTCAAGGCCGGCGACCCGCCAGCCGTCGCCCGCGACGGCGTTCGCGACCATCGTCGCGGGGTCGGACGCCCACGACAGCGGCGGGTCGGCGTCGGAGTGGAAGCCGTGGGCCGCCAGCAGGTCGGGGGGAATCGCCCGCCCGGAGAAGGTGATCGCGCTCGCGTCGGCGTGGTCGTCGACGACGGCCGAGAGCAGCGCCGAGAGTGCTTCTCGGCGGCGTCGACCGCCCGCGAGCGGCACCACGTCGACGACGTTGGCGACGGTCGCGCCGCCCTGCTCCCGACGACCGACCACGAGTCCGGCGACGGGTTCGGCGTCGGTGCGGGGCGACGCGACCGCGGCGCTGTAGGCCGTGTACTCCCACCGGGGGTTCTCGAACCGCCAGTCGAAGAACGTCTCGTCGCGGGCCGCGTGGAGGCGGCCCGCGACCGGGTTCGAGAGCGCGGCGAACGTCTCGGCAGGAATCTCGCGGTGGCGGCGAACCGCGATGTCGGAAGGCGAGTCGGCGAGGGCGTCGCGCACGCTCAGATACCCCCGCGCCAGCGCCTCCGCTCCGCCGACCACCGGTCCGGCCGCGCGCTCGCCGAGCGCGCGGCCGACTTCCGTCGCGTCGACGGCCCGCGATTCGGCGACCGGGAGTCCGTCCAGGAGGCGGTCGCCGAGGGCCGCGAGCGCGTCCCCGGCGTCGGCGCCGAGATATCGATTCGGATGCTGTATCCGGTAGTACGTCGTCACCTCCTCGACGATTTCCCAGCCGTGTTTGAGACTGCCGGCCAGCGTCTTGGCGTTCGGGAAGTTGAAGAACAGCGCGGGGTCGCGGTCGGCGTACTCCTCGACCAGCAGTTCGGTGGTCCGGGAGTACAGTCCACGGCGCCGGTGGTCCGCGTCGACCATCACGTCGCAGGGCTGGAGGGCGACGACCGGTCCGTCGGGCGTCGAGAGTCGGAGTGCGAGACTCGGCTTGGCGGCGACCAGTTCGCCGTCGGCCTCGGCGACGGTCATCGGGACGCGGTCGACGTACGGGTTGTCGGCGTACTTCCAGTCGAACCACGTCGCGTCGGCCGCGCCGAAGACGCGGCGATACAACGAGAGGTAGGCGTCGCGGTCGTCCGGTTCGTAGAGACGAACCGCGTAGGCGTCGTCGGTATCCGAAACTGAGGCGTCACTCATTGGTTCTCAGTCCGCGACGTGGCGAACGTCACCTACCCCGGGGAGACGGACCTTTGTTATTCAGCGATTTCCTCGTAACGTGTTCGACTCTCCCGCGGGACCGAGCGGAACGGTCGGGAAGGCGAACGGCGACGTTCCCGGGCTTACTCGCCGCGGAGTTCGTCCACGTGGTCGATGCGTCGCTGGACGAGGTCGGCCTTGCCGATGTCGTGGCGCACGTCGAGTCCCTCCTCGCCCGCGACCGACAGGGCGTCCTCGGCGATCTCCTCGGCCGCTGCGATGGTGTCGGCGACGCCCACCACGGCGAACGCCCGCGAGGTCGTGGTGTAGATGCCGTCGTCGCGCTCGTCGACGCTGGCGTAGAACAGCAGCGCGTCGCCCGCGCTGTCTCGCGTCTCCGCGCTCGACCGTTCCGTGACGCTCCGCGCCACGCTCTCCTCGTCTATCTCGACCTTCGCACCCGCCTTCGGGTCGGTGGGGTAGCCTTCGGGCACGGCGTACTTGCAGACGGTCGCCTTCGGGGCGAACGAGAGTTCGGGCAGGGACTCGCCGTCGCGGGCGGCCGTCAGCACGTCGAGGAAGTCGGTGTTGAGCACCGGCAGGGTGTTCATCGCCTCGGGGTCGCCGAACCGGGCGTTGAACTCGACGACCTTCACGCCGTCGGCGGTGAGCATGAACTGGCCGTAGAGCACGCCCTTGAACCCCGAGAGCGCCTCGACGGTGGCTTCGAGTACGTCGACGGCCTCGTGGTAGTCGTCCTCGGTCATGAACGGCAGGGCGAGGCCGGCGTCGCTGTAGCTTCCCATGCCGCCGGTGTTCGGCCCCTCGTCGCCCTCGTAGGCCCGCTTGTGGTCCTGGACCGCGGGCGTCACCCGGAGGTCGCCGTTGGCGACGAGCGCCTGCACGGTGAACTCCTCGCCGACGAGGCGCTCCTCCAAGACCACGCGGTCGTAGTCGGAGTTCCGGAGGTACTCCTTGGCTTCCTCCTTGGTAATCTGGTCGCCCGTCACCCGGACGCCCTTGCCGCCCGTCAGACCCGCGGGCTTGACCGCCAGGTCGCCGTCGTAGTCGTCGATGTACTCGCAGGCGGCCTCCATATCGTCGAAGGTCGCGAAGTCCGGACAGCCCGGAACGTCGTGTTCGCGCATGAACCGCCGCTGGAACGCCTTGTCGGTCTCGATGCGGGCCTCGTCGGCGTTCGGCCCGAAGGCGTAGATGCCGGCGTCGTCGAGCGCGTCGGCCACGCCCGCCGCCAGCGGTCCCTCGGGGCCGACGACGGCCAGGGTCGCGCCGACCTCCTCGGCGTAGGCGACGACCGCCTTCGGGTTCGTCGTCTCCAGCGTCTCGAAGCCCTCGGCGAGCGCCGCGATGCCGGGGTTTCGGTTGCCAGCGCAGGCGTAGAGGTCCGCGTCACTCTCGCCCAGCGCGCGGGCGATGGCGTGTTCGCGGCCGCCGCCGCCGACCAGCAGGACTGTCTCGCTCATATCCCGAGAGTGTAGGCAAGAGAGTGTAAAAGTTGCTCTTGGGAGCGCCAGAAGTATGCGCGAACGTGCCCAAAACCCGGGCGTTCGACGCGGACGGGCGACCCGACCGGGTCGCCCGTCCGCGTCGTGGCGAATCGCCTCCGCCGTGTCGACTCCCGCACGCACCGGACGTCCATTTCGACCGCCGATTCCGACGCACCGAACCTTCAAGTACGGGAACGGGACAACACCGGGGCGAATGCTCGCAGTCGCCGGCGGGAAGGGAGGATGCGGCAAGACCACGACCACGCTCGCGCTGGCGGGCGCGCTCGCGCGCCAGCGCCGGTCGGTGCTGGCGGTCGACGCCGACCCGGAGATGCCTGACCTCCACGCGATGGCGGGCGTCGAGCGCGACCCGGGCCTCGACGCGGTGGGCGCGGAATCCGGGACTGACCCGTTGGCGGTCGCCCAGTCGGCGAAGACGGCGGGCGTCGCGTCCGGCGTGGCCGTGCTTCCGGCGGTCCGCGAGGCGGGCGTAGGTCACCGACTGGCGACCTACGCCCGCCTCGCCGGACGGGCCGACGTCGTCCTGCTGGACTGCCCGGCCGGCGCGGGACCCGACGCCGCCGCACCGCTCCGTGCGGACGAGCGCCCACGCGGTCGTGTCAGCCCTCAGGCCTAAATATTTATGACCTATGCCTGAGTCGGTGAAACATAGTGGCTCGACGGCTCTCGACCGGCATCGACGTGTTAGACAGGAAACTCGACGGCGGGCTTCCCCGGGGCAGCATCGTCGCGCTCTCGGCGCCGCCGGCGAGCCAGGCCGAGTTGCTGCTCTACGAGTTCACGGCCGCGCGTCAGACGCTCTACCTCTCGACGAACCGCGACGAGTCGGCGGTCGCGGCGGGGTTCGAGCGCGCGGCCGGCCGGACCGGGTCGCCCGACATCCGTCGAATCCCCGGCGACGCGCCGCTAGACCACTCTCAGCGGCTCTTCCGGCGTCTCCCGGAGGACTCGAACCTCATCGTCGACCCCGTGGACCTGCTCGAACGCCAGTCCGAGAGCCGGTATCGCAACTTCCTCAACGACCTCCAGAACCACCTCCAGAACACCGGCAGTCTCGCCTTCCTCCACTGTCTCGACGGCCGCGACGTGCCGGCCGCCCGGGACGCGACCGAACACGTCGCCGACGTGGTGTTCCAGTTGCACACCGAGATATCGGGCGACACGGTGGAGAATCGCCTCGCGGTGCCGAAGTTCCGCGGCGGTCGAGCGCTCCCCGAAACCATCAAACTCGAACTCGCCGAGGCGGTGCGCATCGACACCAGTCGGGACATCGCCTGACAGCGAGCGTCCTCCGGACGGTCAGTCGCTCACGCCGCCAAGCAGGCCGTCGGCGACGAAGGCCAGTGCGATCAGAATCGCCGCGGCGACGAGGTAGGGTGCGTACGGTTCGAGCGCCGTGACGGAGGTCGCACCGAGCAGTCCGACGACCAGCAGGACCACCGCCGCTCCGAACCCCGTCACCTTGACCGTCGCGTTCGCGAGGAGTTCGCTCGCCCAGGACATTGGACTTACGAGAAGCGGCCGGAACCTAAATCGCTTTCTCCGCGAAGCGGATGGTGAGCCTTAATAGCCGGCGCTCGGACCACGCGGACGACGCCCGCCATGAACACCATAGACGAAGTCCACGTCGCGCCGTTGGGGTACGAGTACGACCGCATCCTCGGCCCGGCACGGAAGTACGGCGTGGACATCATCTACCTGCTCGAACACGAGGGTCCGAGCGCCGCGACCGACTACCACGACGACCTGCGCGAGGAACTGCGCGACCTCGGCGTCGAGGTCCGGTCGCGGGACGTCGACCTGATGGACATCTACGACGTGCTCGGCGTGGTGACGACCCTGACCGCCGAACACGAAGACGACATCGTGCGGGTCAACGTCTCCAGCGGGACGAAACTGTCGGCCGTCGGCGCGGCCATCGCGTGCATGTGCACCGACGCGACGGCCTACTACGTCCACCCGGAGGGTTACCCCTACGCCGACCGCCGGGAGCGCCAGAGCTACGGCTACGCCGACGACGAGGTGCTTCCGTCCTACCCCATCGAAGCGCCCACGACCGACCAGGTCGCGGTGATGGCCTACCTCGCCGAAGCGAACACCGACGCCTACACGGTCAAGAAGAAGGACATCATCGACCACGCCGAGGAGGTCGGCCTCTCGTTCGTCGCCGACAACGACCCGGCGAACGACAAGGCGAAGTTCGCGCTGCTGAACGCCAACGTCGTCGAACCGCTGTTGGAAGACCAGTACATCTCCGTCGAGGACGTGGGGCGGCGCAAGCAGGTGACGCTGACCGACACCGGCGAGGACGCCCTGCACGCGTTCCGGCACAAACTCCGGTAGCCGTCGTCGCCCGCGGCCTGCCGTCAGCGTTCTCGGTTTCGCGTCCCCTCGTTCTCCCCTCTCTCAGTCGCGCGTGCAAAAAGGTCCGGCTTCGGATAGTACAGATAGTATTGATACTATCGATTGTTCTGATAGTTCAGACGCTAACTTGATAGTACTGAATACACCTCCCGGGGTACGAACAAGTGGAGGTTGGAATCAACCTCCTCCCGAAACGGAACCGGGTCACGCATGGCACTGCCCCGGTTCCGCCTCTGACATCCCGCTGATCTTCGGCCCGCGGCGCGCCGACCGCTGTGCTGGCGGTCGGCGCACCGCGCCGAGTCCTCCCCCGAAGTCGTTTCGGCCCTCCCCACGTTCCGTCCGACGGTCCCGTTTCGGCCCTCCACGCCGTACGCCGTTCCGGTCGCTCGACGGTTTTTCACGGATCGCAAAGTTCGCGGTTCGACCGCAGCTCACCGCCGACCGATTCCGTCAGTGCTCGCCGACTATCGCCTCGGCGTCTATCGTTCGCCCCTCGTCGGTTTCCGCGTTCGGGCCGCCGCCGTCGAACGCGCGGCCGGCGACCCTGAACCGTGGCACCGCGGCCGACGGCCGCGCGTCCCCGGTTCGTTCGTCACGCTCCGTCGCACTTGTTCCCCGCCGCCGAGTTTCGCCGATTTCCCCGAGGTGGTCCGCGCCCCGAACGACGAGTCCCGGAACGCGTCCGAAGACGTCCGCAAACCCGTCCCGGACGGCTTCGGGGTTCGGAACGACCGCGGTCACCTTGTCGAGGTGCGCGTCGTCCCAGTCGCCCAGCGACGACTCGACGTCGCTCCCGTCGCGGTGGAGTTCGACCCGGAACCCCCACGGCGTCGTCACGAACGGCCGCCGCCCGTCCGGGTCGCGAACCGGCCATCCCGCTCGCTCGGCGCGCGCCAGCACCTCGTCGAACGCTCGCGTGCAGAGCCCCAGGTGGTCGAACCGCGGTCTGCGCCCCGGCGCGAGCGTGATGTTCACGTACCCGCGCTGGTGGGTCCGGAGGCGAAAGCGGAAACCCTCGGGTTCGGGGTCGCCCGGGGCGAGCGCGACCGACTCGTCCCGGACGCGGCCGAACCGTCGCCGGAGCGGGATTCCCTCGTCGGCTAACGCTCGCCCGGCGGCCGACGGGTCGGGGACGTTGTAGTGGAGGTGAAAGAGCCTGGTTTCCGGTTTCTGCATGCGCGCTCGTCGTCGCCGGGAGAGAAAGCAGTTCGGAAAGCGGAGAAGTCGCTCGAAAGCGGCGGACGCGAAAAATTCGAATCGGAATCGGGATCGCGGTCGGTTCGGCGCGACGGCCTCGCGGAGACTTACTCCTCGGTTTCCTCGGCGTCCTCACCCTCGCCTTCGGCTTCGAGTTCCTCGACGATCTCGTCCTCGTCGATGTCGGCGTCTTCGAGCGCCTCTTCGAGGTCGACGTCGCCGCCGCCCATTCCGCCCATCATGCCGCCCATGCCGGGCATGCCGCCGCCCTCGATGGTCTCCTGGACGATGACGCGGTCGAGGTCGAGCTGGTCCATGACCTGCTGGGCGATCTGCTGCTTCTGGAACATCCACTGCTGGTTCATCGCCAGCTGAGGCGTGCTCTCGATGTAGAGCGTCTCCTTCTCGACCGTCTCGGTTTCGGTCTCCGGTTCGCCGTCTTCGTCGTCCTCGTCGGACTCGACGACCGTCTCCTCTTCGACCTCGTCGGTCTGAATCCACATCTCGAGGTCGGCGTCGAGGTACATCGAGATGAGGCCCTTCGCCTGCTCCTCGGGGTCCTCGACGACGCCTTCGACCTCGTAGTCGTACTCGATGTCCTCGCCGGCCAGCGGGTGGTTGAAGTCGACGCGGGCGCGGCCGCCGATGATGGTTTCGACGTGACCGTGCTCACCGTCGACGTTGACGTGCGCGCCGGGGTAGCGCTCATCTTCCGGAAGCTTGTCGGCGCTCACGGTGCGGACCTCCTCCTGGTTGTACTCGCCGAAGGCTTCCTCGGCCGGGATGGTGACGGTGTCGGAGTCGCCGACCTCGCCGCCGATGATGTCGTCCTCGACGCTCTGGAAGATGTGACCCTGTCCGAGCACGATGACGCGCGGTTCGAACTCGCGACCCTCCTCGTCGAGGCCCTCCTCCTCGGCGACCTCGGGGTCGGTCGTGTCGACGATGTTGCCGTCCTCCACCGTGCGCGCGGTGTAGTCCAGACGGACGAAATCTCCGCTCTGAAGCCCGTCATTGGCCTCATCTTCGGCTTCCTCGGTCTCTTCGTCGGCTACTTCGGCCTCTTGTTCTTCACTCATACCCAGAACGTCGCCCGTTCGCCCCTTAAGAATCACGTTTCCGACCCGTGAGCGAGCGCGGTGAAGAAACCCCGGCGAAATGCGACGGGAACCGCTGGAGGGCGGCGGACCGACGCGTTCGGGCGGCCTCGAACCGACTCGGGGTCGGCGCGGCGACCCCCGAGTCACCTTTCGAAACGGTTTAAAGTCGCGCGCGGGAAAGAAGAGGTATGAGCCAATCCGAACAGAGGCAGGCGCGCCGATGCGTCTCCTGTGGGATCAACATCTCCGGCACGAACGCCGCGTCCTTCAAGTGTCCGGACTGCGGCCAGCAGATCTACCGCTGCGCGAAGTGCCGCAAGCAGAGCAACCTCTACGAGTGCCCCGACTGCGGATTCATGGGACCGTAATCATGGGAAAAGTCGCCGCCAAGATCAAGGTCATGCCGCAGAGCCCCGAGATCGACCTCGACGAACTCCAGGACCGACTCGAAGAGTCGCTCCCGGAGGGCGCGAAGATCAACGGTTTCGAGCGCGACGACGTCGCGTTCGGCCTGGTCGCGCTCCTGCCGACCGTCATCGTCCCCGACGACACGGGCGGCACCGAAGCGGTCGAGGAGAACTTCTCGAACGTCGAAGGCGTCGAGAGCGTCGAAGTGCAGAACGTCGGTCGGATTTAAGCGTTTTTCGCGGTTCGTGGCGGTTCGCGGTTTTTCGGGTCGGTTCTACGGTTGTAGCGGAAGCACCTTTGGAGATACTTCTGGACGACGGAAATCGCACAGCGACCGCTACTCGCACGACGAAAATGGTAATCGAACTGCGACCGCAATGCGGACCGCTACTCACACGGTACAAATGAGAATCCGAACCGCCACCGCACCCGCAGGCCACACGCCTCCCCAGCCGATTCCTTCGCTCGTGCCTGCGGCACTCGTTCAGTCATCCCTCGCGCGAAGAAGGCGCGGCCCCGCGGTTTGGGGCCGCGCCAGCGCGCGCCGGTTCTGAAAATCGAGAGAGCGATTCCCGGAGGTCGTCCTTACACGCCCGAACCGGTCGGCGCGTCGGGCAGTTCGTGCTTCTCGGCGTCGATGCCGAGTTCTTCGAGGGCCTGTTCGAGGTGGCGCTCCTCGGCGAAGTCGACGCCGTCCTCCACGCGGAGTCGCTGGGCGGTCGCCAGCACCTCGCCGCGGCGGTCGTCGGGGATGTCGAACTTGTCGACCGACAGTTCGATGACCAGGCCGTTGTGGTCCTGGGTGTACAGCGAGTGGAAGATGCCGCGGTCGAACTCGTTGTACCCGCGCCACTGCTCGTCCAGAGCCTCGCGGATTTCGACGAAGTCCTCGGCGTCGATGCTGAACGAGAGATGGTGGACCGCGCCTACGCCCGCGCGCTGGGGGCCGCGGTGGGACTGGCGGTCGTCGCTCACGAAGAACGTGATGATGCGGCCGTCGCCCGTGTCGAAGAACAGGTGGGTCGAACTCGGGTCGTCGAGGTTCGGCTGGCGGAGCACCAGCGGCATCCCCAGGATGTCGCGGTAGAACGCGATGGTGTCCTCGGTGTTCGAACCGATGAGCGTGATGTGGTCGGTGCCGGTGGTGTGGAATGCGCTGTCGGGGTGTTCGGCGGTGACTTCGAAGTCCTCGGCGCTTCGGCGTTCGTTACTCATGGCCGGTCCTAGTCGCCGGGACTCAATAGGTCTAAGGTAACACTCGCGTCACCTGCGCCGGGAAACGGAGTCGCCCGCTATCGGCCCGACCGCTCGATGGCCTGCTCCAGGTCCGCCTTCAGGTCCTCGACGTTCTCGATGCCGACGCTCGCGCGAATCAGGCCGTCGGTCAGCCCAGCGGCCTCCCGCTCTTCTTTGGGAATCGCGGCGTGGGTCATCGTCGCCGGCTGTTCGATGAGGCTCTCGACGCCGCCGAGGCTCTCGGCGAGCGCGAACACCTCGGTGTTGGACACCGCGTCGGCGGCCTCCTCCAGCGAGGCGTCGAGTTCGAAGCTGACCATCCCGCCGAAGTCGTCCATCTGCTCGGCCGCGAGGTCGTGGCCCGGGTGGGATTCGAGGCCGGGGTAGTAGACCCGGTCGACCGCCTCGTGGGCGTCGAGCCAATCGGCGAGTTCGCTGGCGTTCTCGCAGTGGCGGTCCATCCGCACGGGCAGGGTCTTCGTCCCGCGGAGCACGAGGAAACACTCGTGGGGGCCGGGTGTCGCGCCGACGCTGTTCTGGTAGAAGCCGAACTCCTCGTCGAGGTCGGAGTCGTTCGTCACCAGCGCGCCGCCTACCACGTCGGAGTGGCCGCCCATGTACTTCGTCAGCGAGTGGGCCACCGCGTCGGCGCCGAGGTCAAGGGGTCGCTGGAGGTACGGCGTCGCGAAGGTGTTGTCGACCACGCAGAGCGCGTCGCCGTCGTGGGCGACGTCGGCGGTGGCCTCGATGTCGACGATGTTGAGCAGGGGGTTCGTCGGCGTCTCGACCCACACCAGTTCCGTCTCGGGTCGCATCGCGGCCGCGGTTTCCTCGAGGTCGGTCATGTCCACGAAGTCGAACTCGAGGTCGTACTTGTCGTACACCTGGGTGAAGATGCGGTGGGTGCCGCCGTAGACGTCCTCGCTGGCGACCACGTGGTCGCCGGATTCGAGCAGGTTCAGCACGGTGTTTATCGCGCCCATCCCGCTGGAGAACGCCCGACTGTACTCGCCGCCTTCGAGGCTGGCCACGTTGGCCTCCAGGTCGGTCCGCGTGGGGTTGCCCGTCCGGGAGTACTCGTAGCCGCGGTGGTCGCCGGGAGCGTCCTGGACGTACGTGGAGTTGGCGTGAATCGGCGTCATCAGCGCGCCGGTTTCCTCGTCGGGTTCCTGGCCGGCGTGGATTGAGCGCGTCTCGAAGCGGAACTCCGAGTTCTCGTCGTTCTCGGTCATGTCCGAGCAGACGGACGGGCCGTAGGTCACTCTTGCCCTTTCGGACGCTACACTTCGACGACATCGGAGTCGACGTTCGACGCAGGCTGTTAGACCGCCGCCGACACGAATCATTTGCGCCGGTGATAGCTAACGCTCCGTCTCGGCGTCTCCTCGAATCGCCGCTGTTCTCCCACTGACTCGACATCCCTTCGCCTTTCCTCCGCTGTTCTGACGTCGTCGTCCGCGAACACGGACTCCCAGTCGATCTCCCCGTTCCGATTCCGGCAAACGACGCTCCGAGAGCAAGGCCGAAAGGGCCGCCCCGCGAGCCACGGGTATGGAGAAGCGCGAACTCGGCTCGACGGGCTACGACGTGACGGAAGTCGGCCTCGGCACCTGGGAGGTCGGCGGCGACTGGGGCGACGTCTCGGAGGAGGAGGGCAAGCGAGCCATCGAGGCCGCCCTCGACGCGGGTGTGAACTTCCTCGACACCGCCGACGTGTACGGCGACGGCCGGAGCGAGCGGCTCATCGCCGAAGTCCTCGCCGAACGCGACGAGGACCCCGTGGTCGCGACGAAGGCGGGTCGCCGCCTCGACCCCCACGAAGCCGAGCGGTACGACCGCGAGAATCTGGAGCGGTTCGTCGACCGGAGCCGCGAGAACCTCAAGACGGACGCGCTCGACCTCGTCCAACTCCACTGCCCGCCGACCGACGTCTACTACCGGCCCGAGACGTTCGAGGCGCTGGCCGACCTCCGAGATGCGGGGAGGATAGACCACTACGGCGTCAGCGTCGAGCGGGTCGAGGAGGGGCTGAAGGCCGTCGAGTACCCCGGCGTCGAGTCGGTCCAGATAATCTTCAACCCGTTCCGCCAGCGCCCCGCGGAACTGTTCTTCGACCGGGCGGCCGAGCGCGACGTCGGCGTCATCGTGCGCGTGCCGCTCGCGTCGGGACTTCTGACCGGGAACATCGACGCCGACGCCGAGTTCCCCGAGGACGACCACCGGAACTTCAACCGCGAGGGCGAGGCGTTCGACGTGGGCGAGACGTTCGCCGGCGTACCCTTCGAAACCGGGCTGGAGGCCGTCGACGCCCTGCGTGAGTACGCGCCCGAAGACGCCACGATGGCGCAGTTCGCGCTCCGGTGGATTCTGGACTTCGACGCGGTGAGTACCGTGATTCCGGGGTCGACGAGCCCCGAGCACGTCCGTCAGAACGTCGCGGCTTCGGCGCTCGACCCGCTCTCGGACGACCGACACGCCGGCGTCGAAGAAGTGTACGACGAGTACGTCCGCGAGCACGTCCACCAGCGGTGGTGAGTTCGTCATCGTTGCCGGCGTCTCGTCGGCGGCGATGACGAACCGATGACGGTGACGACCGCCGCGCGCCGGCGGTCGTCACCGTCCGTCGAAAACCGTCTCGGCGACGGTCTTCCTCACTACGACACGTCAACGCCCCGCCCTGCAACGTCACGCCGAGGGCGTCGAGGTCCGTGAATCCGTGTTCGCGTCCTTCCAGTACCACAGGCCGGCGTTGATCGCCAGGCCGGCGAGGAACAGCCCCCACGTGGCCCAGAACGACTTGTACCACACCACGTCCATCAGCACGATCTGACCGTTGTACAGCGGCCAGAACGGCTCGATGGGCTGGGCGACGTCGGGGGCCGACAGCATGTCGGCGAACAGGTGCGAGAGCCCCGCGACGAGGATGGCGATGACGCCGATGGAGTACGCGCTATCGGTCGCCCGCTCGGAGAACCAGTCCGAGCTCTCGCCTATCTTCTTGAACACCCAACCCAGCATCGGTCCCAGCACCACTGCGAATATCGCGACCGCCAGTATCGTGTGGACCACGCCGTGGTGGTGGATGCCGGCGAACCAGTTCGAGAGGTAGAGGTCCACGTCCGGTAACATCCCGAACCAGAAGCTCAGTCCGACGAACGTGGCCGCCGTCTTCGGCCGGTCGAGGAAGTACCACGCCGGCGCGAGCCAGATCAGTGCCATTCCCAGGTGACCGAGTACGTCGACCATGTTCGAACACAGGGGAGTCGGCCGGAAAGGACTGATGGCAGACGGAGCAGGCCGCTTAAATGCGGGTCGAGGTCGTCCGACTGGGGCGCGCGCCGCCCCGACCGTCGACCCCCGTCCGGCCGAGACCGGCGGCTCTCGGCTTCCGAGAAGCGCGGAACGTGTCTTTTATAACGGAGACAGGACAAGAGGGACGTACGACTATGCCGAGTTCGAACGGACCCTACCACAGCACCCGCAACAAGCTCTCGAACGACCCGCGGGAGAGCGGTACCTCTCCGCCCCAGCGCGCCGTCCAGCAGTTCGAGGAGGGCCAGAAGGTCCACCTCAAGATCGACCCGAGCGTCGAGAAGGGCCGCTTCCACCCCCGCTTCAACGGCCAGACCGGCGAAGTGGAGGGCAAGCAGGGCGCGGCGTACAAGGTCTCCATCAGCGACCGCGGCAAGCGCAAGACCCTCATCGTCACGCCCGCCCACCTGAAGGCCCAGCAGTAGCATGACCATCTTCAAGGAGAAGCTCGACGAGGAGTACCTGACCACCGCGGAGGCCAAGGAGCTGCTGGCGGAGGTCGAACAGGAGCGCGCCCTCGACGAGGACCGCGAGATGCGCTACGAACTCGCTCGCGCCATCGAGCACGTCAACCGCTTCGCGGTGCTCGACCCCGAGGAGTCGCGCGAACTCGTCACGGAACTGCAAGAGTTGGAGAAGGTCGACGAGGCGACGGCCTACAAGATCGCCGACCTCCTGCCGAAGGACCGCGACGAACTCCGCGCGGTGTACGCTCAGGAGCGCTACACCCTCTCGGGCGACGAACTGGACGACATCCTGAACGTCGTGGCGAAGTACGAGTAACCTGGGCGACTCTTTAAGTATTTCGTCGCCGTATTTCTCGCCAATGAGCGAAGGGAACGACGACGGTGACGAGCGGGTGCCGGCGGTCGTGCTCGACTATCTCCCGCACGGCCACCCCGACGACGACAGGCCACAGTACCAGAAGCCGCCGCTCGCGCAGGCGGTCGGAGTGGAGGACTTTCGGCTGTTCGAGGTCACGCTCAAGGAGGACGTGAGCGTCGGCGTCGGCGACCGCATCGACGCCGACCGCTCGAACGACATCGTCTCGCGGTTGCAGGAACTCGACTACGAGGACCTCTCGCGGGCGAGCCACTCGGAACTCGAACACGCCGTGCGGGACATCGTCGAGAGCGACGAGCGGCGGTTCGTCGACTTCTACAACGACGCCCAGCCCATCACGCTCCGGCTCCACCAGTTGAATCTTCTCCCCGGCATCGGCAAGAAGCTCCGGAACAACATCCTGGAGGAACGAAAGCGCAAGCCCTACGAGAGCTTCGAGGACCTCGAAGACCGGGTGTCCGGGCTCCACAACCCGAAGGAGGTCCTCATCGAGCGCATCGTCGAGGAAATCCGGGCCGACGACCTGAAGTACCGGACGTTCGCCCGGCGCGCCGAGCAGTAGCCGGCAGTACCCGACTCGGTGGCTTTACGCACCTCCGGTCGCTACTCGCAGTCGATGACCGATTCGCCCGAAGCGCCGACGCCGCGCGACCCCGACGCGCTCATCCGACGCGCGGGCGTCCGCGCCGACACCGACCGCGACCAGCACTTTCTCGTCGACGACCGCGTGCTCGACCGGATTCCGGGGTACGCCGAGGTGTTCGACGCCGACGTGAGCGGCGAAACCGGCGACGGCGAGCGCGGGAGCGAGGGCGACGGCGACCGCGACGCGAACGGCGAGGACGCGTCCTCGCCGTTCGCGCACGTCCTGGAAATCGGGGCCGGACCGGGCGCGCTGACCGACCGACTCCTCGCGGTCGCAGACGAGGTGACCGTCGTCGAACGCGACCCGGACCTCGCCGCCCACCTGCGCGAGGAGTTCCGCGAGGAGATCGACGCCGGGCGACTCACCGTCGTGGAGGGCGACGCCCTCTCGGTCGACCTCCCGGACTTCTCGGCGTGCATCTCGAATCTCCCCTACGGCGTCTCCAGCGAGATCGCGTTCCGCCTCCTGCCGAAGAAGAAGCCGCTCGTGCTGATGTTCCAGAAGGAGTTCGCCGACCGGATGGCCGCCGAGGCCGGCTCGGACGACTACGGTCGGCTGTCGGTGACCGCCCAGCACTACGCCGACGTGGAGGTGGTCGAACCGGTGCCGAAGGAGGCGTTCTCGCCCGCGCCGCGGGTCCAGAGCGCCGTCGTCCGGACGACGCCCCGCGACCCCGACTACGAGGTCGACGACGAGGCGTTCTTCCTGCGGTTCGTGAAGGCGCTGTTCACCCAGCGCCGCAAGACGCTTCGCAACGCCATCCGAAACACGCCCCACATCTCGGGGCTGGACGACGCCGACGCCGTCGTGGACGCCATCGCGGCGGGCGAAACCGACCTCGACCCCGACGTGCTGGGTCGCCGCGCGGGCGAGATTCCGCCGAAGACGTTCGCGGCGCTCGCCGAAGTCGCCGCCGAGTACGGCGTCGACCGGCCCCGGGAGGCGGGTGAGACGACGTGAGGGGTGACGCGCCGTGACCTCCGCCCTCGGCATCCTCGCCGTCATCGACCGGCTTCGCCAGTTCGCCAACCAGCCGGAGGTCCAGACGGCGGTGACCGCCGGCATCCTCCTCGCGGTCGCGGCCGGCCTCTACTCGGTCCGGTACCTGCGCTCGAAGTTCCGCGACCGACTGCCCCACCACGTCGCCGACGTCGTGCTGACCGCCGTCGTCGGCGTCATCGCGCTCGGCGCCACCGTGGCGATTCTCGTGCTGTGGGGACTCGTCGACAATGCGACCCAGGCGCTCGACCAGATCGGCGCGACCGTCGGCAACGGCTTCAAGATTCTTCTGGCGCTGTCGCTACTGGCGGCCGCGTACGTCGTCAGCGGCTTCGTCAAACGGGCCATCGAGCGGTTCACCGACAGCCACGAGGCCATCACGAGACACCAGAGCGAGATCGTCTACCGCGTCTCCCAACTCGGCGTCTACGTCGCCGCGGTGGCGGCCATCCTCGGGATGTGGAACGTCGACCTCAGCGGGCTGATAGTCGGCGCCGGGTTCCTCGGCATCGTCGTCGGTATGGCGGCCCGCCAGACGCTCGGCGCCCTGCTCGCCGGCTTCGTGCTGATGTTCTCCCGGCCGTTCGAGATCGGCGACTGGGTCGAGATAGCCGAGTCGGAGGGCATCGTCACCGACATCTCCATCGTCAACACCCGCATCCAGACGTTCGACGGCGAGTACGTGATGATCCCCAACGACATCGTGAGCGGCGAGAAGATCGTCAACAAGAGTCGGAAGGGCCGTCTGCGAATCGGCGTCGAGGTCGGCGTCGACTACGACACCGACGTCCGGGCGGCCGCCGACCTCGCCGCCGACACGATGAAGGAGATGGACGAGGTGCTGACGGTGCCGACGCCGCAGGTCGTCCTCCAGCAGTTCGGCGACTCCTCTGTGGTCCTGTTGCTGCGGGCGTGGATAGACAAGCCGAGCGCGCGCCGCCAGTGGCGGGCGCGCACCGCGATGATCGAGGAGGTCAAGCGGGCGTTCGACGAGGCGGGCATCAAGATTCCGTACCCCCAGCGCGAACTCACCGGCCGCGAAGAGTCCGGTGGCCTCCGGCTTTCCGGCGAACCGGTCGCGGCCGAGACGGTCGCGCCGAACGGCGGCGAACGCGCCGACAGCGAAAGTGAGCGGACCGCGACCGCCGAGGAGGGCGAGCAGTGACCGACCTCGCCGAGCGCCGGGGCGTCGAAACCGAGGTGTATCAGCCGGCCGAGGACTCGCACCTGCTGGCGGAGGCGGCCGCGGCCGACCTCCGGGGAGGTGCGGAAGACGGCCCGTCGAACGACGCCCGCGCGACCGTCGCCGGCGACGGTCGCGCGGGACGCCCACTCGTCCTCGAAGTCGGCACGGGGTCGGGCTACGTCGCAGCGTACGTGGCCGAGAAGACCGGCGCGCGGGTCGTCGGCTCCGACCTCAACCCTCACGCCTGCGCGCAGGCGCGCGAACGCGGCGTCGAAGTCGTCCGTGCCGACCTCCTCTCGGCGTTCGCCGACGGCGCCTTCGACGCCGTCCTGTTCAACCCGCCGTACCTGCCGACCGACCCCGAAGCCGAGCAGGACGACTGGATGGAGGTCGCGCTCTCAGGCGGCGAGTCCGGCCGCGAGGTGGTCGAACCCTTTCTGGCGGCCGTCGGGCGCGTGCTCGCGCCCGACGGCGCGGTCTACCTGCTGGTGAGCAGTCTCGCGGGCGTCGAGGAAGTCGTCGAACTCGCGGCCGACGCCGGTTTCTCGGCGGTGGCGCTGCGCGACGAGTCGTTCCCCTTCGAGACGCTGTCGGTGCTGAAACTCGTCCGCTGAGACCGCGGCGGGGTCACGCCGCGGCGGTCGCGTTTATCGGGTTCGGGAGTCGGTGGAGGTCGGCGGTCGTCCCGTCGTACTCCACGGTCCGTATCGTCCGGCCGTTCACCGCGACCTCGAACCGCGAGTAGTTGGTCGGGAGACTCGTCGCCAGTCCGATTTCCGTCTCGGCGAGCCGACAGCGGTCGAGGAGCCTCTTCTCCTTCGCGGACCGGTTCTCGACGGGCACCGTCCGGAAGTCGATGCGGTAGGCCCGCGGCCCCGTTCGGCTCACGTCCGGTTCGACGGTCCGGTTCCGGTCGTGGACGACGGTGGCGTTCAGCGTCACCGCGAACGACTCGCCGACCGCCACGTCGTGGACCCATCCGGCATTCGGGGTGGTATTGCCCGACGCGCAGTCCGGTCCGGCGGACCACAACGAGAGCGGCGGCGAATCGGGGTTCGGACCGGGGTTCGAATCGGTCGGCGAGCGCGAGAGCGCGGCGGAACCGGGTCCGAGCGCGCCGCCGACGGCGGCGCCGAGGAGGAACGCGACGACGAGGGCGGGAGGAACTTCCTTCATCGAGGGATACGTCCGGATACTAACGGGAAAAGGATGCCGTGTTCGACTCGTTCCAAGTTACTCGCCCCGGGACCGCGTCCGGTGGTCCGTGTTAACCCTTGACTATGCTCGGTGGTTATTTTCCGGAGAGGAAAATATTAAGCACCGTCATTCCGTACGACGGGATACGATGACAGAGCGAGTCTCGACCACGGCCGGGGTGTATCCGCTCCCGGACTGGGCGAAAGACGACCTCGCGGACCTCAAGGGCCACCAGAAACACGACCTCGTCGACGGCGACGAGGGCGAAGACGTGCTGGCGGTCTACGACCGCGCCCGCGAGGAGGTAATCGACCGACAACAGAACGCCGGACTCGACCGGGTCGTGGAGGGACAGCTCCGCTGGGACGACATGCTCGCCCACCCGCTCGCGGTCCACGACAGCGTCGAAACCCGCGGTATCGTCCGGTACTACGACAACAACAACTTTTACCGCGACCCCGTCGTGACCGACGAACTCACCTTCGACGGCGACGTCGCCGCCGACCTCGAAGCCGCGAGCGAGTTCGCCGACGCCGGCGAACTCCAGGCGGTCGTCCCCGGTCCCTACTCGCTGGCCGACCTCGCCACCGACGAGTACTACGGCGACGAAGACGACTTCCTCGCCGCGGTCGCAGACTTCCTCGCCGGCGAAGTCGAGGCGTTCCCCGAGGTCGAGACGCTGACCCTCCTCGAACCCTCGCTCGTCGTGAACTCGCCCGCGGAGGGCGAGGACGAGCGCGCCAGCGAGGCCGTGGACGCCGTCGCCGGCGCGGCCGACGCGGACACCGACGTCGTCGTCCAGACCTACTGGGGCGCGCTGGAGGAGAAGGTCCACGCCCACCTCCTGGACGCCGACTTCGACGCCGTGGGTTACGACTTCGTGACGAACCACGAGGACAACCTCTACAACATCAACGAGTACGGCACGAAGGACTCCATCGCGGCGGGCGTCGTCGACGGCCAGAACACGCTGGTCGAAGAGCCGGAGGCCATCGCCGAGCGGGCCGACTGGCTCGAAGAGAACACCCCCGCGGCCGACTTCGAGACGGTGTATCTGACCCCGAACACCGAGCTGTTCTACCTGCCGTACTCGACGTTCGAGGAGAAACTCGCCGCGCTGGGCGAAGCGACCGAGATCGCGGAGGTGAAAGCATGAGCAACAACCGAGACCAGTTCCGACCCGAAAACCACCCGAACGAGCACTTCCTGCTGACGACCGTCGTCGGCAGCTACCCCAAGCCCAAGTGGGTCGACCGCGCCCGCGACCTCCACGAGGACCCCGAAGCGGACTTCGACGACGACGCCTGGGAGGAGGCCAAAGACGACGCCGCGCGACTCATCACCGACGAACACGAGCGCGCCGGCCTCGACGCGGTCGTCGACGGCGAGATGCGCCGCAACGAGATGGTGGAGTTCTTCGCCCACCGCATCGAGGGCTACGAGTTCAACGGCCCCGTGAAGGTGTGGGGTCACAACACCTTCGACAAGCCGTCGGTCGTCTCCGAGGTCGAGTACGACGAGACGTGGCTCGTCGACGAGTACGAGTTCACCGCGAGCGTCACCGACAAACCGGTCAAGGTGCCTATCACCGGTCCGTACACGCTGGCCAACTGGTCGTTCAACGAGGCCTACGAGGACGACGAGGAACTCTCCCACGCGCTCGCCGACCTCGTCAACGAGGAGGTCGAGAAACTGGTCGACGCCGGCGCGCGCTACATCCAGATCGACGAACCGGCGCTCGCGACGACGCCGGACGACCACGCCATCGTCGGCAATTGCCTGGAGCGCATCGTCGAGGGCATCCCCGAGGACGTCCGAATCGGCCTCCACGTCTGTTACGGCGACTACTCGCGCATCTACCCCGAGATTCTGGATTTCCCGGTCGACGAGTTCGACCTCGAACTCGCCAACGGCGACTACGACCAGCTCGACGTGTTCAAAGAGCCCGAGTTCACCGCGGACCTCGCGCTCGGCGTGGTCGACGCCCACGTCGCGGAGGTCGAGTCGGTCGCCGAGATCAAGGAGAACATCCAGAAGGGCCTGGAAGTCGTCCCGCCCGAGCAGTTGACCGTCAGCCCCGACTGCGGGCTGAAGCTCCTCCCGCGCGAGGTGGCCTACCAGAAGATGGCCAATCTCGTCACCGCGGCCCGCGAAGTCGAGCAGGAACTCGACGCCGGCGAAATCGACGTCGAGCGGGCGGCCGCGCCCGCCGACGACTGAACGGCTCGTCCGAACCGCGGGCGGGTGACCGAGTCCCGAGCGTCGACCGCCTGCCAGGCCACCGAAACCGGACGTCGGTAGGGCGGCGGTCAGCGCCGGTTTTTAGGGTCGAGGGTGGTTTCCAGCGCGTCTCCCAGGACGTTGAACGCCAGCACCGTCGCTATCAACAGCACGGCCGGGAAGACCGTGACCCACCACGCCGGGTAGACCCCCAGGTCGCGAATTCCGAACGCGACGGTCTGTCCCCACGAGTGGACGGACGAATCGCCCAACTCCAGAAACGACAGCGACGCCTCGGTGAGAATCAGCATCGGTATCTGAAGCGTCGCGTTCGTGAGCACCGCTCCCGAGACGTTCGGCAGCAGGTGTCTCCGAACGACGGCGTACCGACCCGCGCCGACGCCTTCCGCGGCCCGTACGTACAGCGATTCTCGGAGTTCGAGCGCCTCGTTCCGGACCAGTCTGGCCAGGCCGCCCCAGTTCGCCAGTCCGAACACCCCGACCATCAGCAACAGTCGGTGGTCGCTGACCCACGGACGCATCACGAAGTAGACGAGGATGGTCGGCACCGTCTGGAGGACCTCCGCGAGACGCATCAGTACCGCGTCGGTGCGGTCGCCGGCGTACGCGGCGACGAGGCCGACCGCGACCCCGGTCGGCACGAGCAGCGTCGCGGAGACGAGAGCGACCTGTAGCGCCGTCCGCGTCCCGAAGACGACGAACGGGACGACGTCCTTGCCCGTGTACGTCGTCCCCAGGGGGTAGCGCCACGTGCCGTGGCAGCGCCCGTCGGTCACGCGACCAAGGCAACTCGTGACGGACTCGGCGTCGACCGAGACTCCGACCGGGGGCTGATAGGAGTGCAGGAGGTGGAGCTTCGGCTGGGAAACCACGAGCGGGCCGACGAGACCGACCGTCAGGAACGCCAGGACGTACAGGAGGCTCGCGACGCCGACTCGACTCGTCCGGAGCCGCGACCAGTACCGCCGCGTCGTTCGTCGATTCCGGACGAGCGGAACCGCGAGGAACGCGACGACCGCGAGCAGCGACGCGGCCGTGAGCCAGTCGAGCCAGGACGGGTCGACGCCGAGCGGGATTCGACCGAACCCGAGTCGCTCGTAGCAGTAGCCGGCCGCGAGGAGGCCGAAACCGACGACGAACAGGCGGACGTTCCACCGGACCCGGTGTGCGGCCCCGTCGACGGCGTCCCAGTCGACGTTCGCGAACGATTCGGCGCTGGTATCGGGAGGGGGACCCATCTGGGAGTATCGGAGAACGGTCGCTCGCCGAACATAAATATTTATTTTCGTTGACCATACAGACGGGGAACGTGTGCTGATACCAGTCGCCCGGTCACCTCCGGCAGGGGTCGTCGACTCGGCCTCACAGCGGTCGTTCGGCCGTAGTCGGAGACTTCGCCCCCCAGCGAGTCATCGCTACGCGGGGTTCGCGGTCGCCTGCCTCGCGCCGTTTCGCGGAACGCAGTTCAGGAGGTCGACGACGTGAGTCGACGAACGTTCGTCTGCTACCGTCTCGCCGGCATGGTCCTGACGGTCTGGGTCGTTCTCACGGTCGCGTTCGCGGTGATCGAAACCACGACCGACCCGATGAAAATCCGGGTCGCCCGCGCGGCGGCCATGAGCGGGCGGAACTCGACGGAGGCGGTGAACACCTACCTCGCCGCGACGAACCAGGACGCGCCCGTACTCCGGCGGTACGCCGACTGGTTGGTCGGCGTCGCGACGTTCGACCTCGGCCGGTCGTTCAGCGAAAACGCACCCGTGTCGGCGCTGGTGGCAGACCGCCTCGCGTTCACGCTGGTGTACTTCGTCCCGGCGCTGGTCTTCGCGGTGGTCGCGGGCACCGCGACGCGACTCTACACGGTGGCCGCCGAAGGCACTCGACTCCACCGACTGACCGACGGCGTCTCCTACGTCGCCGTGAGCATCCCGATGTTCCTGTTCGCTTACGTGCTGAAGTGGTGGGTCCTCCCATCGTACTACGTCGCGACGGGCGACGAGGTCGCCTACGTCGCCTCGGCCGGTCCGCTGGCACCGGCGAACCTCCAGGCCGCGGTCTATCCGGCGGTCGTCATGGGACTGTACCTGTTCGGCATCCAGTTGCGCCACTCCCGGACGGTGCTCGGCGAGTACGCGTCGGCGAAGTTCGTCAAGACGGCCCGGATGAAGGGGTCGGGCGTCTGGCGAGTGGGTCGACACATCTTCCGGAACGCGATGGTTTCGGTGCTGTCGCTGTTCTTCGTCGACCTGTTGGGCGCGGTGCTGCTGGCGGTCGTCGTCCTCGAAGCGGTCGCCAACGTCCCCGGGTTCGGGTCGCTGACCCTCGCGGCGATGCGCGGCGGTCACGACCTGCCGCTGATGCTCGGCGTGTCGCTGTTCCCGGTGGTACTCGGCGTCGTCGCGAACTTCCTTCAGGACGTCGGGTTCGTACTGCTCTACCCTCGGATCGACGCCGAGGACTGACGTCCCCGTCCTTCGTCGCCCGGAGCGAGAACGTCAGCGAGAGGTCGAACGGCGCGTCCTCGCGGTACTCGTCCACGCGCCCTCGAGTGGGGCACGGGCAGATGTGGTTTCGGTCAGACGACCCCGCGGACGAGCGACCCGAGCGTCGACGCGACGACTGGAATCGCGGCACTGACGTATAGCACCCGCCCCATCGCGGCGTACTCGACCAGTGCGCCGTGGGACGCGAGTAGGCCGACGAAGCAGAGCCACGCGAGGAGTCCGAAGGCGACGCCCGCGAGGACCGCGCGCTTTCCGTCCTTCGACACGAGTCCGACGAGCGCGCCGCCCAGCAGGAAGCCGAACCAGTGGACCCACGCGACCGCGAGGCCGACGATGGCCCCGAGCGCGAGCGCGCTCCAGCGCGCTCGCGCGTCCGACCGAATCTCCGCGAGAGCGGCCAAGAGGGCGCTACCGCTCCTGTCCCGCCCGCCGTCGCCGTTCTCGGGGGTCGCCGGTCGGCGGGCATCCAGTCGGCTCATCGGCCCTCACCGCCCGTCTCCTCGAAGCGAGTCGCGGTTTCGCCCGATACCTCCCGGCGCATCGGCTTGTACTCGCCGTCGGCCCACATCCGAAGCTGGTCGGCGTAGTGTTCGGAGAAGTACTCCCCGGAGTTGCCCCCCGGGAGGACGCACGCCGAGTCCGCGTCGGCGTCCATCGGCGAGATCATCCGCCAGCTACTGCCGACCGCCGACTCCTCGCGGTAGTTGTTCAGGGTGTAGGGAGAGCCATCGGTCGGGAGCGCGCGGTAGTTGAGGAACGACTGGTCGAGCGGGTGGGTGATCGCCGCGGTGGTGTTGACGTCGCCGTAGGTCGCACCGTCGTCGAGTTCGCCGAGGGTTTCCCGGAGCGCGCGGACCATCACCGTGTCGCGGCCCTCGTCGCCGAACCATCGGCTGTCGGCGTCGAGGCGCGCGAGCACCCAGTCGCTCGGGTAGTACTCCTCGCCCAGCCCCTTGCTCTCGAACTCGTCGCCGAACACCGCCTCGCGGTAGCGGTCGAACCACGTCGCGAACACCAGCGCGGCCCGCGAGTCTCGGACCATCCGATAGTCCCAGTCGCGAAGCGTAGCTACAGCATCGGCAAGGCCCTCGTGACCGTCGGCCGCGGCGACGAGCAGCGGCGTCACCTGCTCGGCGCGCTTCGAGTACGCGTCGCGCTGGAGGCGGCGCATGAACTGCGGGGTCATCGGTTTTCCGGACGCGGCCCGCCGGTCGAGCAGTTCGTAGAGCCGCTGGCCCCGGTAGGGCTGGCTGTAGCGCTCGCCGATGTAGTGGGCCGGGTCGTCGACGATGCGCTGGTTGGCGGTGCCGAGGTAGTCCGGGTTCTTCACGTGGGGCTTCTCCTCGAAGGGGACGAACCCCTCCCAGGAGGAGACGCCGAACGGTTCGAAGCCCTCCCACTCGGCCTCACCCGACGACCCGTCGAAGACCCGCGCGCCCCACACCTCCTCGCCGTCTATCGTGCGCCGGGGAATCCGGCCGGTGACGTAGTAGAGCGTGTTGCCCGCGCGGTCGGCGTAGACGACGTTCTGGGTCGGCAAGTCCATCTTCCGGGTGGCCGCCAGGAAGTCGTCCACGCCGCCGGCCCTGCTGTACTCGTGGATGGCCCTGGACGTCTCTGTGGCCGTGTGGCCGGTCCACGAGACGCCGACCTGCCGGCCGTGGCGCTCAATTACCGGACCGTGGACGGTCTTCTTCACGGTGACCGTGCGGTCCTCCCCGCCGGAGACCCCGACGGTTCGCTCCTCGGTGTCGAACTCCCGCCACTCGCCCCGGTAGCGGTACTCGCTCCCGTCGGCGCGGGTTTCGTACCGGTAGAAGTCGATGACGTCGGCGCCGGCGTTGGTGAACCCCCATGCCCCACGGTCGTTCTCGCCGATGACGACGAACGGCACGCCCGGGAACGTCACGCCGCGGACGCTCAGGTCGTCGGTCCGGAGGTTCATCTCGTACCAGACCGGCGGGGCCATCAGGGTGAGGTGCGGGTCGTTCGCGACGATGGGCTTGCCGCTGTCGGTGTGCTCGCCCGAGACGACCCAGCTATTCGACCCGATTCCGGGCGGCGACTCGAACCGCGAGAGCCAGTCGAGGAACTCTCGGTCGCCGGACGCGCCGCCGAACTCGCCGGACGGCGAGACGGTCCCGGCGGCCGCGCTCGGACTCGCCCCACCACCGTCGCGGATGATGGGCGCGTCGTGGTCGAGTCGGGCGGGGTACAGTTCCGAGACGGTCGACTCGTCGAACTTCTCGGCCAGCAGTTCCCGCCGGAGCGTCCCGAAGTTCCCGGTCAGCCCCCACGAGATCTGGGTTTCCATGAGCATCGTGTCGGCGGCGGTCCACGGGTCGGGGTCGTACTCCAGCAGGCCGAACTCGACCGGAAGCGCCTCCCGGTCGATGCAGGCGTTGACCCCGTCGACGAAGCAGTCGATGGCGTCGGCGGTCGCGTCGCCGTCGAACAGTTCGAGGTTGGCCTCGGCCGCGCCGACGAAGTCCATCTTCGCGTGGAACTCGTCGGAGTCGAGCGTGGCCTCGCCCACAACCTCCGAGAGTCGCCCGCGCATGACCCGGCGCTGGAGGTCCATCTGGAACAGCCGGTCGGCCGCCTGGACGTAACCGACCGCGAAGTAGAGGGCGGCCTCGTCGCCCGCTTCGACGTGGGGCGTACCGTAGTCGTCGTACCGGACCGTCGCCTCGCCGTAGGGGCTCTCGACCCGGCGGTTCGTCTCGTCGGTCGCGTCGCGCCACGCGGTTCCCGAGAACGGCGCGAACCGCTGGAGGTAGCCCCGGACCGGCGAGAGCGAGCCACCGACGGCCCCGCCGCCGACGATAGCGGCGACGAGCGCCCGTCGAGTGGTATCGATATCCATGGACGACCCGTAGGGGTTCTCACATAAAACGACTGTTCCACGCGTCGTGAGTTGTTCCGGGTTGTCGGTGTCGGCCGGCGCTCGAAATCACGGGGCACCGAAACGTAAATAATCTCGATTCGAGTATGCTAGCAGTGGACATGGCAATGAGTACTCTCGATTGGCTGGGTCTGTTCGGACCGTACGCGGTGTTCTTCGTGATGTTGGTAGTGTACTACGTCTGGGAGGGACGCCGCGAACGCGAACTCCGCGAGCGCTTCGAGGAGGGCGAGTATGCAAGGTAGCGGCGGCATCGCGGGCGAGGCCGGCGTCTGGGTGCTCGGCACCTTCGCGCTCTACCTCCTCGTCCTGCTGGGCATCGGCCTCTACTCGGCGCGGTTCATGGACTCGGTCGGCGACTACGTCATCGGCGGCCGCCAGATCGGCCCGGTCGTCACCGGCTTCTCCGAGCGCGCCTCCGAGATGAGCGGCTGGCTCACGCTGGGCGTACCCGCGAACGCCTACGGCACCGGCATCATGGCGTTCCTGAACGGCCTGGGCATGATTCCGGCCGACCTGCTGGCGTGGGCGGGTATCGCGAAGCGACTCCGGAAGTACACCGAAATCGTCCGGTCGGTCACGCTCCCGACGTTCTTCGAGACCCGACTCGACGACGACACCGGCTACGTCAAGGGCGTCTCGGCGGTCGTCCTGATGCTGTTCGAGGGCGGCTACGTCGGCGCCCAGATCGTGGCGGCCGGCACCCTGCTCCGGATTCTGACCGGCATCGAACCCTGGGTCGGCATCGTGGTCGGCGGCGTCATCGTCATCGGCTACACGTTCCTCGGCGGCTACTTCGCCGTCGCGTGGTCCGACTACTTCCAGGGGGCCATCATCCTGATGTCGTTCATCGCGCTGCCGGTCATCGCGTTCACCAGCATGGGCCTGCCGTTCGACGAACTCGCGCGGGTCGGCGAGGGGAGTCTGACCAGCATCACCGCCGGAGCGGCCGGATGGGCCGCGGTCTTCGGCATCATCAGCTACGCCGCCATCGGTCTGGGCGTGCCGGGCAACCCCCACATCATGGTGCGGTTCATGGGCATCGACCGGGTGAAGAACGTGCGACTCGCCGCGCTGGTCGCCCAACTGTTCATGTTCGCGGCGTACATCGGCGCGGCGCTGGTCGGCCTGTACGCCCTCGCCATGTTCGGCGAAGGCGCCATCACGAACCCGGACGCGGTGATGCCGATGCTCACCCTCGATCTGCTGCCCGGCGTCCTCGCCGGCGTCGTGCTGGCGGCGGCGCTGGCCGCGATGATGTCGAGCGCCGACTCCCAACTCCTCGTCGCCACCAGCGCCATCGTCGAGGACGTCTACCACGGGTTCCTCGACCGCGACGCGACCGAGGCGGAACTGGTCCGGTACTCGCGGTACGTCACCTTCGCGCTGGGCACCGCGAGCGTCGCGTTCGCCTACCTCGCCAAGAACACGCCCATCTACACGCTGGTGCTCGACTACGCGTGGGGCGGCCTCGGCGCGGCCATCGGCCCGACGGTCATCGCGACGCTGTGGTGGAAGCGGGTCACCGCCGAGGGGTCGGTCGCCAGCATGATAGTCGGGGCGTCCACGATGGTCCTCTGGACCCAACTGCCGACCGTGCTCGGCTGGGTCGGCCTGATGCCGCCCGAGTCGGCCGAGTTCTGGTACGGCCTCGTGACGGTGTACGGCCTCTTCCCGGCGTTCATCGTGTCGTCGCTCACGCTGGTCGGCGTCTCGCTGGTCACCCGGCCGCCGACCGGCGTCGACGAGGACTTCGAGGTGTTCGACAAGCCGCTGTCGGCAGTGGCCGCCGACGGCGGTGAGCCGACCGACGGTCGGCGAGCCTCGTCGGACCTCCGGTCCGACGGCGGCGAATCGTCCGACTACGCCACGGACGGAGGCACCGACTCGGACACCTCGCCGAAGGTCGTCACCGAGGCCGACAACATCCGCGGCCACGTCGCCGCGTCGGGCTACTGGAGCGACGATGAGCGCTGACCGCGCGGCCGACTCGGCGGCCGACCGGAGCGAGAGGGCCGACCAGAACGACGGAGCCGACGAAACCGACGAGCGGCCCGCCGGCGAGCGCCGCGACGAGGTCGGACTCCCGGTCATCCCGCCGTCGGTTCCGCGACAGGCGGTCGCGGCCGACGGCCGGGTCGGCGCCGTCGCCTACCCCTACCGGACGTACGAGGCCGAGGTCGAGGTCGCCCGACCCTTCATGAGTCCGCGACGCGACCGCTACATCGTCAGCGTCGACTGCTCGCGTCGGCTCCCGATGCGGGCCGACGCTTTCCCCGAAACCGAGGTTCGGACGGTCGAGGACGCGCTGGTGCTCCCCTCGGAGCTGTCGCCCGAGCAGGCCGACGAGAAGGCCCGGACGGCGGCGTTCGAGTGGACGTTCCGGACCTCGATTCTCTCCGACGTGCCCGAAATCGAGTTCGGGCGGGTCGCCGACGCCTACAAGCTGTTCTGGCTCGCCGAGCGCGACGACGGCGACGCCATCGTCGACAGCGTCCGCGGCACCGAGCGTCCCCTCGACGGGTAGCCACTCGACGAGGAGCGCCCGGCGATGGCACGCCATCGCCGGGCGCTCGGTCGGAATCGGTTCGCGTGCGTTCGGTTGGGGTCGGTTTCGGGCGCTCGGCCGTGGTCGTTTGCCGGTTCTCAGTCGGCCTCCGACTCGCTCTCGGCCGACACCCCCTCGACGGCCTCGTCGATGGTCTGCTGGTCGGCTTCCTCGTTCGGGTGGCGGTGGTACTCGCCGCGGACGAGGTCGGCGCCGGTCGGGTTCAACTGCTCGAACAGCCACGCGAACGCGGGTTCGCCCTCCGGCGGGACCCAGAGTTTGCACCACCCGCGTGGGTGGATGTGCTCGCCGCCGAAACGGTCGCCCTTCTTCCCGACGACGTGGCACCGGCCGCCCTCGCCGGGACTCCCCTCGCGCCAGAACCGACACCGGCCGCAGGACTCGCGCCACAGGTTCGGCGGCACCGGCGACTGGGGCAGGTACAGCGCCTCCTTCTTGCCGAACTTCTCCCCCGGCCGGTCGTGAGTGCGTCCGTGGATGTCCTCCGCCACGTTCGAGAGGCCCTCCTCGCCGTTCTTGAGGTACGCGAGCAGGACGCGGCTCGCGTGCGACGGCCACGAGACGTCGTCTTCGTTCTCCCCCATGGCCGCGGGTTCGACGTTTTCGGCTAAATGGTTAGTGGCGCGGCTCGCTCGGGGGTCGATGCTGGCGGTGTCGCCGTTCGCGCCGCCGACCGTACCGGCGCTGAGTCGGCCGCTGGTCGTCCCGACCCTGCTGGTCGGGTTGCTGTTGTCCGGTCCCCCGTTGGTCGGGTCGACCCTGTTGGTCTGCAGTGGCCGACGGACTCGGGTGGTGAGTCGACCCGACTCCTCGGTCGGTCGGTTCCCGGTCGGCCCTCGCTCGACCGGTGGGGCGCTGGCTCCTCGCGGCGAATTGGCCGGTCCGAGGGTCGCGCTGCCGCAGGTAGCGAGAGTGCTGAGACTGATAGCGTCGACCGCTCTCCGATTCCGGCTGTTCGGCGACGAACCGCCCCGTCGCGGGGTCGCGTCGCTGGCGTCGCGCCCGCCTCGACCGGGACGTGTCGCGGCGACGCTCCGACCGCGAGGCGTCGCGAGTTCGCTCCGTCTTCGGAGCGCCTTGGGACCGCGTGCGGTCGCTTCCGTGCCGCCGTCGTCGCTCACTGCGCTGGTCGTTCTCGGAAGCGAATCGACCCGTCGCGGAGTTGCGTCGCTGGCGTCGCGCCCGGTCATTTCGCGGGGTCCGGTCCCCGCCCGCGGTGTATCGTCGGCTCATCTGCCCTTCGTACCCCGGACGGCGGGAAAAGTGCGCCGTCCGTTCACTCCGGTTCCGCGAGGTACGACCCGCGTTCGCCGCCGGTATCGACCGATTCGCGTGCGAAACGCCGGCGTTCCGCGGATGGAGTGCGCGACAACGGGCGATTACGTCGAGTTCGCGGTACCGTCGCTCTCGCCACCCTCGGCTTTGTCGCTCGTCTCCGGACGGATGGGACCGTCCGTCCGTTCGGAACGGCGCCACCGCGGAGCGTTCACAGCGGTTCGGTTGCAACCACACCGTCGACGCCGCCCCGACTCAGCGCCCGCGCGAGCATCCGCGACCCGACCGGCCACGCGTGTACCGCCATACCGGCGTCGTGGGCGCGCTCGACCACGTCGGTCGCCAGGCACAGCGTCCAGTGGGGGAAGGCGTACTCGCAGTCGAGCGCGGCCGCGGTTTCGAAGTTCGAGTCCGGACGGAGGTCGAAGTTGTACGCCACCGGAATCGACTCGTCGAACATTCGGGTCCGCCAGAGCGGGTCGGGATGGAACGAGGCGACGACAGTGTCGTTCGGGACGCGCCGGGCGAGGTTCACCACGTCCGCCGCGACGCCGCGCTCCTTCAGGTCGAGGACGACACCGACTTCGGGCGGAATCGCGTCGAGCACGTCCGTCACCGGCGGAATCCCGTAGCTCGAATCCCCGACGTCGAGCGCGGCGAGTTCCGCCGCCGACAGTTCGTCGATGTCTCCCTCGCCGTCGGTGACGAATCCGACGTGGTCCCAGTGGGAGGCGACGAGTTCGCCCGACCCGCACCGCCGGACGTCGACCTCCACGGCGTCGGCGTGGTCGGACGCCTCCCAGGCGGCGCAGACGGTGTTCTCCGGGTACCGTTCGCCGAAGCTTCGGTGCGCGGTGACGTGCAGGCACGACGCTTCGTCGTCGCCGGAAAAAGACGTGACGGCGACCGAGAGCGGAGCCACCGCTGTCCGAACCGAGTCCGCGAAAAACGAAATCGAAAACCGACTAGTTCACTCGTAGAGCCACGTCTCGTCGACGCGCTCGTAGTCGACCAGTTCGTCCTCGTCGAAGAACAGGTCGATCTCGCGCTCGTTGGCGCCCTCGTCCTCGTGGTCCGAACCGTGGATGACGTTCCGGCCCAGGTCGAGTCCGAAGTCGCCGCGGATGGTACCGGGCGCCGACTCGGCGGGGTCGGTCTCGCCCATCATGGTGCGGACCTGACGGGTCGCGTCCTGGCCCTCCCAGACCATCGCGAAGACGGGACCCGACGTGATGAAGTCCACGAGGCCCTCGAAGAACGGCTTGCCCTCGTGCTCGCCGTAGTGTTCGTGGGCGAGTTCCTGGTCGATCTGCATGAACTTCCCGGCGACGAGCTTCAGGCCGCGGTCCTCGAATCGCGAGACGATCTCGCCGATGAGGCCGCGCTGGACGCCGTCGGGCTTGACCATCACGAAGGTGCGCTCTTCGTCGCTCACTGCTGGGCCTCGCCTTCGTTCGCACCGCCTTCCTCGGTCCACTCGAGGTCGCGGGGTTCGCGGCCGAGGTCGGCGTTCTTCTCGCACTTTGCCGAACAGTAGTGAATCGTGGTGCCGTCCGTGCGGACGAACATCGTGCCCGTGCCGGGCTCGATGTCGGCGCCGCAGTAGTCACACTCTCTCGTCTGGGGCATTGGTTACTGTCCTCCGATGGAGTCGGCTTCGCGGGCGGTCTCGCGGAGCTGGAGTACGTCGCCCTCGCGGACCGGGCCGAGGCAGTTCCGGGTGATGATCCGGCCCTGGTTCTCGCCCTCGCGGATGCGGCACTTGACCTGCATGGCCTCGCCGTGCATCCCCGTCTTGCCGACGATCTCGATCACTTCGGCGGGCGTGGAGCCCTCTTCTTCGGTCTCTTCTGCGCTCATGGTTCAGCTCACCGAAGGTCCTCGACCTTCTGGGCGATGTCTTCGATGTCGTCTTCGGCCTCGCCGGCGTCGACGACCGCCGCGGCGGCGCTGCCGACTTCGAGGCCGGCGGCGTGCCCGACGTCGTCCTGGGTTTCGACGAAGATGAAGGGGATGCCCTTCTCGTCGGCCAGCTCGGGGAGGTGCATGACGATCTCCTCGGGCTGGACGTCCTCGGCGATGTAGATGAGGTCGGCGTTGCCGCGCTCGACCGCCTTGGTCGTCTCGTTGGTTCCTTTCTTTACGCTACCTGTGTCTCGGGCGACCTCGAGCGCCTCGACGGCGCGGTCCTGGAGGTCGGCTGGGACGTCGAAGTTTACGTATACTGGCATAGGTTGTTCACCTCCCTGCACGTCGGCTCAGGCTCCCCTGCCGGGCGTATCCTGTGCGGCTAGGAGCATCATCAACCGCGCGCAGGTCGTACCATCTGGTTGTTCTTCCCCCCTTAAAAACGCTTTCAAATGGCCGTACGGCGTGCGAATAGAACGCAAGGCGTCTCGGCCCGTTCTACGTTCCCGCTCCGTCCCACTCCACGCGGAGCAGTCCGTACAGCACCGTGTCACGGTACGCCCCGTTCAGGAAGACGTGTTCGCGCAAGCGACCCTCCTCGCGGAATCCGAGTCGCTCCGCCAGCGCCCGCGACGCCTCGTTGAAGTCGACGATGCGCGCGTAGACGCGGTGAAGTCCGCGCGTCTCGAAGGCGTAGTCGAGTACCAGCGTCGCCGCCTCGGTGGCGTACCCGTTGCCCTGCGCCTCCGGGAGGAGCCAGTAGCCGAGTTCGCCGTGGTCGTGTTCGGTTCGGAAGATGCTCGTCCCTCCGATCGGCTCCGAGCCGTCTTTCAGACACACGATGAAACTGGCGTCTCCGTTGTCCGGAGCGATGTACGTCTCGTAGGACTCTTCGGTCTGCTCGCGCGTCTCCGGCGTCACGCGGGTCAGTGCGGTTCGAACCTCGGGGTCGTTCCGGGCGCGCTGGATGAATTCGACGTCCTCGCGCTCGGTGACTCGGAGTTCGACGCGCTCGCCGGAGAGGTAGACCGGTCCGGGCATACCGTCCGGTGGGGGTCGGGCGAGAAAGCCGTTTCCGTACGAACGGCCCGCGAGCGCTACTCGCATTCTCCATATGAGTACCACACCGCAACCACCGCGAGGGATGAGCGAGTGACCGCAGGGAGTGAGCGAATCGGCTGGGGAGGCGTGTGGTTCGCGGTTGCGGTGCGGTACTCAGTTGCGTCGTGCGAGTGGCGGTCACGGCTATCGTGGATACGCGGTAGATTCGGACGACGAGTCTTGGAGCGATTGTCGCTGTTCGCAAGCAGACGTTCTGACAGGTGTCGACCGTATTTGGGTAACGATGCGAACCGGTTGCATCGGAGAAGTCACGCAGGAGTCGCAACACCCATACCCGCCTCGGAACAACCCTCGGCCATGACGACACGTTCGCTCGCGCGGGTCGCGTCGGCCCTCCGCGAGGAGGCCCGGGCCGCGAACGAGCGGCGCCTGCTGGTCCTCGCCGGCGAGCGCGACGCCTGCTACGGGGCGGCCGACGCGGCGCTCGACGCCGCCGAAATCGACCGCGAGGCTACCACGCTCGTCGGGACGGGACGGCTCGGCTGCGAGCGGGTCGGTCCGAAGCACGCCGCCGAACTCCTCGGGACGACCCGCGAGTGCGTGGTGCTCGACGCCCACGCCGACTTCCGGCCCAACGCGGTCGGCCGGGTCGTCGGCGCGGTCGACGGCGGCGGCCTGTTCGTCCTCCTGGTCCCGTCGCTTGCGGAGTTCCCCGAGCGACGGACCGCCTTCGACCGGACGCTGGCGGTGCCGCCCGCCGACCTCGACGACGTGACCGGGCGCTTCCGGGCGCGGTTCGTCGAGACGCTTCGCGAACATCCCGGCGTCGCTATCGCCGAGGTACGTCCCTCGGGCGATACCGACGAGTTCACCGCCCGAATCGAGCGCGACGGACTGACCCACCCCGCGCCGCGACTGGCGACCGAACCGCCGGAATCGCCCGCCGACCACGGGTTCCCCGACGCCGCCTACGACGCCTGTCTCACCGCCGACCAGATGTCGGTCGTGCGGGCGCTCGAAGCGCTCCGGGCGAGCGACGAGCGCGGGACAGACGAAAAACGCGCCGTGGTCGCCGAGGCCGACCGCGGGCGGGGGAAGTCCTCGGCCGCCGGCATCGCCGCTGGCGCGCTCACGGCGGAGGGCGCCGACGTGCTGGTGACCGCGCCCGAGTACCGGAGCGCCCGCGAGGTGTTCGTCCGGGCGGCCGCGCTCCTCGAATCGCTGGGGCGGGAGTTCGAAACCGACCGCGACCCGCCGCGCGAGATTCGGGTTTCCGGACCTCGACGCAACGACGCGGATTCGGCCGCCCGCGGCGGCCGAATCCGCTACGCCAAGCCGACCGCGGCCGCCGAGGCGGTCGACGGGTCGGTCGCCGCGAGTGCGAATGCGAGCACGGGCGTGGGGGACGCTTCCTCGCCGGACGCCCCCGACGTAGTCCTGGTCGACGAGGCCGCGGCGCTCTCGGTCGGCCTGCTCGAACGGTTCCTCGCGGCCGACCGCGTCGCGTTCGCGACCACGGTCCACGGCTACGAAGGCGCGGGCCGCGGGTTCTCGGTGCGGTTCCGCGACCGCCTCGCCGAGAGCGGCCACGAGGTGACCGAAACTCGTCTCGACGAACCCATACGCTACGCCGCGGGCGACCCCGTCGAGGTGTGGGCCTTCCGGGCCCTGCTCCTCGACGCCCGTCCCCCCGTCGAGGCCGCGATTCGCGACGCCGACCCCGAAACCGCGACGTACCGGGCGCTCTCCCCCGAGGCGTTGCTGGCCGACGAAACCCGCCTCCGGGAGGCGTTCGGCCTGCTCGTGCTCGCCCACTACCGGACCGAACCCGACGACCTCGCGCGCCTGCTCGACGCGCCGAACCTCGAAGTCCGGGCGCTGGTCGACGACGGTGGCGACGGCGACTCACCCGACAGCGGCGGACACGTCGTCGCCGTCGCGCTGTTGGCCCACGAGGGGAACCTCTCCGAGGAACTCCGCCGGGAAACCTACGACGGCGGCCGCATCCGGGGCAACATGCTCCCGGACGTGCTCGTCTCCCAGCTCCGCGACGAGGCGGCCGGCGTCCCCGCCGGCCTGCGGGTGATGCGCATCGCGGTCCACCACGCAGTGCGCTCGCGGGGACTCGGCTCGCGACTGCTCGCCGAGATCCGCGCGGAGTTCGAAGACGACCTCGACTGGCTCGGCACCGGGTTCGGAGCGACGCCCGACCTCCTGCGGTTCTGGCACCGGAACGGCTACCGGTCGGTCCAGCTATCGACCACGCGCAACGAAGCCAGCGGCGAGTACTCCGCGCTCATGCTCGACCCCCTGAGCGAGGCGGGCCGGGACCTGCGCGAGCGCCACGCCGAGTGGTTCGCCTCCCGGGTCGTTTCGATGCTCACCGACCCGCTCGACGACGCCAACCCCGACGTGGTCCGGGCGCTCCTCCGGACGGTGGACGCGCCGGTCGCCCTCGACCTCTCGGCGTGGGACTGGCGGGCGGTCGCCGCCAGCGCCTACGGCCCGGGGCTGTTCGACGCCACGCCCCGGCCCTTCCGGCGGGTCGTGCTGAAGCACTTCGTGGACCCGGTCGGGTCGGCCGAATCCGAGGAAACGCCGGCCAGCGAATCCGAAGAGACGCCAGTTGCCGAGTCCGACGCCGCGGCGTCGGACTCGGCGGCCGCGACGGACCCGAGGGACGCGCTCTCGGCCCGCGAGGAGCGTTTGCTCGTCCGGAAGGTGTTGCAGGCCCGCGAGTGGCGGGAGGTGGCTGACGAACTCGGATTCCACTCGCCGGGCCAGTGCATGCGGGCGCTCGGCGACGCGCTGAAGCCGCTGGTTGACCGCTACGGCGACGAAGCGGCCGCGGCCGAGAAGCGCCGCTACGAGTGAGTTTCCTCCGATTGTCCTCTCGAACTACTCCGAACCCGCGACCAGCACCACGCCGTCGTCGGTGACGAGGACCTCCCGGTCGCCGTATCGAAACGCGACGTGACCGCCGGTTCGGCGGTTCGACTCCGCAGCGCCGTCGAAGAGTTGGTTCAGGGCGTTCACGTTCACGTAGTCGCCGAGCGGTTCGAGGTCGGTCGGGTCCTGGTCGCTCGCGTTTCCCACGGCGGTGGCGATGGCGCAACTCAACGGCTCCTCGTCCGAAACGTCGTACCTCCGGTCTACCCTCTCGGAGAGCGCGATTTCCGGGTCCCTCATTTGTGGACGATTGTTCATCCACCTCCCTCGTCGCTCGGGCTTATCGGTCAGGGGTTTCAGTTAGGGGGTCGAAATCGCCCGGGGAAAGGGCGCCGAGTCGCTCGGCGTGGCGTCACTCCTCGACGTAGATTCGACCCGCGGTCGTGGCGGTGACCCTGTACCCGCAGTAGTCGAAGGTGACGTAGCTCTCGGCGGTGGACCGGTTGCTCCGCCAAGAAGGAAACAGCGCGTCGAGCGCGTCGGGGTCGACGCTGTCGTGTAACGGCGGGAGTTCTGTGGGTTTGCAGTCGCGGATACTGGCGACGGCCCGGACGACTCCGACGTCTACCGGTTCCCCGTCGCCGACATCGTACGTGAACGTCGAGTCGTCGTCGAGGAAGTCGCCGTCCTCGCCCATACGGGACGTAGACGTTCCGACGCCGTCAGTTGCGGGCCTGATTATGTCTGCTGTTTAAGTGACTCGAACGAATCCGAGAATTCCGGACTTCGTTCGACTTCTTACCCATGTTTCGGAGCCTCGGATTGGACCTGAACGGACCCGACAAAACTCGACCGACCTTGGACTGCGGCCGACAGTATTTGTCGGGTCGTCCCGTACGGTCGGCCATGGAGTGCGCCGAGGAGGGCTGTTCGGCCGTCGCCGCCGTCAGACTCCACGTCCCGTGGGCCGACAATCGCGATGTGTGCCCCGCCCACGCCCGGACGCTCGCCCGGCGGGACGGCGTGGTGGCCGATCCGCTGGAGGACGCCGACGCCGAGTGGCCCTGACGGCGGTGAGACGGACCGAGCGCGGGGCGGTCGGCGACCACGCGAGTCTTTATTCGCGTCCGTCTCGAACCCGGGGGGAGTGGGGGAATACAGTTGAACGACAACCAGACGAGCGAGAGAGCGTCGCAAACGCGGGACGGGCCGGGTGGCGCGCCCGACTGGATAGACCGCGAGAAGTACCCGTTCGAGTCCAGGTACGTCGACCTCGAACCCGGGCGCGTCCACTACGTCGACGAGGGAGAGGGTCGTCCGCTGCTCATGCTCCACGGCAATCCGACGTGGTCGTTCGTCTACCGACACCTGATACGCGGCCTCTCGGACGACTACCGGTGTATCGCACCCGACTTCCTGGGGTTCGGCCTCTCGGACAAACCTCGGCTCTGGTCGTACCGACCGGCCGACCACGCGAGGGTGGTCGAACGGTTCGTCGAGGAACTCGGCCTCGAGGACCTGACGCTGTTCGCCCAGGACTGGGGCGGCCCGACGGGGATGGACTACGCCACGAAGCACCCCGAGAACGTCCGGTCGTTCGTCGTGATGAACACCGCGATGTGGCCGCTCGACGACGCGATGCACGTCCGGTTGTTCAGCGGCCTGGCGGGCAGTCGGCCCGCGCGGCACCTCGACCGGCGCTACAATCTCATCGTCGACCGGGTGATGCCGCTGGGCTTCGGCGACCGGTCGCGGCTGACGCCCGAGATACACCGCCACTACCGCGAACCGCTCCGGGACCCCGACGACAGGACCGGGGCGTGGGTGTTCCCCAGGGAACTCGTGGGTTCGACGTCGTGGCTCGCCGACCTCTGGGACCGCCGGCGTCGGGTCGCGGGCAAACCGGCCCTGCTCTGCTGGGGGATGAAGCGCCCGCTGTTCGGGCGGGAGGCGCTCGGACGGTGGCAGGCGCTGTTCCCGGACGCGGAGACGGTCGAGTTCCCCGAGGCAGGACACTTCGTCCAGGAAGAGCGGGGTCCCGAGATGGTTCCCGAGGTAGAGGCGTTCCTGAGCGGGCAGGAGTAGCGGCGTCAGGACGGGGTCGCTCCGACCGTGGTCACGCCGAGTCGGCGCAGTGCTCGCCGGCGTCGTTCCAGTGGCCGATTCCCGGCGAGAGTCGCCCGTCCCGAATCGCGAACCGGACGCTGTAGCACGACGAGAGCGATTTCCCCCTCGTCGAGTACCTGACGCCGCTCGTTCGGTCGTCGAGTTGGACGAATACGGTGAACCGCTCGGTGGACTTGGCGATTTCCGGCGGGTCGACCGTCGCCCCGTCGACCACCGTCCCGACCGAGGCGTTCTGGCGCTTGCTCCCGATTCGTCGGGTGGTCCAGAAGACCACGCTGTCGTTTCGCACGACCAGGACGCTGACGGTGTGGGAGGCGTTATCGTAGTTGTCGACGCGAACGTCCCGCAGGACCGGACTTCCGGACGACGCCGACGCGTCGGCGTCGTCCGGGGGCGCGAACGCGGAACAGCCGGCGAGGACGGCGAGCGCGGCGAGGAGAGCGAGGACGAGGGGACCCGGCCGGGCGATTCGCGCGGACATCGTCGCCGACTCCTCGCGTCGGCGACGAGTATTTTTCGCTTTCCGAACCCGGAACCGAAATTACTCGTGGGCGAAGTAGGCCACGCTCTCGTCGTCCTCGTGACGGTCCACCCGCGCGAAGCCGACGCGCTCGAACTGGACCATCGTGTCCGGGTCGAGGTCGGCGAAGCCGGGTTCGGCGTAGCCCATCACGTCGCCGCCGACCGTCCGCATCCGGGTGAGGACGGCGGTGTCGGCGGGCACCCACTGGACCACGTCGACGCCCTCCTCGCGGACCGCGGCGATGTCGTCGCCGACGTATTCGAGTTCGTCGTCCTCTCTGCGGAAACAGCCGTATCCCTTGAGCCAGACACGCTCGCCCTCCGGTGGGACGTCGTCGTCTTCGAGGCGGACGCGGTTGCCCGCGTCGATGTCGCGGGTGCCGCGGTCCTCGTGTTCGGGGTGGAGCGGCGGGTGACCGGACTCGGGGGCGTCGCCGGTGACGGTGAAGTCCTCGTGAGGTTCGCGCACGAGGAAGTACCGGTTGGCCTCGTCGTCGATCAGTTCGCGGTTGTTCGAGTAGACCGAACTCATCGCCAGGTCGACGTTGCTGGTCGAGGTGCCGAGTTCGACCATCGCGTCGACGATGGCCTCCCCGCGGATGCCCCGGCGCTGGACGCTCGGCAGGGTGGGCGCTCGCGGGTCGTCCCAGCCGTCGAGGTCGCCCGCCTCGATGAGTTCGCGGATGGTCGAGGTCGACATCTTCACGTCGTACTCGTCGACCTGGACGTGGCCCCAGTGGATGACCTCGGGGTACTCCCAGCCGAAGTAGTCGTAGACGAACTGCTGGCGCTTCGCCGAGTCCTGGAGGTCGATGCCGCGGATGATGTGGGTGACGCCGGTGAGGTGGTCGTCGACGCCCGACTGGAAGTCGAGCATCGGCCAGCACCGGTAGTCCTCGGCCTCCTCGCGGGGATGGGGCGTGTCGATGATGCGAAAGCCCACCCAGTCGCGCAGGGCGGGGTTCTTGTGCTCGATGTCGGTCTTGACCCGGAGCACCATCTCGCCCGACTCGTACTCGCCGTCGATCATGGCCTCGAACTCCGCCATCGTGGTTTCGGGGTCCTTGTCGCGGTGCGGGCAGGCCTCCCCGGAGTTCTTCAGTTCGGAGAACGCCTCGCCGGAACACGAGCAGGTGTAGGCTCCTCCCTTCTCGACGAGGTCCCGGGCGTGGTCGTAGTAGACATCGAGGCGGTCGCTGGCCCGGAGCACCTCGGCGGGTTCGAAGCCGAGGTACTCGACCTCCTCCAGAATCTCGTCGTAGGCCCACAGCAGGGGTCGCTTCGTCTCGGGGTCGGTGTCGTCGAACCGGACGATGAACTCGCCGTCGTACTCCTCGGCGTAGGTGCCGATGACCGCGGGCATTCGGGCGTGGCCCATGTGCCACGGCCCGTTGGGGTTGGGCGCACAGCGCATCCGAATCTCGTCGTACTCCTCGGCGTTCGGCAGGTCGGGCAGCACCGTGTCGTCCTCCTCGTCCTCGCTCTCGAGTTCCTCGACCCACTCGGGGTCGAGTTCGATCAGTCGCTCGCGGCGCTCCTCGACGTCGAGGTCGTTGACCCGCGCGACGACCGGCCCGATGATGCCCGGGATCTCGTCGCCGTGCTGGCGGAAGTTGGGGTTCTCGCCCATCAGCGGCCCCATCACCGCGCCCACGTCGGCGTCGCTCTCGTGTTTGACCGCGTTCACGAGGGCGTGAATCTCGGCCTCCGTCTCGATTCGCTCGCGCAGTTGGTCGTCCATTACCGGGTCGTTCGGCGCTCCTCGGGAAAACTAAACCGGATTCGCTCGGCGGGGTGCCCGGTTCGTCCGACGAGACGACCGAGAGAATTACGTGCGTTCGTGCGAATAACTCGTCCGAGAACGTGCACAGCCACACCGCCGACACCACCTCGGTTCGGGTCCTCTACGTCGACGACTCCCCGCCGTCGGCGCTGGCCAACCACCACGGCTTCGCGGTCGAGACGGTTCGAACCGCGGCGGCCGCGCGCGAGTACCTCGACGCGGTCGACCGGTCGGTCGACTGCGTCGTCAGCGAGTACGCGCTCGCCGACTCCGACGGCATCGCGCTGCTGGAATCGGTGCGGGAGGACCACCCGAACCTCCCGTTCGTCGTCTACACGAGCGAGGGGAACGAGGAGGTCGCGAGCGAGGCCGTCAGGCGCGGCGTCGACGACTACCTCACCAAGGGGGCCGACGACGAGGAGTTCCGCCGGCGAGTCTCCCGGGTCGCCGCGACCGCCAGCGTCGAAACCGAGGCGGGACTGCCCGGCGAGCAGATGCGCGAACTGACCAACGCGTTCCCGGACCCGGCGTTCATCATCGACGAAACCGGCCGCTACCTGGAGGTGCTGTCGGGTCCCGGAACCGACGACCTCGAGACGGTCGGACAGGAGCAGTTGGTCGGCCGGACCCTCCACGACGCGTTCGACGACGACCAGGCCGACGAGTTCCTCGCCCTCCTCCGGCGGACGCTCGCGACCGGCCGCGTCGAGACGATGGAGTATCAACTGGAGACGGAGTCCGGTTCGCGGTGGTTCGAGAGTCGGACCGCGCCGCTGAGCGAACCGATAGACGGCCGCGGTGCCGTGGTCTGGGTCGCCCGCGACGTGACCGAGCGCCGCGAGAACGAGCGCGAACTCGCGGCGAGCCACGAGCAACTGGAGACGCTCAACCGCGTCAACGGACTCGTCAACGACATCCTCCAGTCGCTCGTCGAGTCAGCCACCCGCGAGGAGATAGAGCGGACGGTCTGTGAGGGGCTGGCCAACTCCGAGTTCTACAACTTCGCGTGGGCCGGCACGCCGTGGTCCGACGAGGAGGGACTCCGCGTCGACGCCGTCGCCGGCGTCGAGCGCGAGCGCTTCGAGCACATCGTCGACGTGACCACCGACAAGGACGGCGCGAACGAGTCCATCGACCGCGTCATCCGCACGAACGAGTCGCTGGTCATCTCCGACGTGCGGACGTGTTCGTTCCTCTCCGAACACGAGCGCGAGCTACTGGTCGACGTGGGGATGGTTTCGGCGGTGGTGGTCCCGCTCACGTACGGCCAGACGAACTACGGCGTGCTCGGCGTCAGCGGGATGCGCCCCGACGCCTTCGACGGCCGCGAGCGCGTCGCGCTGGAGACGCTCGGGGAGATCGTCGCGTTCGCCATCAACGCGGTGAAGAACCGCCAACTGCTGTTCTCCGACACGTCGATAGAGCTGGAGTTTCGCGACGAGGGAGCCGAGACGCTCACCAGGACGGTGAGTGAGGAACTGGAGTGTCGGCTCGAACTCGACGGCACCGTCCCGGTTTCGGAGGACCGACTGCTCCACTACATCTCCATCGAAGGGGCTCCGCCGGAGGCGATGGTGAGCCTCGTCGGCGACGACCCCGACATCGAGGAACACCGCGTGGTCGAGAGCGACGGCGATTCGGGACTCATCGAAGTGGTGTTCGCCGACTCCGGGGTCAACCGGCTGGTCGACCTCGGTACCATCGTCGAAACCGCGGTCGTCGACGAGGGCGTGACCCGAATCGTCGCGAAAGCGCCGCCCGACGCCGACGTCCGGGCCATCGTGGAGAACTTCCGGGCGGCGTACCCCACCGCGGAACTGGTCGGCAAGCGCGTGGTCGAGAGCCTCGACCGAACCGCGCAGGACTACGACCGGTCGATGACCGAGGAGTTGACCGAGAAGCAACAGACCGCGCTCCGGGCGGCGTACTACGCCGGCTACTACGGCTACCCGCGCGGGAGCACGGCCGAGGAGATCGCCGACTCGCTCGACATCAGTTCGCCGACGCTCCACCAGCACCTGCGGGCCGCCCAGCGCAAACTCCTCGGCACGCTGTTCGACCGGTGAGCTCCGCACTCGGACGACCCGCGACGCGGGTCGTCCGAGCGCGGTGACGGTCACGAGTCTGTCACCGCGGTCCGAACCGGCCGCGCCGGGCGCCGACCCTTTATGCCCGCCTGGGAACAACGAACGAAAGTGCCGTCGACGCGACCGCTGAGACGCTTGTTATTGGTAGCATGACACTCTCTACCGAGGGTACCTAGCTATTAAGGTATAGGTTTGTTGACCCTGGTAGCGAAAAAAGACGATGGAGGTCACCGGCAACAATGAGCGACGATCCGGTCCGAAAGGGTTCGAGCGAGGGGCGACACGCCCTCCAATGCGGTAGAGCCGTGACTACCCCCTCGTTCGACGTGCTGTTCGACCTCCTCTCCGAGAAGCGACGGCGCTACGCGCTGTACGCGCTCACGAGCGCCGAAGACGGTCTCGCCGACGTCGAGACGCTGGCGGACAAGGTGGCGATGATGGAGGCCCAGGCCGACGATGCGAAACTGACCGAGGCCTTCCACGCCGACGTCGCGGACTCGCTCCGCGAAACCCACCTTCCGCGGATCGCCGCGGCCGACATCGTCGACTACGACGAACGGAGCGGTACCGTCCGCTACTGGCGACAGCCGACGCTAGAGGAGTACCTCGAACACACCCACTACAAGGAACTGTCCGACGTATAGCCCCGCTGACGCTCTTTCTTTTCGTAAATCGACCGACGACGCCTCGCGACGCGAAGCGTCGCCGATCGCGAGAAAACGCCGCTTCATCAAGGAACGCCGCGGCGAAGATTCGGCCGGCAGTCGTTCAGTGGCCGCGCTCGACGAGGTAGTCGGCGATGCCTTCGAGGAGGTCCCGGGCCTGGTTGTCCGGCAGCACTGTCAGGCGGTCCTTGCCGCGCGTGACCAGTTCCTGGGCCTTCTCCTTGGCGTAGTCGATGCTCCCGGCCGCTTCGAGCGCCTCCAGGGCCTCCTCGATTTCGGCCTCGGTGACGGCGTCGACGTCGTCGGTTTCGACCAGCGAATCGACGTCCACGCCCTGTTCGCGGGCGTGGAGCGTGATGATGGTCTGTTTGTTCTCGACGAGGTCGCTGCCGCGCTGCTTGCCGAGTTGCTCGCTGGGCACCGTCAGGTCGAGCACGTCGTCCTGAATCTGGAAGGCGCGACCCACATCGATGCCGTACTGGTAGAGCTGTTCGACGGTTTCGTCGTCGGCGCCCAACAGGATGGCCGGGATGGTCGCCGACGCGCCGTACAGCACCGCAGTCTTGTGCTCTATCATCTCGAGGTACTCGTCGGGGAGCACGCCCTCGCGCTCCTCGAAGGCGACGTCGAGCGCCTGACCCTCGCAGATGTTGGTGCAGGTCGTCGCCAGCACGTCCATCGCCTCGACCACGCGGTCGGCGGGGGCCTCGGTTTCGACCATGATCTCGAACGCCTTCGAGTAGAGGGTGTCACCCGCCAGGATGGCCGTCTCGGTGTCGTAGGCCCGGTGGACCGCCGGGACCCCGCGGCGCAGGTCGTCGTCGTCCATGATGTCGTCGTGGATGAGCGTGAACGACTGGATGACCTCGATGCTGACCGCGGCGGCCATCACGTCGACGGCGTTTCCCGAGAGGTCGGGAAATTCGCGATAGTCGGCCGAGTCGAACTCCTCCTCCGCGAGCGCCTCGGCGACGAGCAACAGCACGGTCGGGCGGAGTCGCTTCCCGCCGGCGTCGAGGATGTAGCGCGCGGCCTCGTAGAGCCGTTCGGGTTCGACCACCGGGAGGTCGTCTTCGATGGCGTCGTTGACGAGTTCGCGTCGCTGTTCGACCGCCCCTAACACCCGTTCTTCCAGTGTCTCGGCGCTCGCGTCGGTCATGTTACTCGACGAGTTGGATGAGATTGCCGTTTCGGGTCACGTGCAGATCCCGACCCAGTTGGTAGCCCATGTTCTCACACAGGTCGACGTAGGGCGCGAAGCCCTTCATGTCCTGGTGAGCCGGGATGACGTTCTGGGGCTGGAGCGCGTCGAGCATCTGGTAGTGGCCCTCCTCGCGGAGGTGGCCCGAGACGTGGATGTCGTCGTAGATGCGGGCGCCCTGCATCTTGAGGAGGCGCTCGGACTGGTAGCGCTGGCCCTCGTTGGTCGGCTCCGGAATCACCCGCGCCGAGAAGAGGACCTTGTCGCCGTTGTCGAGTTCGTACGGCGTCTCGCCGCGGCCCATCCGGGTGAGCATCGCGCGGGGTTCGCCCTGATGGCCGGTGACGATGGGCAGGTAGTTCTCCTTGCCCTCCTTCATGATGCGCTTGAAGGTCCGGTCGACCGACTTGCGGTGGCCGAACATCCCCATGTTCTCGGGGAAGTCGACGAAGTTCAGTCGCTCGGCGGTGCCGGAGTACTTCTCCATCGACCGGCCGAGCAACACCGGTTCGCGCCCGATGTCGTGGGCGAACTCGACGAGGCTCTTGACGCGGGCGATGTGGCTGGAGAACGTCGTCGCCACGATGCCGCCGTCGTAGTCCTCGATGGAGGTCATCACGTCCTTGAGGTGGCGCCGAGCCACCGCCTCGCTGGGGGTGCGGCCCTTCCGGCCCGCGTTGGTGCAGTCTTCGATGTACGCCAGGACGCCCTCGCCCTCGCGGCCGATCTCGCGGAACCGCTTCATGTCGATGGGGTCGCCCAGCACGGGCGTGTGGTCCATGCGCTTGTCGAGGCCGTAGACGACCGCGCCCTCGGGCGTGTGGAGCACCGGGTTGATGGCGTCGATGATGGAGTGGGTGACGTTGACGAACTCCAGTTCGACCTGGCCGGAGTCGCCGATGGACATCGTCTCGCCGGGGTCCATCTTTATCAGGTCGTTCTCGACGCCGAACTTCTGCTCGCCCTGTATCTGCTGTTTGACCAGTTCGATGGTGAAGGGCGTGGCGACGACCGGCGCGTTGTACCGGTGGGCCAGTTTCGAGATGGCGCCGATGTGGTCGAGGTGACCGTGAGTCGGGACGATGGCCTGCACGTCGCCTTCGAGGTCGCTCATTACGCGGTCGTCCGGAATCGCCCCCATGTCGATGAGGTCCAGACTGTGCAGTTTCTCGGTCTCGACGTTGTCGTGGAGCAGTACCTTCGAGAGGTTCAGCCCCATGTCGAATATGACAACGTCCTCGCCCGCGCGAACGGCAGTACACTGCCGTCCGACTTCTTCGTAACCGCCGATGGTTGCAATTTCGATTTCCATAGTTTCACCGTATGCAAAGCCACTTCCGTGGCACTGTATGCACGCAAACCTCCTCGCGGCGTCGGACCCCGACCGCGGCGTCTTGCGGCCGTCGGCGGGGGCCGGCGATGGCGAGGCCACGAACCCGCGAGGTATCGGTCTATGCAGGGTTTACGCGTCCGGGTAATAAAAACTGCCGGATGTGCCCGGTGACCGAAAGGACCGCTCGACCCGGCCGCCGTCCCCGAGAAAGCCGGGGTTCGACGCACCCCGCTTACGCGCGGGCGCGGAGTTCATTACGATTACAACGGTCGCCGAACTCGTCGCGAAAGCGCAACCGCGAAAACCCGGGCCGACCAACCCCGCAAACGAACATGTACGAGGTCGAAGTGAAGGTTCCCGCCGACCACGGCGCCGTCCGCGACCGCCTCGCCGACCGCGGCGCCGACCCCGTCGACCGCGTGACCCAGGAGGACACCTACTACGACGCGCCCCACCGCGACTTCGCGGCCTCCGACGAGGCGCTGCGCGTCCGCCGGGAGACGACCGAAGGCGGCGAGCCGACGACCGAACTCACCTACAAGGGGCCGCTGGTCGAAGCCGAGTCGAAGACCCGCCGGGAGATAGAAACCGCGGTCGGCGACGCCGAGGCGACCCGCGACATCCTCGCCGCCCTGGGGTTCGAGGCGGCAGCGACGGTCCGCAAGGAGCGCGAGCGGTTCGCGCTCGACGGCTACGTGGTCACGCTCGACGCAGTAGACGGACTGGGGGAGTTCGTGGAGGTCGAAGTCGACGCCGAGGAAGGGGAGATCGACGCCGCGCGCCGGGGGGCGTTCGCGGTCCTGCGCGACCTCGACCTCGACCCCGACGACCAGGTCCGGACCTCCTATCTCGGACTCCTCCTCGCGGCCGACTCCGGAATCGACGCCGACGCCAGCGATGTCGGCGATAGCGACTCCAAAGGCCCGTAATCGACTCCGCATTGGCAAACGTTGCCACCTCTCGCGATAACCGAAGGTTATCGCGAAGGGGTCCCGTCGTTTCCGCAAGTTATAGAAATACAGCCCCCAGACGAATGACTAATGACCGAGCGGAACATCGAAGTCGAACCCATCGACCGACACGCGGTCGAGGACCAGGAGATCGAGATCGTCGAGCGAAAGGGGGTCGGCCACCCCGACTCGATATGCGACGGCGTCGCCGAGAGCGTCGCGCGGGCGCTGGCTCGCGCGTACCTCGACCGCGTCGGGAAGGTCCTCCACTTCAACACCGACGAGACGCAACTGGTCGCCGGCCGCGCCGACCCGCAGTTCGGCGGCGGCGAGGTCATCGAACCCATCTACATCCTCATCGTCGGCCGCGCCACCAAGGAGTACGAGGGCGTCTCCATCCCGACCGACACCATCGCGCTCGAAGCCGCCCGCGAGTACCTCGCCGAGGAGATTCCCGAACTGGAGTTCGGGACCGACGTGGTGGTCGACGCAAAACTCGGGGAAGGGAGCGGCGACCTGAAGGAGGTCTTCGGCGAGGAGGGCAAGACCGTCCCGAAGGCTAACGACACCAGTTTCGGCGTGGGCCACGCCCCGCTGACCGAAACCGAGCGCATCGTCTACGAGACCGAACGCCGATTGAACACCGAGTTCGCCGAGGACCACCCCGCGCTCGGTCCCGACGTGAAGATCATGGGCAAGCGCGAGGGCGACCGGATAGACATCACCGTCGCGGCCGCCATGATCGACCGGTTCATCGTCGACCGCGACGCCTACGACTCGGAGGTCGAGGCCGTCCGGGAGTTCGTCCGCGGCGTCGCCGAGGAGTACACCGACCGCGAGGTCACCGTCTACGTCAACACCGCCGACGGCGAGGGCGACAGCGAGGCGGACATCTACCTCACGACGACCGGCACCAGCGCCGAGATGGGCGACGACGGCTCTGTCGGCCGGGGCAACCGCTCGAACGGCCTCATCACGCCGAACCGCTCGATGTCGATGGAGGCGAGTTCCGGCAAGAACCCCGTCAACCACATCGGCAAGATCTACAACCTGCTGGGCACCCACATCGCCGAGACGGTCGTCGACGAGGTCGACGGCATCCGCGACCTGCGGGTCCGAATCCTTTCTCAGATCGGCCGCCCCATCGACGAACCCCACGTCGCCGACGTCGCGGTCGTCACCGAGGACGGCGTCCTGCTGTCGGAGATAGAAGACGACATCGTCGCCATCGTCGACCGCGAACTCGCCGACGTGACCTCCATCACCTCGCGCGTCATCGACGGCGAACTCGCGACGTTCTAAGCGGTCTTCTCGGCGCCCGTCCGTTTTCGGCGGTTCGGCTTCGTCGGTCGATTTTTGGAGGCCCGCACTCGGGCTTCGCCCTCGTGCGCGTCTCCCTACTCACTGTTCGCGGGTCGTCGCTTCGCTCCTCCCCGCTCGCTTCTTCGAGACGCGCCTCGCTTTCGCTCGGCGCGTCTCGCAACCGAAGCCCGTTTATCCGCATACCCGCTACTCCCGCCCATGATACCGCCCGAAGCCGACACCGTCCTCGTCCGGCACGCCGACGTGGGCGTCAAGAGCGGCAAGGTGCAGGCCGAGATGGAGCGCCGGCTTCGGCGGAACGTCGAGGCCCTGCTGGAGGACCGGGGAATCGGCGCCGGGGTCGAGCGGCGCTGGTCGCGCATCCTGATCCACGCCGACGCCGACACCGTCGACGAAGCGACCGACGCCGCCGCGGACGCCTTCGGCGTCCGGTCGGCCAGCCCCGCGGTCGTCGTCCCCGCCGAGAAGGAACCCATCGTGGACGCGCTGGCGCGGACCGCCCGCCACCTCCAGTCCCCGGAGTCCGACGCCGAAGTCGGCGACACCTTCGCGGTGCGGGCGCGCCGGGCGGGCACGGCCGACGTTCACCCGTTCACGAGCGAGGACCTCGAACGCGAGGGCGGCGCGGCCGTCTACGACGAACTCGAAGACCCCGAGGTGGACCTCTCGGACCCCGACACGACCTTCTCCGTCGAGTGCCGCGAGTCGGACGCGTTCGTCTTCACCGAGAAGCGCGACGGGCCTGGCGGCCTGCCGCTCGGCACCCAGACGGCGGTCGTCGCGCTGGTCAGCGGCGGCATCGACTCGCCGGTCGCGGCCTGGGAGGTCATGAAACGCGGCGCGCCGGTCGTCCCCGTCTACCTCGAATTGGGCGACTACGGCGGCCCCGACCACGAGGCGCGCGCGATGGAGACGGTCCGCCGACTCGCCGACTACGCGCCGAACTACGAGATGGGCGTCTGGCGGGTGCCGGCCGGCGAGGCGATGGAACGCCTCGCCGACGAGGTCGGTCCCGCGCGGATGCTCGCCTACCGCCGATTCATGTACCGCGTCGCCGAGCACGTCGCCGAGGCGAACGACGCCCACGGCATCGTCACCGGCGAGGCCATCGGCCAGAAGTCCTCCCAGACCGCACGGAACCTCGGGGTGACGAGTCGGGCGACCGACCTCCCTATCCACCGCCCGCTGTTGACGATGGACAAACACGACATCGTCGAGCGCGCTCGGCGAATCGACACCTTCCACGACTCGACGATTCCCGCCGGCTGTAACCGCATCGCGCCCGACTACCCCGAAACGAACGCCACGCTCGAACTGGTCGAACGCGCCGAACCCGACGACCTCTTCGAGTTGGCCCGGGAAGCGGCCGAGAACGCCGAGTTCGTCGAAATCTGACGACGCGACGCCCCGGAGCGCCCCGACCGGCGAAACGGTTATCCCGGTGCTTGTCGCCCCTCTGTTCGGGGGAATGGCGATGAAGTACGTCTCGCGGCGGCGCGTCCTCGCACTGCTCGGAAGCGCCGCGGTCGGGTCGGCGGCGGCCGACCCGACCGCGGCGCGAGAAGCCGAACTTGGCCTTACAGCGGCAGGGGAGTTCGACGGAATCGACCTCGAAGCGCCGGGTGAACTGTTCGTCGCCCGACTCTCGGGGGAGAACCAACTTCCGCCCGTCGAAACCGACGCCGCCGGCGTCGCGGCGTTCCGCGTCGCGCCGGACCTGCGCGAAGTCGAGTACTGGCTGTTCGTCGCGGACATCGAGAACGTCCAGGAGTCGCACGTCCACAAGGGACCGCCGGACCTGAACGGCAACGTCGTCGCCTACCTGTTCGGTCCCGCGGAAGAGCCGGTGACGAAGACCGGACTGCTCGCGTCCGGCGCGCTGACCGACGAGGAGATGATCTGGCCGCTGACCGACGTGTCGGACCTCCGCGAGCAGATGCGGGCGGCGAACGTCTACGTCAACGTCCACACGACCGCCCACCCGACGGGCGAGATTCGGGGGCAGATTGGCCCGCTCGGGGGCCGAGCCGACGGCTGAGAGCGTTCCGAAGCGAAATCGCTTTACGGCGACCGTCCCTTCGTTTCGACGTGACCCGGGTCTGTCTCGTCGGCTCCGAAGAGGTCGAACTCCGGACCGAACTGCTCTCGCGGGAGACCGCCCGCGAGGCGCTCTCGACCTACGAACTCGGCGAGCCGTTCGAAAACTGCCTCGCCGTCGACACCATCAGCCTCGGCTCGGCGGTGGCGCTGTTGAACGACCTGAACTGGTACCTCGTGCGGTTCGTCGACGACGCGCTCGTGTTGGAACCCAGCGTCAGCGAAACCGAGTGGCTCTCCCGAAAGCTCGCCAGAGAGGTGCGCGACGGCGAGATAGCCCCCGAGGAAACCGACGAGTACCTGAAGGTGTACGGTCTGACCGAACCCGACGAGGTCCGGGGCCTCGGCCACCTTGTCGAACCGATGTACCTGACCCGCCGCGACGGCGAGATTCCGGAGTACGACCTCCGGGACGTCGCGGACACCGTCGTCGTGCGCGTGACCGAGTCCGAGTTCGGCGGCTGATTTCCTTCCTACGCTTCTCTGTCGGTCCACCGGGCGAGCGCGCGCCACCCCGTGTGCCGCAGAACGCCGACAGCACCCGGTCGGCTCAGAGTTCCGCTTTCGCCATGTGCTCGGCGAGGTTGTTCACCCGACTCCGGAGCGTCGGGACCCCGTCGTCGGACCGCTCCGACTCGGCGCCCGACCACGCGAAGTAGACCCACGTCCGGTACTCGCCCGGCGCGTGGCGTTTCGGCCGGCGCTTCGACCGGACACCGTCGACCGGCGAGGCCGACAGCGCCCGGTCGGGAATCCCCGTCTCGACCCGGACGAGGCCGCGGAACTGGGCGTCGCCGACGCTCGACCGCTGTATCTCGCAGGTCCGTCCCTTGTACTTCCACCGCTTGGCGGTCTGCCAGACTATCATCGTGGGGGAGACACCGACTACCACGAATCGAGCGAGTACAAGAAGCTTCCGGTGGTCGGAAACTCGTGAGACGCCGTCGGGCGCTCGCCCGTGTAGTCAAGTCGGACGGGCCCGTGGTACGGTTGTGCTCGGAACGGAACGCGAAGTCGAACTCGATGGATTGGCAGTTCGCTATCGCCTCGCCGGGGACCCGGCCGACCCGCCGGTCGTCCTGCTCCACGGCGGCGGACTCGACGCGGCGACCCTCTCGTGGCGCGAGACGATTCCGGCGCTCGCGGACGACTTCGCGGTGTACGCGCTCGACTGGCCGGGGTACGGCGCCAGCGACCCGCCGGAGGAGACGCCCACGATTCGGTACTACGTCTCGGTCCTCCGGCGGTTCCTCGACGCGCTCGAACTCGATTCGGTCCGCCTCGTCGGCATCTCGATGGGCGGCGGCGCGGCGCTGGGGTTCGCGCTCGATTTCCCGGAGCGCGTCGAGCGACTCGTCCTCGTCGCCAGTTACGGCCTCGGCGGGTCCTCGCCCGGCGGGTCGCTGGGCGCGATGTTCGTCCGAATGCCGGTGTTCGCGGGCGGAATCTGGGACTCGATGGCTCACAGCCGCGACCTCACGGAACTCGCACTCCGCAACCTCGTCGCGAACGGGAACCTGACGGACGAACTCGTCGACGACGCGTGGACCGAAGTCCGACGACCGAACGCCGGGAGCGCGTGGACGGCGTTCCAGCGCGCGGAGGTCGGTTTCGACGGCCTCGAGACGAACTACGCCGACCGCCTCGCGGAACTCGCCGTGCCGACGCTGTTCGTCCACGGCGAGGCGGACAGACTCGTGCCCGTCTCGTGGGCGGTGAGTGCCGGCGCGGAGGCGCCCGACGCGGAGGTCGAAGTGCTGGAGAACTGCGGTCACCTGCCGCCCCGGGAGCGTCCCGAGGCGTTCCTCGCTTCGGTCGAGACGTTCCTCGCCGGGTGACGACGCCGAAATCTGCCGTGAGCAGTGGTATCACGGCGGCGGTGCCGGAAATCGGAGTCAGCAATACTAACGTATATCTCGGCCTCCGCGATACTGGCCGCATGTCTCCGAGGACACACGACGGACCCTCCGACCCCGCTTCCGACTCCCCCGTCTCGCGCCGCGCGATGCTGGCCGCCGTCGGCGCGGGGACGGCCGCCTCGCTCGCCGGGTGTACTGGCCGGGCCGACACCCCCGAGAACGAAGACGCGACGACGACCGGCGCAGGGACGACCGGGACCGAGACGACCGAGGCCCAGGGAGTGACGACCGACTCCTCGGCGGCGCTCGACCCGCAGTTCGGATTCGTGGGTCGGTCGGCCGACGCGACCCCGCCCGTCGAACCCGACCACGAGGTCCAACTGCTCATCGGTCCCCGGGAAGGAGCGCCGACGCCGGAGTTCTACTTCGAACCCGCCGGCCTCTTCGTGGAACCCGAAGACGTGGTGCAGTTCACGATGGCGACGCCCGACCACACCGTCACCGCCTACCACCCGCAGTTGGGACGGACCCAGCGCGTCCCCGACGGGGTGCCGGCCGTCTCGTCGCCGGTCCTCGGCGGCGGCACCTACTGGCTCTACCGCTTCGACGCCCCGGGCGTCTACGACCTCTACTGTGCGCCCCACGAGCCGTTCGGGATGGCGTTCCGCGCCGTCGTCGGCGAGGCCACCGGCCCCGGCGCCGAACCGGTTTCGACCGACCCGCCGAAACACGGCGAACCGCGTCCGCCATTCCAGACCGCCGCGACGGTGCTGGCGGACGCGGCGCTCGACCCCGAGGGTATCGTCGACGCCAGAAGCGTCTCGTGGAGCGACCTCGACCCCGAGAGCAAGCGGTTGCAGTCGTAGGTCCGTGAGAAGGACTCAACGTTCGCTTTTTACGACGGGATAGAAGGTTCGGTAGCGAGAGAAAAACGGTCGGTAGCGCGCGCTCAGTCGAACATCCCGGTCGAGAGGTAGCGCTCGCCGCTGTCGGGGAACACCGTCACCACGAGCGGGCAGTCGTCGTAGCCGTCCAGGCTCCCCCCGTCCGAGGCCGCGAGTTTCCCCAACTCGTCGGGCACCTCGGGGCAGTCGAGGTCGGGGCGGGCGAGTCGCTCGGCGACTCGTCGGGCGGCGACCGACGCCGCGCCGCTGGACTGGCCGACGAGGATGCCCTCCTCGCGGGCGAGTCGCCGGGCCTCCGCCTCGGCGTCCTCCAGCGCCACCGTCTCGACGCTGGTGATGAGGTCGGTGTCGAGCAGGTCGCTGACGAAGCCCGGACCCATGCCCTGATAGTCGTCCTCGCCGGCCTCGCCGGTCGAGAGCACCGCGTTTCGCTCGGGTTCGATCGCCACGACCTCCATGTCGGGGAACTCCTCCAGCAGGCGCGCGGCGGTGCCGGTGATGGTGCCGCCGGTGCCGACGCCCGCGACGAACGCGTCGATCTCCCGACCCTCGACCTGTTCGAGGATCTCCTCGGCGGTCGTCCGGTAGTGAGCCTGGGCGTTGGCGGAGTTCTCGAACTGGCCCATCTGGACCGCGCCCGTCTCCGCGGCGAGTTCGTCGGCGCGCTCGCGGGCGTCGGTCATGTCGCCGTCGACGAGTTCGACGTCCGCGCCGTAGGCCTTCAGCAGTTGGCGGCGCTCGGGCGACTTCGAGGCGGGCATCACGATGGTGAGGTCGTACCCCCGCGCGGCGGCGGCCACCGCGAGGCCGATGCCGGTGTTCCCGCTGGTCGGTTCGACCAAGTGGTCGCCGGGTTCGACGGTCCCCTCGCGCTCGGCCGCGGCTATCATCTCCATCGCCGGGCGGTCCTTGGCCGACCCGCCGGGGTTGAACGCCTCGACCTTCGCCGCGACGGTCGCGCCTTCGGGGGAGGAGACCCGGACCAGCGGCGACCCCACGGCGTCGAGGATGGAGTCTTCCATTGGTTCTCGGTATGCAATGCGCGTTTAAACGAATACCGGCCTGCGGCAAAAGGTGTCGCTACCGGGGCGGGTCGGCCGACCGACGTCCGGAAATCGACGCCCCCGTCGTCCCGGCGGGCGAACGTCGCCGGGACCCGCGAGACTTTATCCGTCCGGCGACAAACCCCGCGCATGGAAACGACCGAACCGAGTCCCGAGTGGGACGCCGGCGCGCACAGCGAGACGGTCGAGGTAATCGAGTCGGCCGTCGGCGAGGTCACCTACCGCGTCTGGGGCGCCGACTGGTGCGGCGACTGCCACGACGTGCTGCCCGACTTCTTCGCGGCGCTCGACGCCGCGGGCGTCCCCGACGAGGAGATGAAGGTCTACGAGGTCGACGAGAACAAGGAGGGCGAACTCACCGACGAGTACGACGTGACGCTCATCCCGACCATCGTGGTCGAACGCGAGGAATCCGGCGAGGAGATGTTCCGCTTCGAGGAGAGCGAGGACCAACCGGCCGCCGAATACGTGGCCGCGAAGTTGCTCGAAGCCGACGTGATGGCCTGAGACGGCAGAGAGAATTTTCCTCTGTTCGCATGACGTTTCGGGGAGTGTCCGTCCATTTGTTCTGAACCGCAGGTTCTGTAGCCTACCCGTAGGGGAACAGTGCAACGAGCGTGAGGAGAACCACCTCGAAAGCCCCGTCCGCACGGAAGCTACACCGGTAGTTCTGTCGGTTCTCGACGGACGCTCCGGTTCAGACGCGTCCTACGCCTTCACGGAGCGGTAGAACGCCGCCGCGGCTATCGCGGCGACGATTCCGAGGTATCCTAGTCCCTCCAGGAGCGGGGTCGCGTCGAACCCCGAACCGAAGGCGGCGTCCATCGCGGCGGCGACGGCGTAGTGGGCAGGCAGCCACGCCGCCCGGGCCGACGCGTCCGTCGCGGTCGGGTTCTGGAAGAGGAACACGTCGAGCGTCGGGGCGAACAGCATCGCGTAGACGCCCGCGAGTCGCCCGAGGAGCGTCCCGACCAGCGCGCCGACCAACGCGTAGGTGAGCGCCGCGAGCAGCGTCGCGGCCCCGAACCACGCGAGTCGGTCCGGCGCGGCGGTCCACGACAGGACGCCGAGAGAGACGCCGGTGAGCGCCAGACAGACCCCGGCGAGGACGCCGACCCTGGCGGTCACGACCTCGGTCGGCCGGTAGCCCGCGAGCACGAGACGGGCGTCGGCCTGCCGGGTCGCCTGCATCACGAACAGGCCCGCGATGCCGCCGACGAGCGCACCCGTCAGCGGCGCGGCCAGCGTCGCGTACATCTCGGCCATGCCGACTCGGACCGTCCGGTCGGCGACCGCTATCGGGACCGCGACGTCCGGCGTAACGTAACCGACGACGCCGATGAAGTAGACGGGGAGCACCGCGAGCAACACCACGAGTACGGGCGTGCGGACGTATTCGCGGACGCCCATCGTCAGTGCGGTGGCGACGCGGGAGGCCCTCGGCCGCCGACTCGCCGCGTTCGCGCCGCGATTCATCGGTCCGACCCTCCCGTCGAACTCGTCGCCCCGCCCGCCACGCCTCCGGTCGCCCGCAGGTACGCGACCAGTGCGAGGACGAGTAGCGTGGCGACGTAGACGCCCGTCCAGAGCGCGTGGTCCGCGGACACCGACCCGTCGAGCACCGCCGACCGGAGCAGATGGTGCGGGTGGTAGAGCGGGAAGGCCTTCGCGAGCGCCACGTCGGCGTCGAGCATCCCGCTGGAGAGGAAGTCGTCCACGTCGGCGAGGAAGACGAGGACGAGTGAGCCTTCGAGTTCGCGCGGGACGAGCGAACCCATCAGCACGCCGACCAGGCTGTAGGTCACGCCGGCGGCCGCGAGGACGCCGAAGGCGACGAGCGGTCGCGCCGTCTGGACGCTGGCCGTCAGCGCGACGGCGGCGAGGCCGGCGACCACCGCGACCACCGCGAGGATGGTCACGAGCCTGCTCGCTAGCAGAGTCGGTCGCGAGAAGCCACAGACGAGGAGTCGCCGGTCGGCCTCGCGGGCGCTGATGACCTGGAACAGCCCCAGCAACCCCGCGAGGAACGCGGTGGCGAACAGCGCGCCGCTGATTCGCCCGGTCGTCGCGGCCGTCGCCTCCATGAATGGCATCTGCGGAAACGACGCCATCGCTTGCCCGTACACTTCGATGGCGACCAGCGGGAGCACGACGAGCAGGACGACGTTCAGCGGTTCCCGCAAGAACGACCGCGTTCCCGCCCGCACGCCGGTCGAGAGCTTACGCGCTTCCATCGACTCCCTCCCCGTCCGCCGGGTCCGCCACCGCGACATCCCCACCGTCGTCTCCCACTTGGTCCGCGCGCTGTTCGTACAGTTTCCCGTCGCGGAGTTCGCAGATGCGGTCGAAGCGCTCGCGCTCGTTGATGAGGTGGGAGATGACGCAGATACCGGTGCCGCGCTCGACCAGTTCCTCGGTCAGGTCCCAGAACGAGAGGTACGTCTCCCAGTCGAAGCCGGTGTACGGTTCGTCCAGGAAGAGTACGTCGGGGTCGTGGAGCAGCGAGACGCCGAGGTTCACCTTCTGGCGGTTGCCGCCGCTCAGGTTCTCGACTCGGTAGTCCCGGTAGGACTCGAAGTCGAGTCGGTCGGCGAGGCGGGACGCCGCGCGCTCGATTTCGTCGGGCGGAAGTCCGTACGCCGACCCGAACAGTCGGAACGTCTCGTCCACGGTGAGTCGGTCGTACAGCAACGGGTCCTGCGGGCACCAGCCGACCGTTCCGCGGCGGGTCACGCTCCCCGAATCGGCGTCGAGTGCGCCGACGAGAATCTTCATCAGCGTGGACTTTCCGCTCCCGTTCTCTCCGACGACGCCGACGATCTCGCCCGCCACGAGCGTGAGGTTGGCCCCCGTCAGCACCTCGACCGACCGCCGAAACGGCAGTCGGGAGCCGTAGCGTTTCTCGACACCTGCGGCGCGCAGGACGACGCCGTCCGGCAGTGTCGCGTCGTTCGGGGACGCGGTGTTCGCCTCGGTCTGCCGCCGACGATTTCCTAAATTCTGCATTTACCGAATATTCTGAACACAACGATTTAATGCTTTCCCCGCCGAGAATTCGTATGGAACGACCCCGAACGAAGACGGAGGGTCGAGCGTGAGCGAGGACGGTTCGGCCGAGAGTGCGAACGACGGCGGGACGGAAGTCGCCGACGAAACGACGAGCACGTCCGACGAGGCGAGAGAGCGAGTCGTCGAGGCGATGGAGCGGTCGGCGGAAGTGTACGGACTGAATCGGAGCTACGGCCGACTGTACGGCGTGCTCTACTTCGCCGACGGCGCGCTGTCGCTCGACGAACTGGTCGAGGAGAGTGGCTACGCCAAGTCGACCGTGAGCAACGCGATGGGGACGCTCGAACGCCTCCACGTGGTCCACCGCCGGACGAAACCCGGCGAGGGCAAGCGCGTCTTCTTCGAGGCCGAGCGCGACTTCTGGCGGATCTTCCAGGAACTCCTGCGCCAGCAGGCCAGGCGCGAACTCCAGATCATGGGTCGGGCGCTGACGGAGGCCGAGGACCTGCTGGAAGCCGCTCCGGACACCGACCGGGCGCGGCGCGACCTGCGCCGCGTCCGGCGACTGAAGCGGATGTACGACCGGGGCGAGCGCACGCTGGACTTCCTCACCCGACTCCCGCTGGAGCGACTCCGGTCGCTCGTCGGGCAGTTGACCGGCGAATCCGGAGAGAAAGGCGACGACCGGAGAGACGACGAGAGGGCGTAGTCAGGCCGACTCGTCGGCCCAATCGAGCGCGTCGGCGAGGTCGGCGTTCGGCGGCGAACAGGCGAAGTTCCGGCAGACGTAGGCGGTCGGTTCGCCGTCTCGCTGGTCGCGGTCGGCCCATATCGGCGGCGCCTCGTCGAGTTCGAGTTCGTCCAGCCACGCCGCCAGTTCGTCCTCGGCGGGCGGCCGACGCGCCAGCAGACGCGTCGGCAGGTAGCGCGTGGCGAGTTCCGCGCGCCACGAGTCGGGGAGTTCGTCCGCGACCGCGGTGATCTCCAGTGACCCCTCCGCGTAGCGGTCGGCCGCGAGCGCGAGCGAGGCGTGCTGGAGTGGGTTCGACTCTATCTGCTGGCCGCGGGTCCGGAGCACCTGTTCGGCTATCTCCTCGAAGCGGTCGTGGTCGGTGAAGTAGTCGAGTTCGAGCAGCGCGTCGACCGCCACCCCCAGACTCGACGGGGTCGACTGGTCGTGGGGTTCCTGCGGGCGGGCGACCAGTTCCTCGCCGCGCCCGGGCGTGAAGTAGATGGTCGCGTCCTCGGCGTCCCAGAACTGCGCTTCGACGGCCCGGGCGAGGTCAAGCGCGAACGCGAGGTGGGAGACGTCGCCGGTCGCCTCGTAGCAGTTCAGCGCGCCGCGCGCGAGGAAGGCGTAGTCTTCGAGGTAGCCCTCGATGGCGACGTCGTCGTCCTTGAACCGCCGGAACAGTCGCTCCTCGGAGTCGTTCCAGAGTCTCTCCCGGACGAATTCGAGCGCGTCAGTCGCCGCCTCGGCGTAGCGGTCGTCGTCGAGTACCAGCGCGCCCTCCGCGAGCGCCGAGATCATCAGGCCGTTCCACCCGGCGAGCACCTTCTCGTCGCGCCGTGGGCGCACGCGCTCGGCGTGAGCCTCGAACACCTGCTTGCGGGCCGCCTCGATTTGTTCGCGCACGTCCGATTCGCTCAGGTCGTACTCCTCGGCGAGCGATTCGACCGACTCGGCGATGGTGAGGACGGTCTTGCCCTCGAAGTTGCCCGACTCGGTGACCCCGAAGCGGTCGCAGAAGAGGTCGGCCGCGCGTTCGTCGTCGACCGCCTCGCGGATTTCCGCGGGCGTCCAGACGTAGAACTTGCCCTCCTCGCCCTCGCTCTGGGCGTCGAGCGTGCTGTAGAATCCCCCGTCGGGGTGGGTCATCTCGCGCTCGACGAACTCGAATGTCCGGCGGGCGGCCTCGGCGAAGCGCTCGTCGCCCGCGACCTGATAGCCCGCGAGCATCGCGCGCGGAATCTCGGCGTTGTCGTACAGCATCTTCTCGAAGTGGGGGACGACCCACTCGCGGTCGACCGTGTAACGGTGGAATCCGCCGCCGACGTGGTCGAACAGGCCGCCCTCGGCCATCGCCGAGAGGGCTTCGACGGCGACATCGCGGTACTCCTCGCGACCCGACCGGTCGTACGCGCGCAGGAGGAGGTGGACGCGGCCGGCCTGCGGGAACTTCTGGCCGGTGCCGAAGCCGCCGTGCTCGCGGTCGGCGCTCCGGAGCGCCGCGTCGGCGGCCGACTCGACGAGGTCGTCGCCCGGCGTCTCGCCGGGGTCGGGCACCGATTCGAGTTCGCCCTCGATGGCGTCGGTCCACTGGTCGGCCCGCCGCTCCATCTCCCGGCGGTCCTCCTCGCTCGCCCACGACTCGGCGATGTTCTCGATCAGGTCCAGGAATCCGGGCATGTTGCGCCTGGCCTCCCTGGGGAAGTACGTCCCGACGTAGAACGGTCGGCCGTCGGGCGTGAGCCAGACCGACAGCGGCCACCCGCCCCGACCGGTCACGGCCTGGCAGATAGTCTGGTAGATGCTGTCGAGGTCCGGGCGCTCCTCACGGTCGACCTTGACGGGGACGAAGTTCTCGTTCAGCGTCGCGGCGACGTCCTCGGCCTCGAAGCTCTCCTCTTCCATGACGTGACACCAGTGGCACGCCGAGTAGCCCACCGACAGGAAGATGGGGACGTCGCGCTCCTCGGCCGCCGCGAGCGCCTCGTCGTCCCACGGCTGCCAGTCGACTGGGTTGTCCGCGTGCTGGCGGAGGTACGGGCTCTCCTCCTCGTCGAGCCGATTTCGCGCGGTCGGGTCGGTCATGGGTCGACAGAGGGGTTGCCCGCAGGTAAAGGCGGGGCTTTCGGCAGTCGCTCGGCGCGGTGAAAGTTCCGGAACTCCGGTCCCGGAGTCCGGACGGCGGTCAGTCCCGAATCGGGACGTAGGTGCCGTTGATGTCCCACTCGTGGATGCAGTGGGGGTCGCCGGCGTCGTCCGCTATCGTCCAGTTGGTCGCGTCGTCGTCCCAGACGTCCGTTCGACCGCATCGCAGACACTGTCGCTCCTCCGGAGGCGTCAGTTCGGCCATCGTGCGAACCGAGGGCACGCGAGTACTTAAACTGGACTACCGACTCATCGTTTGCCGAGTGTCGTCGCGCGGTCGGCCCTCGGACTCGCCGCGCTCGTCCGGACGTGTCGAGTTCGTGTCGGATGCCTACCCTTTTGGGAATCCCCGGCGAATCTGTGTGCGATGCGCAGACGCACGCTTCTGCGCTCGGCCGCGGCGACGGCGACGATAGGGGGGACGGCGGCGACGGCGGCGAGTGGGAGCCGCGACGGGCAAGAAACCACGACCGAAGGACAGACGACGACCACCGCGGGCGGCGAGCAAACGACGACGGCCGCGGGCGGGGAGTTCTCGATAACCGCGCCGGCGTGGGAGAACGGGCGACGGATTCCGACCCGGTTCACCTGCGAGGGGCGGAACGTCTCGCCGCGGCTTACCATCTCGAACCCGCCGGAGGGGACCCGGGCGTACGCGCTGGTGATGGCCGACCCGGACGCGCCGGGCCCCCCGTTCGTCCACTGGCTCCTGTGGAACGTTCCGGCCGACGTCCGCGAGATTCCGGCGAACGTCCCGAAGACCGAGACGATAGACGACCTCGGCGGTGCGGTCCAGGGGTCGAACGGGGCGGGCGAACTCGGCTACATCGGGCCGTGTCCGCCGCAGGGCGACGACCGCCACACGTACCTCTTCACGCTGTACGCGCTCGAATCGCCGCTGGACCTCGAACCCGGCGCGGAGTACCGGCGGGTCGTCGACGCCGCCGTCTCGAACGCCATCGCGAGGGCGCGCTACGTCGGCCAGTACGAGCGACCCGCCGAGACGACGACTGGGACGACTGGGGAGACGACCGGCGCGACGACGACCGGGACGACCGAAACCACCGAATAGCCCGCGACCGACGTCAGGACCGACAGAGCGAAGTCGGCTCCGGTCGCGGCTTTCCGCATGGCGGTCAAACTGGTCGACTTACTCGTCCGGAAGGACGACTGGACCCACGAGGAGTTCGTCGAGTACTGGCAGGGCGACCACGCCGAACTCGCCGAGCAGTTGCCCGGCCTGCGGAAGTACGTCACCTCGGTGCCGAAGGACCCCGAGAAGGCGGGCTACGACGGGATGCTCGAACTGTACTTCGACGACACCGCGGCCATCGGCGAGGCCTTCGAGTCCGAGATCGGCCGGGAGGTCCAGGCCGACGCCGCGAAGTTCGTGAACATGGACGAGGGTCCGACGCTCATCGTCGAGGAATCGGTCCAGTTGGACGAACTGGACGAGTAGACGGAGGAAGCGAAATCGGGCGGGCGTCGTCTCGCTCGACGGCGACGGTCCGCGGAGAGCCGCCGGACCGCGCGAGAGACGACCGAGGAGTCGAATCGCCGCCGTCGGATGAGTCGAACCGCCGACCGCCGATTCCCGAAATGTAACTGAAACCAGTTACGATACCGTTTTCACGAATACTGTTATCGTTACGGTCGTGCCAACGCGTCGCTCGCTCCTCCGCCGCACCGCCGGCGTCGTCGCCGTCGGCGGGTTCGGGTCCCTTCTCGCCGGTTCGCGCCGCTCCGAGCGGCGCGAGTCGGGCGACTCCGCCGCCGAACCGGCGTCGGTCCTCGTCGCCGGGAGCCTCCAGTCGGTCGCCAAAAAGGTCGGAACCGCGACCGTCGAGGCCCACGGGAGCGTCGCCTGCCGCCGCCTGCTCGAAGACGGCCTGCGCGACCCCGACGCCGTCGCGCTCGCGGACCCTCGGCTGTTCGAGGGTCTCGCCGAGCGAGCGACCTGCTTCGCCACGAACGCGCTCGTGGTCGCCCATCGCCGCGACTCGCCCGTCTCGGAGAAGGCCGACTGGCGGGCGGTGGTCGGCGACGACTCGCTCGCGGTGGGCCGGACCGACCCGGCCCGCGACCCGCTGGGCTACCGGACGGTGATGGCGCTCCGCCTCGCCGACGGCGTCGACGCCGCGGCGGCGCTCGCGCGGACGAAGCTGTTCCCCGAGACTGCGCTCCTCCGGACGCTCGAAGCCGGCGGCATCGACGCCGCGTTCGCCTACCGGAACATGGCGGTCGAACACGACCTGCCGTACCTCGAACTCCCGGACGAAATCGACTTCTCGAACCCCGCGTTCGAGGACCGCTACGCCGCCGCGAGCGTCGAACTCCCCGAGCGCACCGTCAGGGGCGCGCCGATTCGCTACGCCGCGGTCGGTCCGACCGACCGCGGCGAGCGCTGGGTGGAGAACCTGGCGAACGCCGGGGCGACCCTGCGGGAGGCCGGGTTCGGCGTCCCCGAGGCGTATCCGAAGGCCCTCGAACTATAGAATGCGGCGTCCATCCGCGGAAGCTGACTTCCGCCCGCGGGACCGACCCTCGTCCGGCGGACTACCGCAAAAATCGTGTGCGGGGGGAGATGCTCGGCGCCCCGATTCGCCGACTCACGAGTCCGGGTCGGTGTCCTCGGGCACCCGGTCCTCGAAGTTCGGCAGGTCGTCGGGCGCCTCGTACTCGGCCTCCCAGTCGACGTAGTCGGTTTCGAGCACGTCGCAGACGACCTGACCGAGTTCGGTCATCGAGGCGTTTATCGACGAAACCGCGTTCCAGGAGTCCAGATTCTCGTGGTAGTCGCGCTCCTTCCAGTCCTCGGGGATGCCCGGAGCGTGGTAGCCCACGCGGTCCGCGAAGTCGTCCCAGAAGAAGTCGTACTCCCGGAACAACCCGAGGTCGACGGCGGTTTCGAACTCCCGCTCGTCGAGGTCGGTGTGCTCGGCCCACTGGCCGAACGCCTCGTCCCACGCGCCGTCCCGGAGGAACTCCTCCAACTCCTCGCGGCGGTAGTCGGTGTCGCCCGCCACTTCGACGTCGTCGTAGTCCTGTGCGTCGATGCCGGGGTTCAACTCCGGCGGGTCCGGAACCGCAACGTCGAGCGCCATGTCGCCACGCTACGACCGGAGGCCCGATAAGCGTTCCCGGACCGCCGGACCCGGGCGAGGCGTCGCCGCTCGTCGAGAGGTGCGAGGAGTTAGGACCTCGCGGCGTGCGGACTCGGCGGCACCTTTCTGTCAGCGACTGCCGTTGTACCCCTCTCTGACGCTCGCGTACCCCGCGATGCCGAACAGCAGCACGCTCACGAGGAAACTGTAGAAGAACTGGGCCTTGCCGTGTCCGAACGGGTGGCTCCGGTCGGCCTCCTTGTTGCCGTACCAGATGCCGACGAGCAGGAATACCTAGTTGCCGGTGTCCGACACCGAGTGGTAGGCTTCCGAGAGCATCGCCGCGCTCCCCGTCAGCAGAAACGCGACGAACTTCAGCACCGCGATAGTGCCGTTGGCGAACAGGGCCGCGATGACGACACCCTTACTCTCAGATATCGGGGCCACTAGCGCACGGACGAGAAAGAGTGTGATGGCAAGTTCGAAGCGTGCGCCCCCGAGATGAGGCTGACCGGCGGCGGGCGGTAACCCTCGACTGCCGACCCGAAACTGCGATTACCGTCCTGAAGAGTCCGTGCGCTTTATCGATTCGTCGCTCGCATCACGCGGCGCATGGTCGAACGTCAGACACTCGCACGCGTGGCGTCCGTGAGCCTCGTCGCGGTCGTCGCCGCCGGCCTCGCCCTCGGCGGGTCGTCGCCGACGGTCGCGCAGAACCCGGCCGCCACGGCGGTCCAGGGGACCACGGCAGTCCAGGGAACCACGACGGCCCAGGAAACCACCACCGCGCAGGTCCAGGAGGGCGGTCAGGCCCGCGTCCGGTTCGCGCACCTGTCGCCCGACGCCCCCGCGGTCGACGTGCTGGTCGACAACCGGACCGTCGAGCGGGACCTCGAACTCGGGGACGTGACCGAGTACCGGGCGTTCCCGGCGGGCGAGCGACGGATCACGATTCGGGTGGCCAACGATACGAGTCGGGTCGTCTTCCAAGAGGAACTCAACCTCGAAGCGGGAACCAACTACACCATCGCGGCGGCGGGCGAGATAGCCCAGAACGCCACCGAGCGGTTCCGGCCCATCGCGCTCACCGAGGACCCGCAGATTCCCGGCGGCGGTAACGCCTCTGTCCGACTCGTCCACCTGTCGCCCGACGCCGGCCCGGTCGACGTGACGGTCAACCGGACCGGTCGGGTGCTGTACGACAACGCCACCTTCGGGAACGTCACCGACTACGTGACCGTCCCCGCGGGCGTCTACACGCTCGACGTCCGGCGGGCGACCCAGGGCGACAACGGCACCGTCGTCGAAACCGTGAAGGTCTCGTTCGAGAATCGGACGGCCTACACGGCGTTCGCCGCGGGGTACGTCTCGCCCGAGAACGCGCCCGCCAACGAGTCGTTCAGAGTCATCACCGCGGTAGACGCGACGAGCAACCCCGAACTCGCGCCGGAGACGACGGCCGAGACGACCGCCCGCGCCGTCGAGGCCACGACCGAGGCCGAAGCGAACGAGACGACGACTGCGGCCTGACGACGGCGTCGAGACGCGCTCTGCGCCCAGTTCGGTCAGTCCTCGTTTCGCTCGATCTTCTCGGCCACCGCCGACAACTGTTCGCGGCGCTGGTTTCGTGCGGCCTCCCGGAGCGCCTGCTGGTTGTCGGTCGGGCAGGTCAGGTCCGGAACCGGCGTGGGCTTTCCTTCGTCGTCCAGCGCGACGAACGTGAAGAAGGAGGTGGTGGTCTTGCGCTCCTCGCCCTCCCGGGGATCCTCGGCGCGCACGTCGACCTTCACCTCGATGCTAGTCCGGCCGGTGTCGAAGACGAACGCCTCGACGACGGCGACCTCGCCGAGGTCGATGGGGCTGATGAAGTCGACGTGGTCCATCGACGCCGTGACGCACTGCTGGTTCGAAAAGCGCATCGCGGCGATGGCGCCGCAGATGTCCATCCAGTGGAGCACCGCACCCCCGAGCGCCCGCCCGAGGTTGTTGGTGTCGTTGGGAAGCAGTAGCTCCGTCATCTCCGTGTAGGAGTCCATCAGCGTCGCGGATTCCGACATCGTCCGGAACGTGGCTCGCCCGGGCCTTCGCTCTTCGGATATCGAGCCAGCGGGCGTGCTACCTCCGAACGCAGCGGGGTTAGCCCGTGCTTACCGACCGACCGGTTCCAACGCGGCCACGACCGCGACTCGGCGGCGGTTCGGCACCGCACGCCGGAAATCCGCTCATAACAAAGGGCGACGGCGACGTTCGTCCGTCCGACAATGGGCTCCCCGAACGACACGACCGGTAGCGGACGCGAACGAAGGCGGTGCGAGCGGCGCCGACCCCGAAGCCGAACTCGACCGCGGAGTCGAAGCCGACGCCGGACGACTGCGCCGCCGACGAACTTACGGGCGCGACCATGAGCCGCGTCCCGAGAGACCTCGTCGCGGTGGTCGCGCTGACCGCGCTGGCGGGCGTGGCGGTGCTCGGCACGCAACCCGGGTCGGTGCTGACGACCCCGTCCGGCGCGTCGCCGGTCGCCGTCGCGGGTCGGCTCGCGGTCCTGGCACTCGGACTCGCCTTCCTGCTGTTCCTGCCGGGCTACGCGGTCGTCTCCGCGCTGTTCCCGAACGACGAACCGGCCGTCGAGTCGGTCGACGAGGAGGGCGAACCGATCGCGCCGCGGTTCCGGTTCCGAGACCGGAAGGGCGTGGACACGCTCGAACGGGTGACGCTCGCGTTCGGTGTGAGCGCCATCGTCACGCCGATGCTCGCGCTCGTCCTGAACTTCACGCCGTTCGGCGTTCGGGCCGCACCGCTGGTCGCGGCGGTCGGCGGGTTCACGGTCGTCGCGGCGGTCGTCGCGGCTGTCCGGCGCCTGCGACTGCCGGCCGACGAGCGCTTCGACCCCTCGCTCCGACCCGCCGCCTCGCCGCTGCTGGGCAGGTCGGGCGACCACCGTCTCGCCACCGTCGCGCTCGTGCTCGGCGTGCTGGTCGCGGCGGTCGGCGTCGGTTACGCCGTCACGGTGCCCAAGCCCGGCGCGCAGTTCACGGAACTGTACGTCCTCAGCCAGAACCAGAACGGAACCTACGTCGCCGACGACTACCCGGCGCTCTCGGCGTCGGAGCCGACGCCGTTCGTCGTCGGCTTCGAGAACCGAGAGAGTCGGCCGACCGACTACGTCGGCGTGGTCGAACTCCAGCGCGTCGACGGGAACCGGGTGGTCGAACAGCGCCGGGTGAAGCGGTTCTCGGCGACGCTCGAACCCGGAGGGAACGAGCGCGTCCGGGTTCGGGTCCCGCCGACGAACGCGAGCACGGAGAACCTCCGACTCCGCGTGCTCCTCTACCGCGGGTCGCTCCCCGAAAATCCGAACGCGGCGTCGGCCTACCGGATGACGGAACTCCAGTTCGGCGGCGCGAACGCGACGACGAGCGGAACGACGACGGCTTCGAGTTCGAACGGAACCGCGCCGAACGTGACCGCGACGAATTCGAGCGGATAGCGTCGACGGGCGCGCCTTCCGGAGCCGAGGTTCTGAACCGTCCGGTACCGTCGGAGTCCGCTCGCCGGACGTTTCCGACCGCCGCCGTGTGCACTCGGTAATCCATTCGCGTGCGAGAGACGTACCGCGGTACGCTCGTAACACCATCAGTCACGGTTCTTATATTTTCGGCGCCCTACCTCCGAGTATGGCTTCGGCAGTACGCTGGGAGATGGGACCCGGGTGGGACGGACACAACAGCGTCGACGAGGAGACTCACCGGTCCCTGGCGCGCTGGGCCGCCGACTGCGCCGAGCACGTCCTGGCGCACTTCGAGGAGGCGCGCCCGGACGACGACCGGCCTCGGAAGGCCGTCGAGGCGGCGCGCGCCTGGGCGCGAGGCGAGGTGACGATGGGCGAAGCGCGCGAGGCGGCTCTCGCCGCCCACGCGGCGGCCCGCGAAACCGACCGAACCGCGGCCCGGGAGGCCGCCCGCGCCGCGGGGCACGCCGCCGCGACCGCCCACGTGGACGGTCACGCGGAGGGAGCCGCCAACTACGGAGTGAAGGCCGCCGTCGCCGCGGGCGGCGACGACGCCGCCGAAGCCGAACGCGACTGGCAGTTCGAGCGGCGCCCGGAGCGCCTCCGGTCGGTCGTCACCGTCGACCGAAGCGAGGACTGACGGGCGGACCGCCACCGCATCCCACCGGGGCTTCGGCGTCCGCGTCCGAAGGCGGCGGCCTGGCCCCGCGGACGATGCCGGGGTGGACGGCTCCGTTTCTTGCGGGGAGCGCGGTGGGGGCGCTCGGGGCAGGCGCCGTGGTGCACGCGAGACGGTCCCCGGCGCCGGGAGTGATGGCGGTTTCAGCGTCGGAAGTGAAGACGGTCCCTCGCGTCGGAATCCGAGGCGTCGAGTCGTCGGAATCGAGCGCCCTCCGGGTATCGAGTTCCGACCGGAGGCCGTCGGTCGGACCGACCGACCGCCGTTAGCCCGACCTGCCCGTCTCGTCGGGCGAGACGCACATCCGCACGTCGCCGTTGGTGTAGACCCGACTCGTCTGCGGGCCGCACACCTGCGACGGTTTCAGATGCTTGATGGGGCTGTAGCCGCTCGGCATCTCGAAGCGCGCGCCGCCGTAGGACTGGTAGCGCCGGTAGACGGCCACGTCGGCCGACCCGGTCGGGACCCCCTGCTCGTTCATCTGGAGCATCCGAGAGGGATGGGCGTTCGTCCGGTTGAACACCGTCCTATAGGGGTGGTCGGTGCGGAGCGGTTCCTCGGGCGTCGGCCTGATCTGGGCGATGGAGTAGACCGCCGCCAGTTCCGACTGGTCGTAGGCGTAGCGGGTCCGCTCGCTCTCGATGACCGGGTTGTCGCGGGTCCCGTTGATGGAGGTCATCATCACGGTCGGGAACACGAGCGCGAAGATGACGACGACGGCGACCGCCGCCTCCCGGGGGAGGCTCCGGGCCAGGTAGCCGAGTCCGACGGCGCCGACCACGGCCATCAGCACGTAGAGGAACGCGAACCACCGACCGGGCAGGAACGTCCGGATGCCGAACAGCGGCAGGCCGAACGAGAAGAACAGCATGAACACGATGGCGCCGACGAAGGTGTAGGCGCGCTGGCGGGCCTCGCTCTGACGGAGCGCGACGAGGCTCCCGACGACCGTGACGAACATCAGCAGGAGGATACCCCCCGCGTCGAGGTAGTTCGCGACCTGGCCGAGGAACGTCGCGCCGGCCGCGGCGGCGCCGCCCCCGCCACCGCCGCCGGAGGACGGCCCGGCGAGGTTCATGAAGCCCGCCGAACTCTGCAGGTTCTCCCAGAGCCACGCGAGGATGGTCCGGAGGAACGAGGTGTTGCCGTAGGGCGTTACCGACCACATGATCACGAGGAAGCCCAGGTCGAACGCGAGCACTCCGAGCAGGTCGACCCGCTCGGCGTCCCGCGCCCTGAACAGGTCCCGTTCGGTGGCGGCCGACAGTCGGACGAAAAATTGGGCGAGCACGCCCGCGCCGATGAACACCAGCATGATGAACGACGACACCTGGTGGGTGAGGATGGACGCGGCGCTGAACGCCAGGAGCAGGGCGAGGTTGGCCCGGCGCGAGTCGGTGTAGAACATCCGGGTCACGCAGTAGACGATGGCGGCGAAGAAGAACAGCCCCATGCTCGTCGGGATGATGTGGATGCTCCAGCGCACGAACTGGTCGGAGATGGCGAAGAACGCCGCACCGAACAGCGCCCACCGGACCGGCACGAGGAACCGGGCGGTCGCGTAGACGAACAGCGTCGACAGCGGGACCAGCACGCCGAGCGAGAGGAACAGCCCCTGACGGAGCGACACGTCGAGCACCGCGACGGTGGTCGCGACCAGGAGGTGGTACAGCGGTGCGGCGTAGTACTTGTACTCGGAGATGGCCGCAAGCGACCGCTGGTCGAGGATGGCGTCGACGTACTGGTAGAGGTGCGACCAACTGTCGATGCCGACGAGTCCCGGGGTCAGGTACAACGCCGTGAACCGGACGACGAACGCCAGCGCGAGTATCTGGGCGAACACGATGTGCGCGTCGAGGTCCTCCTCCGGCGCGAGCGCGATTTCGAGCAACAGGACGGTGCCGACGACGCCCGACCCGACCAGGAACGCCGGCGTCCGGCCGCCCTGCTGGGCGGCGAGCGCGGCCAGCACGCCGACGCCGGCGAAGACGATGCCGGGCGCGACCCGCGCGAAGTTCGCCGAGAGCGTCGGCAGGCCCAACTCACCCGGTGCGCTCGCCGTCGTCTCGGTTTCGTCGCCCAGCGCGTTGACGGTCCGGGTGGTGGCGAGGTAGAGCACGCAGGCTCCGCCGACCACCAGCGGAATCGTCTCGACGTATATCTGGGACGCCAGGAACCGCATCGGAAACAGCAGCGCCGCCACCAGCAGTCCGGCGACAGCCGCCAGCACGTCGAGGCGTGTGTCGGTCAGTCGGTTGCGCAACGCTCCGCTCTCGCTACTACTGCCCATGAATCCCTCCGTGTGTCATTGTGAGTCCCCCGTCGCGAAAGTCCGCCGTACAATTACGGCGTACGTCTCTCTCACGCCCGAATACGCCGAGAGGGGTTTTTGTTATCCGCCCGTTACCTCGGGATAGTCCTCGCCGGAGCGACACCAACGTCGAATTACGGCCCCGCTCGTCGTCGAACTCGGTCCGGGTCACTCGCCACCACGCTCCTCGCCGGGCGAGACGTCGGCGGCGAACGAGGTCACCGCGGCGGGGACCGGAATCGGGAGCGCGGTCCCCAGTTCCGACAGTTCGGCGGCGTCGATTGCGCTGGTCCGAACCGCGGCCGCGACGTAGACCAGGAAGCCGAGCGGCGGCACGACCGCCAGCGCCACCAGGGGCCGGTCTATCAGCGCGTTCGCCCCGAAGATGGGGACGGCGGCCACCGCCGCGGTCAGCGCGACGCGACCGATTCGGAGGTCGACCAGCGGGTCGAAACCGAGCCGCCGGGCGCTCGCGACGTGGAAGGCCAGCATCGACCCGTAGCCGACGCCGGTGGCGACGGCGGCCCCGACCATCTGGAAGCGCGGGATGAGCAGGGCGTTCAGGACGAGGTTCAGCAGTGCCGACATGCCGGTCGCCGCCACGAGCGGTTTCAGGTTCCCGTTGGCTTGCGCGATGGCGTACACCGGCCTGACGACCGCGAACGCCACCGCGCCGGGCAACAGCACGCGCAGCGGGGTTATCGCGCCCCGGAAGTCCTGGCCGTAGTACAGCGGAACGAACCGCGCGGCAAGCGTGCCGATGCCAAGTGCCAGCAGCACCGTCAACAGCAGCGAGTAGCGCGTCGTCCGGGCGGAAATCTCCTCGATTCGCTCGTGTCGACCGTCGGCCCAGAGGTCCGACGTCGAGTGCAACAGCACCGACTGCAGCGACAGCGGGACGAACCAGAGGTACTCCGCCACCGCGAGCGCCGACTTGTAGTACCCCGTCGCCTCGTCGCCGACCAAGGTCCGGAGCATGACCACGTCGACGTGGTATAGCGACATCACCAGCAACACGAGCAGGATGTTCATGACGTTGAACGAGAGCAGTTTCCGGCGCGGGAACTCCGAGGGGAGCGGCGAGAACACGTCCGACAGCGATAGCTCTCGCGCGACGAAGAAGCCCCCGACGACGGCGGCGGTCCCGGCGGCGAGCACGTGGCCGAGGACGAACCCCTCGACGCCCCAGCCGAACTGCGCCAGCGCGAGGCCGACCGCGACCCACCCCACGGAGTTGACCACGCGCAGGGGTTCGGAGTAGCGTTCGAGGTTCAGGCCAAGCAGGACGCGCCGCACGTAGGCGCGGAACTGGGCGGCGACGACGAACGCCGCGAGGAGGTAGAAGTAGGCGCGGAACTCCGGGCCGAGCCACTTCTCGACCGGGCCGAAGCGCGCGAACGCCGCGACGCCCAGGGCACCGAGGACCGCCAGGGAAACCGCGAGTCGCCCGTAGAAGCCGACGACGCGCTCGCGCCACAGGCCGTCGCGGTCCTCGCCGACGAACTTCTGGGCGCCCTCGGTCACCCCCGAACTGACGAAGATCATCAGCAGGTCGAACGTCGAGATGAGGAAGGCGTAGTCGCCGTAACCGCCCGGACCCAGGATTCGGACGATTATCGGGAGCGTGACGATGGCGACGACCGACGTCACCATCCGCGCGCTGAATATCGAGAGAAACGCCTTGGAGAGGCTCCGGCCCACGACGTCGTCACTCCGCCTCCGATTCGGTCGTCCGGTCGTCGGTCTGTCGGTCGTCGGTCGCCCGCTCGGCGGTGGTCTGGTCGTGGGTGGTTCGACCGCCGTCGGCCGCGCTTCGCTCTCGCTCGCCGGGACCATCGCCCGCTCCGTCGCCGGCCCGTCCGGCGTCGGCCGCGACGCGGCCCGTTTCGCCAGCGCGCTGCCCAGACTCACTCACGTCCGGTTCCCGGTCCTCCGGATTGTTTCCCGTTCCCTCACCGCCTCCGCCGTCGGTCAACCGCCCCTCGACCTGCACCCGCTCGATTCGGTCGAGGGGGTACTCCTCGGGGTCGGGCGGTCGGCACCACTCGTGGTCGAGGAGCGCGACGCTCGTCAGCGTCCACATCGCGACCAGACTGTAGGCGCGGTCGCGGCCCTGGGTCCGCACGATCCACGCCACGCCAGCGAGCGACGCGCCCAGCCAGAGCGCGAACACCGGCGGGGCGACGACGGTCGCCGCGCCGAGCGCCAGCCACGCGGTGCCCGCGAGCGAGTAACGGAGCGAGTGGGCGTGCTTGTACAGGACACCAGGCGAGGTCGCCGACCGGAAGAGCGCGTCGTAGACGCCGTGGTGGTAGCCGCGCCGCCAGCGTCGGAACGGTTCGAGGTAGCCCGCCGACTCCCGCACCTGCTCGCCGACGACGGTGGGGAGTCGCACGAGTCGGTACCCCGATTCGCGCAACTCGAAGCTCAGATGGAGGTCTTCGAGCGCCCGGAGGTAGGGGTCGAAGCCGCCGACCTGCGCGAGCGCGGCGGCGTCGTAGAGCGCGACGCCGGCCAGCCACTCCGACTCGGTGACCTCGGTCGCGTCGGTTTCGCCGAGGTAGCCGCCGACGCCCGCCACGTCGTCCTCGCCGACGAGGAGGTGCGAGGCGACGTCGAGCCAGTCGTCTTCGACGACCACGTCGCCGTCGACGAACAACACCTGGTCGCCGGTCGCGAACGTCCCGCCGACGTACCGGCCGGCCGAGGGCGTCGAGAGGTCGTCGGTCGGGATTCGGAGGACCGAGACGGGGAAGTCGGTCGCGCGGTCGACGGTCCGGTCCTCGGAGTTGGAGTCGACCAGGATGACCTCGCGCTCGAAGTCGGCGGTCGCGTCGAGGACCGACGACAGGCACCGGCCGACCTGCGCCTCCTCGTTGCGGGTGATGACGACGACCGAGAGCGTCGGTCGCTCGCGGTCGGCGGGTCGCTCGTCGCTCCGCCCGCCGTCGCGTCGCCGCTCGTCGTTCCGTCTCCCGTCGCTCCCCGTCGTCTCGGCGTCCGTCTCTCGCGTTCGAATCTCGGTGTCTGACATAGTTCGTGACTCCTCGCGTCGTTATCTGATGATGAGCTTCCGGCGGCGGATGGTCGAGTTCGGCGTCGCGATGGCGTCGCCGGTCACGTCGATGGTCGAGCGGGCGACGACGCAGTCGTCCGAGCGACTGAAGACGATGCCCGACCGGTCGTCCCCCGACTGGACGAACTTGCAGTCCCGAACCCGGGTGCCGTCGCGGTTCTCGACCACGACGGTCCGGCCGCCGCTGGCCGTTCCGGTTATCGAGACGTTCTGGAAGTTCGCACCGGTCGCCCCCGAGAGGTTCCGGGCGGGTTTGCGCGCGTTGATGGCCGGCAGGTCGTCGCGGTCCATCACGATCTGGGTGTTTCGTATCGTTGCCGTCGCGGCGTCTTCGTGGAAGACGACCGCTCCGAGGCTGTAGCCGGCCTTCTTGCCGATGACGATCTTGCAGTCCTCGACCAGGAGGTTCCGACCGTTCTGGAGCAGGACGCCGCGCGCGTTGAGTTCGTTGTGCGGGGGCACCTCGTCGACGGCGACCGTCACGCCGCGGGCCTCCGAGCCCTCGCCGCCGAGTCTCACGTTCGAGATGTTGTTGTTCCGGTAGTAGCCGCCGTGAACCCGGACCCGGCCGCGCCCGATGGGCAGGCCGCCGTCGCCGCCGGGTGCGGAGGCGTACAGGCCGTTGTTGGGGAACCGCTCCAGGTGGCAGTTCCGGACCAGCAGGTCGCCGGCGTGGCGGCGGTCGACGAACATCCCGACCGACTCGCCGCCCGGTCGGCCGCCCTGGGGCGCGACGACGTTCTGGATCAGTCCGTCGCTCCCCCGGTCCCGGACCGCGAAGTGGAAGCCGATGGACTTGCGCGGGTACTTCCCGAGCGTCCGGACGTTCCTGACCGTCAGCGGCCCGTCGGTCATCGCGAACACGCGACCGCCGTACCCCTTCCGCCGGAAATCGAGCACGAACCCGTCGAACAGGAACGCCTTCACCGACGTGGCCTCCAGGAGCGTGTGCTCTGTGTTGGGTGCGGACGTGGTCGGGACCAGCATCGGCGTCGCGCCCTCCGCGGCGACCATCCCGACGCGCGGCGACCCCGAGACGTCGAAGCCGTCTATCGCGTAGCGGCCGTCGGGAAAGACGAACAGCGTACCGTCCCGTAGTTCCCGGTTCAGCACGCTGTCGATGGGCTTCTTCCCGGTGGCGTCGGCGCCCGCTTGGACGACGTTCACCACGCGGTCGAAGTCCGCTCTGGCTATCGGCGGGTCGGCGCGGTCCGACGCCGGCGGGTCGTCCATCCCGTTGTTCGGACACCCGGCGAGCGCGGTTACTGCACCGACCCCTACTGCTTGGAGGAATCGTCGGCGGTTCATGATGACTCGACGCGTCGAAGGGAACGAAGGACCACGAGCAGTTTGTTATTGCGGGCCTTACCCCTCGTAATCGCTCGGTTCCCGACAGTTTTCGTACAGGGCTCCGGCCGGCCGATAAATCTCCGAGTACCGACAACGGTAAAAAGGGACGGCGTGTAACCCGAGTGATGACCGACACAGCCGACTTGGACGCTGGGGGGCGAGGGAGCGTCCGTGTCGTCGGCACTGCGCACGTCTCCGCGGAGAGCGTTGAGCGCGTCGAGGAAGCGATTGACGAAGAGCGGCCGGACGTCGTCGCCGTCGAACTCGACGAGGGCCGCTACCGGCAGATGCAGGGCGAGGTGGCCGAGGACCTCGAACCCTCGGACCTGCTCGACGGTAACACCGTCTTCCAGTTTCTCGCCTACTGGATGTTATCGTACGTGCAGACCCGGATGGGCGACCGCTTCGACATCCAACCCGGCGCCGACATGAAGGCCGCCATCGACGTCGCCCAGCGCGTCGGGAGCGACGTGGCGCTGGTCGACCGCGACATCCAGACGACCATCCAGCGCTTCTGGGCCCGGATGAGCTTCTTCGAGAAGCTCCGGATGGTCTGGGAGCTCTGTCTCGCCATGGTGGGCATCGGCGGGGGCGGCGAGGACGAGGAGTTCGACATCGAGGAACTCACCGACGGCGACGTGGTGACCGCGATGATGGAGGAGTTCCGGCAGTTCTCGCCCGGCGGCGCGGAGGCGCTCATCGACGAGCGAGACGCGTTCATCGCCCACCGCCTGGTCGCCCTGCGCGACGCCGGCCACGACGTGGTCGCGGTCGTCGGCGCGGGCCACCGGGCCGGTATCGAGGAGTACCTCCGGAACCCCCAGACGCTCCCGCCGATGGAGGACCTCGTGGGCACGGAGTCGGGGAGTCGGTTCTCGCTGTTCAAACTGTTCGGCTACACCATCACGCTCGGCTTCCTCGCGTTCTTCGTCCTACTGTTCATGGCCGGCGTTCGCCAGCAGTTCCTCTTCCAGGTGTTCGCCGCGTGGTTCCTGTTCAACGGTATCTTCGCGTTCGGCCTGGCGAAACTCGCCGGCGCGCGCTGGAGTAGCGCGAGCGTCGGCGGCCTGGTCGCGTGGCTGACCAGCGTCAATCCGCTCTTGGCGCCCGGCTGGTTTGCCGGCTACGTCGAACTCAAGCACACGACGGTCAACGTCGGCGACATCGCCAAACTGAACGAGATACTCAGCGACGAGGAGAGCCCGATTCAGGACCTCCTCTCCCGGATGCTCGACGTCCCCCTCTTCAGGCTCATCGCCATCGTGGCGATGACCAACGTCGGGAGCATGATAGCCAGCCTGCTCTTTCCGTTCGTGGTGCTCCCGCTACTCGGTCCCCAAATCGGCGGCGTCGACGAGATAACCCGACTGATGATAGAGGGCGCGCGAAACAGCGTCGACCTCATCGTGAGTTCGCTCACATGAGTGCGAACATCCGATTCAGCGGCCGAGAGATTCGGGACCTCGCGGTCGCGTGGGGCGCACTCGGACTCGCCTTCGGCATCCTGCTCGGCGGCGGCCAGCGGCTCCTCTACCGGCCGTCGAGTCTCGTCACCGTCCTCCCGATGAGCATGGTCACCGCCGGACTCGGCTTCCTGCTCCACGAACTCGCCCACAAGGTCACCGCGATAAAGTTCGGTCAGGTCGCGGAGTTCCGCGCCGACTACGGGATGCTGTTCCTCGCGGTCGTGGGCGCGATGGCGGGCTTCCTGTTCGCGGCGCCCGGCGCGGTCTACCACCGGGGTCGCGCCACCCCCAGAGAGAACGGCCTCATCGCGCTGGCCGGCCCGCTCACGAACGTCGCGCTCGGAATCCTCTTCCTCCCGGTCGCGGTCCTGTTCGGGGGCCTGCTCGGAACCGCCGGCGACTTCGGCGTCTACATCAACTTCCTACTGGCGGGATTCAACATGATTCCGTTCGGCCCGCTCGACGGCAACACCGTCAAGGACTGGAGCCTGACGGCGTTCGTCGCCGCGGGCGTCCCCTGTTTCGGGCTGGCGGCGTGGATGGTGTTCGGCGGCGGCCTCTCGGTTCTCTGAGCCGCCTCGGTTCTCCTTTTCGGAAATTTGCTCGTTTTCGAGGCTCGCGCTTTCTTCGAGATTCTCGGTCGCCGATGCTCGTTCTGAATCTCGCTACTCGCGAGTCGTCGCTTCGCTCCTCCCCGCTCGTCCTCTCCGAGATTCTCGCTCGCTGGCGCTCGCTCCGAATCTCGCTACTCCGCCAGTCGAACTTCCCTGTCGGTCGTCTCCTCGACCTCGGTCTCCTGGAGCGTGTAGTCGTCGCTCTGCCGGTCGCCCCAGTCGAGGCGCTCGCGGACCCGCTCGGAGAGGTCGGCGTTCGGTTCGACGTGGAGCACGCCCTGGTCGACCTTCCGCACCGTGCCGACCGTCTCGCCGTCCCGGGTGACTACCTGTTTGCCCTCGTCGTCCTCGGTCAGTGGCTGGTCCATGCGACGTTCGGCGACCCCGCGAGCCAAGAGTGCTATGGGCGTGCGCTGATACGACGTCGCCGGGCGGTCGCGAGCGCCGACGCGGGAAAGCGGTGGGACTTTACCGACCGCTCGCACCTGTTCACGCATGAGCGACGGAGACGACGAGGAACTCACCTACGCTGACGCGGGCGTGGACATCAAGGCCAGCGAGGCGGCGACCGCGGCGCTGGTCGGCGCGGTCGGCGACATCGACGAGAGCGAGTACGCGGGCCTGCTCGACATCGGCGACCGCTACTTGGCGCTGGCGACCGACGGCGTCGGTACGAAGCTCCTCGTGGCCGAGGCGCTGGGCGATTACTCGACGGTCGGCATCGACTGCATTGCCATGAACGCCAACGACCTCGTGGCCAGCGGGGTCGAACCGGTCGCGTTCGTCGACTACCTTGCGGTCGACGAACCCTCCGAGGAGTTCTCCCAGCAGGTCGGCGACGGCCTCGCGGCGGGGGCGGAGGAGGCGGGCGTCGCGCTGGTCGGCGGCGAGACGGCCGTGATGCCCGACGTCATCAGGGGCCTCGACCTTGCGGGCGCGTGCGCCGGACTCGCCCCGAAGGACGCCATCTTCCCCGGCGAGGCCGAGGTCGGCGACGCGCTCGTCGGCTTCCCCTCCAGCGGCATCCACTCGAACGGTCTGACGCTGGCCCGGGAAGCCGCGACGCGCAACCACGACTACGACGACCCGTTCCCGCTCGACGCGGGGGACGCCGAGGCGCGAACCGTCGGCGAGGTCCTGCTCGAACCGACCCGGCTCTACACCTACCTGCTCGACCACCTCCGGGAGCGCGAGGTCCGCGCCGCGGCCCACGTCACCGGCGGCGGATGGACGAACCTCTCGCGGATGGGCGCGTACCGGTACAAGGTCACCGACCCGTTCGACCCCCAACCGGTGTTCGAGTTCGTCCAGTCCGAAGGGAACGTCGACGACGAGGAGATGCACCGGACGTTAAACATGGGTACCGGGTTCGTGGTCGCGCTCCCCGAAGACGAGGCCGAGTCGCTGGCCGCCGAAACCGACGGTCGCGTCATCGGCGAGGTCGAGGAGGGCGACGAAGTGGCGATTCGAGGGCTGGAACTGGCCTGAGAGCGCCGGTCTTTCGGCGACGTTCGGGGGTGCGTCGACACGACGGGAGTTGACCCCGTCTTCGTATTTGAAGGTTTGGCGGCGAGTGCGACCAATTGGAGGCGCTTCGCGTCTTCGCTATGGCACTGGCGCGCGCTGGCGCGGCCTCGTGCCGCGCCATCTCCGTGCGAGGGATGAGCGAACGACCGTAGGGAGTGAGCGAATCGGCTGGGGAGGCATGTGGGTTGCGGTCGCGGTGGCGGTGCGGGTACTCATAGTCATCGTGTAAGTAGCGGTTGCAGTCGCGGTGAGTTTCGATCGGAAGGTGCGAGGCGCTGTGAAGTTGAACAGGGCGGTCACTGATTTCGAAGACCCCAACTACAGCAAAGCGACAGCACTCGATCCTCTAGCCTAGAAAGCACCGAGACTGGACTGCAGTTCCCGGCCGCTCTCGCCGTCTCGAAGTTCGTACCCGACCAGGTCGCGCATGTCCACGGCGTAGTTCGTCCCGGCGCGTTCGAGCACCAGCACGCGGCCCTGAGTGCCGACCACTTCGCCGGTCGCCATCGTCTCGGCCACCGGCGCGACGTCCAACTCGAAGCCGTAGTCGAACTCGAACGTCTCCTCGGGGTCGAACTCCGCGAGCGCCGCGTCCCACGCCGACTCGTCGACCTCGCGGTGGAGACTCTCGATTTTGCTCGGGACCCGGACGCGGTCGGTGTACTCCCGTGCTATCTGCGATTCGATTTCGCGCGCGATTCGGCCGTTCGAAACCGTCCGGAGGTGGGCCGCCCGGTCGGCACCCTGCTCGCGCAGGCGGGTGTCGAGGCGCCACTCGCGGGTGACTCCGACTTTGAACGTGTCCGGCGCGAAGGCGGCGAGGTAGATGGCGTGCTCCTCGTAACAGTCCATCTCGTCCTTGAGGCAGGTGCCGGTGCAGCGCGCACAAATCCACGTGCCCGAGTGCTCCTCGCAGTACGGCGCGGCGGCGTTCTCACAGTCGTAGTGGGTCGTTCCGTCGAAGGCCCCCGCGCAGCGACGCTCGCCCAGCGAGTACGACAGTTGCGCTCCCGGCGATAGTTCCTCCCGTCGCACCGCTTCGGCGTCGGCGACCAGCAGGCTCGGAGGCTCCGCCCCGCCTGCGCCCGTCTCGTAGCCAACGACTTGCACGCCGCTGGCTACGGGTCTTCGGGTTAAAGGCGTGCCGTTCGGGGTGGCCCCCGGTTACGGCTTCACGTCGGGTTCCGCGTCCAGCCGGACGCGGAACTCGGTCGCATGAGGTATTATTTAATTTCCTTCGACCATTGAATATCTACACATATTAACTATTTTTAACAGAAGAAAATATTATACTATTTTGCGATTAGTTACGGTCGTCATGCTTGGTAATGACAATGGCACTTCAAGGCGTAACGTACTCAAACTGGCCGGCGCGTCCGTGGCGACCGCCGCGGGGAGCGGCCTGGCGGCCGCCAAGCCCGACGACACCGTCGAGGTGAACGTCGGGTTCAAGTCCAGTCGGGGTCGCTCGATGGCAAAGAGCCAGGCCACCGCGACGGTTCGAGAGTTCGACTCCATCGACGTGCTGACGATTCGGCTGCCGAAGAAGGCGGCGACTGCACTGGCGAGGAATCCGAACATCCGGTACGTCGAGGAAAACGGCACGATGGAAGCGCTGGCCCAGACCCTCCCGTGGGGTATCGACCGGGTCGACGCGGAGATCGCCCATCAGAACGGCGAGACGGGGTCCGGCGCCGACATCGCCATCGTCGACACCGGCATCGACGACGACCATCCCGACCTGCAGGCCAACCTCGGCGAGGGGAGGGCGTTCGTCGCCTGCGGCTCCGGCGGCTACTTCGGCAACTGCGCGTTCTCGGGCAACAGTAATGCCTGTAACAACGACTGGTCCGACGACAACGACCACGGTACCCACTGTGCGGGCATCGCCAACGCGGTCAACAACGGCGAGGGCGTCGTCGGCGTCTCGACCCAGGCGACCCTCCACGCCGTCAAGGTGCTGGACTGCGCCGGGAGCGGGTCGTTCTCGGACATCGCGGCCGGCGTCGAGTACGTCGCCAACCAGGGCTGGGACGTCGCCAGCCTCAGCCTCGGCGGCGACTCGGGGTCCCAGGCGCTCCACGACGCGATCAAGTACGCCGACAACAACGGCGTCCTGGTGGTCGCGGCGGCCGGCAACCCCGGTCCGTGCACGGACTGCGTGAAGTACCCCGCGAAGTACCCCGAGACGGTCGCCGTCAGCGCGACGACGCCCAGCGACAGCCTCGCGAGCTACTCCGCGCAGGGCCCGGAGGTCGATATCGCCGCGCCCGGCGGCGCGAGCGACAACAACGACAGCACCAGCATCTACTCGTCGGTCCCGAGCGGCTACGCCTACTTCAACGGCACGTCGATGGCCTGCCCGCACGTCGCGGGCGCGGCCGGCCAGTTGATGGCCAACGGACAGACCAACGACGAGGCACGGAGCACGCTCGAGAGCACCGCCGAGGACATCGGCCTGTCGAGCAACGAGCAGGGCAACGGCCTGCTCGACGTGGCGGCCGCGCTCGGATTCAGCTCCAGCGACGACTGAACGGTCGCGGCTTCGGTTCCCGCCCCGACGCTCTCCTCGCGCGAACGGACTCCCGAACAGAGACGGACGGCCGTCGAGCGTCGACGATTTCGAACCCTCGACCGTCGTAGTCATGGCTACTTTTAACATCTCAAGTAGTACGAAAAAAGTTAGATAGTTTCTAACTTCATTTCACAGAAGAAAAATATTTATCGATGTGGTCTAATCTCAGAGTGCGATGTTAGATAATGACAATGGTGTTTCGAGGCGTAACGTACTCAAACTGGCCGGCGCATCCGTCGCGACCGCCGCGGCCGGCGGTCTGGCGGCCGCGAAACCCGACGACACCGTCGAGGTCAACGTCGGCTTCAAATCCAGCCGCGGCCGGTCCCTCGCCAAGAGCAAGGCTACGGCGACGGTTCGAGAGTTCAACTCCATCGACGTGCTGACGCTCCGCCTGCCGAAGAAGGCGGCAACCGCACTGGCGAAGAACCCGAATATCCGGTACGTCGAGGAGAACGGCACGATGCACGCGCTCGCCGAAACCGAACCCTGGGGCATCGAGCGCGTCGACGCCGACGTGGCCCACCGGAACGGCGAGACGGGCGACGGCGCTCACATCGCCATCATCGACACCGGCATCGACGACGACCATCCCGACCTGCAAGCTAACCTCGGCGAGGGCAAGTCGTTCGTGGCGTGTTCGACGAAAGGCGGCTGTCGGTACGGCGCGAAGCCGGCCGACAACACCTGTAACTACTCGTGGACCGACGACAACGACCACGGCACCCACTGCGCGGGCATCGCCGACGCGGTCGACAACGCCCAGGGCGTCGTGGGCGTCTCGACGCAGGCGACCCTCCACGCCGTCAAGGTGCTCGACAAGTGCGGTAGCGGGTCGTTCTCCGACGTGGCCGCCGGCATCGAGTACGTGGCCGACCAGGGCTGGGACGTCGGTTCGCTCAGCCTCGGCGCCAGCAGCGGGAGCCAGGCCGTCAAGGACGCCGGCGAGTACGCCCAGAGTAAGGGCGTGTTCCTCGTCGCCGCGGCCGGCAACAGCGGGCCGTGCTCGGACTGCGTCGGCTACCCCGCCGCGTATCCCGAGTTCATGGCCGTGAGTTCGACCAACAGCTCGGACGGACTGTCGAGTTTCTCCTCGACCGGTCCCGAAGTCGAGATCGCAGCCCCCGGCACCGACATCTACTCGACCGTCGCTTCGAACGGCGGCTACGACACGTTCTCCGGCACGTCGATGGCGACTCCCCACGTCGCGGGCGCGGCCGGCCAGTTGATGGCCAACGGCCAGTCGAACTCGCAGGTCCGCCAGACGCTCAAGGACTCCGCCGAGAACATCGGCCTGTCGAGCAACGAGTCGGGCGCGGGCCTGCTCGACGTCGCCGCCGCGCTCGGTCTGGACTCCTCGGACAACTGAGCCGTTCGACTCCGCAAGCGCTTCCGCACTTTTTCGACGGACTGAATCGCCGACAGCCGCGGCCTCGGTTTCCGCGTCGGTGCCGCACCCGACGAACCCGTCACCTGAAGCGGTCACCCCGCCACCGACAACCGGTCCAGCCGTCTGTAATCTCCCGCGGAACATCTCGGAGTGAGGATAGTTGGGAGGCCACCCCGACAAGAGGTATAGTTACATACATAGTTTACTAGGATAAAATATTAATATTTGCCAGTGAAATTTATTTCATGCGATGCACGACAGAAACGATAGCGTTTCGAGGCGCAGCGTACTCCGAACGGCAGGCGGTTCGCTCGCGGCGGTTGCCACCACGGGACTGGCGGCCGCGAAACCCGACGACACCGTCGAGGTCAACGTCGGCTTCGCGTCCGAGCGCGGCCGGGCGGCCGCGCTCGACGCCGCCGCAGACGTCGTCCGGGAGTTCGACTCCATCGACGTGCTGACACTCCGGACGCCCAAGCGGGCGGCGACGGCCCTGGCGAGGAACCCCAACGTCCGGTACATCGAGGCTAACGGGACGATGCGAGCGCAGGCGCTCCCGTGGGGGTACGACCGAATCGACGCCGACGTGGCCCACGCCGGCGGCGTGACCGGCGATGGGGTCGACGTGGCGATTCTGGACACCGGCATCGACGGCGACAACGCCTGCCTGCCGAACGTCGGGTCGGGCGAGGCGTTCGTCTCCTGTTCGGGGTCGTCCTGCGGAGAAGCCTGGGACGACGACAACGACCACGGGACCAACGTCGCGGGACTCGTCGGCGCCGGCGATTCCTGCGACTGCACGACCGGCTCGCCCCCGGGGCGACGCTCCACGCCGTGAAGGTGCTGGACGACCGGGGTTTGGGGTCGTTCTCGGACATCGCGGCCGGCGTCGAATACGTCGCCGACCGTGGCTGGGACGTGGCGAACCTGAGTCTCGGCGGCAGTTCGAGTTCTCAGGCGCTGAAGGACGCGGTCGCGTACGCCGCCGACCGGGGCGTGGTGCTCGCGGGAGCGGCGGGCGGAAGCGGCCCCTGTTCGGACGGGTGCGTCGGCTACCTGGCGGCCTACCCCGAAGTCGTCGCGGTGAGCGCGACGAATCGGAACGACGAACTCGCGTCGTTCTCCAGTCGCGGCCCGGAGGTAGAACTCGCCGCGCCCGGCGTCGACCTCCGGACGACCGACGCCGGCGGTGGCTGTGTCACCCTCTCGGGGACTTCGATGGCGACCGCGTACGTCTCGGGCGTCGCCGCGCTCGTCGTTAGCCGGGGATACGCCGGTGCAGACGCGCGGGCCCGGATGCGGGACACCGCCGAGGACCTCGGACTCCCGGCCGACGAGCAGGGATACGGACTGGTCGACGCCGCCGCGGCCGTCGGCCTCGACTCCTCGGACGACTAGCGCTCGAAGCGACCGGCGCGAACCGGAGTTTTCCTTTTTGTCGGCGGTTTCGGAGAAAAGTTTTCGGTCCCGGCGTCCCGACTACGACCCATGACGCTACGGAGTTCGGTCACGGCGACGGTCGAGGCTGACGCGGTCGTCTTCGAGTTCGCGGTCGAGAATCCCGGCGACGACCCCGAGGAGATCACGTTCCGGAGCGGCCTGTCGGCCGACTTCGTGGTCTTCGATGACGGCGAGGAGGTCTGGCGGGCCAGCGACGGCCGGATGTTCACCCAGGCGCTCCGGCCCCACACGTTCGACGCCGGCGCGACCGAGACGTTCCCCGGCGCGTGGGAGGACCCTGACCCGGGCGAGTACACCGTCGTCGCGACGCTGGACGTCACCGAGGAGGACTTGGAGGCCCAAACCGAGTTTACGGTGTCGTAGCTTCCGGCGCTCGACGGGGCCGCTACTGCTCGGCGCGCTCGGCCCGAAGTTCTTCGAGTAACTGCCGTGCGGCCCGGCGGACCGCACGGTCGCTGGACGTCGGCGGCTCCCAGCCGAGCGCCGAGAGCTTCTCGATGGACAGCCGCATCTTCGGCACGTCGCCGGTCCAGCCCCGGTCGCCGCCGGTGTAGGCGTAGTCGGGGTCGAGGTCCATCTCGTCGGCCACGATGTCGGCGATGGCGTTGACCGAAGTGGTCGTCCGGGTGCCGAGGTTGTAGATGTTCAGGTCGTCGTCGGCGTTCTCGACGACGTGGCACATCGCGTCGATGCAGTCCTCGACGTGGAGGTAGGACTTCTCCTGGCGGCCGTTGCCCAGGATGGTCAGCTCCTCGGGGTCGTCGAGCAGTTTCTCGATGAAGTCGGGGACGACGTTGCCGCGCTGGTTCGGGCCGACGATGTTCGCGAAGCGGTAGACCCACGCCTGCATCCCGTAGGAGTGTGCGTACGTCGAGACGAGGCCCTCGTCGGCGAGTTTGCTCGCACCGTAGATGCTGATGGGCTCCAGCGGCGCGTAGTCCTCGGGGGTGGGCATCGGCGCTTCGCCGTAGACGGTCGAGGAGGAGGTGAACGCGATGTTGTCGACGCCGACCTCGTCCATGCGTTCGAGGACGTTGTAGGTCATCGCGCCGTTCTCCTCGAACAGTTTCCGGTCGTCGTCGTAGTTGGTGTCGGTGTAGGCCGCGAAGTGAAAGACGACGTCGAGGTCCTCGGTGACGACCTCGGCGACGTCGTCGGGGTCGGTCATGTCGGCCACGACCAGTTCGGCCTCGTCGGTGACCCGCTCGGATTCGCCCTTCGAGAGGTCGTCGGCGACGACCACGTCGTTGTCGGCGGCGAGTCGCTCGGCGAGGTGCGAGCCGACCAATCCGGCACCGCCGGTGATCAGCACCCGCTTGTCGGAGAGGTTCATGTCGTGGATTGCGACGGAGGCCGGGAAGTGCTTTCCGGTCTTCAAACCGGGCTATCGGGCCGCCCGCCGCGTTTCGAAACCCCCTAACCGCCGGGTCGCCCACCTCCGAACATGCAAGGCGAACCCGAGGTCGCGGTCCTCCGCCTCGGCCACCGGCCCGGCCGCGACGAGCGGATGACCACCCACGTCGGCCTGACCGCCCGGGCGCTGGGCGCCGACCGCGCCATCCTGGCGGGCGACGCGAGCAAGTCGGTCGACACCGTCGCCGACATTACCGACCGGTTCGGCGGTCCCTTCGACGTCGAACTGACCGACTCGCCGAAGGCCGTCATCCGGGACTGGAACGGACCGGTCGTCCACCTCACGATGTACGGCGAGCGAATCCAGGACGTCGAGGACGACATTCGCGCCGCCCACGGCGGCGCGACAGGCGACGACGGTGAGCCGATTCTCGCGGTCGTCGGCTCCCAGAAGGTCTCGTTCGACGTGTACGAGCGCGCCGACTGGAACGTGGGCGTCACCAACCAGCCACACTCGGAGGTCGCGGGACTGGCGGTGTTCCTGGACCGCCTCTTCGAGGGCCGGGAACTCGACCGCGGATGGGAGGACGCCGACCGGCGTGTGGTCCCGGAGGCGACCGGCAAGACCGTCGTGCCGACCGACGAGTCGGCCAACGAGCCAACCGACGAACCGACCGACGACGAGTGACGATTGCCCGCGGGAGTCGCTCGCGGTCGCGAGCGACCCCCGCAGTAAGCAGGAACTGACGGTTCGCCCGACTCACGGCCACTCGCCGGCGGCGGTCGGTAGATTCGCGCGCGGCGCTCGATGGATTCCGCGCCGCGGTCGTTGATTCGCCCCCGGGAGTCGGTTACACGAACGGCGACAATACTTTTGAATATAGCGCCGGTAACGCGGTTCGATGGTGGGACTTCTGTCCTTCACGCTTACGGAGTCGGAGGTGAAACCATGATCTGGCAGGACGTGGTGTTCCTCGCGGGAAACGTCTTCTCGCTCCTCGTCCTGGTCCCGACCCTCCGCGACGAGATGGCGAACGTCCCGCTCGGAACCGCCCTCCCCTCCGCGCTCATCGGCGGCATCTACGGGACGGCCTTCCTCACGATGGGAATGACCCTCTCGGCGTTCGGCGCCCTGCTCACCGGACTCATGTGGAGCCTCATCGCGTACCTGCGCTCGCCGAATCCGCTCGCCGACGACGAAGGGACCGACACGGACGACGAACTCCGGAACGCGACCGACGTCGAACCCGAGAGTCAGGACGAGGGCGGGCCGGCGGCCGACACCCCCGAGCGTACCGTTCCCTCGCCGCGTTCGTCCAAGACCCCGGCGGTTTCGCTCGACGATTAGCGACTCGGAGGTCCCGGCACGGACTCGCCCGCGAGTCGCCACTCGGGACCGCCGAGGTGAATGACTGTTTCCCGATGGTTTTAAACGGCTGAACCACCCCTTGTACAACAATGGCTTTTGAGGACTTACTGGAGGACCCGGTAATTCAGAAGTATCTTCACGAATTGGTCGGTCCGAAGGGAATGCCCGTCGCGGCGGCCCCGCCGGACGGCGAGGTCACCGACGAGGAACTCGCCGAGGAACTCGACCTCGAACTCAACGACGTGCGCCGGGCGCTGTTCATCCTCTACGAGAACGACCTGGCGACGTACCGCCGCCTGCGCGACGAGGACTCGGGGTGGCTGACGTACCTCTGGACGTTCGAGTACGACAACATCCCGGGCAACCTCGAAGAGGAGATGCACCGCCTGCTCGACGCGCTCGAACAGCGCGAGGACTACGAACGCCAGCACGAGTTCTACCTCTGTGAGGTGTGTTCGATCCGCTTCGAGTTCGGCGAGGCGATGGACTTCGGCTTCGAGTGCCCCGAGTGCGGGTCGCCGCTCGAATCGATGGAGAACTCCCGACTCGTGGAGGCGATGGAGCGACGAATCGCGGAACTGCGAGACGAACTCAACGTCGAACACCTCGAAGAGGCAGAAGCATAGATGGTCGTACTCGCGACGAAAGTGTACGTCAGCGGCGAGGCCGAAGACCGGGCGCTCGACGCGCTCGACTCGCTCGTCGCCAACGAACTCGAAGGGCTCGACGTGGAGTACACGGTCGGGTCGCGCCACGACGACTTCGCGGTCGTCACCGTCGAGGGCGAGGACGAAGTGGTCGCCCGGAACGTCCTCCGCGAGGAGTTCGGCGAGGTGACCGACCAGTTCCAACCGGGCGAAACCTACGTCGGCACGCTCGAATCGTGGGACGAGGAGGGAATCACCCTCGACGCCGGCGAGGAAGTCCGAATTCCCGCGAGCGAACTCGGCCTCGGGCAGGGCACCCCGATACAGATCGTCGAGCGGTTCGGCCTCGTCCAGCACATGCCGATGAAGTTCGTCTACGGAGGGGAAGACGAGGACACGGGCGAAGACCTCCCCCACCGCCTCGCCGACGCGGAGCGCGACCGCCTCTACGACTGGACCCGCGGCGCGGGCCGCGTCAACGTCAACAGCGCGACGCGCGGCGAGGTCCGGGCGACGGTCAACCGCGCGGGCCACGCCCGCGACATCGTGACGGTCGAACGCCTCGGACTGCTCGAACAGAGCATCGTCTGCCGCGACGAAACTGACCCGCCGGGACTGCTCGCGGCCATCGGGAACTACCTCCCGGCGGAGCTTCGTTGCGTCATTCCATGAATCGGCGACTCCTCCTCGGATTCGGCGCGCTCGCGCTGCTGGCGGTCACGGCCGGCTGTACCTCGGGCATCTTCGGGCCGGGGGAGATCAGCGACAAGCGCCTCGCGCAGGACGCGGACTACGACTGGAACACGACCGCCGACGTGACGCTCAACGTCACGAGCGGGGAGTACCACGCGGTGTACGAGTTCTCGAACCGCTCGAAGCTGAGCGTCTATCAGTACGCGTCGCTCGGCGACAAACAACCCGTCGAGGTGTCGGCGGTCCAGTTCCGGTATCCGAACGGGACGGTCGTGAAACTCGAACAGAAGCACGTCCAAAAGAAGCAGTCCCGGACCGTCATCACGCCGCCCAGCGACTACGGAACGCTCGCCTACACCGCACCCCACCGCGGAAAGTCGTTCAGCACGCCCGCCTACGTCGAGGGTTCCTACGAGGTCATTCTCCCGAAGGGGATGCGGGTCGGCAACTTCCTGTTGAGCCAGGTCCGCCCCGACGGGTATCAGACCGAACTCGACGCCGAAACGAACCGCGTGCACATCCGCTGGACGGAGGACGTGACCGCCGACAGCGTCGTCGTCCGGTACTACCTGGCCCGCGACCTCGTCATCTTCGCGGGACTCATCGCGGTCGGCGTGCTGGTGGCGCTGGCCGGACTGGCGTACTATCGGCTCCAGATTCGCCGACTCGAACGCGAGCGCGAGGAACTGGGGCTGAACGTCGATACCGGCGACGAGTTCGATCAGGGGCCGCCGCCGGGGATGGGGTAGGGCGGAGCCTGTCGTTCGTTCTCGAAACGGACGATTTTCGAGTCCGTTCGCTTTCTGCCTTCTCTGCTCGCTACGAAACCGTAGGTAGGACTGTGAACGTACCCAACTCGAAAGCCCCCGCCCGCTCGCGGTCGCTCACCGACATATCTGGCTCGCGGCTCCGCCGCTCGCCCGATAGGGGTCGCTGAGACGACCACGTCCTTCGGACGCGAGCGGGCGGCCCCTTTCAGTCCCACCTGTGGGACAGTTCGCCGAGCGTTTGCGGTCGTTCGTGTCACCGAGTGTCTGCACGAGGCCTGCGTCACCGAGTGCGCTCCGGCCGCCGGCCACCGCCTTTCCTCGGGAACGCCCTCTTTTTGGTCGCGCGACCACTACCGCTTCCCATGCAGGTAGCCCTCGTCACCGTCGGCGACGAACTGCTGGCGGGCGATACCGTGAACACGAACGCCGCGTGGCTCGGCGAGCGCCTCACGGAACGCGGCGCGAGCGTCGAACGGGTCGTCGTGGTCCCCGACCGGGTGGCCGACATCGCCCGGGTGGTCAACGAACTCCGCGCGGAGTACGACGCCGTGGTCGTGACGGGCGGTCTCGGCCCGACCCACGACGACCTGACGATGGAAGGGGTCGCCGCCGCGGTCGGCGTCCCGGTCGAAGAGCACCCCGACGCGGTCGCGTGGATAGCCGAGCACGACGACTATCAGCGCTCGGACCTCACCGAGGGAACGACCCACCTCCCGCGAGGGAGTCGACTCCTCGAAAACGAGGTCGGGGTCGCGCCGGGATGCGTCGTCGAGGGCATCTACGTCCTGCCGGGCGTCCCCGAGGAGATGAAGTCGATGTTCGAGCGCGTCGCCGGGGAGTTCTCCGGCGAGCGCCGGCACGTCGAGACGGTCAGGGCCGACGAACCCGAGAGCGCGTTGATCGAGCGACTTGCCGAACTTCGCGAGCGCTTCGACGTGACGGTCGGGAGCTACCCGGGCGACCACGTCCGGCTCAAACTGTCGAGCACCGACCCGGAGGAACTCGACCGGGCGGCGACGTGGCTCCGCGAACGCGTCGCTCCGGTCGACGAACGGCGGTAGCGAGAAGACGAGAGCCGAATCTGGGTCGACTATCGGTACAGGTACACGAGCCACGCGGCGGTGAGCAGGATGCCGACGGCGGTGACGACGATCCCCGAGGCGTTCGCGGGAACGGACGTGGATTCTGCGAGTACGAACATGTCCGGGGGTTGTGGGGCCGGCGTCTTAACGGTTGCCAAGCGCCCCGCCTACCGACGCCGCCGCCGCTCGACCGCGCAGGGAAACGAGTCGTTAGGACCGAGGACGCCGGCGAAGGGAAGTGAGAGTGTCACACGCCGGTCGGACGGTCGACGCCGAAACTGACCGTTGAACGTCGGAACGGTCCCGAACCGTCGGCGTAACTGCGCGTTCTCTACGTCGCTCGGAAGGGGGTTTTTAATCGGCGTACGAGCCGGAAATACACCGTTGGTCGGACTGAACGATTGCCAACGGTCGCGGCCGTTTATCTGCGAATCGGGCGAACGACCGGGTAACCGCCGACCCTCGGACGGCGTCGTCGAGCGCGGTCGTCCGGGTGGGCGGGGAGGAATACAACGATGACACAACAGTACCAGCAGCCCACGGGAAGCATCGGTCAGCAGAGCCAGTACGGCGGTCAGATGAGCCAGCAACAGCCGCCGATGCAGAGCCAGCAGACCGGCGGCCAGATGGGCACTCAGCAGTTCGGCCAGCAGTCCGGTTCGACCCACCAGCAGACCCACCAGCGTGTGGGTCAGCAGTTCGAGCAGTCCCTGACCCCCGAACTGAACGAGGCGCTCGAATCGCTCGACCGCGTGGTCGAGATCGCAGAGTGGTGCGCAGACAAGTGCATCGAGAGCGGCCCGCAGATGGCCGACTGCGCGCGGCTCTGTGAGGACCTCGCCGACCTCGCGTCGCTGAACGAGAAGATGATCGCTCGCGACTCCATCAACGGACCCGAACTCGCCGAGGCGTTCCTGAAGGTGGCTCAGCACGGCATGCCGATCCTCCAGCAGCACCAGCAGTCGCCCCACGTTCAGGAGACGCTCCAGGCAGTCCAGCAGTCGACGGACGCCATCAACAAGCTGCTCGACTCCATCAGCGGCGGCCAGCAGAGTCCGACGACCGGCATCCGCGAGCAGGTTCAGCAGCAGGGCGGCCAGATGGGCGAGCAGTCGATGGGCGGCCAGCAGTCCGGCACCACGGGTCAGCAGTCCTTTCAGCAGCCGCAGAGTCAGTCGTACCAGCAGCCGCAGGGTCAGCAGTTCTCGGGCGGCCAGACGTACTGACCCCGTCGCAGAAGGACGCTGAGAATCGCCGCTAGCCGAAGGCCGAATTGCGCGAAACCGTCGCTGCACCGGTACCACGTTTCTTTTCCTGACGACGTCTCGACGCCCGGAGCGACCGGACTGCTTTTGCGCCGCAATCGCGTACCCTCGTCCATGCGACGCATCGGCGTAGTCGTCAACCCCATCGCGGGGATGGGCGGTCGCGTGGGCCTAAAGGGCACCGACGGGAAGGTGGCGGAGGCCCGCGAGCGCGGCGCCGAACCCCGCGCGCCCGAGCGGGCCGTCGACGCGCTCGCGGCGCTTCGCTCGCGGGTGCGCGGGACCCGCGCACCCGCGAGCGAGGAAGCGAAGGACGGTGCGGCGACGAGTCCCGACGGTACGGAGCAGGGCGCGGAGATCCTGACCTGCGCCGGCGAGATGGGCGAGGACGAAGCGCGGGAAGCGGGCTTCGACCCGACGGTCGTCTGCTCGCCCGCGGGCGAGCAGACGACCGTCGGAGGTGCGGAGATGACCGCCGGAGACGCGGAGACGACTGTCGGCGACTCCGAGACGAGTGCCGAGGATACCCGGGAAGCGGTCCGGCGGTTCGCCGAGGAAGGCGTCGACCTGATACTGTTCGTCGGCGGCGACGGGACCGCCGTGGACGTCGCCGAGACGCTGGACGAACTCGACGCCGAGATTCCGATGCTGGGCGTGCCGGCGGGCGTGAAGGTCTACTCCGCGGTCTTCGGGGTGACGCCGGAGGCCGCGGGCCGGGTGGCGGCCGACTTCGACCGGACGGAAACCCGCGAGGTCAACGACATCGACGAGGCGGCCTACCGCGAGGGCGAGGTTCGGGCCGAACTGAAGGCGCTGGCCGAGGTCCCGGTCGCCGAGGACCTCCAGTCGAGCAAGCAACTCGGCGGCGGCACCGTCGAGAGCCTCGCGGCGGGCGTCGCAGACGACGCCCGCGGAAATCCGGGCACGACCTACGTCCTCGGACCAGGGGGCACCGTCGGCGCGGTGAAGGAAGCGCTCGGCTTCGAGGGGTCGCCGCTCGGCGTCGACGTGTGGCGGGATGGTGAAGTGCTTGTCCGCGACGCGAGCGAGGTCGGGATTCTGGACCACCTGGGCGAGCACAACGTCGTCGTCGTCTCGCCCATCGGCGGTCAGGGGTTCGTCTTCGGGCGGGGCAACGACCAGCTCTCTCCCGAGGTGCTCCGGCGCTCGGAGGTCGAGGTGGTCGCCTCGAAGCGAAAACTGGACGACGTGGGCGCGCTTCGAGTCGACACTGGTGACGAGGCGGTCGACGAGTCGCTACGGGGCTGGCGGAAGGTCAGAGTCGGGCGATTCGAACGCAGGATGATGAAGGTAGTTTAAAGAACAATTATTGGCACCTAGAGAAGCTTAAGGCCCCTCCCGACTATAGGGGATAGTACATGGATACGCGGAAAGTCCAGCGACTGGGTCCCTCGACGCTGGCGATGACACTTCCCGCCGAGTGGGCCAAGGAGAACAACGTCGAGAAGGGCGACGAGGTGTCGCTCCGGATGGGTGGAAAAGGAACGCTGACCGTCCTCCCCGAATCGGTCCACACCGAGGAGGCCGAGGCCATCATCCACGCCGAGAACCTCGACGCCGACGCCGTCGAGCGGGCCATCGTCGCCCAGTACGTGCTCGGGCGGCGGGTCATCCACGTCCAGAGCGAGGACGCCCTCGACAGCGCCCACATCAACGCGGTCTACAAGGCCGAGACTCAGTTGATGGGGCTGGGCGTGGTCGAGGAAACCCCCGAGAGCATCGCCATCCGGTGTTCGGTCGACCCGGAGGACTTCAACCTCGACAACCTGCTCGAACGACTCGAGAACACCGGTTCGACCATGCGCGGCGAGGCGGTCAAGGCGCTGGCCCACGGCAACCCCGACCTCGCCCAGCGCGCGCTCAACCGCGAGCGACAGGCGAACAAGATATTCGTCCTCCTGCTCAGACTCATCTTCACCGCCTACCAGAACCCCACGCTCGCCCGTGCGGTCGACCTCGACAGCGGGTTCCCGCTCATCGGCTACCGCTCCATCGCCAAGAACCTCGAACTCACCGCCGACAACGCCGAGGACATCGCGGAGATCGTCCTCGAAGCCGAGGGCCACACCCTCGATGTCGACCAGAAGACGATGCGCCGCATCCGGGAGTTCACCGACCAGGTCGACGAGATCACCGCACTCGCGGTCGAGTCGGCGGTCGAGCGCGACTACGACAAGACACTCGAGGTCCGGGCGCTGTTCCAGGAGATCGGCGACCGCGAAAGCGAGATTCTCTCGGACCTGCCGGAGATGGACAACGACGACCTGCTCGCGGTCCGGGAGGTGCTGGTGAGCCTCCAGCAGACCGCCCAGTACGCCATGCGGAACGCCGAAATCGCGGCGAACCTCGCGCTCAACGAGGAGAGCGAGCACACGACCATCAACTGACCGGCCGTCGACGGAGTCGGAACCCGATTTCTTCGACCGGCGTCGGCCGTGTTCGTCGACGGCTCGCGCGGCAACAACCACTATTGATTTCGGGACCGGCAGTTCGAGTATGGGGATAGTCGACACCATCAAAGACGTACTCGTGTCGGATAACGAACCGGGCGTCGCGCTGAAGTGTACCGAGTGCGGCGAGACGTTCGACGAACCCCTCGACAGCTGTCCAAACTGCGGGTCGGACGACGTCAAGGAGGTCGGGGGCTTCGACATGCGGCCGGACGCGTAGCCGGTGGCCGTTATTCGAGATGCGGTAGAGGGCTGACGGGGCAGAACATCGGTGCCTCGGTGAGCAGGTGTCGGAGCGCGCGGACGTGGCCCGACCCGACGAGGAGCAGGGCGCGTTCGTCGCCGGGTTCGATCGCACGCCACAGGTGGTGGACCATCCGGAGGTTCCGGTCGTACCAGTGCGCCAGCGCGATCGGACTCCCGAATTGGTCGTCCGTCGCTCGGATGGCCCTGTCGAACATCAGGTCGTGATTCTCGCGGAGGTTGGCCTCGCCGTTCACCCACGCCAGATACTCGGGCATGGTCGAGGACGCGAGTCGTTCCTCGGTTTCGCGTTGCATCGACTCGGGGTCCGGCAACTCGACCGACGTTTTCCGGGTCGAATCGACCTCCCGGTCTTCGAAGGGGTCGGCGTCCGGTTCTTCGGGATGTTCGTCTACCGCGATGGGTCGGTCGTGGTCCAGACGGTCCGCCAGTCGGAAACCAACCTGCACGACTTCGTTTCGACAGTCGAGGTCGGCGTCCGCGCCGAACAATCGCTCGGCGTCTATGGATTCCTCGTCGGCGTAGGCTCGCGAACCCGACCGATACTCCTCGTAGAGTTCGGTTACACCCTCCTGCCAGTCGTAGGGCCACTCCACGGCGATTCGGTCGGGGTTGAACGCCACGAGTCGGCCTGCGAGTTCTTCGAGCTCGGCCTGTCGTTCCGCGGCCAGCACGTCGTCGGCGTCGACGTTCACCTCGTCGTTGCCGGGGTTCGCCATGTGGTACGTCCCGAGGAGCATCACCTGCACCTCCTCGACCTCGTGGTCCGGCCGCACGTCGGCGACCGCATCGGATTCTCCGCTCATGATTTCCATCTTAGAAATTTCGTAGGAATACATAGTTCCACGGGACGGACGCCAGAGCGCCTTCCGCACTCGCTCGTACGAAAGTCGGCTAGTCGCGTACCGGTGACGCAACTCCTCGTATTCCGTGCCGGTCCTGAAAATCAGAAGACGACCCGCGCACCGGCGGCCTAGTCCGCGTTGGCCACCTCGCCGCCATCGGCGCTCGTCTCGCCGCCCTCGACCGCGGGGTCGGAGCGGGTCTTCTCGGCAGTCAGCGGGTTGCGCCGACCGATTTTGCAGTCGAACTCGGGATGCTCGGCGAAGTGGCGCACGAGCATGTGCCGCCGCGAACCCGTGATGCCGGTTCGGCCCACGTCGTCGGCCGAGAACTCCGCCGGCAGGCGGTCGAACATCCGCCGCAGCGCCTCGAAGCTCTCGAACACCTTCGAGTTGCCCGACGAGTCGGCGCCGCGCCGGGCCACCTCGTAGGTGCCGTCTTCGCGGTGGGTCCCCGCCGTGCGGAAGAACTCCCGGCGCTCGGTCAGCGCGTCGCCGACCGCCTCCTGGAGCTCGGCGGCCTCGTCCCTGTTCAACTGGTAGTCGGCACCGTCCACTGCCAGAACTATCGATTCACCTTCTCTCCTCACCGAAACCGCGTTCTCATCGCCCGAGAAGAACTCGATCAGGAGCCTGAACACTCCGTGTCATGCAATCCTATCTCGTAGGGCGGAGTTAAAAACTCTACCGGCGACCGCAATTGTGGCCGGACGCCGCCGCGGTCGCGCGATTCGGTCGGCGACGCCGACCGAATCGCGCGAGTTCGGTCACCTGAGTTACCGGAGAGCCGAACTTCCGAGCGCGAGAAGTCCGCCGTCGGTGGTCGTCCCGCTTTCGCCGTCGGTCCCACGCTCGGACGTGGTACCGTTCTCCTCGGTCGTGCTCGTTTCGTCGGTCGTGCTCGTCTGGTCGGTCGTGGTCGCAGTCGGTTCCGACGAGGTGGACCGACCTTCGTCCGCGGTCGTCTCCGACCCGCTCTCGTCAGCCGCGGTCGTACTCGTCGCCTCGCTCGACCCCGCGGCCGTCTCGTTCTTGGTGCCGAAGATGTCCGTCTCGATGGTCTTGGTGTAGGTCAACTCCGAGAGCGGGACGCGGTAGGTCTGCCCGCCGAGTTCGACCTTCGCGTAGAAGTCGATGGTGAGGTTGGTCACCTGGTCGTTCCGGAGGTGGGTCACCCACCACTCGTCGAGTTTCTCGTTCCGGATGACCGACCGAGCGTCGATGGTTTCCTGGGTGCCGCCCTCGATGAGATGTTCGCGGTCGGTCGTCCCGTTGCCGACCGCGACGTCGTTCATCGTGACGTTGTAGCCGATCTGGGTGACCACCAGCGGGGTCGCCTTGGGGTTGTACACCACGAATCGCATGTCGATGGGGGTTTCGGCGCTCGTCACCTGCCCCCAGCGGGCCGATGTTTCGTTGACGTAGGCTACCGGGTCCGAGACGAACGGTTGGCTGGCGTTCACCGGACGGGGTTCGGTGGAGTTGAACTGCGAGATGATGTCGGTCGAAACCTCGCGCTTCACCGGCGGGGCCGAGAACGTCCGGCCGAGCGTCCCCGAGGTGACGCTCGCGTCGACGCGGACAGTCGTCTGCTCGCCGTTCCGGACGTGGCTCACCCACCATGCCGGCATCTTCTCGTTGTGGACGGTCGAGCGGAACGGGACGGTGCTGTTACCCGCCCCGACCGCGACGCCTTGCTTCGTGCCGTTGGCCAACCGGATGCCGTTCATCCGGACGTCGTAGGAGACGGTGACGTCGCCGAATTTCACGCCGAACGGATTGGGGTTGTGGACCGCGAGGTCGGTGTGAATCTCGGTGGTTTCGTCGGTGACGTTACCGAATCGATTCTCCACGCCCGCGACGCTCGGCGCGCCGAGGACGCCTATCGAGACGCCACCGGCGGCGACGATGGCGAGCGCCGCCACGACCGCCAGAAGTACACGAATCTTACTCCCGAGTAACAATGACTTGAATAGCCCAAACATTGCCCGAGGAGGGGCACGCGACCGGCTAAAAGGTGTTGACTCCCGTTCGGAGTAGAATGAACTAAGTTGCGGCCGCCGGAAGTTCGCCTATGGCCGAACACGAGACGGTTTCGAGCGACATGGGAATCGGACTCGCCACGCTGTTCACGCTGCTGGCGACCGCGGCGACCGTGGCGATGGTCGTGACGCCGGGCACCGAAATCGCGGCGTGGGGATTCGCCGCCGCGATGACCGCGGGCGTGTTCGCGGTCGCGGCGGTCCACCTCTACTGGTGACCCCGGACTCCTCGACCGACGCGATTTATCCGGTAATTGGACAGTTACCCACGGGAAATCGTTAAGAGTACGAGCGCCTTATCCCCGGTGAGGATGACTGACTACAGCGACGAGGAACGGCGCATCCTCGCGTACCTCCACGAGAGCGTTTCCCGGGGTGAGCGGTACTTCCGCGCGAAGAACATCGCCGAACAACTCGGTCTCTCCTCCAAACAGGTCGGCGTCAGACTCCCGAAACTGGCCGAGAAGACCGAGGAAGTAGATATCGAGAAATGGGGCCGGGCGCGCTCGACGACGTGGAAAGTCACGCCCGGATAGCCGACCGCGGTGGGACCGTGGTGCGCCCGCGCCGGCGCAACGACGGACGGCGCCGACGCGGCGGGACTCGCCGCGGTTCGGCGGTTTTTTGAGACTACGCGCCTAACTGCCGGTATGACTGTCCGGGTGGAGCGGACGTTCGACCTCGGGGTTCCGCCGGAAGAGGTCTGGGAGTTCATCGCAGACCCGGAGCGACGCGCGAACGCCATCAGCGTCGTTGACCACTACGAACAGACGGGCGAGACCACCTCGGTCTGGCACGTCAAACTCCCGATTCCCTTCCTCGACACCACGGTGCCGGTCAGGACCGAGGACGTCGAGCGCGACCCGCCGCGGTTCGTGAAGTTCGTCGGTCGGTCGTCCGCGATGCAAGTCACCGGCGAACACCGCATCGAGGAAACCGCCGGCGGTAGCCGACTGATCAACCGGTTCGTGGTCGAGGGTCGGGTGCCTGGCATCGAACGCTACTTCCGGAAACACCTCGACGAGGAACTCGACAACCTCGAAGCCGCGCTTCGGGAGGAGGCGGCGGCGTGAGACTCGCGCTCGCCCAACTCGAAATCGAGTCGGGCGCGGTCGCGGCGAACCGCGACCGCGCCCTCGACGCCGTCGCGGCCGCGGCCGACCGCGGGGCCGACCTCGTGGCCCTGCCCGAGATCTTCAACGTGGGGTACTTCGCGTTCGACGCGTACCAGCGCGCGGCCGAACCGGTCGAAGGGCCGACGCTGACGGCCATCGCCGACGCCGCCCGCGAGCACGGCATCGGCGTCCTCGCGGGGAGCATCGTCGAGGACCTCGCCGCGACGGAGTCGGTCGAGACGCCGGCCGACGAGGGCCTGGCCAACACTTCGGTGCTGTTCGACCGCGAGGGCAAGCGCCTCGCGGTCTACCGCAAGCACCACCTGTTCGGCTACGAGTCGGCCGAGGCCCGACTGCTGGTCCCCGGCGAGCGACTCGGCGTCGCCGACTTCGGCGAGGCGACGGTCGGGATGACGACCTGCTACGACCTCCGGTTCCCGGAGCTCTACCGCGACATCGCCGGGGCTGGCGCGAACCTGATTCTGGTCCCGAGCGCGTGGCCCTACCCCCGAATCGAGCACTGGAAACTCCTCCCGCGTGCGCGCGCCGTCGAGAACCAGGTGTTCGTCGCGCCGGTCAACGGGTCCGGGTCGTTCGAGGAGGCCACGCTCCTCGGGCGGTCGAGCGTCTACGGGCCGTGGGGAACCACGCTCGCCAGCACCGACGACGAACCGGACCTGGTCGTCGCCGACGTGGACGTCGGGAAGGTCGAGCGCGTCCGCGAGGAGTTTCCGGCGTGGCGCGACCGGCGGCGGTGAAGTCGCTGAACCGCTATGTAAGAAATATTTTAAGTGTGCGTGCCCACCGGACGCGATTCGGCGTCTGACACGCGTCTTGCCCGCTGAGACGCTGGAACCCTAACATTAATTACGGTACAAGATAATTACTCATTAAACGACAGATGGCCGAGACGACAGACCGTCCTGCGACGACCGGGACGGGCGGTGCGGGGACGCCGACTCCCTCGCGGGACGACCTCTTCGACCTGCTGGGCAACGCGCGGCGTCGCCGCGTCCTCCGTCACCTCCTAGAAGAGCCTACGATCACGCTCACGGACCTGAGCGCCCGCCTGGCGGCCGTCGAGAACGGCAGGCCCGTCTCCGAGTTGACGTCCCGCCAGAAGAAGCAGGTCTACTCCTCGCTCTACCAGACCCACATCCCGCGACTCTCCGAACACGGACTGGTCGAGTACGACGCCAACGCCCGAATCGTCACGTTCACCGGCGACGAGAACCGAATCCGGGAACTGCTCGGAACCGACGAACAGCGCCCGACCGGCTTCTCCCACCAGTGGAGTCGGTACTTCCTCTGGACCGCGGTGATAGGTAGCGCGGTCATCGCGGGCAACTGGCTCGGCACCGCGCCGGCCACCCACGTCACGACCGAGAACCTCTACGGACTGCTCACGGTCACGTTCATGATGCTCAGCGTCTCGTTCGTGATGGCCGTGGAGGGGCCGAAGCTTCTTCGACACCGGACTTGAGCGGTCGAGGCGCCGGGGAGCGTCTCGACCTCGCCATCGTGGCCGCGACGTCGCTCAGTGTTCCAACTCCGTGGGACGTTCCGACTCCGCCCGGCGCTCCGGTCGCTCGCGCTCCGCTCCCTTCTCGAGGACTTCGGACCGTTCCTGCCCGATTTCTCCGCGGTTCGACCCCACGCCGACGCGGTCGGCGAGCACGCGCGTTCCGGTGGTTGCGGCCTGCCAGAGCGCACCGAGCGTGGGTAGCGGGTCCTCGTAGGAGACGAAAGTCTGCTTGGCCGTCGCGCACGTCCGGACGAACTCGGGAATCGCCGACAGCTCCCCGGCGTCGAGCTTCGCCCGGAGCCACTCCAGGTCCTCGTAGAGGAGTCGGTGCTGGCGCACGTCGGTTCGGTACACCTCCGGTTGCGAAATCGGCTGTCCCCGCAACAGCGAGTAGTGGAGCCACGGAACGTCGACGCCGCTCGCGACGGCGAACGGTAGCGACCCCCAGTAGCGGCCGTTGACCTCGATGAGGTACACCTCGTCGTCGGGCGTCCGCATGTACTCGACCATCGCCGGACCGGTCCAGTCGAGCGCGCCCAGCACCTCCCGTGCGTAGCCGGTCAGTCGCGGGTCCGAGAGCGCACCGAGGAGCGTCGAGTTACCGCCGCCGGGCGGTGTTGTTCGAATCCGCTCCTCCTGGAAGTGCGCCCGGAGGTCGCCGCCGTCGGCGACGCCGACGGTCGTCACGGTCGTCCCCTCGACGTACTCCTGGACGATGGGCGGCCGTGACGCGAGGACGGGGTCCGACTCGACCATCGACGCGAACGTCTCGACCAGTTCGGCCGGCGAGTCGACGTAGTTCCCGCCCGAAACCCGGTAGTGGTGGAGTCGCCCGTCGTCGTCCCACGCCGTCTTCCCGCGGGGTTTGACCACGGCCGGATACGGCATGTCGTCGGCGATCTCCTCGCAGGCCGCGACCGACTCGGGCGCGCGCGTCTCGGGCGTCGGGACCGAGAGGTCGTCCGCGAGGTCGAACAGTCGGGCCTTGTCGTAGGCTCGTTCGAACGTCTCCCAGTCCTCGGCGGCCACGAGGGTGCCGGTCGATTCGAGGTCGGCCTTGTGCTTCGAGCAGAGGGCGGTCGTCTCGTCTCGCACCGGGAAGACCGCGAAGTAGTCGGCGTCTGCGAGGTGGTCGCGGAGCGCCGCGAGGTACGCCTCGGCGTCGTCCATCGGCGGCGTGACGAACCGGTCGTCGGCGTACTTCGACAGCGACCCGAGCGACCGCTCGACCTCGCTGGCGACGGTCACGGGGACCCCGCGCCGACCGAGCGACCGCGTCACGGCGAGCGCCGACTGGCCGTTGCCGTCGAGGACGAGGACGCCGTCGGCTCTCGATTCGTTTCTCACGATTACCCGAACGACGGGGGTCCACCACTTTGTTTCGCGCCGGGTAACTCGATTCATCGGCTCGTTACCGGACAGCCGACGGGTAGCCCAACCTACGGCGGCGATTCTTCCGCGATGAGAATCGTCGGCCGGCCCGACCGTCGGGCCGGCCGACGGCGAGGCTCCCTCGGTTCAGTTCGGGCAGAGAAAGTGAGGACGTCCAATTCGCTTCGAGGCTTCGCAGCTCAGTCGTCGTCCTTCTGCTCAGACGAGATTCAGTGAGCTCGACTCCTCACGGAGTCTCGCAGCTCAATCGTCGTCTTATTCGAAGGACCACTACGTGTGCTTGGCCACGCTACGGCGGGCCTCGCAGCCTAGTCGTCCTTCGAAGTCTTGATGTCGGCCGACAGCCCCTGGGCCATCTGGATGTCCTTGCTGTTGTTCATCGTCCAGGCCGTGCGCTCGGTGACGGCCTCGATGGCCTCGCGGGCGCTCGGGTAGCCGTTGCCGGACTTCTTGACGCCGCCGAACGGGAGCTGGACTTCCGCGCCGATGCACGGCAGGTTCGCGTAGGCCAGACCGAGTTCGGCCTGGTCGCGGAACGCGTTGATCTGACGGTAGTCCTCGGAGATGACCGCGCCGGCCAGTCCGTACGGGGTGTCGTTGTGGATTTCGATGGCGCGCTCGACGTCGCCCGAGTACGACATCAGCGCGACGTGCGGGCCGAAGACCTCCTCCTTGATGCACCGGAGGTCCGGGTCGTAGTCGACCTCGTAGACGAACGGGCCGACCCAGTAGCCGTCCTCGTGACCCTCGGGAATCTCGCTCTCGTCGAGTTCCTCGCGGTCGACCAGCACGTTCGCGCCCTCCTTACGGGCGAGGTCGTTGTACTTGCCGAACTTCTCGACCTGCTCTTCGTTGACCAGCGGGCCCATGAACGTGTCCTCTTCCAGCGGGTCGCCGACCGAGACGTTCTCGGCGAGTTCGACGTAGCGCTCCTTGAACTCGTCGTAGACGTCCTCGTGGACGATGAGGCGCTCGGAGGAGACGCAGCGCTGGCCCGTCGTCTTGAACGACGACATGATGGCCGAGTGGACCGCGACGTCGAGGTCCGCCTTCTCGGTGACGACGATGCCGTTCTTGCCGCCCATCTCGCAGGCCGCGAGCTTGCCGGGTTCGCCGCCGACCTTGCCCGCGATCTTGTGGCCGACCTCGCTGCTGCCCGTGAAGAGGACGGTGTCGACGCGGTCGTCCTCGACGATTGCGTTGCCGGCGTCGCCGAAGCCCTGGATCATGTTGAACACGCCCTCGGGGATGCCGGCGTCGACCATCATCTCGGCGACGATCTGGCCGCACCAGGGAGTCTGCTCGGCGGGCTTCCAGACGACGGTGTTGCCCTCGACCAGCGCGAGCGCCATGTGCCAGAACGGGATGGCGACCGGGAAGTTCCACGGCGTGATACAGCCGACGATGCCGCGGGGCTTGCGCCGCATGTAGGCGTCCTTGCTCCCGATTTCACTCGGCACCACGTCGCCGTGGGGGTGGCGGGCGTTGCCCGCGGCCCACTCGACCATGTGGGCGGCCTCGACCACGTCGGCTTTGCCCTCCGAAATCTCCTTGCCGCACTCCTTGGTGATGATCTCGCCGAGTTCGTCGGTGCGCTCTTTGAGTTCGTGGTAGACGTCCCAGAGGTACTCCGCGCGGTCGATGTACGAGAGGGCGGCCCACTCGTCCTCGGCCTCCTCCGCGGCCGCGAGCGCGTCCGAGACGTCCTCGGGCGTCCCCCTGTGGAACGTGCCCAGCGTCTCCTGGTTCGCGGGGTTGACGCTCTCGAACGTCTCGTCGCCGTGTCCCTCTACCCACTCGCCGCCGATGTAGTGCTCGTACGTTTCCTGACTGGCCTGTTGGCTCATACTATAGGCAAAAATTGGGACGGGCGCAGTAAAAAAGACTCTCATTACGGACCAAAATCGACCACCCGGAGTACCGTCCTCGGCCACCGAGGACCGCCGGCACGGAGCGCGCCGACGGTACTCGCGATGGCCGATTCTCGCGGTAGCGATCGTCGCGGCGGCGCTCCTCTGGGGTGGGTAGCGCCCAACTACGCCGACTTCGCGTCGGCCAATTTCTCGATCTCACCCTTGACGCTTACCGCGTCGAAGTCGTGGTCCGGGCGCATGTTCACGAAGTCGAGGAACTCCCGGGCCGCGAGCAGCGCCTCCGGCGAGTAGTGGACGGCGGCCGCGGCCACCGCCTCCCTGGCCCCCACGAGCGGTTCGAGCGCCGCGAGCGCGCACGCGAGGTCGTACGACCGCGCCTCCTCGATGCCGTCCTCGCGCACGCTCGTCGCGTCGATGAAGAATATCTCGTCGTCGTGGATAAGGACGTTCTCCCCGCGGAGGTCGCCGTGGGCCAATCGGTGGTCGTGCATCACCGACAGCGCCTCGAAGACGGCGGGCGCGTAGCGCTCGATGCCCTCGGGCGGGAGGTCGTCGAGCGTCCGGAAGTCCGGGAGGTACTCCATCACCAGCACGCCCATGCCGTCGACCTCGAACCACTCGACGGGCGCGGGGACGTTCAGGCCGATTTCGCGCATCCGCTCGGTCGCTTCCAGTTCGTGTTCGGCCATCTGCATCGGGTCGGCGAAGTGCTCGAAGAAGCCCTCGGTGCCGGAGGTGAACGCTCCCAGGTTGCGCGCGCCCGTGAACAGCGCGTGGACCAGCGAGTTCTGGCCGGTGATTATCTTCACGAACCACTCGTCGTTGACCACCGCGGGCGTCGACAGCCAGTTGTCGGCGTCCAGGAACTCGACGCGGAGCTCCGGCTGGTCGTACCGGTCGGCCATCTCCTCGAAGACGACTTCGAGGCGGTCCCACTCGATGGTGCCGCGGACGAACCGCCGGATGCTCATCGTCACTCGATTAGCCGCCCCGGGTGATAAAGTCTCTCGCTGTGGGGGCGCGCCGGCGCGCCCCCATAGCGAGTGGCCTCCCCCTGGTGGTTATTGCGCCACCAGGGGAGGCCACCACCACAGCGAGCGGCCGCAACCGCCCTCAGACGAGCGAGGCGACCACCACCGCGACCGACCCTCCCACGACTAGCGCCGCGAGTAGCAGGAGCGACTGCGTCGAGGCCCGCTGGACGACCGCCCCGACCCCAGCGAGGCGCTCCGCAACAGACCGCGACGACCGCCGGAGTTCGACCGCGCCCCAGACCGGCAGGACCAGCGCGAGCGCAAAGACGGCGAGCACGTCGTAGAACCCCATCCACCAGGGGAAGAAGTAGCCGAGCAGGGCGTTCTGGGTCTCGACGGGCACCTTGCTTCTGACGAACGCTTCGAATCGGTCGGCCGGACCGCCGTCCCGCGGTGTCGCGTATCGGGATTCGAGGTTCGCTTTCGTCGCCGACGGTCCGCCCGCGCTCTCGGGGCCCGTCCCGAGTCGCTCGGCCTCGTAGGCCCGGTCGACGGGCGCGCGCCAGACGATTCGACCTTGCTCGTTCACCTCGAACACCCGGTCGCCGACGGTGTCGGTGATGAGCGTGTGGCCGTTCGGCAGGCGGTCGGCGTCGCGGGGCCACTGCATGCGCTCGTCGGCCCACGTCCAGGTCCGCTCCCACGACCCGTTCCGGCGCTGGTACTCGACGATGCGGTCGTTCTCGCTGTCGGCGATCACCACCGCGGGACCGCCCTCCGACTTCGGGATGTAGTCGGGGTTGTGCTGTTCGCGGAGGACCTCGTAGTTACCGTCGCTTCCGAGCGTCCAGCCGTCGACGATTCCCCGGCTTCGGTTCAGGAAAGCGACCGAGTCCTGGTTGCGGAGGTCGACCATGATGCGGCCGTCTTCGAGCAGTTCCACGTCGTTGATGTGGACCCAGTCCTTGTCGTAGCTCCCACCGCCGGTTATCGGGAGTTCGCTCTCGGCGGTCCACGTCCACTCCCGGATACCGGAGGAGGTGTTCACGAGGAACACCGCCTCGTTTCCGATGTCGCCGACCAGAACGTGGGTGTCGTTGACGACGTCGACGTCGTGCCAGCGCCCGCCCTCCATCCGGTGTGCGTAGAGGACGGTCCGCTCGCCCGTGGTCAGGTTGAGGCGCTCGACCACGTTGCGCCGGCAGTCGCCGCGGTCGGCGAGCAGGGGTCCGGACCCGCAGACCGACTCGTTGAGCCACTTGGTCGCCACGTAGGTGACCGTCCGTCGCCCGCGCGGACTCGGGTCGACGTCCCAGTAGGAACTGTGGCGGTCGGAGTGGTAGAGGACCGACCCGTTCGGTGCGAACGCGACGATTTCCCCCGAGAGGCCGCGCATGTCTCCCTTCTGTACCGTCACGACCGTGACGCCGCGTCTGGGTTCGACGACTCGGTCGCCACGTGCGGTCGCCCCCGACGCGGCGTGCTCGTAAGCCGCGTTTGGTGACTGTCCGGCGGTCACGAACCCGGCGACGAGCGACCCCGCCACGACCAGCGAGACGGTGGCGAAGAGGACCCGAAGTGGTGGCTGTGACTGCATCTGGAGCGAGTTACGGGATTCTCCAGTAACTGGATTGTGGCGGAGAAGTGGGACGCGCGATTCGGGTACACGGTAGTCCCGGAAACCGCCGCTTCCGGGGCCACCGTCTTTCGGACCGCCGATGCGCGGCCGTTCGCTGTTTTTATGGTACCGCTCGCGCAATTTTTGCCCATGGACTTCAGCCTTCCCGACGAGCATCGGATGATTCGGGACACCGTCCGGGAGTTCTGCGACGAGGAGATCGAACCCATCGCCCAGGACATCGAAACCGAGCATCGGTTCCCCGAGGAGATATTCGACCAACTCGCCGACCTCGACATGATGGGCGTCCCCGTCTCCGAGGAGTACGGCGGCCTCGGCGGCGACCAGTTGATGTACGCGCTGGTAACCGAAGAACTCGGCCGGGTTTCGGGGTCCATCGGGCTCTCGTACGCCGCCCACGTCTCGCTGGCCAGCAAGCCGATCGAACTGTTCGGCACCGACGAGCAGAAAGAGCGCTGGCTCCGCCCGCTGGCGGAGGGCGAGTACCTCGGGTCGTGGGCGCTGACCGAACCCGGCAGCGGGTCGGACGCGAGCGACATGGACACCACCGCCGAGAAGGACGGCGACGAGTGGGTGATCAACGGCACCAAGCAGTTCATCACCAACGCGAGCGAGGCGGGGTCGGTCCTCGTGAAGGCGGTCACCGACCCCGGCGCGGGCTACGACGGCATCTCGACGTTCATCGTCGACCCCGAGGAGGACGACGGCTTCGAGGTCACGACCCTCTGGGACAAGATGGGGCTGAACGCCTCGCCGACCTGCGAGATTCAACTCACCGACGTCCGCCTGCCCGAGGACCGCCTCCTCGGAGAGGAGGGTGACGGCTGGGACCAGACGAAGAAGACCCTCGACGGCGGCCGCATCTCCATCGCGGCGCTCTCGACCGGCCTCGCGCAGGGAGCGTTCGAAGCCGCCAAGGAGTACAGTAAGGAACGCGAGCAGTTCGGCCAACCCATCTCGAAGTTCGACGCCATCCGGAACAAGGTCGTCTCGATGGACCGCAAGGTCGAACGCGCGCGTCTACTGACCCACAAGGCGGCCTGCAGGTACGACGAGGGCCACTCGGTGTCCCACGAGAGCGCCCTCGCCAAACTCGACGCCAGCGAGGCCGCCCGCGAAGTCGCCGAGGACGCGGTCCAGACCCTCGGCGGCTACGGGTACACCGAGGACTTCGCCCCCCAGCGGTTCTTCCGCGACGCGAAACTGATGGAGATCGGGGAAGGGACCAGCGAGATTCAGCACCTCGTCATCGGTCGCGAACTCGGACTGTAGACCGGCGACTCCTTTTCGGCGGGCGGAGGCGCACCGACGGTGAGCGACGACGCTATTTCACGCGGCAGTCGCTACGGCGTCGGGACTGTGGAAACGTGGAAACGCGGTCGACGAAAAGGAGAAACCGATTAGAGCTGTACCGCGTCTTTCTGCGAGAGCGACGGTGGGACGCTGTGGTGATACGTCATCGCACCGGCGGAGGTGACGATCTTTACGGTGAACTCCTCGCCACCCTCGAGACCGCCGTCGGTGTCGCCGGCGTCCTGACCTATCGCCTTCGTGCTAATCGTGATGCGGAATCGGTCTTCCTGGCTGTGAAGGACGGGATAGGTGTCTTCTATGTCCTTGATGGTGGTGACGTTGAACTGCGTCGCACTGGCCTTCACGCCTTTGGGCGCGGCGTCCAGGATTCGGCCGTCGTTCGGGCCGAGCCATTCGATGGTGGCGGTCGAGAGGTCGATGTCGCCGGACCCGGAGTTCTTCATCACGGTGAGGTTGACCAGACTGATCGTCTCGTCGTTGGCGACGATGCCGACGCTACTCACGACGTTCACGCGGTTCGTCACGCCCGCGGTGCTCTCCTGGCCGGTCTGTTCGCTCTTGGTCTGGAGGAAGCCGGCGGTGTTGATGAGCACGCCCGCGGCGATTGCCGCGACCAGCACCATCGCGATGAACACGATCAGCGTGCCGATACCTACCTGACCGCGGTCAGCGGCTCTCTCTTTCAGTGTATCCGTCATATTTGTCCCTCGTCTGAGGGCTTCTTCTCAGAGTACCACCTTAAATCCCTAACGCCGTTATCACGTATGAGAACCGAACAGGTTTCGAGCAATTCTGCGTCCTGAAGGCTCTTAAGGGCTTAATTCCCCTAGCACACCCAATTAGTACTTCTCCAAAGTATAGAAACTAACACGAAGTGCGAAGAATTCAACGCGAGACGCGCGGCGTCCGTGTCGAATCCGAACGCGCCGCAAAAGCGCGGCGGGTTCAGGGCCAGTTGCCGCTCTCGGCGTAGGCGTCGGCGACCCGCTGGACGGCGACGGCGTACGCGGCCGTCCGCATGTTGGACGCGCCCGTCTCCTCGTACTTCTCGATGAGGTCGTCGAACGCCGCGACGATGATGTCCTCGAGTTCGTCGTTCACGCGTTCTTCGGACCAGTGGAACCGCTGGCGGTTCTGGACCCACTCGAAGTACGACACCGTCACCCCGCCCGCGTTCGCCAGGATGTCCGGGAAGACGTAGGTGTCGGTTTCGGCCAGCACTTCGTCGGCCTCGGGCGTCAGCGGGCCGTTGGCGGCCTCGACGATGACGTCGGCCCGCACCTCGCGGGCGAGGTCGCCGTCGATGGCGTTCTCGAGCGCGGCCGGCACCAGCAGGTCCACGTCGAGGGTCAGCAGTTCCTCGTTGGTGAGTTCCTCGGCGGCGTTGTGGTAGCCGACCACGCTGCCGGTTTCGTTCTTGTGGTTCTTGACCGCGACCGGGTCCAGGCCGTCCTCACGGTAGATGCCACCCGAGGAGTCGCTGACCGCCACGACGTCCGCGCCGAGTTCGTCGACGAGTTTCGCGGTGATCCACCCGGCGTTGCCGTAGCCCTGGACCGCGACCGACGCGCCCGCCATCTCGCGGTCGAGGTAGTCGAACGCCTCGCGCGCGGTGAGCATCGTCGACCGGCCGGTCGCCTCGACGCGGCCCTCGCTCCCGCCGCTCTCGATGGATTTGCCGGTGATGACGCCCGGAGCGGTGGTGTTCTCCAGCGTCTCGTAGGTGTCCTTGATCCAGTTCATCTCGCGCTGGCCGGTGTTGACGTCGGGCGCGGGGATGTCCTTGTCCACGCCGATGAGCGGGCGAAGTTCGGTCGCGAACGCCCGCGTGATCCGTTCGAGTTCCTCCTCGCTGTACTCGTCGGGGTCGATGACGATGCCGCCCTTGCCGCCGCCGAACGGGATGCCGACGATGGCGCACTTGTAGACCATCCACCCAGAGAGGGCTTTCACCTCGTCGCGCGAGACGTTCGGATGGTACCGAATACCGCCCTTGTACGGGCCGCGGTCGCCGTTGAACTCCGAGCGGAACGCCTTGAACACCTCGATGGCACCGTCGTCCATCTCGACCGAGAGGTTCGTCTCGAGCACGCGCTCGGGGTGTTTGAGTCGATTCAGCACGTCGTCGGCCACGTCGACGTGCGTGGCCGCGTCGTCCACCTGCTCCTGCAAACTCTCGAAGGGATTGGCTTGCTCGGCCATGATTCGGTAAATTCCGGCTACGCTGGTAAGTGTACTGGTAACGTCTAATACGGCGAATCGGCGTAAACGCCGTTATCAGCCATTCTCGCGCCGACCCGGTAGACTAGTTGTCACACCTACACCGCCCAAACGTATCCGTGCGTATAAGGCCCTAATTCACAACTATATCATTAATATTTTAAGCGAGTACGGATTCCTACCGGCTACGATGCAACGTCGCGGAGTTCCGTCGGAGCGTGGTCGGTCCGCGACGCGGCGCGTCGGACGAGCACAGGAGCTAACATGTCTTCAGGAACTGTCGAGCAGACGGACACGAAGGGGAGCGAAGAGAGCGAAGAGCCCGAATCGGCGCTCGAGACGGCGCGGCGGCAGCTCGAACACGCCGCGGCCCACCTCGACGTGGACCCCGGCGTCATCGAGCGACTGAAGCACCCGACGACGGTCCACCGCGTCGCCGTACCGCTGAAACGCGACAGCGGCGAGGTCGAGGTGTTCACGGGGTACCGCGCTCAGCACGACGACGTCCGCGGTCCCTACAAGGGCGGCCTGCGCTTCCACCCCCACGTGAGCGAGGAGGAGTGCGTAGGGCTGTCGATGTGGATGACCTGGAAGTGCGCGGTGATGGACCTCCCGTTCGGCGGCGGCAAGGGCGGCATCGTCGTCAATCCCAAGGAACTCAGCGACGACGAGAAGGAGCGACTCACCCGCCGGTTCGCCGAGGAACTGCGGAAGTTCATCGGCCCGAAGAAGGATATCCCCGCGCCGGACATGGGAACCGACTCCCAGACGATGGCGTGGTTCATGGACGCCTACTCGATGCAGGAGGGCGAAACCATCCCCGGCGTCGTCACCGGCAAGCCGACCTCCGTCGGCGGGAGCGAGGGCCGCGAGGAGGCGCCGGGTCGCTCGGTGGCCATCATCACTCGTGAGGCAGTCGACTACTACGACTACGACCTCGAAGACACCACCGTCGCGGTGCAGGGCTACGGGAGCGTGGGCGCGAACGCCGCCCGACTTCTCGACGACTGGGGCGCGACCGTGGTGGCGGTTTCGGACGTCAACGGCGCCATCTACGACCCCTCGGGTCTGGACACCCGCGACGTGCCGACCCACGAGGAGGAGCCCGAAGCCGTCATGACCTACGACGCGCCCGAGAAGCTCTCGAACGAGGAGATTCTCGAACTCGACGTCGACGTCTTGATTCCGGCCGCCATCGGCAACGTCATCACCGCCGACAACGCCGGCGACGTCCAGGCCGACATCCTGGTCGAGGGCGCGAACGGCCCGACGACGTTCGCCGCCGACGCCATCCTCGAAGAGAACGGCGTGCAGGTCATCCCGGACATCCTGGCGAACGCGGGCGGGGTGACGGTGTCGTACTTCGAGTGGCTCCAGGACATCAACCGGCGGTCGTGGTCGCTCGAACGCGTCAACACTGAACTCGAAGAGGAGATGCTCAAGGCCTGGAACGCCGTCCGCGAGGAGGTCGAAGAGCGCAACGTTAGCTGGCGCGACGCCGCGTACGTCGTCGCGCTCTCGCGCATCGCCGAGGCCAAGAGCGTCCGCGGCCTCTGGCCCTGAGAGCGGTCGAACTCCCACCGCGAATCGCGAACTCTCTTCGTCGGACGTTATTTTAACGTCACGAGCGAACGCCCTCGCATGTCCGACGACGCCGACGTCGCGGTCGAGCGCCTTCCCCCGGACGAAGCGTTCGAACTACTGGCTCACGAGACGCGGTTCGCCATCCTCGAAACCCTGAACGACGCCGGGGGCGGGCCGCTCGCGTTCAGCGACCTCCGCAAGCGGGTTGGCGTCCGCGACGCCGGGCGGTTCAACTACCACCTCGGGAAACTCGTCGGGCGGTTCGTCCGTCGCGCCGATTCCGGAGGGGGCAATGCGTCGGACTCGGAAGATGGCGGGACCGACGCCGACGGTGACGCGACCGACGGGGGCTACGAACTCACCGCCGCGGGTCGGCGAGTCGTCGGGGCCGTCCTCTCCGGAAGCTACTCCAAGCGATTCGACGCCGACGCGCTGACGACCGACGCGCCGTGCCTGGAGTGCGGCGACCCGATGGAACTGCGCTTCCGCGAGGGCGGCGTCAAAGTCACCTGTCCGGACTGCGGGGACTACACGGACTTCGACATGCCGCCCGGAGTCTTCGAGGGGTGGCCGCGAGCGGAGTTGCCGTCGGTCGTCGCCCGGTGGCTCGACAGGATGCACTGGACCGCCGAGACGGGATTCTGCCCGACCTGCGACGGCCGCATCGACCGGACGGTCCACGCGTCGGCAGACGACGGCGTGCCGGTGTGGGTCCGCGACAGCGACTTCGAGGCCGTCGTCGCCTACGAGTGCGACCGGTGCGGCGACGGCTGGACCACCGTGGTCCCGATAGCTGTCCTCACGCACCCCGCGCTCGTCGCGTTCCACTACGAGCACGGCGTCGATGTTCGGCGGACGCCGCCGTGGGACCTCGACTGGCTCCGACCCGGACTCGCGGTGGTGGTCGGCGTCCGACCGCTCCGCGTCGAGGTCCCCGTCGCGCTCGACGGCGAGACGCGCCGGTTCGTCTTCGACGAGAACCTCGGCCTGGTCGAAGAGCACTGAGAGACGGATAAACCGCTACGCTACTCCTCTTCGGCGGCGCGCGCGTACGCCATGATTCGCTCGGCCTGCGCGATCAGCGGCGCGTCTATCATCTCGCCGTCGACGCGGAAGACGCCCCGGTCCTCGGCGTCGGCCTCCTCTCGGGCCGCGAGTACGCGCTCGGCCCACTCGACGCGCTCGGGCGCCGGGGTGAACGCCTCGTTGACGACCGACACCTGCGCGGGGTGGATGGCCATCTTGCCGTCGTAGCCGAGTTCGACCGCGAACTCGGTCTCCTCGCGGAGCCCCTCGGCGTCCTCGATGTCGGTGTAGACGGTGTCGATGGCGTCGACGTCGGCGGCGCTCGCCGCGAGCACGACGTGCTCGCGGGCGTGGAGCACCTCGGTCCCCTCGGCGGTCCGGGTCGCGCCGATGTCGGCCGTGAGGTCCTCGGCGCCGAACACCAGCGCGTCGACGTCCGGCAACTCGGCTATCTCCTCGGCGGCGAGCACGCCCGCGGCCGTCTCGACCAGCGCGAGGATCGGCACCGAGCAGTCGCGCTCGTCCAGCAGTCGCGAGAGCGTCTCGGCGTCGTCGGCCGACTCGGTCTTGGGGAGCATCACGGCGTCGAGGTCCGTCCCGCCGCCGACCACGGCCCGGACGTCGTCGTCGGCCGCGATGCCGGTCGGGTTCACCCGGACGCACACCTCGCAGTCGGGCGAGAACTCGGGGTCGGCCAGCACCTCTCGCACCGCCTCGCGGGCCTCGTCCTTCCGACCGGGGGCCACCGCGTCTTCCAGGTCGAAGACGATGACGTCGGCGCCCGCGCCGGGGGCCTTGCGGAGCATCTCCGGGCGGTCGCCCGGGGTGAACAGTACGCTTCGTCGTGGCATGTTCGGCACGACGCGCGCCGGCGGTTTAACGGTGGTCGAAACGCGCTCGGGGTCGATGCAGAAGGTCGAAATCGAGACGAACCGCGACGAAAACACGAACGCGCGCCGGACCTCGCTCCTCACGACGAGGTCCGGCGCGCCGAATGGCACGACAGTTCTCTCTCCCATCGCCCGGCACACCGGCCGAGAACGCTCGGCGACGCCGACCCGTCGGCGAAAGGGGTTACGCCGGCGGGTCGAGCGCGTACACCGTTCCGCCGCAGTCGCCGACGTAGACCGACCCGTCGGCGACGACCGGCGACGACACCACCGCGTCGTCGGCGCGGAAGCGCCAGCGCTCGGCGCCGGTTTCGGCGTCGAGTGCGACCACTTCGCCGCGGTCGTTGCCCGCGACGACGGTTCCGTCGTCGAGCGTCGGCGACGCCCAGATTCGCGCGCCGGTGTCGAACCGCCAGCGCTCCGTCCCGTCGGCGGCGTCGAGCGCGTAGACGCGCCCGTCGCCGCCGCCGACGAAGACGGCTCCGTCGGCGACGACCGGCGCGGCCCACACGCCCGCGCCGGTTTCGAAGCGCCACTGTTCGCGGCCGGTGACGGCCGAGACGGCGTGGACCCGTCCGCCGTCGACCGTCCCGAGGTACGCGAGGCCGTCGTCGACCGTCGGCGCACCGTGGACCGCCGCGCCGGGTTCGAATCGCCAGCGCTCGCGGCCGTCGGTCCGGTCGCGGGCGTACGCGCCGCCGTCGAGGCTCGCCAGTAGCAGTCGACCGTCGTCGACGGCGAGCGAGCAGACGGCTCTCGCGGCGTTCTGGAACGTGCGAAGTCGCGATCCGTCGACCGCGTGGACCGCCGCGACGCGGCCGCCGTCGTCGGCCGCGTACACCGCCGCTTCGGCGACGACCGGCGCGGCTTCCAGGCCGCCGGCCGTCGCGTACCGCCAGCGCTCGGCGCCGGTTTCGGCGTCGAGCGCGAGCAGTTCGCCCGCGTCCGTTCCGACGTACGCCGACCTCTTAGTGGTCGCACCGTCTGCGGCCGCCGCGTCGGCGACGGTCGGGGCTGTCGGTCGGCCGCCGGTGTCGAATCGCCAGCGCTCGGCGCCGGTTTCGGCGTCGAGCGCGTACGCGCAGCCGTCCGTACAGCCGAGGTACACCGTTCCCGAATCGACCGACGGTTCGGCGTCGAACCGGCCGTCGGTCCCGAAACGCCAGCGGACCCGTGGTTCGTCCTCGGTCACACGCTCAGTGCGGGCCTGTCCGACTCCCAGCGTGCGTGCGCGCGGCGACGGGAAGGGGTCCCCGTCGCCGCGCGCACCCGCCGGACCTCCGGCCGAGGGCGCTCGGCCCCGCGGCGTACTCGCCGCTTCGCGTCCGGAGGCGGAGTCGGCGCGCTCACATTCCCCTGTTCGCGGCGTGGCCCACTCGAATCGAGATGCGTCCTTGGACATGGATTAGGTGTCGGCTGTGTCAGACTGCGAAGGTACGTATTCAGACAGTACCCTTCGTTATGACCCGATTAACGACCGTTGCGATTCGTTTCATCCCGGGTAATTTCGTCGTATCGCCGTGAACCGTCGGGATTTTTGCTCCCCGCGGGCGACTCTGGTGGCATGACTGGACTCTACTACGAGGAGTTCGAGGTCGGTGCGACCTACGAACACGACAAGCGACGGACGATCAGCGAGTCGGACAATCAGCAGTTCTGCGACATGACGATGAACCAGCAACCGCTCCACCTCGACGCCGCCTTCGCCGAGGAAACCCAGTTCGGCGAGCGACTGGTCAACGGCCTCTACACGATGAGCCTCGCGGTCGGCGTCTCGATTCCAGACACCACCGACGGCACCATCGTCGCCAACCTCAGTTACGACAACGTCGAGCATCCGAATCCCGTGTTCCACGGCGACACCATCCGCGCCCAGTCGACTGTCACCGACAAGCGCGAGACGAGCGACGGCGAGCGCGGCGTCGTGACGATGCACGTCGAGGCGTTCAAAGTGAACGACGGGGACGGCGCGGGCGACGGCGGAGACGGTGACGATGAGGACGACGAGACGCTGGTCTGCGAGTTCGACCGGACGGTGCTCTCGCTGAAGAAGGAGAACCGGTAACGCCGGGCGAACCGGCGAGGCTCACTCCCAGTCTTCGACCCGCGCCAGCACGCGTTCGACCGTCTCGTGGAGCGAGTACGTGTTCGGGGACACCGCCTCGTAGACCTTCGCCGGGGCGGGTTCGGGGGCCTCGTCGGCCTGCTTGTACTTCTTGGGCGTCCACGCGTACGTCAGCCCGACGACTCGACCGTCGAGCGTGACGAGCGGCGACCCGCTACTCCCCTGGAAGGTGGGCACGGAGGTTCGTAGCTCCGGGTGGGTGCCGCCGTCGGCGCTCCGGTAGCGGACGCGCCCGTGAAACCGACCGAGCGCGATGACCCAGTTGCCGAACGCCGCGGGGTGGCCGACCTGCAACAGCGGTTGATCGGACGAGAGTCCCGACGAGTCGCCGGTATCCAGCGGACGACCGTCAGCGTCGGTCCGGAGCGCCGCGACGTCCGGGTCCCGGTCCTCGACGCGACCGACGACGGTCGCGTCGAGGCGGTCGCCGTCGAGGGTCCAGCAGTCGATTTCGTCGGCGCCGGCGATGACGTGGCTGTTGGTCACGACCAGGTCGTCTTCGAGGAAGAGCCCGGTGCCGTGGCCGACGCTGTCGGCACCCTCGGTCTGGACGAACACGACCGATTTCCGGACGCGCTCGCCGACGGTGAGCGCCTTCGACCGGACCGACTCGGCGAAGCGACTCCCCGAGTTTCCCTCCTTGAGGACCGAGATCTCCGCCTGTAGCTCGGTGATTCGCCGTTCGTGGGCCCGAATTTCGCCCCTGAGAGTCTCCAGTTCCGCGGTCCGGTTTTCGAGTCGCCGACGGAGTCTGCGCGTCTCGTTTCGCTCGGCGGCCAACCGGTCGGCGAGGCGGGTCCGGTTCGCTTCCAGGCGCCGACTCTCGTTCCGCTCGCTCCGGAGTCGAGCGCTGAGGTTGGCGTTCTTCCGTTCGAGTTTCCGGACGCGCTCGCGGAGTCGGGTTTCCTCGGCGGAGTCGCCGAACAGTCCGCCGGTACAGCCCGCGAGCGCCGTCGCCGCGAGTACCGATGAGCGTCGGAGGAGTCGCCGTCGGGACGTGGGTGGCACGTCCGGTCACTTACGGACCGGGTGTAAATGGATTGCGAAAAGGGAAATCGGGGACCGGACCCGCCTCAGAGCACGGTCGCGTACAGCGATAGGTTCACCACCACCGCCGCCGTCCACGGCACCGCCAGCCCCACCGGCACGAGGAGGACGTGCCGGCCTGCGAGGAACTGCCGGCAGAAGACGCCGACGCCGACCGCGAACAGCTTCATCGCGAACATCGCGGCGAAGCCGAACTGCTCCAGGGCGGCGCGGGCGACCGGGTTAGATTCAGTGAGTCCGATCTGGAGACCGTAGTAGGTCGTCAACAGGTCGCCGACGAGCGCCGCGGCGACCAGCACCCACAGCGCCCGCTCTATCCCCTCGACGTCCCCGAACGCGGCGGGGACGACGCGCTTTGCGCCGGTTCGAGTCAGCAACGGCGGTGCGTCCGAGCTCATGATGGTGTTCGTGGCGGCGCGGTCGAGACCGACCGGACCTCCTCACGATTCGACGAACGGGGGCTCGGACCATTGTTATACAGCTCCTTAGCCGCCGACGCGGCCGATTAATCGGTCGGGAAGGTTCGTCGCCGGTCGGGGGCGCGCGAGGAGAGAAGCGGCCGCTGGCGGTTCGAGACGGTCGTTCGAGGTGTTATTCGGGCGATAAGAGCCGGCAGGCGTGGCTTGTGAGCCGCAGAAGCCTCGGAGGCAAAGTTCGACGCCGAAACTACAGGAGTGTTCGTCGAATCTACAGTATCGTGCCGTGCTTCTTGTCCGGAAGCTCCTTCTCGACGTCCTCGTAGAACGCGAAGCGGTTCTCGAGTTCGGTCCGGAGCGTGCTCGGCGGCACGATCTCGTCGACGACCACCTCGCTGGCCATCCGGTGGATGTCGATGTCCTCGCGGTACTCCTCGCGGAGTTCCCGCTCCATCTCCGCGCGCTCGTCCTCGTCGTCGATCTCCGAGAGCTTGCGGGCGTACACCGCGTTGATGGCCGCCTCGGGGCCCATGATGGCGATCTCGCCCGAGGGAAGTCCGACGATGCTCTCGGGGTCGTAGGCCGGGCCGCCCATCGCGTAGATGCCCGCGCCGTAGGCCTTCCGGACGACGACGGTCTGCTTGGGCACCGTCGCCGACGAGGTGGCGTAGATGAACTTCTTGCCCTTCTCCAGGATGGCGTCCTTCTCGACCTGCGAACCGGCCATGAACCCCGGCGTGTCACAGAGGTACAGCAGGGGCACGTCGTAGGCGTCGCAGGTCCAGATGAACTCCGCGGCCTTCTCGGCGGCGTCCGGGAAGATGGCGCCCGCGCGCTGGGCCGGTTGGTTGGCGACGATGCCGACGGGTCGGCCGTCGATGCGGGCGAACGCGGTGACGATCTCCTTGCCGTACTCGGGCTTGAGTTCGAAGAACGACCCCTCGTCGACCACGCGGTCGATGACCTCGGTCATGTCGTAGCCCTTGTTCGGCTCTCTGGGAACCACGCCGTCGATGCCCTCCGGCGACTTCGCGGGCGCTCGGCCCTCGGTCTTCGGGGGCTTCTCGTCGGCGTTGTCCGGGAGGTACGAGATGAGATTCGCGACCAGTTCGCGGGCGTGTTCCTCGTCGTCGGCGACCAGGTCGGCGCTCCCGGAGTACTTGGCGTGGACGTCCGGGCCGCCGAGGTCCTGCATCTCGATATCCTCGCCGGTGACCATCTGGACCATTCGGGGGCTGGCGATGGCCATCGCCGACATCCCCCGGACCATCACGGTGAAGTCGGCGAAGACGGGCGTGTAGGCCGCGCCCGCGATGCAGGGACCGTAGAGGACGCAGATCTGGGGGACCCGTCCCGACAGCATCGAGTGGTTGTAGTAGTACTTCCCGATGCCCTCGCGGTTGGCGAAGAAGCCGGTCTGCTGGTCGATGCGTCCGCCCGACGAGTCCATCAGGTAGAGCACCGGTTTGCCCGACTTGAGCGCGCGCTGTTGCATCCGGAGGAACTTCTCGACGCCCTTCTCGGCCATCGACCCGGCCTTGACGGTGAAGTCGTTGGCCATGAAGTGGACCTCCCGGCCCTCGAACTCCGCGGCGCCGGTCAGCAGGCCGTCGCCGGGCAGTCTGTCGTCGTTGCCCTCCTCGACTTCGGGGCTATCCTCGTGCCAGGCGTCGAAGTTGGCGAACTTCCCGTCCTCGAACAGCATCCCGTCCTCGCCGAACCAGAGGTCGAGTCGGTCGCGGACGAACAGTTTCCCCTGCTCGGAGAGTCGTTCCTTGTACTTCTCGGGACCGCCGAGTTCGATGTCCTCTATCTCGTCCCACAGCGCCTGCTCGCGCTCGGTGGGACCGTAGTCGTCGGTCGCCGCTTCGGCCGAAGCGGCGACCGACGACGCCGAGGCCGACGTCGATGCCGAAGGCGCCGACCCCGCCGGTTCGGCGGGTCCCCCGCGGACCGCCGTCGGCGTGTCGGCGTCACCCACGTACACCTCTACCTCGTCGCGGACGTGCTGTGCGAGCGCCTCCGCGATGGCCGAGGCCTCCTCGTCGGTCGCACCGTCGCTGACGCGGACTTTCATGTCCACGAATGCGGCGAGCGATTTCAAACAGTTTTCCCTTTGGGTTCGGTGGAATTTGCCGCGACCCGATTCTCAGCCGAGCGCGATGAGCGCGATGCCGACGACGGCGACCGCACCCGCCACCAGACGGAGCGCGAACCGGTCCTCGCCGAGTAGCACGCCGCCGAGGACGACGGCGACGACCGCCTGGGTGTTGAGAATCGGCGAGACGACGCTCGCGGGGAGGACGGCGAACGACTGCATCATGAGGTGGGTCGCGACGGCGACGGCCGCGCCCGCCGCGAGGAACTTCGGTAGTGCGGCGGCGAACCCCGAGGGCCACTGGCGGACGGCGATCGGGAGCAACACCGCCGCTACCCCGCCGGTGTAGACCAGCGCCCAGACGTCCGACCGGATGCCCACGCCCTGCAACAGCACCCGGGTCCCCACGTCCACTCCGGCGTAGAGCGCGGCGCTCGCGAGCGCCAGTTGGGCGGGTCGGTGGGTCGCGGCCCGCCGAATCGGCGCGAGAGGGCCGGTGTGCTGGTAGTTGGCGAGGTAGACCGCCAGCGTGGCGAAGCCGACGCCGACCACCTGTTCGGGCGCGAGGTGCTCGCCGACCAGGAGCACTTCGAGAGGGAGCGTGAACGCCGGGACCAGTTTCCCGAGTGGCGCGACGTAGGAGACGTCGCCGGCCGACAGCGCGTACAACAGCGCGAGGTAGGCGACGGCGCTGGCGACGAGGACGAAGCCGACGAGTCCCAGCGCCGGAAGCGTTAGCTCGCCGGTCACCGGGCCGTCGGCGGGGCGGAGCAGGACGTACGGGAGATACCACGCGACGGCGGCCGCGTTCGCCGTCACGATGACCACCGCCGGCGGGTACTCCGAGAAGTATCGTTTCAGTTCGAAGAGGTAGCCGCCCCAGACGAGCGCCGCGAGCGTCGCGTACCAGATGCCAGTCCCGACCACGACGGCCATTCTCGGCCCGGCGAGATGAATGGCCCGGCCGCGTTCGCGAGAACGCCTTCGCTGGCTCGCGCTACCGACACGCCCGCTCCGGCCCGCGCCACCGACACGCTTTCCGGCCTGCGCGCCGACGACCGAGGCGTGAACTTCGACACCTACTTCGGGGACTTCGCGGCGCGCGACTGGCAGACGACCGACGAGGGGACGGTCCGGTTCGCGCTGGTCGGCCTCGGGGAGTTCTCCCGCGAGCACGTCCTGCCCGTGATGGAGGACACCGACTTCTGCGAGGTGACGGCGCTGGTCAGCGGGTCGCCCGAGAAGGCCCGCGAAGTCGCCGACGAGTACGACGTGTCGACGACCATCGACTACGAGGAGTTCGGGGCCGGCGAGTCGAGCAAGGCGTACGACGCGGTGTACGTCGCGGGGCCGAACGCGCTCCACCTCGACCACGCCCGGACCGCCGCCGACCACGGCAAGCACGTCCTCTGCGAGAAGCCCATCGAGGCGACCGCCGAGCGCGCCCGCGAGATGGTCCGGGTCTGCGAGGAGGCGGGCGTGACGCTGATGGTCGCCTACCGGATGCAGACCGACCCCTCGATGCGCCGCCTACGCGAGCTAATCCGGGACGGCGCGCTGGGCGACCCGGTCGCGTTCCACGGCTGGTTCACGGGCCACATCCTGGAGAACGGCGGCGGCCCCGACCAGTGGCGCCTCGACCCGGACCTCGCGGGCGGCGGCGCGATGATGGACGTGGGCGTCTACCCGCTGAACGCCGCGCGGTTCCTGTTCGACGCCGACCCGACCGCCGCGACGGCGACGACCCGTACGCCCGACGAGACGTTCGCCGGCGTCGACGAACATGTCACCTTCCAGTTGGAGTTCCCCGGGGCCGCCACGGCCGCCTGCACCGCCAGTTACGAAGCTCAGGCCGACGACAGGCTCAGGGTCATCGGTACGGAGGGTCAGGCGAGTCTGAACCCCGCGTTCAACTCCGAAATCAGCCCGAAACTCACCGTCGAACGCGACGGCGAACGCGTCGAGTACACCGGCGAGTTCGTCAACGAGGTGGCCGAGGAGTTCGACTACTTCGCCCACTGCGTCCTCACGGACGCGACCCCCGAACCCGATGGCCACGACGGTCTGGCCGACATGGAAGCCGTCGAGGCCATCTACGAGTCGGCCGAAAGCGGGCGGAAAGTCGAGGTCGGCGAGTCGGACGCCGGGAGGTAGCCGGGCAGAGACGTCGGGGAGACGGCGAGGAGACGTCGGAAAGCCTCGACGGCGACGTGCCAGGGTTTATGTCTCATCGGGATACCAGTGATTCGCATGAAACGTTCGGCCTCTCTCGCGTTCGCCCTCCTCGGTTTCGTCCTCGGAGCAGTCGGACAGATACGGAATCTCGCCCCCGCGCTCTTCTCCGACTCGACGCCGCGCTCGCTCGGTTTCCCGATGATGGTGCTCGGCTTCGTTCTCTTCTTCCTCTCGACGGTGGTCGTCGCGGCGATCGGCTACTGGGCCGGAAGTAGCGTCGACCTCTCCCGCGAGTTCGCCGGGTTCACGCTGACCGCGGGCGTCGTCGGCGGACTGGGATTCCTGGTCGGCGGTGCGGCCGTCCTGCTCGCCGCACCGCTCTCGCCAGCGGATACGTCGCTCGCCATCGTGTTCGGGGTCGGTTACAACGCCCTGACGAAGGCGGTGTCCATCGGACTGCTCGGACTCGCAGGTGCGTCGGTCGCACACTTCCGGGGCGTCGGAGCGTCGGGCGCGAAAAGCGAAACGGAGCGGTAGCGAAGCGAGACGGGTTACGTGAACGTCGACTCCAGTCGCTCGATGAGGTCGGCGTTGCCGACGTAGACCGGCGTCCGCTGGTGGAGGTCCTCGACGTCGGCGTCGAGTAGCGACTCCGCGCCGTTCGAGGAGCGCCCGCCCGCCGACTCCACGATGTAGGCGATGGGGTTGGCCTCGAACTGGAGGCGGAGTTTCCCCTCGGGTCGCGAGTCGAGTTCGGGGTAGCCGAACACGCCGCCGTAGGTCAGCACCTGGTTTACGTCGCCGATCATCGCACCGCCGTACCGGAGTTTGAGTTCATCCTCGACTTCCCGGGCGTACTCGGCGAAGCGGTCGGTCCAGTCGGGGACGCGGCCGCCGAAGCCGTACACCGTGGGGTCGTCGGGAAGCGAGACATCCTCGCGGACTGCCCGTCTGCTTCCGTCATCCTCTATCACGTACTCGGTGACCTCACCCTCGCGGGCGACCACCATCGTCGTGATGGGGCCGTAGAGGACGTACGCCGACGCCACGAGGTCCGTCCCCTTCGCGGGGAGTTCGTCCTCGTAGACCGCCAGAATCGTCCCCATCGAGTTGTTCGACTTGAGGTTCGACGACCCGTCGAGCGGGTCGACGGCGACCGCGTAGTCGCCGCTCCCGGCGTCGACGACTTCCTCGCGCTCCTCGCTGGCGAACTGGCCCACGCCGTCGACGGCGGCGAGTCGCTCGGCGAGCAGTTCGTCGGCCCACACGTCGGCGGCCATCTGCGTCTCGCCGCTGGGGTTCTCCTCGTCGGCCTTCCGGCGTCGTCCCGGGAGGCCGGCGCGGATCTCCGGGGCCGTCGCTGCGACCGTCTCGATAGCTTCGGCGATGGGGTCGTTCATTCGTCGAGCGCTTCGTCGGCGGTGGCGCCCTCGAAGATGACCTGCTCCAGCGCGTCGAGGATTCGCTGGGGGTCCTCGCGCTGCCAGACGTTACGTCCGACCGCCAGGCCCGACCCGCCGGCGTCCATGACAGCCTCGACGCTGGAGAGGAACTCGTAGTCGCTGACCTTCGACCCGCCCGACATCACGACGGGCATGTCGGCCGCCGACTTGACCGCCCACTCCATCGACTCGCGGGTGCCGGGGTACTTGACCTTCGCCATGTCGGCGCCGAGTTCGAGCGCGATGCGGGTCGCGTAGGCGATGACGCTCTCCTTGGTGTCGTTCTTCAGCCCCTGGCCGCGCGGGTACGACCACATGACCACCGGCAGGTCGTGCTCGCGGTGGGCGCGCTCCTGGACGTCGCGGAACTCCTCGTACATCCTCGGTTCGTGGTTCGACCCGGAGTAGACGGTGTAGCCCACGGCGTCGGCGCCGAGTTCCGCGGCGTAGTCGACCGTCCAGTTGGTCGGCGAGTACGGTTCGCCCATCCAGAGGTTGCTCGTGCCGTTGAGCTTCGCCAGCAGGTTCACGTCGTCGTCGTACGACGGATAGTAGGTCTCGGCGACACCCTTCTGGACGGCGAGGGCGGTGACGGCGTCGTGGGTGGCCGTCTCGAAGACCGTCTCGGGGTTCAGCGATTCGGGCACCGAATCGAAGTCCGCCGACGGACCGTGTTCGAGACCGTGGTCCATGGCGAGAATAAGAGATTTACCGTCGCGCGTCACTGGGGAGTCGGTCAGCGGAATCATCCATTCCAAACTCCGATAACCTCACATAAGAGTCTAATGGTCAGCTCGACGGTGAGACAGACGTTCACAGATGGCGTTTTCGCCCGAAAGAGGCGACGTGAGCGAGTTCGAGCGCCCGGCGAAATTACTACTCAGATAGTAAAAATAGAGCTAGACCGATCAGGCGAGTCTGCGGGCCGCCTTCCACCACTCGACGACTCGGTCGTGGTCGAGGCTCAGCGAGTCGGCGACGTGTTCGGGGTCGGCGGTGGCGAGACTCCGAACCGAGGTGACCCCGCCCTCCGCGAGTCGCTCGGCCACTTCGGCGTCCACGCCCGGCACGTCGGTCACCGGGTCGGGCTTGCTCCGCTCGCGCCAGGCGGCCTCGGCGGCCTCGGCCGCCCCGCTCCCGTCGGCGGTCGCGGTGGCGGTCGGTTCGGGGTCGGCGTTCTCCCAGTCGCCGTTGCTCGCGGCGACCCAGGCGCGCTCCTCGTCCTGCAGTCCGCGGACCTTCGACGAGCGGCGTTCGAGGGAGTCCTCGTCGCCACCGAACGACCAGTGGAGGGAGTGTTCGCGCCGGAGGCGGGTGGCGACGCCGGGGTTGACGCCGGCGTCGACGAGCATCTCGTAGGAAATCGTCTTCTCGGCGATGCCGGTCGCGTCGAAGTCGGCTTCGGCGAGGACGTCCGCGGTCGCCGGGCCGACGAAGCGGATGTCGGTGACCGACCGGAGGTCGTCGGTCGATTTCCGGGGGTCGTCCGACGCCTGCGCGTCGGACGACGGCGTCTCCGCGGCGTTCGTGTTCTCGTCGTCAGGGGCGTGTTCGCTCACGGGACGTCACCAGTTCATTTCGGACTCACACTCATCTGTCTTGAATGTTTTGTATAAGGTGAAAGAGTCGTGTACGCAAATCCGACCGTTCGAAGTTCGCTCGCGCGAGTTCACTGTCGGCCGATTTTCGAGGCCCCGTCAGGAATCGGCGTCGACGGAGTTCTGGGACCGGTTCGCAGCGGTTCGAACTTTCAGGAGATGTGCCGTCTCCCTCGAACGGAGCGCCCTCCAACCCATGTCGACGTGCGGAGGGGAGACGAATCAGCCCGGGGGTACGTGTATCTATCTGGAACGAACGTGGCAGAGTCGCTCGTCCGCCCGGCCACCTTCGGTAGGCTTACGGCCCGACCGCAAGTATTGCCGGGCATGGTACGAACGCTCGACGACATCGAGACGGTCGGCGTAGTCGGCGCGGGAACGATGGGAAGCGGCATCGCGCAGGTCGCGGCCCAGAACGGCTACGACGTGGTAATGCGCGACATCAAGGAGGAGTTCGTCCGGAACGGCTTCGACACCATCGAGGACAGCCTCGGACGCTTCGTCTCCAAGGAGAAACTGAGCGAGGAGGAGGCCGAGGCGGCGAAAGAGCGCATCGAGGGGACGACGGAACTGTCGGACCTCGCCGAGTGCGACGTCGTGGTCGAGGCCGCCGTCGAGAACATGGACGTCAAGCAGGACATCTTTGCCGACCTCGACGAGGCGGTGCCGGAGGACGTGATCCTCGCCACGAACACCTCCACGCTCTCGATCACGACCATCGCCGCCGCGACCGAGCGCGAATCCCAGGTCGTCGGCCTCCACTTCATGAACCCCGTGCCGGTCATGACGGGCGTCGAGGTCGTGGTCGGCGAGAAGACCTACGACGAGGTGACCGAGTTCGCCCACGAGTTCGCCGAGGCGCTCGGCAAGGAAACCTGGGAGTCCGACGACAAGCCCGGCTTCGTCACCAACCGCATCCTGATGCCGTGGATAAACGAGGGCATCCGGGCCTACGACGAGGGCGTCGCCACGAAGGAGGACGTCGACAAGGGGATGAAACTCGGCACGAACGTCCCGATGGGGCCGCTCGAACTCGCCGACCACATCGGTCTGGACATCTGTCTCGACGCGAGCGAGACGTTGTTCGAGGAACTCGGCGACCGCTACAAGCCCGCCTACCTCCTCAAGCGAAAGGTGGACGCCGGAGACCTCGGGAAGAAGACCGGAAAAGGATTCTACGAGTACTGAGTCGACCCCCGGACCGGCGGTCGACTCGGTTCGACGTGCGGTAATTCGTTCTCTCTCGCGTCACGTCGCGTCGGTGCGGTGGAGCGGCCCCCGGGCAATGGCCTCCCGAATCTCGCCCACGGCTTCCCGGTCGGCCCCCGCCGCGAACGCCGCGATGACCGCGTGGACCTCCTTGCGAGCGATCTTGATGCCGGCCTCCCGGAGCGCGTCCTCCGGTCGGTCGCGGACCTCCCGGAGGGTGCCGACCGCCAGCAGGTACGGGATGGCCCACGCCGCGAGCGTGTTGCCCCGCTCCAGCGGGACCGATTCGAGGTACGCCTGGGCCTCGTCGAGGTAGCCTCGCGCCCGGTCGGCGGTCCGGCGGACGACAGCGGCGACGCCGGCCCGGTTCTCGGGGTCGCAGACCTCGTCGGGCGAGACGCCCTCGTCGCGGAGCCACGTCTCGGGGAGGTAGACGTTGTTCTCCTCGTGGTAGTCGAGGTAGACGTCCTTCGAGATGTTGACCAGTTGGAGCAGGCGGCCGAACGACTCGGCGCGCTCGTACAGTTGCTGTTCGCGCTCGGGGTCGACGTCGCCCCGGGTGGCGAGGTTGGTGATGAGTTCGCCGACGGTGCCCGCGACGTAGTGGCAGTACTCCTCGAGTTCGCCCGGGGTCTGGATGCGCAGGCCGCCGTCGTCGGCGTAGCGGTCGACGAACATCTCCATCCCGGAGACGAGTTCGCGGACCGGTTCGCGGACCGCCCGGCGAATCGAGGGCGGTTGGGCCTCGAACGCCCGGAAGGCGCGGTCGACCTCGGCGACGACCCGCCAGTCGTCGTCGCACTCGTCCTCGGGCGGCAGCCACGATTCGACCTTCCGTTGGAACGTCTCGACCCCGGTCGAGTCGTCGGGGTCGAGCGCCCGGTCGTAGGCGTCGAGCAGTCGGGCCTGCTCGTCGGCGGGGATGTGTCCGGCGTCCTCGACCGTATCGGGGACTCGACAGAGGAGGTACCCGATGCAGATGGCCGAGGCCATCGGCTCCTCTAGCACGTCGATAGTGATGGCAAACGTCCGAGAGACGCCCTCTACGGCCTCGAAACACCACTCCGTTTCGGGGACCGCACGGCGCTCGCTGGGAGGCTCCGTGTCCATTGACTTTCGACACCTTGGACCCCGAGCCTGAAAAGCTTGAGCAATGAGACAGGGATTTCTTCCAACATTACTGAGGTTTACGTGATTCTGACCTCCCGGAGAGAACTTGGTTGCGGTCGGCCGACGCCCCCGATTCGGGGTTTCGTCGTCCGGACGGCGTCGGGGACAGAACCGTCCCCCAGTACCGCCGCGGTTCCCAGTACGGAATCGGGGCTATCTTCGGATTTCCCGGTCGACCGGGCCGGACTCGTCCAAATCCTTTTGCCGGACGCGGTCGTCTTTCGCGTCATGCCACCGAGTCCGAAGGACGCCGCGAAGGTGCTGGTCGGCGCACCGCTGGGACTGAACAAGGGGAAATTGAACGCGCTCTCGTTGGTCGCGCAGGCGGCCCTGAAACTCCGGAACGGCAAGCCCGCGCAGGCGTTCCTCCTGCTCGGGATGGCGAGCGTAGCCCACCGCCACAAGGGGCTGTCCTTCCTGGTGCAGGGTGCGGTCGCGGCCGACGACGTTCGCCGGAAACTGTTCTGAGGACGAGACGCGAGGCGGCCCTCGCGTCTCGTAAGTCGTCGCTTCGCTCCTCGCTCGCTATTTTCGAGGGGCGCCGAGCGTGAGCGAGTCGCCCCTCGCACCCGAAGGGAAAACTAAAGGACCGATTGGACGCAAGTTTTGCGCATGGACTTCAGCCTCTCCGCGGAGCAGAAGCAGATTCGCGACATGGTCGCGGAGTTCACCGACGAGGAGATAAAGCCCCGGGCGGCCGAAATCGACGAGGAGGACGAGTTCCCGGCCGACCTCGTCTCCGAGATGGCCGAACTCGGCCTGATGGGGATGCCGTTCCCCGAGGAGTACGGCGGTGCGGGCCTCGACTACCACTCCTACGCCATCGGCCTCGAAGAGATTTCGCGCGGGTCGGGCGGCCTCGGCACCGTGGTCGCGGCCCACACCAGCCTCGCGGGCAACATGCTCTACGAGTTCGGCGACGAGGACCAGAAGCAGGAGTACCTCACCCCGCTCAACCGCGGCGAGGACATCGGCGCGTTCGCGCTCTCGGAGGCCGGCGCGGGTTCGGACGTCCCCGCGATGGACACCACCGCCGAGAAGGACGGCGACGAGTACGTCGTCAACGGCGGAAAGCTCTGGATATCGAACGGCTCGGTCGCAGACACCGTCACGCTGTTCGCCAAGACCGACCCCGAGGCGGGCAACAAGGGCATCTCGTCGTTCGTCGTCCGTCCCGAGGAGGACGACGGCTTCTACGTCGAGGGCACCGAAGACAAACTCGGCGACAAGGGCTGTCCGACCGCAGAACTGCGCTTCGACGACATGCGCATCCCCGAGGACCGCCTGCTCGGCAACGAGGGGCGCGGGTTCGTCCACGCGCTCAAGACGCTCAACGGCGGGCGCATCACCATCGCGGCGCGGTCCATCGGCCTCGCCCGCGGCGCGCTCGAAGACGCCCTGGCGTACTCCCAGGACCGCGAGCAGTTCGACCAGCCCATCTCGGAGTTCCAGACCATCCAGCACAAACTCGCCGACATGGACACCAAGGTCCAGGCTGCCAAGATGCTGATGCACCGCGCGGCCGACCGCAAGATACGCGGCGAGGACTACATCAAGCACGCCGCGCAGGCGAAGCTCTACGCCTCCGAAATTAGTCGGGAGGTCGCCAACGAGGGCATCCAGATCCACGGCGGCTACGGCTACACCAAGGACTTCCCCGCCGAGCGGTACTACCGCGACGCCAAACTCAACGAGATCTACGAGGGGACCAGCGAGGTCCTGCGTAACACCATCGCGAACGAACTGCTGAACTGACGCGGCTCCGCCTTCGGCCTCTCTCTTCGAACGTTTTCGCTTACTCGCTCGGCTCAACCCGCTCCTTCAGCCACTCGTAGTGCGCTTCCAGCGTGCGCTCGCCCGCCCCCGTGAGCGCGTAGGTGTCGTAGATGCCCTCCGTCCGGCGCTCGACGAACCCCTTCTCGACCAGCGAGTCGAGCGCGCCGTAGAACGACTTCGAGTCGAAGTGGCCCTCGTAGTGGGCTTCGAGGGTGGTCTTGAGCTTCTGGCCGCGGAGTTCGTCGGCCTCGTACAGTAACGCGCAGAGGTCCCGGCGACGACCGCTCTGGAGCCACTTGGTCATGGTCGTCCGGTTGAACTCCGGCGGTACGTCAGTTTCGCTTGCGCGCCGGGTCGCCGGTCGCCGCGAATCGGTAGCTTCGACTATCGGGACTCCGAAGCCCCGGCCATGACCGACCGCGAAGCGAGCGCCGGCGGCGTCGCCGCTCGCTACTACGAGACCGACGACGAGCGCGTCCTCGAATTCGACGGCGACGGGGCCACCGCCGCCATCGCCCAGAACGTCGAGGGCTACGCGATGCTGAAGGTTCGCCCGACCGCCGACGGCGATGAACTCGAACGCTACTACGGATTCGACATGGCGCTCGACCACGCGGGGGAGTTGCTGGGCGTCGACCCGAACGACCTCCCCGTGCCGGAGGCCGCGAGCGACATGGGGATGTGAAGGGGAAGTTCGGTGATCGACTGGGGCTATGGGACGAACGCTTCACTGCCCAGCGGAGCGCAGACCAAACGTCGATCGTCCCCGGCCGATTCGCTCGTTCCTTGTAGTCACTCGCTCATCTTTCGGGCGAGGTTGGCGCGGCACGTGACCGCGCCAGTGCGCGGGGTTCTAAGAACAGAAATTCGTACTTTCGCAGACGACCGGTGAATCAACCGGCAGGGTGGGACTGAAAGGGGCCGCGCGTTCGAAGATTCTCTCGTTGCAGCCACTGCCTCAGTCGATGATGTTCGTGGTCGGCAGAGGACGACTTGTAACCGTAGGACCGACCTAGAAACGACTCCGACCCGCGGGAGGACACAAAATCTATCCCGCGCGGCGTCCCACCTTCGGGTATGACGGAGTACACCACGGTGTCGATTCCGAAGGACCTCGCCGACCGGGTCGACGAAACCATCGAAGGAACGAGTTTCTCCAGCACGAGCGACCTCGTGCGGTTTCTGCTCCGGAGCATCGTCATCCAGCACCAGAAGGAGGGCAGACTCACCGAGGCGCAGTTCGAGGAGATAACGGGCCAACTCCGCGAACTGGGGTACCTCGAATAGTCGTTTCCCGAACGGTCGAACCGACGACGCCGCGGCGTCGTGGGTTCGACCGCTCTCGTTTCCGGCGCCGTCCCGCCGACGGTCAGGCCAACGACTCGGTCGGCGGTTCGGCGTCGAGGATCTCCAGGGGTTGGCGACGGCCCGAGCGGTCGAAGGCGGCAAGCGATGCGTCGTCCCAGGGCGGTACCGCGACCAGCATGGCCTCGGCGAAGTCGTCGGTCCTGTCGACACCGAGGTTCCCCTTCGGGTGGGAGATGAACCGGCCCTGGGTTTGTCCGGCGGGAATCGAGAGGTCGACGCCGAACACGGCGGTCAGCGACCGGCCTGTCTCGGGCGGGTAGAAGTGCGTGAACACCGGCGTTCCCGCGGGTGCGTCGGCCTCGCCCTCCAACTGCTCGACGGGCGTCACCGCGAGCGCGATCGTCAGCGCCTCCGGTTCGGCCCCCGCCGCGAGTTCGAGCAGCGCGTCGACGAGGCCCCGAGTGACGTAAACCACGCCATCGCTTGGTCGCGTTCGGGTATAACGCCATCGCCCACCCAACGTGACGGAGCGCCCTGTCTTCGCCGCTACCGCGACGAACGTTGAGCGCGTTCCGATCGTCTGCCAACTGTCCGCTTCTCGTCAGACGATTATCTGTCGAACCTATTGTCAAAAAATTTATATTGGTGGCGAGTGGAGTTGCGGCTGTCATGGCAGAGACTGACATGAGCACGTACTTCGCAGAGAATCCGCGAATGATGGGCGTCCTGTTCACGATGGTGCTGCTACTCACCCAGGCGGGAAGCGCCGCCGGCGCGTACGCGGGGACCTGTATCGGACCGTAAACCGCAAACGGAAGAGAGCTACAGCGAGTCGACGTCGATAGACCGACTCCACGCGAACTCACCGTCTATTCTGACCGGAACGTTCTCGGCGCTCAGCGTCAGCGCCAGTTCCTCCCGGGTGAGCGAGAAGGGTCCGTGCTCGCCCGACACGAGGTGGTACTCGTCGCCGCCGACGTGCGGCGTGAAGAACCCGCCCATCCCGCCCTGATTGGCGACGTGTGTCCTCGGAGTTACCTCGAAGTCGGTTCCCTCGGTGTCGACGTCGAGGAGCACCGCGAGTCCGCTTTCGGTCTGAACGACGTCGACGTTGCCGTCGCCGACGACGATGTACCGGTTGCCGACGATGCTCCGGCCGCGCGCGATGGACAGCGCCGCGCGCAGCGGGAACCCGCGGTTCAGCAGTCGAACCATCGTCTTCCCGACCCGGACCGCGCCGCTGTTGATGACGTCGCTCAACGTGACGACGCCGCCGACGCTCCCCGCCTCGACGAGCGCCAGTCCCTGTTCGTAGGACCTGCACGCGTTGAGGATGAAGGCCTCGACGCCGACCGACTCCAGGGTCGTCGCGTCGAGGTGGCCGTCGGCGCACCGGAAGCCTTCCTCGCCGATGTGACCGATGTAGTGGAGGAACGCCGCCTCGGTTTCGAGCACCGCTCGCAGTTCGTCGGTGGTGAGGTCGCGCCGGACCGTCACGTCGAACGGGAGGTTCTCGCGGGAACCGTACACCTCGGCCGCGAGGTCGCGCTCGTCGCCCATCTCCGTGTCGTTGCAGACGACGGTGATGTCGACCGTCTCCGCCGAGACGTCGCGGGAGAGCCGATTCCTGAACGCCGCGGTCGTCGCCTTGCTCGCGTCCATCGGCGCGTGGTCGCCGATCCACGCCTCCTCGACCGAGTCCGACCGCTCCGGTCGGACGACGGGAATCTCCGCGCTCGAGTCGGCCGTGCTCCGGGTGAACTCGGAGTCGCGGGCGAACTCCCCGATGACGTCGGACTGCCGCGGTAGCGAGCGCGTCCGGAGACTGGGCGTCCGCACGACCGCGAGGTCGTTCACGACGAACGGGAGCGACTCGACGTTCTCCGCGGTCGGCGTCACGTGGGTCGTCAGTTTCCAGGCCGGGACGTGGTCGGCGACGACGCTCCACGGAACGGAGAGGTACGCTTCGATTCGCTCGGCCAGCGGCGCGTCGTACAACGCCGCGAAGTCGAGGTCGACGAGCGGTTCAATTTCGGTTCGCTCGTGGAGGTCGACCTCGTAGTAGCCCTCGGTCCGGACGAGGCAATCGAGGAGGAACGTCCGCTTCAGGGTCCGTTCGACCGCCCGCTCGTAGCCCTCCGGCCCGTCGAGGTCGTAGGCGAATCCGCTTTCGGTGACCAGTCGCGGCGTCGAACCGGGGACCACCTCGGCGCCGAGGTAGAACGCCAGCGGCGCCGCGACGAAGACGTACCGGTGCTCGGGCGGCAGTTCGAGCCTGATGCCCGTTTCCGGGACGTCGAGTTCGGGCGGAATCCGGAGTTCGTCGCCGAGTTCGACCAGCGGCGGGTGTCCCCGCAGGGTCGGGAAACTCCGCTCGGGCGAGGTGGTCTTGAGCGCCGACCCGAACGTCGAGACGGCCTTCATCACGTCCCGCGGGTCGGCGGTGGTCGTCACCGTCGCTTCGGGGCGCTCGTGGTGGGAGCGAGCGCCGACCCGCACCTCGGTTTCGGGGGCGAAGTCGAGTCGGACGCGGTCGCGGTCGGCCGCGACCGAGATTCCGCTCTCGACCCGGAGGTAGACCTTCATCGGGGCGCACAGTTCCACGTCGTACCTCCCCGGCGGAAGCTCGCGGCTGGTCCCGTTGACGATCTCCTGTTCCATCGACCCCTCGTCGTCCCGGACGTAGCCCACGACGACCTGCGGCAGGACGACGCGGTCGGTGGTCACGGCGACGGCGGCGTCCACGGGGAACGCGAAGTCGTCGGTCGCGACCGGTCGCGGGTCCGGACGCCCGGAGGTGTGGAGCGCGAACGACCGACGCTCGATGCGGTCGCGTATCTCGACGCCCGGCGGCCGGGCCAGCGATTCGAACGAGACGGTCACCGGCCGCCTCCTCCGAGACTCCCCGCTCGTACCCCTCGGACGATGCTCACGGTGGGGATTTGAGCCGATGGCGACAAAAATTTACCGCCCGCAAGGAGTAGTTTCCGTCGGGAGAGTGGTTTCCGTCGAATCGTTCGACCGGAACCCCGCGAGTCAGTTCGTCAGGAGCGCCCGGACCGTCCGCACGAACAGGCCGGGCGCTCGGCGGCGCGCGCCGCCGAGCGCCGTCGACAGCGCGTCGCCGGCGCCGTCGAGGATGCCCCGGCCGTGCCCGACCAGCACGCGCTCGGGTCGGAAACCGCGGAGCACGCGCGGCGGGGTCAGCCTGAGCATCGGGTGGACACCGAGGCGTTCGCCCTTCGCGCGGAAGAACGGGGCGGTCCCGACCGCCTCCGGAACGACGAGCGTCCCGGTTTCGCCGTCGTAGAGGGCGGCCTCCTGCCAGCCGAACGAGTCGACGACCTTCAGCAGGCGGTAGTCCGACTCGGGGAGTCCGTTCTCGAACCCCCGAACCGGGGCGGTCACGTCGTCCGGTCGGTCGAACCACGAGGGGACGTAGACGGGAACGTCGTGACGCCGCGCGATTCGGTCGGCGTCCCGGTAGTGGCGGTTCAGCAGGACGACGACGCCTTCGACCTCGCCGAACTCGCCGACGAGGTCGTCCACGTCCGGCGCGTCCACCGGGTCGACCACCCACACCGCACCGTCGACGGCGAGCGCGTGGCTGGCGCGCTCCATCGACTCGTCGGGGTGGGCGATCCAGCCGACGCCGCCGTCCCAGCGGTCTATCTCCTCGAAGTCGGTCGCCGGGTTGCTCCGTTTGAGTGGCATGTCGGCGGCTACGGACTCGACCTACAAAGACCCCGTTCCCGACGGTTTAAGCGCACGGCTCGCGTACCTCCCGAGCGATGCTCTCGGGGTTGCGCTGGCTGGCGCTCGAAGCGAAGGATCTCGACCGCGCCCGCGCGTTCTACGAGGACCACCTCGACTTACCGGTCGTCGACGAAACCGACGGCGAAGTGGCGCTCTCGGCGGGGGAGACGGAGCTACGGCTTCGCGAACCGGGCCCGGTGCCGCGAGGCGGCGTCCACACCCACTACGCCTTCGCCGCGCCGCCGGACCGCTACGAGTCGTGGCGCGACCGCCTCGACGCCGAGTTCGACCTCTCGGAGTTCGACTTCGGCGGGTCGCGGTCGCTGTACTTCTACGACCCCGACGGGAACTGCGTCGAAATCGGGAGCGTCGGGTCGGGCGAGGACGCCATCTCCGGCGTGTTCGAGATCGTCCTGGAGGTCGAGGACCTCGCGCGCGCCGAGTCGTTCTATCGGGCGCTCGGCTTCGAGGCGGTCGACCGGGGTGACGAGCGACGTCGGGTCCGACTCGCCGGCCCGGTCGACCTCGAACTCTGGGAACCCCAGCGCGGCATCGCCGACGCCCGCGGTGGACTCCACGTGGACGTTGGGTTCTCGGCCGACGACCCCGACGCGGCGGCCGACGCCGTCGCCGACCGGGCGTGCGCGGTCGAGGAACTGGACGGCGACGGCGGCGTCCGCGTGCGCGACCCCGACGGCCACTACCTGACGTTTCGGTGACGCTCTGCGTTTCGAGGGAGTCGCCCGGGTTTCCTGAGAAGACGCCTATCAGTAGCTTGTAGCACGGTTTCTTTGCCCAGTTTCGAGTCCGTAGCTAATCCGATGGTTTTGATCAATGTGTGGTGCGAATTGACCATGAGAATTATGTCAGTTACAGATGGTATTGCGGGGTGCGTGCTGAACACAGAGGGTAGATGGGGCGAAGAAGAGTGCAATAGTACGGCAGGAGTTCCATCATTAGACACTCTCGCATAGTCGCAATTGTTTCAACCGACACGCCCGTGTTTCTTCGATATGTCTCCCGGAGTCTCACTCGTCGAAAAGTGTGAGAACCTCAACGAACAGGTCGGCCTTGATACGTCGTATCTTGTTTTGATGACGATGTCCGGTGTGCTTGCTGGCGTGGCTCTCCTAACCAACTCGATTCCAATCCTCATCGGCGCGATGGTCGTTGCCCCGGCGTTGACGCCTTTGGAACTCGTTTCCGCTGGCCTTGCTGCCAACCGGTTGAATCGAGCCGGATTCGGGGTCTTGGTCGCGTTCGTCGGTCTTTTGGCTGCGACTGCTGGGGCTATCGTCACGACGATGATACTGAACACGACAGGAGTTCTCCCACCTGAGGCGAACCTCATCGAGAAACCACTACTCGAGGAACGCGTTACGGTCGGCTGGTACAGCGTCGTTGCTGCTGCCGCGGCGGGTATCGCGGCGGGGATAGCGACCGACGAAGATCGGACAGACACGCTAGTCGGCGTCGTCGCTGCCCTCGCACTCGTCCCGGCCGCAGCTGCTGGGGGAATAACATTACTGTCACGAGCGCCTGCCAAGGCCAGTGGCGGCCTGCTCTTACTCGTCGTAAATGCAGGCCTCGTCGTGATAACTGGGACGGCGACACTCTGGCTCGACGCTCGTGGCGATAGTAAAGCGCACACGGGCTAATAGAACGTACCTATCGCCTGTTTCGATCGTCCATGCCGAATCGAACGTACTCCTATGCTACACTCACCCTCTGTATCGAACGATTCCAGTAGCAAGCTTTGGACCATCTCTTGCGAGATACGCGCCCTCTATTCAGCACGCTGTTTCTAACAACTGTAGGTCAAGTCGTCGGTGGCAGTGATAGACACACGCTCTGTATTGAGCGACGGTTACACGGACAGTTATGAATAAAGAAACCATGCTACCGACGGCTGCTATACGTCCGATTTGCGTCCCGCCGCCGACCGGCGGTGGGATGCGACTCGGCCGGCTATCGGAGTCGGTCGGCGTCGATGCTCACGTCGGCCGGCGAGACGATGAGGAACTGTCGGAAGTGCACGACGTTGCCGCCGCGCTCTTTGACCATCGGCGCGAGGTCGCCGGCCAGGTCGCTCAGGTCGCCGTCGACCGAGAGGACGAGCACGTCGCCGCGGTCCACGACGTCGAACCACTCGCGCTGGTCGCTCGTCGCGTCGAGCACGCCGAGGACGATTCGGCGTTCTCCGGGCGTCTCCTCGTCGCTTTCGGGCTGTATCTCCTGCTCGACCGTCTGGAGGTCGAGGTCGAAACCACTAGTCATACGCGGTCGCTCGCACTCCCCCGGCAAAATCCTTGCCCCTGCTGAAATGTCGGAACGTTTGCTAATATCGCTCGGAGTTTCGGGTCAGGTCGGGCGCTCGGGAGAACGTCGGTTTCCCCGAAACATCGCCCGTCGAAGCGTCCGCGGAACGCCGATAAAATTTCGCCGTCGCTCGCTCGGCCGCGGCCGTGTGAAGCGCGACTCGATGCTGTCGCGACGTTACTAACTCTCGTACTCGCGCTTGAAGCCGCGGAACTCCGTCCGGTGGGCCTCCTCGTCGGCCAGGATGGTGACCGCGATGTCCTCGGTCACGGGGTCCTCGTCGCCCGCGGCCGTGATGAGTGACCGGTAGGTTTCGATGGCGTCCTCCTCGGCGTCGAGCACGCCATTGATGACCGACAGCACGTCGGTGCTGTTCTCCGGCGGTTGGAGGCTCTCCTGCCGGGCCTCGAAGTCGTAGGAGGCCGGCGGGCGCTCGTCGAGTTGCTTGAGCCGCTGGCCGAGCAATTCGGCGTGGCCGAGCTCCTCCTGGATGTCGGCTTCGAGGCTCTCCTTGACCTCTTCGGCGCTCACGCCGTCGAGGACGATGGAGTTGGTCAGGTAGTTCATCACTGTCTCGATCTCGTCGGCGTAAGCCTTCTTCAGCAGGTCGGTAACTTCCTCGTTCGCCATAGCATCGGAGCTACGACGCCCCCACACTTAGGCGTGTGGCCCCCCGGAAAGCGCCGTTTCGAGTACGACCGGGCAGTGGGCGTCGGTAGGTGCCGGACCGTGGCTCGAAGTGGCCCGACGTTGTGCGAGTAGTACCCCGACCGTCGCTCCGCAGTGGCACGCGAGTCGCGCGCCACTGCGCGAACCCGTGACGTCCGTCCGAATCCCGCGCCGGACTCCACCTTAAGTCAGCTATCCGACGCAGGCGTATTAGGATGTATAAAGACGTATCCACAGTATCAGGTCGTTGCTTGCTTGCGGTTTTGTCTGTCCGGTGTCCGTCCGGACCTGTCTCGCGCCCGACCGCACCTGTCTCAGCGGTAGCCTTAAATAGGAGAATGGCCCCACGTCAGAGTACAATGTCAGATCACGACATGCACTCCTCCGACACCAGTCGGGGGGGTCGAGTTCTTCGAGGGTACGTTAGCTACCACTACTGAGTTCGAGTCTGTACGGGTCTTCGACACCACCCTGCGCGACGGCGAACAGGCACCGCGTACATCCTTCTCCTACGACGAGAAACGCGCCATCGCGGCCGCGCTCGACGAGATGGGCACCCACGTCATCGAAGCCGGGTTCCCGGTCAACTCGGACGCCGAGTTCGAGGCCGTCAGCGACATCGCCGCGAGCACGTCGGCGACGACCTGCGGGCTGGCGCGCGTCGTCGACAAGGACGTCGAAGCGGCCATCGACTCCGGCGTCGAGATGGTCCACGTCTTCGCGTCGACCAGCGACGTCCAGATCGAGGATTCGATGCACGCTACGCGCGAAGAGGTCAAGGAACGCTCCGTGAGCGCCGTCGAACGCGTCGCGGAGTCGGGCGCGACGCCGATGTTCTCGCCGATGGACGCCACTCGGACCGACGAGGCGTTCCTCGTCGAGATGGTCGAGGCCGTCTCCGAGGCGGGCGTCGAGTGGATCAACATCCCCGACACCTGCGGGGTCGCCACGCCGACGCGCTTCGCCGACCTGGTGAAGACGGTCAAAGAGCACACCGACGCGCGCATCGACGTCCACACCCACGACGACTTCGGGTTGGCGTCGGCCAACGCGCTGGCCGGCTTCGAGGCCGGGGCCGACCAGGCCCAGGTTTCGATCAACGGTATCGGCGAGCGCGCGGGCAACGCGGCCTACGAGGAGGTCGTGATGGCCGCCGAGGCCGTCTACGGCGTCGACACCGGCATCGAGACGACTCGCATCGCCGAGATCTCCTCGATGGTCGAAACCTACAGCGACGTGCCGGTGCCGGCCAACAAGCCGGTCATCGGCGACAACGCCTTCGCCCACGAGAGCGGCATCCACGCGGCGGGCGTCATCGAGAACAGCGACACCTTCGAGCCGGGCTGCATGACCCCCGAGATGGTCGGCGCCCAGCGGGAGTTCGTGCTGGGCAAGCACACCGGCACCAACTCGGTGCGCAAGCGCCTGGACGAGCGGGGCTTCTCGCCGACCGACGACGAGGTCCGGGAGGTCACGCGCCGGGTCAAGGACCACGGCGCGGAGAAGAACCGCGTCACGGTCGCCGACCTGGAGCGGTTCGCCCGCGAGGTCGGCGTCTCACGGAAGGAACGGGAGGCGAGCGCGTAATGCCCGTTCCGGCGTTCGCCCCGACCCGCCAGCCGCGCGCGGCGGGCGTGACAGGGTCGGCCGGTTCGCGCAATCGTTGCCCGGCGAGTAAGGGTTATAACCTTCCGGCACGGTACACTGTCCATAACGATGCGACGGTCGCCGTACGCTCCGCAGACGCCCTCGCAGACCGAGAGCGTCGCGGCCGTCGAGCGCGTGATTATTGTAGGGGCCTGAGCCCCTACTACACCTCTCCTCCGAATCGGTTTCCAGTTTGCATCGTCTCCAGAGCCAGCGCGCGCTCGACCGCCGAACGTGACACGAAATACCACACAGACACGACAGCAGTATCGAACCCCGACCAACGGAGGGACCACCCGTGAGTGAGTCCGCGTCGCCGCGACGGACCGAGGACGAGGCGGACGCCGAGTCCGCCGACGCCGACGAGTCCGAATCCGCGGACGCCGCGTCCGAAGACGGCGCAGCCGAGCCGAATCCCGTTCGGACGGGCGCTCAGGCCGTCATCGCCGCGCTCGAACGCGCGGGCGCCGAGACGCTGTTCGGCGTCCAGGGCGGAGCCATCATGCCCGTCTACGACGCGCTGTACGACTCGGAACTGCGCCACGTGATGATGGCCCACGAGCAGGCGGCCGCCCACGCCGCCGACGCCTACGGCATCGTCTCGGGTACGCCCGGCGTCTGCCTGGCGACGTCGGGACCGGGCGCGACCAACCTCGCGACCGGCCTCGCCGACGCCAGCATGGACTCGGACCCGATGGTCGCGCTGACCGGCCAGGTCCCGACGAACTTCGTCGGGAGCGACGCCTTCCAGGAGACGGACACCACCGGGATGACCGCGCCCATCACCAAACACAACTACTTCGCCCAGACCGCCGACGAGGCGGGGCCGACGGTGGGCGAGGCCTTCGAACTGGCCGCCGAAGGGCGACCCGGGCCGACGCTGGTCGACCTGCCGAAGGACGTGACCAACGCCCAGACGGCGGCCGACCCGGGTGAACCCGCGACGCCCGAGACGTACAACCCCGCGACCGAGGCCGACGCCGAGTCGGTCGCCGCGGCCGCGCGCACGCTCGAACGCGCGGAGAAGCCCGTCATCCTGGCGGGCGGCGGCGTCGTCAAGGGGGACGCCAGCGAGGAACTGCGGGCGTTCGCCCGCGAGTACGGCATTCCGGTCGCCACCTCGATGCCCGCCGTGGGCGTCTACCCCGAGGACGACGAACTCGCGATGGAGATGGTCGGGATGCACGGCACCGGCTACGCCAACATGGCGACGACCCACTGCGACGTGCTGTTCGCCATCGGCTGTCGGTTCGACGACCGACTCACCGGCGGCGTCGAGACGTTCGCGCCCGAGGCCGAGGTCGTCCACGTCGACATCGACCCCGCCGAGATCTCGAAGAACGTCAAGGCCGACGTGGCGGTCGTCGGCGACGCCGGCACCGTCCTCGAACAGGTCGGCGCCGAGATGGAGCGCGCCCCGGACGCCGAGGCGTGGCGCGAGCAGTGCCGCGAGTGGAAGGCCGAATACCCGATGGACTATCAGACGCCCGACGACGAACCGCTGAAACCGCAGTTCGTCGTCGAGGCGCTGGACGAGGCCACCGACGACGACGCCATCGTCACGACCGGCGTCGGCCAGCACCAGATGTGGGCGGTCCAGTACTGGACGTTCACCCAGCCCCGGACGTGGGTTTCGAGCCACGGCCTGGGGACGATGGGCTACGGCCTGCCCGCGGCCATCGGCGCGAAACTGGCCGCGCCCGACCAACAGGTCGTCGCCGTCGAAGGTGACGGCTCGTTCCTGATGACGCTCCAGGAACTCGCGGTCGCGGTCCGCGAGAACCTCGACATCACGGTCGCGGTGCTCAACAACGAGTACATCGGGATGGTCCGCCAGTGGCAGGACGCCTTCTTCGAGGGCCGCCACTCGGCCTCCGAGTACGACTGGTGCCCCGAGTTCGACAAGATCGCCGAGGCGTTCGGCGCGCAGGGCTTCGCGGTTTCGGACTACGACGAGGTCGCCGACGCCGTCGAGGCCGCGATGGCATACGACGGTCCGTCGGTCATCGACTTCCGCATCGACCCCGACGCGAACGTCTACCCGATGGTCCCCTCGGGCGGCGCCAACGGCGAGTTCGCGCTGGAGGAGGGTCAGCTGTGACCGGGGGACTGCAAGGGCCCGCGCCCGAGGAGCGCCCCCAACCGACGGGTCGGCGCAATGCCCAGGGCGAGCGCATCGACCCTGAGGCCCACGCTGAACAGGACACCCGGAAAGCGGTCGTCTCGGCGCTGGTCGAGCACGAACCGGGCGTGCTGGCGAAGGTGTCGGGACTCTTCTCCCGGCGCCAGTTCAACATCGAGAGCCTCACCGTCGGCTCGACCACGGTCGAGGGCCACGCCCGCATCACCCTGGTCGTCGAGGAAACCGACGCCGGCATCGACCAGATAAAGAAGCAGGTCGAGAAGCTCGTGCCCGTCATCGCCGTCGGCGAACTCGACGACGACGCGGTCCGGGCCGAACTCGTCCTGCTGAAGGTCCGTGGCGAGGAACCCGACAAGGTCCACGCCATCACCCAAATGTACGAGGGCCAGACGCTGGACGCCGGCCCGCGGACCATCACGGTCCAGATCACCGGCGACCACCAGAAGATCGACGACGCGGTCGACGCGTTCCGGCAGTTCGGCATCATCGAAATCGCCCGGACCGGCCAGACCGCCCTCTCGCGGGGCGACACGCCGACCACCCCGGGCGAATCACCCGCCGCGTCGGCCGAGAGCACCGTCAACCAGACCGACCTGCAGATACAGAAGGAGACTTCAGACGATGACTGACGAATTCGACACGACAGTGTACTACGACGACGACGCCGATAGCTCGCACATCGAAGGCAAGACCGTGGCCGTACTCGGCTACGGCAGCCAGGGCCACGCACACGCCCAGAACCTCGCCGACAGCGGCGTGGACGTGATCGTGGGTCTGCGCGAGGACTCCTCGTCGCGGGACGCCGCGGAGGCCGACGGTCTGCGGGTGACGACCCCGAAGGAGGCCGCCGCCGACGCCGACATCGTCTCGGTGCTGGTGCCCGACACGGTCCAGTCCGCGGTGTACGAGGACATCAAGGAGAACCTGGAGGCGGGCGACACGCTCCAGTTCGCCCACGGGTTCAACATCCACTACGGCCAGATAGAGCCCCCGGAGGACGTCGACGTGACGATGATTGCGCCGAAGTCGCCGGGCCACCTCGTCCGGCGGAACTACGAGAACGGCGAGGGGACGCCCGGCCTGTTGGCGGTCTACCAGGACGCGACCGGCGACGCCAAGCAGGAGGCGCTCGCTTACGGGCAGGCCATCGGCTGTGCCCGCGCGGGCGTCGTGGAAACCTCGTTCCGCGAGGAGACCGAGACCGACCTGTTCGGCGAGCAGGCGGTGCTCTGTGGCGGTATCACCGAACTCATCAAAGTGGGCTACGAGACGCTGGTCGACGCCGGCTACAGCCCCGAGATGGCCTACTTCGAGTGCCTGAACGAGATGAAGCTCATCGTCGACCTGATGTACGAGGGCGGGATGCGCGAGATGTGGGACTCCGTCTCGGACACCGCAGAGTACGGCGGATTGACCCGCGGCCCCGCCATCGTCGACGAGGGCGTCCGCGAGAACATGGAGGAGGCGCTCGAACAGGTCCAGAACGGCGAGTTCGCCCGCGAGTGGATCGCCGAGAACCAGACCGGCCGGCCGGTCTACCGTCAGCACAAGGAGGCCGACGTCAACCACGACATCGAGGACGTGGGCGCGCGCCTGCGCGACCTCTTCGCGTGGGCCGACGAGCAGGCCGAGGAATCGAACGAGGACGACGAGTCCGAGAAGACGCGAGTGCAAGCCGACGACTGAAACCGATGAACCGAACCGACCGACCCGACGCGACGCGAGAATCGACCGACCGAACCATGAGCGACGTCAACCACACCCACCCGTACACCGCCCGCGGGGCCATCAACCGGCCGTTCGAGCGCGGCCCGGTCGTGGCCGCCGACGGCGGACGCCCGGAGGCCGAACCAGCGGGTTCGGCCACCATGGAGGACGTCGACCACACGCCGCCCTACGGCGAGGGTGCGAATCGAGTCTTCCAGCGCGGCGCGGAAAACGAGGCGGTAGAGGAGTAACCGGGAGCCCACGATGAACTTCGTACGCGCATTTTCGGACGTAGAGACGCATAGTGCGGGGTATTCCGCCGTAGTGAACACCCGGTGGTCAGCATGAGCGAGGGCACCCTGTACGACAAGGTGTGGGACCGCCACAAGGTGACCGAACTCCCGACCGGCCAGACCCAGTTGTTCGTTGGCCTCCACCTCGTCCACGAAGTCACCAGCCCCCAGGCGTTCGGCATGCTCCGGGAGCGCGACCTGGAGGTCGCCTACCCCGAGCGCACCCACGCCACCGTCGACCACATCGTCCCGACCGAGGACCGCGATCGGCCCTACGAGGGCGCGGCCGAGGAGATGATGGCCGAACTGGAGGAGAACGTCCGCGAGGCGGGCATCGACTTCTCCAGTCCGGACACCGGCGACCAGGGCATCGTCCACGTCATCGGCCCGGAGCAGGGGCTGACCCAGCCGGGGATGACCGTGGTCTGCGGCGACAGTCACACCTCGACCCACGGCGCGTTCGGCGCGCTGGCGTTCGGCATCGGCACCTCCCAGATTCGGGACGTACTCGCGACCGGCACCGTCGCGATGGAGAAACAGAAGGTCCGGCGCATCCGCGTGACGGGCGAACTCGGCGAGGGCGTCGAGGCCAAGGACATCATCCTGGAGGTCATCCGCCGACTCGGCACCGACGGCGGCGTCGGCCACGTCTACGAGTACGCCGGCGAGGCCATCGAGAGCCTCGACGTCGAGGGGCGGATGAGCATCTGCAACATGTCCATCGAGGGCGGCGCCCGCGCGGGCTACGTCAACCCCGACGAGAAGACCTACGAGTGGCTGGCCGACACCGACGCGTTCCGCGACGACCCCGAGAAGTTCGAGAAGCTCAAACCCTACTGGGAGTCCGTCAGGTCCGACCCCGACGCCGAGTACGACGACGAGGTCGTCATCGACGGCTCCGAACTCGAACCGACGGTGACCTGGGGCACCACGCCCGGCCAGGGCGTCGGCGTCACCGAGCCGATTCCCGACCCCGAAGAACTACCCGCCGAGAAGCAGGACACCGCCCGGCGCGCCCAGGAGCACATGGGCGTCGAACCCGGCGACACGATGGAGGGCTACCCCATCCAGGTCGCGTTCCTGGGTTCCTGCACGAACGCGCGTCTGCCCGACCTGCGTCGGGCGGCGCGCGTCGTCGCCGGCCGGGAGGTTCACGACGACGTGCGCGCGATGGTGGTCCCCGGCAGCCAGCGCGTGAAGGCCGCCGCAGAGGCCGAAGGGCTGGACGAGGTCTTCGAAGAGGCCGGTTTCGACTGGCGCGGAGCCGGCTGTTCGATGTGTCTGGGGATGAACCCCGACCAACTGGAGGGCGACGAGGCCTGCGCCTCCTCGTCGAACCGCAACTTCGTCGGGCGACAGGGGAGCAAGGACGGCAAGACCGTGCTGATGAACCCCCGGATGGTCGCCGCGGCCGCGATTCGCGGGGAGGTCACCGACGTGCGCGAACTCGAGGAAACCGACCTCCCCGACTCGGAGGTGACGAAGGCGTGAACGACGACATCGAGACCGTCGAACACGTCGCGGGCGCGGGCGTGCCCGTACGCGGAAACGACATCGACACCGACCAGATCATCCCCGCGCGGTTCATGAAGGTCGTCACCTTCGACGGCCTGGGCCAGTTCGCGTTCCACGACCAGCGGTTCGACGACGAGGACGAACCCAAGGACCACCCGTTCAACGAGGACCAGTTCCGGGACGCCTCGGTGCTGGTCGTCAACGCCAATTTCGGCTGCGGGTCCTCGCGCGAGCACGCGCCGCAGGCGCTCAAGCGCTGGGGCATCGACGCCGTCGTCGGCGAGAGCTTCGCCGAGATCTTCGCGGGCAACTGCCTCGCGCTCGGCGTGCCGACGGTCACCGCCGACCAGGAGGACATCGAGGCGCTCCAGGACTACGTCGACGACAACCCCGACGCCGAAATCGAGGTCGACGTGGCTGACGAGACGGTCCGCTACGACGACACGGAGATCGACGCGACGGTCGACGACGCCCAGCGCAAGGCGCTCGTCGAGGGCGTCTGGGACACGACCGCGCTCCTGAAGTCGAACGCCGAGGCGGTCGCCGAGACGGCTGCCGAGTTGCCCTACGTCGAGAAATCGCGCTCGGACTGACTCCGTCGCCGGTTCGCACCACCAGTTTGATTCCGATTCTGTCCTAGCGTTCCGCGAGTATCGATTCGCAGACCCTCGCTCGCTTTCGACGCTCGCATACGATTCTACATAACGCCCCGTCCTTGGAGAGGGACTCAGGGGATTCACCGTTCTTGCAATAGGCCATCCCCCATCGTCGCCGAGTCGGGTGACCGGCCGCCGGCAGTCACATCGACACCCTCTTTTTACCGCGCGAGCGAATTCCACGCATGACCCACGAGATAGCCGTGATTCCGGGTGACGGAATCGGGCGGGAGGTCGTCCCGGCGGCCCGCGAGGTACTGGAGGCCGTCTCGGCGGCCGACTTCGAGTTCGTCGAGGCGGACGCGGGCGACCACGTGAAAGAGGAAACGGGCGAAGCGCTTCCCGAGGAGACTCGCGACCTGGCGGCGAACGCCGACGCGACGCTGTTCGGCGCGGCGGGCGAGACGGCGGCCGACGTCATCCTCCCCCTCCGGAGCGCGGTCGACTCGTTCGCCAACGTCCGACCGGTCAAAGCCTACCCCGGCACCGACGCCCCGCACCCCGAAACCGACCTCGTCTTCGTCCGTGAGAACACGGAAGGCGTCTACGCCGGCCACGAGGCCGAGATTGCGCCGGGCGTAACCACCCTGACACGGGTGGTTACCGAGGCGGCCTCCCGGGAAATCGCCCGTTACGGCTTCGAATACGCCGCCGAACGCGGAAAGCGCGTGACAATCGCTCACAAGGCGAACGTGATGCGCGTCACCGACGGCCTGTTCCTGGACACTGCGCGCGAAGTCGCGGCCGAGTACGACGTCGACTACGACGACGCGCTGATGGACGCGCTGGCGATGTACCTCGTCCAGCGCCCCGAGGACTTCGAGGTCGTCGTCTGTCCGAACCTGGCGGGCGACGTGCTCTCGGACCTCGCGGCCGGCCTCGTCGGCGGTCTCGGCCTGCTGCCGAGCGCCAACGTCGGCCACGAGCGCGCGCTGTTCGAACCGGTCCACGGCACCGCGCCCGACATCGCGGGCGAGGGCGTCGCCAACCCGACCGCGGCGATGCTGTCGGCCGCGATGCTGCTGGAGTACTTCGAGTACGACGACGCCGGTCGGCGCGTCCGCGCGGCCGTCACCGAGACGCTGGAGTCCGGCCCCCGGACGCCGGACCTCGGCGGCGAGGCGACCACGAGCGACGTGACCGACGCGGTGCTGTCGCGGTTGTAGGCCGACGCGCGGTCACCGTCGCCCGCCAAAGACGCGACTGCGGCGCTGTCGAAGTCGTAGAACGAGACGAGAAGTCCTGTCTTCTGCCGGGTCCCCACCCGAACGACGCTACCTTGACGTGGCGGCGGCGCTATCGGAGCGGTTCGCGCCCGCCGATGAGATTGGTCGTATCGACGGTTTCGGCGCGCGCACCGCCCTTCTTGACCTCTGTAGCCGTCATGCACTCCAGACAGCCGAAGACCTCGTTTTTGTTGTTCCCGAACACGCGAGCGAAGTCGCGCGTCACGAACGAACCGCAGCTCTGGCATCGATTCTCCGCCATCGTGTCGTTCCCCGTGGTGAGTCTGTCGTCGGTAGTGGTCATGCCTGCCTCCTCAGCGATAATTACACACCACCAGAGGCACTTTGTTATCCAGTACCTACGCCCCCGTAATCCGCCGCTACCAGGCCTGGTAACCGAATGTTACGCGCGTACCGCCGGACGATTAATTGCGGAACCGACCCACTAATTTAAATAAGGTGAACGAGAATGGCGATGGTCCTCCGGACTTCGAGGATTACGAACCGGGGAGTCCGCGTTCCGACATCGTTTTCGGCGGTCGGACCTCCGACCGCCGGGAGCCGAAGGGGTCGGCCGCCGACTCGGTGAGCGCTCGCCCCCGTCGTTTATGCGGAACGAGGACGTACCTCCGCCCATGCCGAAAGTAGACCTCAATGAAGAGACGATCGACCGCCTGGACTCCCTCCAGACCGAGGACGAGTCCTACGACGAACTCATCAACGAGCTCATCAACATCTACGAGGCCGAGGAACTGACGCTGTTCCACGGTCCCGACGAGTACTGAGTTCGAGTCGCGCCACGTCGTTCTCTCGAAGGACTCCTGGGTGGTTTCGGTCGACTACCGGTCGGTCGAGGCCACCGATTGTGCGACTATCGACTCTCCCGCACGGACCCGCTCGCCGCGCTCGACGGCCACGTCGGCGAGTTCGAACTCCGGGGGCAGGAGCACGTCGGCGCGACTGCCGAACGAGATGTGGCCCAGTCGCTCGCCCCGCCGGAGTTCCGCGCCCGGTTCGACGTAGGGGTGGATGCGCCGGGCGAACGCGCCTGCGATGAGCGTCACCTCGTGGTCCGAAAATCGGAGGTGGAGTTTCTCGTTGTTGTCCGACTCCTTCGAGAACGCCGGCCGATGCTTGCCGGGTTCGTGGACGACCTCCTCGACGCGCCCGCCCAGCGGCGCGCGGTTGACGTGGACGTCGGTGACGTTCATGAACACGCCCACCCGGACCCGGTCACCCTCCCGGCGAATCACGGAGACTCGACCGTCGGCGGGCGAGACGACGCCCGACTCCGGCGGCGTCCGCTCGGGGTTCCGGTGGAAGTGCAGGACCGCCGCCGCGAGTACCAGCGCCGCGAGGCTCCCGAGCGGCGAGAGCACCGCCGCGGGGAGCGCCAGCACGAGCGGAACCGCGGCGTAGCGCCACGCGCCGGGTGCGAACTTCCCACTTTCTTCGTCGGACGGCCGACGCGTCGCGTCGGCCGTCACGTCCGCGCGGCCTCGCGAACCTGGTCCCACTTGCCCTGCGATTCGAGTCGCTGCTGGAGTTCGTCGGCGTACTCCTGGGCGAGTCGGTCGGCCTCCTGGATTCGTTGCTGGTCGGTGCCGCCACCGCCACCGCCGAGGCCGAGCGCGTCCTTGACCGAGCCGAAGATGCCGCCGCCGCCCTTCTTCTTCTTCCCGCCTCCGCCGCCACCGCCGCCCATGGCGTTCATCTGCGAGCGGATGTTCTCCATCTCGGGCATCACCTGCTCGACCTTCGAGGTGTCGGCGACGATGCGGGCCCGCTCGTCGTCGGCGGCGTTCTCGATTTCGAACTCGACCGCGGTCATGACGAGACCCCACTCCTGACGGGAGAAGTCCGAGTCCGAGACGCGCTGGGCGAACTCCCGGTCGACGGCCATCCGGTCGCCGACGATCATGTCCTGCCAATCTCTGCTGCTCATGGATGGTACCTTCCGTCGGAATCGGTATGAGAGTTTTCCTACTCGACGCCGGGTCGGCCGTGCGGTCGACCCGGTCGTACGGCCGTCCCAGTTCTGCGGTCGGCCCAGTTCCGCGGCCGGTCGGGAATGCGCCTCGGCGTGTACGCACGCCGAGGCGCATTCCCCACTACGCTACATCCACTCGTCGGCCCAGGCTTCGAGGTCCGAGAAGACCGGACAGAGCGCCGCGCCCTTCTCGGTGAGGCTGTAGTAGGTCGCGATGGGCTTCTCCTCGACCCGCCGAGCGACGAGGTCGGCGTCCTGGAGGTCGTCGAGGACGCGCGAGAGCGTGCGGGAACTCGCGCCGGTCGAGCGCTTGAGTTCGTTGAATCGCTTCTCGCCGTCGTCGAGGTCGTGGAGCACGACGAGTCGCCACTGCGACCCGATCTGTTCGATGGCCTCGACGACAGAGCAGGCGTCGGCGTTTTGCTGTTCGACCGTCGTTTCGGATGAATTATGTGTGGACGACACGGGGGTTATCTACTGACGTCGTTGTCGCCGAACGGATATATAGGTTCGGTTCCGCAGTAGGTAACGTTGTGAAACTGCAGTTCCAAAACGACACCGACGCAGACGCACCGACCGTCGAACAGTCCAGTCCGTCCCGGGAGGTGAGCGCCTGATGTCGCTCGCCGGCCTCGAAACCGTCCTCCTCGTGGCCGCCCGCGTTCTCTTCGGCGCGGTTGTCGCCTTCACCGGACTGAACCACTTCACGCAGACCGAGGGGATGACGGGCTACGCACGGCACAAGGGACTCCCGGCCCCGAAGCTGTCGGTGCTGGGTTCCGGCGCGTTGCTGGTGCTGGGCGGTATCGGCATCTTCGTGGGCGCTTTCCCCGTCGTCTCCGCGCTCGCCGTCGGTGTCTTCCTCGTCGTCTCGGCGCTCCTGATGCACGACTTCTGGGCCGTCCCCGAGGACCAGCAGCAGGACGAGATGAACCAGTTCCTGAAGAACGTCGCGATGGCCGGCGGCGCACTCGCCATCGCGGCGCTCGGTCTTCAGGGCTGGGCGCTCGGTCTCGGCATCGGACTCACGTAGGCGCCGTCGGACTCCGATTTCTCGTTCTCGGTTCGTCGACCGACAAAAAAAGCTGACTCGGTGGACGCTTCCCGACCGTCAGAACGCGCCGCCTTCGACCGTGACGTCAGCTTCGAGGTCGCTCTTCAGCGCGTCGTGGACCTTGCAGAGTTCGTTGGCGCGCTCGACGACCTGTTGGGACTGGTCGTCGTCCATCTCCGCCTCGGTCCGGACGGTGAACGCGACAGCGTCGAGCTTGTCGTCGTCGTTGAGGGAGCCGCGCGCGTCGATTTCGACGCGACCGAGGTCGCCAACGTCGCGCTGTTCGGCGGCCACGCGGAGCGCGGGGACGTAACACGAGCCGTAGGACGCGATCAGCGCTTCGAGCGTGTCGGGCGCGTCCTCGCCCGTCGCGTCGATGGTGATCGAGAAGTCTCGGATGTCGTTCTCGCTCGCGTACCCCTCCTCGGAGACGGTGGTGGCTTCCTTGGGCATACGGGTTCACCGTCACTCGCCAGACTCCTAAGTATTGCTTCTCCGGCGGGAAACGCAACCGATAAAAAGCGGAATCGGACCGACTCAGTAGCCGAGTTCCTCTTCGAGGTCGTACGTCTCGTCGCCTTCGAGGACGCGAACCTCGACGTCGCTCCCGGCGGCCTTCACCTCTTCGGCGAAGTCCTCGGGGTCCTGCTCTATCGGCGGGAAGGTGTCGTAGTGCATCGGGAACGCCACGTCGGGGTCGACCCAGTCGACCGCGACGGCCGCCTGCCACGGCCCCATGGTGAAGTGGTCGCCGATGGGCACCGCCATGGCGTCGGGTTCGAGGAACGGGCCGATGACGTCGCGCATCTCGGTCTGGAGGCTGGTGTCGCCCGCGTGGTAGAACGTCTGGCTCTCCTCGTCGGAGACCTGCGTGGGCTTGGTGTCACTGATGACGAAGCCGGCGGGCACGCCCCCGGAGGTGCCGTAACTGGTGTCCAGGCCGTTGGTGTGGTCGGCCCGGACCATCGTCACGAAGGCGTCGTCGCACTCGACGGTGCCGCCGAGGTTCATCCCCGTCCCGGCGACCGCGTCGAAGTCGCCGTACTCGTCGCGGCAGTACTCGACGACCTCGGGGGTCGCGACGAGTTCGGTCCCCTCGTAGCGGTCCACGTCTCCGATGTGGTCGGCGTGGCCGTGGGTGAGCAGGAGGTAGTCGGGGTCGAGTTCCTCGGGGTCGGTGTCGGTCTTGGGGTTGTCGAAGAACGGGTCGATGAGAAGTTCCGTGTCGCCGACTTCGACGTGCCACGTCGAGTGGCCGTACCAGGTGAGTTTCATTGCACGACGAGATACCACCGGTTTACACTTAAATGATGTTGGCCCGAGACGACGCGTTCGCGGTCCCGTGCGGCCGACGGCTCACCGAATCGCGGCGAGTCGCCGGTCCATCTCCTCGTCGACCCACGCCGCGAGTTCCTCGACCGGTTCGTCGGCGTACTCGGCGACCTTCTCAACGTATCCCGAGGTGCCCAAGAACCGGACCGCCTCGTAGACCGGTCGCCTGTCTTCGTAGCCGTCCGGCAGGCCGCCCGCCCGCTCGCGGTAGCCCTCGTACAACGCGGACGTTAGCTCCTCGGGGGCGTCGCCGCGGAGTGAACCGAACTGCTGGTCGCACGCCCGGTGGAGGTCCCTGGCAGGGTCGCCGACGTGGGCGATCTCCCAGTCGAGGAAGCCGACGCCCGACTCGCCGCGAAAGCAGTTCGGCTGGGCGGTGTCGCCGTGGAGCAACGCCGCGGGGGCGTCGTCCAGCAGGTCGCGGTTCGCCTCGACGGCCGCGGCCACCTCGTCGAAGTGGTGGTCGAAGCGGTCGGCGGGTGCCATCGCGCGCATCTCCCCGATTTTGTCCACGAGGACGCCGGTCCACGGTCCCGTCCTGAGTTCGAGGCCGCCGGCTCCGCCGCCGACGACGTGGCCGTGACCGTCGAAGCGTCGTTCGTGGACGCCCGCGAGGGCCGCGCCGACCTCCCAGGCCAGCGCCGCTCGTTCGTCCGGACTCGCGCCGGACCAGCGGTCGAGAAGATTCGCTCCCCGAACCGGGGCCGTCGAGAGGTACGGGACTGCCCCGTCGCCTCTTTCGAGCGGCGTCCCATCGGCGTCGCTCGCGAGCACCGTCGGCACGGGGACCTCGGAGTTCGCGCCGACGTACTCCAGCACCGCCCGCTCGCGCGCGACTCGCGAGCCGTCTCCGTCGGTCGCGTACTTCAGGTACGCCGCCCGTCCGTCGGCGAACTCGACCCGGACCGTCCGATTATGGTCGTTCCAGGAGGGGCCGGTCGACCCCAACTCGGTGACTTCGCGGTCGGTGAACGCGGCGTCGAGCGCCGCAGCGAGCCGTTCGTCCATCAGCGGATACACGAGAAGAGTGACCGCGTTCGAGCAAGGGCGTTGCGGTTGTGTTGGAATTGCCCTCGAACTCGCTATCCGAATCGACGCCACGCCGCCAGAACGCCACCGACCGGGACGCCGAACGCCAGCACGTACGGCGCGGCGTAGGCCGTTCCGACCGCCAGCCCGCGGAGGACGACGCCGACGCCGTTCACCGATTCGAGGAACGCCGCCAGCAGTCCCGTCTCGTACCACGACCGGTGTTCGGCGTACGGGGCGTCGGGCGACGACTCGCGCAAGTTCACGGTGACCGTCGAATAGGCGACCCGCTGGCGCAGGGACTTGCGCCGGGCTTCGATCCGTTCGATCTCCGACTGGACCTCCGAGAGGCGCTGTTGGACTTCGAGGACGGTACTGGTATCGTTGGCGTCCTGGTAGAGCGCCCGGAGTCGCTCGCGCTGGGCGCGCAGGTTCTTCAGCCGTGCTTCGAGGTCGACCAGTTTCTCGGTCACGTCCTCGGACTTCGTGTTCGACTGCTCGACGCGACCCTCGGCCTTCGCCCGGGAGAGGAACGTTGAGAAGTTCTCCTTCGGCACGCGGAAGACGACACGACCGGTCCGCCACGACCGGTTCTCGGTGCCCCGAACTTGGACCGACGAGTCGCTGACGAACCCGCCGAGCGCTCGCACCTCACGGGTGAGGTTCCGGCGCGACGCCTCGAAGTCGTCGACTCGCAGGTCGACCCTGCCGGTTCGTATCAACGTGCGCTGCTGGAGGACGAGGTTCTGGCTCTGAAACGCCCGTTCGCCGTTCGAGCCCGTCGCTTTCGAATTCGAACCCGCGTCGGCGCTCGCAGTCTGGGGCGCGCCGCCCCCGCTCATCGACCCGGCGTCGCCGCTGCTCCCCGAGCATCCGGCGAGGACGACGAGCGCGGCCACCGCGAGCGCGAGCGCCCATCGACGCTTTGACATCGGCATACGCGGCTCGTCACACCGAGCCGACATAAGTGCGCGGAAGGGTGAAACCGGCGTTTCACTCACGAACGAGGGCGGTCCGGGGGCCGACTCGGCCGTCCGGCCGGGGACGTTTCGGCACCGAATCCGGAACCAATCAGGAAACAATCACCCCGGAATTGGAAAAACGCCTTTGATACCGTCGGTCGACCGAACCGATATGTCACGCGAACGTTCACGCGACGCTCGCGCCGACTCGCCGGAGTTCTCCGGCGAGTCCGCGCGGGCCTTGACGCGTCGTCGCCTGTTGGCCGTCGGCGGCGCGGCGGCGCTCGGAACCGTCGCTGGCTGTACCGGAACGCAGGACGAAAGCGGCTCCGGCGGGACGACCGCAAGAACGACCGGCGAAAACGCCGGAAACGGACCCGGTAGCACCGCGACCACGGAAGACGCCGGCGCACTTCTCGGCGGCCACCCTGCGGCTACGATGCTCGACGCTCAGCCCCGACTCGGCCCCGCGCCGACCGACGCCGAGGGCGTCGTCGTCGCGTTCGAGGACCCCTCTTGTCCCCGGTGTGCGGCGTTCGAGAGACGGACCGTGTCGAAGCTTCGCGAGCGACACCCCGACCGCGTCTCGGTGGTGTTCTGGTGCTACCCGGTGGTGTACCCCTGGGGGAAACCCGCCAGCCAGGCCATCGAGTCGGCGTTCGCCCGCGAGGTCGGGTCGATGGGGTCCGGGAAGGAGATGAGCGACGGAACGACGATGAACGAGTCGGGGACGACGATGGCCGACGAGACGACGACCGGCGGCGCGCGGTACGGGGCCGAACAGGGGTCGGTGGCGACCTGGAAGCTGATTCGCCACTACTTCGAGAACCAGTCGCGCTTCGACGAGGGCAACGTCCTCGACCTGACCCGAGAATTCCTCGCGACGGAAACCGACCTCGACGCCGACGCCGTGGTGGCCGACGCAGCGGCCAAGAAACACGACGACGCCGTGCAGGCCGACCTCTCTGCCGGCGAGGAGGCGGGCGCCGGGTCGACGACACCGACGGTGTTCCTGTTCCGCGACGGCGAGTTCCGGACCAGCGCGAAGGGGAGCGTCAGTTTTGACGTGATCACGAGCGCGCTCGGGCTATGAGCGCCCGGCGACTTCGCCCGCGACTGCCGACTCGCCGGGGCGACTGGCGACTGATGGGCCGAACCGTCCGTCTCGTCCTCGGAGTCCCGACGTACGCCGTCGGGGCGCTGGCGACGAGCATCGTCGCGCTCTCGGCGTTCGTGGTCGCCCAGAACTTCGAACTCGCCCGGTTCGCCCTCGTCGGTCCGCTCGCGCTCGACGACCGGATTTCGATTCTCGCGGGAGTGTACCCGTTTCTGGGGACGAGCTACGGGCCAGTCACCGGGGCCGCGCTCGTCTGCGTCGCCGCGCTCGCGGGCGTCGACGCCGCGATGGTCGTCTACCACTTCAGGGAGCACGGCTTCGGCGCCCGCGAGAGCGGCGGGAGCGCGGTCGGACTTGCCCTCGGCGCGCTCGGCGCCGGCTGTGCCGCCTGCGGGTCGGCGGTCCTCGCCGGCGTCCTCTCGCTGTTCGGCGCGGCGGGCGCCGGGACGTTCCTGCCGCTGGAGGGCCTGGAGTTCTCGGTGCTCGCGCTGGCGACGCTCGTGCTCTCGGTCTTCTGGGTCGCCGACGGGATGCGCGGCGGCGAGATTCGCGGCTGTCCGGTCGAGTGACCGGTCTCCGTATCACTTCCGCTCGGACGCACCGTCGCGCTCGGACGCTTGCTTCTCGTACTCCCGGGCGCGGTCGAGCAACGGAGCGACCGATTCGAGGTGCCCGGTGGGCGCGACAGCGTCCACCTCCTGGTCGTATTCGAGCAGGCCGGCGTCCGCGAGCCGCGGAATTTCGGTGTGGTACAGCGACGTGTACGTCCGGGCAACCGCGGTTTCGGGGATGTCGGCGAAGCGCCCGTCGTGCTCTGCCGCGGCGACCTCGTCGGCGACGTCGCTCAGCGCGAGCGCCGATTGGTGTTCGAGGAGGAGCCGACAGACCCGCCGTCGCCTCGAGTCGGCGAGCGCGTCGAACGCTTCGCTGGGGGTCGGCGGTGCTCTCGACGGTTCGTCGGTCGAGGGTGTGAGACGTTTCTCCGACATCGTTTCGGTCGGGCCGCACGGGAGGCGGGCGGCCCGGGTTCGGTCGAAACGTGGGGATTCCCACGGAAAACTGTGACGTTCCGCGATTTCAGGCGCGACTCCGCGGCCGGAAAGTGGACGAGAGTTCAGAACTCCGGCACGATTTCGTCCTTGTAGAAGTCGAAGAACTTCTCCTGGTCCGGGCCGATCTGGTGGACGTAGACGTGGTCGTAGCCCGCGTCGACGAACTTCTGGACGTTGTCGATGTGGGTCTGCGGGTCGGGGTCGGTGACGATGCTGTCGGCCTCCCGGACGTCCTCCTTCGTGACCTGCTGGCTGGCCTGTTCGAAGTACTTCGGGATGGCGAGTTCGGAGCTGAGTTCGCCCGGGACGAGGCTGTTGGGCCAGTACTCGTGGGCCGTCTCGACCGCCTCGTCCTCGTCCTCGGCGTAGCAGACCGTCAGTTGGCTGAACTTGTGGCCCTCGCCGCCGGCCTCCTCGAAGGTGCTCACCACGTCCTGAGGTCCGACCGACCAGAAGCCGTCGCCGAGGTCGGCGGCCGCCTGCGCGGCGTGTTCGCCGTAGGCCGAGACGACCACCGGCGGCGCTTCGTCGGGGGTCGTGTACAGTTGGGCCCGTTCGACGGTGTAGTGTTTCCCCTCGTGGTTGACCACGTCGCCGGTCCAGAGCTTCCGGACCACGTCGACCGCCTCCTCCAGCATCTCCAGTCGGACGTGGTGGGGCGGCCACTTCTGGCCGGTCACGTGCTCGTTCAAGTTCTCGCCCGTCCCGACGCCCCAGAAGAACTCCCGGCCCTGGTCCTGGAGCATCGAGGCGACCGTCGCCGTCGCCTGCGCGAGGATGGCCGGTTCGTAGCGGATGATGGGACAGGTGACCCCGACGCCCACGTCCACCTCGTCGGTCGCGTTCGCGACGCCGCCGAGGGTCGTCCAGACGTACGGCGCGTGGCCCTGCTGGCTGATCCACGGGTGGTAGTGGTCCGAGATGGAGACGAAGTCGAAGCCGACCTCTTCGGCCCGGACGGCGTGGTCGACGAGGTCGTTTGGTGCGTGCTCCTCGCTGGACAGGGTGTAACCGAACTCGACCATAGGTGGGACACGCCGGACGCGACAAAGAGGGCTGTGGCCGATGCAGAGCCCCGACTCGTCCGGACGACTTGCGTGTTCGAAGGACCGGCCGTCTCAGCGGTCCACCGACCCGAGCACGATGTCGAGGCTTCCCAGCGACGCGATGAGGTCGGGGACGTATTCGCCCTCCGACATCGCCTCCAGCGCGTGGAGGTTGCAGAAGCACGGACTCCGAATCTTGAACCGCGCCGGTTGGGAGGTCCCGTCGCTTCGGATGTAGATGCCGAGTTCGCCCTTCGCGGCCTCGACGGCGCGGTAGACCTCGGTGTCGGGTTCGGGCTTGAGCGTTCGGGGCACGTTGCTCTGAATCTCGCGCTCGTCTTCCGGCCAGTCTTCGAGCAGGTCGACGCACTGGCCGATCATCTTCGCCGACTCCTCGACTTCCTGCATCCGGACGAGGAACCGGGCGTAGTTGTCGCCGTAGGATTCGGTGATGACGTCCCAGTCGAGTTCGTCGTAGTAGCCGTAGGGGTCGTCGCGCCGGACGTCGTAGTCGATGCCCGATGCGCGGGCGACCGGCCCGGTACAGCCGTACTGCTTGGCCGTCTCGGCGTCGATGACGCCGGTGTCGACCGTCCGCTCCTGGAAGATCTCGTTGCTCGTCATCAGGTCGTGGTACTCCTCGACGTGCTCGGGGAGGCCGTCGAGGAAGTTCCGTATCTTCTCGAAGAACTCCTCGCGGGGTTCGGGCAGGTCCCAGACCACGCCGCCGAGTCGGAAGTAGTTGAACATCATCCGCTGGCCGGTGAGGTCTTCGAGGATGTTCTGGACGATCTCGCGGTCGCGCATCGCGTACATGAAGATCGCCGTGAAGTCCCCGTAGATGTCGAGGCCGAAGGTGCCGACCGCGAGCATGTGACCCATGATGCGCGAGAGTTCGACCCCCAGCGTCCGGAGGATTTTGGCGTACTCGGGCACCTCGATGTCGTTCAGGTCCTCGGCCACCCGCGCGTACGCCCACTCGTTGGTCATGTTCGCCGCGTAGTCCCACCGGTCGGGGTACGGCATGATCTGGTGGCGGTAGTTCTTGGTCTGGCACATCTGCTCCTCACAGCGGTGGAGGTAGCCGATGTCGGGTTCGACGTTCGCGACCTGCTCGCCGTCGAGGACGGTCTTCAAGTGGAGCACGCCGTGGGTCGCCGGGTGGTGCGGCCCGATGTTCAGGAACATCGTGTCGGACTGGCTGTCCTTGGCGCTCTCGGCGAGGGGATTGACGTGCTCTCTGAGCGTGACGACCTGGGGCTTGTCCTGATTGTAATCGAGCGCGAGCGGGTGGCCCTGCCACGTCTCCGGCAGCAGGATGCGCCGCAGGTCCGGATGACCGTCGTACTCGATGCCCACCAGGTCGTAGGCCTCCCGCTCGTGCCACTCGGCGGTCTTGTAGACGTCCGCGGCCGACTCGCTCACCGGATTCTCCGGGTCGGCGGGTACGATCACGCTGACCTCCTGCGTCCGGTCGTCGTACTTGCTCAGGTGATAGATGCTCTCGTAGCGGTCGCGGTACTCCTGGGCCGTGATCGTCGACAGGAGGTCGAAGCCCGCATCGTCGCGGAGGGTCCGCAGGACCTCCTCCACCTCGTCCGGCCGAATCACGAACCCTTCGGTGTTGAGGTGGCTCTCGCGCCGGACCACCCGGTCGCCGAGGAGCTCCTCGATGGCGTCCGCTTCCCCTCGCTCGAGTTCCGGTCGGGCGTCGACGCCCGCGTCGATGTCGGATTTGCGTGTCTCGCTCATACGTATCAATCTCGGAGGAATCGAGGGTAGCGCCGCTTCTCGCCGGTCGTAGCGAACACTCCCCACCCAACCGTCTCTAGCGGACGAACCGCCATAGAACTACCTGCCGATACCGTCGCGGACTCCCGCGAAAAAAGCGCGACTCGTGCGACGCGAGCGCGGCGGTCAGTACGGCGTCTGGTGGCGCTCGTGCCCGCGGCGGTTCTCGTCCTGCCGACCGCCGTACTGGTCCTGGCCGCCCTGCTGGCCGTGACGACCCTGCTGGCTCTGTCGGTCGGTGCCTTCGCCGCCGTAGCGGTCGACGCTCTGGCGACCGTGGCGGGTCTGGCCCTGCATCGCCGTCTGCTGGACGGGGCTGAACTGATTCTCGGAGCTACCGCCGTACTGATTATGGCCTTGGTCGCGCTGGCCCTGCTGGTGACGACCGGACTGCTGGTGCTGGCCGTATCGGTCACCTTGCTGGTGCTGGCCCTGTTGGTGCTGACCGGTCTGCTGCTGGCCGGTTTGCTGGTGCTGGCCCTGCTGGTGATGCTGTCCGGACTGCTGATGCTGGCCCTGTTGGCCCTGCTGACCGGACTGGCCCCAGCCCTGGTTCTGGTCCACGCCGTGTCGCTGGTCGGATTGGCTGGTGTACTGGCCGCCCTGACCGCCGTGCTGGCTCATCTCGTGGACGTCGCCGCCGCGGCTCTGGCGGTCCTGCTGATGTTGGCCCTGCTGGCGCTGACCGGTCTGTTGGTGCTGGCCGGACTGCTGACTCCGTCGCTGGCCGTATCGGTTCTGTCGTCCGGACTGTTGGTGTTGGCCCTGCTGACCGGTCTGGCGCTGGCCGGTCTGCTGCTGCTGACCGGTCTGCTGACCGGTTTGCTGGTGCTGACCCTGCTGGTGATGCTGTCCGGACTGCTGGTGTCGGCCGGTCTGTTGTTCCTGATAGCGGCCCTGCCCCTGCATGTCACGGCCACCCATCTGGTGTTGGCCCTGCTGGCCGGTCTGCTGATGCTGACCCTGCTGGCCGTACTGGTCCTGCTGGCCCATCTCTCGACCGCCCGACGAGTATCGGCCGCTTCGTTCGTGTTCGTCGGAGTGAGCCTGCCCGCGTCGCCGCTCGTGCTCGCTGTTCCCCCAGTGATCTTCGTTCTGTCGTGCCATAGTGAATCCCCCGTAAGATGTCTCGCCAGTGTTTTCCTTATGTGTGCTGGCCAGCGACTGACACGACAATCGCTAGAGGGCGGCGCGACGAACCCGCCGCTGGTGCAGGTGAGCACGCTTAAGGCGCGCGGCCCACACCTCTCGCACATGGAACCACGGGACCTCTCCGCGCACGCGGTGTACCAGGCCGGGCGGGGCATCGAGGAGGTCGCCCGCGAACTCGGGGTGGACCCCGACGACCTCGTGAAACTCGCCTCGAACGAGAACCCGTTCGGTCCCTCGCCGGCGGCGGTCAAGGCCATCCGGGAGGCGGCCGGGTCGGCCCACTCCTACCCGAAGTCCTCTCACACCGACCTGACCGCGAAGCTCGCCGACCGCTGGGACGTCGCGCCCGAGCAGGTCTGGCTGGCCAACGGCGGCGACGGCGTCCTCGACTACCTCGCCCGCGCGATGCTCGAACCGGGCGACCGGGTGCTCGTGCCGACGCCCGGGTTCGCCTACTACGGGATGAGCGCGCGCTTCCACCACGGCGAGGTCGCCGAGTACGAACTCTCGAAGGGCGACGACTTCGCGCTCGACGCCGAGACGGTGCTCTCGGCCTACGGCGGTCGAGAATCGGACGATTCTCGACCTCGTCGGACTTCGGCTGAGTCCGACGGTGGCGAGCGAATCGTCTACCTGACGAGCCCCCACAACCCCTCCGGCGGCCGGTTCGACCTCGACGCGGTCGAATCGATCGCCGAGGAAACCGACGAGCGGACGCTGGTGCTGGTCGACGAAGCGTACGGCGAGTTCGCCGACGGGCCGAGCGCGGTCGAACTCGCGCGGGACCGCGACGACGTCGCGGTCCTGCGTACCTTCTCGAAGGTGTACGGCCTCGCGGGCGTCCGCCTCGGATACGGCATCGTCCCCGCGGAGTGGGCCGACGCCTACGCCCGCGTGAACACGCCGTTCGCCGCGAGCGAGATCGCCTGTCGAGCGGGCCTCGCGGCGCTCGACGACGACGAGCACGCCCGGAAGACCGTCGAAACCGCCGAATGGGCGCGCGAGTACATCTACGAGCACCTCGACGCCCCAACTTGGCAGAGCCACGGAAACTTCGTGCTCGCGGAGGTCGGCGACGCCGCGGGCGTCGCCGACGAACTCCAGCGCCGCGGGGTCATCGTCCGCGACTGCACCAGTTTCGGCCTGCCGGAGTGCGTTCGCATCACCTGCGGCACCGAGGTCGAGACGAGGAAGGCGGTCGCCGAACTCAACGAGGTGCTGTCGTCGTGAGGGTCGTCGTCACCGGCACGCCCGGCACGGGCAAGACCACCGCGGTCGAGCGCCTCGAAGCCGAGTTCGGCGACGACCTCGAATCGGCGCTCGGCCCCGACTTCTCGGTCGTCCACCTCAACGACCTGATTCGCGAGGAGGGGCTGTGGGACGAACGCGACGCCGAGCGCGACAGCCTCGTCGCCGACCTCGACGCGGTCGGCGAGCGACTCGCCGACCGCGACGGCGTGCTCGTGGAGTCGCACCTCGCCCACCACCTCGACGCGGACAAAGTCGTCGTGCTCCGCTGTCGCCCGGATGAACTGGAGCGGCGACTCACCGACCGCGGCGAATCCGAGGCCAAGGCGCGGGAGAACGCAGAGAGCGAGGCGCTCGACGTGATTCTCTCGGAGGCCGTCGACGCTCACGGCGTCGACCGCGTCTACGAGGTGGAGACGACCGACCGGTCGCCGGAGGCGGTCGCCGAGGAGATCGCGGCGGTCCTCGCCGGCGAGCGCGAACCGAGCGCCGGGACGGTCGACTACCTCGACTACCTATGACCCTCGATCAACTCCGCCCGGTCGCGGACCGCCTGCTCCGGCCGTTCGTCAGCGTCTCGACGAGGCTCGGCCTGACCCCCGACGCGGTGAGCGTCGTCGCGTTCGCGCTGGCGGTCGGCGCGGGCGCGGCCTTCTACGTCGCGACCCCCGCCGCCTACCTCGCGGGCGCGGTGCTGGTTTTCCTGAACGGATGGCTCGACCTGCTCGACGGCGCGCTCGCCCGCGAACTCGGCACCGACTCGAAGGCCGGCGACCTGCTCGACCACGTGCTCGACCGGTACGCCGACATCGTCGTCATCGCGGGTCTTGCCGCCGGAATCGACCGGTACGCCCTCGGCCTCGCGGCCGTGACGGGCGTGCTGATGACCTCGTATCTCGGCACACAGGCCCAGGCGGTCGACCTCGACCGGGTCTACGGCGGCCTGCTGGGCCGGGCCGACCGCCTCGCGCTGATGGGCGCGACCGGCGTCCTCGCGGCGGTGGTGACCGAGTCCGTGGCGGGGCTCCCGCCGGTCGGGTGGCTCCTCGTCGTCTTCGCGGTCGTCGGACACGTCACCGCACTCCAGCGGTTCTACTACGCCTGGCGCGCCCTCGCGTGACCGGCTCTCACCGCCGAGCCACCGCCTCTCACACCTTCGATTAGTTAACTTTTTCAATTCGCGAGTAGTCGAAATCAATCGGTAGGTGAAAACGTTGAGCGACCAACGACCCGGCGACTCCGGCATCAGCGTGGGCCTCGACGAGCTATTGCCGGATAACAGCCACATCACGGCCGAGGAGTTCCTTGAAATCGCGGAGCGAGTCGACTCGCTGTTCGAGTTGAGCCGCGAAACCCGCCTGCCCCGCGGGACGTGTCGGCGACTGCTCCAGTACTTCGAACGCGACGACGAGGTCAAGCAGGGCTTCGGGTTCATCCGCGACCAGCGCAACGACGAACTCCTGCCGTGACGGTCCCCGGCGGAACGTTCTGTTCGGGGTTTCGGTCAAACGTCCGGCCGACGGAACGTCCGGTCCGGCGAAACGTTCGACCCGACAGTCGCCGCGAGCGTCGACGGCGCGCCGTCGACGCTCGTGGCGACCGACCGAATCGGAGGTCCGGTCGTGTGAATCCTCGTCGTGGAGTTTAAGAGTACCGCGCGACTACCGACGGGTATGGTTCAGTGTGAGATGTGCGGTGCCGAGACGGGCTCGCCCAAGACCATCAAGGTCGAGGGAGCCGAGTTGGACGTCTGCGACAACTGTGCCGACTTCGGCACCGAGGTGAAGACCCAGAGCGATTCCGGGTCCACGTCCACCAAGTACTCGACGTCGTCCTCGTCGTCGAGCAGTTCCTCCTCCGCCTCGTCGGGGTCGACCTCGGGCGGGTCGTCGCGCTCCCGGCGCAACGACATGTTCGACGACATGGACGAGGTCGCCCAGGACTACGACGACCGCATCCGGCGGGCCCGCGAGAACGCGGGACTCAGCCAGGAGGACCTCGCGAACGAACTCAACGAGAAGGCGAGCCTCATCCGGAAACTGGAGCGGGGCGACATCTTGCCGAGCGACGAGGTTCAGCAGAAGCTCGAGCGCAAACTCGACATCTCGCTGACGGCAGGCGGTTCGACCGACGACGAGGAGTGGAGCGGCGGCAGTTCGACCGGCGAGTACACGCTGGGCGACGTGGTAAAGCGCAAGGACTGACTCGTCGACGGCGTCCGCCGAAGAAATAGAATTAAATCGACCCGCACGCTATCTGCGGAACGATGACGACTATCGCGGAGGTGGAAGTGCCCGCGGAGACGACGGTTCTCGCGGATACGTTCGAGCGGTTCCCCGACATCGAGGTCCGGATGGAGCACGTCGTCGGGACCGAACAAGGGGAGGTGATGCCCTTCGTCTGGGTGTCCGGCGTCGCCGGCGAGGACGTCGAGGCGGCGCTGCGCGAGGACCCGACCGCGACGGACGTACGGAAGGTCGACGAACAGGACGAATCGTACCTCTACAAGGTCACCTTCGTCGACGGGATGCACATCCTCTCGGAGATCATCTTCGAGCACGACGGCACCATCCTCGAAGTGGCGGGGAGCGACTCGACGTGGCGGTTGCTACTCCGATTCCCCGAGCGCACGGACTTCGCCGACGCCTACGACAAGTTCGAGGAGTACGACTTTCGGCCGTCGCTGTACGACATCCACCGACTCGACATCGACTCGGGAAGCCCCCGGGGACTCACCGCCGAACAGTACGAGATTCTGAACATCGCCCACGAGATGGGACACTACGACGTCCCCCGGGAGACGACCCTGGAGGCGGTCGCCAACCAACTGGATATCTCCCGACAGGCCGCCTCCGAGCGCCTGCGCCGCGCCCACAAGTCGGTCGTCGACGACTACCTGTCGAGCAACTCGAACGGCAGTGAGTGACGCTCCCCGCGTAAGTATCGGCGTCTCTCGCAACCTATTTGTCCCGCCCGCCGGACCTTTCGGTATGTTCGTTCTCGTCAATCTGAAGGCGTACCCCTGCGACCCCGTCGAAGTCGCCGCGGCCGCCGCGGACGTCGCCGACGACTCGGGCGTCCGCGTCGCCGTCGCCCCGCAGGCCGCGCACCTCCAGCGCGTCGCCGAGACGGGCGTCGAGACGTGGGCCCAGCATGTCAGTCCGGTCGACCACGGCAGTCACACCGGTTCGACGCTCGCGGAGGCCGCCGCCGACGCGGGCGCGACCGGCACCCTGCTCAACCACTCCGAGCGTCGCCTCAAACTCGCCGACATCGACGCCGCGCTCGACGCCGCCGAGCGCGCCGACCTCGACACCTGCGTCTGCGCGAACAACCCCGAGCAAATCGGCGCGGCGGCGAACCTCGGCCCGGACGCCGTGGCGGTCGAACCGCCCGAACTCATCGGCACGGGCACGCCGGTCAGCAAGGCCGACCCGGACGTCGTCACCGACGCCGTGGCGGCCGCCGAGGCGGTCGACGACTCGGTCGACGTCTACTGCGGCGCGGGCATCTCGACCGGCGAGGACCTCGAAGCCGCCGGCGACCTGGGCGCGGAGGGCGTCCTGCTGGCCAGCGGTGTGGCGAAGGCGGACGACCCGAGGGCGGCGCTGGAGGACCTGGTCGCGCCGCTCTGAGCGAGGATTCGCGTCACGTCACCTTTCTAACGGTATCCGATTCGACAGCTCCCGGTGGAGTTATGTGAACCATCGGAGTACCCTTGAACTATGGTAACGTACCTCGCAGGGACGGACGGCGTCCGGACGAGCACGCGTCTCGGCGAGTATCTCGACGACGAGGTCGCGGAGGGCGATACGGTCCACGCCCTGTACGCGCTCGGGGCGAATCCCAGCCAGGAGGACATCGACCGCGGCGAGGAGGCCCTCGCGGTCTTCACCGACCGATTCGGCCGCGAGGCGGCCGTCGAACTCCACCACCCCATCCGTAGCACGCCGCCGTCCCGGGAGCTGTTGATAACCGCCAACGAGGTCGACGCCGACAAGATAGTGGTCGGACTCCGCCAGCACGGCGTGACCGAGCGCATCGTCTTCGGCAGCACGGCCCAGGAGGTGCTGAAGAACACGACCCGACCGGTCGTCGCGGTCCCGCTCGCGACCGGATAGGGGTGCGAAGGTCCGAACTCGCGGTCGTCGGAGCCTCGACGAGCGGCGATCACTCGTTCCGAATCACGTAGTGGTCGTCGTCCTGGCGCTCCAGCACCGCCGCCTCGCGCATCCGGACCACGTAGCCGGTGGGCGTGCGCTCCAACTCGTGGTCGGCCCGCACGCGCACGAGGTTGCCGAGCACCTGCGCCGACGGCGGTTTCTGGGCGGCCCCGCAGTCGTAGATAGTGAGCAACTCCCGCTCGCGCTCGTCGTAGACGACCACGTGAGCGTGCTGGGGGAGCTTCCAGCGGTTCTCGCCCGCCGGGGCCAGGGTGTTCATGCGTCGTGGTACTCGGAGGCGCTGTAAAAGTGTCTCGTCGTTTGGAATGCAGTTTTCGGGAGTTAGGCCATAGTTGCTTGGGACCGCGACCACTGTGAAAACCCCAACTTATCACGGACGACAGCAGCGGAGAACACTTCGAAAGCCCCCGCCCGCTCGCGGTCGCTGCGCGAGATATTCGAGTCGGGCCTGCGGCCCTCCCCGAATAATTGCTCGCGCAGACGACCAAGTAAACGCGAGCGGGCGGCCCCTTTCAGTCCCGCCCCTCGGTCGGTCAGGCTGGCGCACGTCGGCGGACGGTTCACCGGGCGCTACCGATGGTTCGTGTCGTGAAGCGCCTCCGATAGCATAGTCGACCGAGCTTACGCCGTCGAAAATCCAGTAGCCGTCGTCTCAATCGAGGTCCGGGAGATCCTCGGCCACCTGAGCCAGCGCCTTCCTGCGGTCGTCGTCGTCGAGTTCGCCGTCGGTGAGGGCCGCGAGGAGGCTCGGAAGCGCGGCGACGTACTCGCCGCCGCCCGCGTGCTGGACGAAGCCGCGCTGGCGGAGCGTCCGGTTGTGGTTGTACGCGATTTCGCGGTCGTCGGGACCGCCGGCGACGACGTGTGCGGCGTCCGGCGAGGAGGGGCCGTCCCGGAGGTAGTGGGCGAGCATCCCGCGCTCGACCGGTTCGAGCGCGTCGAGTTCCTCGCGGATGGCCTCCAGGGGGTCGCGGTCGGTTGACGACTCTTCGGAGTTGTCGTCTGACTCGGCGACCGCCCCGCCGTCGTCGGCGGAGTCGGCCGCCGCGGCGGCCGACCCCGCGGGACTCGCGGTCTGGCCCGCGCCGCCGTCGGCACCGGCGTTCCGGTCGTAGTTCCCGAGGCTAGCCTGCTGGCCCGTATCGATGTACGGGTTCGCCCGCCGGTTCTGGGAGGTGTCGAGCATCGCCTTGGCGAACTTGTCGGCGACCTCCTCCATCTCGCGGGCCTCCTTGAGTTGGCGTTCGAGGTCCTCTATCTGGTTCTCGCGCTCGCGCAGTTCCATCCGAAGCTCCTCGAGTTCGTCCTCCTTGCGCCGTTCCTCCTTGCTGATGTCCTTGAGGTCCGAAACCAGGTCGTCGCTCACCGACTTGAGGTCGGGGCGCTCGAAGTCCTCCAGGCCGGGCGTCGCGCCCGCGTCAAACGTCTGCTTGCGGTGGAACTGGACCCGGCGCGTCTCCTCGGACCAGTCGGTGGTCATGAACGCCTCGCCGTCGCCCATGTCCTCGATGGCCTCGGCGTAGTCGTTGCCGAGGATGCGCCCGACCACGTTGGTGTCGTTGTTCCAGGTGAGGCGGTGCCAGACCAGCCAGTCGCACTGGGTGATGAAGTCCTTCTTCACGTCGGCGGGGCGCTGGCTGATGCCCGCGATGCCCAGGCCGTGCTTGCGCCCGCGCTTGCCGATCTTGATGAGCATCCGGCCGCACTCGTCCATCCCGCCGCCCTCCGGGATGTACTCGTGGACCTCCTCGACCACCATCAAGAACGGCTTCTTCAGCTTCTTCTCCTTGGCGAACAGCTGCTGGGCCACCGCCTTCAGCAGTTCCTTGCCCTCGTCCTCGTCGAGGTAACCCGAGACGTCGAGGATGATGGGGACGTTGTCCTCCAGCGCGAGCTTCGCCAGTTTGCCGGCGTGCTCGGGGTTGACCTGGATGTCGCACTCGTCGTCGGCGCCGGCGTGGAGCAGTTCGTACTCCTCTTTCAGCCCGTAGTACTCGCCGTCGGTGTCGACCAGCATCACGGGGTAGCCGCCGTCGAGCAACTTCTCGGCGATGACCGACGCAGTGTTGGACTTCCCGCTGCCGGACTTGCCGGTGACGAACGCGCGACCGGTCAGGACCTCCACGACGGGCAACTCGACGGGGTCGCCCGGTTCGCCGGCGTCGCCCCCTACCCCGGCGCTCACCTCCGCGACTTCGATCGTCTCTTCGGACATGTGTTCGTTGCTCGTCTCCTTTCGCCCGACCCTCATAAACTGTCGGGGCTCGCGAGCGGTTGGGGTGCCCGACGACGCCACCCGCACGGCCCCACCGTCTTTCCGTCGGAGCAACGTATCCGGCGACGTGAACCGCACGTGACCCGCGCGCGAGACGTCAGCAGTTTCCTGCTCATGACGCTGCTGTTCGGCGGGGCGTTCCCGGCCATCGAGGTCGGCCTCCGGATTCTGCCGCCGCTGCTGCTGGCGACGATTCGCTACGGCACCTCCGCGCTCTTGCTCCTCGGCTACGCGGCCGCGAGAACCGACCGGTGGCTCCCCCGCTCGCGCGGCGACTGGAGCGCGGTCGTCGCTGGCGGCGTCCTGTTCATCGGCGGCACCGCCTTCACGTTCGTCGGCCAGCAGTTCACGACCGCCGGGGTCGCCGCGGTCATCTTCAGCGCGATTCCGGTGCTCACGGTGGTCGTCGGGTGGGCGCTACTGCCCGACCAGCACCTCTCGCGGCGGGGACTGCTCGGACTGCTGGTGGGGTTCCTCGGCGTCGCCGTTGTCGTCGACCCGACGACCGTCGACCTCCGGGCGGGACTGGTCGGCGGACTGCTCGTCTTCCTGGCCGCCCTGAGCGTCACCGTCGGGACGGTGCTGGTCCGGCGGAGCCACCCCGAGATGTCGGTGGTGGGCCTCACCGGGTGGGCGATGCTCGTCGGCGCGGCCATCCAGTACGGCGCCAGCGTCGCGGCGGGCGAGTCTACCGCCGGAGTCCGCGTCACCCTCCTCGGCGCGCTGGCGGTGGCCTACCTCGCGGTGCTCGCCAGCGGCGTCGGCTTCGTCATCTACTTCGGCCTGCTCGAACGGTTCGGCCCGCTGGAGGTCAACCTCGTCTCCTACGTCGTCCCGGTGGTTTCGGTCGCACTGGGGTGGGCGTTCCTCGACGAACCGGTCACCGCGACCACCCTGGTCGGCTTCGGCGTCATCGTCGCGGGTTTCCTGCTGCTGAAGGAGAAGGACCTCGCAGCCGAACTGGCGAAGTACCGCGGTGCGGGCCGGTGAAGGGGTCGGACGCTACGCGCGCACCCGCATCGAGAGGATGGCCCCGAACGCGGTCGCCGTGAGCGCGAAGCCGCAGAGCACGAGGAACAGCGCCGTCGGCGAGAACAGTTCGAGGACGTATCCGGCGATGCCCGCGCCGAGCGCGCCGACGCCGAACACGCCGAGGTAGGTGAACCCGTAGGAGAGCCCCCGGGTCCCGGCGGGGGTGTACTCCGCGACCGCCGCCTGATACAGCGGCTGGACGACGAACAGCGCGAACCCGAGGACCGCGCTCGCCGCGAGCAGGGGGACGAGGCCGGCGTTCAGTGCGGGCAGGTAGAGGACGGCGATGACCGCGAGCGCCGCGAACGCCCCGGTGATGCCGCGCTCGACCCGGATGCGGTCGGTTAGTTTCCCGCCGACGTACTGCCCGCCGATGCCGATCATCAGGAGGCCGGCGTAGATGTACCGCGAGGGTTGAATCTCGCGGCTCCCGACGGAAACGGGGTCGAACAGCGGCTGGTTCGCCAGCATCTCCGGCAGGAAGGTCAGCACGCCGCGGTAGTACAGCCCCGAGCACATCACCACGACGAACACCAGGACGAACGCGCCCGAGAAGAGGGTCTTCGTGTCGCGGACGAACTCCGGGAGCGACGAGACGCCGCCGTCGGCGCGGGCGTCGCCGCCCGTCGCGGTGGACTCGTCGACGCCGGCCGTCTCGTCGAACTCGACGGTGAACGCGAACAGGAGCGCGAGCGCCGCCGGAACCGCCAGCAGGGCGACCACCGCGCGCCAGTCGAAGAACAGCAGGAGTACCGCGGTCGAGAGCGGGCCGAGCGCGATGCCGAGATTGCCGGCCATCCCGTGGTAGGCGAACGCGGTACCCTGCCGGGAGACGCCCGTGCTGATGAGCGACAGCCCCGAGGGGTGGTAGACGCTCGCGGCCAGCCCCCAGAGCACCAGCGCCAGCGCGATAACCGGCACGCTCGGCGCGACGCTGAGCAGGGCGAACGACCCGCCCATCCCGGCGAGGCAGGCGATGATGAGCCGGCGCGACCCGTAGGCGTCGGCGAGCAGGCCACCGGGGAGCGCCCCGAGGCCGAACAGCGCGTATCCCGCGGAGACGACCAGCCCCATCGTCCCGGCGGACACGCCGAACCGGTCGAGCCAGATGGTCACGAGAATCGGCACCGACAGCTCGTAGGTGTGGACCATCGCGTGGGCGACCATCACCAGCCCCACGATGGAGCGGTCGTTGTGATTCATCGACTCACCGCCCCCGGCGCCGGCCGGGGCGCGAGGCGGCGTTCGCCCGCCCGGGACCGTTCGGCGTCGCGTCTCCGCGCGTCACGACTCGTCCGGTTCACACTTGGTCACAAGTGGGTCTTCTCGTCGGCGCTCTTGAGTCTGGTTGAATCGGCAGGACGTGCGGTGCGGCGCGGCGCTCAGAAGTCGGTCAGCGACGACTGTCCCCGGGGGTCGGCGTCGCCCTCGGTATCGTCTTCTCCGCGGTCGTCGCCGGCGTCGGCGTCGCCCGCGCCGGCGAAGTTGCGCAGGTCCGGGCTTCCGTCGGGGCGCGCGACGCCCTCCTCGGCGGTCGGGTCAGAGTCGGACGGTTCGCCGGACTCGCTCGACTCGCGGGATTCGCGGGACTCGGTCGCCTCGTCGGATTCGGTCGTCTCGTCGGATTCGGTCGTCTCGTCGGATTCGCCCGACTCGCCGGACGCCGTCACCTCCTCGGCGTCCGACGGGTCGGCGTCGTCCCACCCGTCGCCGAGGCTCGCCTGCTCGCCCTCCGAGAACTCGAGGTTCGACACCCGGACGCCGACCTTCCGGACGCGGTCGTCGGCGAACTCCTCCAGCAGTTCGAGCGCGACCTCCTCGACCAGTTCGGGGTCGTCGACCGGCCCCGACAGCGACTTCGAGCGGGTGTTCACGTCGTAGGGCGGCGTCACGGCTTTGATGCCGATGGTCCGGTAGAGCGCGCCCTTCCGGGTCGCGCGGTCGGCGACGGCCGCCGCGAGCGTCCGGACCCGCTCGCGTTTCTTCCCTTCGTCGTCGGTGGGGTCGACGAACGCCGACTCGCGCGAGAGGCTCTTGGGCCGGCCGCGCGGGGTCACCTCGCGGTCGTCCTCGCCGCGCGCCCGGCGGTGCATCTCCGCGCCGCGCTCGCCGAAGCGGGCGACCAGCGCGCGGCGGTCGGCAGTCGCGAGGTCGCCCGCGGTTTCAACGTCCATCTCCCGGAGCTTTCGGGCCGTGACCGGACCGACGCCGTGAATCTCGGCCACGTCGAGCGGCGCGAGAAACGACCTGACCTCGCCGGGTTCGACCACCACGAGGCCGTCGGGCTTGTCGTGGTCGCTGGCGATCTTGGCGGCCGACATGTTCGGCGCGACGCCGACGCTCGCGGTCACGCCGACCTCACGGTCGATGCGGTTCTTGACGTGGCGGGCGAACCCCTCGGCGACCTCCCAGGCGGTCCGGTCGGTCACGTCGAGGTAGGCTTCGTCGATGCTGACCTCCCGGACCACGTCGGCGGCGTCGTGGAGGATGTCCTTGACCTCCGCGCTCACCTCCTGGTAGTAGTCCATGTCGACCGGGCGGTAGTGGCCCGCTTCGTCGGGATCGATTTCGGGGTCGTTCTCGGCGTCGACCTTCCGGGGCAGGCGTTCGAGCGCCTGCCCGATGGCCTGGGCGCTCTCGACGCCGAACTCCCGGGCCTCGTAGCTCGCGGTGGCGACCGCGCCGTGGTTCTCGCCGTCCTCGTAGCCCATGCCGACGACGACCGGTTCGCCGCGGAGTTCGGGTTCGCGGCGGCGCTCGCAAGAGGCGTAGAAGCAGTCCATGTCCACGTGGAGCACGATGGCGTCGCCTCCCTCCTCGTCGGGCGTCCCGGGCAGTCGCGGGCCTCCCTCGGCCATTGTCGGGGGTTCGGACCCACTCCCCGATAAATCATCTGGACCGCAGGCGGGCGGTCGGACGTCATCGCCATCGTCGAGCGGTCGCCGCCGGCGGCCGATCACGCCGCCAGCAGTTCGGCAAGGTGCGAGTACGCCGTCGCGAGGCCGGCGTAGACGGGGTAGGGCGTCCGCCGCGCGACGGCGTACACCGCCCGATTGCGGGGCGAATCGGTCGAGTCGGGGTTCGACGACCGCGCGGCCAGCGCGTCGATGTCGGCGTCGCGAAGCCACTCGAAGAACGCCGCCGCCTCGGGGTAGGGGAACTCGGCGACGGGGCACGCGACGTCGGAGTCGGGCGTTTCGGTGTCGGGTGCTCCGGCGGTAGGCATTCCGGTGGCGGGCGTTTCGGCGTCGTCGTCCTGGGGAATTCGCTCGGCGTGGGTCTGAACGTCGCGCCACATGAACCGCTCGTCGGCGCCGAGGTGCCAGTCACCCTCCTCGAAGTGGTCGCGGGCGCGTTCGAGCGTCTTTCCCTCGAACGGGTAGCCGTGGTCGACCGGGTCGAGTCCGGCCAGCAACAACCCGACCTCGGTCCGGACGCACTTCTCGCACTCGCCGCAGTTCTCGCTGTCGAGCGAGCAGGTCCGTAGTTCGAGGTCGGGCGCCTCCACCCGGACGTAGTCGGCGATGCGGTAGAGCTTCTGCTGGCGGGTCAGTTCGTAGGCGTCGTGTTCGACCGTCGTGTCGGCCCAGGCGACCTCGTCGTCGGTCGCCGGATGCGAGCCCCAGGCGTACTCGAAGCCCTCCGAGTGAGTCGCCGCGATGTACAGCGTGTCGAACCCCTCGGTGACCGACAGCGGCGCGCACGCCCCGAGCAGGCCCAGGCCGTGGTGGACCGACGTGATCCAGTTGTCGTCGTAGTGCCGACCGAAGTGGGCGTTGAGCATCACGAGGTCGAGGAACTGCTGCATGTTCGTCCGGACGAAGCGGTTGTCGAGGTCGCGGCGCCGGGCGAACTCGCGCAGGTGGGGTTGGCGCTCGGTCCAGCGGTCGTTCTGGTCGAGGCCGATGTCGAAGCCGTGGACGCTGACCAGCGTCGGGTCCTCCTCGCGGTGGCGCAGGTAGGTCGTGACCGAGTCGACCCCGCCGCTGAACAGCATCGCGCTCCCGCGGTCCGGTTCGAGGTCGCGTTCCCGTCGAGTCGCGACCGGATTGCGCGCGTACACCTCGCCGAGACCGCCCTCGGTAGCGAGTTCGGGGTGGATGCGCTCGAACCCCCGACGAACCTTCCGAAGCGAGCGGAAGAACGTCGCGTCGACGGTCGGGACGTACACGTCCGCGCCGGTCGCCCACGCGACCGGACAGAGGTTCGCCACCAGCGGGACGGCGAGGAGGCTCTCGGGGACGTCGCTGACGTCCACGTCGTACTCGACGAAGAAGTCGTCTGCGAAGAACCGCCGCAGGTCCGGCGAACAGGCGTACTCGTAGGTCACGCGCTCGCCTTCGGCGCGCACGTCTCCGACGACGATTTCGGACACGCTATCGACCCCTCCCGGCGGTCGCCCTCACGTCGCTCGGGGTTTCGGTGGTCGGGGCCTCGACAATCGGGAGTTCGTCGACGGTGACCGCGGCGACCGGGGGTTCGCCGGGACGAGACTCGTCGACCGAAGGTTCGTCGTCGGGCGTTCTCCAGGGAAGGTGCCGTCGCAGTGAGCGCATACGTCGCGTCCGTCGTTGACGGTAGTAATTCGGTTGCCCGTTCATTACGTTCACGCCCTCGGGCGTTCGTTCACGCCAAAGTAGGAATCGACTGAGCGTGAACGGTTCGCGAGTCTTCGTCCGAAACGCGAGCTTTCCGGCAGGCGAACCGACAGATACCGACGCGGACCGGGGGCGGCGATTCTCGGCATTCGAGGCGGCGAACCGACCGACGGCGAGCGCAGAGGAGCGAAATCAGGCGATACTGCCGTCGCGCAGGAGGTCGGCGACGACGTGCACGTAGAGGACGACCGCGGTGAACAGTGCGTAGACCGGCGCCAGGAACGCCGCCGCGGCGACGAGCAGACCGCCGACGAGCGCGTGGCTGAGCAGGCGGTGGGTTTCGAGCCGGTTCGTGTCCACGCCCTCGAACACCTCCTCCTGGCGCGTGAACGCGAACACGGGGTCGGTCACGCACCGCCGGAGGTGCGACCAGTCCCCGGCGTGGAGCCTGGCCGCGACGAAGTGGTCGAGGTCGACGAAGACGCTCAGCATGACGCCGTACGCGAAGAGGACGCCAGCTTCGACGGGGAGGGAGATGTCGGGAAGCGCAAGAACGAGCGCGCCGGAGGCGACGGCCCCGAGCGCGGCGTGTTCGTGGGACTTCATCTGCGGGACGGTTCGAAACGGAGGGTGTTAGTTCGATGGGGTTCGGACGGCGCGGTCGGCGACACCGTCACTCCTCGGGCGTCGAGGCGTCGAGACGGCGGTCGGCGCCGTACCAGACGACCGACCAGTCGGCGGGACTGGGGAGGCCGCAGGCCGTCGCGCCGAGGAGCGCCGCGGTCGCGACCCTGTCGCCGGCCGCGAGGGGGTTCGGGAGGACGCCGGCCGCGACCAGCAGGAGCGGGAGCGCCAGCGCGACGGGGAGGATGGCGGCGATTCGAACGGCCCAGTCTGGCGCGCTCGGCGGCACGTGGGTCACCTCGACTCGGACGAGTCCGCCGGCGAAAGCGTTCTGGAGCGAGGTCCAGGCGGTCGACGAGTCGGCGACGTCGTTCGCCGGGAGGAGGGTCACGGTGTAGGAGGCGTTCGCGAGGCGGAGCGGGACGAGGTGCAGGAGTTCGTGGGCGCAGACTCCCAGCACCAGCGTGGCGAGGAGGACCGCACCCGGCGCGAGCCACTGGACGACGGATTGCATCGGAGTTGGCGACGCTGTTCACCGAGGCGACTCAACTGTTACGGAATCTCGCTGGGGTTCCTCGCCGGGGTGCCTCGTCGGATAACGTGGGGGTGAGACTCCGGGGGACTGGCGACTCGCTCCGTCGCCGAACCGGGGCGTTATGCTCCCGGCGCGCGTAGTCGGTGGTATGTGCGGACGAACCTCGCTCTTCGTCCCGCAGTCGGTCCTCGAAGAGCGTTTCGACGCGACTGCGGTCGAATCGATTACCCCGCGGTACAACGTCGCGCCGGGCGACGACCTCGCGACCGTCCGGAACGACGTCGTCGACGAAATCGACCAGTTCGAATGGGGGCTGATTCCGTCCTGGGTCGACGACCCCGACGATTCGCCGCGGCCGATCAACGCGCGGGCCGAAACCGTCGTCGAGAAGCCGATGTTCCGCGAGGCGTTCGAGCAACGCCGGTGTCTCGTCCTCGCCGACGGGTTCTACGAGTGGAAGGGTCGGCGAGGGTCCAAACAGCCCTACCGAATCACGCGTCGCGACGACCAGCCGTTCGCGTTCGCCGGACTGTGGGAGACGTGGGAGGGACCCGACGGAGTCCGAGAAACCGCGACCATCGTCACGACCGAGGCGAACGAAACCGTCGCGGACGTCCACGACCGGATGCCGGTGATACTCGACCGGGCCGACGAGCGGACGTGGCTGACCGCCACCGACGAAACTCGCTTGCAGTCGGTGCTGGACCCCTACCCGGACGACGACCTCCGGGCGTACCCCGTCTCGAAGCGGGTGAACGACCCGGCGAACGACTCGCCCGATATCATCGAAGAGATTGACATCGGCGAACAGGTCGGCTTCGACGAATTCGGCGCGAGTTGACCGCGCGTGGCGACGGCGGCGTCGCCCTCGACGGACGGTTCGGCGGCCACCTACGACAGGTGGGCAGTGACGTCGGTCGAGGAGACCATGCCGAGGTACTCGTCGTCGACGACCGGGAGGTGCTTGATGCCGTAGGTCGTCATCATCGCGGCGATCTCCTCCATGTAGAGGTCGGGCGTGACCGTCTCGACGTTCGAGGTCATCACGTCGGCCACCTGTAGCTCAGACGTGTCGCGACCGTCGGCGACGGCCTCGATCACGTCGGTACTGCTGATTATCGCCCGCGGCGTGGTCGTGACGACCAGCGCGCTGATGTCCTTCTCGCGCATCCGCTTCGCGGCGTCCATCACCGTGGCGTCTTTCGAGATGGTTTCCAGCGGACTCGACATCACGTCTCGGGCGGTCGGCCTGTCGGTAGAACTCATACCACTACTGACGGTCGGGACGGTTATGGATGTTCCCCCGTGACAGTTGGGTCCTGTCGAGTACACCGGCCGGTCCCCGTCACCCGGTAGTCGGGGGGGCGCTACGCCGAAGCGAGCAGTTCCCGGTAGGCCGGGTGGAGCCACGCGAACTCGACGTCGGCCAGCGCCGACCCGACGCTCGCTCCGGACGCGACGTCGGCTTCAAGTTCGAACGTCGTTCCCCGGCTGGCGTGGACGCCGGTTTCGTCGAACGGAACGACCGAGACGAACGCCTCGTCGGTCGTCCAGTGGTACGCGACTCGGTCGCCGCCCTCGACGAGGCCGACGAGCGAGCAGTCGCCGACGCTCCGCCCGAGGACGTGGGCGGCCTTGAGGTAGACGTGGCTACCGCCCTTCTCGCGGGTGAGCGCGTCGCAGAACCGGTCGAAGACTTCGTCGCCGTCCGTCGTCGCAGTTCGACTCGCCATGCGGGAGTCGTTTCGAAGCGGGGGTAAAGTAGTGTCCCTCCGCGGCGGAAGTGAAAGCGCGCGATTCCCACCACCGTCCCGGCTTCGAACTCGACGCGTCGCCGTCGTCGGTCCGGCCTCACTCGGGTTCGGTGACGGGGATATCGACCGACTCCTCGGAATCTGTGTCTCGGGCGTCTCTCCGGATGCCGGGTACCGTCTCACGGACGTCGGGCATCGTTCCTCGAAGGTCCGACGTCGTCTCTCGGAGGTCCGGGACCGTCTCCCGAAGGTCCGACGTCGCCCCTCTGAGGCCCGACGTTGTCTCCCGAAGCCCCGATGTCGTTTCCCAAAGACCAGGCATCGTCCCCCGGACGTCGGACACGTTTTCCGCGAGCGACTCGAACGCGTCGAGGTCCACCTCGTCGGTGAGTCGGTGCCGGCGGTCCACCGCGCGGTATCGCCGGTAGAACGCCGCGAAGGTGCGGGCTTCCTCCTCGGTCCCCTCGAACGCTTCGGTAATCGCGTCGACGTCCCCCTTCAGGTGGCGGGTCAACGGGTGGTCCTCGCCGTAGCGCTCTCGCGAGCGCTCGTAGAGGAACTGCCCCACCGTGATGCCGCCTTTGTTGGCGTAGGTGACGATGGTTTCCTGGTTCTCGTAGACGACCTGGCCCGCGAACAGCGCCGCGCCAAGGTAGTTGGTCGAGATGCCGAGTTTCGTCGCGACGGGTTTCAGGACCGCGGTCGGGACGCTACCGTGCTCCAGCAACCACGAGAGGGCGGCTTCTTTGGTCATGTGGGAAGGTGGGTCCGGAACAGGGTGATTGTTGTGGCGAGGAGGTAATGCAGGTTAAGTTAGCGAGTGTTGGCAGAGTGGGTGTCGTCGGGCGGAGACGAGACGATGAGGGTTGTTTCGACTGATTCCCCTCGTCGGGTCGGGTGTCTTGAAAACCCGTGAATCGTCGTACATGGTGCGATACCGCTCCGGCCATCCACGACCGAGACGGCGATTGGCGAGGTAGGACGCACCGCTTACGTAGCATGCAATCCGAATTACGTCGACTTGGTCGGGCATCAGTCACACTTCACCTGACCGGTAGACGAACAGACAGGACCCTGGCCGTTCACGCTACTCAGGGGTGTTCAACCGCACTTGACGAGTAATAACCGGTACTCCGAATCACCGCAGCAAATAACTATTTATAACAGTCTCAATTTTGAGCGTGGTCAACATGACCCGAATAGAAGTCGAACAGGGGGTCGAGCTGTTCGTTCAGGACTGGGGATCGGGGACACCGATCGTGTTTATTCACGGATGGCCACTAAGCCATCGGATGTTCGAATATCAGTACATCCAACTCCCGAGAGACGATATCAGGTGTATCGGTGTCGACCTCCGTGGCTACGGGCAGTCGAGTAAACCGTGGAGTGAATACGACTTCGATATGTTCGCTGACGACCTCAAAGCGGTTCTCGACGAACTCGATGTCGAGAACGTTACGCTCGCGGGCTTTTCGATGGGTGGGGGAGTCGTCACCCACTATATGAGCCGCCACAACGAAGAACACGTGGCAAAATTGGCGCTTCTCGGTGCCGCGAGCCCCGTTTTGGCCAAGAAACCCGACTTTCCGGAAGGCGCCGATGAAGCCGCGTTCATGGACCTTGCCAGGGGATGCTACGAGGACCGGGCGAAGGTAAGTAGTGACTTCGCCGATTCGATGTTTCACTCCGCACCGAGTCCAGAGCTGAAAGATTGGTTCCAGAACATGAGCATGGAATCGTCGCCGCAAGCCATGGCCGATTCGATCGAAGCGGTCGGCGAGATGGATCTCCGTTCCGACCTCGCGGACATCTCTGTGCCGACGCTCATCTGTCACGGTGTCCACGATCAGGCCTGTCCGTTCGAGCTGACGGCAGAGAAGCTCCACGACGGAATCGAAGACACGGAACTCGTTCGCTTCGAGGAGAGTGGACATGCACTCTTCTACGAGGAAAAGGAGAAACTCAACCAGGAACTGGCCGATTTTAGCAAATAATCCCAAATAAGCGGAATTTGAAGGTGAAGACTACGAACGGGTAGTCACACAAGCAACACTCGAAGATGGAAGCAGTGCTGATGCGCTTATCTATATTCTACAAAACGAGTACGATTACGGTATCTGCCTCTTGCACGGGCCGGTGATGTTCTTCTATACCGTATTCTCCTCTAACCCCCGGACACTCCACACCGCCACGACGCTCCCCTCTCATTCTGTCGCGCTTGCGGCTGACGGATGCTCGTGCACTCGTATGGTATTGGGGCAGGTGACTACGATTTCATATCCCGCAAACGGGAACGAGATTTCCAAATTTTGGCCGGATGAGGTCAGAATGAGGTTGTTGAGAGCGACCGGTTCCACTGCGTCGAAAAGAGGCGGAAGCGAATCACCCACACTGTCGGTAATTGTCGAGTCGTCCTCCAACTGAGCCGAATTGCTGTTTGCCTTCTCTACTGCATTGAGAACCCCATCGACCACCGTCTCACCTTTGCTAATGTGATATTCGAGATTGACGTTCTCGGTGCCGATCGCTCCGTCAGTAGGAGACTCTTCGCACATTCTCACTCATCCCTTCGCGTAGTACGAGGTTGCCGCTTACCATTCATTATGGAACACGTTTATAAACTACCGCCTACTCGTCAACGTCGTCCGAGGGTACGTGGTAAGCGATAGTGCTTTCGAGAAGATTTCGGGTACCGTATCGAAGGCGATCAGCGAACGCTGGACGTGAACTATCGAGTTGGTTGACGAGTTCTTCGAGGCTCTTCTTGCGCAACTCGTCGTAGTATCCCTCGTGGCTGTCGTCGTGATGGGGGACGACAGTCCGGCCGATTTCACTGGACGAGCACTTCTAGTTGATGAGACGAAAGTTCCCTCTCGGTACGACAGACGATGTGCGGGGTTCACACCTCTGGTGGGTGCGATAGCCGAAATGACTGCATCGGAGACGGTCTAGGTCACAGAATCGAACTTTACTGCTTCTGATCGCCAGATGCAACGCCTAGTAGTTGCAATGCCTGGCGGACGTGGTAGTCTTTTTCGTTAGAATCGCAGTTCTCTAGTGCTCGGTACAGATGTTGAACAGCGCCTTGGTCGGCTTTGTTCGCTTCTCGCATGGCATCCCCCATACCTCGCTCAGGGAACCATCAATACTTAGGTCTAGCGTGATTCCCCATTGCTCCGACAGTCCTCAGTTACTGGGTGCGGCCTGGTCTACGTTCGTGAACTCCACCCGTGCACCCCCGGTTGAGCTTTCGGTCACCGTATACTCCCACTCGTACACTTCGGCTAACTCCTTTACGTACGCCAATCCCAATCCAGTGCCGCCTTGGTCGGCGGCAGTCGTGTAGCCTGCTTCGAATACGCCGTCTCGTTCTCCCGCTGGGATTCCGTGGCCATCGTCGGCCACGAAGAACCCGGTCGGGAGACCGCCGACCGTAATCGTGACGTCGCTACCACCGTGCTCCACAGCATTCTCGAAGAGATTCCGGAACAGGTGCTGGACGTACGTCTTGTCGGCCTGAGTCGTGTAATCAAATTCGATGTTCAGCGTCGCCTCCGGCGCTTCGACTTTATCCCACGCTTCGCGTGCGGCGTCCGCAAGGTGAATTGGGGTTCTCTCGCCAATCGCCTCGCGGCCTTGGGTCAACACCAACAAGACATCGATCATATCCTCGATGCGGTCGAACGCCTCCGTGACGTACTCGACCGCATCTGACTCCGTCTCGTCGGGCAATTGCTGGCTGTAGATCTGACCGATGGTGACGGGATTGCGCAGTTCGTGCGCGAGCATACTGGCGAAACTGTCGAGGCGGTCGTTGCGCTCCTGGAGTTCCCGCTCACGCTCTTTTTGTTCGGTGATGTCCTGGGCTGCCCCGCGGAACGACACGACGTCACCGTCGACGGTTTCAGGAACGCCTTGGAGCCGCAGCCATCGTATCCCGCTGTGATCCGTATGAATCCGCACCTCGATGTCGAACGAGTCGCCGGAGGCGAGTGCGTCCTCGACGGCGGCCTCGACGATTGGCTGGTCCTCTTCGTGGTACATGTTGAGGGCCTCGTCCAGCGGCGGTTCCTCGTCAGCGTCCACCTCCAGGAGTTCGAAGATGTGGTCGGTCCAGAACACGTCCTGGGTATCCACGTCGATTTCCCAGCCGCCGACGTCCGCGATTCGCTCAGTCCGTTCGAGCAGGTCGAGTGCCCGTTCGAGCTCGCGCTCGCTCTCCTTCCGCTTGGTGACGTCCTGGGACATCCCCAAGGCAGCGAAGACGTTGCCGTCATCGTCCCGGACCGGCACGATGTGGAACTCGAAGGTGCGGTCGTCGTACTCGGCCTCGAACGAGTTGGACTCGCCCTCCATGGCGGCTTCGTAGCGCGGGACGAGTTCGTCGGCCAACTTCGGTGGTAGCGCCTCTCGAACCGGACGATTCTCGATGGCCTCGACAGTGACGTCGGCAACGTCGAGGGGGTTGCCCCCGACAGTCCGGTAGTGGAGGTCCTCGTCGACCAGGGCGACCGCGCCGTTCGGAAAGTGCTCGACGAGTGCCCGGTACCGGCGCTCGGACTGCTCGAGTTCGCGCTCGCGCTCGACGAGGTTGGTTACGTCCCTTAAGTAGACCGACAGGCCCGACTCGGAGGGGTAGGCGTGGACCTCGTACCACGCGTCGAGCGTCTCGTCGTAGACCTCGAAGAAGGTCGGTTCCTGCGTCTCCATAGCGGTCCGATAATTCTCGGAGAACGCAGTGTCGGCCTCGTCGTCGAACACCTCCCAGAAACTCTCTTCGACGAGATCCATATCCTGGGCGTCGATTAGCTCCTTCGCGCGTTCGCTGACATACGTAAATTTCCACTGGTTGTCGAGTGCGTAGAATCCTTCCGAAATCCGACCGAACACCTTGTCGAGTTCGGCTTCTAGGCGTTTGTCGATCTCATCGAGTGATTCATCGACTGTGACGGAACTGGGCGCGGGAGCGTCGTCGGTATCGGCTTGCTCGTAAGCAGAGCTACGGTCGGGGGGCCGCCACCACACGCGGCTCCGAGCGCCGACCGTCTTACTTTCGATGTCACCACGCTCGGCCAGTTCGTCGAGTTTGTTGAGGGCGGCACGACGCGTACATCCGAGCTCCTCTCCGACTTCGCTGGCGGTTACCGGGTCGCAGACCTTCCCCACTCGCTCACAGGCGGCGAGTACTTCGTCGAGAGTGATGCCCCCAGAACTCATTGCCCCTTCTCCGTACCTGAGTAGGAAAAGCATTTCCTTCGTGGGAACCTGCTGAATACCATCGCGGTACGTCGGGTCAGTACGCCCCACAGTCACACGAGAGAGCTTGGTATCCGCCGGGCTGTATACAGAGTAATACACGTCTCAAATTCAGGGATGTCCCGATTAGCGAGACGGGGGTGATTGGGCCGCGTTCACTAGCGGTGTATCAGTCCCAGTATCCGACTTCGAACGTCATCGGCAGAGTCGAACGTTTGGTTCTCAGTCGAAGCAAGTACTTCTTCGAGGGATTCCGTCCCTCGCTGAGTTTCGATCTCGTAGTCGCCGTAGGCCTCGACCAATTCGTTCGTCGTGGTTGGATACTCCTGTGCTTCGAGCGCTTCATCGAGGTCACCGAGCTGGCCACTAGGGTCGCCAAGCTTCGCTTGGTCTTCATGGGCGCGGTCACGTACTTCCTCCTGCTCCCGCTCTGGCTGGCGTCCCTCTTCGTCATCCGCGTTCTCATCTCGGCCCTGTTTGTCATCTGGCATCCTTCTCAGTAGGCGACCGATACGGATAACGGTGTGGTCACTCCTCGGTGTGACCTCCTCGAAGCACCTCGAGTGGTATTCGGTTAAGCTCACTCACCCCGTCAATAGCCGATTCGGAGCGTCAGATAACACCTATACTGAGGCTCAAACACGCAAGTTCCGACTTCGAGCGGGAATATGGTGGGCAAACGTGGAATCCACCAGTATAGTGAGACGAACATATAAACACGCCAAGGGCCTTATAGGCCCGTGCACCCCGAAGAGTTCGAGAACGAACTGACGCTTCTCACCTATCAACAGAACGGAGACGAGGACGAGTTCCACGAGGCCTACGAGACAGCGGTGGAGTCCGTGAAGGCTGATCTGGGAGCGTACCACGGGCTACACATCGACGGCAGTAACGTCGATACAGACGACCGATTCGAAGTGACGAGTCCGGGGGACTTCGACCTCGAGATCGGCGAGTTCGCCGCGGGCGGCGAATCGGAGGTCAACGCCGCGGTGAGCGCCGCCAAGGCGGCGTTCCCCGAGTGGGAGCGTCGCGATGTCGACGCGCGCACCGAGGTGTTCCGGACCGCCGCCGACCGCATGCGTGACCGTAAGTTCGAGTTGGCGGCGACGATGTCCCTCGAAAACGGGAAGAATCGGACCGAAGCGATGGCCGACGTCGACGAGGCTATCGACTTCCTCCGGTTCTATAGCCGGGAACTGGAGCGCTCCGACGGCTATCGGTTCGATACCGGCCAACCGACGCCGCACCAGCACACCACGAACCTGCTACGCCCGTACGGCGTCTTTGCGGTCGTCGCTCCATTCAACTTCCCGTTGGCCATCCTCGTCGGAATGACTACCGGTGCGATGGTCACCGGAAACACCATCGTCGCCAAACCCGCGAGCGCGACGCCGTTGATCGCTCACAAGTACGTCGACATTCTCACCGACGCGGGGATTCCCGACGGGGTGTGCAACTTGGTCACGGGAGGCGGTCGGGAGGTCGGCCAACCCCTCACCGAACACGAGGACGTCGCGGGTGTGGCGTTCACGGGATCGCGCGAAGTCGGCCTCGATATCGAGCGGACGTTCCGGGAGCGGGGCAAGCGCGGGCCCGTCATCGCCGAACTCGGGGGGAAGAATCCGGTCATCGTCAGCGACGAGGCCGACCTCGACGGTGCGGTCGAAGGGGTCACGAAGGGCGCGTTCTCGTTCAGCGGCCAGAAGTGTTCGGCGACCTCTCGCGTGTACGTCTACGAGGACATCTTCGACGAGTTCACCGATCGACTGGTGGACGCGACCGAGCAGTTGGGGATCGGTCGCAGTGAGAAACTCGAAACCGTCGTCAATCCCGTCATCGACGACGGTGCGCTCGAACGATATCGGCGAATCACCGAACAGGCACGGACCGACGGGACGGTCCGGACGGGCGGGTCCGTCGTCGACGACGATGACCTGCCTGAGGGGCGATACGTCGAACCCACCGTCGTTACCGACATCCCCCACGAGCACGACCTCGCTCGAGAGGAGCACTTCCTCCCGTTCGTGACCGTTCATCCCGTGTCTGGCTTGCGGGAGGGCATCGAGAAGTCCAACGACAGCGATTACGGCCTCTGTGCGGGCATCTTTTCGGAGGACGACGAGGAGGTCGAGCGCTGGTTCGACGAGGTCGAGTCCGGAATGTGTTACGCCAACCGAACCCAGAGCGCAACCACGGGAGCGCTCGTGCAGGCCCAGCCCTTCGGCGGCTGGAAGTTCTCCGGGACGACCGGCAAGTTTGCCGGCGGCTACTGGTACCTCCAGCAGTTCATGCGTGAGCAGAGCAGGACTCGCGTTGAATAGCCGCTATCGACCGTCGGGGTGGGGTCGCGATCAGGAGAGTTCCGTGTACCATCTCTTCCCTGGACGCTCCACACCGTCACGACGCTCCCCAACCAAAGCAGATAGATCGCCGGATGCTAGTTACACTCGGTGCTTCGCCGAGTCGATCTTCCGCTGGGCGGGCAGGTATCAGAGAACCTCCTCGATGTCGGTCCCCTTCGAGATTTCCACTTTGAGGTTCGATCCGCCAGAGACGTGTAACTCGAGAACCTGTGGTCGCTGGAAGAGTGCGACGAGAATGATGAGGATACCGATGAGAATCGGTATCGTGATAACTCCGAGCACCAACGCTTGAAAGTCGATTTGTCGGCCGTACTCGACTGACGTGATGTTATCGAGGGGGACTTCTCGGAAGCCGAAGCCGCCCGCCATCTTGTCGTACTTGATGAGCCGGTCGTCCGTAACGTACCAGTGGCTCTCTCCATATCCGAGCAGGGATTTCAACCACGGTATTAGCCCAGTAGGGCGGTGTTTGAAGGAGTACGCGATCTCCTCACCCTTCATCAGGTAGTCGCTGATTTCATTGCCTGCCGTGCTCATCATTTTCTCAGCTGTTGCCATCAGTTCGTAGTCACATCAACACTGTTTATAATGTATGGTCACATTTATTTTTCACTCTTGTTCTCCAACTGTCTCTTCACCCGACGGCTTGATTAGAATTCCACCTCGCTCGCCCAGCTCGTGTTCAAGGCAAAGACGTGTGGAAACCCGCCGGCCAGCCCGAGCCAGAACAGTACGTTCACGACCGGCCACAGTGACGCATCACGGTCGCTCGTGCTCCGAAGGAGGCCTACGACCGCGATGGGCTAATGACAGGAATACGTTGCGCTGGTACCACCTTCTGAACTAGGTCGCGTCCTGACTCGAAGACCAACTAAGGGAGAGTCGTCACAGTTCGCACTTATCCAAGAGATGATTTCGTTTTCTTCCTTTTGAACGACGACCACCACAGCAAAGTTCTGAGGGAACTCTTTGATGGTACTTTGAGTTTCATTCCCTGGTTCGAGAGTGTGGGTAGATGTGAGCTTGGCTGAGTCAGGTAATTGAACTCCTGTGAAGGTATGATAATCACCGGACTCGTGGCCGCTTAGCCCTTGACTGATTTTGGCTGATGTCTCCAGACCATCACTTCTCCGGACCGTAATCTGCGCAGGTAATTCCACGACGGATATTTCAAACGTGTAGGAGACATTATCGGAATTGTTTACAAGTACTCTTACCGGTGTTTCTTGACCAGATCCTCCATTCAACGAGGGAACTGTACAACCTGCTAGAGCTAGAAAAATAACAAAACCGAGGATTGGAAGTAAACGATTCATCTTAGCACACCGCGATCGAAATCTTGACCGGTTTTCCTCTCATTGCTTCACTCATTATATTGGGTTAACAATGGAACTAGGGAATAGTAGCTCCGAAAGATTATTCTTGACGGTCAGTACCGAGAGTGTAGAACCGTTTTGGAGGAACTGCACGAGAGGATGAGGGCCATACCCTGACCTGAAGAAGTTCCGGTATCTGAAGGAACCTCCCTGGTCAAACGGAGCACCCCTCCGTGGATTATCATGTGAACATTCCAGGCCTCGCTACGACCCCCACGATGTGCGACAACGTATTCGTCCCTCCCCCGAACGGCGGAAACGCCAACAGACTCTGGACACCCCACACCGCCAGCACGCTCCCCAACCACAGCAGACAGATTGCCACCGGCCGCCCGCGAAGCCAGCCACTAGCTCGCAGTCCCTCTCCGAGTCCGTAGGTCGCCTCGACGCGCCGAAGCCACCACGCCGCAGCGACCACCGGCAGTAACACAAACGGGACCGCCCAGAGGCTTGTCGTGTAGGCGAAGACGCGCCAGAGCACGCCGCCCAGTCCGAACTAGAATAGCGCGCTCACGACCGGCCAAAGCGGCACCTCACGGCAACGCTGGTGAAAATCACTATACCGCTAGAACGCTTCCTGAGTAGCGGTCGAACAGATGAAGACCCAATACTACACAGCGACGACCATCAACGGGTATCTCGCAGACGAGGACAACTCGCTCGACTGGCTCTTCCAGTTCGGAGACATCGAGGGCGTGCAGGACGACTACCCGCAGTTCATCGACCAAGTAGGTGCATTGGCGATGGGCTCGACGACCTACGAGTGGATACTCGAGCACGAGGACCTTCTAGAGAATCCGGAAGAGTGGCCGTACGACGTTCCGGCGTGGGTGTTTAGCACTCGGGAGTTACCGGTGGTGGCGGGTGCCGACGTTCGCTTCGTGCAGGGGGACGTCGCGCCCGTCCACGCGGACATGGTGGAGGCCGCAGACGGCAAGAACGTCTGGCTCGTCGGTGGTGGCGACCTCGTCGGACAATTCCACGACCGAGAACTGCTTGACGAACTCATTCTCAGCGTCGCTCCCGTCACGCTCGCCTCGGGCGCGCCATTACTGCCGCGCACGATTACCTCCCCGCCGCTGAAGCTGACCGACGTGAAAAAACAGGGAGACGTCTTTGCTGTTCTTACCTACGAGGTACAGCGGTCGGGCGAGGAGTAGCGAGTCCAGTCTAAGACGTAGTATCGAGACACGGGCTGGTCCGGCGCTTTGGAAGTGGCTCGGCCTATTATTCGTCGCATTGCGTCGCGAAAAGGTAGTGGGGTCGGAGGGATTTGAACCCCCGATCGACTGATATCTCCGGTGTTGCGCCTCGGAACTCCAGAGGGTCGTCGTCGCGATCCGATGATCAGTCGGTTCGCTCGGTATATCAGCTGGAGTCTCGTCCCGGGCGCGTGGCCTCTGGAGTCAGTCGCCATCCCTGGCTTGGCCACGACCCCGCAGGTTTCCGTTGGTCCAACCGCCCTAAAGGGATTTCGATTCGCTACGACTCGTCGGACTCGGCCCAGTCGCACTCCTGGCACTTCCAACCGGTCACGAACGAGGTGACGCTGGGCATGTAGCCGACCTCCAGGACGTCGCCGCCGCACTCGGGGCACTCGCGGTCTGCGTCCTCGATGGCTTCGGCTTCCATCACGTCCTCGCCCTCGATGAGTTCGGCGAGCGCCTTCGGCGTGACCATCCGACCCTGCACGACGCGGGTATCGCTCATAGGCCGACGAAAGCGCCCCGGACGGGTAAGTATTCCCGTCTCCGAAAGCCTGCGCTCGCATCGCTGTCGACTGGGATTCCGCAGAAGAACTGGGCCGCCGAAGTCCGCGGTCGGGCTACCGACCGGTCACAGCCACGGTTCGCGCTCGTCGGTCGACTCCTCGCCGGGGTAGCCGTACCCCGGCGAATCCGACTCGTCGCCGGCGCCGTCGGTGGCCATCGTCCGGGCCTTCGCGGCCTTGCGCTTGGCCAGTCGTCCGACGGACGTTCCGTCCGCGCCCGCATCTCCGGCGTCTGCGCGGGCACTCACGTCCTCGGCCGACGGGTCGACCGTCGAGTCGGCGGCCGCGGTCGCGGCCGCCTCGGACGCGTTGTCGTCGTCCGTCTCGGCGAGGTCCGCATCGGCGGAGCCGGGGTCGAACGCCAGTAGGGCGGTCACGACCAGCACGGCCAGCGGAGCGTGGCCCGGCATCGGGAACACCACCGTCAGCGCCAGCAGGCCCAGCGCGACGGAGCTACCGAACCGGAAGCGGTCGATGTCGACGACGCCCCGGAGGTGCGGGCCGGCCATCGCGACGGCCAGCGCGAACGCGACGCCCGAGCCGGCGGCCGCGGCCGCACGCCACACGAGTTCGTAATCGACGGTCCCGATGTGGAAGCCTGCGGGCTGGAGGCAGGCGACGAAGCCCAGGCCGACGATGACCGCAGGCCGGGGGAGTATCTCCCCGATGCGCGAACTGGCGGTCTTGGCGGCGATGGCTGCGATGACCAGTGCGGCGAAGCGCTTGAACTTCGGGTCGAGTGCGCTCTCGATGGTCGGCGCGAGCCACGCCTCGACGCTGGCCAGTGCGACTAGGCCGACGCCGACCAGCAGCACCGACGTAATCTGCTCCCGGCGACTGCCGTCCATCTCGGCGAGGATGACCGCCACGGTGGCGCTCCCGCCGAAGACCAGCAGGCCGACCTGGACCATGCCGACGGTCGAGTCGAGCGCGCCCGCCAACACGAGCGCGGGGAAGATACCGTCGACCAGCGGAAGGCCCATGACGGTGGCCAGCAACTTCGTCGCGCCGCCTACCTGTCGCTCCAGACTGAGTGCGACCGGGTGTTCGGAGCTACTCATGGCGCACTAGCTGGCGCGGCCGTACCCTGCGGCCGAACGGTGATGATAGTCGCGGTACCTACGGTGGTGGAGGCCGTCGTCGCAGCGGCCGCCGCAGAATCCGAGATTCCACCGTCGTCCCACGGAAATATTCTCTACCAGTGTGAGCGTTCCGCCCGTAAAGAGCGGTTTGAAGAAGCTGCCGGAGTCGGCGCTCGGCTGACCGGCAATGCGTACAGCGAAGGGACTGGTAGAGTCCATACTCGTTTGGAATGCCGTTTCGAGTATAAACGTTGCGTGAGAGAGAACCTCAATCGACAGCGTATCCGTTTACGTACTTCAATCAGAACTGGAAATCCTCAGATTCGGCGGCGGAAATCTGGGAATCCTCGAAGGGAAATTCCGGCGTCGTTCGACCGGTGCCCGTCCGATGTCCGACCGGCGTCCGGCCGCGTTCGACCGATGCTCGACCCGGGACCGGCCGACACGCGACCGCGCTCGACTATCGGGGTGATGCACGCCCGTGCACATCCTGGCTGCCATCGTCCGTCAAACGGGCAGTATCTCGCAACGTTTTTGAGAGGTCGGTGCGTGCGGCTTATATGGAGAAGAATTCTCGACCCGACGGGAAGTTCACGGACAAGCTCCGCGTCCCCGAGGCGCTCACGTTCGACGACGTGCTGTTGCGCCCGAAGGAGAGCCGCGTCGAACCCGACGAGGCCGACGTCTCGACCCGGGTTTCGACCAACGTCGAACTGAACGTCCCCGTCCTCTCGGCCGCGATGGACACCGTGACCGAGAGCGGAATGGCCATCGCGATGGCCCGCCACGGCGGCCTGGGCGTCCTCCACCGCAACATGGACGTCGACGTGATGGTCGAGGAGATAGAGCGGGTCAAGCGCGCCGACGAACTCATCATCCGCGACGTGGTCACCGCCAGCCCCGACCAGACGGTCCAGGAGGTCGACGAGATGATGGACCGCGAGGGCGTCTCGGGCGCGCCCGTGGTCGACCCCGTCGACGACGCCTCGGACGAGCGAGACGACGACGAAGTCGTCGGCGGCCGCGTCCTCGGCATCATCTCGGGCACCGACATCCGGCCGTACCTCGAAGTCGGCGAGCGCGACGAGGTCCGGGAGGCCATGACCGACGAGGTCATCACGGCCACCGAGGACGTCACCGCCCGCGAGGCGCTCGAACTGATGTACGAGCACAAGATAGAGCGCGTCCCGGTCGTCGACGACGACGAGCGACTCACTGGCCTGGTCACGATGCAGGGTATCCTCCAGCGCCGCGAGTACGGCAACGCCGCCCGCGACGACGACGGTCGCCTGCGCTGCGGCGTCGCGGTCGGTCCCTTCGAGACCGACCGCGCGGTAGCGGCCGACGAGGCGGGCGCCGACGTGCTGTTCATCGACTGCGCCCACGCCCACAACCTCAACGTCATCGACGGCGCGCGCGAAATCGCGGAGTCGGTCGCGGCCGACGTGGTCGTCGGCAACATCGGTACTCGGGAGGCGGCCGAGGACATCGTCGACTTCGCCGACGGGCTGAAGGTCGGCATCGGTCCGGGTTCCATCTGCACCACGCGAGTCGTCTCCGGGTCGGGCATGCCCCAAATTACGGCCGTCTCGCAGGTCGCCGACGTGGCGGTCGACCACGACGTGCCGGTCATCGCCGACGGGGGCATCCGCTACTCCGGCGACGCCATCAAGGCCATCGCGGCGGGCGCCGACGCGGTGATGCTCGGGTCGTACTTCGCGGGCACCGACGAGGCGCCCGGCCGGGTCATCACCATCGACGGCAAGAAGTACAAGCAGTACCGCGGCATGGGTTCGGTCGGCGCGATGAAATCCGGCGACGGCGACCGCTACCTCAAGGACGAACCCGACGACGAGGAGGAGTACGTCCCCGAGGGCGTCGAGGCGGCCAAGCCCTACACGGGCACGCTCGAAGGTGAACTCCACCAGCTCGTCGGCGGGATGAAATCCGGGATGGGCTACGTCGGCGCGGAGACGATTCCCACGTTCAAGGAGCGCTCGGAGTTCGTGCGCGTCTCGGCGGCCGGTCAGACCGAGGGCCACGCCCACGACGTGATGATCACCGACGAGGCGCCCAACTACAGCCCCGGCGAGTAGGCAGGTAGACGAGTAGCGACGCCCGACTTCCTTCTCTCCTTTCCAAACGTTCAGGTCACTCCGGAGGCAACGACGACCGATGACGCCAGAGGTCCGCCGAGCCGAAACCGACGCCGAGCGCGAGGACGCCCTCCGCGTCCGTCGCGAGGTGTTCGTCGAAGAGCAGGGCGTGCCCGAGGAGCTGGAGGTCGACGGCCGGGACGACGAGGCGATTCACTTCGTCGGGTACGCCGACGACCGTGCCGACGCGTCGGGCGAGGACTCGCGCGTCCCGGTCGCGGCGGGTCGCCTCCGAGCGGTCGACGACGGCGTGGGCAAGGTCGAGCGCATCGCGGTCGTTGAGTCCCGGCGCGGCGAAGGCTGGGGCCGAGCGACGATGGACGAACTCGAAGCCACGGCCGAAGCGCGGGGGTTCTCGACGCTCGTGATGCACGCCCAGACGCCCGTCGAGGGGTTCTACCGAGAACTCGGCTACGAGACGACGAGCGACGTCTTCGAGGAGGCCGGAATCCCCCACGTCGAGATGGAGAAGTCGCTGTCGTGAACGTCCGCCGAGAAGTGCCCGCCGGCCCTCGCGGGTCGACGCTGACTCGCCCGACCCCGTGAAACTCCTGCTCTGTGGCCCGCCCGGCGCGGGCAAGACTACCGTCGCCGAGCGACTCCGCGAGGGCCTCGCGGCGGCCGGGTACGACTTCCGACTGCTCCACTCCGACGACTACTCGCGGAACACGTACGACCGCCTGTACGACGAGGTCGCCGGAGACGACGCCGACCCGGACGCCGACTGGATTCTCGACGGTACTTTCTACCGACGCGAGTGGCAAGAACGGTTTCACGCGCTCCCGGACACCCACCTCGTCTTCGTGACTGCCTCGCTGGAGACGTGCCTGGCGCGCAACCACCGCCGCGACGACCCGATATCCGAGACGGGCGTCCGGGTAGTCCACGCCGAGTTCGACGTTCCGCACAATCCCGACCTCGTCCTCGACACCGACCGGCTTTCGGCGGATGAGGCGGCCGACGCCCTGGTTCGGTACGTTTCGACTTGGGGCCAGGAAACTTAAACGATGGCCGATTTCAGCCGAATCGTTTCGTCGGTGGACGCGGTAGACGGTAGCGGCGCGAGAGCGCCGATTCAGCCAGCTACCACCGCCGATTCCGCGAGGGCGTGTGCGTTCGTTTCGCCACTGGGCCTCCGGGTTTGTGCAGGACTGCACCCACCGGTTCGGTGGGGCAGTATCTCTTCTTCGGATTCGCGATTTCCGCCGAGACGAACGTTCGAGAGCGTGGCGGCTCTCGGTTTCGCTAGTCAGAATCGCTCACGAGTCGGTATTCGAGTCGAATCGACGAGCGACGCGACGCGTCGCTCGTCGATTAATTCGTCGCAGAAGTACGGGCCGGGCGCGATTTGAACACGCGACCGTCTGATTAAGAGTCAGACGCTCTGCCTAACTGAGCTACCGGCCCAACGCATTCTCAACTTGCCGGGTGTGACGTAAATACGTTTCCGTTTCGTCGGACTGTTACCCCTTTCGATTCCCGGCGAAACCGAGAGACTGCGACGTTGCGACGACCTCTCCGCGCGGCGGAACTGCGACGCATCCGACCCCGTCGGTTTCGACAGCCTCGACGCGGTCGGAAAGTTGGGAGACGGCGGGCGAATCGCCGGGAACGGCGAAACGCTCCGGGAGTGTTAAGTGTGGTCCCAAGCTACGCCTGAGTATCATGAGCGCCGGGATTACCATCTCCTCGATGTCCGACTACGCTATCTTGGGTTGCGGGAGCGTCGGGCACGCGGTCGCCGAGGAACTGGTCGAGCAGGGCAAGGACGTTCTCATCATCGACCGCGACGAGGACCGCGTCGAGGCCCTGCGCGACCAGGATCTCAACGCCCGGACCGCCGACATCCGCGACGACGCCATCGTCGAGGCCGTCGCCGACAACGAGGTCATCCTCATCCTCTCCTCGGACGTGGAGGCCAACAAGGACGCGGTGCGGAACATCCGCGAGAACGGCGGTGAGCAGTTCATCGTCGTGCGCGCGAGCGACCCCGTTTCCGAGGACGAACTGACCGACCTCGGCGCCGACGTGGTCATCAACCCCTCGACGGTCATCTCCGACTCGGCGCTCCGGGCGCTCGAAACGGGCGAACTGGAGTACAAGGCCCAGCAGCTCGCGGCCGTCATCGAGGAGACCGACGACCGCATCGCCATCGTCACCCACGACAACCCCGACCCCGACTCCATCGCCAGCGCAGTCGCGCTCAAGGCCATCGCCGAGGACCTCGGCGTGGAGGCCGACATCCTCTACATCGGCGACATCGGCCACCAGGAGAACCGCGCGTTCGTCAACCTCCTGGGCATCGAACTGCTCTCGTACGACGAGGCGAACCTGGAGGAGTACGACACCGTGGCGCTGGTCGACCACGCCAAGGCCACCGAAGCTGGCTTCGACGGTCCGGTGGACATCTTCATCGACCACTTCGAACCCGACGAGGAGTACGAGGCCGAGTTCGTCGACGTCCGCCCGAGCGTGAGTTCGACCTCGACCATCCTCACCAAGTACATCCAGGAGTTCGACATCAACGTCGGCGAGGAGGTCGCCACCGCGCTGCTGTACGGCATCCGCGCTGAGACGCTGGACTTCAAGCGCGACACCACCCCCGCCGACCTCACCGCGGCGGCGTTCCTCTACCCGTTCGCCAACCACGACACCCTCGAGCAGGTCGAATCGCCCTCGATGTCGCCCGAGACGCTCGACGTGCTCGCGGAGGCCATCACCAACCGCGAGGTCCAGGGGAGCCACCTCGTGAGCAACGCGGGGTTCATCCGCGACCGCGACGCCCTCACCCAGGCGGCCTCCCACCTGCTCAACCTGGAGGGAATCACCACCACCGCCGTCTTCGGCATCGCCGAGGAGACCATCTACCTCGCGGCCCGCTCGAAGGACATCCGGATGAACATCGGCAAGGTGCTTCAGGACGCCTTCGGCGGCATCGGCGAGGCGGCGGGCCACTCGACGCAGGCCAGCGTCGAGATTCCGCTCGGCATCTTCACCGGCATCGAGACGACCGACGACAACCGCGACACGCTGCTGTCGCTGACCGAGGAAGCCGTCAAGCGAAAGCTGTTCGACGCGATGGGCGTCGAGAGCGGCGAGGGTAGCAACGGAAGTTAGACCCGAGTCGAAACGAGGAAAAGGCGGTTCGAGTTCTCAGACGGCGACTTCTTCGGTTTCGTCCTGTTCGGGGCGCTGGAGGCGTTCGATGATGTCGTTGATGAGTACGACGTCGCCGACGGCGCGGACCCAGCGGTAGGGGAGCATCACGCCGTTGCCCCCGTCGACGACCCCCGAGAACAGTTCGTCGTTCACTTCGCCGAGCGCGATTCCGGTCACGGCGCACGCGTCGACGTTCAGTCGCACGTCTTCTATCTCCCCGACGAAGACGCCGTTGTTGGAGTACACCTCCCGACCGACGAGCGTCGTTATTTCCTGCGGTGTTGCGTCCATGTAGACACCGATTGCGTTGGTGGGTCTTAACTTTTGGCAGACTCGAAAGGAATCCGAACGAATCGTCGCGGTGGCGGTCGCTCGACGAGCGACCGCCACCGCCGCGGCCCGAGTCGACGGCGCGGGCGACCCGCCTACGACCCTCGCCGACTCCCCCGGACGCTCTGTTCGATCAGTGACTTCACCGCCCGCCGGAACAGTTGCGAGGCGGAGTTGGCCGAGACGTTGAGGTGCTCGCCGAGTTCGGCGACCGACGAGTCCCGCGGAATCTCGAGATAGCCGGTGTCGAGGACGGCCACGAGCAGTTCGTGCTGTCGCTCGGTCAGTGCCGACCCGGCGCCGTCGGCCGCCTTCGCGGCCGAGTCAGACGACAGCCGGTGGACGTCGATGTCGAAGTCGCGGGCGCGACAGAAGTCCCGGAAGCGCTCGAACGACTCCCAGTCGGGGAACGTCGTCTGGAACTCCCACCCGTCGGCGGAGATGGTCAACTGGTCGACCAACACCCCCTCGTCGACGAGGACCGGATAGACGCTCTCTCGGGTCCCCGCCGCCGAGAGTTCGATGCGGTAGAGCGACCGGTTGGCGTTCTCCGCCAGTCGCTCGTGGGAGGCGACGCTCTCGTCGGCGTCGAGTCCGCGCTCGAACCGGTCGACGCTCCCGCCGGTGACCCAGACCAGCAGACAGAGCCGGTCGTCCTCGACGACGTCCGAGCGCTCCCAATCGATTCGCGTCTCCGGAGCCGCGGCGAACGCGTCGGCGAGCGTCGGGTGGTCCAGATTGAACTCGATGGAGATCATGTGTCAGTCCAGAGCAGTCGTATCGTTCGGCGTCGCGGCCTCGGGACCCTCGGTGGGCGGGTAGTGGGAGGGCGGGCCGATTCGCTACCTACTTGGTCGCGTTCCGGGAGGAAACTCGAAGGGGTTGTATCTACAAGCCTTTTATGTCGGAGCTGTCGGCGAGACGAAAATTCGAGCGCGTTACTCCGACCGGGCGAGTCGCGGGAGCAGCACGTTGGTCAACACCTTCTCGTTGCCCCGCCGGAGCCGGTCGGAGAACGCCTGCTGGGAGATGCCCATCTCGTCGGCCAGTTCCTCCATCGCCACCTCCCGCGGCGTCGAGAAGTACCCACGCCGGAGGCCGAGGACGAGCGCCTCGCGCTGCTCGGGCGTCAGGTCGAACACTCGGCTGCGAAAGCTCTCCTCGGTCAGCGTGTACACGCGGTCGACGTGAATCGTGATATCGTGGTCGGTGCAGTAGTTGTAGAAGTCGGCGACGTGTTCGTGGTCAAGGAACCGCAACTGGAAGTTCCACTGCCCGTTCCCGGCGGCCTCCAGAATCGTCCCCTCGCACCGCACGATTCCCTCGACGAGGTCCTCGTACTCGCCGGTCCACTCGACCCGGTAGAGGACCTCGTCGCCGATTCGGTCGAGCGGCGTGAGGTTCTCGATGTACGCGCTCTCCCTCACGTCGGCTTCGAGTCGTTCGGCGTCTGCGCCGCGAATCCAGAGGAACGGCATGACCGAGTTCGGCGTGGGAACCACGCGCTCGAGTTCGACGAGCATCCCCTCCTGGGTCCCGAGCGCACGACCGAGCGCGAACGCGTCGGGGGCCACGGTCAACTCTACGACTACGCTCATACGGGTGGCTCCGACCCGAACGATATAACTCCCCACCCGTATATATCAAGTATTATAGGTAGAATTACGGACGGTTCCCCCGACGCAAACGCGAGTGCAAGTACGACGAGACGCTCTCGCCGAGCGTTCGGCGCTGTTTCGCGAGAAGTCCAGTTTGGGGCAGTGGTTCGGGATGCCAGCCCGGGATGACAGTCACTGCCACACCATCGAAACGTACGCCGACGAGATTCAAAAATCTATCTTTGCGAGCGAATATTTCGAATTCCCCGGTGCCCGAGAGGTTCTCCGTCCCGCACACTATCACCGACGCGGCGGAAGGCCTTCCGCCGCGTCGGCCTACGCCGAGAGATCGTCGAGCGCCGACCCGAGGCGGTCGAGTCCCTCCCGCATCTCCTCGGGGTCGCCGCAGACGCCGACGCGGAAGCGGTCGTCGTCGTCGAAGAACCGACCGGGGACGACCAGCACTTCGCGCTCCCACGCGGCTTCGACCACGTCGTCGCCGGACGCGCCGGTGTCGGCCGCGGCTTCGGTCGGTTCCGCCGCGCTCGCCGACCCGCCGTCGCTCGCGGTCCCTCCGTCCCTCGAAGCGCTCCCCTCGGTCCGAGACGCTTCCGTGGACCGGGGTCGTTCCTCGGCCGGCGGTTCGTCGCCGTCGGACGAGTCAACGTGCGCGAGGAAGCCGAAAGGACAGCCGGCCTCGACGGTCCCCGCGAGGTCGTCGCGCTCGTCGACGAACGACGCCAGGAGTCGCCGGTTCGTCCGGACGCGCTCGCGCGACTCGGCGCCGAGGTCGGCGGCGGCCGCGAGCGCCCGCCGCGCCAGTCGACGACTCGGTTCCGAGACGGCCGGGACGTGGTGGGCGACCCTGCGGGCGTCCGCGACGAACGTCTCGTCGGCGACCAGCCAGCCGATACGGACGCCGCCGAACCCGAGGAACTTCGTCAGCGAGTTCGTGACGACCGTGTTCGGGAGTCCGACCGCGGTCGGTCCGCCGAACGGACCGGTTCGTTCCTCCGTGCCGAGCGACTCGTCGGCCGGTTCGGCCCCGAAGGAGGCGTACACCTCGTCGACGAGCAGCGACGCGCCCGCCGTGGCGACCGACCCGGCCACGTCGGCGAGCGTCTCGCGACCGACCCGCCGGCCCGACGGGTTGTGCCGGTTCGTCACCGTCACCAGCGCGTGGTCGTCGGTGACCGCGCCGTCGACGCGGTCGACGTCGAGCGCGTAATCGTCGGCCGGTTTACGGAGGAAACGGTCGACCTTCGCGCCGAGGCCGGCCGGCGACGCCCGCAGCGGTTCGTAGCCCGGCTTCTCGACCAGCACGCGCGGGCGAGACGGCCCGTCGTCGCCGTCGGCGTCCGAGGACTCCTCCGCGCGGAGCGCGGCCGCCGCCGCGAGGAAGTTCGCGTGGGTCGCGCCCGCGGTCACGAGGACGTTCTCCGCGTCGACGCCGTACGCCTCGGCGACCAGCGTTTCGACCGTCTCCTCGGGAGCTGGGTCGGGCACCGACGCCAGTGCGGGAGGTGCCAACGCGCCCGCCTCCGGCGGCGCGCGCCGGAGGTCGCTCGAACCGAGGTCGAACTCCGCCGCCTCGGGCCGACCCGCTATCCAGTCGAGGTACTCGATGTCGGGAAACACGTTCGGGTGTAGGGAGGGCGAGGGATTAACGTTCGGGAATCGGCGACCCGCGTCTCGACCGTCGAGCGGAGCCTCGGCCGTCGGCGGATTTTCGAGGTCGTCACGAGTCCCGTCAGCGTACGTGCCGATGGCTCGTAGTCGTTCTCTGCGGCCAAGGCGGCCGGACGGCACGGCTATCGTTCGGAATATCCGTCTGACGACATCTTAACGTTTCGGGTGATTTCGGGAATCCGAGAATAGTGTAATATATATAATTTATTCCGGAGTGACGTTTCGACCGACCATGGCCTCCGACAAGTATCCGGAAGCGAGCGACCGGCGCCGCTTCGTGAAAGGCGTCGTCGCCTCCTCGGCGCTCGTCGGCGTCGGGACCGCGGGCGTCGCCACGCTGGAATCGACCACCTCCGCCGCGGGCGGCACGGGCGGTCCGACCGACTTCGTCGGCATCGAGAACGTCGCCGGTCCCGCACCGCGGGGGATGCCCATCGTCCCGCTCACCATCGACGACGAGGGGTATCTGAAGGGCGTCTGGCCGGAGGTGAAGGAGAAGGAACTCGAAGACGGGAGCACGCTCGCCGTCACCGAACAGGAGATGGGCGGAATCACCTACACGGGCCGGTGGTTCCAGTACTGCGGCGTCCAGACCGCGGAGGCGCTGCGGCCCGAGGCCGACCGGGACGACTTCCTCCGGTCGAAGCCCGGACTCTACGACTGGCAGAACGACCACGACCCCGGCCAGAAACTCCACGTCGACGACTTCGATGACTACGAGACGTGGACCAACGGCATCGGTTCGGCCGGCGCCGGCAAGCCCGCACAGACCACCTGGCGCTCTCGGTCGGACGGCGGGGAGGACGTGACCAAACTTCCGGTACAGGTGCTCCGCTCGCCGAAGGTTTCGGCGTTACGCGAGGAAGGCGAACTCGCGCCCTTTCTGCGAGAGGCGACCGAGTCGGACTTCGTCGCGTGGCTCGACAAGTGCACGCACTTCTGCTGTACGCCCGGGTTCAACTCCTCGCGGGACGCCCCGAAGTTCGACGCCACCGACGCGGTGTACTGCCAGTGTCACCAGTCGGTCTACGACCCGTTCTCGCCGGTCGAGCGGTCGTTCAACGCCTTCCCCCGGCCCGACTGACCCTCGTTCACTCCGTCGACGTTGCGTCGGGTCCCGACGCGACAGTGACGGACGCCTCGCGGTCTCCGACGGGCGTCCGGAGGTCGAAATCCATCCGGTCCACGTCACCGCCGAGGTGACGACCGAATGTCCTCGTCCACGTACGTCGCTCACCCGCGGGAATCGAGAGCGCGAACGGGTATGGCGCGTACGTGGGACTCTCCTGGTTCAGCGACCCGCGGAAGACGCCGTCGGTTTCGCCGACGTTCTCGGCGGTCACCGAGACGTCGAAGGACTCGTCGCGACCCGCCGACGCCGGGGCCGCGAACGCCGCGAGTTCGAACTCGGTTGGCGGCGCGGCGAGCGCAGAGCGCGCCGCCGCGCCGAGCGACTCCGAGACGGTTCGACCCGCTGCGGGGTAGGTCAGGGCCGCCGACTCGGCGTCGAGCGGGTTCGGGAGTTCGAAGCAGACCCACCCCGTCGTCGTCTCGTCCGGGTCGTAGGGAGGACCCCGCTCGGCGACCGCCCACGGGTTGTAGGTGGGGCCGGGTTCGGTCGTCGGGGAGAACCGCCGGCCGTCGGCGACCAGCGCGAACTCCGGCGTCGTGGGAAGGGACTCCGAGGTGGACGACGCGCGCAGCCGGACGTCGACGAAGGCGAACTGCGTCCCGTCGGGCGCGTGCACGTCCATCGAGTCGGGCGTCGTGAGGTAGACGAACGACGACTGGACGCGGACGTCCGCGACGGCGAGCGGCGACACGTCGCCGCTCGCCGTCGCTTCCGTAGTCGGAGAGGCGGTTCCAGTCGTCTCGCCGGTTTCGTCGGGGGACGCGGTTCGCGTAGTTCCGGTCGGGGAGTCGTCGGACTCGCCGGGTGCGTCGGCGAGTTCGCCGACGCACCCGGCGAGTCCGACGACGCCGAGCGCACCGGCGCGCAGGAGAGAGCGTCGCGAGCGGGGACCCGTCATCGAATTCGGCTTTCGCCATGGTCGGAATAAGTCTTGTGTGCCCCGGACGCAAGCGTCTCGGTCCCGGCGTCGGCGTTCGCCGACGTTCTCCCGGCGTACTTCCCCGCGCGTTCACTTTCGCTCCGCGGCGAAAACCGTTAGAACGCCCGGCCCTATCGGGGAGTCGTGGACGAGACCATCGACTGGCTTCGCGGCCGGCCCTACTACGACGGGCAGGTCGAAGCCCACCGGACCCTCCCCGGTCGCGACGGCGAGTTTCGGGACCTCTCGCTGGAACCGCGACTGGAGTCGGCGCTGGCCGACCGCGGCATCGAATCGCTGTACGCCCACCAGGCCGACGCCGTCGGGGCGGTCCGGGACGGCGAGAACGTCGTCGTCGCCACCCCGACCGCCAGCGGCAAGAGCCTCGCGTACACCGTGCCGGCGTTCGAGCGCGCGATGGACCACGGCGGTCGCACCCTCTACATCGCACCCCAGAACGCGCTCATCAACGACCAGGAGGAGACCCTCTCCGAACTCGCCCGCGACCTGGGGTTCGGCAGTCGCGTCTCGGTCGCCCAGTACACCGGTCGACTGAACAAGTCCGAGAAGCGCGCGGTCCGGAATCGCCAGCCAACGGTCGTCCTCTCGACGCCCGATATGCTCCACTACGCGCTGTTGCCCCACTCCTACCGGCTCTGGGACTGGTTCTTCAAGGGCCTCGAAACAGTGGTGCTCGACGAGGTCCACGAGTACCGCGGCGTCTTCGGCAGCCACGTCGCGCTGGTTCTGCGGCGCCTCCGGCGGGTCTGCGAGCGGTACGACGCCGACCCCGACTTCGTCTGCTGTTCGGCGACCATCGGCAATCCGGTCGAACACGCGGCGAACGTCACCGGGTGCGAGCCCTCGTCGTTCCGCCTCGTCGACGAGGACGTGAGCGACGCCGGCCCGAAACACTGGCTACTGTGGAACCCGCCGGAGTACGAGAACCCCCAGGCCGGGACCAGCGGCCGGCGCAAGTCCAACCACGGCGAAACCAAGCGCGTCTTCGCCGACCTGGTGAGCAAGGGCCACCAGACGCTGACGTTCACGCGGGCGCGACAGGCCGCCGAGCGCTACGCCATGGAGAGCGCCGACGAACTCCGCCGACGGGGCCGCGGCGACCTCGCGCCCGACGTGACGGCCTACCAGGCCGCGCTCGGCGACGACCGCCGGGGCGAAATCGAAGACGGACTCCACGACGGCGGGATTCGCGGCGTCTGGAGCACCAACGCGCTCGAACTCGGCGTGGACATCGGCGGCCTCGACGCGGTGTTGCTCGACGGTTACCCCGGAACCAGGATGGCCGCCTTCCAGCAGGCCGGCCGCGCCGGGCGGGGCGACGACCCGAGCCTCGTCGTCCTCGTGGGCGGCGAGGACCAACTCGACCAGTACCTGCTGGCGAACCCCGAGGACTTCTTCGACGGGTCGCCCGAGCGCGCGGTCGTCAACCCCGAGAACGAGGAACTGCTCCCGGCCCACGTCCGTTCCGCGGCCCAGGAGACGTGGCTCAAACCCGACGACGAGCGCTACTTCGGCGAGTCGTTCCCGGACCTCGTCGCCGACCTGGAGGAGGCGGGCGAACTCGAACGCAGGAACACGCCGCAGGGCGTCCGCTGGACCTACGACGGCGGCGGGAGTCCCCAGCACGAGATGAGCCTGCGGACCATCGACGACCGCGAGATCAACCTGGTCGACAGACGGAACGGCGAAACCATCTCGACGCTGGCGTTCGACGACGCGCTCACCGACGCCCACCCGGGCGCCATCTACTACCACCAGGGCCAGACCTACGAGGTCGTGGACCTCGACCTCGCCAAGGAGATAGCCGAACTCACCCCGACGTGGGCCGACTACTACACGAAGGTGCTCCACGAGAAGACCATCACGGTCGAGGAGGACCTCCGGGAGAAGACGCTCTCGACCCGCGACGACGTGACGGTGCGCTTCGCCGAGGTGACGATGCGCAAGCAGATCACCGGCTTCGAGCGCAAGGACCAGTCGAACGGCGAGACGCTGGCCCGCGAGTCGCTCGAACTGCCGGAGACGACCCTCCGGACGAAGGCGCTGTACTTCACGGTGCCCGGCGACGTCGAGGACGAGATGCGCGAGCGCGGCGACTTCCCCGGCGGCATCCACGCTGCCGAGCACGGGATGATTTCGCTGTTCCCGCTCGAACTCCTCTGTGACCGCGGCGACATCGGCGGCGTCTCGACGCCCCTGCACCCCCACACCGGCCAGAGCACCATCTTCATCTACGACGGCTACCCTGGCGGCGTGGGGTTCACCCGCGAGGGCTACGAGACGGTCGAGGACCTGATGGACGAGACGGCCCGGATGATAGCCGCCTGCGACTGCGAGGAGGCCGGGGGCTGTCCGGCCTGCGTCCAGTCGCCCCACTGCGGGAACGCCAACGACCCCCTCGACAAACACACCGCCCGGTACCTGCTCGAAGAACTTCTGGACATCGACGCGACGGCCGAGCGGGAATCGGCAAACGCCGACTGACCTGCCGGCAGAAAGCGCCCGGGAATCAACCGGCGGAAAGCGTCGGAGCGACCAACTACCGGTAACGGAGACTCATCAGCCAACGGTATCGCCCCGCCGACCACCGCCGGGCGGGACTGAAAGGGGTCGGGCGCTCGCGGGCCGGAGGCCCGTGGTCGTCTGTGGGACCCCTATCGCGGCCGCGCCACCGGTGCGGCCGCGATATGTCTCACAGCGACCGCGAGCGTCCGAGGGCTTTCGAGGCGGTTCTGTTCGCCGCTGTGGTTCGTAGCGAGTTGGCCGGAACGTTCGACTCAGCGTCTACTGCCATCCCGGCGAGGCGTACAACTAAGTCCCCCCGATGGAAAGCCCCCGCGTAGCATGGCCGACGGCGAGGAAACTGACCGGGACCTCTCGAACGTCCGCGACCGGAAGAAGCGCGCGCTGATGGCCGAACACGGACTGGGCGCGCCGCCCGCACCCGTCTACGTGGACGGGTCGCAGAACTTCGAGCGCACGGTGAACGCCCACGAGGTGGTGTTGGTCCACTACTACGCCGGGCGCGGGGCGGGCCAGCGACTCCACCCCATCGTCGAGTCTGTCGCGCGCGAGACGTTCGCGGCGGTGGCGAAGGTGAACGTGGTGCAACTCCAGAAACTCGCGCTGGACAACGGCGTCGAGGGGACGCCGACGTTCGACCTGTACGTCGGCGGCGAGCGCCAAGAACGCCGAGAGGGCGCCCTGACGAAAGCCGAACTGGTGACCCTGATAGCGGAGTACGGCGAGTAACGCCTCCGTAGCGCCGCCCTGGTATCCGAGAACCGATAGTTCCATCTTCCCCGAGCGTTCGAGCGACCGCCATCCGCAACATCTTTTAGGCCGGCCTAATTCTGTTTAGGCGAACCTAAACCATGTCCGCCTGCCCGAGCGACCTCCGCGACCGGATCGCCGAACTCGCCGCCGAGGACGGCGAGTTCTACCTCGCCTGCCCCGAAACCGGCGACCGACCGACGCCCGTGGCCGACCACCGGTTCCCGACCGAACGCGCTGCGGACGAAGCGGCCGACCTGGCGACCGAGTACCGGACCGCCCTGCGCGAAGCGGACCCCGACCTCCCCGAGCGCAGCCTCGTCGTCTACGAGGTCGAGAGCGACCCGCTCCGGATGGTCGCCACGCGCGAGCGCGCACCCGGCCAGCGTGCGAACGGACTGCCGCGGTCGTCGCGGACCGTCACACTCTCGGGCGATGACGAGCGCGAGTGGCTCCGGATGGACAACGCGCCGCTGGTCCACGTCCGGCGGGACGGCGAACCGCTCCCGGACGACGCGGTGTCGCGCCAGTTGGACTCGAAGCTATGAGCGTCGAACTCCGGACCCAGGCCGCGATGGAGCGTTGCGAAACTGAGCGCGAAGAAACCGAGGCGAAGGCGGCCGCCTTCGAGGCGTTCGCCGAGCGAGTCGCCGACGCCCCCGTCGAATCCGGCGGCGCGGGTTCGGGCGGCGCGCTCTCGGGCGGCACACCCTCGGGTGGCGGCCCCGCCGCCGGCGCGCTCTCCGTCCACGCGACCGGTACGTCCTCGAACGGCGTCGATGTCGTCCGGAGCGCCTTCCGAGAAACCGTCCTCCCGCACGCCGACGCCGACGGCGTGACGGCGGCGATGGCCGACGAGCTATCGACCGACCTCGCGGCGGCGTTCTCCCCGGCCGCCAACGGACTCCCGCGGGAGTCGAAGCGCACGCTCCTCGAACGCGTCGACGAACGCCGCTCGGAGTGTCGCCTCCTCGTCGCCGCCGTCGACGCCGAGCGCGAGCGACTCGACGAGTTCGCCGCCGAACTCGACGCCGTCACCGGGTGGCTCGCCGAGGCCGACGAGACGTCGCTCCTCCGGTTGGGGTTCGAGGACCTGCGCGCCCGCCACGACCGACTCGCGTCGTTCCGCGAAACCTGCGACGAACTCGCCCGCGAACGGCAGGCCGAACTCCGAGGGACGCGCAACTCCGGGCTCAAGGGCATCAGAAAGCGCGAGCTCGTCGACGCGCTGTACGGCAACTTCCCCGACGACCACCCGGTGCTGGCCGACCTCGCGCGACTCGCCGACCTGCTGGCCGACTGCCAGCGGGCGGTCCGGCGCCACCTCTGCGCGCGGGCGTGAACTCGACGCCGTGCTCGTTCTCCCGACCTGATTTCGAAAGGACTTAGCGGTCGGCCGCGACTCCACCCCACACGCCCAGATGGCCGACCACCTCGACGACTCCCACCGACGAATCGCCGACCTCGCCGCCCCCGACGGTGCGTACGCCGTCGTCGACGCAGACACCGGCGAGCGCCCCGTTCCGCTGAAGGGCAAGTCGTTCCCCTCCCCCGACGCCGCCGAAACCGCGCTCGACCTCGCCCGCGAGTACCGCGCGGCGCTCCGCGAGTGGGGTTCGAACCTCCCCGAACGCCGCCTCGTCGCCTGCGAGACGACCGGCGACCTCCCGTCGCTCGACCGCTTCGAGGACGAGACGGAACGGCGACGGCGGGACGGACCCGGACGGCGCGCCGCGCGTCGCGAGCGACGCGCGGCGCGCCCGAAGGAGTTCGTGACGCTCGACGGCGACGGCGACGACGAGTGGCTTCGAATCGCCGGCGCGCCGCTCGTCCGAATTCGCCGGGACGGCAAACCGGTCGACGACGACGCCGTCGCGCGCCAACTCCGCTCGGCGTCGCGTCGACTTCGTTCGAACCGATAGCGGGCCAGGCGCTCGGTTTGTTGCTTTCTTCCGTCTCGTTTTCTCCCGTCCGCCTCTCCTCGTCTCCCCCTCTTCTCCGCCGCTCACCCGCGGCGGCCCCGACCTTCGCGTATCGCCCGGCGGAGTTCCGGAATCGCGTCGTGGTCGGCGTCGGTGTCTCCGAGCACGAGCAGGGCGTGGTACCGGAGGTAGACCTGCACGGGCACCAGCGCGACCGACAGCGCGGCGGTCAACACCAGTCCGTAGCCGAACAGCAGGAGCGCCGCCCCGCCGAGCGCGACTGGGTTCGAGAGGATTCCCGCCGCCCCGCCGAACAGCGGAATCGCGATGAAGCCCAGAATCGCCAACGGGGCCAGCAGTATCGCGCCGACGACGCCGCCGACGATGGCCGCCACCAGTCCCACCGCGAGCGCGAGCACGAACCGCACCAAGACGAAGACGGCGTACTGGCGCCACTCGGCGGTCAGCGTCGGCCAGAACGCCCGCCAGCCGTCGAGCACGCCGACGTTCCGGAGTATCATCACCGGCACGACGAAGTTGGTGGTGAAGCCGTCGGCGACGGCGACGAAGACCGCCAGCACGACGAACAGCGGGACCAGGACGACCAGCAGGCCGACCGCGGCGCGGGGCAGTCCGTCGCCGAAGAACGACAGGGCGGTCAGCGCCGCGCCGAGCGCCGGCACCGCGACCAGCAGTCCGAGGACGACCCGGAACGCGAACAGTCGGAGACCGTGCCCGAAGTGCTGGTCCGCGTACCCCCGAACCCGGACGCGCTCGCGGCGTAGCGACTCGACGAAGACGAACTCCATGATGGAGCCGACGAGCGCGTACGCCAGGCCGAACAGGAGCGCGACGACGAACACGCCGACCAGAATCGGAAACAGCGTCTCGGTCGGGACGGACGGTTGGACGCCGCCGGGGAAGTCCGCGGGGGCGCTCCCGGTCGAACTTCCGGCCGACGCCGAGGGGCCGCCGGTGCCGCCGGTTCCGCCCAGGAAGAAGACGACGAGCGCGAGCTTCAGCCACTGACCGGCCGACAGCGGCGTGAGCAAATCCCTCGTCGCCTCGAAAGCGTCACCCAACGCATCGACGGCGTACCACGACATGCATTCGAATACGGCGGCTCGCTACGAAAAGGTTGGCAGTGAGAAACGTCGGATTCCCGACGTGCGGGGCCCGGGCGTCAGTCCGACGCCGACTCGCCGAGTCCGCTCTCGATGAGTTGGATGAGCACCGCCGCGATGCCGGTCTGGGACGACCAGATGGCGGTCTCCTCGTCGAGTTCGGCCGACTCCAGGTCGCCCCGGACGGAAAGGAGGACCGTCTCGCCGTCGACGACGATCACCCGGCCGATGGGCTCGTCGTCGTGGACGTGGGGCTCCGGGGGCGTCCGGACGCCGATAGGGCCGTCCTCGAACCGCCGGGCGAACGACTCGTCCGACGTGACGAGTACGACGTCTACGCCCGACTCGGCCCGCTCGCGCAACAGGTCCAGCAACCAGTCGTCGAGCGGCGAGTGGCGGCCGAACCCGACGAGAATGCGGTCTTCGGCCTCTTCGAGCAACTGTTCGACCCGACCGTCGATGCTCGCGTCGCCGTGGACCGTCCAGATATCCTCCTGTTTCTCCTCGCCGCCGCTGTACTCCTCGCGGGCGGTTTCGAGGTAGTCGAACGCCCGCTCCTGGGTACGCTCGAACTCCCCGCGGAGGTGCGACCGGGCGGCTTCGAGGCTCACCGGCCGGTACTGGATGGGCTTGGACTGCTGGACCTCCAGCAGACCCCGCTCCTGGAGCGACTCGGCCGCGCCGTACACCTGCGAGCGGGGCACGTCGGTCACCCGGTGGACGTCCCGGGCGGTGCCGGTGCCGAGTTTCTGGAGCGCGGTGAACACCTTCGCCTCGTAGTTCGACAGGCCCAGGTTCTCGAGGGCCTCGATGGCGTCGTTCTCGTCCATCAGTCTTCGTTCACCCCACCGTTCGCCGCGACGGTGCTTGACCCCGCCGATTCGCTCACGTCGGGACCGAGGTAGCGCGTCCAGACGACCAGCAGACTCGGCAGCACGAGCACGCTGGCGAGGAACGCGTAGACGATGGTCAGCCCGGTGATGATGCCGAACTGCTGGAGCGCAGGCAGGATGGCGAACGCCAGCACGCCGAAGCCGCCGACGGTGGTCGCCGCGCTCCCGAGGAGCGCGCCGCCCGTGCCGGTGACCGCGGTGCGCATCGCGTCCCACATCGAGTCGCGCCGTTCGAGTTCGACGTTGTAGCGCTCGCTCAAGTGGATGCTGTAGGCGACGCCCAGCCCGACCGTGAGGCTGGTGATCATCCCCGTCAGGACGTTGAACGGCATCCCGAGCAGGTACATCGTGCCCAGAATCCACGAGACGCTGAACGCGACCGGGAGCAAGGTGATGGCCCCGAGCGTCGCGGAGCCCTCGGTGATGCGGTAGACGAGCATCAAGAACGCGAACGTCGCGCCGAGCGTGATGAGCAGGCTCTCGATGACCGTCTCCAGCAGTTGCTGTTGGACGATTTCGAACACGATGGGCTGGCCGGTCGCGGTCGCGTCGAGGTTCGGCCCCTCGACGACCGCGGCCACCTCGCGCATCTGCTCGGTCACCTCGGCGGAACTCGCCCCGCCCTTCACGGAGACGACCATCCGAACCGCCCGGTACTCCCCGTCCTCGCGGTGGATGACGCCTTCGGCCTGGCTCGGCGCGACCTCGTACAGTTTGTCGTAGACCTGCGCGACGTTCCGGTCGGGCACGCCGTCGCCGTCGGTGTCGGCGGCGGCGAACGTCGCGTTGAACGACCGGTTCTGCGCGGCGACCTGGTCCATCACCGACAGCGGGCTTTGAATCCGGGGTTCGCCGTTCGAGAGGACGACCGCGACGTCGGTTTCGGCCGCCCGCGTTTTCGCCCGCTGGAGTTTGTCGAGCGCCTGCCCGGTCGCGACATCGCCCTGTACGAGAATCTGGGCCTGCGAGTCCTGTCGCAGGAAGTTCTCGTTGACGTAGTCGAGGTTCTCCTTGGCGGTGTAGGTACCCGGCGCGAACGGTTCGGGCAGGTCCTTCATCCACTCGGGCGGGTCCTCGGCCAGGAAGTCCTCCTGAGCGAAACTCGTGTCGACCTGGGTCGCGCCGTAGCCGCCGGCCGCGCTGACGACCAGCGTGAGCGCGATGACGACCCACGGAGCCTTCCGGGCGGCGACCGCCCCGACCGAGAGGAACGACCCGATTGCGCCACCGCCGGTCCCGAACGCTCGCTTGCGCCGGTCGAAGCCGCGCGATTCGAGCAGGCCGTCGATCTCGACCTTGAGCGCGGGAATCAACCCGCCGAAGATGACGAGCGCGGCGAGGATGCCGACCGAACTCACGATACCGAAGTCCTGAATCGGCGGCAGGGGGCTGACGAGGTTCGACATGAAGCCGATGACCGTCGTCGCGGTCACCCACACGAGCGCGACGCCCACGCTGGCGAGCGCCACCTTCATCGACCCGCGAACGTCGGAGTCGGGGTGTTCCTCGCGCTCCTCGCGGTGGCGCATGAACACGTGGATGGCGTAGTCGATTGACAGGCCGATGAGCAACACCGGCACCGCGATGAAGATCTGGTTGAACGTGATGCCCGCCCAGCCCATGAAGCCGAACGTCCAGACGAGCACGGCGAAGATGCCGAAGACGCCCAGCGCGATGTCTATCAGGTCGCGGTAGGCGATGACGAGCGTCAGCACGACGAACACGAGCGCGAGCGGGCCGACGATGGCGATGCTGTCGGTCATCGACTGGTTCGTCTCCTGGCTGATGATGCCCGACCCGAACACCATCACCTCGGCGTCCATCGATTGCTGGGCGACCTGCTGCATCGCCAACTGCGAGTCGACGAGCCGCGATCCGGCCATGCTCTGGACCGTCTGCCCCTTCTGGGTCTGGAAGGCGACGACCATGGTGGCGTTCGCTTGCGTGCTTCCCGGTTCGTAGGAGGTCGGCATGAACGCGAACGCCTGGCTCGACCCACCATTACCGCCCTCGCTGAGGACCGTCGTGATGGTTTCGTTGAGCTCCGAACGGTTCATCGAGCGCAACTGTTCGATCTGTTCGTCGAGCGAGGGCTGAGAGGCGTTCTGGAACGCGGCCCGGTCCTGCCGGAGCTGCTTGCCCATCTGTTGCAACTGGGCGTACTCCTCGCGGAGGATGCCCGGGAGGCCGCGCTGGTACAACTGCTGGAAGCCCTGCCGAATCGACTCGGCGCGCTGTTGGTAGGTCGACTGGTTGATCTGCCCGGCCTGATACGAGGCGTTGAGCGCGTCGAGCCGACCCTGAAGCTTGCGGGTCTGGTCCATCAGATTCCCGAAGCGCTGGGCCTGCTGGTCGGTCAGCAGTTGGCCCGCCTGCGCGTTGACCTTCCGGAACTCCTGGCGGAGTTGGGTCGAGCGCTGGCGGTACGTGGAGTTGTTGACCTGCCCCTGCGCGTGCGACCGGTTCAGTTGGTCGTACCGGCGCTGAAGCTCTCGGGTCCGGTTGAGTAGGTCGCTCAGCCTCGTCGTCGTGGCGTTTAGCTGGGCCTGCTTGCGCTTGAGTTGCGCGCCCTGCGCACGAAGTTGGGCGGCCTGCTCCTGGCGCATCGCCGCCGTGGCGAGGACGTTGGCGATGCCCATCGTCGGCGTGTCGTTCACCAGGGTCCGGTTTATCGTCCGGTTCGTTCGGAGCGCCTGTTGCATCTCCAGGCTCTGTACGAGCGACTGTTTCGAGAGCACGTCGTCGCCCCGGATTATCAACTGGACGGTCGTGGTGTTCTCGCGTCCGGAGGTGAAGTTGGCGTTCGCGTAGTCGAGTTTCTTCGCGGCGGTGCTGTCGCTCTGGAACTGGTCGAGCGACGACGACTGTTCGACCATCGGTGCGCCCGCGCCGACGAGCACCGTCAACACCAACAGGGCGGCGATGACGGCGCGACTGTGCTTCGTGACGGCCGCGAAGAGGTCGCTCCCGTTCACGGGACGGCCCTCCGCGGGGCTGTTTGTAGAATCATACTATCAGTGCTGTTGTTAGGAGGTTACTAACAGCTCGGCATAAAGGATGGGGATTCGGAGAGACGTGTGGGTACGCGAACCACTATCGAGAAGAGACGCCGAAGCGAACGCCGAGAAACCGGACACGAGACGGGGCGGCGAATCAGAACGCCGGTCGAAAAGAGCTACCGAGGGCCGTTATTCGAGTGCGTCGAACGCGTCGACGACGCCCGCGCCGTAGTACGACTTGTCGAACTCCTCGGGCACGGTCGCGCTCTCGCGAATCGCCTTCCGGACCGCCTTGGCGTGGTAGTCGGGGTTCTGGCTCCGGACGAGCGCCGCGATGCCCGCGACCTGTGGGGCGGCCATCGACGTCCCCGCGACCCAACTGTAGTCGGTGCTCAGGCTCTCTTCGAGAGGTACGCCGTCCTCGTCGAACTCCGTGTACAGGCCGACGGTGTTCAACACGAGGTCGAAGTACCATCCGGGTGTCTCGTTCGTGTACGCCTCGGGGTCGTAGTTCCCGCCGGGCGCGGCCACGTCGATGGCGTTCGTGCCGTAGTTCGTGTAGACCGCGGGCGTGTAGGTCGGGCTTTCGAGGCCGTCTGCGCCCCAGTTGAACCCGATGGGACCGGTGGCGCTGACCGACACCACGTTGGACGCCTCGGCGGGCACGCTGACGAGGTTGCCGTCGTGCTGGAGGTCGGCGGCGTCGTTGCCGGCCGCGACGACGACCAGCGTCCCCTGCTTGCGCGCGAAGTGGGTCGCCCGCTTGATGGTCTTGCCGAACAGCTCCTTGGTTTCGGTCTTCGGAACCGGGTACGCGCCGAGGCTGAGGTTGGCCGCGTCGCTGTCGATTCGCGCGCTGTAGACGAGCGCCGCCACGATGCTGGCGAACGACGCGCCCTCGTCGTGGTACGGGAAGACCCGACAGTCTACCAGTTCGGTTTCGGGCGCGGTGCCGACGACACCCACCTCGTTGTCGTCGTTGGCGGCGACGATACCCGCGACGTGCGTGCCGTGGTAGCCGCCGTACGGACCCCCGGCGCCGAGGCCGTCGCCGCTAAAGTTCCGCGACAGTTCCTCGTTCACCGCGTGTTCGAGGTCCGGGTGCGAGGCGGTGACGCCACTGTCGATGATGGCCACGCGCGTCCCCTCGCCCTGAGTTATCTCGTGGGCCGCGGGGACATTCTGGGCCTGCTTGTCCCACTGGAGCGGGTAGTACGGTTCGTCGCGGGCCGACGCCGACTCCGCGGTTTCGGCGTCTTCCACCGTGATGGGCGCCCGCTCCTCGACGGGCAGGTCGAGCGAGTAGAGCGCGTCCGGCGCGTAGTCGGCCCCGAGCGACCGTACGTCGGACTCGCTCCCCTCGACGACCAGCGTGTCGATCTCGTGCAGGTCGTAGACGACGTCGAGTCCCGCCGCTTCGGCGGCCGACGCCGAGGTCTTCTTCGCGTCGACGAGGAAGCGCTCGCTCGACGCCGCGGCGGTGACCGTGCTGCCGACCGCGATTCCACCTAGTACTGCGCCGCTCACCTTCAGGAACGACCGTCTGTTGTAACCGACCATGAGTGCTTTCGACTCAACCATCTATAATAATATCTTTGGTACGGGTTATCATTTCCTACACTTCGATAAAATAACTTCAGCAGGACCTGATTGAGAAAACCTCCGTGACAGCGAAAGCCGAAGATGCGCTTCGTTTCGAAACGGCGGTCGCCGTCAGACTTTTGCGGATTTCCGGACTCGCGTACGGTAATGGTCGAGTTGGCTACGGGTGCGCGACTGGTCGGCGGGGCGTTCCTCCTCCTGCTCAACGGCTACTTCGTGACGATAGAGTTCGCCATGACTCGCGTCCGACAGTTCGAGGAGGAGGCGTTCCGGGGGTCGGCGGGTCTGCGCCGCGCCTGGGGGATGACCGACCGACTGGAGGTGTACCTCTCGGGGTGCCAGTTCGGCATCACCATCGCGAGCGTCGGCCTCGGCGTGGTCGCCGAACCCGCGCTCGCACACCTGTTCGCGCCGGTCCTCGAAACCATCGGCCTTGGCTCGCACGCGCTGGCGGCCCTGTTCGCGCTCGGGACCATCAACATGCTCCACGTCGTCGTCGGCGAGCAGACCCCGACGTACCTCGGCATCGAGCGGACCAGGACCGTCGCCAAGTACGGCGCGCCGCCGCTGTACTACTGGACGAAGCTCATGAAACCGTTCATCGTCGTCGCCGACCGGACCGCGAAGGGAATCCTGTCGCTCGGCGGCGTCGAGATGACGCGGTCGTGGACCGAGGCCGAGGAGGGCGGCGAGGGAACCGACGGCGACCGGCCGAGGGTGACGGGCCGGGGAGACGTCCGCCGAGAGATGGGCGACATCCTGCGCCGCGCCGGCCTCGACGAGGAACGCGAGGAGGAGGTGCTCGCGGCGCTCCACATCGACGACATCCCGGTGTCGGACGTCATGGTCGACCGCCCGGAGGTGGTACCGCTCTCGACCACGAACGACCCGGAGGAGAACGTCCGCGTCGTCGCCGAGCGCCCCCACGTCCGGTTCCCGCTGGTCGGCGAGTCGCTGGAGGAGTTCGTCGGCGTCGTCTACACGCCGACGGTCGTGGGCAGTCTGGCGGCGCTGAAGTCGGGCGAGCGGTCGTTCGAGGAGTTCGCGACCGAACCGATGACGGTTGCGGCGGACACGCCGGTCAGCGAGGCTATCGACCGGTTCCAGGCGGAGAATCAGGAACTCGCGCTGGTGGAATCGGAGGGCGACGTCGTCGGCCTCGTGACCGCGACCGACGCCTTCGAAGCGGTGCTGGGCGACCTCGAAGACCCGGTTGACGTCGGCGAGGCCGACGTGGAGAAACCGTAGAAGGAAAGTCGCGCGGTGACGGGCGTCGCCAGCCGTCGAGACGGCCGGCGAGAACCGTTACCCGGTGATGGTGCCCGACGAGAGTTCCGAGAGCGTCCCTTCGACGGTGTACTCCGGCGTCTCGACGCTGACCACGGAGTCGGGGCCCACGTCGTAGAACTTGAGGTGGAGTTCGTAGCTCCCGTCGTCGGCGATGTTGGTCGACTCTATCTGCTCGGAGTCGGGGTGGCGTGCCCAGGCGTTCTTGCCGGCGTAGGAGGCGGCGGTCTTTCCGCGAAGCACCCACGCGTCCGGCAGCGACTGCGACTGGACGTCGTTGCCGGCCATCGGATAGCTCCGCTGCATCCACGCGCCGAACCCCTCGTCGATGACGTAGACGTTCTTGTAGCCAGCGTTGATGAGCTGTGACGCTCGGATCGACGAGAGATGGTGCGGACAGCCGCAGTAACAGACGATGCGGTCGTCCTTCGGCCATTCGTTCACCGGGTCGTTCGGGGCGCGGTACTTCTCCGGCGCGGGACTCAGCACCGCCCCGAGTACGTGGGAGGCCTTGTACGACCGCGGGCCGCGCGCGTCGGCGAACCGGGCTTCCCGCCGCTTGTACCAGTAGTGGACGACGTCGATGGGAGCCAGCGGGACCTGCACGCCGCCTTCCTTGACCGTCTTGAACAGCGAGGTGTCGATGGACCGTTTCTTCGGTTGCTGGTCGAACTTGGGCGGATAGCCGTCGGTGTTCCCGTCGGAGGGCTTGTTCTCCGAGTAGCCGGACCACGGCGTCGAGGTCTGTTCGCCGCCGCTACCGCTACTGAGACAGCCGGCCACCGCAGAGAGCGAGGCCGTACCCGCCGCCAAGAACGTTCGGCGTTTCATTACTGGATGGCCCTAGCGTTCGAGGAGCTATTAAATTTATTATGGCCATTCCGCCGTCACTTCGCGGAAAACCATCGCTCGATTCCGGGGAACTATCGCGGTCGAGCGAGGCCGGGTCAGTCCCGTTCGACGCCGAGCCACCAGTTCTACTCGACGGTTATCGCCGCGTCGAACGGTTCCCGGAACCGGGAGTACGTCTCCTCCGTGACCGCCTCGCGGACGATGCAGTAGGCCCCGCGGGCCTCTCTGCTCCGGACGTTCGAAACCACCGAATCGAGGAGTCGGTACACTTGGTCCTCGCGGGCGTACATCAGCAGGACGTTCAGGCTGTCGAAGAGCACCCACCCGTCGGCCGTGACGTACCGCAGCGCCTTCGAGAGGCGGATGCTGATGCCGGTGAGGTCGCTGGGGTCGACGGGGTCGGTCGTCCACAGCGGCCCGTCGTACTCGCTCGGCGACCCCGTGACCGGGACGACCCCGACCTTCGCGGGGTCGCCGCCCCGGCGTTCGACCGCGCTCTCGACCTTCGACGGCGACGCCGTCGCGGAGACGACCAGCAGGTTCTCGAACGCCGAGTCCGGCAGCGACGAGAGCGGCGGGTGCATCGACGGGACGGTGACCAACGCCTGTTCGCCGGGGTCGAGCGACACCGCCGTCGACTCAGTCGTCTCCGGCACTCTCGAACCCTCCGGCGGTTTCGCCCACGGCAGACGCGTCGAACTCCTCGTCGCCGAACCGGACGAACGGCCGCGCGAACTGCCAGATACCCGCGGCGGCGAACAGCGACGCCACGAACTCCAGCGCCTCCGAGACGAGCGGCCGGTGGAGGGGAACCGCCGCGACGTAGGAGGCCGTGACCAGGAGGAACGCCGCCGCGAGCAACAACAGGCCGCGCGTGTGCGCGACGTTCCGGGCGTGCGTGACGACCGGATAGACGAGCAACAGGCTCGCGATGACGAGCGCCGTCGTCTCGAGGATGAACACGAACGAGACGAGGTCGCTCGCGGGAATCACAGTTTCCTCCGTTCGGTGAGAAGCACGAGGACGTGCGCGGCCGAGACGAGGATGCCGCAGATCGCCACCAGGGAGACGACGAGTTCGTAGGCTGGCGGCGTCTCGGTGCCGAGCACCTCGTTCGCGTTCAGCGCCAGGAACGCGCCCAGCACGACCGGGAGCGGTCGCAACACCGAACCGAACGGCGCGCCGCTGAATCCGCGGGACGCGACGAGCGCCAGCGGGAGCGTCCCCGCGAGCGCGAGCGTCGTCCCCATCGCCAATATTCGTTCGAGTCCCATCTTCTCGCTCGGTTGTCGCTCCCCCGATATATATCCTCCTCCGGGTGGTTCGGCCGAGTGCACCTTTGGTATCATCCATCCAACCTTTATGCGCGATGCCGACCAACGTCCGCGTAGAACTCCGTATGTCCCTGTCGAACTCCCCGACGGTCCACCGCGTCTCGTCGTTCCTGGACGACCACTGGGCCGTCAAGTGGTTCGTCGTGCCGATATGGCTGATGGCGACGGCGTTGTTCGTCGTCGGACTGGCGGTGTCGGCGACGCCGGGCGACACGCTCCAGGTGGTCGCGCTGTTCTGTGCGTTCTCCTTCGCCGTCGTCGCCGTCGGCCTCGGTATCGAGCGTGCGGTTCGCGCGTTCGTGGAGTGACCCAACCGGCACCGCGGCGCGTCGGCGCCCGCCACAGTGGACGCCGACGCGCCGCACCGAGACGTCCGGACGGTACGCCTCGCGGCGATGCACCACGTCGAGTAACGGAAAACTTACACGTCGGAACGACGACCGTCGTATGTCCTCGTCCTCCGATGGGGCGGGGCGCGAGCGTCGCCGCAGTGACGCTCTCGCCCGACTCCGAAGTGCGGTCGCGCTCGCCCTCCTCGTCGCACTCGCCGGTTGTGCCGGCACGTTCGGATTCGGCGCCGAGCGGTCGTCAGTTCCGCCGGTCGAAGCGGTATCGATTACCAACGACGACGCCGAACCTCACCGTATCGGGGTCCTAGTAACCGAAAACGAGTCGGTGGTCCGCTGGACGTCGTTCGAACTCGGGACGGTGGCGGACGACGAACCGTCGAGTAGAACCATCCTGCCGCCGAGATCCGAGGAGGCGCGCGGCGAACTCGTCGTCTACGTCCGCGTCGACAATGCTTCGACGCGGACCGTCGACCTGACTTCTGGACGGTTCGAAACCATGGTCGAGGACTGTGCGCGCCAGGGGAGCGCGTCGCGATTCGAGATCAAAATCAAGGCGAACGCGACGACCGAACTCCTCTTCGGGTGCGAGTGAGGCAAGTAGTGGGACGCTACGCCTCGGCGTCCCACTCGTCTTCGAGCACGCCCAAGTACACCACGTCGACGTACTCGCCGTCCTTGTACTGCTCCTCGCGGTGGACGCCCTCGCGCTCGAAGCCGAGTTTCTCCCAGACCCGCTGGGAGGCTTCGTTGGTCGCCAGCACGCGCGCCTGGACGCGGTGAAGCCTGAGTTCGTCGAGGGCGTACGTGACGAGCAGGCGCGAGGCCTCGGTGCCGTACCCCCGACCGTGGTACTCGGGCGCGAGGAAGATGCCGATCTCCGCGCTACCCGACCGGCCGTCGTCGTGGTGGAGGCCGATGCTCCCGACCGGTTCGTCGTCGTGGCAGATCAGCAGGCTCACGTCGTCGTCGCTCGAGATTCGCTCCTCGAAGTATTCCTGCTCCTGGTGGCCGTTGATGGGTTTCGTTGCCATCAGGCCCTTCCGGACCTCGGGGTCGTTGATGGCGTCTCGCAGGAACTCCAGGTCCTCCTCTTCGACCGTCTGCAGGGTCACGTCCTCGCCGCGGAGGAACACCGAACCGGGCATACGCGTGGCTACTCCCAGAGCCGCCATAAACGACCGGGTGGTGTGGCAACGACTGACACCGAAAGTGCGGAACCGGGTGAGGTCGAGTCGGCGTTCGAGCGGGATTGACGACGGCGATAGTCGGCGAACGCTAGTCGACGAATCGGGTCGTGTCCACCGACACGGGGTCCGGCCCGAGCGCGAACGTCCGCATCGCCGACCGCACGAACGGGTTCCAGGGAAGCGTCCCGAACACCGCCCGGAGGAGCGGCCGCTTCAGCCATGCCGGAACGTCGTCGCCGTCGAGCACCAGCCACGTCAGGCCGCGTTCGCCCCGGCGCTGGAGTCGAAGCACCTTCTCGACCGCGGGGCGGCGACGCGACTCGAAGGCCCGAAGCGCCTCCTCGGAGAGTGGGTCGCTCGCGTCGGCCAGCGTGGCCGCATCACTTCGGCTCAGCGCCTCCGTCACGACCCGGTGGGCGACGACGGCGTCCTGAATCGCCAGTCCGTTGCCCTGGCCGCCGACGGGCGAGGCGACGTGGGCCGCGTCGCCGAGCAACAGGAGTCCGTCGCCGGTCCAGTCGTCGCTCAGTCCGGGTTCGATGCGGAGTAGCGAGCAGTCCTCGAAGTCGGTGAGGTGATCAGAGAGCGCACTCGCCAGCGACGGGTCGACCGCCGCGACCCGCCGCCGGAACGCCTCAATGCCGCGCTCGCGCAGGTCGGGGTACGTCCCCTTCTCGACGAACCAGCCGAGCTGGGCCTCCTCGTCGCCCAGCCCGAAGTACAGCAACTGCCCCGCGGCTTCGATGCGGGCCTGCGCCGACGCCGAGACGACGCTCGCGGGGAGTTTGAACCAGACCAGTTCCACCCGCGACTCCAGCAGTCCGGGGTCGATGCCGGCGGCCTTTCGAACCGTGGAGTAGCGGCCGTCGGCGCCGACGACGAGGCGGCTTCGCACTATCAGCTCTTCGTCGGCCTCGCGGTCCCGCGCCCGGAGTCCGACGACCCCCTCGTCCCCGGTCAGGAGGTCGCTCGCCCCCGTCGCCGGCCGAAATCGGAAGTTGTCGTACTCGTCGGCCCGGTCGATGAGCAACCGGAGCAGCGGCGGCTGTTCCATCAGGACTCCGTACCCCGGTCCCGGCAGGTCCGAGAGGTCGAACACCTCGTAGGAGCGACCGAATACGCGGAGTTCAGGTCGGACGATTTTCTCGTGAGAGAGCGCCAGTACGTCGTCCAGCACTCCCATCTCCGCGAACAGGGAGACGGCCAGCGGCTGGAAGAAGTAGCCGCGGAACTCCCGGTCGAGGTCCGCGTGGCGCTCCAGCAGGACCGTCTCGACTCCGCTCCGGGCGAGCAGATAGCTCAGGACGCACCCGCCGGGCCCCACGCCGACGACCGCGACTTCGGTTTCGACCTCGGTCGCCGTGTCCTCCTCGGATTCGACCCCGACTTCGGTTTCGACTTCTGCCCCGGTTTCCGAGTCGAGGTCGCGGGCGGAGTCGCTCATCGGTCTCCGCCGTCACTCCGGCGACTCGTCGACGTCGGTTCCGCGGTCGTCGCCGAGTATCGCGTCCACGTCGGCGTGGTCGCCCAGCAGTCGCTCCATCCGTTCGACCGTCTCGGCGTCGCGGGTGCGCCCGCTCCGGACCACGTCCTCGGCGCGCTCGACCGTGGTCAGGGTGTCCGACTGGACTAGCAGAATCGGCACGCCCTTCTCCTCGGCCGCGCCGACGATGGCGCTCGGCGGGCGGTAGCCGCCCGTCAGGATCAGACACTTCACGCCCGGAGCCTCCAGCGCGACACGCTGGAGGTCCGGGCGGTCGCCGCCGGTGATGAGCGCGGCGTCCCTGGTCCGGCGGAGGTGTCGGAGCGCCGAGTCGCCGCTCATCGCGCCGACGAGGAACCGCTCGACGAACGCGTCCCCGTCGGCGTCGGTGAGTCGCTCCGCCGAGAGTTCGGTCGCGAGTTCGTCGACGGTCACGCCCGCGAGCGCCCGCTTGCGCGGGACGACCCCGAGGACCGGGACGCCCCGGCCTTCGAGGAACGGGACGACTTCGGCGTCGAGCGAGTCGAAGACGGCGTCCGGGACGGCGTTGAACAGCACGCCCAGCAGGCGCTCGCCCACGTCGTCGGCCGCCGCCAGCACGTCGTCGACGTCCATCGCGTGCTCGTACCGACTCAGTAGTAGAACCTCGGCGTCCAGCAGGTCGGCCACGTCGGGGTCGGTGAGGTCGACGATGCCGCCGGTCGTGAGGTCGCCGCCGCCCTCGACGACGATAAGGTCCTTGTCCGCCGCGAGGGAGTCGAAGGATTCGCGGACTTGCTCGCGGAGTTCCGCGGGGTCCTCCTTGCCCCGAATCGCCTGCTCGACGAACGTCGGCGAGTAGACGACGGGTTCGAGTTCGTGCATCTCGGCGTCGAGGCCGAGCAGTTCGCGCGCGAGCATCGGGTCCTCGTCCAGCGTCTTGCCGACGTTGCTCTGGAGCCTGGTCCCCTTCGGTTTCATGTAGCCGACCGAGAGGCCGCGTTCGGCGGCGAGTCGGGCCAGCGCCAGCGCCACGGCGGTCTTGCCCGTGCTCTCTTCGGTCGCGGTGACGAGTATGGTTCGCGTCATGGTTCGTTGGTGTGTCGGGGTCGGATGGGTCGGTGTGGCTGTCGGGTCATAGTTCGTCTGCGTCCACGGTGAGTCGGATGTCGACGGCCTGGACGCCGTCGGGGCCGGCGACGAGTGGGTTCACGTCGAGTTCGAGGATGGCCGGGAAGTCGGTCACGAGTTGCGAGAGTCGCTGGACGCTCTCGATTACGGCGTCCAGGTCGGCCGGGTCGCGTCCACGCGCACCCCGCAACAGCGGCGCGGCCCGAATGCCCTCGACCATCTCGCGGGCCTCGCGCTCGCTGACGGGCGCGACTCGCGTGGTGGTATCTTCGAGCACCTCCACGAAGATGCCGCCCAGTCCGAACAGCAACAGCGGGCCGAACTGCGGGTCGCGGTTGACTCCCAGAATCGTCTCGGTGCCGGCGTCGAGGTCGACCATCTCCTGGACCTGCACGCCCAGGATGGTCGCATCCGGCTGGTAGTTGCGCGCCCGGGTCACGAGATCCTCGTAGGCGTCGTACACCTCCTCGTCCGAGACGCCGACCTTCACGCCGCCGATGTCGGACTTGTGGAGGATGTCGGGGCTGACGATCTTCATCACGGTTTCGCCCTCGATGTCCTCGGCGGCCGCGACCGCCTCCTCGGGCGTCTCGGCGACGGTGCCCTCGGGCGTCGGAATCCCGTAGGCGTCGAGCAGGTCCATCGCCTCGACGCCGAGGCGGTTGTCTCCCCTGGCCTCGGCGCGTTCGAGCACCTCGCGTGCGCGCTCGCGGTCGACGTCAAACGTCTCGGGGGCCTCGTACTCGCGCTCGCGAATCTCCCGGTAGGTCGAGAGTGCGTCGAGGCTCCGGACCGCGCGGGCCGGGTCGAAGTAGTTCGGGATGCCGCGCTCGCGCAGAATCTCCTCGGCCGAACGGGTACGCTCGCCGCCCATCAGCACCGACGCGACGGGTTTGCCGTGTTCGGCCTGGCGCTTCGCGATGACGGCCGCGAGTTCGTCGTACTCGATGACGGCCGTCGGCGCCGAGAGGACCACCGCCGCCCCGACGTTCTCGTCGGCGAGCGCCAGGTCGAGCGCCGTCTCGAACCGCTCGACGTCGGCGTCGCCGATGGCGTCGATGGGATTGTAGATGTTCGCCTCCTCGGGCATCGCCTCGGCGAGGGCGTCGAGCGTCTCCTCGGAGAAGGAGGCAAGCGACAGCGACGAGTCGCCCACCGCGTCAGTGGTCATCACGCCCGGCCCGCCGGCGTTGGTGACGATGGCCACGTCGTCGGTTTCCGGTAGCGGTTGGCCCGACAGTATCTGGGCGAAGTCGAACAACTCCTGGACGGTTTCGACCCGCAGGACGCCGGCCTGTTCGAGGCCGGCCTCGTAGGCCTGTTCGCTGCCGGCGAGCGTCCCCGTGTGCGAGGACACCGCCTGCGCGCCGGCCTCGGTCCGGCCGGACTTGACCATCACGACGGGCGTGCTGGCGGTCGCCTCACGCGCCGACGCGATGAACTCCCCGCCGTCCTCGATGCCTTCGAGGTAGCCCAGGATGACGTCGGTGTCGGGGTCGTCGGCCCACGCCTCGACGAAGTCGGTTTCGTCGAGGACGGCCTTGTTGCCCAGCGACACCACGTCCTTGAAGCCGATGCCCTCGTCGGTGGCCCAGTCGAGCACCGCGGTGATGAACGCCCCCGACTGGCTCATGAACGAGACGGCCCCCGGCAGGGGACTCTCCGGGCCGAACGTCGCGTTCAGACCGGTCGGCGTGCTCATCACCCCAAGGCTGTTGGGGCCGACGAGGTTCAGGTCGTACTCCTCGGCGACCGCGGTCAGTTCTCGCTCCCTGCCCGCGCCCTCGCTGCCGGTTTCACCGAAGCCAGCGGTGATGACCACCACGTTCCGGACGCCGGCCTCGCCGCACTGCCGGACGGCCTCGACCGCGATGGACGGCGGGACGACCACCACGCCGAGGTCGATTTCGCCCGGCACCGACGCCACGTCCGGGTAGCACGACAGCCCCAGTACTTCGTCGTAGTTCGGATTCACCGGGACCGTCTCGCCCGAGAACTCGGCTTCGAGGTTCGCGGTGATGGCCCGACCGACCCCCTCGCTCTCGGTTGCGCCGATCACCGCGACTCGCTCGGGCGCGAACAGCCCCGACAGTCCGCCGGTGTTGTCGTCCACGTGCGTCGGTTCGCCCGATTTCCGCTTAAAAGTGGTGTCCGGTTCCGCGAGCGCGAGAATCGGACGGTGGGCGGGCGAACCAGTCGGTTCGCCCGCCCGTCAGTCCGATTCGTCCGATTCGCCCGGTTCGTCCGGTCCACTCGGTCCAATCGGTCCGCCCGATTCGTCCGGTGCGTCCGAAGCGGGCGCACCGACTATGTAAACGGGCGTTCAATCCGAACCTCGATGACCGAACGATTCGTCGTCGTCGGCGGCGACGCGGCCGGGATGAGCGCGGCGGGCAAGGCCAAGCGCGACGCGCCGGATATTGACGTCGTCGTCCTCGAACGCGGCGACTGGGTGTCCTACGGCGCGTGCGGCCTGCCCTACTACGTCAAGGGCGAGATACCCGACCTCGAAGACCTGGTGGTGGTCCGCCCCGAGAAGTTCGTCGAGGAGCGTGGCATCGACCTCCGGCGACACCACGAGGTCGTCGCCATCGACCGCGAGGCCGAGCGCGTCACCGTCGACGCGAGCGACGACCCGGAGGCGACCGACGACTACCAACTCGGCTACGACGACCTGCTGGTCGCCACGGGCGGTCGCGCCGCGCTCCCGGGCGTTCCGGGGACCAACCTCGACGGCGTGTTCGCCGTCCGCAACCTCGAAACCGGTCGGGCACTCCGGAACTACGTCCTCCACGAGGACACCCCCGACGCACCCGCGATACAATCGGGTTACGGCGCCGAGTTCCGCTCGTACCTGACCGAGGCCGACCCCGAGGCGGTCGCGGTCCTGGGCGCGAACAAGATCGGCGTCGAACTCGCGGAGGCGTTCGACGCGCGGGGGTTCGAAGTCCACGTCTTCGAAGAGGGCGACCGCGTCCTGCCGGCGTTCGGCCCCGACGCGGCCGCCGTGGTCGAGGACCACCTCCGCGAGAAGGGCGTCGTCCTCCACCTCGGAGCCTCGGTCGAACGTCTCGCCGGCGACGGGCGGGTCACGGCCGTCGAAACCGCCGATGGGTCCGTCGCGGTCGACGCCGCGGTCGCGGACCTCGGCGTCGAACCGAACGTCGAGGTGGCCGCCGAGGCCGGAATCGAACTGGGGTCGACCGGCGCCATCGCCACCGACGAGTACGGCCGGACGAACGACCCCGACGTCTACGCCGCGGGCGACTGCGCCGAGAAACGCCACCTCCTCACCGGCGAGACGGTCGAGTGGCCCTTCGCGCTCGCCGCCAACCGGGCGGGCCGTGCGGTGGGTCGAACCGTCGCGGGCGTGCCCACGCCGGTCGGCGGAATCGTCGGGACGGGCGTGATGAAGGCCTTCGACCTCCAGGTCGCCCGGACCGGCCTGGACGGTCCGGAGGCCCGCGAAGCGGGGTTCGACCCGGTTTCGACCACCGTCACGACCCTCACGCGCGCCCACTACTACCCCGGGTGGTCGCGGATGGTCGTCCACGCGACCGCCGACCGCGAGTCGGGCCGCCTGCTCGGCGCGACCATGGTCGGGAAGGAGGGCGCGGCCCACCGAATCAACGCGGTCGCCACAGCGCTCCACGCCGGGATGACCGTCGAAGAAGTCGGTCATCTCGACTTCGGCTACGCGCCGCCGTTCGGTCCCGTCTGGGATCCGGTGCTCACCGCCGCGAAGGCGCTCGGCGAGGAACTGCAGGCGGCGGAGGGGGACGACTCGGTTCGGAGATGAGTCCTCACCCCCGCGCCGCTTCGTGGGCGCGTCGGACTTTCCGCACCAGTTCGTCCCGATTCTCCGCGTACTGCAGGTGCGACCCGCACTGGCAGTCCGAACACCCAACTCCCGCGACCGGTGCGGCGTCGATACTGCGACTGACCTCGCACTCGACGTCGGCGCCCGGCGACTTTACCACCTCGGCGACCCGCGAACGCGGGTCGCCGAGCAAGTAATCTACGTGCCAGTGGCGGACGTCTCGTTCGCCCGCGGCGACCTCGCGGTGGCGTTCGACCCGGGAGAAGCCGCCGGGACCGAACGCGCTCCCCGTGTAGGCGTAGTGTCCGGCGGGGAGGTCGCGCTCGCCCAGCGCGCCGAACTCGACGACCGCAGGGTCGGTGAGTTCGACCAGCAGGGTGTAGGTGCCGCGTTCGGTCATCGTTCTCTCAGAAGTGCGCGAAGACGAGGCCGGCCGTCACGGCCACCATCGACACGCCGTTCAGCGCGACCGACTGCCTGTGATACTGCGCGAAGGCGTCGTCGCCGGCCCGCTCCATCTTGGGGATGAGCGCCAACCGGGCGTAGCCGTTCACCGCGACGGCGACCGCCACCGGTCCGAGGAGGAGGACGTCGGGAACGACGCCGTCGCTCGTCCCGAGCGCCAGGCCGGCCGCGATGGCGACGACCCCGAGCGCGAGGCCGAAGGCGTAGTAGCGCGGGAAGATGTCGTTGACGACCCGGCCGGCGTCGTCGTCGGGGAGGACCGCGAACACCCGCGGCGCGGCGACGAACGAGAAGAACACCATGCTCCCGAGCCAGACGCCCAGCGCCGCGTCGATGACGAGCAACAGCGCCACGGAAACCGCGCTCATAGCGGCGCTTCGGACGCGACGTCGGTAAAACGTTCGATACGTCGGCGGCGCGGTCGCAGACCGCGCCGCGGGTTAGCGTTCGGTTCGGTCCTCGGGTCGGCCCCGCCTACTCAAGTCAGCCCCGCCTCACTCGGCCACGTCGACGACTTCGCCGCCCGAGAGTTCTTGGAGGCGGTCGGGGTCGACGGGGAAGACGGCCTCCGGCGTCCCGGCGGCGGCCCACACCGTCTCGAACTCCGTCAGCGTCTCGTCGACGTAGACGGGGGCGTCTGAGGCGTGGCAGAACGGCGGCACGCCGCCGATGGACCAGCCGAGCGCCTCCTTTATCTCGTCGGCGTCGGCCATCCTGACCGTCGACTCCTCGACGCCGAGCGCGTCGGCCAACTTCGCCTCGCTCACCCGGTTCGCGCCGCTGGTGACGACCACGACGAGGTCCTCGCCCGCCCGCATCGCGATGCTGCTGGCTATCTGGGCGACGTCACAGCCGACGGCGTCGGCGGCGTCGGCCGCCGTCTTGGTCCCCTCGGGGAACTCCTCGACCTTGGGGTCGAAGCCGTACTCCTCGCGCGCCTGCTCGGCGAACTCCCGCGCTCTCGCGTGCATGGCCGGGAATTGCGTCGCCTCGATTCAAGTAGTTAAGGGTGTAACGGGCGTTTCAGTCTACGTCGCGCTTTTGTCACCCCGAGGAGACGCTCCGGCATGGACCGACGCGACTTCCTGACCCGGGCGACCGTCGCGGGTGCGACGGTCGCACTCGGCGCGCTCGGTGGCTGTCTCTCGTCCGGAGCCGGCGGCGCGGGCGAGGGGACGACCGCCGACGAGACGCAGACACCTGGGACCGAGGAGCCGACCCCGACGACCGCCGACGCGACCCCGACCTCGAATCCCGAAACCACGAATTCGGAGACGACGTGCGACCCGATGCACGAGAGCGAACTCCGTGCCGAGGAGATTTCGTCGGCCGTCGACGGCGCGATTCGCTTCTCGGACCTCCCGAAGGACGAACGCCGTCTCCTCGACCGGGCGATTTCGGCGGGCACCTACCGGACTTGCGAGGAGGTGTCGCGGGCGTTTCGGTCGTTCGCCCACCGAGCGAACGAGCGCACGAACGACGACTTCGAGGCGTATCTCGTCCGGGACGGGACCTACTACGACCTCTACGTCAGAATCGGCGACCAGGTGTTCGCGGCGTAGGTGCACAGGCCCGTGGTTCGCGGCGTAGCGCCCGGTGCTCGCGCTCGTCGTTCCGGATTCGCTACTCGCCCGAGGACGCTTCGCCCTTCGCGGCGATTCGGCGCTCGTACTTCGCCAGCGCGACGTCGAGCGCGTCCCCGGCGTCGATGTCCGTCGACTCCGCGAGCGCGAGCAACGCGAACAGTGCGTCGCCGAGTTCGTCGTCGGCGATTTCGACCGCGTCCGGATCCGCGCCGTAGCCGGTCGACTCGTTGACCTCCTTGGCGACTTCGCCGAGTTCCGAAACCAGGTCGAGCAGGCGGAACTCGGGGGACGTCTCCATGTCGTTGGCCGCCAGAAAGTCGGCGACTCGCCGCTGTTCGTCCATGGCGCTCGCTTGGCGGCCGAACGTATCAATCCGTCGAACGCTCCCGGCGTCGAGCGCCCTGGGGCGCCGTCAGGACTCCCGGAACGCCCGGACCTCCTCGCGGGTCGGGAGCGCGGTCATCGCGCCGGCCGCCGTCGTGGTCAGCGCGGCCACGGCGTTGGCGAAGCCGAGGACTTCCGACAGCGACGCCTCGCCGCCGGCCAACGCGGCCAGCGCCCCCGCGGTGAACGCGTCGCCCGCGCCGGTCGTGTCGACGGGGTCGACCTCGTACCCGCTGTGGGAGACCGCGCCCGCGCCCCAGGGAGCGTCGTCGGTCGAGGAGGCGAACGACCCCGCGTCGCCGAGCGTGAGCAGGAGCGTGTGGGGTCCGGCCCGCGCGGATTCGCCGCTCCGGCCGTCGAGGTCGCAGACCGACCGGGCGAGCGACTCGGGGCTCTCGCCGTCGAAGCCCGCCGCTTCGAGGTCCTCCGGCGTCGCCTTCACCACGTCGGCGAACGGGAGCATCTCGGCGACCAACCCCGCGTAGTCGGCTCCGTCCCAGAGTTCGGGCCGGGCGTTCGGGTCGAAGACCACGGTACAGTCGCGGGCCGACGCGCGCTCGGCGAGGTCGAGCGTTGCGGTGCGGCCGGGGTCGGCCGCGAGCATGACGCCGCCGACGTACACCCAGTCGACCGCGTCGAGGTCGGCGTCGGAGACCCGGCCGGGTTCGAGTCGGGTGTCGGCCGTGCCGTCGCGGTAGAAGGTGAACGCGCGGTCGGCCGCCTCGTCGTGGCTGACGAACGCCAGCGCGGTCGAGGCCTCGGGGTCGCGCTCGACGAACCGGTCGGGAAGCTCGTAGGACGCGAGCGTGTCGGCGAGGAAATCGCCGAAGGGGTCGGCGCCGACGCGGGTCCAGAACCACGGCGTCTCCTCGAGGCGAGCGAGCGCCACCGCGACGTTGGCGGGTGCGCCGCCCGCCCGCCGGGAGAAGTTCTCCACGTCGGCGAGCGGTCCGGAGCTGTCGGGCAGGAAGTCGACGAGCGTCTCGCCCGACACGAGCACGTCGGGGTCGGCCGTGGCGTCGGCGTCGGCGTCGGTCATGGCCGGAGATTGGTCGCGCTTCCTTTTGGGTTTTCGTGGTCGGCGCGCCGGGCGTCGGAGTCGGTGTCGATTCGTCACCCCTCCGACGACCGACCGTCGGCCGGCCGGAAGCGCACGCGGGCGAGGCCGGCGATTCGGAGGTCGGTCTCGGTCACGCCCGCCAGTTCGTATCGCCGGCCCTCCCGGACCGCGGCGTCCTTCGCCGGGAAGAAGAGGACGCGCTCGCCCGTGTTGACGTACCGGACGACCCGGGTTTCGAAGTCGTTCCAGTAGAGGTCCGAGAGGAACGATTCGCCGGGCTGATACTCCCGACGCGGGTGGTAGTCGAGCGGTTCGGAGGCGACGACGAACCGGGAGCCCGGCCGAACGTCGTCGAGGAACATCCGCGCGGCCCACGGGGGTGCCTGGTAGGTTCGGTCGGCTCGTCGGTTTCTGCGGCGGTTCGGCCTCGATTCGGACACGTTCTCACCTCGACGGGGTTCGCCGCGAGCGGTGAAAGCACTCCCGGCCGCGGGCGGGGTGGCGCGAGACTCCCCTCGCGGTCGAACGCCGTCGCGAGGCCCGGCCCAGACCCCCAGCCCGTGGTTTCTTGTCTCGTCGGGGCTTACCCCGGGCGGGGATGGGAGATGCACGGAAATCAGACGCACGACGAGCAGACGCACGAGGACGGGCCTCGCGTCCCGCTCCCCGCGACTCCCGACGGGAGTCGCGGCGGCTCGGACGGCGCTCGGACGGACGACTCCGAGCGCGCGCGGCCGAACGATTCCGAGGGCGAGGGTGGCGATTCGGTCGCCGGCGTGACGCGCCGTTCGTTCATCCGGACCGCCGCCGGAAGTGCCGCGGCCGCCGCGGGCGGTGCGGCGGCGGCCAGCGACGAGGTCGCGGGGACTCAAGACATCGCACAGCGGTTCTACATCGGCGGTGAGGTCGCCGGCTGGCAGGGCCTCGAACGCGGGCCGATAGACGCCGGGGTCGTGAATCCGACGCTGAACTTCGTGGCGGGCCAGCGCTACCAGGTCACCTGGGAGAACCTCGACGGCGCGCCCCACAACTTCGTGATACAGACCGAGGAGGGCCAGGACCTCGTCACCACGGACACCGTCACCGAGCAAGGAGCGACCGCCTCGGTGACGTTCACCGCCACGCCGGCCATGGCCCAGTACATCTGCGTCTACCACCAGTCGACGATGGTCGGCGACATCGAGGTTCAGGGCGGGGCCCAGGAGCAGGGCGGCGGAGGCGGCGGTACCAGTATTCCGCCGCAGTACCTCCTGCTGGTCGCGGCCATCGCGATGGCGTTCCTCTCACCGCTCCTGTTCGCGCTGTTCCTCTTCTCGCGCGACAGGGGACCGGGCGAAGGGGGAGCGCCGAGCAGATGATTCCCGGACGCCTGCCGTGCCGAATCGGTCCATTCGGCACGGCTGGTGATGCGCAGTCTCGGACGGAAACCTCCCTGTCGGGGAGACGGACGCGCTCAGAGGCGAGGCTTTCGCGGACGGACACCGCCGCGCGGCGGTGCCCGTCCGCCAGCGAGGGGGCATGAACGCCGGGGCGCTCCTCCGGACCGTCCTCGTCGCGGTCGTGACCGCGAGCGTCGTCGCGGCCGGCGCGGGACCCGCCGCGTTCGCGGGAGTCGGAGCTCTCTCGAACGCGACCGGGACCGCGGAGACGCCGAACCCCGCGGGGGCGTCGGGTTCCGCGGCGGCGCTCGCACAGGAAGAGGGCACCGTCGTCGGCCGTCCGAACCTCGAACTCACCGCACCGGACAACCAGTACGGCGCGGGCGAGCAGGTGGCCCTCGAGGTGTACATCTCGAACGACGGGGACATCGACCGCGGCGGACCCAGCGAGTACGAACAGCGCGTGACGACCGCGAGGAACGTCCGACTGGACATCGACGAGGACCGACTCAACGACACCCTCGCGCGCGCGATAGATATCAACTCCGGCACCGTGTTCGCCGGGTCGGTCCCCGAAGGCGTCTCCGGCCCGTACGCGTTCAACCTCGAAATCGGCGACTCGCTGTCGCCCGGTACCTACCGGATTCCGGTCGAGGTGAGCTACGACTACACCAACTTCGTCCGGTACCGGACGGGCGGCCAACCGGAGTACGGCGACCTCTCGCGCGAGCAGACCGCCTACGTCACCATCGTCGTCGAGGACCAGCCCCGGTTCGAGATATCGTCCCAGTCGCTCCAGCCGGTGACGCCCGGCGAAACCGCGACCTACCGGATGAACCTCACCAACACCGGCACCCAGCCGGCCGTCCGGGCCGATGTGACCCTCTCGGCCGCCAACTCCTCGCTGTTCTTCGGGAACGCCGCGAACCCCCAGCAGCAGACCAGCGTCTTCTTCGACCGCATCGAACCCGGCGAGACGAAAACGTTCAACGTCACCGTGGGCGCGACCGCGGACACGGCCCCGGGAACCTACATCGCCAACGCGATGGTCGCCTACGAGCAACCCAACGGCGTCGCCGGGCGCTCGGAACTCCTGCGATACGGCGTTGCGGTCGGTGGTGAACAGACGTTCGCGATCCGGGGCGTCGAGAGCAATCTCACGGTCGGCGACAGCGGACTGGTCACGGGCACGGTCGTGAACACCGGCGAAACCAACGTGACCGACGCAGTGGTCACCCTTCAACCGGGGAACCCGAACCTCCAGCCCCGCGAAACCGAGTACGCCGTCGGCACGCTCGCGCCCGGCGAGTCGGCCAACTTCTCGTTCCGTATCGACACCGCGAACGCGGCCGACCCCGGACCCCGGCGGGTGTCGTTCCAGGTCCGCTACGCCAACCGGCAGGGCGACACCCGGACCGGGGAATCGGTCGACGCCATCGTCGCGGTCGACGGCGAGCAGACGTTCTCGGTCAGGGGCGTCTCGGGCGACCTGCAGGTCGGCGACACCGGCACCGTCTCGGGAACGCTCGTCAACACGGGTAACCAGACGGTCTCGAACGCGGTCGTCGTCTTCGGGACCGGGAACTCGAACTTCCAGCCCCGCGAAACCCAGATCGCGGTCGGGACGCTCACGCCCGGCGAGTCGGTCCCCTTCGAGTTCACCGTGGACGTGCCCAACGGCTCGGAACCTGGCTCTCGACAGGTTTCGTTCCAGGTGCGCTACCGCAACCGGAACGACGAGTTGCGGACCAGCGACGCGCTCGAGAGCCGTGTCGCCGTCGGGGGCGAGCAGACGTTCGCGGTTCGGAACCTCAACGGGACGCTCCGGGTCGGCCAAACCGGCGACCTCACCGGGACGATAGTGAACACCGGCAACCGCACCGTCTCGAACGCGGTGGTCGACCTCCGGACGAACAACCCCAACCTCGACCCGCGGGAGACCGAGTACGCCGTCGGCACGCTCGCGCCCGGCGAGTCGGCGTCGTTCGAGTACACCGTGGACGTCAACACCGAGGCCGAACCCGGCCCGCGACAGCTCTCGTTCCGGGTCCGGTACCGCAACCAGAACAACGACCTTCGGACGAGCGAGCCCATCGACGGACGCGTGACGGTCGCCGAGGAGCGCGACGAGTTCCGGGTCGAACCGGTCAACGCGACCGTACCCGCGGGCGGTGCCGAGGTCGTCGCGGTCAGGGTGACAAACACGGCCGGCGAGACGCTCCGGAACGTCGACGCGAAACTGTTCGCGAGCGACCCGCTGTCGAGCGACAACGACGAGGCGTTCGTCGACCGACTCGCGCCGGGTGAGTCGACCGTCCTGAAGTTCCGGGTGAGCGCGGCCGGGTCCGCGATTCCGAAGGACTACCCGGTTTCCATCGACTTCGCCTACGAGAACGAGCGCGGCGACGACGTCCTCTCGGAAACCTACCGGGTGCCGATTGAGGTCGTCGAACCGCGTCGCCGCGGCTTCCCGGTCGTGCTCGACGCCGGCGCGGCGGCGTGGGTCGCGGGCGGAGCGGCGGCGGTCGTCGCGCTCGGACTCGGCTGGTGGAAACGGGATGCACTCGCGCAGTTGCTTCCCTGAATGCTTACCGACGCCCGGTAACGACCCCCGAAGCGGGGGACACGGACGGTTACGACTGTTAACGATTTTCTCGGGTCGGTGTTGTCCAGTGACGACCGGGCAAGGGGAAGATAATCCCATATAAGGCGGTCTGCGAGATGCGCGCCGACACCCTCGACGGCTACCGGGCGGTTAGTCGATATGTTCATTGGATTATCCTAACGTGGCTAACTTCCGATAGTTCGTTCGGCTACACTTCCGACGAATCCATCGCCCCCGAAACTCGGCGTAACGGGCAGTTCTGCGGCCATCTCGAATCGCCGCTCCGTGAACGGGTCCGAAGCCGTTCGATATCGGAATGAGCGGATTCTGATACTACCCTCGGCCTATCCTTCTTCCGGCCGGGATATATTCTCGCCCTATGTTGGTATCCCCAATTGAGCCGGGTCAACTGGCCGTAAACGGTGGGTATTAAGCAATACCTAGCGAGGCCGGTCGAAAACGGTCGTCGCTCTTTATGAACGAATCTGGTGTCCGGTTCTGGTGAGGTGACACCCGGAAGCTCGTAGGGCAGTGAGATGCCGAGCGACGATTTACGACGACACGAATGGGGGAACAGGCATCTAACCACTGGTATGGGGGTAGTTCGAACGCTCCAGATCAGCAAACAGGACAAGAAATGAAGGACATAACGACACGAATCACGAAGAAGAAAGCGAGTGCGCTCGTGCTGTCTGCACTCCTCGTACTGTCGACGGTCGCAGGCGTGGCCGTGGGCGCGGAGGTACAGCGCGGCGGACAAGATCCGACGTTCAGCCCGGGGGTCGGCGGCCCGAACACGGTCGTCGTCTCCGAGCAGAAACCCGTCGTCTTCCAAGGTGAAGAGGACATCAACTTCGTACAGCCGAACGGCCAGCCGATAGACGCCAGCCAGCTCATCGGCGTCTCCGGCGACGCGGAGGGCATCCCGCTCGAACAGCCCATCCCGCAGGACCAGGAACTCGGCCAGTACGCCGTCAACGGCCAGCGGAGCAACATCGGCGTCACGGTCCAGCGTCCGCGCGTGACCGACCTCGAACTCCTCAACGAGCGCGGGGTCGACGTCGCGGGTTCGACGGTCCAGGAGGACGAGACGCTGCTCGTCAAGGCCGACTGGAACTTCCAGCAGGCCGAGGACCTCTCGCTCGAGGTCACCGACTCGAACGGTAACGAGATCACGGGCGACGTCCTGACCAACGTCGACTCGCTCACGCAGGCCCAGCTCCAGGAGCTCAACGGCGCGTACGCCCGGTACCCCGAGATGATCGACAGCCCCGGTCAGCGGGGCACCGGTACCGGCATCGAGTACCTCCAGGGCATCGGCCAGTTCAACCAGAGCCAACTCGAGACGAACAACACCAGCGTCCAATCGGCGTACTGGGCGATCGACATGAGCGAGCAGCCCGCCGGCGACTACAGCATCACGGTCGAAGGCTGGGACAACCTCAACCAGGAGTCCGCGACTCAGTCGACCACCATCTCGGTGACCGGCGAGACGAACGTCGCGCTCGACGTCGAAGGTGACGAGGCGACTCGCGGCGAGAACGTCGCCTACACCGTCCGCGGCTCGACGGCCGGCGCGAGTCACATCGTCACCATCGAGGACAACGACTTCCGGAACAACCAGGTCAACGAGAACGTCTTCCGCGGCGTCGAGGACACCATCGACCGCGGGACACTCGACACCAACAACGACGGCCAGGCCGACCTCGCGTGGGCGCAGATAGAGGTCAACGAGGACACCGGTCTCGGACAGGGGCAGATCGACACGTCGTACCTCGACGACACCAACGTCGACGTGAACCTCTACCAGGAGGGTACGAACCTGACCGAGATCGCCCAGAACCCCGGTGACACCGAGGACGACCGGACCCTCAACGTCATCCAGGGCGGTCTGACCTTCGACCAGCCCGCCGGCACCTACATCGCCGGCCAGGAAGTCGACGTCAGCGGCTCGGCCGCGCCCGGCGTCGACGAGGTCGCCGTCTACGTCCGCGACCAGGGCGACTGGGAACTGGCCGACATCAACACCGACGGCCAGCTCAACCAGCAGGACCTCATCAACGTCGACGCCGACGGCGAGTGGGAGGAGCGCGACGTCACCCTCTCGCAGGCGTCCGACATCCTGAGCATCCCCGGACGGTACCGCATCGGCGTCGTCGAAGGCGACGACGTACTCGGTCAGAACGGTACCATCCAGCAGCAGCTGTCCACGTCCGAGTTCAGCAGCGCCACCAGCGAACAGACGTCGATCATCGTCAACGAGCCGACGCTCGGCGAGAACGGCAACAACAGCGGCAACAACAGCTCGCTCGTCGCGGCGTTCGGTGCCGGCGCACCCGCGATGGCGATGCAGGACGGCAACAACACGACTCAAGAAGGCAACAACACGACTCAAGACGGCGAGATAATCGACGAGGGCACCCCGGCGACCAACGAGAACCCGACGTGGGTCTTCAAGACCTACAATAACCAGGTCGCCGTCGAAGACGGCACCGTCGAGGTCAGCGGCGTCGCGCCCGGCCTCCAGGAAGTGCTCGTCGTGATGGTCGACTCGCGCGGCCGCGTGGTCACGGAGACCGTCAGCGTCGACAACAACGACATCTTCGAGGAGGACGACATCGAACTCGTCAACGCCGACGGTCGCGAACTCAACGAGGGCGAGATCACCGGTATGGTCATCGGCCTCGGTCGCGACACCGTCGTCGGCGACGGCGTCGTGCCCGGCCAGGACCAGGCCGACCTCGCCGCGCTCGAGAACTGGATTCGGAGCTTCGGCTCCGGTCTGACCCAGGACCAGGTCGTCGCGCGCATCACCGACGAGACGACCGGTGAGGCGGGCAGTGACGACCTGCGGCTCCGGCAGAACTTCCGCTACGCCGACGCGTCGACCTCGGTCACGGCCATCGTGCCCCAGAGCGAGGCGAACGTCAGCTCTCAGCCCGGCACCCAGTCGCAGATCATCCCCGTCGAAACCGGGCAGACGGTGGTCGTCGAGGGCGTCACCAACCGCAAGCCCGACGACAACACCATCTCGGTCGAAGTGGTCGACGGCCCGAGCGCCAACGAGTTCGACGGCGCGACGGTCGACCAGTGGGGCCGCAACGGCATCTGGTCGGTGAACCTCAGCACCGAGGGCATCCAACCCGGCACCTACACCCTGGAAGTGGACGACGGCGACAACACCGACCTCGTCCAGTTCCAGGTCGTCGGACAGGGCCAGGGCCAGCAAGCCCAGGGCCAGCAGGGTCAGGACGGCCAAGCAGGGAACGAGACGACCACCGAAGCGGGAAATGAGGACGCCGCCGCGGACGGCAACGAGACGACCGCGGCGGGCAACCAGTCCCAGAACCAACTGCCGAACACGCTAGAGATTCGCCCCGAGGGCGGCGCGGTCCAGTACGCCCTCACCGTCGACGGCCAGCTGCGAGCCGTCGAGGGGGTGAACACGACCGAACTCGGCGCGACCATCGCCGCCGGTTCGGTCAGCACGACCACCGCCGACGCGGACGTCTACCGGTTCGCCGGCCAGATAACGGACTTCTCCGCCCAGGGGAACGTCTCGAACACGACGTTCCTGCTGAACGGCGAGGAGGTCCAGCCCGGCGAAATCGCGAACGCCACCGGGGGTAACTCCTCGATGGTCGCGCCGGCCGTGGTCGACGCGGCGTCGTAACGCAGCCTCACCGCCCGCTTTCGGGCCACCAAGCCCACCTTTCTATCGCGCCGAACCGCCGAGCGGCATCGCCGGGCGTCGCGACGGCGCGGCCGAACGAAACTTGGAGGTTCACGTGTTAACACGGGGAATGCCCGCGGAAGAGTCAGATCGGTGCGGTTATCGGCTCGAAATCGGAGTGACCGAGGAGGACATCGACATCGACTCGTGCGACCGACCGGTCTGGGACGACCACGACCGCTGCATCTGGCACGCCCCGGTCGACGGGAAGGAGAGAGAGCAACTCGAAGCCGCCGACCCGGCGGGCCAGGACACCATCGACGGTGCGTACCTCCGCGAGGCGTCGCTCGGGAACGTCGACTGGTTCGCCGACACGTCGATGGTCGGAACCGACTTCACCGGCGCGGACCTGACGGGGGCCGACTTCACCGGAACGAACCTGACGCTGGCGAGGCTGACGGACGCGAGCGCGCTCGGGGCCGACTTCACGGGCGCGAACCTCGAAGGTGCCATCCTGACCAACGCCGACCTCCGGCGCGCGGTGCTCGAACACGCGCGACTCCACGAGACGGTCCTCACCGACATGCACATCGGGGGCGGGACGAGGATGGGCGGCGTGTCCATCTACGACCGCGAGAACGCGCCGCCGGACCTCCTCGACGAGCAACCGCTGGAGGCCGCCGCGTGGGTGTATCGACAGCTCCAGGCGCTGTACGAGGAGAACGCGCTGCCCGAGTTGGCCCGCCGGAGCTACCGGTTGGAACGGGACGCCCGGCGACGCAACGCGTGGGAGCAGTCGAACTACCAGGACGCGATCAAGTGGGAGTTGTCCCGGTGGGTGATGCGCTACGGGGAGAGTCCCTACCGGATACTGCTTACGTCGCTCGTCGTGGTCGTCGTCGCGGCGCTCCTCTACCCGCTCACGGGCGGTATTCAGGAGATTCAGGCCGGTCAGCCGGTCACGTACACCCTCGACAACCCCGACGAGGTGCCGTGGTGGTGGCTCGGGGAAGTGCTGTTCAAGAGCCTCTACTTCAGCGTCGTCACGTTCGCGACCCTCGGGTTGGGCGACATCCAACCCATCGGTTCGTTCGCGCGATTGATAGCCGGCGTCGAGTCGGTCCTGGGGTCGCTGTTGGCCGCCCTGCTCGTGTTCGTGCTCGCCAGAATCGTAACGTGGTGACGACGGTGTCGTGGGAACGACGAAGCGGGGAGGAGGACCGGCTTCCGTTCGGGTTCCCGGTACGGTACGGCAACCGTCGACCGGACTCGAACGCGTCGGGGCAAAGTTTACATCTTCTCGACATGTAGGGTTCGTATGGAGAAAACCGTGTTCAGACGCCGCGACCGGGAGGACGACGCGGTGGCGGCGACGGCCGTCCGAACACGACACGCCGACCACGACCGGGTGCAACTCGACGGCTTCGTCGCACCGGGCGAGACGCCGAGGGAGCAGGCCGACCGGGCGCTCTCCTTCGCCGACCGGTTCCTGCGCGAGTACTGCGACGGGAGTCTGGAGGACGTGACGATGATCCGCCACTTCGTCCGCGAGGACCTCCTCCCGGAGGCGGAGTTCCAGATCGGCGAGGCGTGCCGAGACTACTTCGAACCGCCGGAGCTACCGGGGACCGTGATGGTCGGCGTGAGCGACGTGGTCGGCGGCGACCACGCGGTGAAGATGGAGATGGAGGCGACGATTCCGCACGAGCGCGGAGAGACGGAGGTAATGGAACTTCCGCCGCCACCGGGGTACACCACCAGCGCCGAACGGACGGAGTGACCCTTCGAATTGGGTAGCCATCTGGACTGAGCGACCGTCCAGCCGAGCGACCGTTCGAAGTCGCCACCTCACTTCGATTCGCCGGAGGCGACCGACGCGTCGGTCGCCTCCGGCGAGGGCGCGTGCTCGCCGACCAGTCGCGCCCAGACGACCAGGACCGACGGGAGGATGATAAGCGACGCGAGGTAGGCGTAGACGACGCTCAGCGCGGTGAGCAGTCCGAACTGGCCGATGGCCGGGAACACCGCGAGGACGAGCACGCCGATGCCGAAGACGGTCGTCAGCACGCTCCCGGTGAGCGCTCCGCCGGTCCCGGTGACGGTCCGCTGGAGGGCGGCGACGGGCGTTGGGGTTTCGCGGCTTCGCCGCTCGTCTTCGAGGGCCGGTCGGAGCGCTTCGCGCTCCTCGCGCGCCTCGCCCTCTTCGTATTCGTCCACGAATCGGTGGACCACGTGGACCGAGTAGTCGATACCGAGGCCGATGGTGATGGCCAGCACGGTCGCGGTGAAGGCGTTGAGCGAGATGCCGACCAGTCGCATCGTCGCCGCGAGTGCCGCGACAGTCACCACGATGGGGACGAGGTTGGCGACGCCGAGCGAGGGGCGGCCGACCAGCACCGCGTAGACGAGGACGAGGAAGACGGCGGTGCCGCCGAGCGCGACCGCGAGGCTCACGATGGCCGACTCGAAGATGAGGTCGGCGACCGCCTGGAAGACGACGATGTTGCCCGTCGCGGTCGCCTCGTACCGGTAGCGGTCGGCGACCTCCCGGGCGTCCTCGGTGACCTCCGTCTGGTCGGCGTCGCCCTTCACGGCGTAGACGACGCGGGCGCTCCGGCGGTCCTCGGTGAGGTACTGCTCGGCGAGGGTGCCGTACTGAGAGGCCATCAGTTCGTCGTAGATTTCTGCGAGGTTGTCGTCGGGGATGCCGTTGTTGTCCTGGTCGTTGCGCTCGACCAGCCTCCGAAAGTCGGGGTCGGTCGCGGCGAGCGCCCGGATAACGGTGATGATGCTCTGCTCGCTGGCGCGGCCGTCCTCGACGACGAAGGTGTCGGGCGGGTTCGCGCCGGCGCGGTAGATGGATTCGAGCGCCGTATCGCGCTCCATCGGCCCCTCGACGTAGACGACGACCGTCTCGTCCTCGCTCGTCTCGAAGTTGGCTTCGAGGAAATTGATATCGCGAGTGACGGTGTACTCGTTGGGTTTGAACGGCTCCGGAAGGGCGTCGAGGTAGTCGGGCGTGTCCTCGGGCGGCAGGAACTGCTCGTCGGAGAAGGTGGTGTCGACCCCGGTGGCGTAGCCCGTCGCGCCGGCCGTGAGGACCGCGGTGACCAGTAGGAAGGCGACCGGCGCGCGCCGGGCGACGACCACGCCGCCGGACAGCACTCTGCCGAGCGACGACCCCTCGGAGCCGAGCGGCGACTGGCTGAACGTCGGGATGGGGTACTTCTGGCGCAACCGGTCCAGTAGCACCTTCGCGCTCGGGAGGAAGACGCCGAAGATGAGCGCGGTGAAGACGATGCCGACGCTGGCGACCACGCCGAAGTCCCGGATGGGGACGAGTTGGCTCGTGAGGTTCGACGCGAAGCCGATGACCGAGGTGGTCGTGACGATGAAGAAGGCGACGAGCAACTGGTCGGTCGCCCGGCGCATGGCCGCGCCGACGAGGTCGTCGTCGCCCGCGCTCGCCTCGCCCGCGAGGATGGTTTCGCGGTCCTCGCGGTAGCGGTTGACGGCGTGGATGCCGAAGTCGATGCCGACCGCCAGCAACAGGGGCGGCACCGTGATGAGGATCTGGTTGAAAGCGATGCCCGCGAAGCCCATGAAGCCGAACGTCCAGACGATGGCCATCACGAGCGCGACGATTCCCAGCAGGAGGTCGGCGAGGTCCCGGTAGGCGACGACGAGGAAGACGACGATGAGTATCGCGGCCGCGGGGACGACGACGACCAGCGTGTCGCCGATGACGGTGCCGAACTCGGCTTCGATGATGCCCGCGCCGAACACCCGGATGTCACCGCCCACCGATTCGGTGACCGACTGCATCTCGCGCTGGATGGGCGTGATCGGGTTGTTCCCGGCCGGCGCCTCGTCGGCCGCGAGTTCGGGGATGGCGTGTTCGACGACCGTGATGGAAGCGGAGGCCGACGCCGACTCCGGGTTGAAGTCCTTGCTCAGCAGGCTGGTGAACGCGGGATTCCGACTCGCCGCGGTTCGGACCGCGATTCGGATCTCGGTGTCGCTGGCGCGCTCGACCGCCCGGAGTTGGGCCTCCGCGGTGGTCGCGTTCGGTTCGATAGTCCGGGCGACGATGGAAGCGGGACTCGTGAACCCGGTGATTCGGAGGTCGGTCCGGCGCTCCAGGCGGTACTGCACCGTGAGCATCCGAATCAGTCCCTCCTTCGAGAGGACGTTCTCGCCGGTCTGGATGAGTTGCGTTGAGGTGGTGCCGGAGCCGAACGCGGGTTCGAACTCCCGGTTGACGGCGTCGAGCGCGGTCTGTTCGGGCACGTCCTCGGCGAACTCCTCGTTGCCGGACTCGGTCGAGACGCTTCCGAGTCCGACCGCGAAGACGGCGGTCAGTAGCAGGAAGACCGCGACGACCTGCTTCGGCCGCCCGACGATGCGCTCGTCGAGCCAGTCGATGACGCGCTGGTAGTCGAGTGCCACGCTGGAATCCCCTCCCCCACCGCAGTGGTGTTACAGTGGGAGTCGACTCCGAGGGGGAAAGGTTCGACGGTGGAACGGGATTCGGGAGTGTCGGACCTCGGGAATAGGTGCGGAGTCACCTCGAATTCGAACTTAAACAGCGACGAGACTGCAGACCGCTACTCACACGGTACAACTGAGAAACTGCACGCCAAGCCCGAGCCACGCCGAAACGGGAGAGCGCACACCGTCACAGCCAAACCGGCGCGTGCTGGTGCGGCCGGCGGTCACGCGAGTGGCGCGAGGGTGACCTCGGAAGACGCGGGTTGTCTTCCGGCGGTTTCGGCCGCACCGACACGCGCGAGGGATGAGGACCGCAGGCCGTCGGCCGAGGACCGCAGTCGGTTGGGGAGGTATGTGGTGTGCGGTGGCGGTTGCGGTGCGGCTACTCATATGCATCGTGCGAGTGGCGGTCGGCGTTGCTGTAGTGGAGTTGCAATCGACGCTACTACCGATTTACGTTATATAGCGATAGCGCTTCACTGAAAACTGTAGAAACGATACCACCCCGAAACTCTCAGAGATACCCCTTCACGCTGGTGTGGACGCCCATCGACTCGAAGGTTTCCTCCAAGGCGTCCAGCACCACCGCGAGGTCCTGCTGGAGGTCGTACTCCCGGTACTTGCCGCCGGCAGACCCCTCGTTTATCTCGGTGACGTTGAGGATGCCGAGCATCGCGAGGTCGTCCAAGTGCTCGCGGAGCCATCGGGCGGTCAGCGAGTCCTTGCCGGCGGCGTCGGCCAGCGACTTGTAGCGGGTGTATATCTCTCGTGAGCGTGCGGGCGTGTCGCTCTCGGCTTCGAGGGTGGCGAGCGCGTAGACCACCAGACGCTCGTGGTCGTTGAGGTCGGCGATGCCGCGGGCGACCTGCTCGCGCTCCAGCAGTTCCCGGCCGCGTCGGACGTGCTGTTCGGTGACCACCTCGTCGTTCTCCTCGCGGGCGAGGTCGCCTGCCTTGAGCAGGAGGTCCAGCGCCTTGCGGGCGTCGCCGGACTCCTGGGCGCCGAAGGCGGCGCAGAGCGGTACTACGTCGTCGGTGAGCACGTCCTCCTTGAACGCGACCTTCCGGCGCTGGTCGAGCACCGCTCGGAGTTCGTTGGCGTCGTAGGTGGAGAAGGAGATGGCGCGCTCACAGAGCGACGACCGGACCTTCGGCGACAGCGAGTCCCGGAAGGTGAGGTCGTTGGAGATGCCGATAAGGCCGATTCGGGCCTCGGTGAGGTTCTCGTTCTCGCGCGCCCGCGAGAGCTGATAGAGGATGGAGTCGTCCTTCAGGTGGTCGATCTCGTCGAGCACGATGAGGATAATGCCGCCGTTCTCGTCGAGTTCGTCCCACATCAGGTCGTACACCTGCGACCGGGAGTAGCCCGTCTCGCTGATGTGGTTCGAGGGTGGGCGCATCGCGTTGACGAGGTGACTGGCGACCCGGTAGGAGGAGTTCAGTCCGTCGCAGTTGATGATCTCGGTACGGACGTCCAGGTCCTCGTACTGCTCGGCGTTCTCGACGAGTTTGTCGAGCAGGAAGCGCGTCGCGGCGGTCTTGCCGACGCCGGCCTTGCCGTAGAGGAAGATGTTGTCGGGTTGCTCGCCGTAGATGGCCGGTTGGAGCGCGCCGTGGTACTCGTCCAGTTCGTCGTCGCGACCCACCAGCGTGTCGGGCGTGTAATCGTCCAACAACGCCTCCCGATTGGTGTAGGGAGAGTACTCCCGAACGAAATCGAAGGAACCCATTACGTGGGGCGATTCGGGCCCGGACAATGAAGGTGTCGAAACCACCCGTTCCGCTGATTCCGCTGATTCTTCTGAGCGGGTTATTTAAAAATCACCCCCACCCCATCGTTCCGCTGAATCTCGCGGGAAAGGAGGAGGGGTGGGTGGCCCTCCGGAGCGCTCTCTAAAACAGCAACCTTCTTGTCCTAGGTCGGAAAACCGTATCCGTAAACCAGACTAATTCGACTATTTCGTCTGCTTCGACTCGAAAATTTTCTGATTGGACGCGACCGGTCCCGTCTCGAACACGATGCGTTGCGCCTCGAACGCCACCGTCGTCCAAAATCGCCCGGAACCTCGGGGGCCACCCCTCCCCTCGCGCGCCCACTCAGCGGAACGACGGGGTGGGGGACTATATAAATGATTCTAGACAGACGAAACAGCGGAAATAGTGGTTTCGGCTAGCACGGTGCGATTCCGAGTGATTTGTCACCCCTCGCCGTTCTTCTGGCGTCACTCGCGTCTCATCGTTCCTGCGTTGCGTCGTTCCGTCCCCGTCGCTCTCACGAAATATCTCGATTCTAGAACGTCTCGGGCTTCGAAACGCCGAGTCCTCCGACGCGCCGCCGAAGATTTTTGTACCGGGGTTCGCATCCAAGGCACGTGACTGACGATTCGGGTGCGGTCCCGGGGGACCTGCAGAACGTGAGAGGCGCGGTGTACTTCCCGCGAAAGGACTGGAACGCCTACCAGCTATGGGCGAACTACGAGGACGCCGTCGTCGAGCGCGACCTCGGCTATGCGGCGAGTCTCGGTCTGAACAGCCTCCGGGTGTGGACGTCCTACGAGTACTGGCGCGAGAACGGCCCGGCCTTCTTCTCGCGGGTCGAGCACTTCCTGGCGACCTGCGAGCGCCGCGGGATTCGCCCGCTGATGGTGCTGTTCGAGGCACCGCCGAAGGACCCGCCCACCGAGGAGAACCTCCGGGCGACCGACCCGGCGAACGGGTTCGGCGTCCACTCGCCGTCGCGGCCGGAGATAATCCGTAAACGCAACTGGAAGGGCTACGCCCGCTCGCCGATTCACTTCGCGCGCCGGTGGGCCGAGAAGTACGGGGAGGACGACCGGGTGCTCGCCACCGAAATCATGAACGAACCGGGCAAGGTCCGCCCCCGGCGCGACTTCGTCTTCGACGCGCTCGCAGAGGTCCGGGAAGCCGCCCCCGACGCCACCCTGACGATGGGGACGAAGGACGTCTACTTCTCGAGACTGTACGACCGCGACGGCGACCTCGACGTCTACCAGTTCCACATGAACCTCCCGCTGAACCCGCGGGTCGCCGAGGAGTACGTGGCCGACCAGCACGAGCGCGCCGCGGAAGGCGACGGAGACGGGGCGAAGAAACCCATCTGGTGCACCGAGTGGCAGCGCACCCTCGAAGAACCGCCGGTCCGGTTCGCGCCGAACCTCGCCAGCCTCGCGCCGACCATCCAGGAAGCCCACGAAGCGGGCACCATCGACGGCAACTTCTTCTGGGCGCTGATGCTCAAGCCGGCGTACCTCCGGGAACCCCGGAAGAAGGGCCGCATCAACGGGCTGTTCCACCCCGACGGCTCGGTCTACTCGACGGCCGACGCTCGGGCGCTCGCCGCCGGCACCCCCGCCGTCGACGCGCTCGACGTGGCCGAGTACCGCGCGCTCCCCGCGGACTGGAACGCCCACCCGTTCCCGTATCCGAGTCTCTCGGGTGTGAGTGGGGCGGCCGACGGCGCATCGGGTGCCGGCGCGCTGTCGGCCAGCGACGCTCCCGACGCGAACGCGAAGGGGACCGCCGACCGAACCTCGCGGGACGCCGCGAAGTCCGACCGCACCGCCTCGGCGGTGCGGTCGGACGACGCGCTCGCGGCCGTCCCCCCGGAGGTCGAGCAGTCGCTGGTCGACCGCATCCGCGCCGCGCTCAAGTTCGACTTGGAGCGCGACCCCTGAGGCGAGAAGGCGGAACGCGACCGTCGGAGAGGACCGATACCCACGAACGAAAAGACAGCAACCGAAGTCGGCCGAAGTCGAGCGAACCTCAGACGAACTTCAGAGGACGATGCTCTTCTCGCGGACCATCTCCTTGATGGTGTCGTGCAGGCCCTGTCGGCCGATGCCGGAGGCCTTGTTCCCGCCGAACGGGATGTCGCCCAGTCCGTGGCTCGGCGCGCCGTTGATGCGGACCGCGCCGGCGTCGAGTTCGTCGGCAAACTTGAGCGCGCGGTCGTAGTCCTTGGTGAACACCGCGGCGTCGAGCGCGAGGTCGCCGCGGTTGGCGATCTCGATGGCCTCCTCCTCGGTGTCGAAGGTGGTCACGGCCGCGACCGGGCCGAACTGCTCCTCGTGGACGATGCGGGCGTCGTGGGGGACGTTCGCCAGCAGGGTCGGTTCGAAGAACTGCCCGTCGCGCTCGCCGCCGCGGACGAGGTCGGCGCCCTTCTCGACGGCGTCCTCGACGAGTTCCTCGACCCACTCGGCCTGGCCCTCGTTGATGAGCGGCCCCATCGTGGTGTCCTCGTCGAAGAGGTCGCCGGGCTGCCAGTTGTCCATCTCGGCTTCGAGTCGCTCGACCACCTCGTCGTGGACCGACTCGTGGGCCAGCACGCGGCTGACCGCCGAACAGCGCTGGCCGGCGTACTTGAACGACCCCTTGGCGGCCGCGCCGGCCACGTCGGCGAGGTCGGCGTCGGGGAACACGACCGCGGGCGCGTTGCCGCCCAGTTCCATGTGGAGTTCGACCATGCCGCTCTCCTTGGCGACGTGCTTGCCCGCCGCGCTGGACCCGGTCATCGCGACCATGTTGATGCGGTCGTCGCCCGCGAGCACGTCGCCGATTCGGCTCGCGCTCCCGGAGACGAAGTTGAACGCGCCGTTCGGTATCTCGACCTGCGAGATGACGTCGGCCAGAATCGCCGCGCTGACCGGCGTGTCGCTCGCGGGCTTGAGGATGACACAGTTGCCCGCCGCGAGCGCGGGTGCGACCTCCAGGGCGGTGGTCGCGAGGGGGTAGTTGTACGGCGTGATCGCCAGCACGGTGCCGATCGGCTCGTGCTTGACGATGGCGTTCCAGCCCTCGTGGCCCGCGGTGGTGCCCTCGCGGAACTCGCCTTTCATCGCGCGGATCTCCTCTTTCGCCCGGCGGAATCGCTCGGCCGCGCTCTCGACCTCGCCGCGGGCCGACGAGACGGGCTTGCCGGCCTCGCGGACGATGACCTCCGCGAGTTCCTCCTTGCGTTCGAGCAGTCCGTCGGCGATCTCGTCCATCCACGCCGCGCGCTGGGGGACGGTGGTCTCGCGCATCGCCTGCTGGGCGCGCTGGGCCGCCGCGAGCGCGTCGTCGGCCTGTTCGGGGGTCGCCGCCGCGACCTGCGCGAACGTGCCACCGTCCGCGAGGTCGGTCACGTCGAGCACGTCGTCGGCGTCGCGCCATTCGCCGTCGATGTAGAGACGCTCGCGCCGGTGGAGTGGTTGCTGTGACATGGACGACTCTAGGGGCTCCCCGGATAAAATATTTACTCAAAAGCGGATAAACGTCGGCACCGTCGCTCGCCGCGAACGCTCCGGAGCACGAGTAGTATTTCGGCGGGCGCGACGCCGACTTTTTCCCCCGCGCACGCGAGCGTCCGGAACGTGAAAGACGACGCCGAAATCGAATCCGAACTCCGCGACTCCCCCGAGTCCGCCGCGGCGCCGACCGTCGCGACCTGCCAGTTGGCGGTCGCCGACCTCGACGTCGACGCGAACCTGGCGTCGGTCCGCGAGCGCGTCCGGGCGCTCCCCGACGCGACCGACGTGGCGCTGTTCCCGGAGTACGCGCTGACCGGCTTCGTCGCGGACGACCGAATCCGCGGGGTCGCCCTCGCGCGCGACGGCCCGGTCCTCGCGGGCCTGCGCGACCTCGCCGCGACGGAGCGGTGCGCGCTGGCGGTCGGATTCGTCGAAGACGGCGGCGACGCCCTCTACAACGCCGTCGCGTACCTTGACCCTGGCGGCGGGGACACCGTCTACCGGAAGCGCCACCTCTGGGACGAGGAGCGAATCGTCCTCGAACCCGGCACCGAGCGCGTGACCGTCGAGACGCCGGTCGGAACCGCCGGCCTCCTCACCTGCTACGACCTCAACTTCGTCGACGAGAGCGCGGCCCTCGCCCGCCCCGACGTCGAGGCGCTGTTCGTCGCGGGCGCGTGGCCCGCGGCCCACGCCGACAACTGGGACCTCCTCGTGCGCGCCCGCGCGCTCGACGGCGTGCGCTGGGCGGTCGCCGCGGGCCGCACCGGCCGCAAGTCGGTCGCCGTCTCCGACGGCGACCCCGCAGAGTACGCGGGTCGCTCGCAGGTCGTCCGTCCGGACGGGAGCGTGCAGGCCGCGCTCGACCGCGGTGAGCGCGACTTGGTTACGACGCTCGACCCGGCGGTGCTGGCGGCGTGTCGGGAGACGATTCCGGTGTTCGAGGACGGCCCCGACTGAGTCTTGCGAACGCTCTCGACCGCGGCCCGCGGACGCCCGCGACTGCGCAACCCGGCGAATCCGGCTGGTCGGACGCGACGCGTCCGACCTCACCGAGACGGTCCGACCCGGTCGCCCACACCTATTTTTGAGCCCCCGCCGTTACCGTCGTCGGGGGACCCCGCGTGAATCGACAGCGCCAGGTACTACAGCGAGCCGGAACAGTCGAGAGCAACGCCGTCCGGATAGACGTCGAGAAGGCCGAACAGGTCGTGGAGGCGCTGAACGCAGACCTCGCGGCCACCTACGTGCTCTACCATCAACTCCGAAAACACCGCTGGACCGTGGGGGGCGCCCAGTCGCGCGAACTCCGGCGGTTCTTCTCGCGGGCGGCCGCGAACGCAGAGGCCGCCACCGACGCGTTCGCGGGTCGCGTCGGCGCGCTCGGCGGCGTCCCGGTCAACGGCCCGGGAGCGTTCGAGCGTCACAGCCCGGTCCCGTTCGAGGGCGAGGACGTCTACGACGCCCGGACCTCGCTCGAAAACGACCTCGAAGCGTACGGCGACCTCATCGAGAGCGTCAGCAGCCACATCGAGTTCGCCGAGAGCCTCGGCGACCACACCACCGGCCACGTCCTCCGCGAGCGACTGGTCGGCTTCGAGGAGGACGCCCAGGCCATCACCCGGTTGCTCGCCCACGACTCGCTCACGCTCTGGTAAAACCTGTTTCACTTTCCTCGGAGAAACGGGGAAAACGGCGTCGAAAGCCGCCCGGAAGTGCGATTCTCGCGGGTGATAACGAGGACGTAGTTTTATAAATATTAGCTTACTTGTAACGAACGTAGTTCAGGGATGGTATCGAAGGCGTTCTTCACGGGCTCGAAGCTCCTCGTCGAAGACAGCGACGGTCGGGAGGACTACTTCCGATTCAACGGAGAGCGATTTCTCCGAGCGCTGTCGAAGTCGGGCCAGCAGGTCGTGCGAGCGCCGTTCGACGCCGACGAACCGAAGGCCGAGTACCTCAAGGTGCTCGTCCGACTCAATGAGGCGTACTTCGAGGCGCGGAGCTTCGAAACCGACGCCAACGGGAAGTTCTACAAGCACGACGAGATGTCCGAGCGGCGGTTCCGCGTCGTCGTCTCCGAGCGACTCACCGACCGCGTGGACGACCTGCGCGCGCTGCTGGACGCCCACGAGGCGCTGGTCGCGGCGGGCGTCGAACGCGCCGGCACGTCGAACGCCGACGCCGACGGCGGCCCCGCGCCCGCCCGCCTCCGAACCGGACTCCTCACGTGTACGGAGCGCGCCCTGACCGGCGGTTGGTTCCCGACCGTCGAGGCCTACTACTACAGCCTCAGCCCCGGCGAGATCGTCTCGGAGGGGCGCGAGCGCCGCAACCAGCGCATCGAAGGCACCGAGGAGACGCCCGGCATCGGCGAGATGCTCGGCAAGTTCACGTTCCAGCGACTCACCGAGCGCGATTTGACCCGGATTCGCGACGTGAACGTGCGCTCGCCCGGGCCGGACGCCGAGGTGTGGAAGCGCCTCCAGGACCGGTACTCGTGGTACATCGAGTACGACCGGTCGCCGGCCGCGTCGGGGGACGCGGTCGCGGAGGACCCGGCCGCGGAAGACCCGGCGGACCGCAACCCCGAGGCGCGGTTCGTCGACCGCGAGGACGAGTCGGTTTCGACGTGACGAGGCGACGTTCGGCGGCGCGGGACGTGAGATCCCGCGCCGCCGAACGTGAAGCCGCGCCGCCGAACGCGAAGTCGCGCCGGGCGGGGCGGGAAGTCTAGCGTGGGGCGGTTCGAGGCCCCGAAGTGAGGAAGGATGCGAAGCGTGTCGCGCCCGACGCCGGCCCGACTCGGGCCGGCGTCGGGCGCGCTTTCGGTCGATGTTGCTCCCCGAACCGAGTTCTCCCCGGCGAAATATCCGACTTACAGCGGGAGCCAGTCGGTCGTGATGTCGGGGTCCGAGAGGTGCCACCGCTGTTCGACCTCGCGCTCGCCGCGCTGGACCTCGACGACCGCGTCGAACAGCGGCGCGAGCACCTGCACCGTCTCGTCGTCGTACGAAACCGGCAGGTGGTAGTGGGCCATCCCGTCGACGCGCTTTACCGTCTCGGTGAGCGCCAGCAGGAATCGGCTCGCGTCCCGGAGGTCGCGGTCGGCGACCAGCGGCGTCAGCGAGTCGAAACAGAGCCGTAGCTCCGCCGGGCGGAGTCCGCCGGTTTCCTCGTCGAACGCCTCGACCACCTGCTCGACGGTCTCTCCGAGCGTCCGGAGGTCGCCGTCGACCGACCAGGTGCGGACGTCGCCGCCGGACCCGCTGTCGGCCGAGGCGCTCCTGGTCTCGACCCGCCAGTCGACGACGGCGGCCGACTCCCGGGTCGGCCGTTCGTCTATCGACTCGAACTTCGGGCGGGTCACCGACGGGTCGGCGTCGGTCGTCACGAACACGCGACGCCGGGGTCGCGCGCTCGACTCCCCCAGAAGCCGCTCGCACGCCGCCGACTGCTCGTCGGTTCCGACCAGCAGGATGTTGCTCCCCTCCTGCTTCAGCTCCGCGAGTTGGTTTCGAAACTGCACTATCGATTCCGGACTCCCCCTTCCTTCCTCCCCACTCATCGATTCAACAATGACGGCTATCGCTACAATAAGTGTTTCGGGAGTTGAAACCTCTGTCGACGGCGGTTTCGGCAAGAACGCGGGGGAAACGAGGGCTTTCCAACCTCGGGCCGCGAGTAGGCACCGATGAGCGACCTCTTCGAACCGTTGGCGCTCCGCGAGACGACCGTTCGGAACCGCGTAATGGTCTCGCCGATGTGCCAGTACTCCTGCGAAACCGACGGCCTGGCGACCGACTGGCACGAGGTCCACCTCGGGAGCAGGGCCACCGGCGGCGCGAGTATCGTGATGACCGAAGCGACCGCGGTCGAACCGCGCGGGCGCATCACGCCCCACGACCTCGGCATCTGGAGCGACGAACACGCGGACGCGCTCGCGCCCATCGCCGAGTTCGCCGCCGACCGCGGCGCGACGCCGGCCATCCAACTGGCCCACGCCGGCCGAAAGGCGAGCAAGACCCGGCCCTGGGACGGGAGCCGTCCCCTCCAACCCGACGAGGGCGGCTGGGAGACGGTCGCCCCGAGCGCGAAGCCCTACCCCTACGACGACGAACCGCCGCTGACCCGTGAGATGACGAAGGAGGACCTCGCAGCGGTCAAGAACGCCTTCGTCGCCGCGGCCGAGCGCGCCCGAGACGCCGGATTCGAGATAGCAGAGGTCCACGCGGCCCACGGCTACCTCCTCCACGAGTTCCTCTCGCCGGTCACCAACCACCGCGAGGACGCCTACGGCGGCGACTTCGAGGACCGGACGCGGTTCGTCCGCGAGGTCACGGCCGCGGTCCGTGGCGTCTGGCCCGACGACAAACCGGTGTTCGTCCGGGTGTCGGCGACCGACTGGCTCCCCGACCGCGAGTCGTGGACCGTCGAGGACACCGCGAGACTCGCGCCGATGCTGGCTGAGGCGGGCGCCGACCTCGTCGACGTCAGTTCGGGCGGCCTCCACCCCGACCAGCGAGTTCCGAGTTCCGGGCCGAACTACCAGGTGCCGTACGCCGAGCGAATCGGCGAGGCGACCGACGCGCGCGTCGGCGCGGTCGGCGGTATCTCGGAACCCGCGCAGGCCGACGCCCTGATTCGAAACGGTCGCGCCGACCTCGCCATCGTCGGTCGCGAACACCTCCGGGACCCCTACTTCACGCTCCACGCGGCCGAGGAACTTGGCGCGGGCGACCGCGTGGAGTGGCCGGTTCAGTACCGGCGTGCGGTGGAATAAGCCAGCTTGTGAACGGAGAAAGCGGACGTACAAAACCAACAAGCTTCCGTACGCGACGGTAGTCGGCGGGTAACTTCGGCGGGCGCGGTAGGGGCGGCAGGCACGACCGGCGCGGTCACCGCTCAGGTCGCTCGGCTTCGGTCCGTTCGAACTGCGCGTGCGACCGCGTGGCGCACCGGAACAAGCTATTTGTCCTCCGGCCCCGGCGAGTGATTCATGAACTACCGTCCACTTCCGGAGGACCGCTACGACCAGTTCCGGGAGTACCTCAACTACGCCTTCAACCCCGAGAGCGGGCCGGAGGTCGACGACGAGGACTGGGACCCGGCCGAGCAACCGGGCGCGATGCGCGGGCTGTTCGACGGCGAGGACCTCCTCTGCGTCTGTCGCCACTACTGGTTCCGAACCCGCGTCCGCGGTCGGTGGACCGAGATGCCGGGGCTGTCGGCCGTCGCGTCGCCACCCGAGCACCGCCGGAAGGGCCACGTCGCCGCCATGCTCGCCGAGTCGCTCGCCGAGTACCACGACCGCGGGGACTTCCTGACGGCGCTCTGGGCGTTCGAACACCCCTTCTACGCGAAGTACGGCTGGGGGCTGACGACCAAGTACGTCAGCTACGAGTGCTCGCCCGACGTCCTCGACTTCGCGCGCGAGCGGGTCGACGACGACGCCGAGCGCGCCGGCGAGTTCCGACAGGTCGACGCCGACGACCACGAGGAACTCGACGCGGTGCTCGCGGCCGACAACGAGCCCTACGAACTGGCCCTCGACCGCACCGAGAAGTGGTGGCGCAAGCGCGTCTTCGAGAGCTGGCGCAAGGACCCCTACGCCTACGCCTGGGAGCGCGACGGCGAGATACGCGGCTACCTCGTCTACACCGTCGAGAAGGAGGGCGACGGCAAGCAGTTGGCCGTCCGGGAACTCGCGGCCGTCGACGACGAGGCGTACCGCCACTGCCTGCGATTCCTCGCCAACCACGACTCGCAGGTCGAGACGGTGCGAATCTACGGTCCAGAGCGGACCGACCTGTTCGACCGCGTGCGCGACCCGGCGGACGTCGACTGCGAGGTCAAGCCCGGGCCGATGGTCCGCCTCGTCGACGTTCCCGCGGCGTTCGAGGCGCTCGACTACGGCGGCGCAGACGGAGACGCGAACGTCGTTCGCGTCTCCGGCGAGTTCACCCTCGCCGTCACCGACCCGCTGGCTGAGTGGAACGACCGAACGTTCCGCGTCGCGATAGACGACGGCCGGGCGACCTGCGACCCCGCAGACGAGATTTCGGTCGCCGACGCCGACGCTCGCGTCGGCGTCGGCACGCTCTCGCAGGTGTACGTCGGCTACCACTCGGTCGCCGACGCCGAGCGACTCGGCGACCTCGAGGTTCGAGACGCCGCGGTCCGGGAGACGCTAACTGCGATGTTCCCGCCGCGAGACGTGTTCCTGCGCGAGGGATTCTGACCGGCGCCGAGCGGCCAAACTCTTTACCGTTCGACACGTACCGTCGACCATGAGCGATCCGAGCGACGACCGGGACGACCGACGCCGCGGGAACGACGAACGAGACGGGCCGGACCGACGGAGCGGCCGGAGCGACGCCGAGGACCTCGACGAGCGGATCGCCGACCTCGAAGCCCAACTCCGCGAACTCCGGGCCGAGATGACACGACCGCCGGAGGGGCCGCTCGGCCTGCCACGACCCCCGACGCCGCGTGAGGTGCTGTCGTTCGCCGGCGAATACGCGATTCCGACCGCCATCGCCGTTCTGGAGGCCAACATCCGCGCGCTCCGGGCGCTCCAGCGCGTCGTGCGCGTCCTCGACCCCGAGTACAGCCACGTCGAGGAGGGCCGCGACCGACTCCAGAGTCGCGCGGCCGACGCGAGCCGCGCGACCCTCGACCGACTGGACGACGCGCTGAGCGAGGTCGAAACCGCGATTCGAGAGGGCGACCTCCCCCGGGAACCGGAGGCCCGCGACCTCCTCGAAGACGCCCGGCGCATCAACCGCGACATCCGAGAGCGAGTCGAGCAGAGCCGACAACGCGCCGACGAGGAGCGAGAGCGTTCACGCCGGGCCGACGCAGACGACCGGGACCGGGACAGAAATCGGAGTCGGGACGACCGCCGGCGTGACCGTGACCGCGACCGTGACCGTGACCGTGACCGCGACCGCGGGGCGACCATCGAACTCAGCGACCCCGACGACGCCGGCGACGAGGACGAAGAGGAGGACCGACCGCAGGTCGACGTCGACGCGGAACTCCGGTCCATCAAGGACGAAATCGAGCGGAGGGAGTCGGCGGACGTCGGACCGAGCGACGACTCGTCGGACGATGGCGACTCGGAGTCCGACGACGCCGAACCGGAGACGTCGGACGGCGATTCGAAGACCGACGACGGTGATTCGCGCGGAAACGGAGACGGCTCGGAAGCGGGAGAGTCGGAAGCAGACGACGAGGACGCGGGCGACGCGGACGACGAGTAGCCTACTTCTCGACGTTCTGTCGACCCGTTTTACTTCCCTCGGCGACGGTCGTGCGCGCCAGAACCCAGCGGTACGCCCTGACGTGCAGCGGTGCGGGGGTCGGCCGAGGACGCTCCGGGCGCGGCCACGCGGCCAGCAGCGTCGCCCCCGCGACGAGGACGCCGACCGCGAACATCGCGTAGTTGGCGGCGTCGTTGGTCGCGCGGACCAGGTCAAGCGTGTAGAGCGAAGGCGAGACGGGGTACAGCGGCATGACGCCCCACGGGTTCACGACGTCGGCCAGCAGGTGGGCGACAACCGCGAGTGCGCCGAGGAAGAACGCCCACACCGCGCCTCGAAGCGCCTCGCGGCGCTCGCGACCGTAGAGCGAGGTCGAGACGGCCAGCACGCAGAACGCGCCGACCGCGATGGCGAACCAGAGCGTGTGGGTCACGCCCCGGTGGACGAGGAACTCGAACTTGCCGTCCATGTCGGGAAACAGCGTGTACGCCAGCACCACGCCGCCGCCCGAGAGGGCGTCCCGGACGTAGCCCCGCGTGAGCAGGACGTACCCGACGACGGAGTAGAGGACGAGGGCCATCCCGTAGTGGCCTGGCGGGAACATACGCCATAAGGCCCACCGCCCCGACGTAAATCTGTCCCTTTATAAGTGTTGGTCGGCGAACACGCTCGGCCGACCTGTCAGAGTCGGCGCACGCGAGAAGTTGATATTCCGGGACTTCGTACCCCCGCGACATGAACCCGACACCGCTGTTCGGTCCGGTCCCCGGCGGGATGGAGATGCTGGTCATCCTCCTCATCGCCGTCCTACTGTTCGGCGCCGACAAACTCCCGAAACTCGCCCGCGCGAGCGGCGAGGCGATGGGCGAGTTCAAGAAGGGTCGCGAGGAGGTCGAGCGCGACATTCGCGAGGCGGCCCAGGGTGCCCGCGACAACTACGAGGCCGCCGACCCCGAGGCCGAACTCCACGACGGTTCGCGCGCCCACTGAATTGCCTTCTCCGGGCGAGTCGCTTTTCCGGCCCGTCACTCCTTCCAGACCAATCCGTCGACCTCGCCGGTCAGCACTTTCTCGCCGTCGCCGTTCTCGCAGACCACCGACGTGACCAGTTCGTAGCGGTCCCCGCGCTCCTCGACTTCCTCGACTTCCATCTCGCAGACGACGGTTTCACCGGTGTAGACGGGGCGGCGGAACTCGAACTCCATCGTGCGCGCGAGCACTTCGAGGTCGCCGCCGATCTTCGTCGGGAGCGTCGCGGTCAGCAGTCCGTGGACCATCAGTCGCCCCCGGTCGTCGGGTTCGAGGTGTCGTGGTTGTTCGTCGCCGGAGACGTCGGCGAACTGCCGCACGTCTTCGGGCGTAAAGGTTCGCTCGACGCGCCGGACGCCGCCGGGTTCGGGTACCGTCATGGTGTCTCGCCCGGCGTTTCGAGGGCCGGCCTCAAGGGTTCTCCGACCCGCCGAGAGTCGCGAGCGGTTCGGCGACTCGACTCCGCGGTTCGGTCAGTCGACCCGCCGTACAACCGTCGACCTCCCGCGCGGCGGGCGACCGACCGCGGTCGGTCGCCCGCCGCGCTATCGGTCACCAAGAAATCGTTGACTCAGACGGCTTCGAACCGATACCCGTCCCACTCCTGACTCTCGGGTTCTCGAATCCCTGCATCGGGGTCGCGCAACTCCTCGACGTACACGGGCCGAACCTCGTCGCCGATTTCGACCTCCGTATCCTCGGTCAGTTGCCCGATGGCGCGCACCGACCCGTCCGCCACCGAGAACTCCACGATGGCGAGCGAGTTCGGCTGACGGACGCCGGGCGGGGTCGCGGTGCTGGTCGTCCAGGTCACGACCTCCGCGGTTTCGTCGCTCAGGTCGACCGTTTCCTCTTGCTCCTCGCCGCACTCCGGGCAGAGCGGGTGTGCGGGGTACGTCAGGTGGCCGTTCGGACAGCGGTGTGCTTCCAGACTCATGGTTGCTCCAGGATGGTGGTGGTGACGCAGTTGCCGAACCCGCCGACGTTGCAGGCCAGGCCGACCTCGGCCTCGACCTGCCGGTCGCCCGCGTCGCCGAGCAACTGCTGGTGTATCTCGTACGCCTGTGCGACCCCGCTCGCGCCGAGCGGGTGGCCCTTCGACTTGAGGCCGCCGGAGGTGTTGATGGGCAACTCGCCGTCGCGGTCGGTGACGCCCTCCTCGACCGCCTTCCAGCCCTCGCCCTGCTCGAAGAAGCCGACGGCCTCGCTCTGGAGGAACTCCAGGATGGTGAACATGTCGTGGAGTTCCGCCACGTCGACGTCGTCGGGGCCGCTGCCGGCCATCTCGTAGGCCGTCTCCGAACTCTCGACCGCCGCGCCCATCACCGTCGGGTCGTCGCGCTCGTGGACGACGTGGGTGTCGGTCGCGCCGCCGATGCCCGAGACGACGGTGTAGTCGGTGGCGACCTCCTCGGCGACCGACTCCGGACAGAACAGCAGGGCCGCGCTCCCGTCCGTGATGGGACAGAAGTCGTAGAGGCGGAGCGGGTCGGCCACGATGGGCGACTCCATCACCGTCTCGACGTCGACCTCCTTGCGGAACTGCGCGTGGGGGTTGTCGAGGCCGTTCTTGTGGTTCTTCACCGCGACCTTCGCCAGGCTCTCGCGCGGGGCGTCGTACTCGTGGAGGTACCGCCGCGCCGTGAGTCCCGCGAACGACGGCAGGGTCAGGCCGTGCTTGTACTCGACCGGATGGGTGAGCGACGCGATGATGTCGGTCGCCTCCGCGGTCGTCTTGTGGGTCATCTTCTCGCCGCCGACCAGCATGGTCATCTCCGACGCGCCCGAGGCGACCGACTGCCAGGCGGCGTAGATGCCCGCGCCGCCGGACGCGGAGGTCTGGTCGACGCGCTGGGTGTAGGCCGGCATCGCGCCGAGGTCGTGGGCGAGGGCGTTCGGGACGCCCGTCTGGCCCTCGAACTCGCCGCTGGCCATGTTCGAGACGTACAGGTGTTCGAGTTCGTCGGGTGCGACGCCGGCGTCTTCGAGACACTCGCGGCCCGCCTGCGCGAGCAACTCGCGCAGCCACGAGTCCCGGTCGCCGAACTTGGTCATCGACGCACCGATGATTGCGACACGGTCCATACCGCACGATTCACCGCGGGACGCTTATAGGTTCGAGATATCGGCGAGGGACGGGGGTTGCCGGGACGGGGGTTGCCGGGACGGTCGCGCTCCGGCGAGAATCACCGCCGGCGGTGCCGGGGAAGCCTCAAGGGCGCACGATGCGTAGGTCGAACCATGGGGGAGAAAGACGACATCAGCTCCGTCTCGGGGCTGCCGGACGAACTTGGAATCGACGAGGACCTCGGGCGCTCCCAGCAGCGCCTGACGGTCCGCACCGAGGAGCGGACCTACGGGAAGGCGATGACCATCGTGGAGGGGTTCGACACCACGTCGGTCGACACCTCGGAACTCGGGTCGACGCTCAAGAGCAAACTCGCCACGGGCGGGACCGTCGACGACGGCACCATCGAACTACAGGGGGACCACACCGAGCGCGTTCGCGAGATTCTCCGCGACGAAGGTTTCGAGGTCGGACGGTAGCCGGCCCTTCGAGACGTACGGGTAGAGGTACTCGGCCCAGATGGAGTCCAGCGGCGTCCGCCACCCGAGCGCGTGGCTCACCGCGTCGTCGAGCGCGACGAACAGACCGACCAGTAGCGCCCAGTGGGTCGTCATCCCGACGCGCCACCAGTAGGGTCGCAGCGCCGCCAGCGCCGCCGCGATGCCGAGCGTAACGAGAACGCCGAGCGCCCCGACGGCGGGGTAGTACGGCCACGTGAGCGAGAAGAAGAAGATGGCGAGCATCGTCAGCGCGACGACGCCCCACGGCTTCCGGCCGGACTCGTCGACGCCGTAAACCATCCAGCAGACCAACAGTATCAGCAGAACGCCCAGGTAGAAGTGGTGCGGCCCGAACACCGCGCCGTCGGGCTCCGCTTCGTAGGGGAAGCGTCGGAGCACGGAAGCAGTACGACGGACTAGAATAAATAAATTGTTGGCAGTGTTTGAGTCCCGAGCGACGGCGCTCCGCCGCGCGGCGGAGCGCCGCCGACATACCGCAAGTCGCTCGACTCGGGAACGCCGCCGACACACCGCGAGTCGTTCGACCCGGGACTCGCCCGAGGCTTCTTGTCGCTGTCGCGTGCACGTCGAATCATGCTCCCACAGGTTCACGTCGTCGCCACCGGCGGCACCATCGCCAGCACGGCGGACGAAGACGGCGCGACCCCGTCGCTCTCGGGCGAGGACCTCGTCGACGCGGTCCCCGAACTCGGCGCCGAGGCGAGCCTCTCGGTCGAGTCGGTTTCGCAGACGCCCGGGTTCGACATGGACTTCGAGACGATGGCCGCCGTCGGCGAGCGCGCCCGTGCCGCGGCCGAGGACGGCGCGGAAGCCGTCGTCGTCACCCACGGTACGGACACCCTGGCCGAGACGGCGTACTTCCTGGACCTGACGCTCTCGCTTCCGGTTCCGGTGGTCGTCACGGGCGCTCAGCGTCGGCTCGACGAGCCGAGTTCCGACGCGCCGGCGAACGTGCTGGCGGCGGTCCGCGCGGCGACTCACCGCCGAGTCGACGAGGGCGCCTTCGTCGCGTTCGACGACGAACTCCACGCGGCCCGCGACGTCCGAAAGGTCCACACTCACAAGCTCGCGGCGTTCGCCTCGCCGAACGACGGCCCCGTCGCGACGCTCACCCGCGACGGCCTGCGGTTCCACCGCGAACCGCGGAGCGAGTCTGTCTACGTCCCCGCGACCTCGACCGACGCTTGCGTCGAACTGGTCGTCTCGGCGGCAGGCGTCGACGGCGCTCAGGTCGAGCGCGCCGTCGACGCCGGCGCCGACGGCATCGTGGTCGCGGGCACCGGCCTCGGCAACACCACGGGGGAGTTGGGCGAGGCCGTCGCCGACGCCATCGAAGCGGGCGTCCCCGCGGTCCTGACCTCCCGGTGCGGCGCGGGGTCGACCGGCGCGGTGTACGGCACGCCCGGCGGCGGCAAAACCCTCCAGGACGCGGGCGCGATTCCCGGCGGCGACCTCGCGCCGTGGAAGGCCCGCGTGAAACTCGCGCTTGCGCTAGGAGCGGTGGACGAGGAGGAGGGCGCCGACACCGTGCGCGAGTTCTTCGCAGAATCCACGGGATAGCGCCCCGTTCGGGTGAAGGACGGGTCGGTTGCCGACGCAGGGGGATAGGAAATCGGCGGTACCGGCGGCAGTTCTAATCGCGCCCTGTGACAGTATCCGGGGTGATACGCGCCGAATTCGGAGCGTTAGCGCCGCATCGCGCCAAAACCACCAAAAGTGTTAAATATTCGCCTCGCCGACATTCAACCAGGTGGTTTAATAACCATTTGGAGAACTACCAGCCATGACAGAAAAACCAACTCCCGAAGCCGAGCCAACGAACGAAACCGCGTCCCACCCGGACCAAGATTGGGGCAGAATCGCCTTCTACGTAGTGCTCTCGATAATCGTGACTCTCGGTCTACACTACGTCGCGTTCGCGGGAATGAATCTCTCCCCGACCGCACACGCGTTCGTCGGAATGGTTCTGTTCTTCGTCGTCGGATTCGTCTCTTTCGGCGTCTTCTACTAAGTCCCTTCGAGGAAACGCTGTTATCGGAGCGGATTTCGGCAGTAGCGGTGGGGACGTCCGTGTTCGGTCGAACCCGTAGGGGAATTGGACGGGTTTGATACCGACGCGATTCCGTAGAAGTACACGAGATGAGCAGGACGAATCCCGCGGGAATATCCCTCGGGCAGCGATCCGAATTCGGACGAACGGGGCGACTTCCCATTCACCCAACGAAAATGCTAAGCATCATCGAAGAGGTAATTCAACTGGATGGTTGAACGAGTGCCGGAAGATGTCGAGTTGGACGAGATCTTCAGAGCGCTCGCTCACCCCATCCGACGAGCGATCCTCGAACAGTTGGCCGATGGTCCGGAACCCGTTAGCGGGTTGGCCGAACCCCACGACGTGTCGCTCGCAGCGGTTTCGAAACACCTGCACGTCCTGGAGGACGCCGGCCTCGTCGAGATCGAAAAAGACGGCCGGGTCCGCCGGTGTCACCTGGAAGCCGCGCCGATGAGCGCCGCGTTCGGCTGGTTGCTCCGGTACCGCATCTTCTGGGAGGACCGCTTCGACGCGCTGGGCGACCATCTCGAAAACGACCAACCATGACACTCGAATCCACCGACTGGAGAAACCGATGACAGAATCCACAGACGACGAAGACCGAAGCTTCACCATCAACCGCACGATCGACGCCCCGCCCGAACGGGTATTCGAAGCGTTCCTCGACCCGGACGACCTCGCCGTCTGGGCGCCCCCGCCGGGGTTCGAAGCCGAGGTCGAGGACGTAGAGCCCGAGGAGGGCGGGACGTTCCGGATATGGCTCGAAGGAACGACCGAGGAGACGGAGCCTCACTCCCATCCGTTCAAAGGCACGTTCCAGGAACTCACGAAGCCCGAGAAGATAGTGTTTACCGACGAGTCGATGGTCGAGCAGTTGGGTGAAGAGGCGAGGTACACGGCTACGGTCACCTTCGAAGAAGTCCCCGACGGGACCGAAGTGACCGCGCTCTTCGAGGGAATCCCCGAATTCGGCGGCGTCGACCAGGCGACCGCCAGATGGGACGCCGCCCTCGAAAACCTCGCCGGTCGGGTGGAGGAATAAACGGGTTAGGTCAGAACTCACGTTCGAAACGTATCCTTCTCCTCTATCTCCGCACCAACCACGTTAGTGTCAGCCAAAGCCGGGATGAATCGCGTCCCAGGTGATATCGCGGTCATCGAGCGCGTGACGGACGCCGAGGCAGAGACGTTCGGCGAGTGACCCCGACCGTAATCTGCGGGCGGTCGGCCTACGCGCCGAACTGCTCCTTCTCCTCCTTCCGGAGTTCTATCCGGCGGATCTTCCCGCTGGAGGTCTTCGGGAGTTCGTCGACGAACTCGATCCGTCGGGGGTACTTGTACGGCGCCGTCTCCGACTTCATGTAGTCCTGTAGCTCTGCGACCAGTTCGTCGCTCCCTTCGTAGCTCTCCGAGAGCACGACGTAGGCTTTGACGACGTTGCCGCGCTCGTCGTGGGGGCTGGCGACCGCCGCGGCCTCGGCGACCGCCTCGTGGCCGACCAGCGCGTCCTCGACCTCGAACGGGCCGATGCGGTAGCCCGAGGAGATGATGATGTCGTCGGCCCGGCCCTCGAAGAAGAAGTAGCCGTCCTCGTCGACGCGGGCGAGGTCGCCGGTGCGATAGTAGTCGCCCCGGAACGTCTTCTCGTCGAGTTCGGGCTTCTCGTAGTAGCCGTCGAAGATGCCGGGGCAGTCGACCGGCACCGCGATTTCGCCGGTTTCGCCGGGTTCGACCTCCTCCTCGTCCTGGGTGTCGATGACGGTCGTCCCCATGCCGGGCGCGGGCTTGCCCATGCTGCCGGGCTTGACGTCGATGCCGGGGTAATTGGTGACGAGCGCGACCGTCTCGGTCTGGCCGTAGCCGTCCCGGGGCGTCACCCCGAGCGCGTCCTCGAAGGCCTGAATCGGTTCGCGGTTGAGCGGTTCGCCTGCCGAAACCGCTTCCGTGAGCGCGAGGTCACGGTCGGCGAGGTCGTCGCGCTGGGCGAACATCCGGTACTGGGTCGGCACCGCACAGAGGCGCGTGACGTCCTCTTCCTCCATCAGGTCGAGGAACGTTCCGGCGTCGAACTCGCCCTCGTAGAGGAACTGTGGCGCGCCGGTCGTCAGGCCGACGCCGACGGGGCTCCAGAACCACTTCGCCCACCCGGTGCCGGTGGTCGCCCACAGCAGTTCGTCCGAGAAGTCGTCGCCCGCCTCGACGCCCCACCAGTAGCGGCCGTTGACGAGTTCGAAACAGCGGAGCCAGCGGTGGCGGTGGAGCACCGGCTTGGGCTGGCCGGTCGTCCCGGACGTGTAGTTGATGGACATGGGGTCCTGGGCGCCGAGGTCCGGGCCGTCGTGGTCGGTCGACTGGCCGTCGATGAGGTCGGCGAAGCCGTACCAGCCCTCGCGGTCGAGTCGCTCGTCGCCTTCATCGGCGTCGAGGACGACGACCCGCGACAGCGGCGTCTCCTCGAGCACCGGTTCGACCATCTCGGTGAGGTCGGCGTGACAGACCACCGTCTCGGCCTCGCAGTCGCTCGCCCGGAAGCCGATGTCCTTGGGCTTGAGCATGGCCGAACACGGCACCAGCAGCGCGCCGCGGGCCAGCGCGCCGACCTGGATGGCGAAGGCGTCGGGGTGGCGGGGAAAGAGGTGCATCACCCGGTCGCCCTCGCCGACGCCGAGGTCGGCCAGCGCGTTGGCGAACCGGTTGGCGTCGTCCCGCACGTCGGCGAAGGTCCGCTCGGCCTCCCGGCCCCTGTCGTCGCGGTACCGGACCGCCAGGCGGTCGCCGAACGACTCGGCGTGGTCCTCGACGACCGCCGGGATGTTGTAGTCGTCCGGGATGTCCCACTCGAACTCCGCCAGTTCCCGCTCGTAGTCGAGAGACATGGTACCAATGGTGTCTCTCGGGTACTTTGCTCTATCGCCGTTCGCGCTGATTGGAGTTGCGGAACGTACCCGAGATTACATAATCGGATGGAAACGGTATTGGATTCGACGAGACGGTAACCGCGGCAAAGCAGACCGCCTCGAAAGTCCCCCCTATCGGTTGATTCACCGAGCGCTTCCGGGGGTTGGTGTCACCGAGCGCAGTTCCCCAAACGTCTCTCCGGCGCGTTCACCGGACTCCTCACTCCTCGTCTTCTTCCTCGTCGCTCTGGTGACCGAACGTCCACCGGGTCGCGTCCTCGGGGTAGTCGCTCCACGCGAAGACCGTGTGGGGGTGGACCGCGAAGACGGGCGTCCCGTGGCGGATTCCGTACTTCTCCTCGTAGGCGTCGTCGATTCGCTCCAGGCGTTCCTCGTCGGCGGTCCGCTCCGTGAGCATCCCCGCCCGGCCCTCGACGATGACGACCTCGGTGCCGCTCTCGCGGTGGACAGTTATCTCGGCGTTCTCCGCGAGGTTCTGGACCCACCGCGTCCGCTCGCCGCCGCCGCAGTGGAAGGTGTCGTCGAACCAGATGCCCCAGACGGGTCGCGCGTGCGGGTGGCCGTCCGGGCGCGTGGTCGAAACCCAGTACGTCCGGTCGTCGGCCATCCGGTCGGCGACGAACTCCCACGACAGCAGTCCCTCCTCGTCGTCGGGAATGCCGTAGCTCTCCTCCGTCACCGGGCGACTCCGGCGGGTCGCCGGCCCGTCGGAGTCACCGCTGTGCTCGTTCGAGTCGTCGGCTTCGTCGTCTCGATTCGGCATGGAGACTCTGGACGTGCGCGAGCGAGGTAAGTAGATTGGGCGTTCCCGGCGGCCCCGCGGGGCCGCCGGGAACGCCGAAGACGATGATGGTCGAGAGGACGAGACGGCGGACCGCTCAGTACAGCAGGTCGCTCGTCAGAATCTCGCGCTCCTCGTCGGTGAACCGGTACTTCGCCATCTCCTCGTCGAAGTCGCCGAGGTCGGCCTTGCGCTCCTGGTGTTCTTCGAGGAAGTCGGCGACCTTTTCGGCCGCGGTGAGTTTCATCTCGCCGCTCAGCAGTTCGCCGGAGCGGTACTCCTCGGCGAGGCGCTCGACTTCCGCGTCGTCCTCCTCGAAGAAGTAGTACATCAGCTGGTAGGAGACGTCGACGTCCGGGTCACCGCCCTTCTCGCGGTGTTCCTCGACGCTCGTCTGACCGCCCGAGTAGGCGTACTTGCTGATCTTGTTCTTGATGGTTTCGCGGTCGTCGTCGAGGTAGATGGTCGGGTCGTCGCCCGAACTGCTCATCTTGCCGCCCGACCCCTTGAGCTGCGGGAAGAACCGGCTCAGCAGGGCCGAGGGCTTGGAAACCTCGAACTGCTCTTTGGCGGCCACGTCGCGGCAGAGTCGGATGTGGGGGTCCTGGTCGACGGCGATGGGGACCATCGTCCGGTGCTTGCCGTGGACCAGTTGGGGGAGCAGGAGGTGGGTCGCCTGCACGGCGGGGTAGAACGACAGGCCGATGTTCTCGGGGTTCCCGTAGGTGGCGTCGACCGTCGACTGGGTGTACTTCTTGGCGAACTTCGCGGCGTGGGGGTAGACCACGTCGGCGTCGGCGGTGTCGACGATGATGCGGGTCTTCTCGGGGTCGAAGCCGACCGCCATCACTTCCTCGACGTTGTTCTTCGCCCAGCCCTGGATGTCCTCGAACGACTGGTCCTTCGCGAAGTACTTCTCGTCGTCGGAGATGGGGATGTAAACGTGCGCGCCGGTCTGCTCCTGCAGGCGCTTGGCGAGGTAGAACACGAAGACGTGCCCGATGTGCATCTTACCCGACGGGCCGCGCCCGGTGACGATGGAAACCGTCTCGTCGGACTCGACGCCGTCGAGCCACTCGTCGACGTCGCGGCCGCCGTAGAAGATGCCGCGCTTGACCAGCGGGTGGAGCGGTTTCGGGAACCGGTCGCGGTCCTCGTCGGTGAGTTCGTCGGCTCCGAACTGTTCGAGGACCTTGTCGTAGTCCACGTCGCCCTCGACCGCGTAGGGCGTGACGGTGAAATCCTCGTCTGTCATTGTCGCGTTCTACTGACCCTGCGCACATTAAAACAGCGACATCCCGACGGAGCGAGAGGAATCGCGACGCCGGGGACCGACGGTTCCGAGCGAACAGGACGGCCCTCACACCGGCCGGCCGCGCCCCGAGACGCCGACGAGCAGGGCACCGACGGCCAGTCCGAGCACCGCGACCGCGAGCAGTAAATCCGTGTACCGCCAGTTCATCACGAGGGGCGCGAACAACAGGAATCCCCCGAGTACGAAGAGTATCACGCCGGCCCAGAACTGGGTGTCGTCCCGGTCCATGGCATACGTTCACGACACCCATTCACTTAGCTTCGATTGCCGTGCAGGGTCGTCCCGGACGACCCCGAACGACCCCGACCGGTTCCGGTCGTCGGGGTCGCCGAAACGCGGAGAGTCGTCCGCTCGGTCGGCGAGTCGCCGGGGTCGGCGGCGTAGCGCCGTATCGTCACCGCACCTTCCGTCGGCGGTGACGCGTCGAACAGTCGGACGAGCGTGAGCACGTCGTCCATCGAGTTGATGCCGGTCGAGTACGCTTGCAGGCGGAGTTTCGCCGTCACTCGCGACCCGACGCGCTCGACCGACTGAGGCCACAGGTAATCGCCGCTGTCGACCGAGGTTCGGACGGCGAGCAGGTACGCCCGCTCGAACGTCGTTTCGCGAACGAACGACGAGAACGCGGCATTCTCCGGGACGAACCGGCGCGCGTCGGCCGGCGTCGTCACCAGCGTGCCGCCGGGCGACGCGAGTCCGTCCCACCGCCCGCCGAGAGCGACTCGAACCGATTCGAACAGCGTCTCGCTCGGCGGTGCGAACGTCCGAATCGACTGGAGGTGCCCCTTCCGGTGCCAGCCCGCGAAGTCGACCACGGTGGCGATGCATCGGAACGCCATCGCCGCCGGAACGCGGACCAGGAGCGTCGAAGCGACGGTCCGGGACTCGGAGGACTCGGACTCGCCGCCGCGTTCGGAGCGGTCCGTCCGCCGGACGCGCGCGACGACCTGCGGCGGCGCGGCGTCACGGTCCACGAAGTCGAACGAGAGTCCATACTCCGACGACGGAACTTCGGCCTGCACGACGAACAGGGCCGACGATTCGAAGTCGGTTTCGGCGACGAACCGGTCGACGTAGTCGAGGTGCCGTCCGTCGATTTCTCCGCGCGCGTTCGACACGTCGAGGGCTCTCGCGGCCGACCGGTCGTCGAAGACGCGGGCGTGGTATCGCGCGTCGACCGACTGAACGCCGGAGTCGAGGACGGAACTCCGATGGGGGAACGCCACCGCCCGCGCCTCGGCCGCGGGAGTCGTCGCCGTCGCTCTCGTCGCTTTCGTCGCGGTTCCGTGGCTGGGAGTCGCGGTCGTCGCTTTCGTACTGCTCGCTTCGAACGAAGTCGGTTCGGCGTCGTCTCGGTCGCCCGCACAGCCTGCGAACGCGCCGAGGAGGCCGACCGCGCTCGCCCGGAGGAGGGTCCGACGGGTCGGGGACATGCGAATGCCGTCGCGCTCGCGTGTCATGTTACTTTCGTAACCCGCCGGAAACCACCGTCGGGTCGCGGGGACGAACCTTTACGCCGCGGCCGACGAATCGTCGAACTGATGACCGGAATCGACGCGCTGGTCGCCCGGGACGATGTGGCTCGCACCGCGGAGAGCGTCCCGCTCTCGGACGCGGAGTTCGAGACGGTCCGCGAGAACGTCGAGGCCGGCTACGAAGTTTCGGTCGGCGCGTTCGTCCGGGACGATGCGGGCCGGGTCGCGCTGGTGCGGAATCGCTGGAGCGACGGCTGGGTGCTCCCCGGCGGGAAGGTCGAACCCGGCGAGACGCTCCCTGGAGCGGCGGTCCGAGAGGCCCGAGAGGAAACCGGCCTCGACGTTGGCGTGGAGCGGCCCCTCGAAGTAGTCGAACAGACGTTCGTGCGCGAGAGCGAGTCGGAGTTGATAGAACGCGAGTCGCCGGCCGCCGCGGCGGCCGGCGACTCGCCCGGGGAGTGCGCGACCGCGGCCACCATCGAGGGCTACTTCGCCGTCTTCGAGACGCGCGTGCTCCCTTCGTCGCCCCGCTCGCTCGGCGGCGACCTCGGGGAGAACGACGCGGAGATCGAGGCCGCGGCGTGGTTCGAATCGATTCCCGACTGCGGCGAACCCGAACACGCCGGCGTGCTCCGGCGGCACTTCTGAGGCGAGACTCGCTCGGCGCTCCCGATTATACCGCTTCACCTCGCGTGTTCGCTATCGCCGATTTCGCTCTTCGAGTGACAACCTCCGAATCGGCGGCTCTTCCGCCCGAATTTCGCTTCTCAGTAGACAAATCTCGGTAGCCTCAGGGAACCAGATTCGGTATAGCTGCATGAAGTTCATAAGTCCGTGCTCGGACGTTCTGCAGTTCCGAATACATACCAAAAATAGGACTATATGGCCAGATTCCCCGGCTCGACCGCTCGCAGTCGACGGGTTTCGCGGCGTCCGGGCGGCGTTCGCCGAGCGCCGCCCGGACGCTTGCTTCCGTTCGCGGAATCCCGAATCGGCTCCAGCACACTAACGCCGCACCCGCACTCATCACGAACCCCGGCCGGCGCACTAGGCCACTCGCCCGGTCGCGCCACCCTTCCCGTCATCCGACCACTTTCACCGCCGAGCAGACCCCCTGAACGCCCGTCTACGGGAGCGAGCTGCCGCGTTCCGCCCCGACGCTCCAGTTTCACTTTCACTCCGCGGACGGCGTACCGTTAAACGGTACTCCGATTTATCGGTGAGTGGAGAGGTGCTATGACGGGAGGAACCCACTCGAAGACGTTGCCACGCTTGGAACCGGGACTGACGGTGCTCGAACGGCCCTCACGGCGCTCGACCGCGCTCCACCGACTCGCCCTCCACGAACTGGGCGAGCGGACCGGAGAGACGCTGTGGGTCGACGCGCGAAACCAGGCCTCGACCTACGCGCTCCACGAACTCGCGCCGGGTCGGCGACGACTCGACGGGGTCCGAGTCGCTCGCGCGTTCACGGCCTACCAGCACCACTCGCTCGTGCGGGCGGCCGCCCGGCGGGCGTCGCCGTCGACCGCGCTCGTCGTCGCGCCCTGCGTCGCGTCGCTCTACCGGGACGACGACCTGCCCGACCGGGAGGGCCGGGACCTGCTCTCCGCGTCGCTCGCCGTCCTCGCCGAACTCGCTAGCGCGCTCGACCTCCCGGTGGTGGTCACGGCCGAGGGGGCCGACGCCGAAACGGCCGCCCTCGTCGCCGATTACGCCGACGCCGAAATCGAGTGCACGCGGACGGATGCGGGACTTCGGTACGCGAGCGACGACTTCGAGACGACCGTCTACCTCGACGACGGCTTCTGGCAGACCACCATCCCCTACTGGGTCGAGTTGCTCGGCGCGGTGGCCGAGGACGACCCGGTCGCCGCGGCGACGGCCGCCGGACTCGTCGCGGGCGAGGTGTAGCATGGGTCGGACCAACCCCACCTTCCGAGATTTCCTCGACCGCTACGAGGACGACTGGTCGGCCTACCGCCGGGGACTCCGCCGTCGGTACAAACCCCACTTCGACCGACTGTTCGACCGCGCCCGCGAGCACGCCGACGCCGCGGGATACATGAACGCCGCCGACCCAGAACGCGCGTTCGTGCTGTCGGTGCTGTTGTCCCAGGAGGTCGAGATTCGTCGACTCCGGCGGCGCCTCGACGCCGCGACGGAATCGGACGAGGACGACGGCGCCGACCCGGAGCCGACCCCGGACCGACCCGCCGAGTAACATGTTCAAAGTCGACTTCTACGACGACGCGGTCGTGGAGTGGCACCGCACCGAAGACGGCGTGACGACCCGGCGAAACGACGAGTACGAACCTGCGCTGTTCGTCGCCGCCGAGCGGTCGAAACTCGCCGACCTGCGGGCGCGTCTAGACGCCGATCCGAAGGTCGTCGGGACCGCCTTCGAGGAACGCTACGTCGACTTGCGGGCCGACGAGCGCGAACTCGTCCTGCGCGCCGACCTCGCCCGGGTGGACGAGGTCCGAACGCTCGCCCGCGAGATTCGCGGCGTCCACGAACGCGGCGAGTATCCGCCGGGAACGTTCCGACTGTTCGATGTCGACCTCTCGCCGCAGTTCCGCTACTGCATCGACACCGGCACCGACCCGACGACGCCCGAGGACGTCGACCTCCGGACGCTCGAACTCGGGACGACCCGCAAGCGACTCGCCGACCGCGACATTTCGCGACTCACCGTCGACGGCGACTTCCTCAGAGCCACCGAGGACGTGATGTTGGAGGTGGTCGAGCACCGACTCGCGGACGCCGACCCCGACGTACTCGTCGTGAGCCACGGCGAACTCCTCGCGTTGCTCGCCGAGAAGGCCGACGAACACGGCCGCGAGGAGTTCGCACTCGGTCGACGTCCCGAGCGGGAGACGGGAGGAGCCGACACCGACGAGGGTGACACCGACGGGAGCGGTACCGCCGGAAGCGACGGCCGAGTCGGTCGCTCGCGCGGCGGATACGACGTACCGGGCCGGGCCGTCGTGGACGCCTCGAACAGTTTCCTCTGGGGGCAGGCCGGACTCGCCGGCCTGGAGTACCTGGTTTCGCGGTCGTGGCAGCCGATTCAGGAGGTTGGCCGGGCCAGCATCGGCACCGTGCTCACTGCGATTCAAATCCGCGAGGCCCGCGACCGCGACGTGCTGATTCCGTGGAACAAGTGGGAACCGGAGGCGTTCAAGGACGTGCGGACGCTCCACGCCGCCGACCGCGGCGGGTTCACCTTCTCGCCGGAGGTCGGCCTCCACGAGGGGGTCTACGAGGTCGACTTCGCGTCGCTGTACCCCAACGTCATCTGTCGGTACAACGTCTCGCCCGACACCGTCTGCTGCGACTGCCACGCCGACCGCGAGGACGTGCCCGAACTGGGGTACAGCGTCTGCGACGACCGGGGGTTCCTCCCCGACGTGCTCCGACCGCTGTTGGACGACCGCGCGCGGATGAAGCGCGAGGCCCGCGAAACCGACGACCCCGACCGGGAGGCCGACCTCCGGCGGACCGCCAGCGCCATCAAGTGGATTCTGGTTTCCTGTTTTGGCTACCAGGGCTACCGGAACGCGAAGTTCGGCCGCATCGAGTGTCACGAGGCCATCAACGCCGTCGCCCGCGACGTGCTCCTGCGAGCCAAGGAGGCGTTCGAGGCAGAGGGCTGGCGGGTCGTCCACGGCATCGTCGACAGCCTCTGGGTGACGCCCGTCGAAGACCGCGACCCGACGCCGCTCTCGGCGGTGACCGAGGCGGTCACCGCCGACGTCGGTGTTCGACTCGAACACGAGGCGACGTACGACTGGATCTGCTTCGTCCCGAAGCGCGACTCGTCGGCGGGCGCGCTCAACCGGTACTTCGGCAAGGAACGCGACGCCGACGAGTACAAGGTTCGGGGCATCGAGGCTCGCCAGCGGTCCACCCCGGCGTTCGTCGCGGACACCCAGCGGGAACTCCTCCGGGCGGTCGACCGCCACCGAAAGCCCGAACCGGTCTGCGACGCGCTGAAACGCCGACTCGGCGAACTTCGGGCGGGCGACGTTCCGACCGAGGACTTGCTGGTCACGACCCGGGCGTTCAAGCGTCCGGAGGCGTACCGCCGGCGAACCCGAACGGTGGCGGCGCTCGACCGCGCGAAGGCGGCCGGACTCGACCCGCGACAGGGCCAGTCGTTCGACTTCGTCGTCGTCGACGACTCGGCGCGCTCGCGCGAGCGCGTGCGCCTGGACTTCGAACTCGACGAGGAAACGCCCTACGACGTCGAGTTCTACGAGGACCGCCTGATTCGGGCGGCCGAGAGCGTGGTTTCGCCGCTGGGCTGGGACCGCGCGCGGATTCGGCGCTACTTGCGCGACGTGGAGGAAGTCCGGCTGTCGGCGTTCGGAGACGGCTGACCGACGCGTCGGTTCGCGACACTAGCCGGCTACGCTTCCGTCTCGTCGGTCGTCGTCTCGGGGTCTTTGTAGGCCGGACAACCGCCCACGTAGCCGTCGACGTTGCTACAGTCGTTACGAACCATCACTCTGAAGTCGTCGTCACCGTGGTGCTCGACCGTGGCGGTAACGCACCCGGGATGGTGTTCGTACGCTTCGACGAGGTCCTGCTCGACCCATTCGCCGCCGTCGGTCCGGGCGAAGACGACGTACCGCCCCGCGATGTCGTCCCACGTACACTCCACCATGGCGCCGGAGACAGCGGGAATCCGCTCTTCCCGGTTCCGCTCTACGGTGTGGGTCGACTCGTGGACGACCTCGCTGTCTCGCTCGACGTGGACGTCGATTCGATGACCGCGATTCTCGTCGTAGTTGTAAATCGCGAGCCAGGCGAGCGTCGTCGTCGTTTCTTCGGCCGTCAGGCTCCCGAGACAGCCGGAGAGATTCACGGCTCCGAGAGCACCGAGTGAGGAGAGGAGGGCTCGCCGTTGCATGCGATTCGTTGCGAAACGACGGGCAAGTACTTTCCGGGGTCACCCGGCGAAACGGACGCTCCGGGACTTCTTTCGCGCTGTAATTCGATTATCGGTGCGGACGACCGTTCTGCACAGACCAGGTGCGCCCATCGAGCCCGAATCCGAATCGAAGTTCGACTGCGCCCCTCGTGATGAATGTAGCAACATATGGTTTAGGAGTCGCCGATAAGACGGAATTCCGCGAAACTTTCACCGGCGGAAGCGGCGCTTTCGACTCAGAACAGCGAGTAGACGTTCGCCTCGTACACCTCGCGCACTCGGTCGCCCCAGTTGTGGGTGTAGGTGTCGATGATGTCTTCGGCCACGTCCCCGCGGAGGTACTTCACGATGCCCCTGTCGCCGGTTCTGTCCCGGAGGTGGGTCGTGAAGAAGTGCCGGAAGTAGTGGGGCGTGACGTTCTCCTCGGCGCCGCCGCCCTCGCGGTACCACCCGGCCTCGCGGGCGTGGGTTTCGACGGCGTTGCGGACCATCTGCGGGGTGAGCCGGCGGCCCCACTGGCGGCGCGTGCTCACGAACAGCGGTTCGGCCTCCGAGACGGTGTCGGGGCGAATTGCCAGCCAGCGGGCGAGTTCGGCCGCGAGTTCGGCGTCCACCGGAATCACGGTGTCGCGCTTTCGCTTGTTGGCGGCCGACCGCTCCTCGCCGTTGACCACGTCGCCGCGACCCACGTCGCTTGCGACGAACAGCGACTCGCCGCGACCGTCGAGCGCGGGCCGCGAGCCGAGGTCGTATACCTCCGCGGCCTCGCCGGTAAGTCGCAGGTCTCGCAGGTCGAGGTTACAGAGTTCGCCGACACGCATCCCGGTCTTCAGCAACGTGACGACCGCCGCGCGTTCGAGGGGGTGGCCGATGCCGGCGACGAACCCCCGCATCTGCTCGACCGAGATCTCCCGGCGGGTGGGGTCCTTGTCGATGGACTCGGTCATCTCCTCGGCGACGAGCGCCATCGGATTCGAGTCGAACGCCCCGACCTGGGTCATGTAGGCGTAGAAGCGGTGGAGGTAGGAGGCGTACGTCGCGATGGTGCTCTCGGCGAGGTCGCCTCGGAGGCTGTGGACCCACGCCATGCACTCGCGCTGGGTGGCCTCGCCCGGTGCGAGCGAGACGCCGCCGGGGTTGCGGTCGGGGTCGCCGAGGAACGCCTCGAACTCCCGGAGCACTCGCTCGTAGTACTCGCGGGTGCGCTCGCTCTTGCCGTGGAACCGGAGGTCTTCGAGGAAGTAACCCACGGGGTCGTCGGTTTCGACCTCGCCGCCAGTCGGTCGGCTACTCGCCATCGCCCACCACCGTGTAGCCGCCTCGGCGGCCGCTGTACTGGACGCGGTTCTCGTTCTGGAGTCGCTGGAGTGTATCCTCCAGTCGGTCTTCGAAGTCGCCGGCCAGTTCCTCGACTAGTTGGTCCCACGACAGGTGGTCGGCCGAATCGAGAAGCGCGAGGAGGCGTGTTTCGAGGCCGTCACCCCCGGGGTCGGAGGGTGGAGAACCGCCTTCCGAACGGTTCTCCGAATTTTCGACCGAGAACCCGCGTCTCCCGGCCTGTACCATCGATCTGACGAACTCGCTCTGGCTCATGTCGAGTTCGTCGGCGTGACGCTTCCACTCGGATTTTTGATATTGGGGGACGAACGTCTTCACCACGGCGCGGTCGGTGTCGGAACCCTCGCTCATCGGTCGTTCGGACCCTCTCACCCCCGGTACATCAATCTGTCCCACGAGTACGGATAAGTGACCTTATCTTCTGCCGTAGTGCCGGAAAAGCGCAGAAAGGATGTGCCACGGAGAGTGATTTATGGAGTCGAAGTCCTACAAAGACTGATTAGAAATTCTCCGGTGGAAGTGCCACGAGGGTGGATTACTCGATCCGGTGCTCGTCTCGAAGAAGAAACTCGAACGCGTCGCGTTCGAGTCGAACAGAAGTAGAACGCGACACATATCATATTTTAGGGAGTTTTTGCGCGGCCGGGCAACGGCGGAACCGCGGGTTCGCTCGTCGTCCGAAACGGGGGTGGTTCCCGTGTCGATGCATTCGACTTCACTCGTTCGACCATGGTCGTCTTTCTCGCGCGTCGAGTCACGTAGTTGGACGAGCGAACGGACGTCGAACGGCGTCTCGACGGAACCGCGTCGATGCCACAGTAATCAGAAACCTCGGTCGAGACGACAGAGCGCCACGCAGTCGCTCTCGTCTCGACCGACGGCATTCGTCACTCGGGCCGCGGACTCCGATGGGCTTGTCCACGAGGTAGCTCAGGGCGCTCTCACGCCCCGAGAGCGTGTCCCTAGCGTCGGCCGTGGACCAACGACTCCCCCGACCCTTCACTTTGACACCGATTCACCCACCACCCGAGGAGCTTTTCCTCGGGGGGAGAAACACGGAGCCGAATGAGCACCGTGCGCGACCTCGCTCCGGCAGACGCCGAGGAGCTGACCGCCCTCTACGAGGAGTACGAGTGGTGGGCCGACCGAGAAACGGAGGACGTCCGCGCCGCGCTGGCGGAAACCGAGTTCGCCGTCGGCATCGATGCCGACGGCGAACTCGTCGCCGCGGGGCGCGTCTTGACCGACTTCACCTACTACGCGAACGTCTTCGACGTGGTCGTCGCCGCCGACCGCCGCGGAGACGGCCTCGGCAGGGAGTTGATGGAAGCGATCCGCGACCATCCCGAGCTCCAGTCCGTCGTCGGCCTCTCGCTGCTCTGCCGAGAGGGGCTGGTTCCCTTCTACGAGTCGGTCGGGTTCGAGGTCTTCGGCCCCGAGTTCGAGGTTCCCGAAGGTGGCACCGAGGAACTCGTCCGGATGACGTGTAGGCTGGACGACGAGGAGTAGAAACGCCAATTTCCACGACGTCACCGGTCCTCTTCGCTGTTCACGGCCAATTCGAAATCGAAAACCACGTCCGAAATGCGAGGTATAAATTGTATCCTGCTATATCCAGACAGCGGTCGGAAGTCGGAACGAGAAGTTCCACGGGCCGACCGAAGCAGACCGGCCTACGTCCGTGAACTGCGGCGGGAACGTCGAGAGTCGCCCGAAATTCCACAGGAACACCGTGGTTTTGGTGGAGCGACGAGCCGCATCAAATCGGTCAGTGAATCGCCATCTCGGTCTCCAGTTCCGCCCGCGTGAAGACCTCCTTTGCGCGTTCTGCGGCCTCGTCGGCCTCCTCGTAGTTCTCCATCAGCACGGTTTCGCTGGGGAACAGTTCGTCGCCGACGACCAGACCGTGGTCGCGCGCCGTCGACCCGGTGACGGTCAGGTAGACGCCGACGCCCGCCTCGGCGATGGCGGCTTCCTCCTCGACGTCCTCGTCGGGGTAGCAGAACTCCAGCGAGTCGGCGTTGCGCGTGCCGAGAACGGCCTCGACCAGTCGCTCGTAGCGCGGCGAGATGCAGAGCGGCCCCTCGTAGTCGGCGAGGAACTCGCGGGTGGGCTGGCGGCCCTGGCCGAGCGCCTCGGGGGTCGCCATCAGCGTGTGGTAGACGGTGTCGCCCATCCCGGCCACGACTCGGACGTCGGTGTCGTGGGGGTCGATGCGGGCGTTCACGTCGGCGATGCGGGTCAATGGGTCCGGACGGAGTTCGACGACCTCCTCCAGCACGAGGTCGGCGCTGTCGAAGCCGAGCGCGAAGTCGTGCTTGCGGAGCGCCCGGAACGGTTCCTCGCGGCCCACCAGTCGGAGGTTCACGTCGCCGACCGGAACCGTCACGCTGTCGAAGACGATGCGCCGGGGCTTGCCCGCCCGGTCGTCCCGGAGCAGGGTGTAGTCGGGTTCGGTCTCCTCGCCGAGGTGGCTGTAGTCGGCCAAGCGCTGGTAGACGTCCTCGTTGGCTTCCTGGTCGCGCTTGGTGACCGCCTTCTCGTAGCGGAGCGTCGAGATGACGTCGTCGGCGACCCCCTGGGCGTCGGCCTGCTCGGCGACGCGCTGGAGGACCGCCTCCAGCGGCCGGCCCTTGCGCGGCACCGCGACCGAAATCGTCTCAGTCATTACCCCGAAACACGGACGGCGCCAGTAAACCGGTTGCGCTTCGTGCGACGTTTTGCCGAGGGTTCGGCCGCAGAACGGTCACTCCGGTCCGGCGCGGCGTCGCGGCGGTGCCGCGACGCCGCGCCGCGTGTCCCTGTCCTATCGGTCGCGCGCGCCGACGAACTCGAAGCGCGCGCCGCCCGCCTCGCTCTCGCCGACCCGGATACGCCAGTCGTGGGCCTCGGCGATGCGTCGAACGATGGCGAGGCCGAAGCCCGTCCCGTTCTTCGCCGTGGAGTAGCCGCCTTCGAAGACGCGCTCGCGCTCGTCGGCCGGGATGCCCGGCCCGTCGTCGGCGACGAAGAACCCCGACTCGCACTCGCCGACGACGACCGCGCCGGCGCGGTCGTCGGCCGACCCGTCCTCGATTCCATGTTCGACAGCGTTTCGAAACAGGTTCTCGAACAGCGCCCGGAGTCGCCGGGCGTCGGCGACGACTTCGCGGTCGGTTTCGACGCGCAGTTCCATCCCCCGCGTCTCGACGGTCGCCCACGCCTCGCGGGCGACCGACCCGACCGACACCGACTCCGCGTCGGCGACGGTTCGGCCGCGCCGCGACAGCGCCAGCACCTCCTCGACCAATCGCTCCATCCGGCCGTGGGCGTCGGCGACCGCCTCGAAGCTCTCGTCGCGCCCCGTCTCGCAGGCGAGTTCGAGGTGGCCCTGCGCGACGTTCAACGGGTTGCGGAGGTCGTGGGAGACGATGCCCGCGAACTCGTCGAGTCGATTTCGCTCCTCGGCCAACTGCTCGGTCCGGCGGCGCAGGCGGCCGTGGTAGACGCCGAGCAGGCCGCCGCCCAGCGCGCCGAGGGCGACCTCCGTCAGGACGATGGACGCCGGCCGGACCATCGGTCGTCCCTCCATCGCCTGCAACACCGTGACCCACCCCGAGAGCAGGCCCATCACGATTCCGCCGGCGACGCTCCAGACGAAGACCGCGCCGACGCGCCTCGCCGAGAGCGCCGACGTCCGAAGCCAGGTACCGAGCGCGACGACCAACAGCGAAACACCCACCGGGATGCCCAGTCGGACGAGTTCGGTCGCGTCGAGCGCGGCGTCGACGAAGAAGTAGCTTCCGGAGACGGCCAGCAGTCCGACGCCGAGACCGACGACGGACCACGACCGCAACGGGCCGACACTGCGGGCGACCGAGCGCTCGTCCGACCGGCGAAACATCGGCGTCGATCAGTTCCCGAAGACGTTCGAAATCTGGTCGCGCCACTCCTGGAGGCCTTCGAGTTCGTCGTGGATGTCGGCGATCTCGCCCTCGACGTCGGAGACGCTCGCCTCGACGTCCTCCACGCGCGCGGTGAGGTTCGCCTCGAGCGCGTCGACGTCGGCCGACAGCGACTCGACGCTCTCGGAGACGGATTCGACGCTCTCGCGGACCGCCGAGATGTCCTCCGCGGCGTCGGCGGCGTCGGCCACGTCGTCCCGAACCGACTCGAAGTCGCTCTGCAGGGACGACAGTTCGTTGCTCACATTCGAGACGTCGGTCGTGTTCGCGCCGACGAGGTCCTCCAGTTCCTCCAACTGGGTCGAGACGGCCTCCACGTCGCCGCCGAAGTCCTCCAGCGAGTCGAGTTCTTCTTCGACCGTCCGGAGGTCCTCGCGGAGGTCGCCGACGGCGTCGAGTTCGCTCTCGACCGACTCGACCTCCTCGCGGAGGTCGCCGAGTTCGGCCACGTCGGATTCGAGTTCGGCGACGTCGTCTGCCAGTCCGTCCACGGCCGCGAGGTCGGCCTCGACGTCGGCGAGGTCGGCGTCGAGTTCCTCGACCGCCGCGAGTTCGTCCTCGAACCCGGCCAGGTCCTCCTCGACACCGTCGAGGTCGCTTTCGAGCGCCGCGAGGTCGTCGTCGAGGTCACCGACGCGCTCGTCGGTTTCGTTCGCGTCGGCTCTGACCGACTGCACCTCGTCCTCGAACGCCTGGACGTCGGCGCGGACCTGCGCGATGTCGTCCTCGAAGTCGCCGAGAATGTCGCTCGCGACGCCCTCCTCGTCGATGAACTCCTCCAGCGCGCCGGTGTAGGCCGAGAGGTCCTCGACCCGCGACTGGAGGTGGCGGATGCGGACGTTGGTGCTCTCGGGCGTGTCGATGTCGAGTTCCCGCTGGAGCACCTTCAGGTCCTCCTCGGAAACCTCGCCCGCGCGAATCTCCTCGGCGAGCGTCGCCGCGACCGTCCCCGGCGTCGGGGGAGAGCGAACCTGCCGTTCGCGAACCTCGTCGGACGCGGCGTCCGACGGTGGCGACACCGACGGTTCGGCGGTTTCGGTTTCCTCGGCCGCCTCGGAGGGTCTCTCGCCGTCGAGTTCGGACGACGCGACCGCGTCGTCCTCGGATTCGGCGTCGTCGGCTTCCGGTTCGAGGAACTTCTCACCGTCCTCGGATTCGAGGAAGTCGGCCCCGTCGTCGGTTTCGGCTTCACCCTCGTCGGCGGCCAGTGGGTCGGCGTCGGCCAGCGGGTCTTCGCCCTCGTCTTCGGCGAGCGGGTCGTCCGCGTCGCCGAGGAGGTCGGCGTCGTCGGCGGCCAGCGGGTCGGCGTCCTCGACCGCGAGGGGGTCGTCATCGTCCGCGTCCTCGTCGAGTCCGAGGCCCTCTTCGCCCGAAACCACGTCGCGGACGAGTCGGCTGTCCTCCTCCGAGACGATGTCGGTGATTGTGTTGTCGCGCTCGCCCGCGCCGCCGTTGAGCGCGTCCGGGTCGGGTTCCGGTTCGGACTCGGACGCCGAGTCGTCGTTTTCGGAGTCGTCCGAGACGGGCGCGACCTCCTCGATGGACGGCGAGCCGAGGAAGCCGTCCGGGTCGTCGTCGTCGGTGAGTCGGACGCCGTAGACGGTGACCAGTTCCTCGCCGGGTTCGAGGACGCGCTCGAACTGGACCCGGTGGTCCTTGTACGCGGTCCAGTTGTCGTTCTCGTAGTCGGGGTGGAATCCGACGTTGTCCATCGGAAACGACTCGGGGATGTCGTCGGCGAGCGTGAACGCCGCGCGGTCGTCGCGCTCGGAGCGGACGACGAACTTGATGGCCGGTACGGCGAACTCGTCGCCCTCGAAGGACTTCTCTACGACGACCATGTCCCGTTCGGTCGTCACGACTTCGGTCATGCTGTCACTCATACGGTTCACATCCCAGAAGGGCCATATAAATCACACGCCGCGCGAAGCGTAAATCGAGGGCTCGCCGATTTCGTAGATACGACGCGGATTCGACACGACGGTCGCGGTACGCCTCGTAGCACGCCTCATAGTACTTCCCTCCCGACGGTGCGAGCGGAGAGAGGGCATACGAATTTGGGCCTCCGAGTCGTACGTCCGCACGTGACACTGTTGGCCGGAACCTACGACGGGGTGTATCGGACCGACGGCCCGCGCTTCGACGCGGGCGAGCAGGTGCTCGACTGCGGCCGGGTCCTGCGCGTCCGGCGGTTCGAGGCGTGGGACGGCGCGTTCGCCGCGACCAAGAGCGGCCTCTACCGCTCGACCGACGGCGGTGGCCTCTGGACGAACCTCGACGTCCCGCGGGAGGAGGTGTACTCGGTGCTGGGCGACCCTTCGGGAGAACGCCTGTACGCCGGCACCCATCCCGCTCACCTCTACGTCTCCAAGGACGGCGGTGAATCGTGGGGCGAACTCGAGGGGTTCCAGGACCTCCCCTCGCGCGACCAGTGGCACACGCCGCGCCACCGCGACGAGGCCCACGTTCGGAGCCTCGGCGCCCACGCCGACGCGCCCGAACGGGTGGTCGCGGGCGTGGAGGTCGGCGGCGTCCACGTCAGCGACGACGAGGGCGAGACGTGGTCCGAGCGCAGGGACGGCGTCCACGACGACGTCCACCACGTCCTCGTGCGCGGACCGTCCCACTACGTCGCCTCCTGCGGCGGCGGCCTCTACCGGACGCGGGACGCGGGCGAGTCGTGGACCCGACTCGACACGGACGTCGACCACACTTACTTCCGCGAAGCGTTCGCCTCCGACGGTGTCCTCTACGCCGCGGCGGCGCGTTCGTCGCCGGGGACCTGGCGCGGCGAGAACGGCGCTGACGCCGCGCTCTTCGAGTCCACGGACGAGGGGGACACGCTGGAGCCCGTGGCGTACCCAGGCGAACCCGAGGAGGTCGTGCTCGGGTGGACCGCCTACGACGGGCAGGTCGTGGCGGGCACGAACGACGGCCGGGTGATCGTACGCTCGTCGGACGAGTGGGTCGACGGTGGCGAGTTACCTGCGGGCGTATCGTCCCTGCTCGGACTGTAGCCCAGTCGGTACTCGCGTTTTCGTTAGGGCTCGGCCGTTCCCGGCTTAGCCGGACTGGCGGTCCAGGTGCGCCGCCCGCGACCGCGCGAAGCGTCCGCGGAGAGTTGGCCGCGGGATGGTATTTGAAAGTTCGCTTCGTCGTGGACGAGGTGGCGCGATGGCTTCGGTCGTTTGAAAGTGAGCTTCGGATCCCGGCCTCAGTCTTGGAGTGCAAGTTGCGTTCGCGGTTACGGTCAGATTGATGCCGCAGTTGCGGTCGCAGTGCGTGCTCCCGCTCGGAGAAGAACAGACGGCAGAGGGAACCGTCTACACGTCCACTTTATCGCCAATCTCCACGATTTCCAGTTCGCGCGGATAGTCGAAGCTGTTTACGTGGTGGTGGAGCGCCTTCGGGTCGGCGGTCAGGCCCTTCCACATGTCCCAGTGGCTCGGCAGGAAGCGCTCGAACTGCAGGTCGCTGGCGGCCTCGACGGCCTGGTTCTCGTCGTTGTACCACTTCGTGCGCGTCGGTTCGTCGGTTTCCTTGTCGGGGATGTTGCCCACGGTCCCGAACGCCAGGATGCCGAGGTCGATATCGTACTCCTCGCCGATGCGGGCGAACTCGTCGCTGGGTTTGGTGTCGCCGCCGTGGAAGACGGTGCGGCCGTTGTACTCGAAGAGGTAGCTCACCGGGTGGGTCGCGTCGGGGTCGTGGGCGGGTTCGACGTGGACCGTGAACGCGCCGACCTCGACGCTGTCGCCCTCCTCGACGACGTCGAGTCGGTCGTCGGAGACGTCCCACTCGTCGGTCCAGTTCTCCTCTTCGCGCGCGACCGCGACGCTGTCGTCGGGGCCGTAGAAGGTCGCGTCGGTGTTCTCGAGAATCGGGGCCTGGCTCGGGCCGTGGACGTGGTCGGTGTGCTCGTGGGTCGCGAACACGGCGTCGGCCTCGGTCACGTCCGCGGGGTCGAACGGCACCGGCACCATCCGGACGGTCCGCGGCGGGTCGCCGGTCCCGAGGTACGGGTCGACGAACACGGTCGTGTCGGCCGCCTTGAGCACGAAACCGTTGCAGCCGAGGTACCAGACGGCGATGCCTTCGGGGTCGGCGTCCTCGATTTCCCGGGGGAGCCAGTCGCCCCAGTCTGAGTGAACAGCCATATCCGGGGACTCGCCGAGAACCCCGGTAAGGCTTGCGCTCTCGGCTCGTCCGCTCAGAGTGAGCGGAGTCGCACTTCGTCGTCGTCGATGACCTCGATGTGGTCACGGTCGACCGAGTAGGCGTCGTCGTCGTGGCTCTCCCAGCCGAGACGACTCCGGATGCGCTCGGCGATGCCGGGGTTCGGGTCGACGTACATCTGGCCGGCGTCCTCATCGACCTCGGTCACTACGCCGACCTTCTCGCCGCTCTCGTCGACGACGCGCTTGCCGACAGTGTCGTCGTCCAGCACGACCGTTCCGGTGTCGGTCATCGTGTCGGACTCGCCCATCGTGTCCGAGTCGGTCGTGGTCCCGGTGTCGGCCTCGGTAGTCTCCACGTCGCCCATCGTCGCGTCGGTCGATTCGGTGGTCTCGGTCGTCGTCTCGGTGGTCGTGGTCGTTTCGGTCGTCACGGTCTCCTCGCGATCGATGGCCACGCCCTCGACCTCGACGCCCTCCTCCATCGCGTCCGAGCCGACGAGTTCGCTCTCGATGACTCGGGACGTGATGGTCTCGGTGTCGACGATGTCCTCTTCGACGAGTTCGAAGAGGAGACGCTTGCGGTCGACGACCTCGTCGACGACGATGGTGCGCTCGTAGAGCTCCGTCAGGATGGTCTGGTCCTCGGTGATCTCGCTCTCCATCTGGCCGCCCTCGATGACGTCCTCGGTGACGACCTCGCCGCCCAGGATGTCGCTCTCGACGATGGTCCGCTGGACGCCTTCGAGGTCGACGCGGCTCTCGAGCGTGTCGGATTCGACCGTGTCGGTTTCCTCGATGTCGACGTCCACCAGCCGGCTCTCGACCGTCTTGCGCTCGATGACTTCCCGGGTGACCTCGCGGGTTTCGTCGACGTCGAGGGTGACGACCTCGTGTTCGAGCACCTCGAGTTCGTCCTCCTCAGCTCGGAGGTCCTCGTCGCCGACGCCGACGGACTCGCTCTCCTCGACGACGGTCACGCCGGTGTCTCGCTCGCCGAGGTGGATGCCGGCGACCTCCCGGCGGATCAGCTCTTCGTCGATGACCTCGTCGCGGACGACCTCGCTATCGATGATCTTGCTCTCGATGGTCTCGGTTTCCTGGACCGTCCGTTCGATGACCTTCGTCTCGACGATCTGGCTGGTGACGGTTTCGCCCTCCAGCAGGGCCTCTTCGACCTCTCGGTCTTCGAGGGTCGCCCGCTCTATCGCCTCGGACTGCGGGATGAGCTCGAAGGCGTCCGCGCCGGAGCGGTCGCCGTGGCGCATGAGCGCCATCTCGTCGTCCTCGAATCGCTGATGGAACTCGTCCCAGTCGGCCTCCTCGACGGACTCGTCGGCGTCGTGTTCGTCGTGATGGATGTGGAGCTCCCGTTCGTTCTCGCCGGTAGTTCGGTACGCGGGTCTCGCACCCGCGTCTTCGAGCCACGTCCGCACCGTCTCGCGGTCCGTGGTGATGTTCGATTCCCCGTCACGAGATACGTCCGTGTCGTTTCGTGTATTATCGTCCATGGTCCCCCACCACCACTCTCAACGTTCAGGACGCACTTATTCGTGCTGGCGAACTGCCGTACACCGTCCGGTTGTCCATTCAGACTGCTAAACAGTTCGGCGGTGCGGGACGTCATCGGGCGGTGGCGGACGTCAGCGGGCGGTATCGGACGTCGCCGAGCGTCGCCACTCGTCGCTCGACGGTATTCAGAAAACGGAAAGTGTGCGCAGAAGGCCGCCTCAGTCCTCGCAGCAACCGCCGGCCTGCTGGCCGAAGTCGACCGCGAGCTGGGACGAGATGGCCTCGTTGACGGCTTCGAGTTTGGCTTCGAGTTCCTCCTGGGCCTGGAGGTACTCGGCCATCACGGGAAGCTGGTGGAGTTCCTGCTGGGCTCGCTGGACCTTCTCGACGTCCTCCTGGGTCGCCTCGCCGGTCTGGCGCGCGAGCATGAACTCCTGGCGGAGCTGTTCGAACTCGCGGACCTTCTCCTGGGCTTCCTCGTCCTCCTCGACCGCCGCCTTCTTCTCCTCGAACGTCCGGTAGGCGGGCGAGTCGGCGATGGCCTCGCCGAGCTCCTCGCCGAGCGTTTCGAGGTGCGAGAGTTCGGCGGTTTCGTCGGCTTCGGTTTCGACGCTCATGCGTCGGTGGTTAGGCTTCGGACGTTTTAGACCTGCCGGATGGGGCGAGGGAATTGACACTCCGTGAGAGTAGTTGACCCCTCGACTCCTCGACCGCAACTGCGACTACGACCGCTACTGACACGATGAGTATGAGAAACCGCACCGCAACCGCACGGCCACACGCCTCCCCAGCCGACTCCGTCGCGCCTCTCCGAGGCGCTCAGTCGTCCCTCGCGCGTAAAGGCGCGACACGAGGTCGCGCCAGCGCGCGCCGAATTGGTGGTGTGGAGAAGCGCAACACTGTCCTTCGGCGTGGCGCGTGCGGTCGCACCTTCGTGGTGCGACCAAACCGCGCGAGGGACGACCGAGTGAGTGCCGGAGGTACGAACGAGGGAGTCGGCTGGGGAGGCTCGTGGCATGCGGTCGCGGTGCAGTGGCGGTTGCGGTTTCTCATTTGATTCGTGCGAGTGGCGGTCACGACTACGGTGGAGTTCGAATCGTGAGAGTGGACGCCGAACGGGAGCCTCGGGCCGTTCTCGTCTCCCACTTCCGAGTTCACTCACGTACTGACGACGTCTACCACGACAGAACTAACCACCCGGTATCGCAGGAACACCGCGCTTAAACGCGTGCGACGACAAAGCCGTTCCAATGAGCCAGGAACAGGACTACTCGGAGGGAGACCTCCGGAACACCGGCATGTCCCTCAAGCACGACCGCGAGTGGGACTACGAACTCGACCGCATCGTCGAGGCGGTCGAGGAGCGCGACGCCACCAAGGTCGGGCTACAGTTCCCCGAGGGACTCAAGCGGCGCGGCCCGAAGGTCGCCGACGACATCCGCGAACTCGTCCCCGACGACGTGACCGTGATGCTGTCGGGCCAGCCCTGCTACGGCGCCTGCGACCTCGACACCTTCCTGATGAAGCGGACCGACGTGTTCGTCCACTTCGGCCACTCGCCGATGAAGAATACGGACAAGGTCATCTACGTCCCGCTGTTCTCGAACGTCGACGTCTTCCCCATCATAGAGGAGTCCCTGGAGGAACTCGCCGACCCCGCAGAGAACCCCGACGTCGGCCTGGTCACGACCGCCCAGCACATGAACCGCTTCGAGGAGATGAAGTCGTGGCTCGACGAGCGCGGCTACGAGGTCCACACCCGTAAGGGCGACGACCGACTCACTCACGAGGGCCAGGTGCTCGGGTGCAACTACGCCAGCGCCGACATCGACGCAGACCAGGTGCTCTACGTCGGTGGCGGCAAGTTCCATCCGCTCGGCCTCGCGATGGAGCACCCCGACAAGAACGTGGTCATCGCCGACCCCGTCAACAACGTCGTCACCGTCGCCGACACCGAGAAGTTCCTGAAACAGCGCTACGCCTCGGTCCACAAGGCAATGGACGCCCAGAAGTGGGGCGTCATCTTCTGCACGAAGATCGGTCAGGGCCGCTGGGAGCAGGCCCAGGAGATACTGGACGACAACGACGACGCCTACCTCATCACGATGGACGAGGTGACCCCCGACCGCCTGCGGAACTTCGACATGGACGCGTTCGTCAACACGGGCTGTCCCCGCATCACGACCGACGACGGCCCGCAGTTCCACAAGCCGATGCTCACGCCCGGCGAGTACGAAATCGCGGTGGGGAACAAGCCGCTGGACGAACTCTCGTTCGACACGTTCCACGGCACGTGGTGACCTCCGACGACACGCGGTGATGTTCCGCGGCGCGCGGTGACCGTCCGGAGGAACCTCGAACCGTCCGGACGGAGCGTGGCTCCTCCGGCGATTCTCCCTCTCGTCTCTCCGATTTCTTCACCCCGAGAAGAGTAGAAACATTATTGGCCGACTCGCGAGCAGTGGCCGATATGCCCTCCAGACGTCAGTTCGTCGCGAGCGTCGGGGCCGCCGGACTCGCAGCCACCGTCGGCTGTCTCGGCTCGTCCGACCCCAACTACGCCGGCGACGGCGAATCGAACACGAAGTGGTGGCCCCAACCGCGGTTCGACGACCTCGGCTCCTGTTACAACCCGAAGCCCGTCGGTCCCAGCGAATCCGTTCAGGAGCGCTGGAGCCTCGACATCTCCGCGCCTTCCGCGTGCGCACCCGTGGTCGCCGACGGACTCGCCTTCCTGCCGACCGCGAGCGCGGTCCGGGCGGTGGACGCGAACACCGGCGAGGAGCGGTGGCGCGAGAACGGCGGCGACCCGCCGATGTGGCCGCGGTCGGTGGTCCACCACGACGGCACCCTCTTCGTCGCCTGGATGGGCGCTCCGGGACTTCTCGCGCTCGACGCGAAGACCGGCGAGCGTCGGTGGACCCTCTCGCCGAAGGGATTTGGTGCACAAGCACTCCTGGTCGACCCTCGGCGGCCCGCCCTCTTCGCGGGTGACGACGAGGGGTACGTCTACGGACTCGACCCGACGACGGGCGAAACCCGGTGGCGGCGTCGGGTGTTCGGCGGCGTGACCGCGTTCGCCCGGAGCATCCCCGAACTCCTCGTGGCGACCGAGGCGGGCGAGGTGTTCGGCCTCGATTCGACCGACGGCAGGGCGTACTGGCGGCGCAGACTACACGGCCAGATCCAGGCGCTCGCCACCGGGGACAGCCACGGCGCGTTCGTCTCGGTCTTCGGCGGACCGACGGTCGAACTCTCCGGCGAGCGCAACGGCGCGACGGCCTGGAGGGCCGACGTCTGGACGACCGACTCGTTCGCGGTCACCGCCGGGACGCTGTTCGCGGTGGGCGACCGCCTCGTCTCGCTGAATACGAACTCGGGCGAGCGCCGGTGGACCGGCGGCGAGACGACCCAGTGCGGTCCGGCCGCCGCGGGCGAGACGGTCTACGCCGCGAGCGACGACCGGGTCATCGCCTACGAGTTCGGCGGCGGCCTCGGCGTCGGCCGGTTCCGGGCCGGTGCCAAGCGCTGGTCGCACCCCGTCGAGGGACGCCCCGAGCAGGGCCTCGCGGTAGCCGACGGCGCGGTGTTCGTGCTAACCGAGGGCGGCGGCGACGAGTCGTCGAAGGCCTACGCGCTCGAAGAAGCCTGAGCGTTCGCACAGGCGAGTTCCGACTCACTCCGGCCTTCTCGTCTCGATTCTGTACGTCTCGCCGTCGAACGCGAAGTACGTCGACGTCGCCATCCCGAACGGCGGTTCCGTGGCGTTCCGCGTCAGGATGCGGACCCGCTCGACGCCGGGTTCGAAGTTCGCGACGGCGTTCCACAGTTCGGGGGTGTGTGCGAGTTGCTCCGGAATCTTCCGAGTTGGTTTTCTGGTCGCTTCGTCCGGACTCACCTTCGTCACCTCGTAGGTCGCCCGTGGGAAGTCGGCATCGAGGAACTCCGCGTCGTCGGCGAGACGGACGACGACCTCCGTGCCGCGGTCCTCGACGCTGGCGACGTCGTCGGTCGGAGTGACGACGAGCGGGTCGCCCGCCAGTTCGAACTCTGCGGCGTGAATTGCGTCGATTTCGGATCCCTCGTTTCCGTCACCCTCGAAACCGCCCGGAACGCCGAAGGCGTACGTTCCACCGCCGACGGGTCCGACGCGAAGCCGGTCGACGGGCCGGCCGTCGACGCTCTCCTGTCGATAGGTCGAGCGGGTGCGCTCGCCCGTCTGAATCGGCTCGCGTTCGAGGGTCAGCCACCAGTCACGGAAACTACCGGATGCGACGCTCAGCCCTACGAGCGGCGTGAACGTCGGCGCGACGAGGTACCACGCCCCGTCGACTCGCTTTAGGAGTTTCCATCCGTACGCGTTCGTCCATAGTCGTGTCCCCCGGTCGTTGGCGAGGCGAAACGCGAACGTCGCTTCCGGGAGCGTTCCGGACCGGTCGGAAGGCGTCAACGTCGCGAACTCGTCCCCGTCGTCGGCCCAGACGACGCGCTCGCGGTCACCCCCGAATGCCGCCGGCACCGACTCGTACATACCGGTAGTCATCGCCGTACCGGCAAAAATCCACCTCAGCGTCTCCCGGCCGACATCGGGGAGAGACGCTCGCTCGACGGACTCCGGAACGCGACCGACGCCGCCGTCCTCACTTTCTGGCCTTCTCGTCGGTCTTGACGAGCAGGTCCTTCACGTCGACGAGGAAGACGATGGCGCTCCCGATTATCAGGAGGATGCCGAGGACGGTCAGCGTCGCGTTGCCGAACACGACCAGACCGACGCCGACGAGTAGCGTGACCGTCGTGGCGAGCGTGAGCCAGGCGTCGCGCCCCCATGTTGCCATGAGTTACCACACAACGCGTCCGTAGATAAACGTGCCTCGGACCGACCTCGAATCGACCCGTCGCCCTCGCCTCCGACCCCGGCGTATTACTATTGCGCATTCACAAAGGTTTTTGTATTACCGTTTTGTATGTACTGGTAACGATGAGCGCCACCCGTTCCGCCGACGTCCGAACCGCTATCGAAGGCTGTCACGTCGAAGACGCCACCCCGGTGAGCCTCGACGCCGAGACGATTCCCTCGACCGCCCGACCCGACCTCGCCGAACTGAAGCGCCAACTCGACGCCGACGACCTCGTGCCCGCCCGCATCGTCGTCTCGGCCTGCTTCGACGAGGACTGCTCGTTCGCGACCCAGGAGGAGGCCGACCGCGTGCGCGAGTACGTCCGGGCCGCGAAGTACCTCGGCGCGGGCACCGTCACCGTCGAGTTCGACGGCGTCTCCGACGAAGGCAAGGTCCGACCCGCCCTCGCGGCGGTCGCGGAACGCGCCCGCCGCGAGGGCGTCGCGTTCGACGTCGACGGTCCGCTCTCGCTCGACGCCTGAGCGAGGTCCGCTCGGCGTCCCGTCTTCCCGACCGCGAATCCGAAGTCTCTATCCTCTCGACCGCTTCTCTCCCGCCATGAGCAAGGCCGCGCTGGAGCGCCGCCTGTCGGCCGTCGAAGGGTTCGCCGACCCGAAACTGGAACTCGAACAGTACCCGACCCCCGCCGACCTCGCGGCCCACCTCGTCCACCTCGCCGACGTGCAGGGCGACCTCGGCGGCCGGACGGTCTTCGATCTCGGAACCGGCACCGGGATGCTCGCGCTCGGGGCCGCGACGCGCGGCCCCGAGCGCGTATTCGGACTCGACCGCGACCCCGCGGCGCTCGCGCAGGCCCGCGAGAACCACGGTCGCGTCGGCCCCGCGGTCGGGGTCGAGTGGCTCCTCGCCGACGCGACCCGCCACCCGCTCTGCCTGGGTCGAGCGCGGGCCGACGCCGACGCGGCCGCGTCGGCGTCGGCCCGCGCTGACCGGGACTCGGCCGTCACGGTCCTGATGAACCCGCCCTTCGGCGCACAGCGAGACAACGTCCACGCCGACCGCGCGTTCCTGGAGACGGCCGCCGCGGTGGCGGGCGTCTCCTACTCGGTCCACAACGCGGGCAGTCGGGAGTTCGTCGAGGCGTTCGCCGCGGACGAGGGCGGCGAGGTCACCCACGCCTTCCGCGCGGAACTGGTCCTCCCCAGACAGTACGACCACCAGACCAGCGAGCGCGAGGTGCTCGACGCCGAGGTGTTCCGGATTCGGTGGCGGTGACTTTTTATCGAAACGGTGAGACTCGAACGCTATGAAACTGGAGTCGAGAATTCGGATAATCGCCGTCGGGCTACAACTGACGCTGTTGGGTGGTTTCGCGGTGGCTTTCTACGGCGAAATCGGATTCGGGCTCGCGCTGGTCGGGACGCTGGTCACCCTCGGCGGCGTCGTCTAACCGTTTCCGCGCCCCTCCAGGCGACGGACCAGCGAGACTATCAACACGCCGAGTCCGAGCGCGCCGGCGAGTGGGCGCGCGACGCCCTCCAGCCGTCGAATCGCGGTCCCCATTCCGCCGGTCTTTCCACCCTGGTCGTTCATCGAACCGTCCACCCCCGAGCGTCGTTCATCGAATCGCCCACCCCGGAACTGTCACGTCGGCCCGACGACGCGGAGCGAAATCACCGTTACGGCCTCCCGCGTCGAAGCGCCGGAATCGCCCGGAAGATTACGTATCGCCAGCGAGGTCACGTTCCGGAGCGTTCGGTCGCGGCGATGCGGATTCTGGTCCCGTTCGTCTCGGCGAACAGTCGCCCGCCCCGCCGCTCGAAGCGGAGGCCGGCGGCCGTCGCGTTCGCGCCCTTCTTCGGGAGCGGGACGGTCGCCAGCGTGGAGTTGTTCCGCGTGACACGCAGGAGGAACGCCCCGCCCTGGGGGACGACCGACACCTTCCGGTTCGCCAGGGTCGCCCCGGCCGTCGCGGGGTTCGAGGCGAACGCGTGGGTCCACGTGCGGTCGTCGGAGCCGCGGAGCCACACCTGGTAGGCGGTGCCGCCGTGGACCGTCGACCACCCGGCGCGCCTGACCCGGACGACCTCAGACCAGCCGACGCCGCCGACCTGGACGCCCGCCCGGCCCCGGAACGCGAGTCTCCCCTTCGAGACGGGGACCGCCCAGATCTCGCGGTCGGGGTTCACCACGATGACGCCGCTCGTCTCGACGTTCGTCGTCTCGCCGAACAGCGAGACGTCGATCACCGACACCTTCTCGTTCGGGACGCTCTCGGCGTAGGTGACCGAGTAGTCGCCGACCGAAACCGCCGGACCGTCGCCGGGAACGCCCGCGTCGTCGGTGACCTGCGTGGCGTTGACCACGCCCGCGACGCCCACCATGGCCGCCAGCGGGATCAGGAGGCAGACGAACGCCGCCTGCTTTCTGGTGACCGACCGGGGCAACAGCGGCCGCTCGGAACTCAGCGCCGCGCCGGTCGAGACGGCGACCACCGCGACCCCGAACAGCGCGCTGACGGCGCCTATCCGGAGTCCGGCGACCTCGAGCGAGAGCGTCCGGAGTCCGGCGGGACTCGACCCGAACACGCCCCACGCCACCCATCCGAGGACGAGTAGCGCGTCGAAACCGAGGAGCGCGCGGCGGCGCGACGGCCACGCCGGCAGCGGTCGGTCGCCGGCGACCGCGGCGACCGTGAAGAGCAACGCCACCGCGACGACGAAGACGACGCCGAGTCCCCGATAGAGGACGTAGGAGTTTCCGCCGCGGTACCACCAGAGCGCCCACAGCGTCATCGAGATTCCGAGGACCGTCGCGCCGGTCCACAGTCGGAGCGCCGAGGGAGTCTCGTCGCGCCGGTAGAGGACGAGGACGCCGAGCAGGACGCCGAGGAAGAGGCCGAGGGCGTGGCCCTGGATGGCGATGCCGTACCACCACGGGGTCTGGAACACCTGCCGGGCGGCCCCCGGCGTCACGGGGTCGAGGAACGCTTGGTAGACGGTCCTGACGAGTTCCTGCACCGAGAGCGCGACGACGGTTCCGAGGGGGTAACGCACCAGCGCGAATCCCGCGAACGCGAACGCGACGCCCGAGAAGCCGATGATGGGACCCCACGCGAACACGCTGGTCGCCAGGCCGACGAGGAACACCCCGAGCGGAAACAGGACGAACGCCCGTACGTAGGGGTTCGTGCGCCACGATTCGAAGCTCCGCCGACCGCGGGCGTGCGGGAAGTGGCCGAAGAAGTACTCCGCCAGCGGCGCGACGGTGAGCGTGGTGGTGAGGTTACCGATGAGATGTCCGGGGCCGGTGTGCGAGAACGGCGCGAGGAGCCACCCAGTCGGGTAGAGGTACGACCACGACGAGAACGGGAGCGTGAGCGGGTGCTGCCAGCGAGCGAAACCGCCCTGGACGAACAGGTACACCGCGAGGACGCCGAGCACCGAAACCAGCGTCCCCCACGGCAGGCCGAACAGGAATTGCGACCGGAGCGTCCGCCCCCAGCGACCGCGGGGCCGGTCGAGCCACCACACCGCCGCCAACGACAGCAGGAAGACGAGGGGGATGGCGACCTGCTCCGGCGCGGGAAGCCACGGAAGCAACTGACCCATGTCCGTGAATAAGACGGAGGCCGTATAAATGGGTGGTTGGAGTCGGCCGGGCTCGGACGGGGCGGCGTTCGCAGTGCTCGAACGAGCCTCCCTCGACGCCGCCGCCCGAACGACCGCGAGTGACCCCGCGCCGCACGCCCGCCAACCGCGAGCGATTCGAGCCGACGCGTCTCCGAGGATTCAGGATTCGCTCTCGGACGACGTCGCGTCCACCATCCCGTCATAGACCGTCCGCACGTACGCCTCGGGATTGTCGAGCACCCACTCGCGGGCCGCCCGGAAGTTGTAGGTTTCCAGTCCGTCGAGCACTTCGTCCGACAGCGGTTCGTGAGTCCCCATCTGGCGCATCGTCTTGAGTTCGCAGTACACTTGCCGAGGTACCTCGACCGGTTCGTTCTCTCCGTCCTCCATACTCCGACGGTCGACGCTCGGGCACTTATGCTGTGGGCCGTAGCGCTGTGGTGATTCGACCGATTGTACCACACGGTTTCCGGACTACGTCGACGGTTTCGAGGACCGGCGTGCGCAACGGAACGACAGCCGACAGTACAGGCTTCCTGCCGGCCGGGCGAATCCTGGCCCTCCGGGTCGCTCGAATCCCGCTTCCGCAACCTTGAAACCCGCAAAGCCAGAACGAGGAGGTATGGAACTACGGGTCATCGAGAAGGAGGACGACGAACTCTCCATCGAAATCGGCGGCGAGGACCACACCTTCATGAACGTGCTGAAGGGGGCGCTCCTCGAACGCGAGGGCGTCGCGGCCGCGACCTACGACGTGAACCCCGAGCAGTCCGGCGGCCAGACCGAACCCATCCTCACCATCAAGACCGAGGACGGCACCGACCCCCTCGACGCGCTGGAGGCCGCCGCCCGCGACATCGACGACAAGACGGCGGCGTTCCACGACGCCTACCAGAACGCGGCCTGACGACCGGACCGGACCGAATCGCGCGAGCGTCGCACGAACGAACCGCCATCTAAATCTACTCCTGCCGGCATCTCCTCGTTCTCGAATCGTTCTCGAAGTTACCGCACAGTGTCGGAACTGCGGGTTAGAAATCCCCGCCGGTCAGAATCCGCGCCGGTGCCACCCGCCGTCGACCGGCAGCACGGCGCCCGTGATGTAATCGGCGGCCGGCGACGAGAGGTAGGTCGCGGCGCGCGCGAACGACTCCGGCGTTCCCAGGTCGTCGAGGGGAAGTTCGTCCGTCCGGCGCTGCTCGGCTTCCTCCCGGCTGATTCCCTCCCGCTCGGCGAGTTGCTCGATTTTGTGGTCGATGCGGTCGGTGGTCACTCCCCGCGGGGAGACGCAGTTGACGCGAACCCCGTCGGCGCCGAACTCCTCGGCGAGCACCTTCGAGAGTCCGTATATCCCGGGACGGAAGACGTTCCCGAGCGCGCCGCGGGCCGACGGCTCCAGCGCTGACGCCGCGACCAAGTTCGTTATCGCGCCGCCTCCCTCCCGGAGCGCGGGGAGCGCCGTCTTGCACGTGAGGACGGTACTCCGGAGGATGCCGCGGTACCCCTCGTCGAAGTCGTCGATCGAGAGGCCCGAAAACGGCGTCGTCTCGGGGCCGCCGTGGTTCGTCACCAGAGCGTCGAGGCCCCCGAGGCGGTCGACGGCCGCCTCGGTCGCGTCCCGTACCGACGTTCCGTCGCTCAGGTCGCAGACGACCGAATCGACGGTGTCCGTCTCGCACCCGGTCGCCGCTCGGATGGACTCGGTCGCAGTCTCCAGTCGTTCGGCGCTCCGGGACGAGATGACGACGGAAGCGCCCTCCCGAACGAACGCTTCGGCCACCGCCCGGCCGAGACCCCCGCTGGCGGCCACGACGTACGCCCGCTTCCCGTCGAGTTTCAAATCCATGATGTGACCTCAGCGATAGGAAGCGTATAGTTTGGGATTCCGTGCCGGTCCCGCCGCCCCTCTTCTCCGACGCTCCGTCGAACCACCCTCCCTAAAGCGCCCTACGGTTTATCGTCCGAGGTCATCCTCAATCGAGGGCGGCCGAGGACGGCGACCGCGCCGCCGTCACGTCACCGATTGACACCCTCGGCGGACTCTCAGACGTATGCCTCGTTACTGCCGGCGTCCGGCGTCTCACACCCGGTGAGAAGCGTTCGAGCCGCGGAGATAAGCCGAGACTAACCGCGGCCAACGACTCACGGAAAAACGAAACGGTCGCTTCGGTTTATTCGCGCGGGCGGGAAACTCGGATTACGCATGAGAACACGCGCAATAGCCGTAGCGACGCTCGTACTGCTCGCCGGCGTCTCCTCGGCGCTGGCGGCGGCCGAAACCGGACCGAGTACGCACGCCGCGACCGGCGCAGACGCACCCGCGGCGGCCGCGATGCAGGACGGCGGCAACGACACCGCGGTTCAGCTACAGAACCTGACAATCCAGCGCCTCCACCTGGAGGGCGTCCAGATCGGACAAGCGCGACTGGAGAACACGGTCCTCCAGCGCGAGGCCGGCGGAACCAACCCGCTCGGCACCGCCGCGGCGTCGAACCTGACCGTCGTCAACGCCACGCTCCGGAACGTCACGCTTCAGAACGTGACCATCCGTAACCAGACGGTCGCCGACGCACTGCTCGGGAACGCGACGCCCGAGGACGGCACCGCGACCGTCCAGAACGCCACGCTCTCGAACGTGAGCCTCGACTCGCTGTACGTCAACGAGAGCCGCGTCGGCACCGTCGAGGTCAACGACGTCCAGGCGTCCATCTCCCCCGGCGGGAACGCGACCGACGCGGGCCAGTTAGAGTCGCCGACCATCTCGGTGGGTAACATGACCGTCGATTCGGTGGTCCTCGACGCGGTGCAGGCCGACAGCGTGAGCGTCGAGAACGCCTCCGTCGGCATCGGTTCGGTCCTCGGCGGCGGTGACGAGCAGACGACCGGCACCGCGACCGAAGGCGAAGCGGGCACCGGGAACACCACGACGACCGCGGCGTACCGCGCGCCCGAGCGGTAAGGGGAGTCGACGACCGCAGTTTCGGGAGTGAAGACGATAACTTTCTTTTAGGAATCGACGGCGAACAGTCGTCCGTCGGTCACGGTGCGCGCTGGCGTCTTCGGGAGCGTAGCGAACGCAGGCCCGTCGGACCGCCGGTCCGACGGCGGTGCTGTTTCACTTGATTCGTGCGAGTGGCGGTCCGCGTTGCGGTCCACAGTGGGATTTTCAGCGCCTCGTACTGTATTTCTCCGCCTCTTACCGCATCCTTCGCTCTCCACAAAACCAAACGTACCGCCCCTCACGGAACGACTCGCCGACGACAGACGTCCCTAGAGCCGAACCGGAACGCCCTGCTCGTCGAGGTACTCCTTGACCTCTCGAATCGTGTACTCGCCGTAGTGGAAGATGGAGGCCGCGAGCGCGGCGTCGGCGCCCGCGTCCTCGAACACCTCGTGCATGTCCTCGGGACCGCCGCAACCCGAGGAGGCGATCACCGGGGTGTTCACGGCGTCGCAGACCGCCTTCGTGAGCGGGATGTCGTAACCGTCCTTGGTCCCGTCGGCGTCGATGGAGTTGACGAACAGTTCGCCCGCACCGCGCTCCTCGGCCTCGGTCGCCCACTCGACCACGTCGAGGCCGGTGCCCTCGCGGCCGCCCTTGACGGTGCACTCGAACCAGCACGACTCGCCGTCGACCTCGGCGTAGTGTTCGCCTCGCTCGTCGTAGCGGCGCTCTGCGTCGACGGAGATGACGATGCACTGGCTGCCGAACGCGGCCGCGCCCTCGTCGATGAGGTCGGGGTTGGCTATCGCGCCGGAGTTGATGGACACCTTGTCGGCGCCGGCGCGGAGCGTCTCTTTGATGTCCTCCGTGGTGCGAATGCCGCCGCCGACGGTCAGCGGGATGAACACCTCGTCTGCGACCGCCGAGACGGTATCGAGCATCGTCTCGCGGCCCTCCGCGCTCGCGGTGATGTCGAGGAAGACGAACTCGTCGGCCCCCGACTCGTTGTACTCGCGGGCCATCTCGACCGGGTCGCCCGTGTACTGGAGGTCCTCGAAGTTGACGCCCGTGTACACCGCCGCCTCGCCGTCGTCGTCGACGTCGACGTCGATGCACGGGATGATACGTTTGGTGAGGGTCATCTAGTCGTTCGTGGATTGGCGTGAACGCGGTTTCACGGTTTCGACTGCGGCAGGGACTCGGAGAGTACGGGTCGTCGTGTTCGTACAGTATCGTGACTGTGACCGCCTCGAAAGCCCCCGCTCGCTGGCGGTCGTTCCGCGGGATATTCGACGCTCGCCCACGGCGAGCGCCGAATAGTGGCCCGTCGGAAGCGACCAGGGGCCTGCGGCCCGCCAGCGAGCGGCCCCTTTCAGTCCCACCCGTCGGTTGGTTCACCGAGCGCGTCCCCTATTCCGTCACGGCGACCGCTTCCGGCGGTTCGTCTCACTGAGCGCCCCCGATTCCCGCACGCAGTTATTTCCGTTGGCGAGCCTAGACGACTCCCATGGAACCTCCTTTCAGCAGGCGACGCTTCCTCGGGACGGCGCTCGCCGGCGCGGTGACCGGACTCGCGGGGTGTTCGGGGTCGAACGAACCTCGGCAGGGAACGACGACCGGGACGACCGCCGGGACCGAAACGACGACCGACGCCGGCGAAACGACCGAGTCGGGGGCATCTGTCCCCGACTCGGTCGGCCTGGAGACGCTGGCGACCGGGTTCGACGCGCCGCTGGACGTCGAGTTCGCCCCAGACGCCGACCGGCGGTACGTCGCCGACCAGCAGGGTCGAGTCTTCGTCCACGAGTCGGGCGGCCTCCGCGACCGACCGTTCCTCGACCTGCGCGAGTCGGTCACCGTCGGGAGCGAGACGGGGTTGCTGGGCATCGCGCTCCATCCGAACTTCGCGCGGAATCGCCGGGTGTTCGTCCGGTACAGCGCGCCTCCGCGTTCGGGGACGCCCGACGACTACAGCCACACGTTCGTCCTCTCGGAGTTCGAGGCGACCGCGAACGGCAGGCGGGCCAAGCCCGACTTCGAGCGGGCGATCCTGGAGATTCCCGAACCTCAGGCCAACCACAACGCCGGGTCGCTCGCGTTCGGCCCCGACGGCTACCTCTACCTCGGCGTCGGCGACGGCGGTAGCGGGGGCGACCAGGGTACCGGCCACGTCGACGACTGGTACGACGCCGTCTCGGGGGGCAACGGCCAGGACGTGACAGAGAATCTGCTGGGGAGCATCCTGCGAATCGACGTTAACAACCGGGAAGACGGCAAGCCCTACGCGATTCCGGACGACAATCCGCTGGTCGGCTCCGAGGGCCTGCCCGAACACTACGCGTGGGGGTTCCGCAACCCGTGGCGGTTCTCGTTCGACCGCGGGGACTTCTTCGTCGCCGACGTGGGCCAGAGCGCCTACGAGGAGGTCAGCCTGGTCGAGAAGGGCGGCAACTACGGCTGGAACGTCAAGGAGGGAACCCACTGCTACGGGGCGAACGACTGCCCGGACCGGACCCCGCAGGACGTCCGGGGCGGCGAACCGCTGGTCGACCCGATAATCGAGTATCCCCACTCCGACGCCGCCATCAGCGGCGTCTCGGTCATCGGCGGCTACGTCTATCGCGGGTCGAGCGTTCCCGGACTGCGGGGGACGTACCTGTTCGCCGACTACGCCGCCTCCGGGCGATTGTTCGCCGCGACGCGGCCCACGGGCAGACAGAACGGAGCGGGCGGAGGTGACACGGACGGCGGCCAGTGGCCGACGCGCGTCCTCGAAGTCGCCGGCGACGACGCCGGGAAGATTCAGCGCGTGCTCTCGTTCGGCCGGGATGCCGCCGGCGAGGTGTACGTCCTCGGGACCGGCGACGACGGCGGCGGACTCCACCGCGTCGTCTCCGCCGAGTGACGGAACGGAGTCTCCGGTTTCCGCCGAAATCGCGCTCGGCTACGCGAGTTCGTACACCCGCGCCTCGTAAGGCCGCAGTTCGAACGACCCGGGGTCGTCGCCCGCGACGGGGTAGTTGCCCAGGCGATATACGGCCTCGTCGTAGGTCACCTCGGGCGGGAGCGAGAACGTCGGCGTCCCGTCGAAGAAGTTCAACACGACCAGCAGTCGGCTATCGCCGAGCGTTCGGGTGTAGGCGTAGATGTCGGGGTCGTCGGGCAACAGCAGGTCGTATTCGCCGTACACCGCGGCCGGGGTGTCGTCGCGGAACTCGACGAGGTCGCGGTAGTAGTGCCAGACGGAGTCCTCGCGCGACCGGGCGTCCGCGGCGTTGACAGTCTCGTAGTTGGGATTGATTTGGAGCCACGGGTCACCCTCGGTGAACCCGGCGTTCTCCTCGTCGGACCACTGCATCGGCGTGCGGGCGTTGTCCCGGCTTCCGTACTCGATGGCCTCCATGATATCCTCGACGGGGTCGCCCGCCTCGCGCCGGCGTTCGAGGTAGTTCCTCGCGCTCACGTCGTCGACCTCCTCGGGCTCGGAGAAGGGGTAGTTCGTCATCCCGAGTTCGTCCCCCTGGTAGACGTACGGCGTGCCTTCGAGGGTGAACAGCAGCGTCGCCAGCATCTTCGCCGACTCGATGCGGTATAGTCCGTCGTCGCCGAACCGCGAGACCATCCGGGGCCAGTCGTGGTTGCCCAGGTAGACGCTGTTCCACCCCTCGCCGCGCAGGCCCTCCTGCCACTTCGTCAGTATCTCCTTGAGTTCCGTCAGCGACCAGTCGTCGACGGCGTGCCACGACCCCTCCTTCACGTCGATGTCGATGTGCTCGAAGTGGAAGATCATGTTCAGGCCGTCGCCGTCCGGCCCGAGGTACCGCCTGGCCTCCTCCAAGGTCGCGCCGGGCATCTCGCCGACGGTCATCACGTCCCGGCCTTCCAGGACTTCCTCGTGCATCTCGCCGATGTAGTCGTGGATGTTCGGCCCGCTCATGAAGTGCTCGGAGCCGACCCATCCGGAACCGGGGTCGCCGTCGGGCAGGCCCTCGGCCTTCGAGAGCAGGTCGACGACGTCCATCCGGAAGCCGTCGATGCCCCGGTCGAGCCACCACTCCATCATGTTGTAGACGCGCTCGCGGACCGCAGGGTTGCGCCAGTTGAGGTCGGGTTGCTTCTCGTCGAAGAGGTGGAGGTAGTACTTCCCGACCCGCTCGTCGTACGTCCAGGCCGACCCGCCGAACGCCGACTCCCAGTTGTTCGGCGGTTCGCCCTTCCCGCCGGGGCCGTCGCCGCGGCCCTCCCGCCAGATGTAGAAGTCGCGGTACTCGGAGTCGGGGTCCTCGCGACCGCGCTGGAACCACTCGTGTTCGTCGGAGGTGTGGTTGACCACGAGGTCCATGATAAGGCGGATGTCGCGGTCGTGGAGGCTCGACAGGAGCGACTCCCAGTCGTCCATCGTCCCGAAGTCGTCGTCGATGGCCCGGTAGTCGCGGATGTCGTAGCCGTTGTCGGCGTGCGGCGAGTCGTACACCGGATTGAGCCACACCACGTCGACGCCGAGTTCGTCGAGGTAGTCGAGTTTCGACTCGATGCCGCGCAGGTCGCCGACGCCGTCGCCGTCGGAGTCGGCGAAACTCCGGGGATAGATCTGATAGACCACTGCCTCCTTCCACCACTCCTCGCCTCGCTCCGAAGCGCCAGCGGGTGCTCGCCCTTCCATCGTCCGGACGAACGTGGTCCACCGGTTTATTCCCCACGAACACCGCCACCTTCCCCGCGACGGTGGCCCGTCGATTCGCGATTCACGATTGGGGCGTTTGGGTGCGTTTAAGTGGCGGGCGGCGTAATCGTCGAGCATGAGCGACCAAGAAGACCCCTCGGAACGAGACGCCCACACCGACGACGTCCACGGCCACGAGGCCCAGGAGATGGACCGCGTGACCTCACCGATGCAGGACTTCTCGACTTCGCAGGTCGGCATCGGTTTCGCCGTGCTGGCCGTGGGACTGGCGGTGGCGTTCGTTCTCCCGCTCGTTCTGGCGTAATCGTCGTTCTCTCCGCTCGTTTTCGCGAAATCTTCTCGCCGCTACGACTCCATCGGTGTTGGCTGATAGCGGACGATTCTGCGACGGTGACACGGCTCGTCTCCACGGCCAGTTCGGACTGACTCTGCGACGGTGACCGCTACTCGCACGACGCAACTGAGAAACCGCAACCGCCCCGCCACAGCCACACGCCTCCCCAGCCGATTCACTCACTCGCTTCGCTCGTTCGCTCATCCCTCGCGCGTGTGGGTGCGGCCGAAACCGCCGGCCGCACCAGCACGCGCCGTCCCCAAAATCAGAACCGCGTAATCGAATCGTCGAACTTGCCGACGGAGTTCAGTCCAGTTCCCGGGCAAGCGTATCCCGGAGCTCTGCGATTTCGTCGGCGTCAACGGAGAGCGACTCCTCGCCGACGGACAGCGAGAGCGTTCCGGAATCGTCGGCCGACCCGAGTTCGACGACCGGCGCGACGCCCTCGAAGGTTTCGCGGACCGCGTCGGGGTCGGTCGTCTCGACCACCGCGCGGCCGGGCGTCTCCGCGAACAGCAGTTCCGCGGGCGAGGCGGCGTCTACCGCCTCACCGGCGAGTTCGACCGACGCGCCGGCGCTCGGGGTGACCATCTCGGCGAGCGTCACGGCCAGGCCGCCGTCGCTGACGTCGTGGACCGCGAGCGTCCCGAGGAGGTTCGCGGACTCTGCGAGCGCCGCGACGACCTCGCTCGCGTTCTCAGGGAGGTCGGGGAAGCGGTCGCTCCCGCCGAACTGCGCGAGGTACTCCGATCCGCCGAGCGTCGACTCGCCGCCTGCCCCGACGAGCAGGAGCGTCCCCTCGCCCGCGAGCGCCGCGGGCGGAGCGTCGTAGCCCGCCTTCGTGCCAGTCATCGCCAGCGTGGGCGTCGGCGGAATCGGGCCGGACGGCGAGTCGTTGTACAGCGAGACGTTGCCGCCGACGACCGGCACCGACAGCTCCGAGCACATGTCGGCTAGACCGGAGATTATGGCTTGGAAACCGCCGTAGACGTCGGGCTTCTCGGGGTTGCCGCCGTTGAGGCAGTCGACCGCGGCAAGCGGCATCGCGCCCTTCGCGGCGACGTTGGTTGCGTTTTCGAGCGCCACTGCCCGAGCGCCGTCGTAGGGGGCGACGCTCGTCCAGCGCGGGACCGCGCCCGAGGAGAACGCGAGGCCGGTTTCGGCTTCGCGGAGCGCGAGTAGCGCCGCGTCGTCGCCCGGCGCGACCGCGGTCCGGACCTGGACCTCGTGGTCGTACTGGCGGTAGACCCACCGCTTGCTGGCGCAGTTCGGACTGGCGACGACCGCCTCGAACGCCTCCCGGAGGTCGACCTCGGGCAGGTCCCGTGCGGGCTGTTCGGAGTCCTCGGACGGGAGGTCGTTCATCGGCGCGCCCTCGCCGAGGAAGTGGGCGTCGACGTCGACGACCGTCTCGCCCTCGAACGTGCAGACGTAGTTGCCCTCCGTGACCTCGCCGATGACCGAACAGCCGAGGTCGTACTTCTCGGCGACGGCGCGGACCGCCTCGACGTTCTCCGGGCGAACTTCGTAGCACATCCGCTCCTGGGACTCCGCGAGTAGGATTTCGAGCGCATTCATGTTCGGTTCGCGCTGGTGGACCTCCTCGAGGCGAATCTCCGCGCCGAGTCCGCCCTTCGAAACCATCTCGGAGGACGCGCCGCCCAGGCCGGCCGCCCCGAGGTCGCGGGCCGCCTCCACGAGGTCCTCGTCGAGCAGCGCCTCGTTGGCTTCTATCAGGAGTTTCTCGGTGTAAGGGTCGCCGACCTGGACCGCCGGGCGGTCCTCGGTTTCGGCGTCCTCGCCGAGGTCCTCGCTGGCGAAGCTCGCACCGCCCAGTCCGTCGCGGCCGGTCGCGTTGCCCACGAGCACCAGTTTGTTGCCGGGTTCCTTCGCGTCGGCGGTCACGAGGCGGTCGGCCGACAGTAGGCCGACGCAGGCGACGTTGACCAGCGGGTTGCCCTCGTAGTCGGGGTGGAACTCGGTGCTCCCCGTCACGGTCGGGACGCCGATGGAGTTGCCGTAGTCCGAGATGCCCTCAACGACGCCCTCCAGCAGGTAGCGCGAGTGCTCGCGATCGAAGTCGCCGAAGTACAGCGAGTCGGCCAGCGCGATGGGGTAGGCGCCCATCGAGAGCGTGTCGCGGACGATACCGCCGACGCCGGTCGCCGCGCCGTCGTAGGGGTCGACGAACGAGGGGTGGTTGTGGCTCTCGATGCCCATCGTGATGTACGTCTCCTCGTCGGCGCCGCCGTGGGACGGAACGGCCACCACGGCGGCGTCGTCGCCCGGTCCGACGACGACCTGCTCGCCCTCGGAGTCGAACGCCGAGAGCAGCGGTCGGGACGAGCGGTACGCGCAGTGTTCGCTCCAGAGGTTCTCGAAGAGGGCCGCCTCCGCCGGGGTCGGCTCCCGGTCGAGTTCGGCGACGACCAGTTCGCGGTCTGGCTCGGAGAGACTCATTCACTCTTCTGTACAGACACGCCGGATTAATGCCTTTCCATGTGCACGAACGTGTGCACTCTCGGCGACCGCGCGCCGGGAGACAGTCGCCTGACCGCACGAAAAAACGGTACAGGGTTTCACACCCGTCGACCGCAGTCGCCGTCCGCGCTCACGCTTCGACTCGCGTCGCCCGCTCAACGAGGTCCCGCGCGACTCGGCGAATCGCGCGGGCCGACTCCGGGTCGTAGGCGTCGATTCCGCGCTCCTCGAACGCCGGGCGCTCGACGCTCCGAATCACGCCATCTCTGGCCTGCTCGCCGCCTTCCTCGCTTTCCTCCTCGTCGTCTCGCCATCCGAGGTCGGCTTCTTCGTCCAGCACTGTGGTCAGGAACCACCGGACGTCGATGCCGTGTGACTCGGCCTGCCGGCGCCACGCCTCGGCCTCCTCGGCCCCTTCGGCGCTCACGAGGAGTATCATCTCGTCGGCGGGTTCGAGCACGATGTCCAGTTCCTCGGTGAGTTTGCCGGGGGTGTCCGCGACGACCAGCTGTTCGTCGCAACCCTCGAAGGTGGCTCGCTTGGTCCGGGCGGTCTGGTCGCTCCACTCTATCTCCTCGTGTTTGCGCTCTGGACGCTCGCGCTCGTTGAGGAGGTACGCGAGCGAGTTGTCGGTCACGTCGAGCGTCTCCCAGGTAAAGGAGAGGTCGACGGTGCTGTCGCGCCGGCGTTCGCGGATCTCCTCGACGAGGGCTGCGGTGAACGTGCTCTTCCCGGAGTTCGGCGGTCCACCGACGGCGACCTTCATGGCACGGGGTTCGCGCTCCGGGCAGATAAACCGTCTCGCCGCCGGCCGAAACGAAGCGGGCGATTTTCGGGAATCTCGGATATGGCATTGGCCGGAGATGTATCTTGAGAGTCACTTTCGAGTGCCCCGGGCGCGCCACATAAACCATTTAGAGCTATACAGAATTCGAGGGTGGGATTCTAAAATCGCGGCGATTCCGGCGCCGGTAGTTCGCCGGAGAAAGTGACGCGAAATCGCCAGGCAGTGTCCGTTTGCGCTCGGTTCTCGCCGCGGAGCGTCGTGAAAATTCGGAAGGACCTTTCGGCGGAACTGACCGGCGACCCGGTCGGTGCGAGGGAGTCGCCGGCCGGCCGCAGGTGGTTGGAACGCGAACGCCCGATGGAAACGCGAGCGGAAGCGTTCGACACCGACGGGGAGACGACTCAACGGGACTCCCGCTTGCCCGACGGCGTATCGAGTTCCTCGGAGAAGGCTTCGAGTTCTTCGATGGTTTCCCGCAGTTGCCGTCGGGCTTCCGCTTCGCCCCTGAACTCCGCGAGCGAACGAAGTCGGTTCTCGATCGCTTTGGTGGCGGCGTCGATTTCGTCGTACCAGTCGTAGCCGCTCTGTTTCATCAGGTAGTGGAAGAGCACCCAGAAGTTGACCGGGAGCGGGTTATCGTCGGTCGCTTCCCCGACTGCGGGGAGCGGGTCTTCGAACTCCCGGAGCATTTCCAGCGTGAAGCGCGGCGCCAGGGTACGGAGTCTGTAGTTTCGACGCCCTCCGACCTCGCCGAAGTTCTGCCGGAGTTTGTCGAGACTGTCCTCGTACTCGGGACGGAACGTCCTGGTGGACCAACCGGCGAGTTCCCCCTCCGCTTTTTGGGCTTCCCAGCGGTCGCGTTCCCGTTCGATGACGGCGCCCGGCGTCCCGTTGATGACGAAGATTATCTTTCCCTCTTCGAGTCCGTCGATTCCGTGGCGGTGAACCCGGCCGTGTCGCCAGAACCATCCCGATTCGAAGGCGTCCATCTCCTCGAAGCGGTCCCAGGCGGGAACCATGTACCGCCGGAGAAATCGCCGCTCGGCTTCCATCTCCTCGAACTCGAACGTCACCTGCGTACTGGACATGCGGAATCACTACGAGCAAATAGTTGAAATATTTTCTTCAGGTTGATAGTTATCGCTCCGGGTCGGTCGATACGGAGACGGCATCGCCGACCCGACGAGGCACGATTCTTCTTTCGAACGGACGGGGGACTCGGAGTGGCAACTATCGATTCTCGTACTCCACCCCCATGACGTCCTCGAAACGTCGGGACGTATCGACGGGTTCGGTGAACGCCAGCGCGTAGCCGTCCGGGTCGGTGATCTCGACCTCCCGCGTGTTGTAAGAGGTTTCGGTCGGACCGCTCACGTCGGCATCGGCGTCGCGCGCCCGCTCGGCGATTTCGGCGACGGTTTCGCCCTCGGCGGTGAAACTGACGGTGACGCCGCTCGCTCGTCGTTCACGCTCTCCTTCGGTTTCGCTCGGAACGAGGAGCACGTCCGCGTACTTTCGATAGCGGAGGTGCGCCAGCGTCGGCATCTGGAAGACGTTCGCGAAACCGAGAACGTCCTCGTACCACTCGGCGGACCGAGCGACGTCCGAGACTTCGAGTCCGGCGAACATCGGCATCGGGTAGATTTCGGGGTCGGAATCGGATGTCATCGCGACTCTTCCTCCTCCGTTTCGGCGTCGCGTTCGACGATCGCGGCCGCCTCTCCGCCCGTTTCGATTACTGCGTACTGTACCTCGACCGGCGTCGGCCCGCGTTCGGGGCCGACGGGTCGTCCGGGAGTCGTCCGGCCCGCGGAGACCGGAAACTCGATGGCTGTTGGCATGTGTTCGTGTTGACCGTGTGTCGGTTGTACTTCCCGCGAGGAAGCGTCTCGATTCGGATGGCTGGCGCTCGAACCACACTGCGTGGACGTGCACAGTGCAGCGAGAGCGAAAAAGGACGAAGACCAGCTATTCGCTCATCGTGAGTTAATCGACCGAATTGGGATTTGTACTTTGCGGTCGTCAGAAGGCGGAAGGGCGTCGGTACGTGGTAATGACACGCACTCGGACGGACCGAGGCGCTTTTGCCGACACCCTTCCAACTTCCGACCGTGCTATCGGCCGAGTTACACGCCCACTCGTCGCTTTCGTACGACGGCCGCGACGACGTAGACCTCCTCCTCGAGCAAGCCGCGGCCATCGGCCTCGACGCGCTGGCGATAACCGACCACGACGAGATCGACGCCAGCCTCGACGCGGTCGAGAAGGCCGGCGAGTACGGGCTGGTCGGCATCCCCGGCATGGAGATTAGCTCCGCGGCGGGCCACGTTCTGGGACTGGGCATCCGCGAGCGGGTCCCCGCCGGCCTGTCGTTCGGCGAGACGCTCGACCGCATCCGCGAAGCGGGCGGCGTCGCGGTCGTTCCCCACCCGTTCCAGACCTCCCGGAGCGGCGTGATGGCCAACATCGGTCGGTCGGAACTCGCGGAAGCCGACGCAATCGAGGTGTACAACTCCCGGCTGCTGACCGGCCGGGGCAACCGGAAGGCCGAACAGTTCGCCGCGGGCCACGGCCTCCCGCGGACCGCCGGGAGCGACGCCCACATCAGCGAGATGGTCGGCCAGGCGGTCACCCAGATAGACGCCGACGAGCGGAGCATCGCGGGCATCCTCGACGCCATCGAGGCGGGGCGGACCAGCGTCGAGGGCAAGCGGACCCCCTGGCGCATCAGTTTCCGGCAGGCCGCGGGCGGGGCGAAGCGCCGCGTGAAGAACCGGGTCCTCGACGCGCTCGAATGACGAACGACTCCTCGGAGGCGGCGGAGATGCACGGGACGTCGCCCGAGCGCGCCGCGCGCGCGGCGCGCTCGGGCGACCCGTTTCCCGGTACCCGGGGGTTCGCCGGGCGACTCCCCGACGGTCACCTCGTCCGCGACGTGCTAGGTCGCTACCCGGTGTTCGTCGACGGCGAGGCGTGGAGTTTCGACCCCGCCGACCTGTCGAACCCGATTTCGCTACCCGCGGGTCACGCGCTGTCGACGAGGGAGTCAGCGCCTGTGGAGTCCTCGCCCGCGCCTACGGGCGAGGACTCCGCGAGCGACGACTCCGGGACCGTCGCGGGCCGGGCCGAACGCGTTTTCTCGCTACCCGCCGCCGCCGCGCCGACGTTCGCCGACGCTCGTGAGGCGGTTTCGGAACTCGGGGAGGCGCTCGGCGACAGCCTCGACGTTCCCGGCGACGGACTCGCGGTCGCCTTCTCGGGCGGCGTGGACTCGGCGGTCGTCGCCGCCGCCGTCGACGCGCCGCTGTACGTCGTCGGGTTCCCCGACAGCCACGACGTCGCCGCGGCGCGGTCGGCCGCGCGACTGATGGGTCGCGAGTCGGACCTGCGCGTCGTCGAACTCTCGGTCGCGGACGTCGAACGGGCGGTACCGGCCGTCGCGCGCGCGACCGGCCGGACGAACGCGATGGACGTCCAGATCGCCCTGCCGCTCTACCTTGCGGCCGAGCGGGCGGCGGCCGACGGCTTCGACCGTCTCGCCGTCGGCCAGGGCGCCGACGAACTGTTCGGCGGCTACGCTAAGGTCGCTCGCGCGCCCGAAGACCCCCGCGTCGAGGCCGAGACGGTCCGCGGCGCGGCCCGCGAGGTGATTCGGACGCTCCCCGACCAACTGGAGCGAGACGTGCTGGCGCTCCGCGGCGCGGGCGTCGAACCGGTCGCGCCCCTGCTTGACGACCGGGTCGTCCGGACAGCGCTGTCGCTGTCCGGCGAACTGCTGGTCGATTCGCGGGGCGAGCGCAAGAAGGCGTTCCGTCTGGCCGCCCGCGAGTTCGTCCCCGACCGAGTGGCGTTCCGCGAGAAGAAGGCGGTCCAGTACGGGAGCCTCGTCGCACGCGAACTCGACCGCCTCGCTCGGCAAGCGGGGTTCAAGCGCAAGGTCGACGACCACGTCTCGAAGTACGTCGCCTCGCGGGTCGACTCCGACGCCTAACGGTTCTCCGCGGCGAGTCGGCGCAGTTCCTCGGCGACCCCCTCCTCGGCCGAGAAGGTCAGGCGCTGGCGCTCGTTGTCGATGACGATGGTGACCGTGGCGCCGCCGCCGAACGAGTCTCCGACCGCACTCCCCGCCACGATGAGCATCAGCGAGAGTACGACGAGGCCGACCCCGTTCAGCGGGTCGGCGGTGGCGACGACCAGTCCGGCCAGCAGGCCGAGACCGCCGAACGCGACGAAGGCGTGGTACGCGTCCAGGCCGCCGCTGACCCCGTCGGTTTCGACCGCCCGGACGTGGTCGTAGCCGATGGAGGTGGTCGACTCGCCGTTCGAGAAGACGATGCGGCGGTCCGTGGCGGCGAACGCCGTGGGCGTCTGGGGGTCGTCGTCCCAGTCGCCCGCCCAGTGCACCGTCGAGGAGGTCCACGAGAGCAACTGCTCCTCGCCCGCGGTGAGCGCGCCACCGAGCGTTCCGCCGCTCATGATAGGTGAGTATTCGTTTCTCGGCGTAATTAATGTTTTTCGGTTTTAAGATAGCGAGAATAATTGAAGTACCCGAAGGACGATAGTCGCTAGCGCGCCGGTTCCGCCCGAAATCGGCGCGCCGCCGCCGGCGACTGCAAGCGCAACCGGAGCGACCCCCTTCCGTAGTTCGATTGAGCCCGACGTGAGAGCCGACAATCGCTAATTCGAGTCGTCTTCCACTACCCGGATGGCTTCGGTTCCGATTTCGACGACATCCGAATCGAAGTCCCCCTCTCGGAGATCGGTAGGTGTGTACCAGTCCCAGACGTCGGCACTTTCCTCCCCGTCAGCAGGGTCGATCTTGCAATTTTCGACCGTTGCGTAGTAGATGTGGTCTATATGTTGATGCGCGACCTCGCCACCGAGAACGTCGATGTCGTAGAGCATCTGCCGACGCGGACGGGGAAGCGACCGGCCCGCGTCCATCTCGATACGTCCGTTATCGGTAACTATCGTCGGTGTGAGGCCCGTTTCTTCTCGGCACTCGCGGACGGCGGTTTCGTGGGGAAGTTCGTCTCGGTCGACGTGGCCGCCCGGCGGGATATGGATGTTCAAGCGTTTGTGATCGTGGAGGGCGGTTGCGCCGTCGTGGACGACGTACACCGTGGCGGTGAAGTGGCGCGTGGTTTCCATGCGCGAGGAATCCGGCCCACGCGGCTTTCGAGTTGCGGTTCATACCGGGCGTGTCGACGCGGCGGGCCGCGTCGACACGCCCGGCAGCGCCCGCTCGGCGCCGGACCGGTCAGCCGTCGAGTCTGTTCGAGAGCAACTCCCGCGTCCAGGTGGCGAACCCGTGGTCCTTGCCGCTGGTCCAGACCGCCGTCTCCCGCTCCAACCCGGGGAGGTCGCCCTCCTCGACGCCGGTCGCGACGATGGCGTGTTCGTCGACCATCACCAGTTGTCCCGGCCGCTTCTCGACGACGGGTTCCGTGCGGTCGAGGTCGGGCGCGACCCGCACCGTCGCGCCGGGGACGGCGTCTCGAACTCGGTCCCGGACGCCCTCGGTGGGCACCTCGACGGTGACGGCGACGCCGCGGTCGACCGCCGCGGCGAGTCGGTCGAGGACGGCGTCTTTCGGGGTGACGGTGTCGGCGAACAGGTAGTGGATCTCGCCTTCGGCGTCCTCGCAGACGGCCGTCAGACGGTCGAGGACGTGGTCCTGGCTCGCGACCGCCCACACGCCCTCGTCCTCCTCGGTTTCGACCGTCTCGACGTCCGCCATCGCGCTCCGGGCGGTTTCGATGCTCGACTCGTAGTCCTGCCGCAGCAGTCCGAGCGCCTCGTCGAACTCGACCGCCCGGTACTCCCGCGGGTCGGACTCCTGGATGTCGACGAGCCCCCTGTCGTGGAGCCGGTCGAGCGTGTCGTAGACGCGCGAGCGGGGGATGTCGGCGACCCTGCTCGTCTCCTTGGCGGTTCCTTTACTGATCCGGACCAGTCCGACGAAGCACCGGGCCTCGTACTCGGTCAGCCCTAGCCGTTCGAGCGCCTCCACGGCGTCGCGTTCCCCACCCATGAACACTCCCTTGGAACGCGACGAACTTGTATCGTGTGCCCGTCGCTACTCCAGTGCCGAGAGCGACCGGAGAAACCGGTCGACGGTCGGGGCGTCATCAGCGAGCGCGACGGTGTTCCGCTCCTCGAAGCGAACGAGCAGTCCGGCGTCGACCATCTTCGGGACGTGGTTGTGGTAGAGCGAGACGTACGCTCGGTCGACCGCCGACTCGGACGCATCGCCGGGTTCGACGCCCTCCTCGTCCGCCGCCACCACCCTCGCCAGGTCGGCTACCGCGACCGGGAGCGTCCGGTCGCGCAGGTGGCGAAGGACGTATCGACGTCGGCGGTTTCGGAGAACGTCGAACTGCGTGTCGAGCGAGCCTCGAGATTCGTCGGGTCCACCGACGGTGGACCGATAGCGAGTTTGGCTCATCGACGCACAGTAGTCCCGCCAAACGTTTAAGTAGAATTACACTTTGAACGACGTGACGGGCGGGTCACTACGCCCGTGACAACGGGGTCGCGGTCGCCGTCGGAATTCGACCGCTTCCAGACGCGGAAACGAGGCTGTTCGGAGCAGTTGTACGACCGCAGTTGGACGCGGCGCCCCACCGACCGCGGCGCGGGCGGCGCCCGACGAACGGCCGTGTCGGTTCGGCTACGGCGTCGGAACGCTCGTCGTCGGTCGAGGAAAGAGAATCAGGGAGCGACCGCGTCTTCCTTCGCGTCCAGTAGTTCGTGGTAGCGGTTGCGGATGGTGACCTCGCTGATGTCCGAGACTTCGCTGACCTCGCTCTGGGTCACCTTCTCGTTGCTGAGCAGGGCGGCGGCGTAGACGGCGGCCGCGGCGAGGCCGACCGGCGACTTGCCGCTGTGGATGCCCTGTTCGGTGGCGTTGTCGAGCAGTTCGCGGGCGCGGCGCTCTACCTCCTCGCTCACGCCGAGTTCCGAGACGAACCGCGGGACGTAGCTCTTGGGGTCGGCGGGTTGGATTTCCAGGCCGAGTTCGCGGACGACGTAGCGGTACGTCCGGGCGATCTCGTCCTTGTCGACCCGCGAGACGTTCGTAATCTCGTCGAGGCTCCGGGGAGTCCCCGCCTGTCGGGCGGCGGCGTAGAGCGCGCTGGTCGAGACGCCCTCGATGGAGCGTCCCGGCAGGAGGTCCTCGTCGAGCGCGCGCCGATAGATGACCGACGCGGTTTCCCGGACGTTGGTCGGCAGGCCGAGCGCGCTGGCCATCCGGTCGATTTCGCCGAGCGCCTGCTTGAGGTTACGCTCCTTGCTGTCGCGAGTCCGGAAGCGCTCGTTCCACTTGCGAAGGCGCTGCATCTTCTCGCGCTGGCGGGAGCCCAGCGAGTTGCCGTAGGCGTCCTTGTCCTGCCAGCCGATGTTGGTCGACAGCCCCTTGTCGTGCATCGTGTTCGTCGTCGGGGCACCCACCCGCGACTTCTCGTTCTTCTCCTTGGAGTCGAACGCGCGCCACTCCGGACCGGGGTCTATCTGGCCCTCGTCGACGACGAGACCGCACTCCGCACAGACGGTTTCGCCGCGCTCCTCGTCGTTGACGAGGTTCCCGCCGCATTCGGGACACCGGTGTTGCTCCTGTTCGCGCTCCCCCTCGTCGTTCGTTCGTTCGTCGGTCTGATTCCGAATTCGTGTTTCTGTCATGGTCGGGTCTGAGACGGGACGGTATCGGTGGTCATCGAGACGGGCATCGCCGAGTCGATACGGAGACGTAAAATCGTCAGCACACGGCGCGACAGTCGAGATTCGTAGAAGACGTTATACGCTAGCGCCCGAAGTAACTTAAATACTTTGGCGATTGGCTTCTATATCGATTCTGGATACGTGCCAACTTCGTCGTTCTCGCTCTTCAATTCGGCATCTCAGCTGTTTTGCAGATACTCCGCAATTTTCGCTCTTTATTGTGTCCTCCCGGAAGTCGGCGTATCGAAACCCTTACCGCTGGCCCGGAGAACCCTATACCCATGAGCGATACGTCTCCCGGCCCCGAGGAGGTCCGTCACGTCGCCGACCTCGCTCGCGTCGGTCTCGACGACGAGGAGGTCGAGCGGTTCACCGAGCAGTTCGCCGACATCCTCGGCTACTTCGAGACGCTGGAGGAGGTCCCGGAGGTAGAGCGCGAGGAGGACCTCGTGAACGTGATGCGCCCCGACGAGGAGCACGAGTGCCTGAGCCAGGAGGAAGCGCTGGCCAACGCGGCCGAAACCGAGGACGGCTACTTCAAGGGACCGAACGTCTCGTGACCATGAGCGCGAACATCTTCATCACCGACGAGACAATCGAGGGCGACGGCGACGGCCCGCTCGCGGGCCGCACCGTCGCCGTCAAGGACAACATCAGCACCGAGGGCGTCCGGACCACCTGCGGGTCGAAGATGCTCGAAGACTACGTGCCGCCCTACGACGCGACGGTCGTCCGGAAACTGAAGGACGCCGGCGCGACCATCGTCGGCAAGGCCAATATGGACGAGTTCGGGATGGGCTCGACCACCGAGACGTCGGCGTTCGGCGCGACGGAAAACCCGGCCGCGCCGGGTCGCGTCCCCGGCGGGTCCTCCGGCGGGAGCGCGGCGGCAGTCGCGGCGGGCGAGGCCGACCTCGCGCTCGGCTCCGACACCGGCGGCTCCATCCGCAACCCCGCGGCGTTCTGCGGCGTCGTCGGCATCAAGCCGACCTACGGCCTGGTCTCCCGGTACGGCCTGGTCGCCTACGCCAACAGCCTCGAACAGATCGGCCCGCTCGCGCCGACCGTCGAGGAGGCCGCGGAACTGCTCGACGTCATTAGCGGGCAGGACGACCGGGACGCCACTACCCGAGACGCCGGCGACGACTCGAATTACGCCGCCGCGGCAGACGGCGACGTCGAGGGCACGACCGTCGGCGTCCCGACCGAACTCGTCGAGGGAGCAGACGAGGGCGTCCGCGAGCGCTTCGAGGCGACGCTGGACGACCTCCGCGAACGGGGCGCGACCGTCGAGGAGGTTTCGCTCCCCTCGGTCGAACACGCCGTGGAGGCCTACTACGTCATCGCGATGTCCGAGGCCTCCTCGAACCTCGCGCGCTTCGACGGCGTGCGATACGGCCACTCCGGCGGCTTCGACGGTAACTGGAACGAGGTCTTCGGCGAGGCCCGCGAGGAGGCGTTCGGCGAGGAGGTCAAGCGACGCATCCTGCTGGGCACCTACGCCCTCTCGGCGGGCTACCACGACAAGTACTACAAACAGGCTCAGGACGCCCGCGCGTGGGTCCGGAAGGACTTCGACGAGTCGTTCGAGGACGTGGACGTGCTCGCCAGTCCGACGATGCCGGTGCCGCCGTTCGAGGTCGGCGAGAGCTTAGACGACCCGCTCCAGATGTACCTCGCCGACGCCAACACGGTGCCCGCGAACCTGGCGGACCTGCCCGCCATCTCGGTGCCGATGGGCGAGGTCGACGGCCTCCCGGTCGGCGTCCAGTTCATGGGGCCGGCGTTCGGCGAGGAAACCATCGTCCGAGTCGGCAGCGCGGTCGAGCAGTAGACGACGCTCTTTCTGCGGCCGCGAGCCGTTCGGCTCGCGTCGTGACCACTAACCCGGTCGGCGACGTACCCCGACGGACACGATGCTCCCGGTAGCCGACGACTTCGAGTACGAGTACCGCGGGTGCGACATCGTCTACGGTCGCGGATGCGTCGACCGACTCGGCGCGTACCTCGCCGACCGGGGCCTCGAACGCGCCCTGGTCGTCTGCGGGTCGAACGTCGGCGCGAACGACGACCTGATGGAACCGATACGGGACGGCCTCGGCGACCGCCTCGCCGGCGTCTTCGACGGGACGACCCCCGACAAGCGGGCCGAGTCGGCCTTCGAGGTGATCGACGCGATGCGCGACCGGGACGCCGACGCGCTCGTCGGCGTCGGCGGCGGAAGCAGCCTCGACATCGCCCGGCAGGCCAGCGCCTTCGCGGCCGACGGTCGCTCGCTTGCCGACCTCCGGACGGCGGCCCGCGACGGCGAGGTCGACTCGCTCGCCGCCGACCGCGACCCCGACGACCGGCCGCCGGTGGTCGTGATTCCGACGACCTTCGCCGGTGCCGACGTCTCCGCGGGCGGGTCCATCGAGGTGCTCCCGGCCGACGAATCGCCGACCGGCCACCCCGTGAGCGCCCGCGGGTCGGCGATGCCCGTCGCCGACTTCGCCGACCCGGAGCTGTTCGAAACCACGCCCACGAGCGCGCTCGCCGGGTCGGCGATGAACGGCTTCGACAAGGGCATCGAGACGCCCTACGCTCGCGACGCCGACCCGGTCAGCGACGCGACGGCGGTCCACGGACTGAGACTGCTGACCGATGCGCTCCCCCGGGTCGTGGGCGATGACGCGGGCGGTACCGAGGCGTCGGACCCCGAAGCGATGGACCGGGCGGTCGTCGGCTCCCTGCTCGTCCAACTCGACCGGAAGGTTTCGGTCGTTCACGCGTTCGGTCACGGCTTCGCCCGCCGGTACGACATTCAGCAGGGCGCGGTCCACGCCGCGGTCGTCCCGCACGTCCTCCGGTACCTGTTCTCGAAGGTGGACGCGAGCCGCGACCTGCTGGCGACCGGACTCGGAATCGACCCGGAGGGGCGCTCCGACGAGGTGGCCGAAGCGGTCGTCGAGCGCGTCGCGGAGTTCCGCGACGCGCTCGGCGCGCCGGCGCGTCTCCGGGACCTGCCCGAGACGCAAAGAGAAGACCTGCCGGCGATAGCCGAGTTCGTCGTCGACGACCCGCCGATGGCTCGCGCGCCGGAGGGATTGGACCCGACCGCGGAAGCCATCGAGGCAGTGCTTCGAGAAGCGTGGTAGTCGTCGAGAGTCGGCAGAAACAGTAGTTCGGGAGCGGGGTCGCGCAGCGACCGACGATGCGTACGCCGAGCCTACTCCTCCCGACGAACCACGAGCACCGGGCCGACCGTCTCGGCGGCGACTCGCTCCGACTCGTCGCCGAACACCAGCGACCGGAGCGACGGCGCTCGTTCGCCCATGACGACGACGTCGTGGGGCGCCGCGGCGTCGACGAGCGCCTCGAACGGGGCGGTGCCAGTCGCAAGTTCGGTTCGGACGTCGATACCCGCCTCGGCGAGGATTTCGGCGGCGGCGTCGAGAGATTCGCGGTTCTCGGTCGTCTCCGCGTCGGCGGTGTGCAACACCGTCACGCCGACGTCGCGGTCGCCGACGATATCGACCACGAACGACAGGATGCGCTCGGCGTTGACGTCGCCGGTTAGCGGCACGAGCAACCGCTCTACTGGACGGGTCGTCCCGGTGATGGCGTACGCTCGTGCGTCGACCTCGTCGGCGACACGGTCGACGGTCTGGTTCCGGTCGTGGGTGAACACGAGTCGGTGGTCGGCGCTGCCGCCGGCCTGCCGAAACTCCTCTGTGAGTGCTTCGAGCGCCTCGGTGGCGCGCTCCTCGTACTGGAGGCGCGCTTGGTCGGCCGGCGTCTGTTCGGGGAGGACGTGGTAGCCCAGCACCGTCACGTCCACCGTCGAGAGCAGGTCAACCAGACCGGTCGAAACCGACTCTCCTTCGAGCACCGCCACCGGAACGAGCACGCGCGTCATCACAACGCCCCCTTCAGCGTCACGTCCCGAGCGTAATAGAAGTACCACCCGGCGCTCGCCAGCATGATGGCGATTCCGACGACCTGGGAGAGCAACTGCATGAATCCGATGAGCGCGAAGCTCGCGAGCGCGCCGACAGCGGGGACGACGGGGTAGCCCGGCACCCGGAAGTCGGGGTCGTACCACTCCGGTTCGTCCCGCCGGAGCGCGAGCAGCGCGACGCACATCAGCCCGTACATGACGAGGTGGAGGAACGACGCGACCTCCGCGAGGATCTCGACCCGGCCCGTCGCGACCAGCACGAGGACGGGACCCCCGGCCATCCCCAGCGCGACGTGCGGCGTGCCGTATCTGAGGTTGATGCGACTCGCCCACCGCGGGAGCAGCGCGTCCTTCGAGACGGCGTAGATGGCACGCGAGGTGCTGAGCACCGACGCGTTAGCGCTGGACATCGTGGCGAGCAGTCCACCGAAGACGATGGCGAGCGCGCCGACCGGACCGAGGAACTCCCTGCCGACCTCGACCATCGCGGTTTCGCCGAGCGCCGAGAGTCGCTCGCTGCCGAACGCGCTCGTCGCGACGAAGATGGTCGCGACGTACATGACGCCGACGACGAGCACCGACCCGACCATCGCCAGCGGGAGGTTCCGTCCGGGACGTTTCATCTCGCCGGCCACGGTCGCCACCTGCGCGAAGCCGAGGTAGGACGTGAACACGAGCGCCGCGGTCGTCAGGACGGGCGCTGCGCCGAACGGCGCGAACTGCTCGGGCGCGCTCGGCCGACCGACGACGCCGAGCGCGTCGAACGACCCGTAGAGCAGGAAGACCGTGAGAATCGACAGCAGCAGCGCGACGACGCCGTTCTGGAGCTTCGCTGCGTTCTCGGTGCCGGTGACGTTCAGCGCGGTGAATCCTGCACCGAACAGCAGTGCGAGCGGAACGACCAAGTCCTCGCCGACCGCCACGCCGAGTTCGGCGAGCGTGTCGACAGCGTAGTAGCCGAAGCCGACGAGGTAGAAGGCGGTCGCGAACACCAGCCCGAACCAGAGCGAGAGGCCGACTACGGCACCGGCTAGCGTCCCGAGCCCCCGGGAGATGAAGTAGTAGCCGCCGCCGCTCTTGGGCATGGCCGTGGCGAGTTCCGAGGCGGGAAGCGCGACCAGCAGCGCGACGACCGCCCCGATGGCGAACGACGCCGCCGCGGCGGGACCGGCGCGGCCGGCCGCCAGCCCCGGGAACACGAAGATGCCCGCGCCGATCATCGTCCCGATTCCGATGGCGAGGCCGCCGGAGAGTCCCAGCGTGCGCTCCAGTTCGGCGTCCTCGGTGATCGTCGCCTCGTCCGTCTCGACCGCGGGTTCGGCCTCTGGGGCCTGTCCTTCGATGTTGGTTCCCCCCGGCGGTGGCGGCGTCTCGCTCACCATGGACGGAGTAGATTCTCGCGAGAAGCATATCTCTGCTGTCCGAACCCCGGTGCGCCGGTCGGAAGTCGGCGTTCGGCGGGCGACTCCGGTCGGCAGAGAGAACCGCCGCGAGAAGAGCCGGCGGCCGAGACGACTACGTTACTCGCTGTACGCCAGGTTCATAATCCACTGCGAGAAGGCGTCGCTCTCGGGGTCGATCTCCTCCTCGCCGATGAACGGCGAGAGCATGTCGCCCGCCATCAGTAGCGAGAAGTCGAGGTCGCGGGGCGCGGGCGTGACGAGGTAGGTGTTGTGCCCGTCGTACACCGTCTCCTCCCGCTGGACGAAACCCTGGTCGGCCAGCGAGTCGACGATGCGACTCCCCTTGCGCGAGTCGACGCCCAGTTCCTTCCAGAAGTCGCTCTGGTGGATGCCGCCGGTCTCCCGGACGAGTTCGAGGCCCGCACGCTCCTCCTCGGTGAGGTCCTCCTCGGATACAGCCATACTCGCCACTGGGGGCGGGAGCCGTTTAAAGCTAATCGTCCCGGATTTCGACCGGTTCGTAGTCGGTCTCGCAGGGCTTGCCGTCGGCGAACCAGTAGCGGCCGCGCCCGCGGTCGTCGACCGCGATGAGCGACGACGACCGGGTGCCGTACCCATCGCCGTGGACGCAGGTGCCCAGGTCGTGGTCGCGCAACACCGACTTCGCCAACTCGAACCACTCGTCGACGTCGGCGTCCCGGGCTTTCTCGCCGGATTCGGGGCTCGTGTCGGGACGGACGGCCTCGCGGACGCGCTCGGCCTTCGAGGCGGCGTCGTACCCCTCGTTGACGACGACGTGGACGCCCGGGTCGAAGTACGTCGTCCGGAGGACGCCGTCCCACTCCAGCAGGGCGGCCTCCTCCGCGTCGGCGACGACGAGGTTGAACCCCGCGTACTCGTGCTCGGCAAGTTCCCGGCGGACGAACGAGACGGCGTCGGCGGCCGTCGGCCGGGCGAGCGCGTCGCGGGTGAGCAGTCCTCGCGAGCGCTCGCCCTCGCGGTCCGTGAGCCTGTTAGTCACGCCGACGAACAGCCCCTCGTCGTTGTAGCCGACCCACGTCCCGCCGGCCTCGGCGTCCTGGGGCGCGATTACCCGCGGGTCGTCGTCGAGGACGCCGGGCGGGCGCGAGGGTCGACCCAGCGCCTCGTCGCGGTTCGCCGCGACGGCTATCGGCGTCCCCTCGAACACCCGCCAGGCGAGGATGAGCGTGCACACGGTAGGCCCTACGAACCTGTCAGGCTAAAAAGTCGCGGCCCGGGTCGCGGTTGCCGGAGTCCGGTCCCGCCGGCGTCTGCCGGCGGGACCGGACCTCGACGTGCGGGAAATCGAAATCGAGGCGGCGAAACCACCGAACGCTCGAAGCTCACTCTCGGAGGCGCTCGCGGACCGTCTCCCTGTCGACGGTGCCCGACGCGGTCCGGGGGAGTTCGTCGGCGAAGGCGACGGTCCGCGGACACTTGTAGCCTGCAAGTCGGTCGCGGCAGTGCGCGACGAGGTCGTCGCCGGTGAGGGCCGCGTCGCCAGCAGGGACGACCAGCGCGGCGACGCGCTCGCCCCACTCGTCGTCGTCGAGGCCGACGACCGCGGCGTCCCTGACGGCGGGGTGGTCGCGCAGTGCCTCGACTACCTCGCCGGGGTGGACGTTCTCCCCGCCGGTGACGATGCGGTCGTCGCGCCGATTCAGCACCCAGACCCGGCCGCCCTCGTCGCGGAAGCCGACGTCGCCGGTGTGCAGTCCGTACTCGCCGAACGCCTCCGCCGTGGCCGCGGGGTCGTCGTAGTAGCCCCGCATCACGGTCGGGCCGGAGACGACGAGTTCGCCGACCTCGCCCGCAGACACGGCGTTTCCGTCGTCGTCGACGACCGAGAGGTCGGTCCAGAGGAGCGGCCGCCCCACGGTGCCGGGGTGGTCGAACGCCTCGGCGGGCCGGGCGGTCGCGATTTGGGAGGTCGCCTCGGTCATGCCGTAGGTCGGGTGGACCGGCACGCCAAGTTCCTCGCAGCGGTCGAGCAACTGCTCTGTCGCGGGCGCGCCCCCGAGCAGGACGAACCGTAGCGAGTCGGCGAGTCGCCCGGCCGAGTCGAGCATCCGTCGGAGCATCGTCGGCACGAGCGAGACGCCCGTGACCTCGTACTCGCCTATCGCGTCGGCCGCCGCCGCGGCGTCGAAGCCCTCCTGGAGGACGACCGTGGTGCCGTACAGCGCCGACCGGAGGACGACCGACAGTCCGCCCATGTGGTACATCGACAGGCAGAGCAGCCAGCGCTCGTCGGGGTCGAGTCCGAGTCGGAACGCCGAGGCGGTCGCGCTCGCCCGGAAGTTGCCCATCGTGAGTACGACCGCCTTCGGGTCGCCGGTGGTCCCGGAGGTGAACAGCATCGCCAGCGGGTCGTCCCGGGACCACTCTGCCGGGTCGAAGTCGGCGGTGCTCTCGCGGGCGAGCGCGACGACGTTCCCCCGGTGGGCCGAGTCCACCGACGCGACCGGAATCTCCTCCGCCTCGACTGCCGCCACCGCGTCGTCCTCGGTGTCGCGTCCACAGACCAGCGCGTCCAAGTCGGCTATCTCGGCCTGCCGGGCCAGTTCGGGCCGGGCGAGTCGCGCGTTCAGCGGGACGAGGACGGCGCCGAGGCGCATCGTGGCGTGGGCGAGTCTGACGAACGCCACCCGCGTCTCCATCAGCACCCCGAGGTGGTCGCCCTCGTCGACGCCGATGCCGGCGAGCAGTCCGGCGGTCTCCTCCACCGCGACGTCGAGTTCGGCGTACGTCCACTCGCGGCCGTCGGACGCCTCCACGAGCGCGGTCGCGTCGGGCGAGGACCGCGTCTGGTGGGTCAGCCAGTCGCGAGCGCACTCGCGGGCCGGTGACTCCGGCGTCGGCCCGCGCGGGACGGCGGTGTCGTTCGGTGGCTCGTTACTCATACTCGCTTAGGGTGTCCGGAGTTCCATTGCCCTTTCCCTGAGGGACGGCGGCGCGGCCGTCGCCGACCGGCGCGGGGTCCGGGACCAGGTCGGATTCGAGGAGTTCGGCGGTGGCGAGGCCGCAGGCCGGCGGGTCCGGTATCGCGGCCGCGACGTGGACCGCGGCGGTCCGAGCCACCGCGGCGTCGACGGTGGTCGTGACGACCGGGGCGACGCCCGCCTCGCGGGCACGCTCGGCGAGTTCGACCGCCCGGCGCGGGCCGCCCAGCGCCATCGGCTTCAGCACGACCGCCGCGGGATTCGCGTCGAGCGCGTCCTCGAAGGCGACTTCGGCGAGCGTCTCGTCGAGCGCGACCGGACCGTCGAGGGCCGCCAGTCCCGCCATGTCGGTCGCGGCCAAGGGCTGTTCGACGTACGAGAGGTCGTCGCCGACCGCGTCGAGGAACGTCTGGGCCTGCCCGAAGGACCACGCGCCGTTGGCGTCGGCGCGGAGTTCGATTTCGCGTTCGGGTTCGCTGTCCCCTTCGACCTCATTAGCGCGCGTGTCGAGCGCGTCGCAGACGCGCTCGACACGCGCGATGTCGGCCGAGAGGTCGCGCGCGCCGACCTTCAGCTTCAGGCAGTCGAAGCCGGCCGAAACCGCGTCGAGCGCGGCCGCGACCGTCTCCTCGACCGACCCGTCACCGACGGTGGCGTTGACCGGGACCGACTCGACGCGCGACGGTGCGCCGAGATACCGGTAGAGGGGGACGCCCTCGGCCGAGGCGCACAGGTCGGCCAGCGCCAGGTCCAGCGCGTGGCGCGCCGCCGGGGCGTCGTCGAGGTCGGCCAGCAGGTCGTCGGGGTCGGCGCCCGACTCGACGTCGCTCGCGGCCGCGTCGAGCGCCTGCTCGCACGCCTCGCGCAACTCTGTCCACCCCGCGAGCGGCGTGGCCTCGCCGACACCGACGCCCGCCGGAACCGCCGCGGAACCCTCCGATTCGAGGCGGACCAGCAGGCCCTCCCGGCGCTCGATTGGACCCCTCGCTGTCCCGAGCGGTTCGGCCAGCGGGAGCGAGAAGGGTCGGGTGGTCGCTCGCACGTTCACACCGCCAGGCCGAGCGCGAACAGCGACGAGTAGGCCGCGAGCAGTTTTCCGGTCCGTTCGAGTGCGGGGTTCAGCGCCTCGCCCGAGGCGTCGGTCAGGACGGTCTTCGTGACGCGCACGGCGTAGGGTATCGTCAGGAGCGGCAGGAGCACGGCCGGCGAGTAGCCCTCGCTCAGCCAGAACCAGAACGGGACGGCGTAAGCCAGCGCGAGCATCCCGACGAACTCGACCCTGCTGGCCCGGTAGCCGACGATGACCGCGAGGCTCTTCTTGCCCGCCTGTCGGTCGGTTTCGAGGTCCCGGACGTTGTTCACCACGAGGATGTTCGTCGAGATTGCGGCGACCGGGAGGCTGGCGGCGAACGCCGCGAGCGTGACCGTGCCGGCAGGAATCCCGGCCGGGACGCCCGCGACGAGCGAGGCCGCCTGGACGTAGAAGGTGCCCATCACGGCGACGACGCCGAAGAAGACGAAGACGAACAGGTCGCCGAGGCCGTGCGAACCGAGCGGGAAGGGACCGCCCGCGTAGGCGACGCCAGAAATCACGCTCGCGAGTCCGATGACGAGGATGGGCAGGCCGCCGACCCAGACGAGGTACGTTCCGACGAGTATCGCGAGCGCGAAGGTGGCGTACATCGCGCGCTTGACCTCCTTCGGCGGGATGAGGCCGGTCTGTGTGACCCGGGTGAACCCCTCGCGCTCGTCAGTGTCGACGCCCTTGACGGCGTCGTAGTAGTCGTTCGCAAAGTTCGTCCCGATCTGGATGAGTGCCGCGCCGACGAAGGCGGCCAGCGCCGGCAGCGCGGCGAACTTCCCCGCGTGGACGGCGAGGCCGGTACCGACGACGACCGGCGCGGCCGCCGCCGGCAGGGTGTGGGGCCGGGCGGCCATCAGCCACGCCTCGCGGCGGGAGTGGGTTGCGACGTCGCTCATTGTCCCATCGTTACGAAACGGAGACAATAGCGTCTGTGGTTTCGGCGGGCCGGGACCGCCCGCGGGCGTCGGTCGGTCGCGGTACCCGAGGACTCCTCGACCGGCGAGCGGGCACAACTCGGAAGGAGCGCGCGACCGTACGGAACGACATGAGCGACGCGAGCCAAACCGGCACCGCGACCGCCTCGCTCCGCCGGCCGGTCGCGCTGGGACGGTCGGTGGTTCGGCGCGCGCTGGCGGCCGACGTCCCGTTCATGGCGGGCGCGATCGCCTACCAGGCGTTCGTCTCGCTCCTGCCGCTACTGTTCCTGCTCGCAGTGGTCGCGACCGTGGTCGGAAATCCGAACCTGACCGACCGCCTCCTCGCGGTTACCGCGAACCAGGTCCCGGCCGACGCCCGTGGCCTGGTCCGCGAGGCCGTTCGAAACGCGGTCGAGAACACCGGCAACTCCGTCGTCGGGGTGCTGGTCCTGGGGTTCGGCGCGTTCGCCGTGTTCAACGGCCTCGACAAGGCGTTCACCGAACTCTACGGCGTCGAGCGGGGCGGCAACCTCCCGAACCAGCTCCGGGACGCCTTCGTCGTGCTGGCGGTGCTCGGAACGGCCGTGCTCGCCATCGCCGCGACGTGGCCCTCGGTGGTCTTCCCCGAGGGCGTGCCGTTCGTCGGCGCCATCCGCGCCGCGGCGCTTGTAGTCGGACTCACCCTGGCGTTCCACCCGATGTTCTACGTCTTTCCCGAGATTTCGCTCGGCTGGCGCGAGGTGCTCCCCGGCGTGGTGTTCACCGCCGTCGGCTGGACCGCCCTCCAGGCGCTGTTCCGGTTCTACGTCACGTTCGTGGCCCGCTCGAACGTGTTCGGCGTCGTCAGCGGCGTGCTGGTGCTGGCGACGTGGCTCTACTTCAGCGGGTTCGTCCTCCTGCTGGGAGCGACGCTCAACGCCGTGTTGCACCGCTCGCGCGAGCAACTGGGCGAGTGAGAGAATGGACGAGTGAGAGAATTGGTGAGCGGGAGAGGCGCGGGCGCCCGGCGCTCCGCCGCGGCGGAGCGCCGGGCGCCGTGGTCGGGTTTGCGGTTAGATATCGGATTCAGTAGTGCCAGTCGAACTCGTCGAAGTCGGGGTCCCGTCCCTCCACGAAGGCGTCGCGGCCCTCCTTGGCTTCGTCGGTCATGTAGGCCAGGCGAGTGGCCTCGCCCGCGAACACCTGCTGGCCGACCATCCCGTCGTCGGCCATGTTGAAGGCGTACTTCAGCATCCGGATGGCGGTCGGACTCTTGCCGTTTATCTCCTCGGCCCACTCCAGCGCGACGGTTTCGAGGCCCTCGTGGGGGACGACCTCGTTGACCATGCCCATCTCGGCGGCCTCCTCGGCGTCGTAGTTCTTCCCGAGGTAGAATATCTCGCGGGCCTTCTTCTGGCCGACCTGCCGGGCGAGGTACGCGGAACCGAACCCGCCGTCGAAGGAGGCGACGTCCGGGTCGGTCTGCTTGAAGACGGCGTGCTCCTCGCTGGCGACGGTCATGTCGCAGACGACGTGAAGGCTGTGGCCGCCGCCGACCGCCCACCCGGGCGCGACGCAGATTACGGGCTTGGGGATGTGGCGGATGAGCCGCTGGACTTCGAGGATGTGGAGGCGGCCGCCCTTCGCGGCGCGGTCGGTTTCGCCGTCCTCACCCTGATACTCGTAGCCTTCGTCACCCCGGACGCGCTGGTCGCCGCCCGAGCAGAACGCCCACCCGCCGTCCTTCGGCGAGGGGCCGTTGCCGGTCAGCAGCACGCACCCGACGTCGGTCTGGCGCTTGGCGTGGTCGAGCGCGTCGTAGAGTTCGTCGACGGTCTTGGGTCGGAAGGCGTTGCGGACCTCCGGGCGGTCGAACGCGATTCGGACGGTGCCCGAGTCGACCGCGCGATGGTACGTGATGTCGTCGAAGTCGCAGTCCTCGACGGGCGTCCACGCCTCGGGGTCGAAGAGTTCGGATACCATGCGTCGGAGTCGGGGCGGTGTGAGGAAAAAGATTCCCGAACGACCCGACGGTGGGAGAACGCTTCCGGATATCGCCCGAGTGAAGTCGCGAACTGGGAGAGAACGTTTGGACTGCCCTCACCTGCTTACCAAGAACGACAGCAGCAACAGTAACCGAAAACTCCTCGAAAGCCATATCTACCGTTTTCCATCGATCCGCTTCAGAGAGTTCTCCCTTTCCGGGGGACGAACTTACTTGAGAGAACGTTCCGTGCGTATCTCCATGACCGACGCCAATCGGCAGACCTCCGCGGCGCGACTCGCCGACCGCGCCCGGAACATGGACCGCTCGACCATCCGCCTGATGTTCGGGTTAGCCGAGGAGCAGACCGGCGATATCGTACGCCTCGAAGTCGGCGAACCCGACTTCGACACGCCGGAACACGTCCTCGACGCGGCCGAGCGCGCCGCGCGCGAGGGCGAGACTCACTACACCTCGAACGCCGGCATCCCCGAACTCCGCGAGGCCATCGCGGAGACGCTGGCCCGAGAGGACGACGTCGAGGTGACGCCCGAGCAGGTGACGGTGAAGAACGGCGCGATGGAGGCGCTGGCGCTGACGATTCTGGCGCTGGCGGGACCGGGCGACGAGGTGGTCGTCCCGACGCCTGCGTGGCCCAACTACGTCAACCAGGCCCAGATCGCCGGCGCGACGCCGGTCGAGGTCCCTCTGCCCGCCGACGAGGGGTTCGACCTCGACCCCGAGTTGGTCGCCGAGTCCATCACCGACGACACCGCGGCGGTGGTACTGACCTCGCCCTCGAACCCGACCGGGCGCGTGTTCGACGAGGACGCGGTTCGGGCGGTCGTCGACGCCGCGGCGGACCACGACGCCTACGTCATCGCCGACGAGGTGTACGGCCGACTGACCTACGACCGCGAGTTCAGGGGCGCGGCGTCCTACGTCGACCACCCCGAGCGCGTGCTGACCGTGGGTTCCTGCTCGAAGACCTACGCGATGACCGGGTGGCGACTCGGATGGCTCGCCGGCCCGGAGTCGGTGGTCGAGGCGGTCACCCACCTCGGCGAGAGCATGTCGGCCTGCGCGTCGAGCGTGAGCCAGCACGCCGCGCTCGCCGCGCTGACCGGTCCGCAGGAGCCGACCGCCGAGATGAAGGCGGCGTTCGAGGAGCGCCGCGACTACGTGGTCGAGCGGGTCGCCGACGCGCCGGTCGTCTCGTGCGCGCGGCCCGAGGGGGCATTCTACGCCTTCCTCGACGTGAGCGACCTGCCCGGAAGTAGCTTCGACGTCGCGAAGCGCCTGCTCTCGGAGTACGGCGTCGTCGCGGTGCCCGGGGAGGGGTTCGGCGAGGCGGGGTCGGGCTACCTCAGGCTCAGTTTCGCCAACTCGCTCGACCGCATCGAGGAGGGGATGGACCGCATCGAGGAGATGGTCCGGGACGAGCGCCGGTAGCTCCCCGAGTTCCGGTCGTCGCTACTCCTCGTCGTCCATCAGCTCCATGCACTTGCCGACGAACGTGTTGTGGATCGCGAACACTTCGCCGTCGAGGGCCACCGCGGTCCCGCTGGTTTCGTCGTGGGGGAAGTGCATCTCGACGGCGTCGTCGAAACACCGGACCGTCGCGTTCAGCGCGCCGTGGTCGTAGAGGTCCTCCTGGTGGGGTTTGTCGACCGCCTCCAGGCGGACGTCGCGTTCGACGTCGGCGACCTCGGTTTTCGAGTAGCGGTCGGCGACGTCGTCGCGGATGTAGAGCAGTTCGCCGCCCGATTCGTCGTAGTAGAGGACGCTTCGCAGGTGGTCGCCGACGCGGTTTCGGAGGAAGTCGGTCAACGTCTCTGAGCGACTCGGTGACATCGTTCTCGTTGCCGGTTGACGGTCGGAAAATATCAATCTTGGCCGAATTATCACCCGTCATAATCAGGCCGACCGGACCGCCGCCCGGCGGCGGTCCGGTCGGTTTCGACCTGCGGTGTGGCGGTTCTCTTCGCGCAGATTTACCGCGCAGGCACCTCTGCGGATTCGCGACGCCGAACTACACCGCAGACTCACTCGCCGAGTGCGTCGGCGACGCGCTCGGCGAGTTCGTCGCGGAACCCGTGACTCTCCGCGGCGTCGGTCCGGACTTCGAGCACCTGCGTCCCGTCGCTCGCCACCGAGTCGTCGAACGCCTCGGCGAGCGCGTCGAGGTCCGAGACGCGCTCGAAGTCGAAGTCGTAGAGGTCGCCGGTCGCCTCGAAGTCGAGGCCGTGGGGCGTTCGGAACTGCTCGGTGAACGGCGGGTCGAACTCCTCGATGGGGAGCATGTGGAAGATGCCGCCGCCGTCGTTGTTCACCTCCACGATGGTCGCGTCGACGCCGCATCGCGCCAGCGCCAGCAGGCCGTTCATGTCGTGGTAGTACGCCAGGTCGCCCGTGACGATTACGAGCGGGTCGTCGGTGGCGCTCCCCGCGCCGAGGCCGGTGCTGGTGATGCCGTCGATGCCGCTCGCGCCGCGGTTACCGAGCACCGTCACGTCGGCCGCGCGCGGTTCGCCGAAGCGGTCCAGGTCCCGGACCGGCATGCTGTTCGAGACCATCACGGTCGCCGGGTCCGGCAGTCGCGCCGCGACGGTCGAGAGGACGCCGCCCTCGAACAGGCGCTCCGCGCGCGCGTCGCGCACGAGCGACCAGTACGTTTCCTCGGCGTCGGCGAAGCGGTCGCGCCAGGTCGAGGTTCCGGCGTCGGCCGCGTCTCCGGCACTCGCCGACCCCGCCGAGTCCAGTTCCGACGCGACTCGCTCGGCGAGTCGCGTCGGGTCGGCCACCAGTAGGTCGGTCGCGGTGTAGGTCGCCTCGCGCCACCCGCCCGCGGGGTCGACGAGGAACTGCCGGGCGTCGGCCGCTTCGAGGTAGTTCCGCAGAACCTTCGAGGTCGGCGACGCGCCGAAGCGCACTACGACGTCGGGGTCGGGCCACGCATCGGCGACCGCATCGAGGTAGCCGTCGTAGCCTCCGACCGCGAGAGGCGCGCCGTCGCCGTTTCTCCCGTGACCGAACCGGTGGCCCGACAGCGGGTCGGCCAGCACCGGAAAGCCGGTCGCGTCGGCGAGCGCCGCGAGCGCGTCGCGGTCGGGCGCGGGGTTGTCCGCGGGGCCGACGACGACGAGGCCGCGCTCGGCGTCGGCCAGCGCGCGGCGGACCTCTTGGAGGTCCGCCGCGTCGAGTTCCGCCGCACCCCGCGCGGTCCGGACGAACGGCCCGTCGCGGCCCTCGGCCGCGAGCGGATGTGCGTCGGCGAAGTCCTCGGGCACGTCGCCCGGTACCTCGGTCGGTTCGAGCGGTTTCCGGAACGGGAAGTTGAGGTGGACCGGCCCCGCCGGGACGCCGGTCGCCTCCGCGACGGCACGGGCCGCGGTCGTCCGGAGGTACCGCAACTTGCGGTCGTCGGCCTCGGGTTCTGCGAGGTCGGCGTACCAGCGCACGGCGTCGCCGTAGAGTTTCTCCTGGTCGACGGTCTGGTTCGCGCCGCTGTCCCGGAGTTCCGGCGGCCGGTCGGCGGTCAGCAGGAGCATCGGCACGCGGGCCTGACTCGCTTCGACGACCGCCGGGTGGAAGTTCGCGGCGGCGGTGCCCGACGTACAGACCACCGGCGTCGGCTTCCCGGTGCGTTTGGCCCGTCCCAGCGCGAAGAAGGCGGCCGAGCGCTCGTCGAGATGAGAGAAGACGGCGAGGTCGCTCTCGGCGAACGCGACGGTCAGGGGCGTCGAGCGACTGCCGGGCGCGAGACAGACCGCGTCGATTCCGGCGGCTTCGAGTTCCGCGACGAACGTCCGCGCCCAGAGGGTGTTGCGGTTCGGAGCGGTCATCGTCCAACTCCCTCCGCTGGGCCCGTCATCGTCTCACCGCCGCTCCAGTTCGTCGAGAATCGGCCGGTACTTCAGTTGCACTTCCTCGTACTCGGCGTCGGGGTCGCTGTCGCCGACGATGCCGTTGCCCGCGAACAGCGTCACCCGGTCGCTCTCGGCGACGCCCGAGCGGAGGCCGACCGCGAAGGTGCCGTCGCCCGCGGCGTCGAACCAGCCGACCGGCGCGGCGTACCACCCACGGTCGAACGTCTCGGTCTCCCGGATGGCGTCGAGGGCGGCGCTCGGCGGGACGCCGCCGACTGCGGGCGTCGGGTGGAGCGCCTCGACGATGGAGAGGACGTGGTCGTCGACGGCGAGGTCGGCCTCGATGGGCGTCCAGAGGTGCTGGATGTTCGCCAGCTTTCGCACCCGGCGGTCGCCCACTCGGACCTCGCCGGCCAGCGGCGCGAGTTGGTCCCGGATGGTCCGGCCGACCAGTTCGTGTTCGTGTATCATCTTCTCGCTCTCCCGGAGGCTGGCTTCGAGTTCGGCGTCCTCCTCGGGGGTCCCGCCCCGGCCGACCGACCCAGCCAGCGCCTCGGTCTCGACGGTTCGGCCGCGGAGCGTGGTGAGTCGCTCGGGGGTCGCGCCGAAGAACCCGGCCTCGGCGGTCGGTTCGACGAAAAATCGGAAGCAGTCGGGGTACGACTCGCCGAGGCGTTCGAGCGCGTCGGGGACCGAGACGGGGGCTTCGAGCGTCGCCGCGAGCGCCTGCGCGATGACGACCTTCGACAGTTCGCCGCCCCGGATGCGCTCGACCGCCGCGCGGACCTGTTCGGCCCACTCCTCGCGGGAGGTGGTGGGTTCGGTCCCGACCACGCCCGGCGGTTCGCCGTCCGGCGCGTCGGAAGCCGACGCGCCGGACGGCGAACTCCCCTCGATGGACCGTTTTGCGTTCTCCAGCGCCGCCTCGACCTCCTCGGGCGCGCTGTCGCGGGCCGAGACGGTCAGCCACGCCTCGCCGTCGGCGCGCACGAGTTGCATTCTGGGGAGGAGGAACGTCGCGCCGGGGAAACCCCGCCACGGCGGGGCCGCCCGGTGCGAGTCGTGGAAGGCGAAGCCGCCGAACAGTCGCGGGCGGGCCAGGTCCGGCCCGTCGTAGTCCAGACCGGCGAAGAGGTCGGCGGCGGCCGCCCGAATCTCGTCGAAGCGGTCCGAGCCGTCGGCCGTGATGCGGGCGGCCGTCCCGCCGCCGGCGAGTTCGGGACCGTACGGACTCGCCCAGAAGATCCGCGGAGACTCCCGGGACGCGAGAAACGCGCGCGTCGTCTGCGCCGCGTGTTCCGGTAACTCGCAGGTCCGACTCACGAGGGCGGAGCCGGTCGGTTCGGCCGACACCTGTCCGTCGCGGGGCGGTGACTCCATTCAGTCGAACTCCGGACGCGGTGGCTTTCAGTCTAACTATATCGTCGCTGGCGCGATATCAGCTGTACCGCTCTTCGTTCCACGGGTTCGCGGTGTCGGAGTAGCCGCGCTTCTCCCAGTAGCCCCGTTCGGGTTCGGTGAGGAACTCCACGCCGTCGACCCACTTGGCACCCTTGTAGGCGTACTTGTGGGGCGTGACGGCCCGGAGCGGCCCGCCGTGCTCGCGCGGGAGGGACTCGCCGTCGAAGTCGTAGACGAACACGACCTCCTCGCGGTCGCAGTCATCGAGCGGGAGGTCCGTTGTGTAGCCGTCGAGCGCGGAGAACATGACGTGGACCGCGTCGTCCGCGACGCCCGCCTCTTCCGCGAGCGTCGGGAAGGTGACTCCCGTGAACTCGCAGTCGAACTTGCTCCACCCGGTGACGCAGTGGAAGTCCTGGCGCTGGGTTTCGCTCGGAAGGTCGGTGAACTCCTCCCACGACAGCGACAGTTCGTTCTCGACCGCGCCGGTCACCGTGAACTCCCACGTCTCGGGGTCCCACTCGGGCGTTCCACCCTTCGAGAGGACGGGGAACTTCTTCGTCTCTCGCTGACCCGGCGGGAGGCGCTCGTCGCCGAACTCCTCGTAGAGGTCGGTAACGTCCGTGACACTCATGTCACACGGTGGGCGACCGACGCAAGTAGGTGTGTCGACTGCGGGCGACGACCGTCGCCGGAGGACGATAGCGACCCCCGGTCGTCCGGTCCAATGACTCGTTTCGGTCCCGGTAACGACGTCGTACTCCCCGAACTCCACGATACCCGAATCCATCGACTGAATAACAAAGGACGCGCTACCCCAATCACGGGCCGCAATGGCAATGCAACAACAGCGGACGGCGAACGAGCAGGCGAGCGTCGAGGCGGCCGAAGAGTCAACCACGGACCCCGCGATACTCGCGGCCGCGGGGTCGGTGCTCCTGTCGTGGTACCAGTTCTTCGTCCGCGGTAACAGGATGCAGGGCATCTTCGTCGGCCTGTGGCCGCCGACGATTCTGGCGTTCGCCAGCTACTTCAACCAGAAGCGGATGGAGCAGAAGATGATGTCCGTCGGCCCGAGCAACATCGTCAACTCCATCGAGAAGATGCTCCGCAGTCGGTAGACTGCGCGCCGAAGCGGAACTACCGTCGTTTTCGAAGTGCGAAGTAAAAGGCGTAACCGTTCGTTGACGGGGTTTCAGCGCCCTTCGTACTTCGCGTTCAGCGAGCAAAAAATAGTGTTCGTAGAAACTTCGTTGTAAAAGTGGAAGAAATCGTTTTTCTAGACGGATATTGCACCCCGTCAGACTTAAGAACACCCCTCCCGAAGCGTCCAATGTTCCAATGCCGAAGGTAGAGATAACTATTCCGGAGCACCTCGAAATGCAGATCGCCCAGATGGTGGAGCAGGGCGAGTTCGTCAACCGAGAAGAGGCCATCGAGGACCTCCTCTCGACCGGACTCAAAGCCTACAAGACCAGCGGCCCGATGGATAACGACGACCGCGAACCCGGCCTCGAAGACGAGGGCATGATGGGCCACGAGGACGAGTACGTCTTCTAACACCTCTCATCTCAGCTTGGGAACCGTTCTCAGAAATCCTTAAACCCGATACCTCCCTACCCACGAACATGCACAAAGACGAACTTCTGGAGCTTCACGAGGAGATGGTGCTCATCATGGAGTACTTCCAAGACCGCGAGGACGTGACCGACGGCCTCTTCGACCCGTACGAACAGCTCGACGTCGACCCCTCGCACGTCCACAAATCCAAGAGCGAGCACAAGCACGCCGTCTTCGTCCTCGGCAACGCGCTGGCGACGGCGATGAGCGACGACGAGTTCAGCGAGGCGGGACGTATCGGCAAGCGGATGCAGGAGTTGGCCGACGACGCCGAGCAGAAGATCTGAATCCGATTTTTCGACCCCGCGACGGAGACGACCGAGAGCGCGCCGTCTCCGCGAGGACCTTTGGTCCACGCGGGCGCGAGGCGCATCGCGCCCGCGGTTCGTCACTCTCGTCTCCGCGTCCGAGTTCGTCTTCGCATACACGTCTGCTATCTCTCGCGCGAATCCGGCACGTTCGCACCCCGTAGGCCGGGAGAACGGGTAGCACGGTACGGTTTCGCAACCTGACGCTTTTCAGACCACTCTCGTTTGTGAAAATTTCGACTCTGTAGACCGTTCGCCCGCGATTCGGGCCGTTTGGGGCGTAAGATATTTGAACGGGTTGTGATACCCTCGTACTATGGAAACGCGCACGGTCGAACAGATAAATAGCTGGAACTCCCGACCGGTCTCCGGGGGGTACGCCGGCCTCCGAGAACTCTCGGACGGGGAGTTCTCCGGGGCGGTGCAGGCCGCGGGGGCGTGGCTCTTCATGCTGAACGGTCGGGTCATCGGCGTCCACGAGGGCTCGCTGGAGGACTTCGAGGACGCCGACGGCACCGCCTACGCCGCGCCGCACCCCTCGCTCCCGCTGCTCTTCAGCATGCAGGAACGGGGCGGCGACACCCGGGCGAAGTACTACACGAACGACACGCCGCTGTCGGAGGCCGACGGGACGCTGACCGACGGCAACTTCACGGGCTACGTCGAACTCAGCGAGAACGTCCTCAGCGGCGACTACTACGTCGCCTACTACGGCGGGCGCTCGATGAGCGTGGCGTTCGTCGGCGCGAGCGAGCAGGTGGTCACCGGCGACGAAGCCTTCGACCGGGCCGACGACGAGGTCGGCATCTACGAGGTCCGGGACGTGGACCTCGAAGTGCTCGACCTACCCGAACCCGAAGACGCGACCGAAGACGACCCCGAACCGACCGGCGCGGCGGACCCCGACGCCGACGCTTCGGACGACCGCGCCGCGCCGTCCGGCCCCGCGTCCGAACCCGCCTCCGACGGCCTCGAACCCGACGCCGACCCGGAACCGCGGGCGAGGAGCGATTCGGGACCGGGCGCGACGCGCGACCGGTCGTCTTCGCCCGCCGCCGCGACGGCCGACCCCGACCCGTCGGCCGGCGCGACGAACGCCATCGCGGAGGCCGAGTCCGACCCGGCGGCCGAAACGACGCCGGTCGGAACCGACGCCGCCGACTCGGCGACCGAATCGCCCCGGCGCGAACCCGCCGAGGTGAGTCGAACGGGCGCGGAGTCGGCTGACGCGGGCGCGAGCGAGGCGAGTACGTCGGACGCGCGGACGGCCGACGCGAGCGCCGGCGCGAGTGCCCAGGTCCAGACGGCCGCCGAGCAGACCGCAGCGCCGGCCCGTGACGAGACGACTACGGTCGAAGAGTCGGCGACCGCCGAGGAGGCGGTCGCCGAGGACGACGACGCCGCGGCCGGCGCCTTCGACGAGGAGGAGGAGTGGCGCCAGACGACCACCATCCCGTCGCTGAACCCCGACCGGAGCGCGTCGAAGGACGAGTCCGAGGGCGCGTCGGGCGACGCGGCCGGTGCGAGCGCGGCGAGCGCGACGAGTACGAAGGGCCGACAGACCGACCGGCAGTCCCGCGACGGTCGGTCGACCTCCGGACGGTCGTCGGGCGCAACCGGTCGGGCGGCCGAACGTGAGAGCGCACGGCGCTCGACCACGGCCGACTCCGGCGGCGAGCGCTCGGCGAGCGACGACCGGCGTTCGTCGCGGCCGGACGACCGACCCGCGTCGGCCCGCTCGACCAACGACGACGCGTCGGACGAGAAGCGCCGACAGCTACGCTCGCAACTCCAGCAGCGCGAACAGCAGGTCGAACAGCTCCAGGCCCGCGTCTCGAAGGTCCAGTCCGAGCGCGACGAACTCGAACGCGAGCGCGACGCGCTCCGCCAGGAGGTTTCGCGCCTCGAATCCCGACTCGAGGCCACGGAGGCCGACGCCGCCGGCGGGGCGGCCCGGCAACTCAGCCGTGCGCAGGCGTTCGACGGGACCAACCTCTTCGTCCGTTACCGCTCGAAGGGCGAGGCCACGCTCGACGAGGCGGCCGCCGGCCACGTCGACGCGTCGGACGTGAACGAGAACCTCCGTCTCGAACACCACACCCAGTTCGAGGCCGAGGACGTCGCCGTGGACGGCGAGGAGTTCGAGGCGTTCCTCCACGACTCGTTCGAGTACCGCTTCGCCTCGTGGGTGGTCGAGGAACTGCTGTACGAGATACGCGAAACCGGCCACCGCGGCGGACTGCGCGACCTCTACGAGTCGATTCCGAAAATCGACCGCGTCGACCTCCACGGGGCTGTGAGCGCGGGCGACGAAGAGGAGGGCACTCGCCAGGAGTCCTTCGACGTCATCATGCGCGACCGGATGGGCAACCCGCTGGTCGTCGCCGACCTCAACGGGAGTCGGGACCCGACGACCGGCGAGATGATGGGGTCGCTCGTCGACGCCTCGACCGGCGTGGCCAGCGCTCACGGCGAACTCGCCGGCTCGTTCCAGGTAACCGAGAGCTTCTTCGAACCCGAAGCGCTCGAAACCGCCGAGAGCGCGACTAGCGGCGGGATACTCAGCCGCGAGAAGAGAGAAAGCTTCGTGAAGCTCTCCCGCAAACAGGGGTACCACCTCTGTCTGGTCGAATCGCGCAGCGGCGGCTTCCACCTGAACGTTCCGGAGCTATAGGACTCCGCGCGTTCGGCGTTTTAACTCTCTGCTTCCGGGGACTCGCCGATCTTCATCTCTCCGAGCGTCGCGTTGATCTCGTCGATCTTGCCGTCGAGTTCCTCGACGAACTCCTGGGTGCGCTCGGTCGTGATGGCGCCCTGGCTCGAGGGCTCGATGAGGTTCTCCTCTTCGAGGACCCGGAGGGAGTACCGAACCTTGTGGTGGGGGTAGCCGGTTTCGTTCGACATCTTCACGATGCCGATGGGTTCGCTCTCGATGACCATCTTCAGCACCTGCAGATGACGCTCCAACATATCGACTTCCTTCTCAAGTCTATCTATCATGGCACGTGTTAACTTGTCTTAGAGACTTTTAAAAGTTGCTGTCGGTCGGCGGTGAACCGCGAGACAGTGTACGAGTGTTACTGATGATAGTAGTTAACAGTTCTGGCTTACGTCTCGGCCGGAAGTGTACTCGAAGATGCAGAACGACGACGGACGCGTCCCAGAAAGTGTACACGTTCATGTATTCATTCGGCCGAAAGACCGTAATCGGTTTAGGGAGCGCCCGAGAACCCTTCGCCGTAATGACCGTAACCATCGTCGGTTCGCAACTCGGCGACGAGGGGAAGGGCGGCATCGTCGACCTCTGGGGCGACGCCGCCGACGTCGTCGCGCGCTATCAGGGCGGCGACAACGCCGGCCACACCGTCGTCGAAGACGGTACGGAGTACAAACTCTCGCTCGTTCCGAGCGGCGCCGTTCGAGGCAAAGTCGGCGTCCTCGGCAACGGCTGCGTGGTCAACCCCGAGACGCTGTTCGACGAGATAGACGACCTGAAAGAGCGGGGCCTGAACCCCGACGTGCGCGTGGCCCGGCGCGCGCACGTCATCCTCCCGTACCACCGCGTCCTCGACGGCATCGAGGAGGACGTCAAGAGCGACTCGGACATGAAGGTGGGGACCACCGGCCGGGGCATTGGACCTACCTACGAGGACAAGATGGGTCGCCGGGGCATCCGCGTCGGCGATCTGCTCGACGCCGACGTGCTCCGTGAGAAACTGGAGTACGTCGTCCCCCAGAAGCGCGCGCTCGCCGAGGACGTCTTCGGCGTCGAGACGGGCGAGGAGTTCGACATCGCCACGCTGTACGATACGTACAAGCGCTACGGCGAACGCCTCGCCGAGGAGAACATGACCGTCGACGCGGGCGAGTTCCTCGCCGGCCGCATCGACGCCGGCGAGGGCGTGATGTTCGAGGGCGCGCAGGGCACCATCATCGACATCGACCACGGCAACTACCCCTACGTCACGTCCTCGAACCCGACGGCGGGCGGGGCCGCGACGGGCACCGGCCTCGGGCCGGGCGTCGTCGGCGGCGGCGAAATCGTCGGCATCGTCAAGGCGTACCTCACCCGGGTCGGCAGCGGCCCGCTGCCGACCGAACTCGGCGGCGTCGAAGGCGACACCCCCGGCTACGACGAGCAGGGCGGCGGCGAGGACGAGGAACTCGCCGAGTACATCCGCGAGGAAGGCGGCGAGTACGGCACCGTCACCGGGCGCCCGCGGCGGGTCGGATGGCTCGACATGCCGATGCTCCGCCACTCCGCGCGCACGAACGGGTTCACGGGCCTGGCGGTCAACCACGTCGACGTGCTCTCCGGCCTCGACGAGGTGAAGGTCGGCCACAGCTACGACCTCGACGGCGAGGAGATATTCACGATTCCCGCGACCACCGAGCGCTGGAGCCGCTGTGAACCGAACTTCCGGAGCTTCGACGGGTGGGAGGACACCGACTGGAGCGCCGTGGTCGAGGAGGGCTACGACGCCATCCCCGAGAACGCCCGGGCCTACCTGGAGTACGTGAGCGACGAACTCGATGCCGACGTCTACGCCGTCGGCGTCGGACCGGGCCGCGAGGAGTCGGTCGTGGTCGAAGACCCCTTCGAGTAACGTCCCCACTCTTCGCTCGTTTTCCGAATCTTCCGCCGTTCTTCGAACTTCCGTCAGAAACCTGGACTCTCATTGCGACCCGAACTTGTCCTTGCTCGTCCAACAGACGTTAAGGACCTGCGGCCCCACCATGGTAGTCGGGGTTGTCGGGGAGTGGTGACGGTCTTGCGCGGAGCGACGGCTCCGTCGGAGTCCACCGGCGAAACCCGCCACGAAGCATGCGCAAAGTCGAGCTCATCTACCTGCACGCGCTGCTCGCAACGGTCCACGAACACCTAGATGCGCGCCGCGACCTCGCCGCCGACTCGCTGGCGGAGTACGAGCGAAGCGAGGTCGGTCCGTACCAGATTCAGTTGCCCAAGGACGACCACGAGGCGGCGATACGCCTCCTTGCCGGCGGTATCGCGGCATCTGTCCGCGACGGCGAGGAGTCCGACCGGGACGCGGAGCTTCAGGAGGCGTAACGTCCGGGCGGTCGGACGAGGCGACACGAGGCGTCTCGTATTCGTCGGGAGTCGTCCGAATTCGCCCGCGGTCAGGGTCGAACCCGTCACGCTTTTGACCCGGCCGCCCACACGTGAGGCCATGAAGGAGTCGCTGATGGACATCATCTGCTGTCCGCTGGACAAACACGAACTCGAACTCGACGTGGTCGAGTCGAACGAAGAGGAAGTCCTCGACGGGACGCTCACCTGCACCGAGTGCGGCGAAACCTACCCCATCGAGGACGGCATCCCGAACCTCCTGCCGCCGGACATGCGCGACGCCGAAGCCTGAGGTGAAGTTTTTTCTACTCTCCGTTTGAGGTACTCGATAGCCGTGTCAGAGAGTCTGTCCGTCGACCTGAACGAAGAGCGCCTTCACGACATCCGGACGCCCGCGACGTTCGAGACGACGGACTCCTTTCCCATCCTGCTCAAGAACGGCGACGCGCCCGTCCACGTCCACCTCCACCTGGACGACGCGCTCTCGCGGGTCGCCACCATTCCGGCGAACAACCACTACGTGGCCGCCGACACGACCCGACAGGTGACCGTCGAAGTCCGCGACGGTCCCCGACCCGTCGAGGGCCGACTGAAGATCGTCACCGGCCACGGCGCGGAAACCGACTACGTCGACGTCGACGTGGTCGAACCCGACGAACGCGCCGACGCCGTGGCGGTCGACGAGTCGCTCTCCGCGCCCCGACGTCGGAACGCCGGCGACGGTGACGACCAGGAGGAGGCGGGCTTCGAACTTCCGGGACTCGACGCGGTCCGGCGGAACGCGCCCGTGCTCGTTCTGGGCCTGCTGGCCGTCGTCGCCGCCGGAAGCGCCGCCTCGGTCGCGAACAGCGCCACCGTGTTGCTGGGCGCGCTGGCGGTCCTCGCCAGCGTCGTCGCGGCCGCGGTGTTGCTCGTTCGGTAGCCCGCGTCGCCGCCAGCGCGATGCAGTTCGCGGTCGCCCGCGCTCACGCGCGGGCGACCGCATCGTTTTTCGCAATCGGGTTCGACGGGTCCCGCATGTCACTGGCAGAAGACGCGCGGGCCGCCGTCCGCCGTCACCCCTTCCTGCTGACCGCGCTCCGCGCGGGCGTCGTCAACTACACCGCCGCCGCGCGATTCCTCGACGATGAGGTCGGCGGCGACGCCGACCGAGACGCCGTCGCGACCGCGCTCCGGCGGTTCGCCGAGTCGTTGTCCGAGTACGACGCCGACGACCGGCGGGTCCGCGTCTCGATGCGGAGCGGCCTCGGCGAGACGGACGACCCCGACGACGCGCTACTGGCGGTCGGCGGCGCCGCGCTCGCGCCCGGCGAAGGCTCGCTGACCGGCGTTCTCGCGGCGGGCGACGTGGACGCCGCCGCGCTCTCGGCGGTGCTCGGGCGGTTGCTCGCGGAAGAAATCGACGTCGTCGCGGCGGGCGTCGGGGGCGACGCGCTCTGCGTGGCGGTCGAGCGCCGCGACGGTCCGGACGCGGTCCGGGCCGTCGAGTCGGCGCTGGAGCGCGTCCCGACGCCGAGGGAGTGACCCGTCGCCTGCGCCTGCACGCTCGTCCGAGTGCCAGCGGTGGAGGCGGTTCGCGCCGCCTCACCCGACTTTTCGTGGGTACCGCCGGCCGATAAACGTCGGCGGCCGTTCGGACCGTTCACCACCCTTCGAACCGTTTATCTCGGAAGCGCCGCCGGAAATCGAAGTCCGGAGACGGAGTCGATTCGCGGACCCCGGGCGAGCGAGTCGGCGCGTAGTGTCCCTATCGACGCTTTCAAACCGACGCTGGCGGTAGAAGTGGGTAATGACGCTTCAGGTGACGAACACGCTGACCGGCGAGCGTGAGACGTTCGAACCGCAGGACTCCGACTCGGTGTTGCTCTACTACTGCGGCCTGACGGTTTCGGACTACGCTCACCTCGGCCACGCCCGGTCGTGGGTCCACGTCGACGCGATGCACCGCTGGCTCGAACACTCCGGGTACGACGTCCGCCACGTCGAGAACTTCACCGACGTCAACGAGAAGATCGTCGCCCGCATCGGCGAGGACGACCTGGGCGACAGCGAGCGCGAGGTTGCCCGCACGTTCGTCTCCGAAACCCTCGAGGACATGCGCTCGCTCAACCTCCTCCGAGCGGAGGTCTACCCCCGCGTGAGCGAGCACGTCCCCGAGATCATCGATCTGGTGGAGACGCTGGTCGAGAAGGGCTACGCCTACGAGTCCAACGGGTCCGTCTACTTCGACGTGACGACGTTCGAGGAGTACGGAAAGCTCTCGAACCAGGACGTCGAGGAGATGGAGGCCCAGGGCGAGGAGGACGAGCGCGCCGAGAAGCGCCACCCCGCCGACTTCGCGCTCTGGAAGGCCGGGGAGGCCCACCCCGACGACGGCGAGTCCGGCGGCGAAACCTGGGAGTCCCCCTGGGGCGAGGGCCGTCCCGGCTGGCACATCGAGTGCTCGGCGATGAGCATGACCCACCTCGGCGAGACGCTCGACATCCACGTCGGCGGCCAGGACCTCGTGTTCCCCCACCACGAGAACGAGATCGCCCAGAGCGAGGCCGCGACCGGCGAGCAGTTCGTCGACTACTGGCTTCACGTCCGCCTGCTGGAAACCGGCGGCGAGAAGATGTCCTCCAGCCTCCAGAACTACTTCACGGTCCGCAACGCCGTCTCGGAGTTCGGGGGCGACGCCGTCCGGATGTTCCTGCTGTCGACCGCCTACAACAACCGCCAGACCTACAGCGAGGAGGCCCTGGAGGAGGCCGTCGAGCGCTGGGAGCGCCTGGAGCGGGGCTACGAGCGCGCGGTCGAAGCGGCCGACAGCGAGGCCGCCCGCACGAAGGTCGTCGGCGACGACCTTCGCGCCGCGGTCGCCGACGCCCGCGAGGGGTTCCCCGCGGCGATGGACGACGACTTCAACACCCGCGAGGCCATCGCGGAACTGCTCGAACTCGTGAGCGCGGTCAACAAGCACCTCGACGAGCGCGAGGAGTACGACTACCGGGCGCTGTGCGACGCGGTCGAAACCTTCGAGGAGTACGGCGAGGACGTCCTCGGATTCACCCTCGCGGGCGAACCCGAGGGCGACGTCCGACTCGTCGAGGACGTGGTCGAACTGGTGCTGGAACTGCGCGAACAGGAGCGAGAAGCCGGCAACTACGAGCAGGCCGACGAACTCCGCGACGAACTCGAAGCCCGCGGCGTCGAGGTCCAGGACACCGACGAGGGGCCGACGTTCCGGGTCGAGTAGTCGACGCCGCGCCCGCTTCGACCGTCCGAATCGCCATCGTCTCCTCTTTTTTCTCGATCACGGCGCCGGGAGATACGAACGTTCATGTCAGTTCGGGAGGGAATCCCGGACCGATACCATGTCCGAGTTCCCCCGCCAGCAACTGAAAGCCACGCTGTTCGGCATCCAACTCACCCTCCTCGGCGTCGGCGCGGCGCTTGTCGACCCGGTGGGCGTGGTCCTCGTGGTCGCCGGTTCGTTCTTCGCGTTCGTCGGCATCGCGAACCTCTAAGGAGACGCCTCGACGACTCCGTTTTCCGTCGTCCGGCAATCTGGCCGACTTGCCACGTCGTTCGCCGAGCGTGGCGTATATTTTCATAACTTATGCCAAACCAAAGTTTGTACTCCATAGCGCTAATGGAGTACCAAGTGATATCCAGTACCACTGATTTTTATTACCGATGACGGAGGAGCTGAACGCGTATGATGCAGCGATTCTCCCTCCGAACCGAGGTGAATAGCCGATGATCAGCGGTCTGCTGGCGGTCGGCCTCCTCACCTCGGTGTTCGCCGGCATCAACACCGGCGGCTCCTCCATCGGCGAGTCCTTCGGACCGTCGGTCGGCAGCGGCGTACTCTCGACGCGTGTCGCCGCCGCGCTCATGTCCGTCTCCGTCCTGCTCGGCGGCATCACGCTCGGCCGCCACGTCGTCGACACGCTCGGTCACGGCTTCGTCCCCCAGGCGTACTTCACCCTCCCCGCGGCCATCGGCGTCCTGCTGTTCACCGGCCTCGGCATCCTGCTCGGGAATCTCCGGGAGGTTTCGGTGAGCACGAGCGAAACCGCAGTCGGCGCCGTCGCCGGCATGGGCGCGGCGTTCGGCGTGCTCGACTGGGAGACTATCGGCGTCGTCGTTACGTGGTGGCTCGTCTCGCCCATCGTCGCGTTCTGGCTGTCGGCCGTCGTCGGCCGCTACTGGTACCACCGCATCGAGGACCGCCTCGACCTCTCGGGCGGGTCGCGCTCGACCGCCGGGAAGGCGCTGGTCGTCGTCATCGCCTGCTACATGGGCTTCTCGGCGGGCGCGAGCAACGTCGCCAACGCCATCGCCCCGCTGGTCGGCGCGGGCGTCCTCCCGATGGCCCCCGGCGTCCTCCTCGGCGCGGGGGCGATGGCCGTCGGTGCGTTCCTCATCGGACCGCGGACGATGGAGACGGTGGGAAACGAGCTCACGTCGCTCTCGCTGGAGGGTGCGCTCGTCGTCGAACTCATCGCGGCGACCATCATTACGCTCCTGAGCCAGGCGGGAATTCCGGCGAGCCTCGCCATCACCGCCGTCACATGCGTCATCGGCCTCGGCTGGGGCCGGGCGACTCGCCACGTCGAACTCCGGGAAGGAATCGGACTGGACCGGCCGCCGGCCACCGACGGCGGAACGGCGGCGGAGCCGACTCCCGACGACCTGTTCAGCGAGGAGACGACTCGCCACGTCGTCGTGACGTGGATGCTCTCGCCGACGGTCGCCGCCGTCCTCTCGTTCGTCTGCTTCAAACTCGCCGTCTGGGGCGGGCTGGTGTCGTTCTGAGCCGGTCGAGTGGCGTCATCGGTCGAAAGACGTCATCGAACCACGGTCACGGGGACCGGCGACCTGCGGACGACCGTCTCCGCGACGTTCCCGATGAGGATTCGCTCCAGCAAGTCGCTCCCGTGACTGCCGATGACCACCGCGTCGAAGTCCGCCGCGCGCGAGACGATAGCTTTCGCTGGCTTCCCCACGTCGACGACGGTCGCGATTTCGACACCCCGGTCGGCGGCGATTTCGCGGGCGCGGTCGAACACGTCTTCGGCGTGCGCCTCGGCGGCCGTTTCGATGTCGTCGTCGAGGGCGAGACTCGCCGCCTCCCCCATGAACGCGCTCGGAACGCCGACGACGTGGAGGACGGTGACCGCCGCGTCGGGATGCGTTTCGAGCGCGTATTCGAGGGCCTTCTCGGCCATCTTCGAGCGGTCCATCGGCACGAGGATACGGAACGCCATGCGACTCAGACGCGTCCCGACGGCAAAACGCCGCCGGTGAAATCGACGCGAGCGCCCGGGACGACCCGCGCGTTTGATAAGGCGGGGCGGTCAACGCCCGGACACTCATGGCACGCAACGTAGCTGCTGGCATCGTCCTCGCGCTCCTCGTGGTGACGAGCGGATGCGTGGGCTTCCTCTCGGGGCCGGTTTCGTTCAGCGCCTCGGCCGCGACGGTGAACGACGCGGCGCTCGAACAGACGGGCTACGAGCACAACCGCACGCGCGATTTGACCGTCACCCGGAACTTCTCGGTGGCCGGCCAGTCCAAGCGCGTGGAGGTCACGAACAAGCTCTCGGAGTACCACCGGAGCGTGGGCGTCCCGGGCGTGGGCGAACGGCGCGTCGCGGCGTTCGTCACGTTCGCCAGCCCGCAGGTCGACGTGCTCGGCCAGTCGTTCAACCCGCTTTCGAAGTACGACAACCGCCAACTCGCCGAGCAGTTCACGGCCCAACTGAAGAGCGTCGGGAACCTCCGGAAGGTCGGCGAGCGTGAGGCGACCATGCTCGGGAAGACGACGACCGTGACGAAGTTCGAGGCGACCGTGACCACCGTCGGCGGACTGGAGTTCGACGCGAACGTCCACGTCACGAAGGTCAAACACGGCGACGACTACGTGGTCGCTATCGCCGTCCACCCGAAGCGGCTCAGCGGTCACCAGTCGAAGGTCGACACGCTCATCGAGGGCGTCGAACACGAGCAGTAGCGCCGAACCACCGGTAGCGGTACCGATAAACGTTTTTCTCGGTCCGGGTACGAGCGAGTGACATGAACAGCGCGCTGGCCGCGGGGGTCGCCCTGACGGCCGCCGGACTCGTGGGCTACCTCGTCGGTATCCTCGCGCCGTACCCCGGTCGGGCGTTCTCGGTGACCGGTGTCATGGTGGGAATCACGCTCCTCGCCATCGGGTCGGCGGAGAGGGCCGAGCCGTGACCGTCGAAGCGGTGGTGTACACCGAGGAGGGAGTGACCACCTACACCGACCTCGAAACCGCCCGCGACGCCGCCGGAACGACGTGGATTCGCGCCTCGGCGGCGACGCCCGTCGAGTTCGAGCGCGTCGCCGCGGCGTTCGACATCCACCCGCTGTCGATAGAGGACCTCCAGAACGGCGTCCGGCCGAAGACCGAGGAGTTCGACGGCCACACGTTCGTCCTGCTGAAGACCGCCACCCTCCGGCGGGGCGAGACGACGTTCGAGGAGGAGATCCGCCGCGAACCGGTCGGCATCTTCGTCGGCGACGACTGGCTCGTCACCCTCTCGCAGGAGCGAATTCCCGCGGTCGAGCGCGTCTGGGAGATGGTCTCCCACGAGGAGAGTCGAGTCCTCCGCCACGGTCCGGACTTCGCGGCCTACCGCGTCATCGACGGCATCGTCGACGGCTACTTCGAGGTGCTCGACGACATCGAGGACCAGATAGAGCGCGTCGAGGAGGACGTGACGACCGCCACCGACATCGAGACGCTCGAAACCATCAACGACGTCCGGCGGGACCTGCTGTCGTTTCGGAAACTGCTGTGGCCCTCCAGGGAGGCGGTTGGCTACCTCGCACGCGGGGACCCCGACCAGATACAGGTGACGACCGAGAAGTACTACCGGGACGTCTACGACCACCTGGTCCAACTGGTCGACCTGACCGAAACCTATCGCGACCTCGCCAGCGGCGCGCGCGACATCTACCTCAACACGCTGTCGCTGTCGACCAACGAGGTGATGAAGCGTCTGACCGTGGTGGCGACCGTCGTGCTCCCGCTCACCTTCGTCGTTGGCGTCTACGGGATGAACTTCGACGGCGGACCGTTCAACATGCCGGAACTCGGCTGGACCTTCGGCTACCCCGCGGTGATGATAGGGATGGCCGCCGTGACCGTCATCCTGGTCGTGTACTTCCGGAGCGAGGAGTACATCTGAGTCCGGCGATTCCCCCTCGACTACTCGACAGCGAAACCCGAGGCCCTCGAACCTCCGGAACCACCGGAACCCGACGGCTCGCCGGATGTTTTTTTACACCCCGTTTCGGAGTCGTCGATATGAATCCCGTCCGAACCTGCGGCCTCTCGTTCCGAAACCGACACCCCGAGGCCATCGCGCTCTCTTCGCTGTTCCTCGCGCTCACCGCGGCACACCTGTGGGCCGCGCTAGTGGTCACGTACGCGTTCCGGCCGGCGGACGGCCTGGTCGGCGACGGCCCACTCTCGACGTTCGTCCTCTCGCTCTTTCTGACCCACGGCCTCGGACTGGCGGTCGGCGCGGCGGCGCTCGCCCGGATACTGGACATCGAGGTGCCGCTCGGACCGCCGGCGGTAGACCGCCTCCCGGCGGCGGCCGCGGTCGTCTCGGCGCCCGTGTTGCTCGTCTGCGCCGTCGCCGTTACTGCCAACGTCGCGTTCGACGCTTCGCTTGCCACGCTCGTGCAGACCCATTACAGCCCGCAGGTCGGGCCCTCGTTCGTCGTCGTGCGGGCGTTCGTCCCCGCCGCCTTCGCGGCGGTCGGATACGGACTGCTGTTCTTCGGGGTCGTCCAGCAGCGCCTCCGCGCGCTGACCGGCCCCAGCCACGCCACGGTCCTGACGACCGTCGTCGCGGGGGTCTACTGGGTCGGCCGCCCAATTACGTCGAGCGTGACGCGGTTCGAACCGAACGCGGTCCCCGGGTTCGCGGCGACCGTCCTCGCGGGTGCCGCGTTCTGCTTCTGCGTCGGACACCTCTACCGAGGAGCAGTTCACGAGTCGCTGACGAGCGTCCTCCGGGTCCGCTACGCCCCCGTCTTCGCGGTCGGACTGCTCGCTCTTTCCGCCGTCTTGGCCGACCTCGCCGACCCTGTCGGCGGGACCCGCGACCTCCTCTGGGTCGCCACGTTCGCGGTCGGGGCCTTCGGCTACGAGCGGACGCGTTCGGTCTGGGTCCCGGTGCTCGCGCTCGCCGCCCTCCAGTTCTCTGTCGACGTCGTTGCGCTCCTCGAAGCCATCCTAGGCGTCGCGCCGGCGTAGCCCTCCGCCGACGCGAACGTTGAAGTAGGAGAACGGCACCAAATCGCGCCGGAGGTATCCCGCAGGGAAGCGGTTCACCGACATTCCACGCTCGTAAGCCAAGATGTCCGGGTCGTCGGGACGGCTATCCGGGGTCGGTCTGGACGAGCGTCACCCCGACGAGCACCAGCGCCGCGCCCGCCACCGTCGCCGCGGTTATCGGTTCTTCGAGGACGGCCGCGCCGAGCGCCAGCGTCACGACCGGTTCGACGGTGCTGACGATGCTCGCCCGACTCGCGCCGATTCGGCGTATCCCCGCGAAGAACGCCAGGATGGGCAGCGCCGTCGCGACCACGGCGATGGCGACGACGATGGCCCACTCGCGGCCGGTCGCCGGGACGGCCAACCGTCCCGACGCGGCCCCGTAGGCGACGTAGGCGACCGCCGCCGCCGGAAGGACGTGGGCGGTCAACGCCGACGCGTCCACCGACGAGAGCGTCGCGCGACTCGCGGTGATGTAACCCGCGTACACCGCCGCCGCGCCGAGGACGACGGCGACGCCGACGGGGTCGGCACCGGCGGGGTCGGCGCCCGTCACCAGCGCGACACCGGAGAGCGCCGCCAGGAGCGCCAGCGCCGTCCGCCGGGTCACGCGCTCACCGAGTCGCGCCGCCGCCAGCGCCACCACGAACACCGGATAGGTGTAGAGGATTACGCCCACCAGCCCCGCGGTCATGAACGTCAGCCCCCAGAAGTAGAGGCCGCTCATCACCGCGTAGCCGAGCGCCCCGAGCGCGAGTCCGGCGGCGAGGTCCCGGCCGCCCAGCGGTCGGAGTTCGCCGCGGACGCCCAGCGCCAGCCACACGACCACCGACGCGAGCACGAACCGGAACGAGAGCAGCGTCGGAATCGTCATCCCCTCGGCGGCCGCCAGTTTCCCGAAGATGCCGAGCGTCCCGAACCCGACCGCCGACGCCACCACCAGCGCGGTCCCGACCCAGTCGTCCATGGCCTCCGTTCGCGCCCCGACGGAAAAACGGCTGGCGTTCCGGCAGCGCTTCGGTACCGCGGCGAACCGGTTGGCATAAACGCCGGCCGTCCGACGTCTCCGACGATGGATACGCTGACGGCGCTCGAAGACCGGACGCCGCCGATGGCCGCGCTCGCTGTCGCCATCGCGGCGGTCAGCACCAGCGCCATCCTCGTCCGGTACAGCGAGGCACCGAGCGTCGTCAAGGCGTTCTACCGGGTGTTGTTCACCACCGCGATGCTCGCACCGCTGGCCGCGACGCGCTACCGCGGCCAGCTCCGGTCGCTGTCGGGCCGCGATCTGGGGGTCGCGGTCGTCACGGGCGTCGCGCTCGCCGCCCACTTCGCGACGTGGTTCGAGAGCCTGGAGTGGACCACCGTCGCGGCGAGCGTCACGCTCGTCCAGTCCCAACCGCTGTTCGTCGCGGTCGGCGCGGCGGTGCTACTCGACGAGCGGGTCAACCGCTGGATGATGGTCGGCATCCTGGTCGCCGTCGCCGGCATCGTGGCGATGTCGCTCGGCGGGCTGGTGTCGGGGGCTGCGCTCGCCGGCGAGCGACCGCTCTACGGCGACGCGCTCGCGCTCGTCGGCGCGGTCACGGCCGCGGGTTACGTGCTCGCCGGACGGTCGCTCCGCCAGCGGGTCGCGCTCGTTCCCTACGTCACCGTCGTCTATAGCGTCTGTGCGGTCGTCCTGCTCGGCGTCGCGCTGGCCGACGGCGCGACGGTCGCGCCGTCGGCCTACCCGCCTCGGGAATGGCTACTCTTCGTCGGCATGGCGGTCGGTCCGGGAATCCTCGGCCACACCGCCATCAACTGGGCGCTGAAGTACGTCGAGTCGAGCGTGGTCAGCGTCACGCTCCTGGGCGAACCGGTCGGCTCGACCCTGCTGGCGCTGGCGCTTCTGGGCGAGGTGCCCGACGCGTTCACGGTCGCCGGCGGCCTGGTCGTGCTCGCCGGCATCTACGTCACCGCCACCGGCCGACCCGATTCGGACGCGTAGGCACCGCCTACGCGTGAAGGGCCGTCTCTTTTTCATCGCCGAGAATAGGAGTCGACCGAGCGCAGGCCGTGCTTACGCATCTAGTAATCGTCAACTGTACACCTAGCAGACACGTCCTGCGAACACGACAGAGAGGCCCTGAAACCGGTACATACGCCAGATAACAAAGGGCTGTGGAGTCGGATGTGTTCGAGTAACGATGCCGTGACGACCGATTCGGAAGTTAAGACGACCGAAACGCCCGGAAATCGCGAAACCACGCATCCAAATCCACCCCACCATGCCCGAAACGAATCCCCGCCGCAGACGCCGCGAGCCGCCCTCGACGCGGCCCGCAGATAGCCTCGGCGGCTTCGACGGACAGTATCGGCCCACAAACGAACCCGGACGACCACCGGTACGCGCGCGTACGGGAGGTGCCCCGTGACGCGCGACCGACTCCGGAGCGTCCTGCTCGCCGGATTGTTGGTCCTCTCAACGCTGTCGACCGCCGGCGTCGGTGCGGCCACCGCGGCGGGCGGCACGACGACGTTCACCGTCACGCAGAACGGCGAGTGCATGGAGGTCGCCCCGCTCGGTTCGGGCGATCAGAACGTCTCGGCGTTCTACGACTACCGCAAGCCGAACAACACCGAACCGCCGGAGTACACCTACTCCTCCCACGGGACGAAGCACCTCCAGGAGAACCAGAACAGCAGCGTCTTCGTCTACCGCGGGAGCGAGGGCTACAGCCTGGTCTTCCTCCACGACGAACTGGACGAGGGCGACCAGGACGCCCCCTACGCCAGCACCATCACGTTCGAACTTTCGAACATGGACGACGGCGAGTGGGTCGTCCGCGACGACAACTACACGATAAACGGCCAACCCCAGGACGACAACTGGGACATTAGCGGCTCGAAACACGTCATCGACTGGATGTGGGCGGAACACCGCACCGACGGCGGCGCGTTCCGCGGCATCGCCGACGACACCATCACCGTCACGCCCGGCTTCAACGAGGACGCCGCCCACTGGGGCGACTGGAAGTACTCGGGCGACAGCGCGAACCGGACCGACGCCTGGAAGCTTCTGGGCGCCGACTCCGAGCGAACGCTCGACATGGACTCGTCGATAACGGTCGAGAAGGGCAGTTGCGGTGACGAGACGGCCCCGCAGGCCGACCTCTCGGTTTCCTCGCAGACGGGTAACGTCGGCGAGTCGATAACCTTCGACGCCACCGGGTCCACCGACGACAAGGGCGTCACCGAGTACCGCTGGGACTTCGACGGCAACGGCGAAGTCGACGATACGACGACCGACGGAACGGTCACCCACGCGTACGCGAGCGCCGGGACGTACACCGCCGAGGTGACGGTCGCCGACGCCGCGGGTAACACCGACAGCGCGAACGTGTCCGTGACCATCGAGCAGTCCGGCGAGGACTCGCCGCCGACCGCGAAGGCCGACGTGCCCGCCAACGTCACGGTCGGCGAGTCGTTCCAGGTGAACGCGAGCGCCTCCACCGACGACACCGGCATCGCGGAGTACGCCTGGAACTTCTCCGGCGATGTCCTCACGGGCGGTGTGACGGCGAACCACACCTACACGAAGACCGGTAGTTACGAAATCACGCTCACGGTGACTGACGAGGCCGGTAACAGCGACAGCGTGACGGAGCTAGTCACCGTCGAGAACGCCGACAACGGCGACACCACGCCGCCGACCGCGAAGGCGAACGTCTCGCCCGACCCGGCGGTGACGGGCCAGGACGTCTACTTCGACGCCGAGAACTCCACCGACAACGTCGGCATCGTCGACTACACGTGGAAGTTCGACGACGGCACGACGAAGTCGACCGGCCACGACCTGGTGATGCACTCGTTCGAATCGGCGGGCGAGCACACCGCGACCCTGACCGTGACCGACGCCGCCGGTAACAGCGACACCACGACGGTCAACGTGACCGTCGAGGCGGCCGACGTGACCTCGCCCGAAGCGGCGCTCTCGGCGTCGCCGTCGACCGCGGCGGTCAACGAGACGGTGACGCTGAACGCCAGCGAGTCCACCGACGACCGCTCCATCGAGGCCTACAACTGGGACTTCGACTCCGACGGCACCACCGACGAGACGACGAACGAGTCGACGATTACCCACGAGTTCGCCACGCCCGGCGAGCACAACGTGACGGTCGTCGTCAGCGACGGGCGCAACTTCGACAGCGCCACGACGACCGTCACCGTCGAATCGAGCGACGCGCCCGCCATCGAGTACGTCAACAAGTCGGCGATAAAGGTGACCGGTTCGTACGAACTGGTCGGGTACAAGACCGAGTACTTCGCCACCGACGGCTACGCCACCTCGACTCACTACGTCGAGAACGTCTCCGGGACGACGATCATCACCGCGCCCGACGACGGCGGCGTGAACGGGTCGCTCATCCTCTCGGCGTTCGCCGACGTGAACACGTCGGACTCGACGGTTGAACACGGCGCCGAGATTCCGCGCCACGACTACTACTTCGAGCAGATCAAGCCGGCTCCGGTCGACGTCTCGTTCGCGAACGCGACGAAGGCCGACAGCGAGAAGTTCGACAACGAGACGTACTACGTGAACTTCACGTACACGAACCCGAACGAGGAGACCCTGCTCATCCTCAACAACACCTTCAAGGACGAAAACAGCTCCACCGAGGGTCCGACGGAGTTCGCGCCCGGTACGCACACCGTCGGAGTGACGTGGCACCCCGAGAGTCCCGACGACCAGGTGACCTGGACGGTCAACCAGAGCAACTTCGACCTCGGCACCGTCTCGGCCAGTTCCCCGACCGCGAGCGAACTCCGCGAGCGGGGCAACGGGACCGACACCACCGCGCCGAACGCCTCCATCGTGGCGAGTCCGTCGTTCGCGAACGTCAACACGACGTTCACCTTCAAGGCGAACGAGTCGACTGACGACACCGGCATCGTGGAGTACCGCTGGGACTTCGACGGCGACGGTCAGGTCGACGAGACCACCGCGAACCAGACGGTCACCCACGAGTACGCGACGCCGGGCTCCCGCAACGTCTCGGTCACCGTGGCCGACGCGGCGGGCAACACCGACGACGCGACGACGCACATCTCAGTGTACGAACTGAAGTCCGACGAAGAGGCGCCGACCGCTCGAATCGACGCCCCCGACTGGGCCTTCCTCGACGAGGGCGCGCACTTCGACGCCTCGAACTCCTCTGACGACACGGAGATCGTCAGCTACCGCTGGGAGTTCGACGACGGCGAGAACGCGACCGGCGAGGAGGTCCACCACTACTTCGACACCGCCGGCGAGCACAACGTGACGCTCACGGTGACCGACGCCGCGGGCAACACCGACACCGCCACGGCGACCGTCGAAGTTCGGAAGCAGGACGTGACCGCCCCCGAGGCCGCGGTGACCGCCTCCGAGACGAACGTCACCGTCGGCCAGACGGTGACGTTCGACGCCTCGAACTCCAGCGACGAGAGCGGCATCGCCCGCTACCACTGGAACTTCGACGGCGACAGCGAGTTCGAGCGGACAACCGAGACGGCGACGACGACCTACACGTTCTCGTCCGCCGGCGAGCGCACGGTCGAAGTGGTGGTCCAGGACGACGGCGCGAACGGCCTCACCGACACCGCGTCGGTGACCGTCGACGTCCAGCAGAAACCGGACGACTCGCCCGGGGACGAACCGCCGACGGCGGCCCTCGACGTGCCGAGCACGGTGAGCCTCAGCGAGAAGTTCAAACTCAGCGCCGCCGCGTCCGCGGACGACGACGCCGTCAAGAAGTACAAGTGGGACTTCGGCGGCGACGGCGACTACGAGCGAAGCACCGACCAGTCGTACCTCTGGTCGCGCCCGTGGAAGGTCTTCGGCGAAGCCGGCACCTACGAGGTGTCGCTGACCGTCGTCGACTCGACGGGCCAGACCGACACCGTCACGAAGACGGTGACGGTTGAGAAGAAGGACCACACGAAACCGAGTGCCGACATCGACGTGCAGGACACCGTCGAAGTCGGCGAGCAGTTCACCGTCGAGGCGGTCGACCTCTCCGAGGACGTGGACCAGCTCTCGAACATCTGCTGGGTGTTCTACGACGGTCCCGTCGACTCGACGGAACCCCAGTACGGCGACGACGGAATCTCGGAGACGTGGACGTTCAACTCGACCGGCGAGAAGACGATTCAGTTGGAACTGGCCGACCGCGCAGGTAACACCTTCACGACCAGCGCCAACGTGACGGTCGTCGCCGACGACGGCAACGACGACGGCGATGATGGTGACGACGGCGACGACGGGGAGAACCCCTACAACCCCGACCCGAACCGCGGTTCGACCGGCGGTTCGGTCCCCGCGGCCGACCCCTCGAACTCGAACGACCAGAAGGCCGCGAAGGACGCCGCCGTCACCGCCGAGATGGGCGACGGAATCGGCACCGCGGCGATCACCCCGGCCGACGCGAACGCCGACCTCGAAGTGGTCGCGAACGCGACGGCCCCCGAGAACGTCACCGCACCGACGGCCGAGAACGTGGGCATCGAACCGCTCTCGTACCTCACCGTCTCCGGCGCGACGTCGGTCGAGAACGCGACGTTCACCGTCTCGAAGGCGACGCTGAACGCCAGCGACGCCTCGGCCGCCGAGGTCGGTCTATTCCGCTACGACGACGGGTCGTGGAACGCCGTCCCGACCGAGCGGGTCAACGAAACCGACGACGCCTACCGCTTCCGAGCGAACGTCTCGGAGTCGGGCACCTTCGCCGTCGGCTTCGCCCGACCCGCCTTCGCGGTGACCGACCTGACGCTGTCGCCGAGTTCGGTCGACGCGGGCGAGACCGCCACGGTCGTCGCCACCGTCGAGAACGTCGGCCACGCCGAGGGAACCTACGAGGCGAAACTCACGGTCGGCGGCGAAGTCGTCGCCACGAAGAACGTGACCCTCGCGGCCGGCGAAACTCGCGAGGTCAGCTTCGACGCGGCCATCGACGCGGCGGGCGTCTACACCGCGTCGGTCGGCGACGCGACGGCCTCCGTGACGGTCGAGAGCCTCGAAACCACCGCAGTCGAGACGAACGACCAGACCGCGACGACCGTCCCCGACGACGAGGGTTCCTCGTCGACCGTTCCGGGCTTCGGCGTCACGGTCGCCCTGACGGCCCTGGTCGCGGCCGCGCTCCTCGCGCGCTACCGCGACTGAGGTCCGTCTCCCGCTGACGCGATTGCGGTTTTCCTTTTTTCCGGACGCCGACTCTCTCAGCGTTTCGCGTTTCTCGGCGTTTCGCGTTTCTCGTCACTCGAACTCCGCGCTCGCGGCGACGCGCCGCGTCGCCGCGAGCGCGAACTGTCTCGAACTCCGGACCAAGTCTCCCGCGAGAAACCGACGAACGCCCGACGAAACCGCGGCGCCGCGTCAGTTCGAACGCCAGTTTGGTCGGAAGTAACCCCCGCGTCCGGCGAAGTTAAGCGTCGAAATAGCCGCGGTTAAGCGTCGCCGCCGGCGAACGTTGGGCACGGACTATCTCGCGTCCCGCTCGGACTATCCTCGCACAGCCGACGTATAACAAAGGGTCGAATCGCCGGAAGTCATGATGAGCCGCCGCGCGACGGCGGTCCGAACATCTGCGGCCGAGTCGGCGACCCGCCGGTGCCGCCCTCCGGCGGGTCGCCCGCCCGGCCGCGCCACCGACTCATCCATGACCCGGAGCCAACTCACCCGGAAGACGTTCGTCGTCGGTATCGCCCTCCTGCTGGTCGTCTCGGCGATCGCGGTCCCCTCGTTCGCGCCGTTGCCCTCGTCCGTCGGCACCGCGAGCGCGGCCGAGAACTCGTTCGTCGTCGTACAAGGCGACCGGTGCGTCGAGGTGTCGCCGCTCCGCGGGAGCGACGACGTCACCGACCTCTACGACTACCGCAACCCCGACAGCGGCGGGTCGTACGACTACAGTTCGCACATGCGCCCGCGGAGTCTCCAGGACGAGGACGGCAGTCGCCTCTTCCTCTACGAGGGAGCCGACGGCGTCAGCCTCGTGATGATACACAACCGGCTCGGCGGTGACGGCGGCGGCCACGCCGTCTCGTTCGACTTCGCCGGACTCCCGAGCGGCGGCGAGTGGGCCGTGGTCGACGACACCTACCGCAACCAGGACGACCGCGTCTCCCGAGACAGCATCGACTGGATGATGCGGGGCGACCGGACCGACGGCGGCGCGTTCCGCGGAATGGACCGCGAGGGCGTCGAGGTCACGATAGAACCGCGCTGGAACGAGGATGCCGCCCTCTACGACGACTACGACCGAACCGGCCACATCCGTAGCTGGCAGTTCCTCACGGGCGACCTCGACAGTCCCGAAACCGTCTCGCTCGACATGGACCGCGCGGTCACGGTTCGGACCGGCACCTGCGGTCCCGACGAAACCGCGCCCTCGGCCGCGCTCTCGGCCGAAGGCGGCGTGGCCGGCCACCCCGTCAGTTTCGACGCCGGCGAGTCCTCCGACGACCACGAAATCGCCGAGTACCGCTGGGACTTCGACGGCGACGGCGAGGTCGACCGGACGACCGACGACCCCGAAACGGAGTACACCTACAACGAAACCGGCACCTACGAGGCGAGCGTGACCGTCGCCGACGGTGCCGACAACACGGATACTGCGACCGCGAGCGTCGATATCGGAAGCGACGACCCGCCGGACGCCGCCTTCGCGGTCGACGGTGCCGTACCGTCGAACGGTTCGGAGGGGTGGTCGACGATAGCCGGCCAGCGCCTCGTCTTCGACGCCAGCAACACCAGCGACGACCTCGGCGTCGCCGAGTACCGGTGGACGCTGGGCAACGCCACCGCGACCGGCCAACAGGTCGACTACAGTTTCAGCGAACCGGGGACCTACACTGTCACGCTCCGGGCGAGCGACGACGGCGGCAACAACGCGACGGTGACCCGGACTATCCGGGTGCAAGCGCCCGACGAGACGCCGCCGACGGCCGCCTTCGAAGTCGGTAACGGAACCGGCGCGACCGGCCCCGTCGCAGAGTCGTCGGTCGTGTTCAACGCAAGCGCGTCGAGCGACGACCGCGGTATCGCCGAGTACTGCTGGGAGTTCGAGGACGGCGAATCGGCGACCGGCGAGCGCGTCGAACACGCCTTCCCCTCGGCGGGCAACCACACCGTGACGCTGACGGTGGTCGACGCCGCGGGCAACCGGAACCGGACCTCGCAGGTTGTGAACGTCGCCGCACCCGACACGACGCCGCCGACCGTTTCGCTGTCGGCGAATCCGAATGAAACCAGGGTCGGTCGGACGGTCGCGTTCGAGGCGAACGCCTCCGACGACCGCGGAATCGAGAGGTACCACTGGGACTTCGACGGCGACGGTTCCGTCGACACGACGACCGACGAACCCACGGCCCGACACAGCTATCGGAACGCGAGCAACTACACCGCGCGAGTAATCGTCTCGGACGTCGGCGGCAACAACGAGTCGGCGACTGCCGAGGTGCGGGTCGACCCCGACGAGCGGGCGCTGAGTCCGGGCGACGGCGGCGGAGGCGGTAACGGTGGCGGAACCGGCGGCGGAGCCGCCGGCGGAGGCGGCGGAGGCGCGACCGAACCGCCGTCGCTGGTGACCGACGTCCAGAAGCGGGGCGCCGACGCCGCGGTCGTGGACGTGCGCAACGCCCGGAGCGACGAAACCGTCCGGGCCTCACTGCCGAAATCGGCCGCGGCGAACGACACCGGCGTGCGGTTCCGGACCGTCGCGGTCGACCTCGCGAACGACGACAATCACTTCGTCGTGGAGACCGCTCGCGGCGTCGCCCCGGCGTCCGAACGGGCGGTCCCCGCCGACGCGACGCTCGGGACGCTGTCGGTGTCCACGAAGTACCTCGACGCCGCCGACGTCTCCGGCGCGACGTACGTCGTCGCGGTCGAGAAGCGTCAGCTCGCCGACCGGGGATTCGCGCCAGGCGACCTGACGCTGTACGGACTGCGGAACGGCACCTGGACCGAACTGAACACCACCGTCCAACAGCGGGGCCGGACCGCGGTCGTCCGGGCGAGCGCCGCCGACCTCACCTCGGTCGCGGTCGGGGCGAACCGGCCGGTAGCGGTGGCCGGCGCGTCCCTCGTCTCGGGGACGGTCGCGGCCGACGAACCGGTCGGAGTCGACGCTCGGGTCGAGAACGACGGCGCGAAGCGCGCGACACTGGCGGTCGACCTCTCGGTCGACGGGTCGGTGGTCGCGACGAAGAACGTCACCGTGCCGGCCGGCGAGGCCAAACAGGTCCGCTTCCGGCGGACGCTCTCGGTCGGCAATCACCGGGTCGCGGTCGCGGGCGAGCGCGTCGGGTCCGTGACGGTGACGGAAGGGTCGGCGCTGTCGGTCACCGACCTCTCGGCGAACGCCTCGACGTTCGCGGCGGGCGAGACGGTCGCGCTCAGCGCGACCGTCGAGAACCGCGGGGCGGTGCGCGCGACCCGGCAGGTCGACCTGACGCTGTTCGGCGAGCGCCTGGCGACGAAGAACGTCACCGTCCCGGCCGGCGAGTCGAAGACGGTCACCTTCGTCCGGCGGGTGGACGCGACCGGCGACTACACCGCGAAGGTCGGCAACCAAACCGTCGAACTGTCGGTGGAAGCGCGCGAAACCACCGCGAAGGGGCCGGGCGGCATCGCGGTCCCCGGATTCGGCTTCGGGACTGCGGTGACGGCACTGGCCGCGCTGTTGGCGGTCGCGTTCGCGGCGCGCCGGCGGCGGTAACCCGTTAGCCACGATAACCACTCCTTCTTCCGAGTTTCTCCGGTTTCCGGCCGTGCTCGTCGGGGGGCTCCGCGGGGCGCCGACGGGGCCTTCGCTCCGACCGACGCGGTCGCTCACTTCGTCATCTTTACAAGTCATTCCGCTCAAGCAGTCTCCCAGTCCATGGACGCCTCCGCCCTCCTCTCGAAACTCCGCGCCGGTGGCCGGGACGCCCTCGCCCGCAGATTCGGCATCGACGCGCGGGCGCTGGCGGCCCTCCGCATCTCGCTCGGCGTGCTCCTGCTCGCCGACCTGGCGCTCCGGTCGCGCCACCTCGTCGCCTTCTACACCGACGCCGGGGTGCTGCCGACCGCGGTGCTCCGCGAGCAGGCGCCCGGTCTCGCCCGCCTCTCACTCCACGCCCTCTCCGGGGCGGCGTGGGTGCAGGTCGCGCTGTTCCTGATCGCCGCCGCGTTCGCGCTCGCGCTGCTGGTCGGCTACCGGACCACGCCGGTCGCCGTCGCCTCCTGGGTCCTGCTGGTGTCGCTACACGCCCGGAACCCCGTCGTCCTGAACGCCGGCGACTCCATCCTCCGCCGCCTGCTGTTCTGGGGGCTCTTTCTCCCGCTCGGCCACCGGTGGTCGATAGACGCGCTCCGTCGCGGTGGCGTGCGCGGGAACGCGAGCGACCGACGCGACGCCGACTCCGGCCCGCGGGTGGCGAGCGCGGCGTCGGCCGCGCTGTTGTTTCAGGTGGTCATCATATACGCCGTCAACGCCGCGTTCAAGCTCCGCGTCGGACGTTCCTGGGAGAGCGGCGAGGCGATTCGGTACGTGTTCAGCCTCGACCGACTCACCGTCCTGCTGGGCGACTACCTGGCCCAGTACCCGACCCTGCTCGGGTTCGCCGACCGGGTGTGGCTCGGCCTGCTCGTCACGTCGGTCCTGCTCGTGGTCCTGACGGGACGCGCCCGGGCCGCCTTCGCCTCGCTGTTCGTCGGGATGCACCTCGGGATGGCGCTGACGATGCGGCTCGGCATCTTCCCGCTGGTGTCGGCCGCCGCGCTCCTGGCGTTCCTGCCGCCTTCGGTCTGGGACGCCGTCGAGCGGCGCGCGTCGCCGCGGGTCCGGAGACTGGTCGACGCGACGGGACTCGGCGGGCGATTCGACCGCTCGCGGTCGAATCGCCCGCGCGGTTCGTCGGCCGGCGCGTTCGCCCTCCCCGCGGTCATCGGCCGGTGGAAGCGCCGCCTCGGCACGGGAGTCGTGGTCACACTCCTGGCGCTGGTGCTGGTCTGGAACGCCTCGACGCTCGGCGTCGTCGCTGCGCCCGCCGGGTCGGCGGCGGTCGCCGACCCCGGCGAGCACCGCTGGGACATGTTCGCCGAACCCGCGAAGGCCGACGGCTGGTACGTCGTCCCCGGTCGACTCGAATCCGGCGAGAAGGTCGACGCCTTCCGGGACGCGCCGGTCCAGTGGGACCACCCGTCCGACGCGGCCCTGACCTACCCCAGCGTCAGGTGGTACTCCTACCTGATGGACTTCCAGCGCGCCCGCGACACCGAACTCGCCGCCGACTTCACCGCGAACTTCGGCGCGTACCTCTGCGGTCGGTGGGACGCCCGCCACGACTCGGACCTCGAATCGCTGACCTTCTACTACGTCGAACAGCCCACCCGGTTCGACGGTCCCGAACCGACCCACCGGGTCGAACTCGGGCGCTACGACTGCGGGTCCGGCGCCTGAGGTCGTTCTTCGCGGTCGTTCGACCGGGCCGCGGCCCGGTCGAACGACCGCCGAATCGTTCTTTCGTCGGCGCGAACTCAGTCGGCGTACTCGGGGCGCTCCTCGTACTCGATGGGGTCGCGGACCCCGACGTTCCGGAACGCCTGCAGGCGGAACGCGCAGGCGTCGCAGGTGCCGCAGGCCGGGGCCTCCTCGCGGTAGCAACTCCAGGTGTGCTCGTAGAGGACGCCGAGTTCGACGCCGCGCTCGGCGATGTCGGTCTTCGACCACTCGACGAACGGCGCGGCGATTTCGATATCGGTGTCGTCCTTCGTGCCGACGTCGACGACCCGCTGGAACGCCTCGAAGAAGGTGGGCCGGCAGTCCGGGTACCCCGAGAAGTCCTCGCTGTGCGCGCCGATGAACACCGCCTCGCAGTCGTTGGCCTCGGCGTACGAGACGGCCATCGAGAGCAGGTTGGCGTTCCGGAACGTGACGTAGGAGGTCGGCACCTCGTCGCTTTCGAGGTCGGCGTCGGCGACGTCCATCTCGGCGTCGGTGAGACTCGACCCGCCGATCTGGGCGAGGTGACCGGTTTCGACCCGCAGGAAGTCGGCGGCGTCGACCGCTTCGGCGAGGCGGCGAGCGCACTCGTACTCCTTGTCCTCGGTCTGCTGGCCGTAGGAGGTGTGAAGCAGGTAGAGTTCGTAGCCGCGGTCGGCCGCCTCGTAGGCGGCGGTCGCGCTGTCCATCCCGCCGGAGGCGAGCACCACGGCGCGCCTCTCGGACGAATCGTCGCTCATGCGAGAAGGGAGGGCCGACCCGACCATGAGTCGTATGATTTCGAAATCAGCAGTATGAGGAAACGCCACAACGAAAACGCAGAATAAAATCATATTAGATAAAGTAGTAAATTATATATCGTCGATTACAACGTGGTAATGATGTCGGAAGAAAATCACAAGAAGCGGAGGAGCGTACTCCAGTCACTTGCGGTTTCAGCTGCCGGTGCTGGTGTCAGTGTTTCCCTGCTGCCGGGACTTGCGTCGGCTCGGTACCCAATTTCTACTTCGGGTACCATTGACGACCCTGATTGGCAAGATTACGAACAATACGTGAAGGAGAACGAACTCGGATCTACTAGCACTTCCTCTGTCGTTAGTCCAGAGCGTGTAATTACTCCCTCAGACATCTCCATTCCCAACCCAGTTGATTTTGGGTTCGATGTTTGCGGGACGTTCCCTGAAGGACGCTTATGCGTTGCTACTGGAACGCAGACAAAGACTTCTTACTACGATTGTGCAAGTAAAGAAATTCGGACCGTTTCGTTTACCGTGACAAAGCAAACGTACGACATATATGGGAATCTACAGGCCGAATTCAAACAAAGTGCCTGGATAGGTGTATACGAGCAAGGTTGCTTGCAGTTAGGCGTTAGTAGTGCAGGCCAAAATGCTTGCGTCGCGATTCGGTGTCCCTGGGATCCGTCTCCTGCTTCGACTTTGTTTTCGGCACGTCAGGAAATCACGCCAATCGCCGAAGATGTCATTGATTGGCTCAACGATAACACGAGCATATATCTCTCTCCCGGTAGTGCAGCATACGTCGTTGCGCTTGGGCTGATCGTCGCGCTCATCTATCTCCTCTTCATTGCAGGGAGCGCGGCAGTATAAAACAAAAATAGCTTAATTTTTCACGGTGAATAATAACGGAAATTGAGTATGAAGGATTCCGCGATAGCACTCCTGTCGGGGCTGATTCTTGTTACCGTCTACGTTCTAAATATGAGTATCGTGCACCTCCTATTAGCATCTACGCTATTCGGTGTCGCGCTTCTCAACGCCGTTCCGATGCGGTCCGAAGAACGAAAGCGACGAGCGGTACTGCTACTCGGTGGTACGACGTTGTTGGTCGTCTTGCCAGTGTTCGCTGCCGACAAAGTCGGACTGACTCTCATCGTCGGTGGTATCGTTGCAATCGCCGTCGTGGAGATAAAGGGTCCCGCGTTCAGGTGGCACGCGCTGGCACTCGCAACGAGCGCGGTATTGGTCAGTGCGGGACTCGCCTATCGTGCCTCACGACTGACGGCATTCTACGTCTTGCTACTAGGGGCGATTGTCGGTTCCATCGGCGTAATCTACTACTGGAGAACCGCGTAATTCCCACGCTTTTTCGGACTTTCTCCTACGTTCCGAAGTATCGTTTCAGAGATTGATGTGGAGTCGCGTCGATCCGGGCAGCGCCGAACAACGCAACGAAGCGACTACGGTTTAGCGTCACGCTTCGAGGCGTCTAAAGAGACTGTGCCGAGCCTCGCTAACCGACAGAATTATTCGACGTACATGTGACACGACCGTATGGGAGTACGTTCCTCGATATCGGCCACCCTCGACGCGCTGAAGCGCAACCCCGTGATGTTCGTCGCCGCGTTCCTCGTCTCGCTCGTCGGCAGCGCGACGCTGCTCGCGCAACTGTCCCTCGAACCCGGCGTGGCGAGTATCGTGGTGTCGGTCCTCTCGTTCCTCGTCCAGTTCGTCGCGCTGTTCTTCGTCGGCGGCGCGTACGCGATGGCCGCCGAGGCACTGGACGGTCGGACCGGGTTCGGCACGCTCGTCTCGGGCGGCACGGAGAACTACCTCTCGCTGCTCGGCGCGACCCTGCTGCTCGTCGGCGTGACGATGGCGACGTTCATTGCGGTCGGCATGGTCGCCATCGTCGTGGTCCTCGGCGTCGTCTTCGGTGGCGGCGGCGGGTCGTTTGGCACCTACCTCGCCGGCGTGGGCCTGATATACCTGCTCGGGTTCCTCCCGATGTTCCTCCTCCAATTCTACGGCCCGGCGGTCGTGGTTTCCGACCGTAACGCCATCGGTTCGATCAAGCAGAGTTACCGGTTGGTCCGGCGCAACCTCCTCTCGACGCTCGGATTCGACGTGGTCGCGTTGGTCCTCGGCCTGCTCGGGAGCGCGCCGACCGTCTGGCTGTACGCCACGCGGTTCGACGCACTGGTTTCGTCCGACGGCACCTTCACGCCGCTGGCGACCCTCGACTCGACGGCGGTCGCGGGCTACCTGGTCGCGACCGTCGTCCTCAGCACGCTGTTCGGCGGGTTCTTCTACACCTACCAGGTGGCGTTCTACGAGGACCTCGTCGAGCGCACAGAAGGTTCCGGCGGCGAACCGAGCGTCGCCGACGAACCGACGACGGGCGACGACGCCTTCGTCGGCGGCGACCGCTAGGTTTCGGGCGCGTCGTTCCAGAGGTTGACGTGGAGTCGCGGCGTGTACCGGAAGCCGTACTCGCGGGCGAGTTCGGCGGCGAGGGGACGCGTCTCTTCGATTCGGTCCTTCGTGGCGCCCTCGGGCATCAACAGCACGTCCGAGTCGCGAATCCGGGCGTCGGCCGACGCCCGGATTCGGTCCACGAGGTCGGTCACCTCGGTCATATCCTCGCGGTCGCTCACGACGAACTTGAGTTGGAAGTCGTAGTTCTCGACGAGGGCCGCCAGCACGTCCACGTCGATTCGCCGGGCCTCGTGGCGCGCTTCCCACTCGCCGTCGCCCTTCGGGTCCTTCTCGGGCGTCGGCGTGCTCGAGGCGAGTTTGGGGCTGACGCTGGCGAGGTCCACCGGCGCGTCGCGGACGACGGTGCCGTTGGTTTCGACGGTGGTGTGGTAGCCCCGGTCGGCCAGCGCTTCGAGCAGGTCGGTCACGGCGTCGTGAATCAGCGGTTCGCCGCCGGTCACGACCACGTGGTCGGCGTCGTACGAATCGACCTCCGCGAGGATTTCGGCGACACTCATGGTCGCGTGCGTCGGTTCCCACGAGGTGTGGTACGAGTCGCAGAACCAGCACCGGAGGTTACAGCCGCTGGCCCGGACGAAGACGCTCGGCACGCCTGCGAGTTTTCCCTCGCCCTGGAGCGACTCGAACAGTTCGTTGACGGGGAGCGCGGGTTCGTCGGAGGCGGAGTCTGCGTCCGGGTCGGACGACCGCTCTCGGTTCGACGCGTCGCTGGACACCGGCATGGTCAGAACGGCGACCCGCCGCAGAGTTCGGCCGTCTCGCTCACCTGGACCGCGACCTCGCGGACGTTCTCGGGGAGTTCCTCGCGGAGGCGGCGCTCCAGTTCGACGCTCATCACCTCGGCGGTCGGCGGCGCGTCGAGCACCACCGCGGCGTCGGCGTCGCCGCTCGCCTCGAACGCCTCGACCAGCGGGTCGCCCGCTTCGAGGAGAAACCTGTGGTCCCACTCGGAGAGTACCGAGGTAATATCTCCCTTGTCGACGACCCACCCTTCCTCGGTGAGGTCGCCGACGACCTTCACGGTTATCTCGTAGTTGTGACCGTGCGGACGGCTGCACTTGCCGTCGTGGTGGAGGATTCGGTGGCCCGCGCTGATGCGAATCGGCCGGTCGCGACCCACGTGGAGGGTCCGCGGCCCGGCGTCCGAGAGCGAGGACTCCGATGTGCGTTCGGTCATATCAGGATATTACTCGGGGCGTACTTAAGCGTGCGCAAACGCCGCGACTCGCCGACTCGTCGGTTCCGAGCGGTTCCGCGTCGATTTCCGAGAGGCGTGCCCTTCAACACTCGTCTTCGGCGGAATCGTCGCCGCGTCCGTCGTCGGCCTCGCTTTCGCCCTCGTCCCCGCTCTCCTCGTCGGGTCGCTTCGCCAGTGCGTCGAACCGGGCCTGGGCCGCCGCGTTCCGTCGCTCAGTCTCCTCGGGGTCGTACTCTGCCGAAACCAGCGAGTCGTCCCGCACGGAGACCCCGAGGACGGCGTCGGGGTGGCGGGCCTCCTCGGGGAGGTCGGACGCCGGGACGACCAGTTCGTCGGCGACGCCCTCGCACTCCTCCAGGAGCACGACCGCGAGGTCGTCCTCAATGCGGTCGACCACGCCCACGTAGCGTCCGTCATTCGTCATAGGACTCCTCCAGCACGAGTCGGCCTTCGTCGGTCCGGACGAAAACCGTGTCGCCGTCGTTGTTCCACACCGGCCGGCCGGCGTTCCAGTAGAGCTGGCCGCTACCATCGGTTCCCGCTCCGGTGCGGAGGGTCAGCGTCTCGCCGGGCGCGAGTGCGGTACCCGCCGGGACGGTGTAGATGTGGCCCGCCTCGTCGGCGACGGTCCACCCCGAGAGGTCGAGGCGCTCACTGCCGTCGTTGCGGAAGACGACGTACTCGTCGTCGAGGTTCGCGTCCTCGTCGCCCCGCGCGTCGGCGTGGACGTCCGCGACCGCGAGCGCGCCCGCATCGGGCGCGCTCGCAGTCGCATTCGCGTCATCAGTCGTCGTTCCGCCGTCCGGAGCGACCGTCCCACCCGACCCTCCCGCGGGGCCGTCAGCGCCGCTGGCGCTGACGGCCCCGCCGCCGATTCGGAACGTCATCCGGCGTTCGAGGTCGCCGGTCGCACCGGGCGGAACCGGCGACGCGCTCCGGAGTTCGAGCGGGTCGGTCGGCGCGTCGCGCCGAGTCCAGATCGCCGCGCGCTCGCCGTCGGTTTCGAAGACGACCGTGCCGTGGACCGCCGTCCAGAAGGTCGGAATCCCTCGCTCGGCGAGGCGGGCGAGGACCTCCCGATGGGGGTGGCCGTACGGCGAGTCGTAGGCGCTCTGGATGGCGACAGCGCGGGGCGTCGTCGCCGCGAGGAACCCCGGGCCGGTGCTGGAGTTGCTCCCGTGGTGGCCCGCCGCCAGCATCGTCACGTTCAGGAGTCCGTCGTACCGCTGTCGGAGGAACTGCTCTCCCCGACTCTCGGCGTCGCCGGGTAACAGGACGCTGGCGTTCCCGTAGCCGACCCGGAGGACGAGGCTGTTCTCGTTGCGGTCGCGGTCGGCGAGGTACCCCTCCGGCGGCGCGAGCACCCGGACGTCGGCGCCTTCCATCGGAATCACGTCACCGGCCTGCGCCCGGTAGAGGGTGACGTCGTGTTCCTCGACCGCGTCGAGGTACGCTTCGTAGGTCCGGGACGAGGCCGCGATACCGGGGTCGTAGACCGCGCCGACGCCGTTCGCCCGAGTCTCGTAGTGGTCGATGACCGCGGCGTGGCCGCCGACGTGGTCGGCGTGGGCGTGGGAGGTCACGAGGTAGTCGATCCGCTCGACGCCACGCGCCCGAAGGTAGTCGAGGACGCGCTCGCCGTCGTCGTCCCAGTTGCCGGTGTCGTACAGGAGCGTCTCGCCGGTCGGGCCGACGACGAGGACGCTGGTCCCCTGACCGACGTGAATGAAGTGGACCGAGAGTTCTCCGTCGGCAGTCCCGACGGCGGCCGACGGCGAGTTCGTCGTCTCGGCCGGCGGGTCGACGGCCCCGCCGAGACAACCCGCGAACACGAGCAGGACGGCGAGGACGATTGGTGTGCCGCGGCGGCGGTTCATATCCTCGGTGACGGTCGGCGGACTCAACACTGCTTCGGTGGCGTCGGCATCGCGGGACGGAAGCCCGGAAGGAAAGCCAAGCTACGCGTCGGTCCCCAGGAGGTGGACGTAGTCGTCGAGTGCCAGCGCGAATTCGCGGGACGCCGGCAGGTCGACCCAGGAGAACTCGAATTCGAGGCCGGTTTCCTCGCCCTCGCCGGTGACGACGTGGGTCCACTCGTCGCGCGGTTCGTGGACGGTCGCGTGGAAGAAGTGCCGGACGTACCGTTTGGGCGGCGACCGGCGGCGCGTCCACACGTCGGTCGTCAGGTGTCGGGTGTCGCCGACCGCGCTGAGACCGCTCTCCTCGGTGATCTCGCGGAACACCGCCGCGCGGGGGTCCTCGCCGGGTTCGATGGTCCCCTTCGGCACCTGGAGTCCGTCGTGTTCCGGCCCCTCGAACACGAGGAGTTCGCCGCCGTCGCGCGTGATGTACGCGCAGGCTTTCTGAACGTACGTCGCGCTTCGCCCGGCCATCTCTCTCGTACAACGGGAATTACCGGCAAAAGGGTTGCGGCAAGGAGGATTTAAGAATAATAAGGATACGAACGTTCGGGATATTACGAGTCGGCCGGCGGAACGACGGCGAACGGAAATGCCGGATGAACATCCGGCGTCGTCACCTCGTCGGCGGGGAGGTACCGGAAAGAGCGAGTGTAGAAACTTTCGCGAGTGACACGGTGTCTAGCGAGACATTCACTAGCGCTAAATTATTCTGCGTTTGTCGATGTCGTTTGTAGCGATCGACGATGGCTCGTCTGCCGATAAAACATGAGTTAAAGGTCTAAAGCACGAACGGGGAAGTAGACTCCTTACCATCAGACATGTCTGGGAAATACGACCTCGTTATCGTCGGCGGCGGCGTCAGCGGTGCATCGCTTCTGTACACGACCGCGAAGTTCACCGACATCGAGTCGATCGCGCTCATCGAGAAGGAACCCGAAATCGCGGCGATCAACTCCAACCACACGAACAACTCGCAGACGCTCCACTTCGGGGACATCGAGACGAACTACACCCTGGAGAAGGCCGAGAAGGTCAAAGAGGGCGCCGAAATCCTCGCCGGCTACCTCGAGAACCACGACCCCGAGAGGGAGATGCACGACCGACGTAGCAAGATGGTCCTCGCCGTCGGCGACGAGGAGGTCGCGGAACTCGAACACCGGTACCACGAGGAGGGGTTCGGCGACCTGTTCCCGAAACTCCGCGCCATCGAACGCGAGGAGATCGCGGAACTCGAACCGAAGGTCGTCGAGGGGCGCGACCCGTCCGACGATCTGCTGGCCCTCCAGACCCCCGACGGGTACGTCGTCGACTACGGCGCGACCACGAAGTCGTTCGTCGAGCAGGCGACGGAGGAGGCCAGCGTCGACGTCTACACATCCACGGAGGTCGAGGATATCTCCGAAACCTTCGACGGCTACACCCTCGATACGAGCGAGGGCAACTTCGACTGCGACGTCGCGGTCGTCGCCGCGGGGTCACACAGCCTCCAGATCGCCAAGGAACTCGGCTACGGCGAGGACAAGGTCTTGCTCCCCATCGCGGGGAGTTTCTTCCTCGCCGACGACTTCCTCAACGGGAAGGTGTACACGCTCCAGATGAAGAAACTCCCGTTCGCGGCGGTCCACGGCGACGCCGACGTCCACGACCCCTCGATCACCCGGTTCGGTCCGACCGCGAAACTCGTCCCGACGCTCGAACGCGGGCGACTCTCGACCGTCGGGGACTTCCTCGACGTGTTCGGACTGAACGTCGCGGCCTTCCTCAGTTACGCGAACATCCTCTCCGACCGCATCCTCCTGCCGTACGTCCTGCGGAACCTCGTCTACGACCTCCCGGAGGTCGGCCCGAAGGCGTTCCTGCCCCACGTCCAGAAGGTCGTCCCGAGCGCCGAACTCGACGACATCGAGCGCGCGAAGGGCTACGGCGGCGTTCGTCCGCAGATCGTCGACACGTCGGCGAAGTCCCTCGACATGGGCGAGGCGAAGATCGTCGGCGACGACATCATCTTCAACATCACGCCGTCGCCGGGCGCTTCCACCAGTCTGAAGAACGCCATGCGCGACACCCGAACGCTGATGGAGTTCTTCGACGAGGACTACGAGTTCGACGAGGAGGCGTTCCGCGCTGACACCATCGACCACTTCCCGCGGGAGGGCGCGGACGAACCGCTGTCGCCCGCGACCGACTGATTCGACCGCCCCTCGGCGGCTTTCGACTCCGTAACTCGACGACGAGACGAACGTCCGTCCGACGAGCGCGAGGCCTCGGTATCGGTGACGCTCGACGGTCCTCCGCCGGCCGTCACGCCCGAGAAAGGAAATAATCATACCTGCGGGCTAGTAAAGACAGTCAAGAATGACGAGGGAGGGATCAGATGCGTGTCATCATCGTCGGCGCAGGTGAGGTCGGTTCGTCCATCGCGGCCAGTCTCGCGGATCTCCACGAGGTCGTGGTCGTGGACACCGACTCCGAGCGAGTCGATGCGTTGACGTACTCGCTCGACGTTCTCGCCATCCAAGGCGACGGGACGTCGCTCTCGACGCTCCGGCAGGCGGGCGTCGAGCAGGCGGACATGATAATCGCGAGCACCGACGACGACGAGACGAATCTGGTCGCCTGCGGGACCGCCAAGACCGTCGACGACCCGTTCACCATCGCGCGGGTCAAGAACGTCGACTACCTCGAGACGTGGCAGCACGCCGAGGACCAGCGGGCGTTCGGCGTCGACTTCATGGTCTGTACGAACCTGCTCGCCGCACAGGACATCGTCCGAGTCATCGGACTGCCGGCGGCCCGCGACGTCGACCCGTTCGCGGGCGGTATCGTCCAGATGGCCGAGTTCGAGGTGAGCGAGGAGAGCCCCATCGCCGACCTGACCGTCCGGGACGCCGACCGTTTCGACTCGCTCACGTTCGCGGCCATCCTCCGGGACGACGACGTGACGATTCCCCGCGGCGAGACGCGAATCGCGGCCGGCGACAAGGTCATCGTCATCGGGAGTCCGGAGAGCGTCCAGGGATTTGCCCGCGAAGTCGCGCCCACCGAGACGCCCTCCCAAAACGAGGACCTCGTCATCATCGGCGGGAGCGAGATCGGGTATCACACCGCCCGCCTGCTCGAAGAGCGCGGACTCCACCCGCGGCTCATCGAACGCGACGCCGAACGCGCGCGCGAACTCGCCGAGCAACTGCCGAACACGGTCGTCATGGAGAGCGACGCGACTGACGCCGAGTTCCTCGCCCGCGAACACGTCGGCGAGGCCGACGCCGTGGTCGCCACCCTCGAGAACGACGAGAAGAACTTGCTGGTGTCGATTCTCGCGAAACAGCTGGGCGCGCGCCGGACCGTCGCCGTGGTCGAGACGACCGAGTACGTCAGCCTCTTCGAGACGGTCGGCGTGGACGTCGGCATCAACCCCCGCGAGGTCACCGCCGAGGAGATCACTCGGTTCACCCGCGAGCTTCACACCGAGAACGTCGCGCTCATCGAGAACGACAGGGCGGAGGTCCTCGAGATAGAGGTGGACGGCGAGAGCGTGCTGGTCGGCCGACCGATTCGCGAAGCCGTCGCGGACATGCCCGAAGGGTTCGTCCTCGGCGCCATCACCCGCGACGGTGAGTTCGTCGTCCCGCGCGGTGACACCGTGGTCGAACCGGGCGACCACGTCGTCGCGTTCGTCGAACGAGGCGCCCTGACGGACGTAAGTGCGAAACTATGACGAGTCGAGTTGGAGTGCGAGCGAGCACATCGCCCGCGAACGGTGACGAACCGTGCTGAGCGAGAAACTCCGCGTGGACTGGCGAGCGAGCTGTAGCCTCGTCGGGACGGTCGTCAAGTGGCTCTCCGTGGCGATGGCGTTTCCGCTCGCGCTCGCCGCGTACTACGGCGATGGAGTCACGACGTTCATCGCGTCGATGGTAATCGCGGTCGCCATCGGCTGGGGGCTCGAACAACTGGACGACGACCCCGACCTGGGCGCACGCGAGGGCTTTCTGATGGTCGCGCTGACGTGGCTCGCCGTCTCGCTCGTCGGCGCGGTCCCCTACGTCATCGCCGGAGAGGGAACGGTCGCACAGCCGGTCAACGCCATCTTCGAGTCGATGAGCGGATTCACGACCACCGGGGCGACCGTGATGGGGAGCATCGGCTTCGAGCGACACTCGCGGGCGCTGATGATGTGGCGCCAGCAGACCCAGTGGCTCGGTGGGATGGGAATCGTCGTCCTCGCCGTCGCCATCCTGCCCGAACTCTCCGTCGGCGGCGCGCAACTGATGGACGCCGAAGCGCCGGGTCCCGGCATCCAAAAGCTCACGCCGCGCATCGCGGAAACCGCGCGAGCGCTCTGGAAGGCGTACCTCGGAATCACCGCCGTGGAGATGGCCCTGTTGTACGGCCTTCACCTCGCCGGCCTCGCGCCGGACATGACCCTCTACCAGTCGGTCGCACACGGTTTCACCACGATGGCCACCGGCGGCTTCTCGCCCGCCGCGCGCAGCATCGAGGCCTTCTCGGCGGCGGTTCAGTGGCTCATCATTCCGTTCATGGTGGCCGCGGGGACCAACTTCGCGCTGTTCTGGCACGCGCTGAACGGCGAAGTCGAAGTGTTCGGCGAGGACACCGAGTTCCGGTTCTACGTCGGCGTGTTGGCGACGTTCTCGGCGCTCGTCACGGTGCTGCTGTTCGCTGGCGGAACGGCCGAACAGACTGCCGTCGGCCCCATCGGCGGCGAGGTCGAGAAGGCGCTGCGCCACGCGATATTCCAGGTCGTCTCGCTGGTGACGACGACGGGGTACGCCAGCATGGACTTCAACACCTGGGGCACACCGGCCCAGTACGTGCTGTTCGTGATGCTGTTCGTGGGCGGTTCTGCGGGGTCGACCGGCGGTGCCGTCAAGATCGTCCGCTGGCTGGTCGTCCTCAAGTCCATCAAGCGCGAACTGTTCACGACGGTCCACCCGGAGGCGGTCCGGCCGGTCCGCCTCGGCGGTCGCGCCCTGGACGAACAGGCGGTCCGGGGTATCTACGCGTTCACCCTGCTGTACCTGGTCATCTTCTTCGTCGCGGCGTTGGTCGTCTACGTCGACGCCGCCCGGACGGGCATGGACCTGATCGCGCTCGACGCGATGAGCGCGGTCGCGGCGACCCTCGGTAACGTGGGGCCGGGCTTCGGCATCGTCGGCCCGATGAACAGTTACCTCCCGTTCCCGTCGACCACGAAGCTGTTCATGGTGTTTCTCATGTGGATCGGCCGACTGGAGATTCTGCCCGTTCTCGTCCTGCTGACGCCGACGTACTGGCGGTCCTAGCTCCGGCGTCCGCGTTCGGAGAGGGGCTGTCTGTGATTCCGTTCCCGAACGTCTTCTCGACGTATCACTCGCGGGGAACGGCGCCTCGCTAACTCGGTCCCTGAAACCGTCAGACTCGCGTAGACAACGATTAGGCCGCCGAAGTGTCGGCAAGGTCGATGATTACCGGGCACTGCATCCCGTCTTTCATCATACACGTGCTCTGCAATGATGTGCGCTGAACAACGTTACACTCCTCGGACGACCGGGTGTCGAGCCGCACGTCTCAAGGGGGTAGCGCCGTACTGAATCAGTATGTACATCATCATCGTCGGCGCCGGCCAGATCGGTACGCCGCTCATCGAGGCGGCTACGCGGGAGGGTAACGACGTCGCCGTCATAGAGTACGACGAGGAACGTGCGAACAGGGCCGCGACCGCGTTCGACGCTCTCGTAATCAACGACGACGCCACTGTCAAAGAAACGCTCTACGACGCCGGCGCCGAGCGGGCCGACGCCATCATTAGCACGACCGACCAGGACGCTACCAACACGATGGTCTGTCTGCTCGCCAAGGAGATAGAGATTCCCGAAATCGTCTCCGTCGTCCACAACCCCGACCACATGAGCCTCTTTCGCCAGATCGGGGTCCACACTATCGAGAACCCGCAACGGCTCATCGCCGACTACCTCTACCGCGCGGTCAAGCGACCGGCGATCATCGACTTCATGCACCTCGGCGGCGACGCGGAGGTCTTCGAAATCGCCGTCGCCGAAGACGCCGCCATCGCGGGCAAGACAATCCAGGAAGCCGACGAGCAGAATTTGCTCGGCGAAGATACGCTGATCGTCGCCATCGAACAACCCGGAGACGAACCGCCCCTCACCCCGAAGGGTAAGACCCGAATCGAAGCCGGCGACGTTCTCACCGTCTATTCGGCGTCCGGCGCGACGCCCGACGTCACCGACGCGTTCGGTCACTACGAGGACCACGAGTCCGTTCGTCGGTGAGGCCGTCGGGGGAAACTGAACTCCGCGACGGGGCCGTCGCACGGCGACGGCGCGTCGACGCTCCGTCGGACTGCCGACTCCGCCTCGTCTCGACGCTGACGACGGACCGGCGATGTCGTTCGGGAGAGTCGACGACGGGAAACCGGATTCAGTAGGCGACTCGCTTGATGAGGGCGTTCAGGAACGACTGGCCGCGCGAGTCCTGGGGATGGACCAAGAGAACCGAACAGTCGAGGCCCGAACTGATGGTCACGGCCGGATCGCCGAGGAAGATGTCGTGGAGTTTCGAGTGCGCGACCGCCCCCACTACCGCGAAGTCGCTCCCCACCGCGGCATCGATAACCCCCGAGAGCCGATCTTCGCTCCGAACGATATCTAGCTCGACCGGTACCGTACAGAGGTCGGCGAGTTCCTCGTGGAACTCCTCCGTCGTGTCGATCTGTTCCTGCGTCGGGTCGGGTCCGACCGCGGTGACGAACCGCAGCGAAGCGCCCGCTTGCTCCGCGAACGCGTTGGCGAGTCGAACCTTGGTCGGGCCGTACGGTCCCCGCTGGGTCAACACCGTGATCTCGTCGATGGAACCGAAGCCGCGGTCGCGGACGAAGGTGACGTCGCACGGCGCACGGTTCATGTACCAGTCGACGTCGCGGTCGAGCAACTCGGCCCGGAGTCCCTCGGATCGCCATTCCCCGAGGAGGAGGCTCGCGTCGATGTCGGTCGCGAAGTTGACGACCGCCCGGCCGGTGTTGTGCGAGACGATCTCCCGGGGTTCGATTCGGGCCGGCAGTTCTTCGGCCAGTTGCTCGGTCGCGGCTTCGAACTCCCGGTCGTCCTCGTCCATCGAAGTCGCCGACGATAGCGTCAGTTGTTCGGGGACTTCCTCGAATCGGACCGCGTACACTCGCGCGTCGGTCGACGCGGCGACGTACGCGGCGATGGTGAGCAACGTCCGCTCTCGCTCCGTGGAGGTGTCTTCGCCCATCGCAACGAGGATGTTGCGCTTCGACTCGCTGGTCAAGGTCCGCTCGGTCTGCTCTAGCGACCGGCTATCGGTCGACCGGCGAACGGCGTCCACCGCCGCTCCTTCGCGTTTCGTCCGTTCGCGCCCGTACACCCGGTACCAGACCGCACCCAGTACGACGAGGCCGAACGCGCCGACCAGCGGAATCGCCCCCATCTGGGTGAGGAGGAGCAGACTCGCCAGGAAGCCGCCGATCTGGACGAACGGATACCCCGGAGCCGTGAACTCCGGGTCGTACCAGTCCAGCGAACTCTCCCGGAACGCGATCAGCGCGACGTTGATGAACGCGAACACGAGTATCTGGAATGCGCTGGCCAGTTTGGCGAGTTCGAGCACCGGGACGAACGCGACGAGGACCAGGAGAATCGTCCCGGTGAACAGAATCGAAGCGACGGGCGTCTTGAACCGCTCGCTGACGCTCCCGACGGACTCCGGTGCGAGGTCGTCTCGGCTCATCGCGAGGGGATACCGCGACGACGACAGGATGCCCGCGTTCGCCATGCTCGTCAGCGCGAGAACCGCCACGACGGAGATACCGATCACTCCGACGCGACCCAGAGTACCGCCGGCCGCCAGCGCCATCGGGGTCAGCATGTCCTTGGCCGTGAGCGCGTCCGTCGGCGAGACGCCGATGATCACGTAGACGGTCAGCGTGTACACCGCCATCATCACGACGATGGAGGTGAGGATGGCGATGGGAATGTTCCGGCCGGGGTTCTCTACCTCCTCGGCGACGCTGGCGATCTTGGTCACCCCGGCGTAGGAGACGAAGACGAGTCCCGTCGCGGCGAACAGTCCGTCGACTCCGTGGGTGAAGAACGGGTGGTACTGACTGCTATCGACGGAGATCATCCCGTCTCCGACGAACAGCAACAGCACAAGAAGGACCAGACTCACGACTGCGGCCTGGAGTCCGCCGGTGAGTTTCGCGCCGAGCACGTTGACGACGACGAGAAGCAGACCGAGGCCGAGACTCACGAACACGAGCGAACCTTCCGAAACGGGGACGAAGAGGAGGAGATACGCGCCGAGGCCGACCAGCGCGAACGCGCTCTTGAATACCAGCGAGAACCACGCGCCGATTCCGGCTATCGTTCCGGGAAGCGGCCCCATCGCGCGGTCGATGTAGAGGTACGTTCCCCCCGACTCCGGAATCGCCGTCGCCATCTCCGCCTTCGACAGCGCCGCCGGGAGGACGATGAATCCGGCGAGGAGATACCCGAATATCGCGGCGGGTCCGGCTTTCCCGGCCGCCAGTCCCGGAAGGACGAAGATACCACTGCCGACCATCGCGCCGATGCTGATGGTGATCGTCGCGTACAGTCCGAGGTCGCGCTCCAGCGATTTCGGCATCCGTTATCCACCTCTGGGAGTCTCCAAACGGCAAAAGGGCATTACGTACGCGGATGGAGACGAGCGGTTTAAAACGACCGGTTTCAGCAGCGTTGGGGTTCGCAGTCGTCAGATCCCGTTTCGGGCGGCGAACCCCGAAAATCATCCCGGTTCCCGCGGAGACGAGCTTCGGCGGTTTCGCGTCTCGACGACCCCTCACGGCCGCGCTCGTTCTGCGGCCGACCCGTCCGGCGAATCTACTCGTTCACCCTTCCGAGAAAGTCCCAGCGCAACGACGGTGCGCCGTCTTCGGGGGACCGCTCGGCACGGACGCGATAGAGGTAGGGACCGTGCGGACAGTCTTCGCAGCCTTCGGCGCACGGTTGCATCTTCTTCACGGTCGTGTACCCCTCGTGTTCGATTATCTCGACGAGGTCGTCTTCCGCTCGTTCGGCGAGCAAATCTGTCACCGTGGGCGGTGACGGTAACAGCGACTGGGCGTACACGATAACCGCGCGGAGGGACTCCTCGTCGAGGTCGTTCAATCGGGAAGTCAACTCGCCCGGAAGTTCAGCGTCGGGCGAGGCTACTTCCTCCGCACCGTCCTCGGCACTCGGCGTCATCTCGTAGTATATGTTTCAGCCATCTATTTAGAACCACGGGTTCCGAAATTCTACCTCCTATTTACTTCCTAATCATAAACTGTGCCCGGCCTGCTTATCGTTAGTGCGGGCGGCATCGGTTCTCAACTCCTTCCGCATGACGTGACGGAAGCACACGGAGTACTCGTCGAGAAAGACGAACGGACGACGGACAGGGACGCGGAGAAGTTAGGTTCTACTTGCTTCCGAACCACCTGCGCACCTTCGACGTGATGCCCAAGTTCCGCTTGGCCATGATGACCGTGTCCTGCGCCTGGCGTCCGATTTGCTCCGGAATCGCACCGAAGACGAATTGGTCGAGCAGGCCTTCGCGAGTCGCGCCGACGACGACGAGATTGTAACTCGCCGACCGTTCGATGATGGTATCCACGACGTTGGACCCTTCGACGACCTCGCCGGTCACCGTCACGTCCTCCCGGAACGTGTCGGCGGCGTCGTCGACGAGCGCCTGGGCGTCGTTTCGGTCCTGCTCGCTGGCACCCGGTTCGATCACGTGGACCACGTCGACCTCGGCGTTCTGTGCGTAGGCGATGGCGTCCGCTATCTCCTCGGCGTACTCGGCGTGCGGGCCGCCGGCGGTCGGGACGAGAATCCGGTCGACTTCGCCGGTCGCGTCGGGAGCGACTCGCTCGACCATCACGTCGCAGTGCGCCTCCTGGACGACCCTGTCGACGTTACTCCCGAGGATGATGTCGCGTCGCTGGGATTTGTGTTGACCCTTCCACCCCATCAGTATCGCGTCGCTGTCGTACTGATTGGCGGTGTTGAGGATCGCCTCCGCGATGTCGTGGCCGATGCGGATCGTCCCGCTGACGGGGACGTTGGCTTCTCTGGCGATGTCCATCGCGTGGTCGAGGGTTTCGCGCTCGTCGGTGACGAACTTCCGCCCTTCGCTGGTGGGCGTCTGCTGGGGGACGGTGACGACGCTCATCGCGAGAATCTCTCCGTCCCTGTCCTTCGCGAGGTCGACCGCCGTCCGCATCAACTGGTCTGCGTTCTCGGGGTTCGCGATGGGGACGACGATCTGGTTCTCCGCGTTCGACGGGGTCGCCTCCGTCAGGAGCGTCGGGGTATCCTCTTCGATCTGCTCGGCCTCCTGCTGTTTGGAGTAGCCGTAGTACACCACCAGACCGAGGCCCATCCAGACGGCCGTGGCGACCAGCGCGATGAGGCCGTGGTTGCTCTCGCCGATGCCGAACGCTTCGAGGCCCAACGTGTAGATGAGGAAGGGCGTCAGCAGTATCTGGAGGCCGATACCGATGAGCGGCGGCCACGGCATGAACGGTACCTCGTAGGTGCGTGGCAGGTCCGGATGGGTCTGGCGCATCCGTACCACCGTCCAGTTGACCTGCACGAACAGTAGGATGAACATGATGTCGGCGGAGGCCGCGACGGCCTCGATGGGAAGGACGACCGCCATCGCCGCGATCAGGATCGCAGAGACGAAGATCGCCCAGTGGGGCGTCCGCTTCTCGGGGTGAATCTTGTCGAAGGACCCGGGGAGCGCGCGGTCGCGGCCCATCGCGAACGACACCCGACTCGACGAGTACACCGTCGCGTTCAGCGCACTCATCGTCGCCGCCAGCCCCGCGAACAACAACAGCGGCACGCCGTAGGGCATGAACTGGCCCGCCGCCCGGATGATGCCGAGTTCGCCGAGTTCGCCCAGTAGCTCCCACGTGTAGATGTTCTGCTGGCCGCTCACCTCCGCGAGGCCGATGATACGTTGGGTCACGTCGATGCCGCCGATGGACGCGAACGCGACCAGAATGTAGATGGGCACGACGATGGCCATCGAGTAGAAAACGGCCTTCGGGACGTTCTTGCCGGGGTCGACGACCTCCTCGCCGGACTGGACGATGATCTCGTAGCCCTCGAACGCGATGTACGTAAAGCCCATCGCGCCGATGATGCCGAACAGGCCGTTCGGCGCGAACGATGGGCTGTTGAAGAACTTGTCCGTCCACTGGGGCGCGGTGACGGTGGCATAGACGCCGAACGCGATGAACGCACCGAGAATGACGACCTTGATGCCGGTGACGATGACGCCCGCTTTCCCGGTTTCCTCGGCCCCGCGGTAGTTGATGTACGCGAACGCCGCGACCATGACGACCGAGAGCCCCTTCTCGGCCATTATCGGCGTGATGAATCCGAGGAGGTGGAACTCATGCGGTAGGCCGGTAGCGTAGATGATCAACTCGACCAAGAACACCCCGAAGGTGACCGCGTAAAGCGAACACGCGACGGCGTGGGCGAACCAACTCATCCACCCCGCGTAGAAGCCGTTGGGGTCGACGAGCGCCTCCTTCACCCAGAGGTAGCCGCCTCCGGCTTCGGGGAACGCCGCGCCGAGTTCGGCGTACGACACCGCCGTGAACATCGCCACGAAACCGTTGAGTAGGAACGCGAGGGTGAGCGCCGGACCGGCGAGGCCGGCGGCGAAGCCGGTCAGCGCGAACACGCCCGCGCCGATCATCGCGCCAACGCCGATGAAGGTGATGTCGAACAGACTCATGTCCCGCGACAGTTCCGTCTCGACTTCACCTTCCCCGGTTCCCTCACCGGCCGCTACGTCGTGCGACGAGTCCTCTGCCATTGCACCAACGTACAGATTCTGAGGTAATAAAAGAACCTGCTACCGCAATCCCCCTACTTGAACCCGCTACCGATTCGAATCGCTATTACGCTTATTATTCCACTTTCGATAACGAGACAGTGGCCGAAGGAGTATCGGTTACCGTTCGATGGTCCTCCCTTCGTCCGGTGTTCTGTAACTATAGGAAGATATTTCTCGCATATCCAAAATAGGAATGCATGCGCTCGGAAGACGTTCGTGGCATCAAAACGATGTTACTCGGCATCCAATTGACACTCGTCGGGATACTGCTGGCGATTGCACCGCTGTGGTCGACGTCCCTGCTTCTGGGGTACGCATGCGTCTTCTTCGGATTCATCGGCGTAGTCGGCGGACTCGTCATCGGGGAGTGACTCCGGAGGGTAGTTACAGCGAGTCGGCGATGCGAAGTACCAGCGCGATGTTTCCCGGTTGTTGCTCAGGACCGCCGCCGCTTGTTAACGGTTACCCAGAGCAGCGGCGCCAGAATCCCGGCGAACAACAGAAGTGCGAACGACGCGGCGCGAAGACGTTCGCTCAACTCGAACCCGACCTGGGTGACGTAGAAGAGTCCGAGAATGGCGAACGCGGCACCGAACGTCCCCGCCGCCTCTTTCAGAAAACCGTTTGACATACGAACGGGTTGACGGTGTATCATTAGTAGGTTACGACTCGGAGAAATCGGAGAGCGACCGGAAAGGGAAATCGCGGTGAACCCCGTGGAAACTCGAACGACATCGATTCGACGCGGTTCGATTCGGTCCGAGCGGCGTTCGCGGCTCCTTCGTCGAAGGGGGAAACGCGGGCTTAGCTACCGAACCATCCCTTGGCCTTCGAGGTGATACCGCGGTTCTTCTTCGCCATGATGACCGTCCCGTTCGAGCCCCAGCCGATCTTCTCGGGGATGGAACCGAACACGAACTGCTGGAGCAGTCCCTCGCGGGTCGCGCCCGCGAGCAACACGTCGTACTCGCCCGAGCGCTCGACGACGGCGTCGACCACGTCGTCGTGTTCGATTACCTCGGTGTCGACGTTCTCGGTTTCGAGGTCGGCCGTGACCTCCTCGAACATCTCTCGGGCCTCCCGCCGCTTCGATTCGTCAGCGTCGGGGTCGACGACGTGGACGATATCGATGCGCCCGTCGTGCTGTTTGGCGATGTCGTCGGCCAGTTCCGCGGCGAACTTCGAGTGGTCGCCGCCGGCGACCGGGACGAGGATGTCGTCGGCCTCCCCGGTCGCGTCCCGACCGATTCGCTCGACCAGCACGTCCGCCTCGGCCTCGGTCGCCACTTCGTCGACGTTGCTTCCGAGGACGATGTCGCGGCGCTGGCTCTTGTGCTGGCCCTCCCAGCCCATCAACACCGTCTCGCTGTCGTACTGCTCGACCGTGTTGAGAATCGCGTCCGAGACGTCGTGGCCGACCCGGACGACGCCGCTTACGGGTACGTCCTCGGCTTCCGCGATCTCCATCGCCGCGTCCACGACGTCACGTTCCTGGTCGACGTACTGGCGGCCCTGCGAGAGCGGCGTCTGGTGCGGAACGGTGACGACGCTCATCACCAGGATCTCGCCGTCGTTCTCCCGGGCGATGTCGACCGCCGACCGCATCAGTTGCTCGGTGTTCTCCGTGTTCGAAACCGGGACGACGATCTGGTTCTCGCTCTCCCGAGGCGTCTCTTCGCTGATTAGCGTCGGCGTCTCCTCTTCGATCTGCTCGGCCTCCTGCTGTTTGGAGTAGCCGTAGTACACCACCAGACCGAGGCCCATCCAGACGGCCGCCGTCACAAGCGCGATGAGGCCGTGGTTGCTGGTCCCGATGCCGAACGCCTCCAGTCCGAGGGTGTAGATGAGGAAGGGCGTCAGTAGCATCTGGAGGCCGATGCCGATGAGCGGCGGCCACGGCATGAACGGCACCTTGTAGGTCCGCGGCAGGTCGGGGTGGGTCTGGCGCATTCGCACCACCGTCCAGTTGACCTGCACGAACAGCAGGATGAACATGATGTCGGCGGCGGCGGCAACCGCTTCGATCGGGAGCGCGACCGCCATCACCGCGATGATGACCGCCGAGGCGAAGATGGCGAAGTACGGCGTCTTCTGGTCGTCGTCGATCTTCTCGAATATCTGTGGGAGCGCGCGGTCGCGGCCCATCGCGAACGACACCCGACTCGACGAGTACACCGTCGCGTTGAGCGCGCTCATCGTCGCCGCCAGCCCCGCGAACAACAATAGCGGCACGCCGTACGGAACGAACTGCCCCGCGGCTCGAATGATGCCCATCTCGCCGAGTGCGCCCATCAGTTCCCACGTGTAGACGGCCTCCTGACCGCCGAGGCCGGCGGCCGCGACGAGGTTCTGGGTCACGTCGATGCCGCCGATGGACGCGAACGCGACCAGAATGTAGATAGGAACGACGATGGCCATCGAGTAGAACACCGCCTTGGGGATGTTCGAACCGGGGTCGACGACCTCTTCACCGGACTGGACGATGATCTCGTAGCCCTCGAACGCGATGTACGTAAAGCCCATCGCGCCCGCAATGCCGAACAGGCCGTTCGGCGCGAACGTCGGACTGGCGAGGAACTGCGAGGGCCAGTTGGGCGTGTTGAGCGTGGCGAGGATGCCGAACGCGACGAAGACGCCGAGGACGATGACTTTGATGCCAGTGACGACGATACCGATGGTTCCCGTCTCTTCGGCCCCGCGGTAGTTGATGTACGCGAACAGACTGATCATCCCGACCGCGAACAACTTCTCGAGCATGTGACCGTTGATGAACCCGAGAAGCTGGATGTGACTGCCGCCGGGACCGGGTGCGGGAAGGAATCCCGCGTAGTGAATCAGTTCGAGCAGGAACGCCCCGAAGGTGACCGCGTAGAGCGAACACGCAACGGCGTGGGCGAACCAGCTCATCCACCCCGCGTAGAAACCGTTCGGGTCGACCAGTGCTTCTTTCACCCAGAGGTAACCCCCGCCGGCTTCGGGGAACGCCGCGCCGAGTTCGGCGTACGACACCGCTGTGAACATCGCCACGAAACCGTTGAGCAGGAACGCGAGCGTGAGCGCCGGACCGGCCAGGCCGGCGGCGAACCCGGTCAATGCGAACACGCCCGCGCCGATCATCGCGCCGACGCCGATGAAGGTCACGTCGGAGAGGCTCATGTCCCGCGACAGTTCCGCTTCCACGTCTCCTCCACCACCTTCGGCCTGTCCTCCTGTCGTCGCCGTGTTCTCCGGAGATTCCCCGCCCATTGTAACTTCACAGTTGCGTGTCGACACTCAAAAGCCGAATGGCAGAACGTGGCTCGATAACGTACACCGACTCCCTTCGACGATGTTACTCCAGCCCTTCGTGAACGATAGCGACGTCCGCGAAGCGGAACACGGTTCCTCGGCGAGCGGAAGACGCCACCGAGTCGAATACCCCGCAGAGTGAGACGTCGGTCCGGCATACCGACGGTTTCTCGAACTCCACGTGCGACGCCGTCGAGGAAAACCTATTTGCTCGGGAACGGTGAAGTGTAGGTATGTTCGTCGACGACGATATGTGTCTCCTCCATAGACATATCGGACTCGTAGCCGCTAACTGCAGGCTTCACGTGCGAGGGCTTTCGAACCGATGACGTCGCTCTCGAAGCGGCACGTCCGGATTCTCTTCGCCGCGCTCCTGACGCTCTCCGTCGTATCGGTCGGATACGGATTCGCGACGTCGGTGACCGACACGACGTTCGAGTCCCACCTCGGTAGCGACGGGGTCGAAAACCGGAGCGCAAAGATTGCACCGGAAGCGGACGGCATCACCGTCGTCGCGACCGACTCGAACTCCTGGCGCGGACAGGCCAGCGAGGGTCCGCGCGCACGGGCCGAACTCGTCGCGTTCAACCCGAACGGGACGGTCCGCTACTACAACGACACCCACACGCGGTACTGGGACGTCGACCCCGTCCCGGGAACCCGCGCGACCGTCGAGTACTCGTACGCCGACCACCGGAGCGGCGACGAGTGTCCCGACGCCGGCGAGTGGAACGCGAGCCAGTACGGCGTCTCCAACGAAACATGGCAAACCTACTACGAGGTCCACGCCGACGCGAACGCGTGTACGTACAACGGCGTCGAGCGCGTGAACCTCACGACCGGGACGGTCGAGAAGGTGTGGGGCCACCTCACGCCGGGCAAGGAGGCGACGCGGTACCACGACGTCGACCGCATCAACGACACGCACCTCGCCGTCGCCGACATCTTCCTCGACGGGGTGTTCGTGGTCAACACCACGTCCGACGAACTCGTCTGGCGCTGGAACGCCACCGACGCCTACGACCCCGGGAAGACCGGCGGCCCGTTCCCCGAAGACTGGACGCACATCAACGACGTCGAGGTGCTGAAGGACGGTCGAATCATGGTGAGCGCTCGCAACCTCGACCGCGTGCTCTTCCTGTCGTCCGACGACCACACCGTCCAGAAGGCCCAGACCCTCGGGAAGGAGGACAACTACGGCATCCTCTACGAGCAGCACAACCCCGACTTCGTCAACGCGTCGAACGGCGGCCCCGCGGCGATCGTCGCCGACAGCGAGAACAACCGCGTCGTCGAGTACCAGCGTAGCGACGGGAACTGGACCCAGTCGTGGATCTGGCGGGACGCCCGGATGCAGTGGCCCCGCGACGCCGACCGTCTGCCGAACGGCCACACCCTGATCGCGGACTCCAACGGGAACCGCGTGTTCGAGGTCGACGAGAACGGCGATGTCGTCTGGAGTCTCAACATCGCGTTCCCGTACGAGGTCGAGCGACTGGAAACCGGCGACGAGTCGACGAACGGTCCGAGCGCACGCTCGGCCAACATCGCCTCGCGGTCGGGAAGTCTCGTCAACCGGTTCTGGATCAACGCGAAGGGGCTCATTCCGGGCAAGTACCTGAACGGGCTGATGTACATCACGCCCATCTGGATGGGCGTCCCCGAGGTCTTCGCCATTGCGCTCGGTCTGGTCGCCCTCCTCGCCTGGGGCGGCTTCGAACTGCGATGGTTCGTCGGCCGGCGCCGCCGCGCCGCCGCGACGGGTGCCGCCGACGAACCGACGACCGAACAGGACTAGTTCGAACCCCGACTCCCTCCGCCGTCGACCGGTTCCGGTCGTCCGATACCGTCCACCGTCCCGGAGGCATCGTTCTCGATTTCTTTCAGGCCAGTCGCTCGCCCAGCAGCGGCGCCGCCACGACGACGCCGGTGGTGAGCGCGCTCCCCACGAACGTGAGCGGATAGGACGGTTCGAACGTGTACACCGCCCCGAAGAGCGCTCCGGCGACCCCGACCACGGCGAATCCGGCGAACACCTCCCGGCCGTTCGTCGGATGGGCGGCCGTCGAATCCGTGACCCCGCGCCACACGACCCAGCCGCCGACCGCGCTTCCGACGGCGGCCACGCTGTCGAAGGTAACGTGTTGGACCAGTCCGGGAAGTCCGACTGCGACTGCGGCGAGGAGGGCCAGACCGGGCGTCGTCCCCCGGTCGGCCAGCCAGTAGAGTCCCGCGAGGACCGCCAGGCCGACGACGGCACCGACGAGCACGTCGACGAGGTAGTGGACGCCGAGAACGAGGCGCGCGAGCGAAACCAGCGTCACGACCGCTCCGGCCACGACTGCGCGGGTCCGGGACGTGCCTCGGTCGAGGACGAGCGCGAGTCCGCCCCAGACCATCGTCGTCCCGAGGGCGTGGCCGCTCGGGAACCCCGGACCGTCCGCGGTCGTGATACTGGTGAACAGCCCGCCGAACGCCGACGGAATCCACCGTAGCGCCGGCGGGTTACCCGCTCCCGGTGGTCGCGGAAGCACGAAGACGGTCTTGAGTACGCCGATGAGCGCCACGTACACGACCACGAGCGACAGCACGAACAGCCCACGCCGCCGGTCGATTCCCCACCGGGGCAGTTCGTCGCCCGCGACGTAGAGGACGCTCCCGAGCAGGAAGAGGAACCACACGTCGCCCAACTGGGTGACGACCGCGAACACCACGACCAGCGGCCAACCCGCCTGCGCGTGGAGCAGTTCGGTGACGCCGATGCCGCGACCGGTTTCGAGCGCGCCGTCGAGTATTCTCGGTATCACGTGGCCAGTCCCCGTCCGGAGGCGGGACCTAGACCGTCGAGCGGGGTATCCCTTTCGGGCAGTGGGGAGCCAAGCGATGTCGGCGCACGTGCCGAACTTCAGTCGAGCAGGACGGAGTAAACGACGCCGACCGCGGTCGCGGCCTATCGGGATGTGTCGCCGTCCGCGTGTTCGAGCGCCGTCGCGACGCGGTGTAGCAGTTGTTCGAGCGTCGACCGTTCGAGTTCCCACCAGTCGGTCGACCGCTGGTACGTCCCGAGGACGTCCTGCACCGCTTCCAGTTGCCCGGCGGTGAAGCGCGACTCGCCGGCGTCGAGCGTTTCGAACGCCCGGTAGACTTCGAGCGGCGGCGGGTCGATTCCCGTCGGGTTCTCGGCGGTTCGTTCTCGCTCGATTCGGTGCAGGAGGACGTGGTGGAGCGTCCACTGTTCGTCCGGCGGAAGCGCCAGCCTTATCGACCGTGACGATTGGGTGTGCGTCGACATACCGATGCGTCTGTCGTGAGGATATGACCGTGACCACTATAAGGTTTGCTAGCATATAACAAACCCGAGGAGCGAGTCGATAGTTCCGACTGGCTGGGAGGGGTCGTGTTGACTGACAGAACGACGGACTAACTCACAAGGGGTTGGTCAGCTACGCCTCGTCGAAACACGTTTCGAGCGCACAGAATCGACGAAAGGCGTTCTAGTGGAATCGAGATTCCGCTACACCTTCGAGTTTACCCGGGAGGACGGTAGTAGAAGGTTAAGGAAGATACTCTTCAGAAAATCAAAACACCAACGGGGTTAACGTTTGAGGGTCGAGTGTCTGACTGGACTGGCAACAAAACGATCTCCGAGGAACGAGATTCGTTCACTGCTGTCGCTCTGAGGGCCATTCCCACTCTTGGGCCTCGACCACACCGAGTAGTTCACGGCGCTGTTCCGCCAGGTCGGCTAACTTGTCGGTGAACTCCTCGTCGGATGCGACGGGGATGTCCGCGTCGCGGAGGCGATTAAGGTTCGGCGGTGGCGGCGTGTGACCGGCGGGTGGACTCATGGCCGTCCGGACGTAGTCTTCAGTAGCCGATCGAGCGGTTTCGATAACGGGTTCGTTAGGACGTCGCTCAGGGTCGACGCCGAAGCGGATGATAGTCAGTGCGTCGTCGAAGACGGCGACTGCGACCGGGGCAGCGTGTTGTTTCCGTTCGCTACGGTAGTAGTGAAGGATCGGATACGCCTTGTGCTGGGCCGCCAGGGTACTCAGACTCGACGCGAACGACTCTAACGGGAGGTCGTGTTGCCGGAGGGTGTCACCGTCCCATCCCGAACGGACGAACGCTTCGCTCGTCTCGCCCACTCCCATAACGCTGCTCGCAAACGATTGCTTGTTGACGACGGCTCGCAGGACGGAGACGACGTACGTCACGATGAGCGTGATCAATATCATGCCGCTTGCGTTCGTGAATGCAGTGACTATCCGCCAGATTGGACTGGTCGGACTGAAGTCTCCGTTGCCCATCGTGAACATGGTGTACGCTACAAAGTACCCCCGTCCGACCCATCGGACGGGTCCGGGACCGCGCGTGTAGTTGAGCGCGTTCACATCGCCAGCGAAGAGTAACGTCCACCCCGCCCAGAGCAGTACGACCCACATCGTGAGCGTGAACGCGAGGATGAGCGGTCCGGCCAGCGTAAGTACCAGGGACTCCTGACGGTCTACCGTTCTGAGCCCGCGCCACGTCCCTTTCATCAGCGGTGAGGTGAGCAGACCTGCACCGCCGTTGGTCCACAAGATGGTCCAAAAGACGTCGATCGTCGTGACCAGGAGAACACCAATACCAACGAGCGTGTACAGGAACCGCACACCTCCCGTGGCTTGTAACGGCATGAGCGGCTCCAAACTCACCTGAAGTCCGACGACTGAATCAGGCGGGACAATAGCATGGATTACCACGTGGATACGCAATCATGGTTCGGAAGACATTAAGCGTGCTTGCCCTCGTTTAAGCCCGCCTAATTGTGCGGTACCATCGACCAAAACCGCCTCTGCGGAACTAGATGCTAATAGTCCGACTTGCTTTTGAGAACCATTGAATCAGCGCCAGTAGTTCCTGGCCCAGTTCATCGGTCACGTTTCGGACCTGCTCCGTTTCGGTATCGTAGACGATCACCCCACACGCGTCCAGTTTCGGGAGGTGACCGAAGAAACCCCGCTCACGTCCGACGATGCATTGTACGCGGAGCTGAAAGTGCTCCTTCGGCGGGCGTACGCCAACGGAATCGACGTCGAAGGAGGCTGGGAGTGTCGGAATGGTGCCGAACATCCGGACTGGAACGGAATCGTCACCGAAGTGGAGAAGAACGAGGAATCACAGTGACCGCACTCGTCCGAAACGCGACGACCGCATGACAGACGACGCGCGAGCACCGTCCCGTATTGACGAGGCCTCAGTACTGGACTGCAAGAACTGCCGCACGGACGGTAGCGATTTCGTCGTCGTTTCACCTTCTCGATCGCACGGGTCTACTCGCCATCAGAGTCCTTCCACGTCCCCGGGTCACCTTCGCGAAACTCTCCCTTCGCGTGTCGTTCCCGGGGTCAGTACGCGATTCCGAGTACCGCCACGGCGAACGTCGCGACAGCGCCGACCACGACGGAACCGGGAACGGCAGCGATTCCGGCAGCCCCGAACCAGTCCTGCCGGGGCGTAAATGCGGTGATTCGGAATATTCAGGCGGCGAGAAGCACGCCGAGCAAGGCGAGGTAGATACGCCGAAGCCGATTCGCGAGCGCCTCGCCGAGCGTGACTTTCAGCGTCGGTGTCCGGTAGTCCTCGCTGAGTTCCGCTCGCCAGTTCGGATGTTCGACGCCCTGCGACGGATCGAGGGCGTTCGCGAACAGGTTCTGCTGAAGCAGTCGAATGCGCAAACGATAGACGTCGTAGTTTCGGTACCGCCGGGCTTCGATGCCCAGGAAGATGGTGACGATTACGATTCCAATGAGTAGAATGTAATGAGGGTTGTCCGCGTTCGAGAACGCCCACGTGAGAATCGCTGCGATGACCGTCACCGCCCACGTGGTAGCCTGACCGAGACGCTGCCGCCATGTGGTCGCCTCGTCCATCTCGCCACGGTAGGCGTGCGCCATCACCGAGCCGAGGCCCGTACTCTGGTCGACCATCTCGTGTCCGATTTCGCGCTGTTCGCGTGCTGTCGGATCGAACTCGTCGCTGTCCGAGTCGGTCATGCCGGTGTCTACGCCCCTCGTTCACATAACCGGCGGTACGACAGATTCCGAAGCGAACGGAGCCGGCGTGACTCAGTTCGTCCGAGTGCGCAGAGATTTCAGGGAGAATTGTCTACAAGTCGCGTGATACCAGGGCCTACGCAATACGCTCACGAACCAGTCAGTGCCGAGATAGCCTCAGAGACGTCGTCACGGCGAATATAGAGGACTACAATTCCAAGGATGAGAAGGCCGACTCCCCACCAGACCGAGTCGCCGGGAATCAACCAGAGAACGAGGCTCACGATTCCAGACGTAACGAGCGACCATCCGATCGTCGTTTGATATGCCATAGGTTTTCTTCGCTCTCAAGGCAATTACGTGCGTCGCGTCGATCACTCCTGCCGGATTTTACGTGTCGCTGTTCGCCTCCCGTGGAGAGCGTGCAGCCCTCCGCAAAATCCGTCTCGGTGTACAGACACCGACCGTACCGAGGATGGGCTTAACGATAGCGTTGTTCGACTTCGAGAGCCATTGAGGGTGAGGACGGCGAACCAGTGGACATGTTCGGTGACCTCCAAGTAGAGTTCAAGGTCGCGGGCAATCTCGACGAGGACGATTTTCGATACATCGAGGAGTCTGCGGGGCGGTCGGCAGTCTACAACCTCATGACGGTGGCCCACCACTGCGAGCCGACCGCTCGACCGAAGAACCCGTCGGTGAGAGCGAACTGAAATCACCTCGTTCTACCGACACGAGGTGGTATGCCGATAGAGTAAGAGCGGTTTCGTGCTCCCCGTTATCGTTTGTTACAGTGGAAATACGCTATTCACAGTTCCCCGAGATGACGTCGAACGATGCGGTGATCAGTTCGCCTCTTGGCTTCGCTTGAATGAAGAGTCGATACCGACCGGAAGTCGGAAACTGGACCGCGAACCGAACGTTCCCGTCTGCGGGGTCGGTCTCTTCGGGATGGACGTGGAGGTAGGCGAGATCGCCGTCGCGTAACGAGACCAAGTGACCAAGCGCCCCAAGATACGGATCGAGACGAACACGCTCACCATCGCGACGGACCTCGAATTCGAGGGTGGTCCTCTCGCCGGGAAACACGCTCACCGGGTCCAGCGTAACGTCGTACCCCTCAACGGTGGCTTCGTGCGTCGACCCGGGGTTCGGTTCGTATTCAGCGTTTCCCGACGCGAGGAGGTCGACCCCTAAGGTCGTCGGCTGACCGTCGACGAGTACGTCGACGAACGCGCGATAGACGCCTGGATTGGGAAGGGTAAACTCCGCCGACCACGCTCCGTCCTGGTCGAGTTTTGGATGCAGGTGCTGAAACCGGGTGAGGTCCCGACGGACGAGTATCAGGTGAGCGAGTTGGTCGTGGGTTTCCTCGAACTCCGTGACGACCCCTTGCTCACCATGTATTTGATACGTCCACTCCAACTCCACTCCCGAGTCTACGCGAGTGAAATCGGGTTCAAGACGGAGTCCGTCGGACGCCACCGTCAGCCCGCCCAACGTAGCGTGTTCGGCGGGTCCGTAGCCACGAGTTCTGTCGTGCGGTTCGGACTCGTCGTTACCGTGTCTGGAATGTTTGTTCATACACGGTAATCGCCCGACTGTGGCTTACAGGTTTTTTCGACATTCCTGCAACTACGGCGATGACATTTGTCTCGTCCTTCGTAAGGCCAGTTAGGAGTCGCTGGGATCAAGGCGCTCGAAAGTGGTTGGTGTGATAGTGGTCGATTTAGTTGCTCGCTCAAAGCAGCGAGAGAAGAAACGTGAATCTATACTTAACTACTGAAAGCGGTTAATCGGCTGTTCGACCAGCGGGTGAGCTTACCTCGTGATTCTGCACTTCACGTATCTAAGCGGACGGCTACTCGTCTTTTCTACGACGTAGCCTGTTCTCTGGCGATACAGGCGAACGATAGAGGCTGAGCCCCGTAACAATCTGCCATTCACTAGGAGATTTGCCACCCCGAACCCTCTTTAGTGAGTATGGACCGGAACAACGAACTCTGTGGCCCTGTAGACAGTCCACCAGTAGTCCGATTACTTGGAGGTGCGAGAAAGCACTTGGGCGAGGACGCTGGTGAGGAAGCCACAAGCGGAAATGCCGGACGACTCGGCTCGACAAGCCGAGTCGGCTACACCCCTTCCGACATCGTTTCGGGCGCTCAGAACCGACGAGAGACTTCCTCGTTCGAACAGGATTCCGCTACACCCTCGAATATTTCCGGGAGAACGGTTGTGGTAGACGGGTGTAGAAAAACGAGGGGGAGAGTGCGCCATCAGGCGCACGGCATGGCTTGAGAGGAGGTCGAAAACACTACAGAGAGCACTTGGAAACGACGTCTGGAATCTAAGCGTGTCGCGTGAGTCATCGCCTGAATCACCGAATTCGACGTAGGAACGTGGGTGTATCCAGCGTTTTCGCATTTCAACTCGGACGTGCGGTCGTACCGGTTCGCAGCGAGAATATGATCATATTCTGCTTTCATCACGCTCTGCGGACTTCAGAGCGGGGTACAGCCGGTTCAATTCGCCGTCTCGAACCCAGGTATGAAATCGGTGAAACCCCGATATTCGACATAGAAAACGGGGATGTACCGTCGAATCTGGATTCCGGCGCTTACGATTGAGCTCACTGAACGCCCCAGTCAACGGGCTCGCTCGCTATCCCAGTCACCGAAACTGCGTGCACACCCTCGCTCCGCGCCCGTTTTCGGGCGCGGAGCGATTTCTCGCGATACGCCGCTTTGCCCCGATATCCCTCTTTCCGAATTCGGGATTCTACACCCCCTTACTCAGTCACTCTCCCGGAAAGACGCTGCTTCTGTATCTGCTGTTTGCTGCCGCAAATCTATTACGGTGACGGGGAATCGCCAGGAAGTGGGGGTGTAGAAGCGCCCGTCAACTGGATTCTCCCGCTCGTTCGTCCATCGAGGATTGAGCTGACGCTTGACGGACCTCGAATTGATTCGCCGAGGAACACCGACGACTTCGATTCGTCAGCATCGGCGGTGGATACAGGAGTGTAATCAGCTTGCCGTTTTTTCTGGCCCTGACGGGCGAGGGCCATGTCCACTACGGAACTACTCCCCGAGAGTAACGTCTGTCCAACCTGTAACCGGGAATTCGCTTCTCCACGAGGGATGCGCGTCCACCACACGACCGTTCACGATGAACGACTTCCGAACAAGCAGTGTGCAGTCTGCGAGATTCCGTTTTATGCACCGTACCAAGACCGAACTCGCTGTGACGACTGTAATCGTCCACAGTGGAGTAGTCCCCGCGATTCAACGCGCGGAAATACCACCAGTGTCTGTCTCATTTACGATGCCACGTTCACATACTACGCCTCGGAGAAGGCCGGCCACTACTGTCCCGACTGCGTCGCTGACGAAGCGATCTCGTGCACCGTCCATCTCAACTCGACGAAGCAGGTGACCGTCTCCTGCTCGCGCTGCGGGGAGTCCCAGCACGTGTTCGCCTCCGAAGCCGATGCGCAGACGGACCACTTCTGTGACCGCACCTGTTACCGTGCTTGGCTCTCGGCTATGCAACGAGCAGACGACAAATGGTGTGGCTCAGACAACCCCAACTGGAACGGCGGTGTGGACAGTGAGGAGTTCTACGGCGACGGCTGGCCACGAGCACGACGTCGAACACTTGAACGGGATGGACACGCCTGCCAGCAATGTGGTGCTGACCGAGATACGCTCAGCCAGAATCCCGACGTCCATCACATCCGGCCAGTCCGGACGTTCGAGGATCCACGTGACGCCCACACACTCGAGAATCTCGTCTGTCTCTGCCGGGACTGCCATCTCGCTGTCGAACGAGGAAATGCGACACTTGAGGCTAGCGAGCAAACAATCGCCGACCTCGAAGCCGTTGGCGAGGCGACTGACGATCTCAGTGATGCACACCAGACCCTGGCCCAGACAGAGTCCAACCTCAGCCCGGCTGAGGCGCTAAAGGAGGACCGCAAATCACGTGTTGATCGCCTCATCGACGAGCAGGCGCAGCTCGAGGACGCTATCGATGAAGAGCGGATTAGCGACCTCGAACAGCAGCGTGACAAGGCACAGAACGAAGTGGAAGATATAGAGTCCGAAAAGGCCGAGCTTGAAACTGAGCGCAACAAGCAACAGCGGATGAAGGGCCAGATCGAGGGCGACCTCGAGCGACTTGAGGTACTCCGTGAGGAGCAGGAGACTCTCGAGGCAGAGGGAAAGCAGCTCATGACTGCCGTCGAGCAATGCGAGGCGGTCGAACAGATGTACGGTGGGTTGCGTGCCAGCCTGCGCGAGGCGAACGTCGTCCACTTAGAGCAGCTTGTGAACGATGTTTTCAGCCTCGTCTACGAGAACGACTCGTATGCCCGCATCGAACTCGACCGCAACTATGCGGTGACCATCCACGAGAAAAGCGGTGAGACCCTTGACCCGGACGAACTTTCCGGTGGTGAACAGGCGCTGTTCAATCTCGCCCTCCGCTGTGCGATCTACCAGCTTCTCGCGGAGGGCATCGACGGGGAGGCGCCACTCCCGCCACTCATCCTTGACGAGCCGACCGTCCATCTCGATGAAACCCATGTTGGCCGCATCAGCGACCTCGCACAGCGGATGCGCGAACTCGGTGTCGATCAGACAAATTGTCGTCAGTCACTCGCGCGAGATCGTGGACTCTGCGGACGAGCGCATAGCAGTCGAGCAAGACACGGCAACCAATCGGTCGACGGCCGAGGTTGAGAGCGACTCGTTGCTTGCGGGCCTTTAACTGAATCGCCGGGGGAGATACCTCGATAGACGGAATTCCTTCGTATTCTTACTTGCTCGCCAATAGCGATTGCTCCGTTCATATTCGGCGCAGGGTTAGCCTGGAGTGCGAGGAGAGTCCTTGGAGAGGGTTTCACCGAGTGACAGACAGTTTATCGCCGCTCATCTGAGTAGTGTTGTTTGGTCTGTCTAACCGGCTTCACCAAGTAAGACCGCTAGAACGACACATGTTCTTAGAAACAATTATAGGATTTCCTTAGCATCCGAGTGATGATGCCCGTTGTACACGATTACGCAGATGGCTCAGGGATCTATTTGAAGAGCAATATTGACGGGTCGTTCGTCACGTTTCAGGCGACGCCATCTGCAGAAAACTTCCTTACAGATATGGGGTATACTGACGTGATAGACATTGCAGGCATCGACGACACCTTGTTCGACCGGCCAGAGGCCAACCGAAACGGCACGAACTCGACGGTCGAGTTTCGGTACAACGACTACAAAATAAGCGTCGGGGCGGACGGCTGGGTAACAGTCTCGGACCGCTCCGGGGGCTCAGCAGTTGACGGAGAGTAAAACGGGCGCAGCATCATTCCTGCAAGATGCGCGCTTTCTATCCAGCACGTCACTTCTGATAGCTGTAGGTTAAGTCGTCGGTGGCAATGAGATATACACGCTCTGTATCGAACAGTCGGTTCTCAAACAGGGTCCTTCTGCGACACTGTTGGGCGTAATAGATGCGTGGTGCGTATTATGCGTAATAGAATGCGAAAACGGTTGTCCAAGACTAACTGACCTGTGAGTGGTGATGGGACGACAGTATCCCCTCGATTTCGCCGTCTTTTGAACCGTTGAAATCTGTTACTTCCGGCGTCGATTCCTCAATCGCTCGTATACGATTGCCTGAGGACAAACGGGCCGACCGCAAGCGTGTGCTTGGCGACGAACACGATGCGGAGAATGTACGAGAGGAACGTAAAGAAGGGCACGAGCGTGATGGTAAAGGCCGCTCCAACCACCCATGTAATATTCGGGACACCGAGCGTCACACCCGGAACCGTTTCGCCGCCGACGAACGCGGTCATCGACCCGGCCACGACCAGCGCCGGGACCGCCGCGTAGAGGATGTACCGCGAGAGGTCGATCAACTCCCACTGAAAGTACAACGTCTTGATCTGCTCGCGGGCTGGCCCGAACATGGTCAGCGCCGTCTCCAGGTTGTGGAACGCCTCCTGGTCGTCCCCATCGAGGCTGTCGGCGAACTCGTCGGTGAGGCGTTCGATCTGGTAGAGCTTCCAGTCGTAGTTAAAGTCGAGCGCCGACGCCACCACGTCGAACGTGCCGAACTGCGCCTCGTCGAGTTCGTCCACGACTGTGTCCACGTTGTTCCGGAGGCTGTCGAGGAACTCCGCGACCTGCTGGCGGAGGTCCTCGTCGTCGTTGTCGGCAAGTTGAGCTTCGAGGGCGTCGGCCCGACGCTCGGTCGCTTCGAGGAGTTGCCCGAGGAACTGCGCCGGGTTGGCTTCGGGCGGGTCCTCGAAGAGGTTGGCGGCGTAGGTCCGGAAATCCATCGCGTCGCTCATCCGCTGGCGCTGGTCGCCCAACGGTCCGTTCTCTTGCGAGATGACGAGCTGGCTGATCGTGACCACGAGGGTCGTCCCGGTGACGATGGTGCCGATCGTGGCTGCGAACATGGTTTCGATGGTGTCTGCCGACCGAAGCAGGACCCGAAACGAGGGGAAGGTGACGATGCTAATGAGAATGAAGGCGACGAAGACGCTCACTGCGACGAGGCTGGCGACGACTAGCCGATGGCCGCCGAACAGGAACCAGCTATATGGCCGATTCAACTCGATGCGTTCCCGAAGCGTGTTCGCGGTCCGAACCTCGTTCGACCCGCCGGAATCACTCATGGTAGCCCTCCGTGTCGGCCTCGGCAGTGGGTCGCCTGAAGACGAGGAACTTGGTCCCACCGCCGACGTAGTCGATGGTCTCGTCGAGTTCCCAGCCGTCGTCGGCAACCTCGTCGAGCAGACTCGTCGGGTCACGCGCTTCTTTCTGCGAGGGTTCGCGTGGCGGTTCGACGACGCGATACTCCCAGCCGGGCGGCTCGTTGGAAGCCATACCCAACAGGGTACCAGTCTCGACTAGCTAAGTATGGTGGCAGGGTACCACCGCAAACTCATGGTAGTGACTTCCGAGCAATATACGCTCTGTATCGAACAGTCATTTTCCAAATAGGTACTTCTGCGGCACTGCTGGGCGTAATAGATGCGTGGTGCAAATTGCTCAGTGAACTCCTTCGGTCAGTCCTCACCGTCTCGAAGCCGGCGTTGTTTCGCTCCGGTTTGCAAACCGATAAGACTGGCTCCGATAAGCATACTGAGTACCCCAAGGAAGAGGAACCCCAATGCAATCATCATGGTGGTTGTCGTCGTGGCAAGTATGAGTTCCCCGATAACGACAGCACCGCTGATGAGAACTAGCCCCAGTCCGGCGGTCGTTATCGGAACTGCCCAGTGCGTATATGCCATCTCCGTTTCTACCACTATCTGTAGGAGGATGGCGAACGCAGGGAGTGAGAGCGCCACTAATTGCAGGATGCTGAATGCGAGTTGCCTGTCAACCATATCCTCACTACCAGCGCAACGAAAATCGGTCTATCGCTCAATTGACGCTCTGCATTGACCGCCTCAATTCCTGAGAAGTTTGGTCGGTTGAGAGGATTACCAGCACTCAATTCGTGGTGCGAATCTATCGGTCAGGTATCGTCGGCGCTCCCCTCTGTGAGTCCTACCATCACTACTTTGGAGCAACCAAGAGTAGACAGACCTATGGCCCAGATACGACGTTTGGTTGTCGACGTGTTGAAACCCCACGAACCAACCACGCTGACCTTCACTCAACAGGTGGCGGAAGCTGAAAGCGTCGCCGGAATCAACGCGACGCTCATCGAACTGGATAAAGAGGTTCAGAACGTGAAGCTCACTCTCGAAGGCGAATCGATCGACTACGATGCCGTAGAGGCGATTATACAGGATGCAGGCGGAACGATTCACTCAGTCGACCAGGTTGCGTGTGGCGAATACATCGTTGAGGATGCACCAACCCCACAGGACTGATGGGAGCGAAATCTGACTCGGAATCGATTCTCGAGCGAATCGGGGTTGACAAAATTGGGCCGATTGCACGGCGGTACTTCGTCTCGAACGGGTTCGACGGTGCTCTCACCGGTGTCGGAATCACCGTCGGTGCGTACCTGTCTGGGGTACCGGACGGGCTCACCGTCATCAAGATCGGTCTCGGGGGTGCTGTTGGCCTCACGACTTCCGGCGTGTGGAGTGTCTGGGAGATCGAACGCGCCGAGATGCAGGCCGAACTGCACGAGATTGAGGATACAATGCTCACCGACTTGAGTGGGACCCAGGTTGAGCGTGAGAAAACCAGTACACAGGTCGTGAACGCACTTATGAGCGGGCTTGGGCCTCTGTTCGGGCTCGTGTTACCACTCGTGCCGTTTCTCTTTGAGGGTGGGCTACTTTCGCTGTTTCAGGCCACCATCCTGTCGGTCGCCGTCGCGGTCGGCGTGCTGTTCGCCTTCGGTGCGTATATGGCGTCAATTTCGCGCCAACGGTGGTACATTGCTGGAATCCGAATGGGACTTGCTGGTATCGTCGTTGCGGTCATTAGCATCTTTCTTCCCGGGTAGCAGTTGTGAGCGGAGTAATCAACGGCCTGTCTGGGGGCCATTTTGGCACGCCGCTAGGTATGACGTCTGTCTCAGACCAGAAGAAATGACGAAAAGATGGGACTGGAACTCCACCAATGGTGAAATCTGAGTCCGACCGTTGAGTCCGTTAGATAGTTCCTCTACATCGCTCAGTACGTGGTGTTTATTCTACACCAAGGAGCTGGAGCGTCTGACAAATATGATAGTGAACCTCGTCCAGTTCCTCTGCTTTCAATCCCTCTTCGAGATGTTGAATTGCTCCTTGTTCCTCCCGTGATTTTTTACTCGATTCGATCATTGCAATCGATGGTTGGTTCTCGATGCTACTGAACTAATTCGAGACTACAGAAGGAACAACCCTTTTGCAATATACGCTCTGAATCGCAGGGTACATGATGCGGATCTATCACCGATACTACTCTACTCTTTCTTCAATGCGAGTAGCTGGAGTGCTTCTCGAATCTGGTAGTCCTTTTCGCCCAGATCTTCGGTTTCGAGTGCCTTGGTGAGTGCTTCGACCGCTCGTTTCTGTTCGATTACGTGCGTGCCATCGACGCGTGTGGGGTCGTTGGTCGACATCGTGTGCTGGTTAGCGTCCTTCAAGTGGTGTTGGAAGCTCGGAATCGACAGCGAGAATCGCCGACAGGTGGGACTCTGCTTGACCAAGCTGGGCTGTTGGCTCCACCAACTGTCGCTCGGAGTCGTATTGGATAAGTCCGGCCTCGGCTAACTTCGGAAGATGGACCTGATGCAGGCCGGTCTGAATCTGTGTGACTGTCTCGTCACTGGCCTCTGCCGGTGGCGTGTGGTGATTGTGTTTGACGATTGCGTTTGTAAGGTCATCTATCGAGAGCGACTGGTGCTGATTTGCGAGTGCCGCGAGGACGATGCGACGATGCTCGTGTTCACAGACGTCAAGAACCGTGTCCAGCTCGGGTGTCCCAACCATATGCTTCTGTAAATTGCCTAAGCGGTTCACCCCTACTTTTGGGTGTACAAGCCGTTTATAAGCGGCTCTCACTCTAGTGGCTGAAGTTCGGCCAGCGTACTACCGAGAATCAAACTAATCCCGGGTCGGAGCCGGGATGCGACCGCTTGCTGTGAGATGCCGAGTTCGTCGCCGAGGTCGGCCATCGTCACGTGTGGGGTGTAGAAGTAGCCCTGCTCGTAGGCGAGTACCAGTGCCTCCTGTTGGGCGTCGGTGAGTGCAATCTCGGACTCTGACTCGATGGGTATGGACGCGTGCAATTTGGTGAGCGAATTGAACGACCTTACTGGGTCTGTCTGCTCTTTCCCCGTTCAGCGACAGTGGCCGACTCTCTGGACTCAATATGCGTCTCCGTGGTTAAATCCCAGAACTGAGCTGTTCCACAGGGGCACGCCCCAGTATCCGTTGGGAGAAGAATTGCCTCCTCGGAGACTTTCGCCGCGTACACGTGCTTACACTCGATACACTGAACTGCGTGTCTTTGGGCCATCGTTCCGTACTCCTTATCGCTCGCCAGTGTAGGTCATGCAGTGCTCACACGATTGGAGACTGCGCTGTTCGGCCTCGGCTCGTGAGAGAATCTCGTTCGCATGGTCGTTTCCGCTGAACAGACTCTCCGTTTTGACCGCCCCACAGATACTCCCAGTCTCCCCCTCGTTCAGGAGGTGGTAATAGCTGTCGTCACCGTGTTTTGCCTCCGTCGTAATAATCACCTGCTCTACCTGCTTAACCACCTCACGTTCCTCGTTAGTCGTCATGAGCAAGCACCCTCAAGTTCAGTTTCGAGCTTGTGTTCACAGACGTCAAGAGCCGTGTCGAGTTCAGGTGTCCCACCCATACGCTTCTAGAATCTGCCTACATGGTTCACCGCTGCTTTTGGGTAGACAACCCGTTTTTAAGGAGTGTTCACTCTGTTGGGCGGAGTTCGGCCAATGTATTGCCGAGAATCGAACTGATTCCGCGTCGAAGTCGGGATGCGACCGCCTGCTGTGAGATGCCGAGTTCGTCGCCGAGGTCGGCCATCGTCACGTCGCGTGGGGTATTGAAGTAGCCCCGCTCGTAGGCGAGTACCAGTGCCTCCTGTTGGGTGTCGGTGAGTTCAGCTTGGGCCTCCGACTCGATGGGTGTGAGCGCGTGCAATTTGGTGAGCGTAATCGGGATATCTAACTCCCGACAGCGGTCTTGAAACGCCGCGATGTCGCGTCGGTCGTCGCCCCGAATATCGAACGTCCACTGTTCGTTCGTGCCGACGGCCTCAATGAGAGGCACCTGCGTTTCCATGAGCGTGCTCAGTACGCCGTCATACTCCAGTGTCCACTCAACGCGCAACAGGTACTCGTCTTCGACGGAATCGACAAACTGGATGGTCGCCACGCCCGGATGGTCCAGAAACGCACCCTCGATGTCGTCGACTTCGGTCCCGTGCACCCAGAAATAAGGAATCACAACGTCTTGGGCCGGGATGATTCGTTCGAGTTCAACTGTCACGCCCGGTAATTGTTCGAACACGGTACCGAGGGGGAACTGGTCGGACGGGACCGTAAACGTCGCTTCGGCAGCCATTGTCGGTCTGTCTCGCTCCGTCAGTAAAGGGCTGGCGTCCGTACAGACAAGCCAAGAGTGAAATCCCAGAGATGGATACGTGACTATCACCTGGGATGATAACTATACGATCTGTACTGATAGATCGAGTGAGTAGACCTCTTGCGTCCCGACATCCAGATCGGATTCCTTTTCATCTTTTGACCCCAGATTTGAGGGATAGGCGTTTTTTCTTGAATTTGGCGCCTCGTGTCACCTCGTCCTCTTGTCGGTCAAACTCAACCAAGCCCATTTGATTGTAGCTCGGGAAGATGGACATGGTGGAGTTCGTAGACAAGAGTGAGCTACTCCTCGCAACTCAGGCTCTCATCGCCGGACGATTGGTGTCGCGTCCAGCGTCTTCTCCTTGTCCAACCCAGCTAACACTCGTTGTTGTTGTTCTTGGAGAGCCATCTCGAAGTCTCCGTCACTCGTTGTTTCCCGCTCAGTCTTCCTCATTCTCTCCATCGATGCCACCTACGTGGTCTCCAGTGGGTCAGCCTCCATCTTTCCGTCACCGAACACGGTCACCTCGAACCCCTCATAGTTGAATGAAATGTGTCCCTGTCCCCGCCGAGTGTTGGTTGTCTCTTGGGATAGTCCCTCAAATTCATCTACATCAATTGAGGAATACAGTGGAGCCAGATGGTCCGGTTCTTTGTCGAGGACGGTCGCTACCAGTGCAACCACTGCTAGACTTACTGGATCTTGATGTCTGTCGTACTCAGCCTGGAACAGTTCTCGATCCACATCGAATTCAACGGTCGACATTGAGTCTACGATTTCGAGACATCCGCGTGTATCTTGAGGTGATCTCATTACCCTAGTACAGGGCTCACAACTGGTTGAGGGTGGCTATTGCGTGCGCAACATTCCTTTATGCAGCGTTTAAGTGGTCACTCCTGTGGGGTAATGAGTGTACTTGCCACGAGTCGTCGAAGGCCGCGCTGTAACCGTGAGGAGACCGCCTGCCGGGTGATTCCCAGTTCGTCTGCAAGATCATCTTGAGAGGCGGTGCGCGGCGCGTCGAAGTAGCCTTTGGAATACGCCAGGACTAACGCTTTACGTTGGCCCTCCGTTAGGTCGTACTCCCGATCCGATTTGAGTGACGAAATCGCGTGAAGCTGGGTGAGTTCGATCGGAATGTCGTGGTCTTGGCAGTACGTTTGGAACTCGGAGAGTTCCTGTTGTTCGTTCGCGCGCACTTCGAATGTCCACTGTTCCTGATTTCCCATCCCGGAGAGGAGCGTGACATCGGTGTTGACGATTGCTGTGAGAACGCTCTCGTGGTCGAGGTTCCAATCGACACGAACGAACATTTGTCCCTCTACTTCGTCGATTACCGACACCTGATCAATCCCGATATCGTCGCTCAAGTCGGTGGTGAGGTTGGCGGTGTCATCGGCGTAAATCCAGAAGTAGGGGATGACGGCCTTACTCGTGGGGACGATTCGGTCGAGGTCGATGGTGGCGTCAGTCAATTGGGCAAAAACGGCGCTTAGCGGGAAATCGGCCTCATCGATAGTGAAGGAGGCTTCGATGGCCATAGACACCGACTAGTCGTCCAGCCCTTTGAGTCAGTCGCTGCCGAACCTCGTCTCCCCAACTGGAGAGTGGACCTTGCCGGTGACAGGGAATCGTTCTGAACGATATGGTAACCGAGAACGAAACCGTACACGTCTTCCGCAAGATAATTGTCACAGACTCAGAGAGGAAGCGAAAAATGCACGAACTCGTATTACGTGAGTTATCGAGCTGAACGACCGATGTGTGGACAGATGGTGTCACCACCGCCGAAGTCAATCACATATGGGGCGACCAACTCAACGAGCTCATCGATGCGCGCCGTCATTTCTAGGCATCTCACGCGAACGAAACTATTCGCTCTCGGAATCCTTCCACGTCTCCGGGTCACCTTCACGAAACTCTCCCTTTGCATGTCGTTCCCGGGGCCAGAACGCGATTCCGAATGCGGCCACGGTGAACGTCGCGACAGCGCCGACCACAACGGGACCGGGAACGGCAGCGATTCCAGCAGTCGCAAGCCAGTCTTGCCGAGGCGTGAATGCCGTAATCCGGAAGGTCCAGGCGGCGAGGAGCACCCCGAGCAAGGCGAGGTAGATGCGTCGAAGTCGGTTTGCCAGTGCCTCGCCGAAGGTGACTTTCAGCGTCGGCGTCCGGTAGTCCTTGCTGAGTTCCGCTCGCCAGTTGGGATGTTCGACGCCCTGTGATGGATCGAGGGCGTTTGCGAACAGGTTCTGCTGGAGCAATCGAACGCGCGATCGATAGACGTCGTAATTCCGGTACCGTCGGGCTTCGATGCCCAGGAAGATAGTGACAATCACGATCCCGATAAGCAGAATGTAATGCGGGTTGTCCGCATTCGAGAACGCCCACGTGAGAATTGCTGCGATGACCGTCACCGCCCACGTGGTCGCCTGATCGAGACGTTGCCGCCACGTGGTTGCCTCGTCCATCTCGCCCCGGTAGGCGTGGGCCATCACCGAGCCGAGACCCGTACTCTGGTCGACCATCTCGCGCCCGATTTCGCGCTGTTCACGTGCTGTCGAATCGAACTCATCGCTGTCCGAGTCGGTCATGCCGGTGTCTACGCCCCTCGTTCATATAACCCCGTATACGCTTACTGACTTACTCCGTATCGATAGTCTCGTTCGTAGATCGTTTGTCGACGGTCCTCGCTGCACAGTCGGCCTAACCAGTGGCGAACCTTGTCACCGTCTGCTGTGACCCAACCCGGACCTATTCTCTCCGGTGGCTTTGCCTCCTGCGATCGTTAGGCGTAGGTCACGTTCGACACGATGTTACGGTCGGAGCGTAGCTAGGTTTCTGCGGTGGCCGTAGTGATGGCAGCGGCCACGTACCTTATCCCTCCCCGTCCTTAATGATTGTAAATGGTTGAACCAGCCCCGGATAGCGCTGACGCGACCGTATACGCGTGCCGAGAATGTGGACAGGGTGTCGAGAATCCCGAAAATACGAGTGCGTGTCCCAAGTGTGGTGGGGCACTAAGAAACACCAGCGTTCCACACGATGACTGACAATCGTATCCTGCTCCCGTAGGCCGAATTTACAGACGATTCAAAATCCGTCGAGTACGTCCTCGTCCCATCTGATAACGGTATATCTGACTCCGCCAATGAGGGCCACCCTAAACATAATAGAACATACATATAATGCGAAATGAATGGTTCGGTCCGTCAGCGGTGTCTTTTTCCTGTACTCGCAGTTAGTCGGGTATGAACGGCGGATGTGAAACCGGGGCTCTTTGGGGATGCGGTACGTCACCATTCCTTGCGCGGCAGGAATTCCTCTCCACTGTGCTGGCAATACCGCATCGTCGCGCGTGAGTCTTGGCCGTGTCTGGTTGGCCTCTGTCAACATGCCTTTGGAGCGACGGATACATAGGGGAGGTAACGTGAACGAATCAGGATCGGAGAGTGCGAACACGGTTGACCCGATGAGAGCAACGGATGTCCTCAATTCGTTGATCGAAGGCGGGCTCCACGAAATCAACCGCGAGACGAACGGATTGTTACTTTCTGGATTCTCAGCCGGTCTCGATATTGGGTTCGGACCGTTATTGATGGCAGTGATGCTCACCCTCTCACCGGGTGGTTACGGCGATCTGGGGACAGAGTTGCTGCTCGCAAGTACCTACTCCGTCGGGTTCATGTTCGTCATCTTGGGGCGATTAGAGCTGTTCACTGAACATACGACCATAGCTGTGATGCCTGTTCTCGATAGACAGGCGTCACTCGGGGAACTAGCCCGTCTTTGGGGCCTGGTCTACGCCAGTAACATCGTCGGCGGTGCGACGTTCGCCGCGCTCGTGGTCACGCTGCTGCCCGATTTGGGCGTTGCTTCACCGGAAGCGTTCGAAACTATCGCCCTCTCACTAGTTGACCACGATCTCACGTGGCTGTTCGTCGCTGGCGTGCTTGCGGGCTGGTTGATGGGACTACTCGCGTGGCTGGTTACCGCTGCGCAGGAGACGACAAGCCGTCTGCTTATCATCTGGATCGTCACGGCTGCAATCGGTATCCTCCACCTCCCGCACTCGATCGCGGGTAACGTTGAGGTACTGTTCGGCGTCTTTCTCTCGCCCATGGTGTCAGTATTGGACTACGTAACGTTCATCACACTGGCGACGATGGGAAATGCAGTCGGTGGAGTCGTGTTCGTTTCGCTGTTGAAGTACGGCCACGTCGTCCGTGGTGGGGATTAGTGGAGACGTTGCCAAAGAAACACCGTCTGGTGGACTCAGAACCCGCTGGCCTTGTAAAGAGGTAGCGTTCAGATAATTCCTTGTGAAACATCCGTTCAGTGCACGTGAATGAGCGGTTAGTCCTGCGTCTGGCGGACGAACTCATCGAGTTTTGCTTCGACGAGGGTTGCGACACGCTCGCTGTATTGCCAGAGTGCCGCGTTGAGTCGCTCCTCGGTCTCGTCGTCTAAATCGTCGGCCCCTCGAAGCACGGAGTCGGTGGTAATCTGTGGGTGATACACGCAGACGACTCCGAGTGAAGTGTCTGCACTCGTAGCCCCGGCAGTGTGGATGCCGTACTGGTCCGTCCCCCAGACCCCATCGCCGCCCTGTCGCTCTAGTTCGGAGTCAAGTGCATCGAGGAGTCGCACCTCCTCGGGGGAGAGGATCGAATCGGCACCCTCAAACAGTTCAGTGTACGCCTCTGTCCGGGCACTTCTCGTCCAGTCGTCCAACTGGGAACGCGCCCGTACGACGAGGTGGCGTTCGTCAGGAAGTTCGGCCATGCTTCGAGGAAGGCGGCCAGGTCAATCAACGTTCGGACAACACCGACGGATGGTGGAAACTCCCTGACCAGAAACCATCAGTATACTCACTCAGTCCCTTATATGCGGGGGCAGATGAGTGCCTATATCGGTTGTTTTCGGGGGTCTGAGTCCTCAAGAATGAGTTTGTATCCCGAAGATGTGTTACGGATTTCAGCTACCTGAACAATATGGATAATCAGACGGAAGATGCTCTACCGACTACCTCTTCCAGGTAGCCATCAGCGAAGGTGAATGCACCTATCGGTGGGGTGCAATCAATTGGGACGGCAACTTAGATTACCCACCGTTATGATCATAGTGGAAGCAAGTTCACCGATTCCAGGCAGTCCTGCACACACTCTTATTGACATTGCCAGACAATACCATATCTATGGATGACAGCGACACACCGACTCCAACGACTAAAGACGCCCATATCCGGTCAAATACTGTCCAGAAATGGAAGGCACCATCCCTGTCCCGGTTCCTCCACCGAAAGATGAAAACCTGGGGAAAGAATCGACCATGAATAAAGCTCTCGGGGTCCGTCAATTCGGTCTACTCATCCTCAGCGCCACCATGATCGCCATCGGATACATGGGACTTACCGACTCACTCACCACCCGCAGCACCCTCCTCACCGTATGCATCGGCACAATCGCCATCCTGTCGTTCTCACTCGGACACCAGTCTGCACAGCTCTAACGGTCTAATTCACACTCCACTGACACCGCTTTCTCAGACCTGAGACTATGGTTCAATTTTGAACCTCAGAGAACAACGTCTCTATTCACTGTTCTGGTCTTTAGTTTTATATCCGAAGGCTGAGTCGCTTGACCTGTAGAAGCCCAGAACTACCATTCGAAGGATGGACAGGTATGCCAGCACCTGCCCTGGGTTTCTCAGCAATACCTGATCAACCCATGAAAGAAAACGCACGCACCTGTATTGAACGCTGTGGCATCATACTTGGAGGTGAGAAGGGGTGACTGTGTCCGTCTCACCGAATGTGGACGAGGAAAGTGTTCACAACGGCAATCTCGCCGAGGAGTTTCACCTACTTAGCTCTAAACGGCGGCAGCAGGTCATCAGGTGTATGTCCCAAGTGGACTTCAATGAAACCGTCACTGCTCGGGAGCTGGCTAAACAGATTGTCGCAGAGGAAGAGGGTGTACCTGTGGCGGAAGTCCCAAACGAGGAGTACAGGTCGGTCTATTCAAATCTCACCCAATACTGCCGTATTCCAATGCTGCTTCGCGGAGCTTCCGGCGTTCTGGAAGGGTAAAGAAGTCACGCGGCTGGCTCGCTCCGTTGTCAGTCGAAAAGGTGATTGACGGGGACCACGGGTCCAACCCGTGTTCGTGTTCCCGCCACTTGAACAGCATCTTTACTGCCTTCTGGTGATTGGCCTTGTCGACGTTACTCGTGTCGCGATACGCCAAATACTTCATGTACTCGTTAGCTTGGTCGTGCGTTACATCCGCGACGTACCGCTCCTCTTGGTCCCACACCCAGCGATAGAACATATCCATGCGGCTTGCCCGTGCTCGGACTGTCTCGAACGCGTATCCCTCTACCTTGTCTGGGTTCTTTCCGAAGTGCAACAGCCACTGTAAACAGTCGGTCCGCTGGGACTCGTAGTCGACAAGTTGGCGCTGATTCAGTTGTTCCTTTGCCGGTTCGGTCATGAGCGTCAAATCGTCCAACTCACTCATTGCCGACCTCCAAACTGTATGCTGGTTCTCCGTTTTGATTCACCCACCAACTTTTACGCCGTTCTTCTTCGTCAAGTTTGTCTTGCGGGTTCGACGTGGGAGTTCTGAAGGTGGCGTCCGTGTCCCACAGATCGAAGTCGTGTTCATGGTTCCGCCATTTGAACAGGCGTTTGAGGACCATGACGTGCTTCTTTTTGTCCGCGTTACCGCGATCATCGTCCCGTTTGAGGAAATCCACGAAAGCATCCGCGTGATCGTGAGTGATGTGAGTGGTGTATCCGTTGGTCAGGTTTTGCCACACCCAACGGTAGAAGTGGTCGAGGCGGTAGAGGGTCTGTTTGACCGTGCGAGAGCTGTACCCCTCGTAGTTATCCGGGTATTTTCCGCGACTGCGGAGCCATTCGGCCATGTCTTCACGGTGGGTATGGTAGAGGCTCTGTTCGCGGGAGTTCAAGAGTTTTGCAGCCGGTTCTGTGATGATGACTGGTTTGTCGTGGTCCTTCATGTATTCTCGACGGTCGGCGCGTTCTTGTGTTGCCGACCGGCAAGTTTGGTTGTTGAACGGGCTGACTTAAACCTCAGCACCCTACTGATATTTTCGGGTATTTTATGTTTCTCAATGGGCCGTGTAAAGGCAAATCCGGCAGTAGAGGCTCTAGCACCCGCAGCGATTTCGCAGCTCCCACACTGAAGAAGGTTGAGAAACGGGAGAGTCGGTGAAATCGGCATTCCGTCGCGCTTCAAACAAAAGGTGAGCGAACTGTTCTTGGAAGGAACTTCAGAAGAGCTATTCTCCGACGCTTTCTCCTTCGGGACGTGACTGCCGACATCACTCTTCGTCCCTTCACTGAAGACTACTTCGACAAGCTAATCGATTGGGTGGACTCTCCGTCGTTTCTCCTCCAGTGGGCGGGCCCGATATTTTCGTATCCGCTCGACGAGTCGCAACTCCGAGAACATCTCGAAGCTACGAACGACCCTGAACCAAGTCGACTGGCGTTCAAAGCCGTCGATTCGACGGAACAGATGGTCGGGTACGTCGAACTGAACACGATTGACCGACGAAATCTCTCAGCGAGCGTCTCTCGGGTCATCGTGAGCCCGGTTGAACGCGGGCGCGGTCACGGAACGTCGATGCTCCACCGTCTGCTCGAAATCGGCTTCGAGGAACTTGGTCTCCACCGTATCGAACTACGTGTCTTCGACTTCAACGAGTCTGCAATTACGTGTTATGAGAAGGTCGGTTTCACCCGTGAGGGTACACTCCGGGAGGCACGACGGTACGAAGACGAGTACTGGACGCTGGTTCAGATGAGCGTCTTGGAAGACGAGTGGCGGACGGGCGCGTAGAGGTTTCATCTTTAAATCGCCCCGCCGACCAGTCTCTCACCGGTGGGCGACAAACAAACCGGCAAAGTAGACGAAATCTGTTAGTCAGTTTGAAACCTTAACAATCTAGCTGGAAATCCTCATATTATAGTCGACTACTACTGACACCACTCTATCCACTGTCCGTGTGAGTCGTACAGCGCGACCGTATCGGTTGATTTGACTCCATCTTTGTACTCCACGAGTCGCACCTCTGGTTCGTCTCCATGCCACTCACAGTTCGCCCAGAACAGGTCACGAGACTGTCCGATTCCGTCAACTAACTCCGCGAACTCCTCTTGCTGTTCGACTGTAAATTGATAGAGAACGTGCGTGTTGAAGATGAACAGCTGTTCCTTCTCGGGAACTTCGCTACAAACGTTCTCTAGGTCAGTCAGCGCATTTCCTTCGATGAGTTCTGGCGGTGACTCACGCGCCACAGAAACGGCACCTTCGATGAGACTCCGTCGCTCTTCGTGTTCGGGCCAGATGAGAGCGCGAAGCCAGCGAACATCGTCTTCATTCCGAACGTCAAGTATGGTGAGGTCGATTCCGAGTCGCTTTCCTACTGGCGGTAGTTCTTCCGGTAGTGGTGGTTCCTCATCACCACGAATTTCAGACGAGAGTTGTACAGGGGACTTCGAGTCGCCGTACTGCCCGTATTGTCCGTACTGATAGCCATACTTGTCCAACAGGAGATTCAGACCTGCACTCGGGCCGATTTCGACGACCCCGAGAGGAATCCGATTGCATCGGCGGGAGAGGTACTCAAATATGGGGAGTAAAATGGAACTCCGTCTAATCACGTTCGTTTGGACACGCCGCGACTGTAGGAGGGAAATGATGTCATCTCGATTGGAGAGACAGAATCTCCGAAACGCTCCATACGCTCCTTCTCTCGCGGATTTCGGGGATGCAGTAATGCTTGAGAAGTAGTCTGCAAGAACCTCATCAGGGCGTTCAAAGAGGAGGTACTGTACTGCGGCGAAGAGTAGATTCGGTGCAGGCTGGTCATCGGGAACTTCCTCAGCAAGGGTGAGGAGTTCTTCGTCGTCAGCAATACCGTGTGAGAGCGATTCGTAGAGAGGAGAGGAACCGCGAGCTTCGACATCGGCGAACTTGTCGAACGTATTTTTGTAACCAGCCATCAACTAGAGATAGTCCTCTCGGGGGCACGATTATGGTTCCGATGTTCATTTGCTATTGAATCGAAAAAGGTGGCAGGAATCTCCAGAAGCGGCAAAGTGGACGAAATCTGTTACGTCAGTTTGAGACCTGAACAAGATTTCCTAGTCCGGGGGACGGTCAAATATAGAGATCAGTGAAAGTCTTCGTACTCACCAATATCACGGATGGCCGAACTGGTCAAATCGTCGTGCCAGATACAGAGGGTGAGTACAGCAGGGGGAATCTCACCGACAAATAGGACATAAAAAGTGCCTCTACTGGCTAGATGGACTCTGTAAGACCGCCATCGACACGGATGTTCTGTCCAGTGATGTAACTTGACTTGGGGGAGAGCAGGTACGCAACTGCGTCCGCGATCTCCTCGGTTTGTGCCGGTCGTCCCATTGGGATTTGCGATCGTGTCTCCTCGTCTACCTCGTAACTATCGACGAATCCCGGCTGCACTGTATTCATCCGGATGCCGCTGGCGGCGTACTGGTCGGCGTAGAGTTTGGTGAAACTCCCAAGTCCGGCCCGAAGCACTGACGACACCGGGAACTCAGCCGACGGCTCAAACGCCGAGAACGTGGAGATGTTCACGAACGCCCCGCCACCCTGTTCGTCCATGAGAGGCGTGATGAGTCGCGCCATCCGAACCGTATTCAAAAGCACGAGGTCTATTCCCTCGTGCCACTCCTCGTCCGAAATTTCGAGCAGGCCGCCGGACGCCGGGTGGCCCGTGTTGTTCACCACCGCGTCGATACGCCCGTAGCGATCGTATGTCGTCTCGACGAGCGCCGCCAAGTCATCGGGATTCGTCACTGACCCTTCGAACCCGTCTCCGCCGAGTTCCTTCGCAACCTCAACAGCGCTCCCTGACCGTGATAACAGAACCGGCGTGTATCCATCTTCGTGTAATCGCCGCGCACAGGCTTCCCCGATACCGCTTCCCGCAGCGGTAACGACTGCGACTTTCTGTTCAGTCATAAACTGTGAGCCTTCTAACGTGGCCGCGTTCATGAAGACACTGCAACGTACATGAACTGGGTGTTCTCGTTTGGTCGCGTTTCATCATTTGTTCGTGTCGATTCTGGCGGTACAGGCTAGGATAGTGTCCATGCCCGATACACGCCCTGTATTCAGGACGACCCACCGATCAGTCACAGGGAAGTATGTCGATCGAATGTATAGGAACTTCTGCTAATCCCTATAGTGATTGAATCCGATTTCGTGGCTTGGAGAACCCAATGAATAGGAACGAGTCCCGTTGCTCAGGAGGGCAAAGATAGTGGATTTTGAGGTGAGAAAATCGCCGGTAGAAGGCTTGAGAATGTGAAAATGCTCCGTCAGGGATTCGAACCCTGGTCCTTGCCGTGAGAGGGCAAGATGATTGGCCGGACTACACCAACGGAGCGCCTGCACTCATTCGTAGTGCCAGGCACCGTTTAAGGATTGCGTTTCAAAGCCTCCGTGCCGACCGGTATCACGTTCACGAACTATCACATGAACGGTTCACACGACGGAAAGACGGCCTTTCCACCGTTCTAGAACGCGATAGAGCGAGTTACGTAAAAGAAAACCGATAGTTTACGGAACCGTCACTCGCCTTCAAGCGGCGACCCGGCGGCGTCGGGTTCGTGACCTTCGAGGCTGATGATGTTCTCGCGGCCGACCCGGAGCTTGCTGATGTCGCCTTCCTCCTCCATCTCCGAGAGGAGCATACTCACCTTCGACTTCGACCAGCCGGTTTCGTCGACGATGTTGACCTGCTTCATCCGGCCGCCATTCTCGTCTAGTAGCTTCTTCACCCGGGCCTCGTCGGTCAGCAGTTCCTCGTCGCTGACCGACGGTTCCGGTGCGGGGTCGTCTCGCTGTTGGACCGCGGCTGCGCCGGCGCCGCCCGCCCCGCCGCTTCCGGGGTTGTCGCTCGTCCCGCCGAGCGAGCCGAAGTCGCCCTGCCGCCACGCGAACGCCGCCGCCAGTCCCAGAAGGACGACGACGGCGGCGACGAACAGGAACAGCGGCGACCCGCCGTTGGCCGGCGGTTGGGACGCGTTGCCCGGCGTCGTCTCGTTCGCGTCCCCCGTCTCGGTCGTCACGGTGGGGGTCGTCTTGACGGGTTCGAACTTCACGCGCGGCCGGCGGTCGGTGAAGTCGCGCTCGCCCTGCCACGTGACCGACTCGCTCGAAGCCAGGTCGTCGCCGGCCATCGACGAGACGTTCGGGGAAACCGACTGGAACCGCAGTTGCGGGCCGGAGTGGACGACCATCGACTGGTTCGGGCCGATGTAGAGGCCGCCCTCGAACACGTCGCCGATGACGAGGGTGTCGCCGTCGGCGCTGGCGAACCCGGTCCACTGGAACGACATCTGCACGATGCCGCGGTTGTTGTTGACCAGTCCGCCGACCTCGGCGTTCTTCGAGAAGCTCTCGGCCTTCATCGCGCGTCCGGTGACGTTCTGGCCGGCGCTCGTCAGTCGCTGAGCCTGCGCTTTGAACTGCGTGTAGAGCTTCGTCGAGTTGTTGTTGAACTCGTTGGCGAACCGATGGAACTGCTGGCGTTCGGACTCGTTGTTCAGCGTCCGCTGGTACATAAACGTCCACTCGGCGGTCCCGTTCTCGTAGACCGTGACGTGGAACTCGACGCTGTCGAAGTCCTCGGCGGCACCCAGTGTCTTCGGCGCCGCGGTCGCGTCGCGCGCCGTCGGTGTCCCGGAAACAGACGTTACGGGCACCGTACCGACGAGCAAGGCGACCACCAGACCGACTGCCAGCAGCCGTCTCATGTACGTTATTCCTCCATTGTCCGGTATAAAAGTCCTTTTGACGTGGCTTTGTCACCGGGTCACGGTCCCAGTAGGCACGACCCGTGCTGGCGAATGACACGCTCGAACGGTTCCGAGCGGGTTCGCGTCCGGAACGAGGCGGCCGGCCCTGAACCCGACAGACGCTCTCCCCGAATTCGACTTACGTGAACCGTCTCCGCCGGTCACCGTCCCGCGTCGCTGTACGTGCATCGGTATCTCTTCACGGTCCAGGTCCTAAGTTTCGGGGTTCCGTCGGTGGGACCGGTCGCGTGTCGGTACGACGCTCGTCGGAGAGATACGACTGCGGCCACCTCGGAGTCCCTCTCTCGCCGGAACCTCGACGACGGGGAGCAACACGTCTCGAAAACTCCCGGTCGCTACGCTCGCGCGACTGCCCACGTATCGACAGGCGCTCCCGTCGGTCGGTTCGCCGGGCGTTATCGTCGGCGGGTCGGTCGAGCGTTTCCGGTGGTACGGTCCGCCAGGCGCTTCCGATGATACGGTTCGCCGAGCGTTTCCACCAATCGGCGTCACTGAGCGCCCGCAGAGCGATGGCCGTCGGCCATCGCTCCGCACTCGGTTTCGCCCGCGACCCGGCGAAAGAACCATCCCGATTCCCGTCGCGGACGAGGACATGGAAGACACTCCGCTCGACGGGAAGGTCGCGCTCGTCACGGGCGCGAGTTCGGGTATCGGCGAGGCCACCGCACACGCGCTGGCGCGCGACGGCGCGGCCGTCGCGCTCGCGGCCCGGCGCGAGAAGGTGTTGAACGACGTGGCGACGAAGGTCGAGAGCGAGTGGGACGCCGAGACGCTGGTCGTCCCGACGAACGTGCGCGACGAAGACTCGGTCGAGGAGGCCGTCGACGCGGTCGTCTCGGAATTCGGCGGCCTGGACGCGCTGGTCAACAACGCGGGACTCGCCCGCGGCGAGTCGGTCGAAGGACTGTCGACCGAGCAGTACCGGACGATGATGGAGACGAACGTCGACGGCGTCTTCTACGCGACCCGGGCCGCCCTCCCGCACCTCCGAGAAGCCGAGGGCAACCTCGTCTTCGTCGGAAGCTTCGCCGGGAAGTTCCCCCGACCGTTCAACCCGGTCTACGCCGCCACCAAGTGGTGGCTCCGGGGGTTCGCCCACAGCGTCGAGGGCAACGTCGGGTCCGACGGCGTGGCGGTCACCGTCGTCAACCCCAGCGAGGTCCGGAGCGAGTTCGGGTCGGCCGACGGCGAGTCCTTCGCCGAGCGGTTCGAGGAGGGCGAAGTCACCGAACCCGAGGAGGTCGCCGATGCGGTCGCGTTCGCGGCCCGCCAGACGAACTCGACCGTGAGCGAACTCGACATCTACCGGCGCGACAAGTTCAGCGGCTTCTGAGTCACCCGTCGGCGAACCACTCGTCGCTCCACACCAACTCGCCGTCGACGACCATCGGCGTCGGGTCGTCGGCGACCGCCTCGCGGAGCGACGCCGCGGTCGTGGTGGTCCGACCGCACCGCCCGACGCTGAGGTGCTGGGCGGTGGCCTCCGGCACGTTCGGGCGGCTGGTCCCGCCGAGTCCCATTTGGCTCGTCGGGTAGGCGCACAACTCGATGGTCACCTCGCCCTCCAACGACGTGCCGTCCCACGACTCGCCACCGCAGTCCGAAGCGTCGAGCAGGTGAACGACGGTGACGACGCCGGACCGGGACTGGGCGACCATGACGCCGGGGTCGCCGACGACCACGTAGTCGCGGCCGAGCGACGTGTACTCGCGGACGACCGCCATCGCGCTCCCCACGTCGAAGCCGAAGCGGAGGAGGCGCGCGAACGTCTCACCGACCTCGACCGCGCCGGCGTTCCAGAGGTCGGCGAGGCTCACGACGGCGGCGTTCGTGCCGGCCTCGACGAGCGCGACCCCCTGGTCGTGCGAGCGACAGCCGTTCAACAGGACGGTCGTCGCGCCGACGTCGTCCAGCGTCTCGGCGTCGAGCACGCCGTCGTCGCACTTCAGCCCCCGACCGTCGATGTGCCCGACGAAGTGGAGGAGGTCGGTTTCCCGACCGAGGACGTCGCGCAGGCGGTCGCGCGAGACGTCGAACTCGCAGTCCACGTTCACCCGGACGTCGTCGCGGCTCTGGTATATCTCCGTGACGGCCGCCCACTCTTCGCGCATCTCGGTGTCGTTGCAGACCACCGCGATGTCGACGACGCCGTCGGTCGAGGGCGTCGCGTCGCGCTCGAACGCGGCCGGAAGCAGTTTCGCGCCGTTCAGCGGCGTCTCGTCGCCGATCCACGCGCCGACCAGCGCGTCCTCGTCGGGGAGCGGGACGAACGCGGCGTCGTCGCGGGTCCCCCGCTCCGACGATTCGGCGCCCGACTTCAACCGAATCGACGCCCCGTTCGAGTCGGCGTCTCCGTCGTCGACCGATTCGGGGTCGCGCTTGAATTCGCCGAGGAGGTTCTCGGTGCGAACCTGGCTCTCCGTGGCCGACCACGTCGTCTCGCTCGTGTCTTTCACCAGGACGTGCGAGAGGGCGTCGACGGCGTAGGGGAGGAGTTCGACCGCCTGCGGGTCGGGCCGGACGTAGGTGACCCGGTGCCACGTCGGCCTGACGGCGTCGACCGCCTCGTCGGGCACCGACAGGTACGCGGCGAGTCGCTCGGCGAGCGACGCGTCGTACAGCGCCGCGAAGTCGAGGTCGACGTACCGTTCGAGCACCTCGCGCTCGTGGAAGTTGTCAGGGTACAGTCCTTCGGTTCGCGTCACGCAGTCGAGGACGAACGCGCGTTCGAGGAGTCGTCTCGCGGCGTCGGCCACCTCGGTCGGGTCGTCGCCGAGACGGAACTCGACGCCGGCGTCGGCGGTCACGGCCGCCGTTTCGCCCGGACGGACCGCCGCGCCGAGGTAGTACGACAGCGGCGTCACCGCGTAAATCGAGCCGTAGTCCGGCGGCACGCGAATCGTGACGCCGGTTTCGGGCGGTTCGAGGCCGTCCGGAACGCGGAGGGAGTCCCCCCGCTCGACCCTGGGCGGATGGCCCCGCAACGTCGCCCACGACCGCTCCGGCGAGGTGGTCTTCAGTGCCGAGGAGAACGTCGAAACCGCCCGCATGACCGCCTCCGGGTCGTCGGGGACCGTGACGGTTCCGGCGGGCGAACTGTGGTACGACCGGGCGCCGACCCGCACGTCGGTCGGCGCCCCGAAGTCTAACCGAACCGAGCTCGTCCTCGACTCCACCGTCAGCCGACCGTCGACCCGCAGGTACACTTTGACGGGCAGGTGGAGTTCGACGACGTGCTCGGCCGCCGGGAACGTCCGAGTTCCGCACGAGATGAGGGTGTCCCGGTGTGCGAAGTCGGGCCTGCGAACGTCGACCCGGATGCCGCCGGAGATCGCGAACCCGTCGGTGCTGATTCGACAGGCGGCGTCGACCGGCGCCGGGAACGCCTCGGCGGACGTCGGCGTCGGCGTCACGGGGTCGTCGGTGACCATCGCGACTCGTCGAGTCTCGATGGGGTCGACCACTTCGAGGCCGGAGTCGTCCGGCAGCGGACGGAACGCGGGGTTCATGGTGTCACGCCGCCGGTCGACAGAGTCGTCGCCGACGAGGGTCGGTCGCGGATTCCTCGCACGGTTCGTCCGTCGGGTTGTCTCTTCCGGAACATAACTCTGTCCAGGTTTCAGAGCGGCGTCCAGTCCATCGTGAGGTCTCGACCCGGGACGTGCCACCGCTCTTGGGCGTCGTGGCCGTACTCGGCGGGGTCGACCGCGCGGAGTTCGGCGACGGCGTCGACCTCCTCGGCCAGCGCTCGGACGGTTTCGCTGTCGTACGGTTCGGGGAGGACGTAGTGGGCCATCGCGTTCGCCTCGCAGACCGACGCGCCGACCGCTCGGAGGAGACGCCCGACCGCCGCCTCGCCGTGTCGGGCCACCAGCGGTTCGAGCGAGTCGACGGCCACCCGGAGTTCCGCCGAGCGGGGACTCACCGCGCGGGCGGTAAACTCGTCTATCGACTCGACGAGCGTCGCTTCGAGGCGTTCGAGGTCCGACTCCTCGATTCGCGTCTCGGGGACGCCCGCGACCTCCGGCGGGGTCGCGGGGTCGGTCGGTGACGTGACCGACCGGACCGAGGCGGCGTAGTTGACGACGTGGGTCGTCTCGCCGAGCGGTCGCGGCGTCGACTCGGGGTCGGGGAGTCGGTCGGCGACGCTCCGGGCGGCCACGTCGGTCACGGCCAGGAGGTGGTGGCGGACCGTCTCCGGCCCGCCGAGGAGGTGGGCGCTCGCGCGCGTGAACACGCACCGGGGCGCCTCGCCGACCACCAGGATGTTACAGCCGATGGCTTTCAGTTCGTTGAGGAGGTGGAGGAAGTCCGAGAAGTCGTCGTCGAACGACGTATCGCACTCGGAGTCCCAGATGTGAAATCGGTCTCTCGCCATCGATGCTCTCGTCTTCGACGAGGGTGAACGTGATTATAAATTTACGTGCCTCGGAAACGCGGGTGAAGCGAAAATCGGCTACTGTCAGGCCCGAAGGTTTCGACGGAGCCGAAGAGAAGAGACGGTTCGCCGTCAGTCGTCGGCCGGCCCGGCGTCGCCCGACCACGCCGCGGAGTCCTCGGCGTCGCCGATTGGGAGCGCCGACCGGACGAGGCCGGCGAGCGCGTCGCCCTCGACCAGCGCGAACCCGGCGAAGATGACGAGGAAGCCCGCGGCGGTCCGTGCGCCGACGAACTGCCCCAGCAGGGCCCAACTGACCAGGGTCGCCACCACGGGTTCGGCGTAGCCGACGAGGTTGATCTGGGTCGCGCCCACGCGGTCCAACAGCGCGAAGTAGACGAGGAACGCCACGACGCCCGAAACCAGCGTGAGGTAAGCCAGCGACGCCAGCGCGGTCGGCGTCGGGTCGATGGCCGCCAGCGACTCGCCGCGGAACGCGCCCCCGACCAGCAGCGCGGCGGCGCCGCCGACCATCCCCCACCCTTCCATCGCGGCCAGCGAGAAGTCGGTCCGGAGCGGCCGAATCAGGACCGCGCCGAGCGCGAAGCACGCGCCGCCGAGGAAGACGAGGCCGACGCCGACGGCGTCGGTCGCGAGCAGGTTGGACGGCGAGAAGCCCGCCACCACCGCGACGCCCGCGACGCCGAGGCCGAACCCGGCGACCTTCACGAGCGTGAGTCGTTCGTCGAGCAGCGCCGCCGCGAACGCCGCGGTCAACACCGGCGAGAGGCTGACGACGACTGCGGCGACGGTGCCCGAGACGTGCAGTTCGCCGACGTAGAGGAGGCCGTGGTACGCCGCGATGATGAGCGCGCCGACGACGGTCACCGAGAGCCAGTCTTCGCGGTGGGCCGGTCGCCACCGGTCGGTCGTGACCGCGGCGTAGCCGAGCACCACCGCGCCGGCGACCGCGTAGCGTATCCCCGCGAAGTACAGCGGTGGGAAGTGGTGGAGGCCGACTTCGATGGCGACGAACGACCCACCCCAGAACGTTGCTAATAGAACGAACAGTACCGAAGTCCGTGAGAGATAACTCCGGATTAGAGACGGAATCATGATTCTGTTTCAAACGAGTGGCCGACGGTGTGTTAAAGGTTTCTCTAACTACTCGGTGTTGAGTGGAAATGGTTGCAGGATTTTCCCAATTTCCCGTTTGTGTCTGTTTGTCACGAGACGTGTCCGGATGAAGTCCGAACGAGAGTCCGGCGGCGGTCGGAACCGGTGCCGCGAGTGGTCCTCCACGCCCGCGTCGGTCGACGCGGGGTCGGTCGGCGAGGCCAGCGTCGCCTGGCGACGCGCCAGTCACCGAGATTAATTAGTGCGACCGCCGAACGTACGCGGAAATGGACGAGCGCGACGTGACCATCCTGAAGGCCATCTCGGACCTCGCGACCGGGAGCCCCGAGAAACTGAGCGAGGAAACCGGCATCCCGGTTTCGACCATCCACTACCGACTCAACAACCTCCGCGAGGAGGGCATCATCGAGAACGACCTCTACGACGTCGACCTGGAGAAGGCGGGCCTGGGCGTCACGGTGCTGGTCGAGGTCCTCGTCGACTACAGCGGGTCCTACGAGGACTTCGGCGAGAAACTGCTGGACATCGAGGGGGTCACCCAGGCGCACTTCACGATGGGCGAAACCGACTTCATCGTCGTCGCGCGACTCCCCGATAGCGACGCGGTCGAGCGACTCATCAGCGAGTTCGAGGCCATCGACGAGGTCGAGCGCACCAACTCGACGTTCGTCATCTCGACGCTCCGGGACGCGGTCCGACCGCTGGAGAGTTACAGTTTAGAGACGCTCGTCGAAGAACTGGTCGACGAGTGAGCCGACGCCGCTACGGGTCCAGGAGTCGGTCGTCGAACAGGACCGAGAGGATCTTGTACTCCGCCCGGCGGAGGTGCTGAGAGAACGTCGCGGGCGAGATGTCGAGGTCGGCCGCGACCTGCTCGCCGGTGGCCTCGCGCGGCGAGGCGTAGTAGCCCGCGGTGTACGCCGTCGCGAGCACCTCGCGCTGGCGGCACGTGAGCAGGGCCTCGATGGCGTCCTGGAACTCGCGGCGGGTGAACAGCGGCACCTCGTGGTCGCGCTGTCGCTTCGCGGCGACCGTGGCCGACGGGTGAGTTTCGTGGAACCGCGCGACGACGGCCCCGACCGAGTACGTCCCCGGAACCTCCGCGGTGATGTGTGCGGTTCCGTCCTCGCTCCAGAGGTGGCGCGGGATGGCGCCCGCGTCGGTGAGCGTCACCACGAAGTGGTCCCGCGGGTTCGAGACGTGGACTTTCGCGGTCCCGCCGTCGTCGTCGGTCGCGAGCAACTCGGCGTGGAGGCCGTCGTACTCGTTCACCAGCGAGCGGACGCGCTCGGGGTCGGCGCCGGTGAAGCGGTGGAATATCGTGTAGGTGTCGTCGCTCTGGGGAACTATCTGCTCGACCTGCGTCCGGCATCCCGCGCGAGCGGGAATCGAAACCAGCGGGTAGCGCCGGTCTTCGACCTGAAATTCGACCTCGACGACCGAGTCGGTTTCGAAGTCGCCTGATGCAGTCGGCACTACGTCGAATGCCGCGGGCGACACAGTTAAACTTTCAGTGTCCGGCGGTCAGTCGTCCGACGCCGACCGGGCGAGTCTGTCGAGGCCCAGCGTCGCCAGAAAGAGGACGCCGCCGGCGTAGAGGAACGACTGGGGGTCGGTCGAGAACCGCGCGAGGTAGCCGCCGCCGACGCCGAGCACCGCGCTCGCGTAGCCCAGCATCGACGTCGTCCATCCGAGGCCGGTCACCCCGCCCAACTGGTGGAGCATCCCGCGGTCGAAGTTCACGGTGACGTCCTCCGTCGGCGGAGTCGAGCGGTTCGAGGCGTTCGGGACGAGTGAGGAGTCGAAGCACGAGCGTCGGCCGGGACCATACTGCTTTCGCTCGGCGGCCGCCTTGAGTACTTTGTGCTTTTCGAAACCGACAGATACGGCGATAGACACGTCAGGCGGCGCTCAATCGGCGGATACGGCCGACGGTCGAACGAACTCCGTCTCCCCGCAGTCCTGACACGACCGCCGAATCGGTTCGAGGCCGTCGGCGGTGTCCCGCCCGACCCGCTTCTCGCCGCACTTGGCGCACCGCAGCGAGTGGTACACCACGGTCAGTCGTCGGCCGATTTGCCGGCCGGTTCGACGCCGGCGTTCGCGCCGGCCGTCGCGGTGCCCTTCAGCGCCTCGGCGAGCGACGCGAGCTGAGGCGTGGCGGTCACGGTTTCGTCGTCGTACTCGACGACGCCGGCCTCGGCCAATCGCGGGAGGTGGTTGTACTCGAGCGAGATGCGTACCCGCCGCGTCCCCGCGGTTTCGTTCTCCGCCCCGACGTCGGTTTCCGAGTCCTCGGAACTCGGCGCGAGGTTCGCCGTCAACTCCTCGCGGGCGAGCGTCCCGGACTCGTCGAGCAGGACCACGATCCGGCGGCGGATAGAACTGCTCAGCAGGTCGAACCGCGTCTCGAAGTCGAGCGCGGAAGCGGAGGGACCCGTGTCGTCGGTCGGAGAGGTGCTGATTCCGGACATACTCGAATAGAGGACGTCAGCGGTGCTAAAGGCGGCCGGCGCTCCCGACGGTTGTCTCCGTTGCAGGCAGATGCGAAACGGTGGCTCGTTTCGAGGCCGAGGCGGAAGCGAAATCGCGGTCGGCGAGACTCGCCGACCGCGATTTCGCACGGCGTAAGTTCGTTCCTAGACGGAGGGTAACGCCCGTAGGGGGAGAATAATCCGCGCGAACGCCGGGTTTCCGCGGGTTCTGTCGTGGTCGGACGGGGTCAGAGCCGGCGGTCGACAGGTCAGGGCGCGAGGCGGTTCTTCCGGTTCTTCATGTGTTCCTCGTAGTAGTCGAATGTGACGGGACACCACTCGGCCGCCAGGTCCAGAATCTCCTCGGTCATCTCCCGAATCTCCCACTGGGCGTCGGCGGCCGCTCGCATGTCGGCGACGTGCATCAGCATCCGGGCGTTGAGTGACATCACCATGTTGACGCCGGTGCCGATGGGGAGGACGAACCGGGCGTCCTCGGGCGGCATGCCGAGGTCGAGCAGTTCCTGGTAGTCCTCGACCGACCGCTTCACGGAGCGCCGGAACACCTCCTCGCGCTTCTCGACGGTCCCCTCGTCGACCGCGCCTCCCTTCTGGTTCCGGCCGATCCAGTCGGGGTCGCTCGCGGAGGGCGGCGTGACGACCAGTTCGCCCGCGGCGACGCTCTCGGGGTCCACGTCGTCGAAGGAGACGTAGCGCATCGATTGCACGTCGAAGCTGACGTGTCGGTGCCGCGTTATTTGGGCCATGCAGGAACGGCTGATGCCCTTCACCGCGAAGGTCGCCTGGACGTGCTCGAACGGGCCGAAGTGGCCGTGGCTCATCAGGTGGCCGATGAGCGTCCGCTTCTTGTCCTCCAAGGTGTCGCCCTCGATGGACGCCATGATCTCTTCGAACGACTTCTCGCCCACGAAGTCGCTCATGTAGTCGTTCCTGGCCCCCATGCAGATGACCTCCTCCGGGTCCTCCGTCGCTCGCAGTAGTTCGACTTCCATTGGTGTGACGAGTAGCGCCCGGCTACATAAATCGTCCTCATCGCCGGATTCGCCCACAACGACACCCACAAACCACCCCCGGCCGTACTCCCAGTCATGATACTCAACATCGCGCGCGGCGTCCAAGCGTTCACGAGCAACGCGTTCCTGGTGGAGGGCGACCGGACCGTGCTGGTCGACACCGGGTCGAACTTCGACGCGGTGTCGGCCGTCCGCGACCGGGACGCCGACCTCGACGCGGTCATCCTGACCCACACGCATCCCGACCACGTCGGCAACCTCCAGACCGTCACGGACGCCTTCGACGTCGAGGCGTGGGGTTTCGACACCGACCAACCGGGCGTCGACCGTGCCATCGCGGACGGCGACGCCGTCCGGATGGGCGACCACGAGTACGTCGCGCTCCACACGCCCGGCCACAAGGACGACCACCTCTGCTTCTACTCGTCGGACGCGGGCGTGCTGTTCGCGGGCGACCTCATCTTCCAGAACGGAAGCTTCGGCCGGACCGACCTCGAAGAGGGCGACCGGCCCACCCTCATCGAGAGCATCGACCGCGTGCGCGAGGTCGTCGGCGGCGCCGACGGCCTCCGGGCGATGCACACCGGCCACGGCCCGAGCGTGGAGACGAACCCGTACCACGACGTCGAACTCGCCGCCAAGGCGGCCCGGATGGGTTGATGCTCCGTCGTCCTGGGTTTCAGGCGACGTCCAGGAGCGCGTCGTAGGCGTCGGCGTAGGCCTCGGCGACCGCGTCGGGGTCGGTCCGCGCCGCGCTCCCGAGCGCCGGGAGCGCGGCGGTCGCCTCGGGGTCGAGGAGTTCGACCACGTCGGCGACCCGCTCTTCGAGTCGGCCGTCTCGGGCGCTCCCCGAGGCGACGCTCCGGGCTTTCAAGTAGCGGTCGCCGCGGTAGACCCGCATCCGACCGGGTTCGACGACCGCCACGGCGTCGAACTCGACGCCGCGAATCGGCACCGCGACGTCGCCGTAGGACTCCACGACCGCCGCGTCGGCGGCCTCGATTCGCTCGCCGAGTCGCTCGAACGCCGGCAGGTGGAGCCGTCGGGTCGCCTCGTCGAGTTCGTCGACGGTCCGGACGCGGTCGGCGTCGTCCAGCGGGAGGTTCTCGCGGGCCGAGGCTGGCACGTCGGCCCGGGCGTTCACCACGAACGCCTCGCCGACGCGGTCGCAGACGAACTCCCGGCGACTCTGGCCGACCAGACCGGCGTCGGGACCGGGCGAGGGCCGCCAGAGTCGGTGGACGGAGTTTATCTCCTCGGGCGAGAGGTCGCCAGCGCTCGCGGCCGCGAGGCGCATCGCGTCCTTCCCGTACAGTCTCCCCGCGTCGACCGCCCGGCGGTAGTCGTCGTGGTCGAACCAGTAGTCGTTGCCCGCCCGCGGCTTGAAGCCGACGCCGCCGAGGCGCGCCAGCAGTCCCGTGGTGAACGTCGTCTTTCCGGCGTCGACCCGGTCGCCGCCGGCGACCAGCAGCGTCATTCGTCGGTCTTCAGTCCGTAGTAGCCCGGTTCGTCGTCGCTCTCCGGTTCGCCCACGACGAGGTCCTCGGCGTTGACGATGACCCACGGGATGGCCCAATCGAGCAGGATCTCCTCGGTTTCGACGTCTATCTCCTCGTCGGGGTCGAGCCCCTGGAGGAGTCGCGCGATCTCGTAGACGGTGTACATCTCCTCGGGGTCGAGCAGTTCGTCGGGTTCGTAGAAGTCGCAGGGGTAGAGCTGTTCGAAGGTTTCCTTCGGTCGGGGCATGCGCTGAACTACGCGGGACCGCGGGGTAAATCGTTCGTCTCGGCCGCGTCGGTCCCGGTCGGACGAAGGCGAGTCGGCGGCGATGGCCGAGGCGCGGGTCGGACGCCCGCTCGTGATGCCGCGCGTCCCGGACGTTCCCCGCGAAACGAGTCCTAATTTTTATGTGATATGGCTCCGGAGCTACCGTATCTCATGGGTGACGCTACCGAGGAGTCCCGACGGGGTGCGAAGGCGGCCCTCGTCGAGGCGTTTTCGACGTTCGGGGGCGAGGCGCTGCGCGACGTGTGGCTGTTCGACCGGGACGACCACGAGTCGATGTACCTCCGGGACGACGTGGCCGAGAAGGTGGCCGACCTCGACGTCGAGCGGTTCGTCGACAACGAGCGGTACGGCTACGTCACCCGCCAGACCTACGGCGACCTCTACTACACGTCCTACGAGTACACCGTCCGGGGGTTCGACGGCTACGAACAGTTCCGAACGTTCCTCGCGGAGGACGACCGCAAGGTCGGCGTGTTCGCCAGTTTCGACCGACGAGACGGCGGCTACGACTTCGCGAGGCTCTACGCCGACGTCGAAACCGTCGTCGCCGACCATCCGGACGCGGCGTTCGCGCCGGACGGCGAGTGAATCCGGCCGGGCCAACGCCGAACTGACCGCGGCAGTGTCTGTGTTACTCAACGCGGTCGAAATCGACGGGAAAGTCGGTAGAACGCGGGCGGAGCCGACGAAAACGAGGGCGAGGTCGGATGACAGTGGTGCCGGGGCGCGACCGGCGACTCAATTCGTGCTCGGCAGTTTGTTCAGTTCTTCCTGGCGGCGCGCCTTGGTGAGCGCGGCGTAGCCCTGGGTCTTGACGTAGTTCTCCTGGCCGAACTTGCTGACGACCATCCGGAGGAAGGCGGCCTCCTTCTTCGAGGTGCCCTCGTAGGTGTACATGTGGAGGTCGCGCGACAGCGGATAGTTCTCGTCGGCGAGGTTCTTGCCGGGCGCGTATGTCTTGCCGTCGAACTCGAGTTTGATGGCCGGCACATCGCCGGTCACGAATGCGAGGGCCATGTAGGCGATGGCGTTGTTGGACTTGCTGACCAGCGTCTTGACCTGCTGGTTCTGGCCCTTCCGGACGTCGACGCCCGGCATCTTCGCGTCGGCCGACCCGAGCATGTTGAGCCTGAACGCGGTGTCGGTACCCGAACCCTGGGCGCGACCGACCGCCTGAATCTCCTTTTCCTCGCCGCTGTAGGAGCTGATCTCGGACCAGTTCTTGATCTTGCCCGTATAGATTTTCCGGACTTGGTCGGCGGTGAGTTTCTTCACGCCCGCCTCGTAGATCTCCTTGCTGACGACGATGGGTTGGGCGTCGACGCCCACGACGTGGTCCTTGAACTTGTTCAGTTCCGACTGGCTCGCGTCGGGGAGTTCGGCATCGACGGGCGCGCTAGCGTTGCCCATGTCGAGCAGGCCCTTCTTGAGCTTCTCCAGGCCGGTCCCCGAGTGACTCAGACCGATGGAGACGCGAAACGGCGGGTCGCCGCCCTGGCCGCTCTCGAAGCCGTAGAGGCCGGCCCAGTAGTCGGCGAGCGCCTTGCTCGTGTCGATGCCGTACTGGCCCGGACCCCAGTACTCCTTGTCGTCGGCGGGCGGGTTCGACGACCAGACGGACGCGGCCGTGCTGGCGATGGGGTAGACGGTCGAGGAACCGCCGCCCTTCAGGGGACCGGAGCTCTGGGACTGGCTCCCGCTCTCGGTTTTCGTCCCGGTCGTCTCCTGCATGTCCTTCTCGGTGGTGCCGGCGCCACCGCCGCCCTCGGTCGTCTCTTGCCCGTCGTTGCCACCCGTACAACCGGCGAGCGCGAGTGCTCCGCTCGCACCCGCAGCGGTCAGGAACTTCCGGCGCGTCGATTTCTGTGCCATCACCTGAACGAACCCGCGACCTGCTCATAAAGGTGTCGAAGAAAATATATATTATTCTATTTTCTATATAGTGCTCTCGATTGGGACACGTTGGCAGGGATTCGGTACGCTTTGGTAACCATTGACGACCGTACTGCTCTGACCCCGACATATCAGCACGGAGATGGACGAGAGACACGGCCGTCGCTACCGGCCGAACGTCCAAAGAAGAGTGATTCCGAAACGACGTCGAACGGCGCGGGAGCCGACTTACTCGAACGTCGACACGGTGTCTTCGTACTGGGCGGCCGCGGCGTCCCAGTCGACGACCTCGAAGAAGTTGCTGACGAAGTCGCCGCGGTCCGGGCCGTAGTCGTAGTAGTACGAGTGCTCCCAGACGTCGAGCGCGAGGATGGGGTGACTGCCCCAGAGCGCGCCCTGGTCGTGCTTGTCGACCGCGAGGTTGCGGAGCTGGTTCGCCGTCGAGTCGTAGACCAGCAGCGCCCAGCCGCCGGCGGCCGACGCCGCGGCCTCGAACTCGCCCTTCCAGGCGTCGTAGGAGCCGAAGTCCTCCTCGATGCGGTCGGCGAGGTCACCGGACGGCTCGCCGCCGCCGTTGGGGTCCATGTTCTCCCAGAACAGCGTGTGCAGGTAGTGACCCGAACCGTTGTGGGTCACGTTACCGAGCGCGCCCGCGGTGCTGCCGAAGTCGCCGCTCTCGCGGTTCTCGGCGAGCGTCTCCTCGGCGCTGTCGAGCCCGTTGACGTAGCCCTGGTGGTGGGTGTCGTGGTGCCAGGTCAGCACCTGTTCGCTGATGTGGGGCTCGAGTGCGTCGTAATCGTACGGAAGCGGTGGCAGTTCGGGGTTGGATCGCTCGGGCATTGGTAGGTTCCTCCGTCTAACACGTGTCACTAATCGGTGTTAAAGTTTGAGAAGTCGTTCGGTAGCACGGCTCTAGGGTGGGCCGGAAAACGCCCTTCTCCGACCGTCTCCGCGCAGGCTTCGGAAACCCGTCGGTGAAATTTTTTACAGTAAGGAAAGTGTTAAGTTCGGGCTTCGTCGCCTCCGGCGGTGCGAGCGCGGAGTCGCGTCGCGTCGGTCGCTCGTCGCTCGTTCGACGCGCCGCTCGTGCGTGCACGAACGGTTCCGGCCAGTCAGAGTCCCGTCAGTGCGTTCCCGTGTCCTTCGGGATGGTGTCGGCCTGCTGGGCCTGCTGGTAGCGCTGTTCGACGTCGTCCCAGTTGACGACGTCCCAGAAGCTGTCGACGTAGTCGCCGCGGTTGTTCTCGTACTGCAGGTAGTAGGCGTGCTCCCACACGTCGAGTACGAGCAGCGGCGTGGCGCCCTGCGGGTGCTGGTTCTGGTGGTTCTCGGCGGCCGCGACGATGGGCTGGTCGGAGATGTGGTCGTAGACCAGCATCCCCCACCCGGAGCCCTCGACGTTCTTGGCGGCCTGCGAGAAGTCCTGCTTGAACTGGTCGAACCCGCCGAAGCTCTCGCTCAGGGCGTCGGCGAGGTCGCCGCTGGGTTCGCCGCCGCCGTCCGGGTGCATGTTCTGCCAGAAGACGGTGTGGTTGACGTGGCCCGAGAGGTTGAACGCGAGACTCCGCTTGACCGCGCGGGTGTCGCCGAAGTCGCCCGAACCGCGCATCTCCTCTAACTGCTGGAGCGCGCTGTTGGCGCCGTCCACGTAGCCCTGGTGGTGCTTGTCGTGGTGCAGTTCCATGATGCGCTGGTCGATGACCGGTTCGAGTGCGTCGTAGTCGTACGGTAGTTCCGGTAGCTCGTAAGTTGCCATTACTGGTACCCCCGTCACCCTCGACAACGCCACCGTTGTTAAGCGTTAAGCCAGTGGTCGAAACCTCGATATGCCCGTTCGCGGAGAGACGGCGGGTTCTGCCGGTAGGGCGGTCCACCGTCGAACCGATCGTCTGGCCCGACCGCCTCGCGTTCGGCGGCGAAACCCGAGTAGTCGCGGTGCAAGAGGACTGCATTGGCACCGAACGCCTCGGCGATACGGGAGAGTTCCTCGCGGGGGTTACCGCAAGCCGCCAGCAGGTCACCGCCGAGTTCGCAGCAATCGCTCCGAAGTGATTCGAGGGCGTCGAGCATGGACGCGACCCGAGGTCCCGGCGAGGCTAGTGGAAGTTCACACAGTCGGTAGGAATCGGGGAATCGTCACGCGCGGAGTCGATCCTCACCGAGCCACGAGCGAATCGAACCCTCAGTTCGACGCCGCGGTATCGACCAGCACCGACTCGTCCAACTCCGCCACCGAATCCAGCCCAGAGAGCGCCAGCGTCAGGTCCAGGTCGGCCAGGAAGTTCTGCACGACCTCACGCACGCCGTCCTCGCCGTCAATGGCGAGGCCGTAGACGTACGGCCGTCCGAGGAGCACCGCGTCGGCCCCGAGCGCCATCGCCTTTATCGCATCCGCACCTCGGCGAATTCCGCTGTCGAAGAGGACGGCGAAGTCGTCGCCGGTCGCCGTCTCGTCTTCGACGGCCGAAACCACTCTCGGGAGCGCCTCGATGGCCGAAATCGCCCCGTCGACCTGCCTGCCGCCGTGGTTCGAGACGACGATTCCGTCGACACCGCGTTCGACCGCCTCGCGGGCGTCGGCGGGGTGGAGGATTCCCTTCAGCACGACCGGGAGGTCGGTGTGCTCCCGGACGAACTCGACGGTTTCCCAGTCCATCCCGAGGTCGCCGAACTGTTCGACGAACCGCCAGAGTGCGCCCCGTTCGTCCTCCTCGGGCGGCGCGTCGAGCGAGTCGCGGAACGCCGGGTCCGACAGGTAGTTCGCCACGCCCTCGCCGTCGAGGAACGGGAGGTAGGCGTTCTGCACGTCGCGTTCTCGCCATCCCATCGTGGGCGTATCGAGGGTCATCACCACCGCCTCGTAGCCCGCGTTCTCGGCCCGGTCGAGGAAGCTCGCGGTCACGTCGGAGTCCTTACTCGGATACAGTTGGAACCAGCCGGTCGCGTCGCCGAGTTCCTCGGCCACCTCCTCCATCGTCGCCGAAGCGGCGGAACTGGAGACGAAGGGGACCTCGAGGTCCTTTGCGGCGCGCGCGGAGGCGAGTTCGCCGCCCTCGTGGATGATGGACTGGACGCCGACGGGCGCGAGGGCCACCGGCACCGGGAGTTCCTGGCCGAGCAGTTCGACCGAGAGGTCGCGCTCGGCGACGCCCCGTAGCATCCGCGGGACGATGCGCCAGCGACCGAACGCCTCGTGGTTTCGCGCGGCGGTGTCCTCGCCGCCTGCGCTCCCAACGACGTAGGCGTAGGCCTCCTCTGACAGTGCCGCCATCGCCGCCTCGCGGAGTTCGTCGGGCGAAATCGGCAGGTCCGGACGGAGGTCGGCGAGCATCCCCGAGGCGTACACTTCGCGCTGGCGGTTCGGGCCGTAGGCTTCGGAGGGGTCGTCCATGGTTCGTCGGTGGCGGCGTGGGACGTTATAGCTTACCGAAATATCCGGGTCGGGAACTCGTCTCACTCCGCGTCGCGGACCTGCGCCAGCGCGACGGACGCGACGACCCCCGCGGCGAACGCGATGCCGACGTTCGTCGCGACGCCGAGGACGCCGACGCCCGCGGTCAGCCAGAGCGTGTCGGTGTCGAGGGCGGCCCGGCCCAGTTCGGCGGCGACCAGCGCGAGCACGACGCCGAGCGCGGCCATCGGGAACGCCGCGACCAGTCCCGCGCCGAACAGCGCGGCCGCGACGTAGAGCACCCCGAGGACGAGATTCGCGCCCGCCGTCTTCGCCCCGAAGGCGTGCTTGCCCGCGACGCCGCCGCTCCCGTGACACATCGGGAACGCCCCGAGCGGAACCGCCAGGAGGTTCATCGTGCCCATGCTGGTCGCCAGGTCGTCCGGCGAGGCGTCGACGTCGTAGAGGTCGTCCAGCAACAGCGAGGTCGCCACCGCGGCGTTGCCGACCGTCATCGCCAGTTGCGCCCACGCCGCGGCGAGCGCGTCCGAGGTCGGCGCGAACCCCGCCGCGAGGCCGCCGTCGAACGCGACCGCGGCCCCGAACGCCGGCACCGCGACGGTCGACGCGCCGGTTTCGGTCGCCGCGAGTCCGACGCCGACGGCGAGGACGGCCAGCGCGCTCGCGCGGCGATACCCGACCGCGACGGCGACACCCCCGACGAGCGCCGCCGCCAGCGCGGTCCCGGGCGCGCCCGCCGCGAGTTCGAGGCCGGTCCGGGCGAGGACGAGCGCTACTGCCAACTGGACCCCGCGGACGACGGCGACGTCGATTCGCGCCGCGAGCGCGCCGAGCGCGCCCGCGGCGCCGAGCGCGAGCAGGACCCCGCCCACGAGCGTCCCGGCCGCCGCGAGTTCGGCCACCGACAGCGACCCGGCGACGACCAGCGCGGCGAGCGCCTTCATCGGTTCGACCGAAATCGGTGCGCCTTACCGAAGTCCCCAGACGACCTGGAACGCGCCGAACCAGACCAACAGCACCGGCAGTCGGAGGTCGGTGAGCGCCGAGGCGGCGACCACGACCGGCAGGACCGTCACCGAGTCGCCGACGGCGCCGGTGACCTCGTCGACGGAGAACTTGACCCGTCGCGCCGTCGCACCGACGACCGGAAGCTCCATACGAGACTAACTCGGCGGTAACCGACTTAGGTTTACTGAGAAACCGAAACCGGGTATGTGAGCGGATTACGAAACCGATAGGAGTTACGTTCCGGACGGTGCACGAACGACCCGCGCTTCGACCGCTACACGCGGCCGACGGTCGTCCGGTCGACGAACTTGTAGAAGCGACTCGTGTTGCCGTCCTCGGTCCGCTCCTGGTAGACGAACGCGAGGTGCTCGCGCTCGAACTTCCGGAAGAAGTCGTCCCAGTCGATTTGTTCGATGCGGTCGTGGTCGTCCTTCGTGTCCGGGAATTGGAGTCTGAGTACGCCCGGTTCGCCGTCGGTCGCCGTCTCGGCGACCGTCGCCGGGTCGCCGCCCCGGTCCTCGACCCACTCCCGGATGGTTTCGTGGTCGGTCGTCGCCCGACTGTGTGCCTCCGAGTCGCTCATAGATGCCCCCGGAGAACGTAGCATCGCCGCACCCTTAGCCGTTTTTGCGGCCAGTCCGTCCCTCCCGTTTCGGAGCGGCGGGTCGGCCGCGTTCGCCTCGGACGTCGGCCGTCGCTCCTCGGGGGTCAGCCCTCGGAGGTCAGCCCTTGGTGGTCACTCCTTAGCGTCTCTTCTCGGCGGTCACTCCTCGGCGCTCAATCGCTCGCCGCCGACGTACAGTCGCTCTGGGCCGACTCGGCCCTCTTCGAACGGTGCGCGGTACTCCATCAACTGGAAGAGGACGCCGGTCGGGTTCCGCGGCGAGACGAACGCCTCGACCCAGGCGTCGTACTCGGTCCGGTCGACGACCCCGATTCCCTCGGCTTCGAGCGCCTCGATGGTCGCGTCGATGTCCGCGACTTCGAGCGTGACGTGGTGCAACCCCGGGCCGCGAGCGTCGAGGAAGTCGGTCAGGAACGACTCCTCGCCCGGAACCGGTTCGACGAGTTCGACGCGCGAGGCGTCCCCAAGCAGGTAGTACGCCCACCGGAACGCGCCGGTGGGGTCGTCCTCGTAGACGAGTCGCTCCGCGCCGAGGAGTTCGAGCAGCGGTTCGGCGTCGGCGACGGACTCGACGGCGATGCCGACGTGGTCGACGCGAACGTCGGGTAGTTCGGCCATGGTAACGGTGTGTGCGGCCGAGCGTGTTAGTTGTTGGCGTGGGCGGAGTCGCCCGAGACGAAGTATTTATTTCGGCACCGTTACGACAGACGAGAGAAAGATGTCTCACGAGATGCTCGCGATTTCGATGCAGTCGTTCGCAATCTTGCTCGCGTTGGTCGGCACCCTGAGCGAAATCGCGTGGATGAGCGGACTGGTCTGGGTCGGCCTGTTCTTCGGCGTCTTCGGGTTCCTCTGGGCGGTCGGAGCACACCTCGATTCTGCCTGATGACGGCGGCGCTCGCCCACCGCGGTCGCTTTCGGTGTTTCCACCGCCTCTGTCGGCGAGGATGTACCGACTCGTACCCGATTCTGCAGTTCGGCATCCTGCTCGTCCTCTTCGGCGGTGTCGTAGATCACGAATGGAGTTCGAGTCTCGGACAGTTTGTCTGAGTCGGACTACCGGTCGGCTTCGTCGGGTTGCTTGCCGGCCTCGCGGAGAGCGCCACGAACGACTGAGTTAGATTTCACGACTCGGGTGCGAGCGCGTCGATGGTCGCCTCTATCTCCTCGCGGTCGGCCCCACGTGGGAACGACACCGCGACCCGGTCGACGCCGTCGATGTCCTCGAACTTCCGGAGTTCCTCGCGGGCCTCCTCGGGCGTGCCGGCCGCGCCGAGGTCGTCGAGCAGGTCGTCGCCGATGGCCGCGAGCGCGCCTTCTGTGTCGCCGTTGCCCCACGCCGAGGCTATCTTGTGGGCGGTTTCCTCGTAGCCCTGGCGGGCCAGCGAGTCCCGGTAGAAGGTGCCCATCGCGCCGACGTAGAACGCGAGGTGGCCGCGGGCGAGTTCGCGGGCGCGCTCGCCGTCTCCGAGCGCACAGCAGTTCAGCGAGAGCGTGACCCGCACGTCTGCGGGGTCGCGCTCGCCCAACTCCGCGCCGCGGCGCAGGTCGTCCAGGCGCTCGCGGAGGCCCTCGGGCGTGAGCATCAGTGCGTGCCAGCCGTCGGCGAACCGACCGGCGAGTTCGACCGACTTCGGACCCATCCCCGCGACGTCGACGGGCACCGGCGTCTCGGGCGGGTCGCTCCGCAGGCGGAAGCCCCCGAGCGTGAACACCTCGCCGTCGTAGTCGACGGTCTCGCCCGAGACGACCTTCCGGACGATATCGACGTACTCGCGGGTTCGGCGGAGCGGTCGGTCGAAGTCCTGGCCGTGCCAGCCCCGAATCACGGCCGGCCCCGACGGCCCGAGGCCGAGTCGCATCCGGCCGTCCGATAGCTCCTGGAGGGTCGCGGCGGTCTGCCCCACGAGCGCGGGCGAGCGCGAGTAGACGTTGAAGATGCTCGGCCCGATGCCGATGTCGTCGGTGCGCTCGGCGATGGCCGAGAGCACCGTCGTGGCGTCCCGTCCCCACGTCTCGGGGAGCCACGCCCGGCGGTACCCCCGTCGTTCGCTCCGCTGGGCGAGCGCCACGATGTCGTCGATGCTCGGCTGTGCGGCGACCGGCAGGTGTACGGTTCGTTCGGCCATGCGACTCCCAACGGAGTCGCCCACCATAGTTCCGGTGTCAACTTTGGAGTCGAGGAACCGCGTTCACCGCGCCGGAGGTTCACGTCGGTGGAACGCCGAAACGGCGAGCTATCGGCCGACGATCGGCGTCGAGAGCTCAGACTCTCGCTCTCCGTTCCGCGCCGACTCCAGCGCCAGCGTCGCCACCGAGAGTGCGAGCAGCGCCGTTCCGAACAGTGTTCGGCCGCCGGTGTCGTCGTGCTGGGCATTGAGTTCGGCGCCGACGCGACCGAGCAGTACGCCGAGTTCGAACAGTGCGTCCTCGTTCCCCCTCATGGTTCTCCCGCGAGTCGACGGTGGTAATTTCGGGAGGCCCTTGAAAGTTGTCGAGTCGCGGTAGCGAGTCACGAACCGGCGTCCGCGCGACCTCGCGACCGAGAGCCGGGGCGCCGCCGCATCGGCTGCCGAGGAACCGCCACTTTTGGGACCGGGACGCGTAGGGTCGCTCATGCGAGCAATCGAAGTCCAGAAATTCGGCGACAGCGACGTGCTCGAAGTCATCGACGCGGATGCGCCGGAACCCGGACCGGGGCAGGTCCGCATTCGGGTCAAGGCCGCGGGGCTCAACTTCGCCGACATCATGCAGCGCCGGGGCCACTACCACGGCGGCCCCCAGCCGACCTACGTGCCCGGCATGGAGGCCGCGGGGACCGTCGACGCCGTGGGCGAGGACGTCGACCGCGAGGTGGGCGACCGCGTCGTCGCGATGACCGGGAGGGGCGCTTACTCGGAGTACGTCGTCGCCGACGCCGCGTCGCTGTTCGACGTGCCCGAGGCGATGTCGTTCGAGGAGGCGGCGGGCTTCCCGGTCCAGTTCCTGACCGCCCACTCGGTGCTCCACGAGTGGGGCGGCCTGGAGGAGGGCGAGTCGGTGCTCGTCCACGCCGCCGCTGGCGGGGTCGGCACCGCCGCGGTCCAACTCGCCGCCGCCGCGGGCGCGGAGGTGTTCGGCACGGCGAGCACCCGGGAGAAACTCGACCTCGCGGAGCGACTCGGCTGCGACTATCCCATCAACTACGAGAAGCAGGACTTCCGCGGAGTCGTCTCGGACGAGACGGCCGAGGAGGGCGTCGACCTCGCGCTCGACGGCGTCGGCGGCGAGACGTTCTCGCGGACCGTCGACGCGCTGGCGCACTTCGGCCGCGTGGTCGCCTACGGCGCGGCCAGCGGCGAACCCGGCACGGCGACCACCGACCGCCTGCTGTTCGAGAACAAGTCGGTCGTCGGCTTCCACCTCGGCAACGCCGTCGCGCGCCACCCCGAGCGCGTGATGGCCGCGGTGCCCGAACTCCAGGAGATGCTGGCGGCGGGCGACCTCGAAGTGGTCGTCGGCGAGACGTTCCCGCTCGAAGACGCCGCCGCGGCCCACGAGGCCGTCGAGAACCGCGAGACGGTCGGCAAGGTCGTGTTGAAGCCGTGAACGCCGTCCGGCGGCGTTCGAGCTACCGCCGGCGCTCCGCGGGCACCTCGAACCGGTAGGTGTCGCCGCGGTCCAGGTACGCGACCCGGTCGCCGAGGCCGGCCTCGGCGACCGCCCGCTGGAAGTCCGACAGCGGCGACGCGAACACGTCGTAGTCGTCGTAGTGGATTGGAATCGAGGTGTCGGCGTCGAATAGCTTCACGGCTTCGACGCCCTGCTCGGCGTCCATCGTGAGCAGGACGCCGAAGAGTTTCGTCCCGCCGAGGTGGACGAGCGCGACGTCGATGTCCGGGTACCGATTCGGAATCTCCGCGAGTTCCTCGAACAGTAGGGTGTCTCCGGTCACGTAGAGTCGGACCAGCGGGCGTGCGTCCCCCCGACGGAACTCCAGAACGCTCCCCATCACCGGCGGGAGCGCCTTCGAGAGGACGCCCGGCGCGTGGGTCCCCGGCGTCGCGGTGACGGCGAGTTCGGCGTCGCCCTTGCGGATTCGAATCTCGTCCCACGTCTCCAGCGGGTAGGTCCTGCGGAACCCCTTCTCGGCGAGTTTCTCGGCGGCGTGCCGCGTCGTCACGACGGGGAGGTCTCTGTCGAGTTTCTCCTCGACGACGTGGTCGAAGTGGTCGCCGTGGTAGTGCGACAGCACCACGAAGTCGACCGGCGGCAGGTCCTCGACGTCGATGGCCGGGTCGGTCAGCCGTTCGGTCGTGATGCCGTATCCCAGGTGGGCGTGGTCGCCGGCGTGGAGGAAGTTGGGGTCGGTCAGAACCGTGAATCCGGCGTAGCGGAGTATCACGGTGGCGTTCCCGACGAAGAATATCGACCCGCTCGCGAGGTCGACGTCGCCGTCCGGCGGCGGCAGTTCGAGGAGGCGTCCCATCGCACCCGCTACGTTCCGCCGTTCCTTAACGTTGCTCGGCGTCCGGAGGCGTCGTCGAGACTCTGCTCGCCGGAAAAATTCTCACTCGGGAAACGCGTCCACGTCGAGCGACTCGCGCCGTCCGTCGAGTACCGGGAACCGTTCACCCCGACGAACCTCCAGCCAGCGGAGCAGGCGCTCGGCCCACCGGAGCTTCTTCGCCTTCATCGCGTCGACGCTCGGGTCGTCGAAGTCCCAGCCGACGAACACCAGTTCGTCGGCCCCGAAGTGGTCGGCGAGGAACGCCGCCCGGTCGCCGTCGGTGAACCCGCCGAAGTTCCGGACGCGGGCGACCGGTTCGGCCTGGGTTGTCGGGAGCATATGTTCGAGGTCGAACCGCGGAATCCACTCCCGGACCGCCGCCACGTTGTCGCCGTGGGCGTGGGCCGCGACCGGCGTCCCCTCGCGGGTGAGTTCCCTGGCGGTCCCGGGATTCTTGTCGAGGTCGGTTACCATGCAGTCTACCTCGACGCCCGCCTCCCGGAGGGCGTCGGCGGCGGTCGAGGCCGCGAACACGCCGTCGGCGGCCCTCGCCGCGGCGAGGGCCGCCGACCGGGCGTCCGGGTCGCTCTCCCCCACGAGCGACGGCCCGGCGCCCGCGACGGCGACCGTCTCGCCCGAGACGTCCAGGCGGTCTGAGTCGAACGCCGGCGTCTCCTCGTCGGACCCCGCGAGGTCGGCGAGGACGTCCCGCGCTCGTTCGTCGGCGGCGCGGTCGAAGCCGAAGTCTCGAAGTATCGCCCGATAGACGGGACTCCACGTTTCGTAGTTCATATAAGAACCGTTCGAGCCGGAAGTACGCCGCCAAGTACCCCTACCCGGCGTGGCGCCCTCCCGGCTTCCCAGGACCGATTTATCGCTCACCCGGCATAAGCTTTCTCTTACTCCTCGTCCGGAGACAGCTTCCGGCAGACGGCCGCGAGGCGGTCGAGTTCGCCCGATTCTGCCTTCGAACCGCCCGCCACGACGTCCCGGAGTCGGGCGAGCGCGGCCGGCGACCCAGAGAGGAGCGCGGCGTCGCGCCCGGCGGCGAAGACGACAGCGGCGTCGGCCGCGGCGGCCGCCAGCGCGTCGCGCTCGGCGGCGGTCAGTCCGGAGAGTTCGAAGGTCCGGGTCGTCGTCCGTGCCGCCAGCGCGTCGCGCTCGCGGTCGGCGGCCGCCGCGTCGATTCGGTCGAGGTGCCGGGCCGCCTCGCGGGGGGTCGTCACGTCGAGTTCCTCGACGCCGAGGTCGGCGTCGCGAACCCGCTCGCGGGCGAACGCCGCGCCGACGGTCGCGGCGTCCTTCGTCTCGGCCACGTCGTGGGTTCGAATCACGTGCGCGCCGCGTTCGACCGCCATCGAGGTCGCCGCCAGCGAAACCGGCAGGGCCTCCTCGGTCGACCGGCCCGCGAGGTCCCGGAGGAAGTTCTTGCGGTTGATGGAGACCAGAATCGGCCGGTCGAGGCCGCGGAACTCCCGGAGGCGCCGGAACGTCTCGCGGTCGTCGTCGAGGGTCTTGGCCTCGGACCACCCGCCGAACGCGGGGTCGACGATGGTCTTGTCGGTCAGGCCCTCGCGTTTCAGCGCCTCGTAGATGTCGTCGACGTCCTCGACTGCGCCCGGCCGGTTCAGGTCGGGCGGACTCGCCATCTTCACCACCGCGGCGTCGTGGTCCCGGCAGACCGCGGGCATCTCGGGGTCGGCGAACCCGCAGATGTCGTTGACCATGTCGAACCCGCGCGAGAGCGCCTCGTCCGCCACCTCGGCGTAGCGCGTCTCGATGGAGAAGACGGCGTCGCCCGAGACGCTCTCGATGGCCTCGACGGCGGTGTCGAGGCGGTCGAGTTCCTGCTCGGCGGAGAGAACTTCGAAGCGCTTGTTCGCGGACTCCAGACCCACGTCCACGATGTCGGCGCCCTCGGAGACGAGCGCCGAGTCGACGTACTCGGCCGCCTCGCCCGGGTCGTCGTAGACGCTCGGGTCGTAGGGGGACTCCTCGCTGACGTTCAACACCCCCATGATTCGCGGCGGGTAGTCGTCGCCGATGCCCAACCCCGCGGCGGTGACGTTCTGCATGTTCGGACGCCGGTGCCCGAGGGATAAAAATGGGGTCGATTGGCGATAGGTCCGGCTTCCACACTCCGTCGCGGCCGACCGCTCTCGGCGAGTTCGTCGGCCGGACCGGCGCTCACAGCAGGTGGCTCTCCCTCGTGTCTACACACACGGGAAACGTCTCCGAATGTTCCTGTCCGGCGTATCGCACGGTCGCCGTCACTTCGCTCGGCGCGGCGTCGAGAACCTCCTCGTACTCGACCGTCGGTTCCGAGAGGCGGTTTCCGTCTCGGTCGTACGTCGTCGTCAACGACACCTCGACCGCGAAACCGTCGTCTCGCCGACTCCAGGCGGTTCCGGGGGTGTGCTCCTCGCCCAGTCGCTCGCCGAGTACCTCCCGGACGCGGCGGGTCGCCGCTTTACCGCACTTGCCCCGCGCCCAGTCTTCGAACGCGACCGTGTCGTACGCCGACTCGCGCTCCGGCGGGTCCGAATCGCCGGCGGCTCGGACCGCGACGTATCGGACGGCGTGATCGCGGGGGAGATACTCGGTTCCGGTCGGCGGGTCGACCTCGCTCTCGACGGAGACCGGGTCGGCGCGTCCGCGGTCGGCCATACCCGAGCTACGGTTCCCTCAACCAAAAGGTTCGTCGAGCGAGGGTCGCACCCACTCGGTCGCCAGCCTCAGGCCCGACGCCGTCCTGCGACCAGCGCGAGCAAGAGTGCGAGGACCGCAGCGAACGCGGTGAACCCCGGTTGGGACGCGTCGTTTCGACGCTCCGAGCCGTCGGTGCGCGAGTCCGCGGTTCCGTTCTCGCTCTCGGCGGTCGACTGTGCCGCCCTGGCAGACTCGTCGGCGGTTTCGCCGCCGGCCGTTCGGGTCGCAGTGGCTTCGGCGGTCGCCGTCGACTCGGACGGCGTTCCGGTCGCCGGAAGCGCTCCGGCCCGCGTCGTCGCGTCGTCGGAGTCGTCGACCGGTCGAGCGGTGGTCGCGGGACGAACCGTCGTCGCCGAGGAGCCTTCGGACGGGGACGCCGCCTCGCCCGGCGACTGCGACCGCGACGGCGCAGTCGTCGCGGTCGCCGTCGCCGCCGTCCATTCTGCGGTCGTCCACTCCGCAGTCGTCCATTCGGTCGTCTCCCATGCCGTCGTTTCGTCGGTCGTTCGGACGGCGGTCGTTCGGGTCGTCGTCCACCCCGTCGCCGTCTCGATGGTAGTCCAGTCGGCGGTCGTCGTCGGACCGGACGGGACCCAGGTGGTCGCCGGTCCCGCCGACCCGGCCAAACTCGATTTCGGGTTTGCTCCGTCGCTCGCCGTCCCGGCAGTCGGGGCCACCGCGGCGACCGTCAGGATTGCGAGGAGTCCGAGAACCGCCAGCGTCCGCGCGTCGCGTGCCGTATCCATGGTACGGACGCCCGCTCACATTCAAATGCTATAGCTTTAACTCATAAGTAGGTTGGGCGGAGCGGCTCCCCCGAGTCGCGACGGGGCGACGAAACGTCGGCCGAGAGCCGCGCGAAGGCGGGAAGAGTGCGAAAGTCGAGGGAGAAGGAGAACGAAGGGAGAGGACGACGGGGAAGGGGGAGAACGAAGACCAAGGAAACGACCGAGTTCACTCGTCGGCCGCGGCGGGGAGTCGGACCGTGATCTCGCTCCCCGTCGGGTCATTCTCGGCGAACTCGACGTCGCCCCCGGAGTAGGTGACGATCCAGTTGACCAGCCACAGCCCCATCCCGTCGCTGTGGTCGAGCGCCGACTCGGCTCCCGATTCGAGCACGGCCACCTCGTCGTCGGGGATGCCTGGCCCGTCGTCGGCGACGACGACCGCCGTCGCGTCCTCTCCGGGGTCGACCGAAACCCGTACGCGCGGGTCGGGGTCGGGGTGGTGTTCTATCGCGTTCTCGACGAGGTTCTCGAAGGCCGAGCCGACGAGTCGGTTGGCCCGCACCTCCGCGCGGTCGGGGAAGTCGGTGACGACGGTCGCGTCCGGAAACGCCGCCCGAACGTCGCGGCAAACGGCGTCGAGTCGCTCGACGACGTCCATCCGCTCAACGTTCGAGCCGCCCTCCGCGACCAGTCGTTCGGTATCACGGGCGTAGTCGGCGAGTTGGACGATTCGCGAGGTGTGGTCGCGGACCACCTCGACGTGCTCGTCGGCGTCGCCGTCGGCGTCGGCCGCGATGAGGTCGACGTACCCCTCGATGACGTTCACGTCGTTCCGGATGTCGTGACGGAGGACGCGGTTCAGGACGCTCAGCGTCTCGGCGAGGTTCTCGGCCTCTCGACGCGCGTCGCCGAGACGCCGTTCCTGCACTCGGCGCCCAGCGCTGTAGACGCCGACGAGCGAGCCGATGACGAACCCGCCGCACGCCCACTCGATGGGCTCTATCAAGGTGAACCGCAGGAGGAGTCCGCTGAGGTGCTGGACGTACATCGCGAGTCCGCCGGAGAGTCCGAGGATTATCGTGCCCGCGACCGACCACTCCGAGACGTGAAGCACGTGCGCGGCGACCCGCTCGTTCCCGAACGTCCAGACGAGGACGGCGGCAGTCGTCGCGACGACCGCCGCCGGGCCGAGTAGCCAGAGCGCCACCACCAGGGCCGTCGCGGAGTAGCCGGGAATCGCCCACGCCGTGGTCGCAACCAGCGCCACGGCCGTTCCGACGAGGACCGCGACGCCCCGACGGGGGTCGGCGCCGGCGAGCGCTCGCGGAAGGTCCTCGTCGCCGCCCGCCCCGAAACCGTTCGACATGTACCGTGTGGGACGGGACGGCCGCACGTAATCAAGGTTTGGTCGTCGCCCGACGATTGCACTTCGGGACGCCCGATAGGTTCAGTGGGCGGACGGAAACCGCTACGGTAGCGGTGGTTGCACGCCGGTTCACTCGGTCGTGATGGACACGTCGCTCGGCGGCTTCGCTCCGTTCAGTTCCCACTTGTCGAGCGCGTAGGAGAAGACCGGGTCGGGGAGGTCAGGGTCGGGCGTCTGGTCTTTCCGTTCGATTTTGACGGTGTACTCCGCGCTTCCGTTTTCGATGGCAGACTCCTCGGTCGCGAGCCGCTCCTCCGGATGGACGACCACCACGAGCGTACACAGACACGCTTCGCCTTCTTCGAGAATCCGATAGGGTTTCGAGTGGCCGGAATCGTTCCATCGCTTCCAATCGAAGAGGCGCTCGGCCTCCTCCGTGGTCGTTGCGACTGCGCCGTACGTCGTGCCGATCGGACTATCCAAGGAGGGCTGTTCTGCGATGAACGACTTCGCGGAGACGAACGTGTATCTCCGCTCCACTCGCGCACCGCCTCCCGTACCGAGGGCACCGCCGAACCCGAGACAGCCGCTCAGCGAGAGTCCTCCCCCGAGACACGCCAAATATTTCCTACGGTTCATTCGTAGTATTCGGATGTGCTAAATCGGTAATAAGCTTTCATGCTGCTACTCGCCCTCTTACGGGAGTCCTTGTCCGTCCGTCTTTGCTCCGGATGGAGGTGGCGTCGTTCGCCACCTCCGACCGAAACGCGTCGGCGCATCGGGAACTCCGAACACCGAACCCCGGAACGCGCTCTTTTTCACTCCCGAACGACTACACCCGACAGATATGGGAAAGGTCAGCATCGGGCTTCGCGGCTGGCGCTTCGACGAGGAGGAAGTGTTCACCGAGGACGGCGACTTCCGACCGATGGACGAGATGCCCGCCGACACGCGCAATCGACTCGTCCGTCTGTCGGCGCTCGTCGGGTCACCCTGCGACGCCTGCTGGTTGATTCACGGCGACGACGACCTGCCGGCGTGCAACGTCTCGGAGGTCGTCTACGGCGAACCGCTCGCGGAGGTCGGCCTCTGCCGGGAACACGAGGCCGACTTCCTCTACTGGTTCGCCGAGGCGGGCGGCGACCGGTTCAAGGGCCAGGACCGACTCCAGGACGAGTTCCACGAGTGGTTCGCCGACGGCGGGCGCGCCCCCGACGGCTACGGCGGCCTCGAACACGTCGACACCGACCCCGACGACCTGCCGGAACCGCCGGAACCGGACCAGTACGCGCTGGACGTCGAGGTGCCCGAGGAGGAGCGAAAGCGCATCGACCTCCGGAACATGGAGATTCAGGAGGGCGAGGAGGTCGCCGAGGCCGACCGCCGGCGCGAGGAGTCGGACGAGGCGGCCGACGACCCCGACCTCGACCTGAGCCGGGACTACCCCTCGAAATGAAGCCCGCCGTCGCCGTCGTCGAACCGAAGACGCCGGGCAACATCGGAACCATCGCGCGGGCGATGAAGAACTTCGGCATGGACGACCTGAAACTGGTCGACCCGCCCGAGTTCGGCCGGGACAGCGAGGCCTACGGCTTCGCCGGCCAGGCCCGCGAGGACGTACTGCCCAACGCCGACGAAGTGACCTTCGACGAACTCGTCGCGAACTACCACACTGTCGGCTGCACCGCGACGACGAACGAGGACGCCCGGAAACACCGCCGGTTCCCGTTCAAGACGCCCGTGGAACTGGCCGACAGCCTCCGGGACGTCGAGGCCGACACCTGCCTGATATTCGGTCGCGAGGACAATGGCCTGACCAACGACGAGATGGCCCGCGTCGACGAGGTGTGTTCCATCCCCGCCAGCGCCGAGTACTCCTCACTGAACCTCGGGCAGGCCGCCACCGTCACGCTCTACGAACTCCGGGAACTCACCCTCGAGGAAACCCAGCACCCGGACGTCGAGCGCGAGCGCGCCGCCGAGTCCGAAATCGAGGGCTTCTACGACCACTTCGCGGAGTTCCTGGGCGACATCGACCATCCCGTCGAGAAGCGCGACAAGACGGTCCGACTGATGCGTCGACTGGTCGGCCGTGCGCACCCGACGGTGCGGGAGGTCCGGACGCTCCGGGGCGTGCTTCGGCGGGCCAGCTATCACGCCAACGAAACCCCGGAGGAACCGCGGAATACGGGCGGCGGGAGCCGCGAATAGCGAGGGTCGTGAGGCGCAAGCCGAGCGACCCTCTGACGCGAACGGCGAAGCCGCGAGCAACGGGACTCGCCGAGTTGCCATCGGCGACTCGGCGAATTCCGCAGGAGTAAGTGGAAGCGTTCGCGGATTCCGCGAAAGCGGGCGGGCGAAGCGAAACACGACCCGCGAGTAGCGCGGGGCGAGAGGCGACGGCCGACCGCTCCTCGAAGTGACGAAACCGCTGGCCGCCGGAACCGTTTTACGGAACGCCGGGGAAGTGTTTCGCACGAAGCGAACACGTCGCGGACCGGACGGGCGGGCCATGGGTGCGGCCCGTCGGTCGGCTTCCGGCGCGACGTGACGAACGGGGTGTCCAGAAGCGTGTCGAACGCCTTCGCCACCGCACCGGTCGTGCGTTTCAGTGGCACAGCGCGAACCGATAGTCAAATAGTTAATAAGATGAGCCCGTAACGGACAACAACGTACGCCTATGTTCCCCTCCCTCCCTCTGGGTACGCAGTTTACCCTCCTCGTAGCGATTCCGAGCATCGCGGCCCTACTCGTCGGCAAGCGGCTGTTCATCCCCGACGAGCGGTTCCGAACGCTGTTCAAGGACTTCCTGCGGACCGACTGGAAGTACCTCGGCGTCGCCTGGGTCGTCACCGAAATCGTGAACAAACTCGCCTTCCACTTCCACGCCTCCCGGACGTTCACCGACGCCATCTACGCCATCGAGGGCGCGACAGTCGCGGTGTTCCAGGCAGTCGTGGCCACGCCGCTGACCCTGCTCGCGACCGGCGTCTACCTCGTCGGATTCCCGTTCGTGGTGCTGTTCACCTACTTCAAGCTGAAGGCCCACGACGAGGAGGAGGCCCACCGCTACGCACTGGCGTACATCTGCCTGGTCGTGTTCGCGGTGCCGTTCTTCGTCCTCTTCCCGGTGAAGGTGTCGTCGCTGTACCTCTCCAGCGTCGAGGGGCTGATGTACAACCTCAGTCCGGCCATCCACTACGGCATCTACTCGACCGACACGCTCGTCAAGGCGTTCCCGAGTCTCCACACCGGTCTGTCGGTGCTGGCGGCGCTCTACGCCCGGAAGGCCGACACGCGCTACTCCTACACCGTCGGGGCGCTCGCGGTCGCCATCGTCCTCTCGACGCTCTACCTCGGCGTCCACTGGATGACCGACGCCGTGTTCGCGGTCCTGCTGGTCGGACTCGCCTACCACCTCTCGCGACGGGTCAGCGAACCCCGCTGGTCGGTCGTCTCGCGCGAACTGCTGTCGGGCGTGCGCTCGGGCGTCCGCCGGTACGCGAGTCGGTGACGTCGGCGCTTCGGTCCCCCGAACTGCCCTCTCCTTCACCGCCCGCTACGACCGCCCACCGCGGCCGCCCTGCCGGACGACACCGTCCCCCACTAGCGAGCGCGGGGCGAAATTACATGAGGACTGATAGCATAGTCGTCGGTGAACGATTCCAGGTAGACGATGTACGACCGAATCCTCATTCCGACCGACGGCAGCGAGGCCGCGACCGACGCGGCGAAACACGCCTACAGCCTCGGAGAGCGGTACGAGGCCACCGTTCACGTCCTGTCGGTCGTCGAGAAGAGCGAGAGCGCCTCCATCGTCGGGCAGGGCGAGGAGAAACTCGGGACGCTCCGCGAGGAGGGGACCGAATCGACGCGGCGCATCGTCGACGAAGCGCTGGCCCGGGACGTCGACGCGGTTGGAGCGGTCGAGGTCGGAAATCCGGACCGGACGATACTCCGGTACGCCGCCGACCACGATATCGACGTCATCGTGATGAGTACCCACGGTCGGTCGGGCGTCGGGCGGTTCCTGATGGGAAGCGTGACCGAGAAGGTCATCCGCGACGGGGACATCCCCGTGCTCGCGGTCCAGCGGTGAATCGACTTCTCCGGAGGACTTTGCTTTCGGTCCGTCGTCGCACCGTTCGCCCACCGGAGTTAACGTTCAGGCGACGAGACGATGAAGATAGAACATGAGTTCCGAGTCGAGAACCGAGCCGTCCGGCGCGTCGCTCTCTTACCGGCGCATCCTGGAGCGCGAGATAGAGAACGCGTTGAAGGAGATCCACCGACCGCCGAAGGGCGTGTTCCTCTCGGGACTGACGGCGGGCCTCAATCTGAGTTACGGCGCGTTGCTCATGGCGATGGTGTTGACCTTCTCCGGCGGATTCGAGTCGAAGCTCGTCCAGCAGGCGTTGCTCGGCGGCGTCTCCTCCATCGCGTTCCTGCTGGTGGTCATCGGCCAGACGGAACTGTTCACCGCCCACTCGACGATGGCGGTCCTCCCCGTTCTCGACGGGCGCGCGTCGGTGGGCGACCTCGCCCGCGTGTGGGGAGTGACGTACGTCTCGAATCTGCTCGGCTGTGCGCTGTTCGCCGGCCTCATCGTTGCCATCGGTCCGCCGATGGGAATCGTCGACCCGGACGCGTTCGGGGTGTTGGCCTCCGCGCTGATCCCCTTTCGGTGGTGGCTGATACTCCTCAGCGGCGTGGTCGCCGGCTGGTTGATGGGACTGGTGACGTGGCTTTCGGCCGCCAGCCGCGACACGGTCAGCCGAATCTTCTTCGTCGTCCTCGTGACGGCGGTCATCGGTAGTGGACCGTTCCATCACAGCATCCTCGGCACGACGGAGCTACTCTCGGCGATGCTCCTGGGGCAGGGAGTCACGTTCGGCGACTACGGCCACTTCATCGCGTGGACGACGCTGGGGAACGTCCTCGGCGGGAGCGTGTTCGTCGCCCTGCTGAACTACGGTCACGTCGCGCTGGCGGGGGAAGAACACGACGTCGAGTTCGAAACAGAGAACTCCAGCGAGTGAGTTCGGACGCCGAACATGACCCGTTTCGAGTCCGAACGTCTCGGACGAGTCCAGTATAACGCCTTCCGAACGGACGACGCGACAGGAGGAACGTAAATCACGTCCCGCTCTCACCCATACCTCTACCTGATGAACACCGTCCGTTTGAACGAACGGCAGTTCCACCACATGCTGGTGGTCGCCGCCATCCTGGGCGTCGGCGTCGGCCTCGTCGCCACGGCCTTCCGAGTCGTCTGGCTCTTTCTCAAACACCACCTGTGGGAGGCGCTGGCCGCGCCGTACTGGCGGGTTCCGGTCAGCATCGGAGCGGGCATCCTCATCGGCGCCATCCTCTACGCGACGTTCTACCCCGGGGCGCTCTCGGCGCTGGTCCAGCAGTTCCACGCCGAGGGACGCGTCGAACTCGAAGAGAACGTCCCGGTCGTCCCGGTCGGCCTGCTCGGACTGATCGCCGGACAGAACGCGGGTCCGGAGGGCGTGATGTCCATCGTCGGCGGGTCGTTCGGGACGTACGTCTCCGAACTGTTCGAGTTCGAGAACTCCACGAAACTGCTGACGCTCGCGGGCATGGGCGCCGGGTTCGGGACGATTCTGGGCGCCCCCATCGGCGGAGCGCTCCTCTGGTTGGAGCTACCCCACGAGCGCGGACTCGAATATTACGAGGCCGTCGTGCCGACGTTCGTCGCGTCGTTCGCCGGCTACCTCACCGAGGTCGCGTTGGGCGGCATGAGCCTGTTTCCCGTCTGGGAGACGGCGTCGCTCGTTCCCCCGACGCCCGGAAAACTTGGGTGGGCCGTCGGCATCGGCTTCGTCTGCATCCCGTTCGGTATCGTGTACTCCCGGACGTTCTCGTTCGTCGGGCGGGCGTTTCGCCGACTGTCGCCGGCCGTCTACGTTCGAACGACCGTCGCCGGCGCCGTCATCGGGGTTCTCGGGTGGCTGGTCCCGCTGTCGTACTTCTACGGCGGGGCGAAGATGAGCGTCCTGCTGGCGGGGAGTTTCTCGCTGGAGACGCTGTTGGTGACCCTCGGGGCGGTCATGGTCGCCGCCGCGTTCACGATTCACGGCAACTGGATCGGCGGTCTCATCGTCCCGCACATGTTCATGGGCGCAGTGGTCGGCCAACTGACGGCGCTGGTCGTTCCGGGCCTTCCGCCCGCGCTGGCGATGATCGCCGGGATGGCCGCCTTCAATTCGGTGGTGACCGGGACGCCGCTCTCCTCCGCGCTCATCGCCATCGCGCTCACCGACGGGGCGAGCATCACCCCCGTGTTCCTCGCGGCGCTCGTCGCGTTCGGTGCGAGTCCGTCGGTGCGGTTCCTCGAAGTGGCGGCCCCGCGGTCGGAGTCCCCAAACTTCCACATAACCGAGGACGACTAGTTCGAGGAGGGCGCTCGTCCGAGACGGTCTACGCTCGCTTCTGAATCTCCTCGCGGAGCAGTTGGCTCACCTGGTCGCCGTCGGCCTTCCCACCGAGCGCGCCCATGGCCTCGCCCATCAACCCGGAGAACGCCTGCATCCCCTCTTCCTGAACCTGAGCCTCGTTGCGCTCGACGACTTCGACGATGGCGTCGCGGACTTCGTCTTCGCCCGCGCTGCCGAGGTCCTCGCGCTCGATGGCCTCCGCGGCGGTCCAGTCGGGGTGCTCGGCGAGCGCGGTCAGGAGTTCGCCGACGTTGCCCTTCGCCGTCTCGCCCTCGGTGACTCGGTCGAGCGTCTGCAGGAAGTGCTCGTCGGTCAGGTTCTCGACCGGCACGTCGTCCCGGCGGAGTTCCGTGACGGTGCTCTCGACGGTCTGGGCCGCGAGCGTGGCGTCGACGCCCGAGTCGACCGCCTCCTCGAACACGTCCCACCGCTGGCCGTAGGCGACCTGCTCGGCCAGTCCCGAATCGAGGCCGAACTCCGACTGGTAGCGCTCGACCTTCTCGGTGAGCAGTTCGGGTATCTCGACCTCGCTCGGGTCGGGGTCGACCGGGGGCACGTCGGTTTCGGGGTACATCCGGGCCGCGCCGGGCAGCGGTCGGAGGTAGCGCGTGGTCCCCTCCTCGTTCGCGCCGCGAGTCTCCTCGGGGGCCCCTTCGAGGGCGGTTCGGGCGCGCTCGGCGGCGGCCTCGATGGCGCCGTCGGCGACCTCCGGACTCGCGGCGACGATGGCGACCGCGTCGTCGTCGCCCGCGCCCGCGGCGTCGCGGAGCGCGGCGACCTCGTCCTCGGTGACGCCGTAGGCGGGGAGTTCGTCGGTGTGGAAGATGCCGCCCGCGCCGTGTCGCTTGGCGTGGTCGGAGAGTTCGGTGCCGAGGCGGCGGTCGGGCTGGATTTCGGCGCCGACGAGGCCGTCGAAGCCGTAGAGCGGGACCGCCGTGACCTTCCCGCCCGAATCGAGCGCGCCGCGGATGACCCCCGAGTCGGTGTCGGCGAACACCTCGGTCGCGTCCAGCACGTCGCCGACCTCGGCGCCGCGCTCGCGGAGTTCGTCTCGGAGTTCGAGCAGGCGGACCTGCCGGTGGACCTCGTTTCGCACCAGGTCGTCGATGTCGTCGAGGCTCTGGACGCCCTTGACCTCGACCCGGGCGCCCTCCTCGATGGAGATGTTGACGTCCTGACGGATGGTGCCGAGGCCTCGTTTGACCTTGCCCGTCGAGCGCAGGAGCATCCCGATGGTCTCTGCGGCCTCGCGGGCCTGGGCGGGCGAGCGGATGTCGGGCTTGGTGCCGATCTCGACCAGCGGGATGCCCAGGCGGTCGAGGCTGTAGAGGACGCCCTCCTCTCGCTCCTCGATGCGCTGGGCGCTCTCCTCTTCGAGCATCAGGTCCTCGATGCCGACCGACCCTTCGCCGGTGTCTATCTCGCCGTCGTTGGCGAACAGGATGGAGCGCTGGAAGCCCGAGGTGTTCGAGCCGTCGACGACGATCTTGCGCATGACGTGGGCCTGGTCGACGGGGTCCATGTCGAGCAACTGGGCGATTTCGAGCGCAACCTCCTGGGCCTCGTCGTCGAGTCGGTGGGGCGGTTCGTCGTCCTCCTCGACCAGGCAGGTGGTGTCGTAGGCGAGGTACTCGAACTCGCGTTCGACCTGGCTCTCTTCGAGGGCCGCCTCGTCTATCTCGCCGAGTTCACTCTTGGTCGGGTGGAGGTAGCGCGTGAACCGCCGGTCGGCGTCCTCGGGTTCCCGCAACTCGGTTGGACAGGCGCAGAACAACTTGGACTCGGTGTCGAGTTGCTGGTGAATCTCCAGCCCCGCGACGAGGCCGAGTTCCTCGTAATCGTGGTCGGTCATTGCTCGAAGGTCAGACCGCGAAGGGTAAAAAACCGTTCAGTCTGGCCTCGGCGGCGAGGTTGGGAGTTCCCGAGCGCCCGGCGCTCGGGAACTCCCGACTTCTCCGACTTCCGCCATCAACTCGCCGAGTCGGGTCGCCGACTGCCGTCGTCGGGCCGCCGCGCCGCCAGACTCGCCTGCAACTTCTCGCCCACCAACTCCCGCAATTCCGCGGCGTCCTCGGCGTCCAGGTCGACCGCCGCCGCGACCCGCCCGCCGATGCCGGCCGAACTCGCGGTGTCGACCAGCACGCTGGCGAGTCGCCGGCGGCGCTGGAAGACGGTCTGGGTCTCGATGACGTTCTGGACCCGGTAGTAGGGGACGACCTTCGTCGTCCGATTCCAGAACCCGTTGCGGGTGAAGACGTGGTTCTCTCCGGTCGCGTACCCGCGGTTGGCCCACTTTAGGTGGGCCGCCAGCGGCGCCACGGCGACGAACGCCAGCGGAGCGAACGGCGCGTACCAGACGAGGGGTCGGCCGGCGAGCGACCAGGCGATGTACAGTACTGCGACGAGCAGCGCCGACCCGCCGACGTACCGGAAGGCGTACCGCGTCCGCGCGCGCTTCGGCGGTCGGGAGAACTCGGCCCCGTCGAACGGTTCTATCTCGCGCGCGAGCGAGACGACGCGCTCGCGCGCCGCCAGCGGAACCGCCGCCTCCGACCCCTGGGAGGGCGACTGGCCCGGACCGTAGCCCGCGGTTTCGACCGCGAGCGTGGCGTAGCCGAATCGCCGCATCAGGACGTTCTCGCCCATCGAGAGCGTCTGGACCTTCGCCATCGGAATCGACCCGTCGTAGCGTTCGAGCAGGCCCCGCTCGTAGCGGAGTTCGTCGCCGACCTGCGCGAGTCGGAAGCCGTAGTACCGGGCGAACGTCACCGCGGCGCTCAGCGCCCAGAGGCCGACGCCCAGCATGGCGGCCAGCACCACGCCGCCGAACACCGCGAGTTCGGCGACGCCGGGGACGAACGGGAACAGCGCCGGCCCGAACGCCAGCAGCGAGAAGTACCGCAGGTCGAAGGACAGCACGCTCACCAGCGCGAGTTCGCCGGCCGAGAGCGCGAACAGTTCCTCCCCGCGCTCCGCGATTCCCTCGTCGGCGAGCGACCCGCCGCCGGCGGGTCGCTCGCCCTCCGCGTCGGTGTCGCGTTCCCCGACCCCTTCGGCGCCCCTGAACTCGGTGGCCGCGCCGCGCTTTCGGCGCTGTATCTCGCGCTGGAGGCGCTTGGCCTCCTCGTAGGAGACGTACCGAAGACTCGCCTCGGTACCGCCCCCGCCGGCGGTTTCGAGGTCGAGCGCCGCCAGCCCCAGCGCGCGCTGGATTACGTTTCGCGAGATGTCGACGTTCTGGACCCGCCGGAGCGGAATCTCGCGGTGACGCCGCGAGATTACCCCCGAGGCGATTTCGAGGCCGTCGTCCGAGAGTCCGTAGTCGAACCGCCGGTAGTAGGCGACCTGCCAGAGCGCCGCCAGCAAGAACCCGGCGAGGGCGGCCGCGACGAGGACCGGTCGGGTCAGCGGAATCGGGAGCGCCTCGGTGCCGGCCAGCGTCAGGCCGAGGAATAACAGCGTGGTCCCGAGGCTCAGGCCGCGGGCCGCCGCCCGATAGGGAACAGAGAGCGGGTGAAGTCTCATACCGCGTCGTGCTCGCTCTCGCTCTCGATGGCGAGGCGGCGCAGGCGCTCCTGGAGTGCGTCGGCCCGCTCGGGGGTGAGGCCCGGAATCGTCACGTCGGCGCCCCGCGACCCGGCGGTGTAGACGACGACGCTCGCCAGTCCGACCGCGCGCTCGACCGGTCCGCGCTGGGTGTCGACGTGCTGGACCCGGACGAACGGCACGACGGTCTTGACCCGGGTGAGGACGCCCCGTTCGAGGTAGAGGTCGTCGTCGCGGACCTCGAACCGCCAGACCCGGTACTTGAGCGCGACGTAGCCGACGCCGAGCGCGAACGCGAGCGCCGCGACGCCGACCGCGACCCAGACGCCGACGCCGAGCGCGAAGCGGTCGGCGACGGCCGCGCCGACGCCCAGCAGGACGGCGACGACCACCGAACTGACCGCCCAGACGAGTCGAACTCGCGGGTTCAGTGTCTCCATGTGCGGGTGAACTATCCGCAACCCGAAAAGTTCGGGCGGTTCGGTCGCGGCCGTTGCCGCAGTGCGCCCGGAGCGGGCAGGACCGCCCACCGCGTCGCCGCCTCAGTCGCCGAACGCGTCCTCGATTCGCCGGCGCACGTCCTCGACCTGTCCGGCGTTCTCGTCGGCCCCCGGTTCGTGGTGGGCGAGCGCGTCGGTCACCTCGTCGGCCTCGCGCCGAGAGAGCTCTATGGTCTCCTCGTCGTCCTCGTCGTCGCTCCCGAAGATGGCGTCGTTGTCTATCCACCCCTCGTCGTCGCCGGCGGCCATCTCGCCCTTCTCGGGGCCGCGGTATTCGTCGAAGTCGAACTCGGCGGCGAGGTGGCTCGCCACGTTGCGGTAGTGGCGTTCTCGGTCGCCGGACGCCGTCATCTCGGCGTCCGAGAGCGCGGCGATGACCTCGCGCGCCTCGGCTCTCGACAGGTCGAACGTCGCGGTGTCGCTCGCATCGGTGTCTCGGTCGTCCATGGTCCTTCGCCGAACGATTACGGTCGCCCGCCTGAAACGTGTGATGGGCGAACTAGGTGCTGGAATCGCTTTGGAAGCGGTTGTCCGCTCATCAGAAACTACGAACGTGGCACCGACGACCACATCGAACGACGTGTTCTCGAAAGCCCCCGCCCGCTCGCGGTCGCTGGCCGGGATATCCGGGTCGGGCCTGCGGCCCTCCCCGAATAGTAGCCCGCCCAGACGACCATGGGCCTCCGGCCCGCGAGCGGGCGGCCCCTTTCAGTCCCACCCAGCGGTTGGTTCGCCGAGCGTTTGCGGTAGCTGGGTTCGCCGGCCGTTTTAGGTGGTCTGTATCACCGAGCGCTCCCGCCGGCTTGGCGGCAGGCCGGCGTCTGCGTACATCGAGAGAAGAAGGTAGAATCCGAGTCGGCTTACTCGTCGTCGCCCAGGATGCCGCGGTGGGTCATCGCCTCGGGGTCGATGACCTCGTCGGCCTCCTCCTCGGTGAGGTAACCCTTCTCGACGACGACCTGCCGGACCGTCTTGCCCTCCGCGAGGGCGGCTTTGGCGGCCTTGCTCGCCTTGTCGTAGCCGATGTGGGGGTTGAGCGCGGTGGCCAGCGCCATGCTCTGTTCGACCTGCTCCTCGCAGTGCTCCTCGTTGGCTTCGAGTTTGGCGACGAACTTCTCGGCGAACACCTCCGAGGAGTTCGCGAGCAGTTCGGACGACTGGAGGAAGTTGTGCGCGAGGACGGGTTTGTAAAGGTTGAGGTCGATCTGGCCCTCGGCGGCGCCCGCGCTCACGGCGGCGTCGTTACCGACGACCTGCTTGTGGACCTGGTTGACCGCCTCGGCGACCACCGGGTTGATCTTGCCGGGCATGATGGAACTGCCGGGCTGGTTCTCGGGCTGTTCGAGTTCGCCGAGGCCGTTCCGGGGACCCGACGCCAGCAGGCGCAGGTCGTTGGCGATCTTGTTGAGCGACCCCGCGATGGTCCGGAGCGCGCCGTGGGCCTCCGACATGGCGTCGTGGGCCGCCTGGGCCTCGAAGTGGTTGTCGGCCTCGCGGAACGACACGCCGGTCTCCTCGGAGATGTACTCGGCCGCCTTCTCCGGGAACTCCGGGTGGGTGTTCAGCCCCGTGCCGACCGCGGTGCCGCCGAGCGCGAGTTCCGAGAGGTGGTCGCGGACGTGGTCGACACGCGCCAGACCCTTCTCGACCTGCGTGCGGTAGCCCGAGAACTCCTGGCCGAGGCGGATGGGCGTGGCGTCCTGAAGGTGGGTCCGGCCGGTCTTGACCACGCCGTCGAACTCCTCCTCCTTGGCTTCGAGCGCTTCCCGGAGCGTGTCGAGCGCCGGGAGCAGGTCCTTCTCGACGGCTTCGAGGCTGGCGACGTGCATCGCGGTCGGAATCACGTCGTTGGACGACTGGCCGAAGTTGACGTGGTCGTTGGGGTGAATCTCGCGGCTCCCCATCTCTCCCCCGTATATCTCGGTCGCGCGGTTGGCGACCACCTCGTTCGCGTTCATGTTCGAGGACGTGCCCGACCCGGTCTGGAACACGTCCACGGGGAACTGGTCGTCGTGCTCGCCCGCGATGACCTCGTCGGCCGCCTCGACGATGGCGTCGGCCTTGTCCTCGGGGATCATGCCGAGGTCCTTGTTGGCCTGGGCGGCCGCCTTCTTGACGACGCCGAGCGCTCGGACGAACCGACGTCCGAACGTGATGCCGCTGATGGGGAAGTTCTCGACCGCGCGCTGGGTCTGGGCGCCCCAGTAGGCGTCGGTCGGCACCCGCATCTCTCCGAGGCTGTCCTCCTCGATCCGGTAGTCCTCGTCGTCGCTCATGCGCCTGGAAGTTCGCGAGGCCGGGCGTAAAACCCACCGAAACGCCCTCGGAACCGGCGGGCCGACGGACGCCGTCGGTCGCCCCGAACTCGACCGACGGCGGGAATCGGTGCGACGTATAAATGCCGGAAATAAACTCCTGAGAAGTTTTTACTTGTTTTGCCGAAACCACAGGAAGGCGGAGGGGTCAATGCGGGTTCCGAACCACTACGACAGTGGTTAGCATTTTACTCGGTAACGGATTAATATCACAAACGTTTAAGTGCGCAGTTGAGAAGGTTTACCGTAGGTCACAGAGCATGACAGGAGCTAACGACGACGTTTCGCGGCGCGATTATCTGAAAGTGGCCGGTGCAGGAACAATCGGCATCACCGGACTGGCCGGGTGCATGGGCGGGAACGACGGCGACCAGGGGACGACCGAATCCGGCGGCGACAGCACGACCGAGTCCGGCGGCGAGGGGACGACTCAGTCGGGCGACTCTTCTACCAACTACGAGACGCTGGAGGTCCAGCACTGGTGGACCGGCGGCGACGGCGGACCCGCCATCAAGGCGCTGTTCGAGGGCTTCAAGCAGAAGCACCCCGACATCAAGGTCAACGAGAACCCCGTCTCGGGCGGCGCGGGACAGAACCTCCAGACCGTCATCAAGAAGCGCGTACTGAACAACAACCCGCCGAGCACCTGGCAGGCGTGGCCCGGCGCGAACCTCCAGCCCTACGTCGAAGCGAACAAACTCAAGGACATCGGCGAGTCGGTCTGGTCCAAGAACGGGATGAAGGACGCCTACAAACAGGGTCCGAAGGACGCCGCCAAACCCGGCGGGAAGTTCGTCACGGTGCCGCTGAACATCCACCGGCTCAACAACCTCTTCTACAACGTCGAGGTCGTCGAGAAGGCCGGCGTCGACCCCGCCTCCATCAAGAAGCCCAGCGACCTCACCGCGGCGATGAAGAAGGTCGAGTCGAAGACCGACGCCGTCGGCATGGCCCAGCAGACCAAGTCGGCGTGGTCGACGACCCAGCTCTGGGCGCAGGTGCTGCTCGGCGAGCACGGCAAGAGCACCTACGACGCCTTCACGCAGGGGAAGGTTTCGCAGAACAAGAAGGCCATCAAGAACTCGCTCAGCATCGTCAAGGAGTACAAGGCCCACTTCAACAAGGACGCCGGTTCGCTCGGCTGGACCGACGCCAACAAGAAGGTCATCAACGGCAAGGCCGCGTTCTTCCACCAGGGCGACTGGGCGGCGGGCATGTACCGCAGCGCGAAGAGCTTCGAGTTCGAAAAGCAGTGGGGCCACGTGCCGTTCCCCGGCACGAAGGGCGTCTACGCGCTCAACATGGACTCGTTCCCGATGCCGAAGAACAACCCGTCGCCGAAGGCGGCCGAGAAGTTCCTGCAGTACGTCGGCAGCAAGGACGCCCAGGCGCGGTTCAACCCGAAGAAGGGGTCGATTCCGCCCCGGACCGACGTCTCGAAGGAGAACTTCGGGCCGTTCCTCAGCCGGCAGATGGACGACTTCAAGAACTCGAAGTCGCAGGTCCAGTCCATCGAACACGGACTGGCGATTCCGCCGGAGCAGAAGACTGCGGTGAGTGACGCGATGTCCAGTTTCATCTCGAACTGGAACGTCGACGACACCTACTCGCAGCTCGAACAGGCGTTCAACTGAAGCAGTTCCCCACGTTCCTTTTCGACATGCAACGACTCAAAGACGTACTTCGACGGATACGACCCGGCGAACGCGAACCCGGGAGGGGACTCCGCGCCGACGGCGGCGAAGTCCGCGACGAGAATCGTGCGGACGGCGAGGCCCGCACCGACGGCGGCGCGACGGTGACGGGAGAACGCGCCGAATCCGAGACGGGCACCCGCGGGTCGCTCCTCTCGAGCGACTTCGTCCAGAGCCTCCCGTTTTGGCTCCCGCCGTTCCTGCTGATGGGCTTTTTCGTCTACGGGGCCATCGGGTGGAACTTCGTCATCTCGTTGACCGACTTCGAGGGCCTGCTCCTGCCGGAGTACAAGCTATCGGCGTTCGACTTCGAGATGTACCGACAGGCGTTCGGCGACCCCTCGTTCTGGACGGCCGCGCGAAACACCTTCGTGTTGCTCGTGGCGTTCACGGGAATCTGTCTGGTGTTCGGGCTCCTGCTCGCCATCCTGGTCGACCAGGACATCCGGTTCGAGAACACCTTCCGAACCATCTACCTGCTCCCGATGAGCCTCTCGTTCGTGGTGACCGCGAAGTTCTGGGCGTGGATGTACAACGCCCAGTACGGCATCGTCAACGTCACGCTCCGCCAGTTAGGACTCGACTTCCTGACGACCCAGTGGATTTCGAACCCTCAGACGAAACTGGCGGCGGTCATCTTCGCGCTCATCTGGCAGTTCTCGGGATACGCGATGGTCGTCTACCTCGCGGGACTGCGCGCGATTCCGACCGAACACTACGAGGCTGCCCGGGTCGACGGCGCGAGCACGCTGAAAATGTACTGGCGGGTCATCCTGCCCCAACTCCGGGCGTCGACGATGGGCGCGGCGGTGGTGCTGATGGTGTTCGCGCTCAAGGCGTTCGACTTCCTCTACGTGATGTTCGGCAACAACCCCGGCCCGGCGGCCGACATCCTCGCGACCATGATGTTCCGCGAGGCGTTCGGGTCGAACAACTGGGCGTACGGGTCGGCCATCGCCATCGTCCTCTTCGGGATGGCGCTCGCGGTGGTCGCGCCGTACCTCTACAGCGAATACAGACGAGGTGAACTATGAGCAGTCCGCCGGCGAATCCGACCCCCGAACAGCAGTCGCGGCGCGAGCGGTTCCGCTACGCCGTGGTGAACGCAGACCGCAGTCGAGTGGCGCTGTACGCCGTCCTCGCCGGTCTGGTCGCGTTCTACCTCGCGCCGCTGGAGGCCGGACTGATGACGGCCTTCAAGACGACCGACGCGTTCAACCGGACGATTCCGTTCCTCCCGCCGATAACCGGCGGGTTCACCATCGAGCCGTGGATAATCGCGTTCGAGACGCTCTGGAACGGCTTCATCAACAGCATGCTGCTGGCGATTCCGGCGACGATACTGTCGGCCGGCCTGGGGAGCATCGCGGCCTACGGGCTGACGACCATCGACTGGAAGTACCAGATGCCCATCGTCGCGCTGTTCGTCGCGGGCATCTTCATCCCGTACCAGGCGGTGCTGGTGCCCCTCTCGCGGCTGTTCGCCATCGTCAACACCCCGGAACTGCTGTCGTTCCTGTGGGGCCTGCCGCTGATGCACGAACACTACGCGTCCATCATCAACCTCATCGTGGCCCACGTCGCCTACGGGATTCCCATCACGTTCCTGCTGTTCCGCGGCTACTACCAGTCGTTCTCCGAGGAGATGATCGAGGCCGCGCGACTCGACGGCGCGAGCGTGTTCAGCATCTACCGCAACATCGTCCTGCCGCTGTCGAAGCCGATGTTCGCGGTGACGCTCATCTACCAGTTCACCCAGATCTGGAACGACCTGCTGTTCGCGCTGGTCATCCTGCCGTCGGGCGGCGGCGCGGCCGCCCCCATCACGCTGGCGCTCAACAGCCTCACCGGCGGGATGATCACGACGTTCAACACCCAGATGGCGGGCGCGTTCGTCGCGGCGCTGCCGACGCTGATCGTCTACGTGCTGTTCGGCGAACAGTTCGCGAAAGGAGTGGCTTCGTAACCATGAGGAAAGTGTATGCAACTCGAACTCGGAGGTACAGCTGATGGCCGAACTGACGCTCGACGGGGTCACCAAGTGGTTCGACGACGACGGTGACCGCATCGTCGCGGTCGACGACGCCAACGTCGAAATCGACGACGGGGAGTTCCTCGTGCTGGTCGGTCCGTCCGGTTGCGGGAAGTCCACCACGCTCCGGATGATCGCGGGCCTCGAAACCGTCTCGCGGGGCGACATCCGCCTGGGCGAACACTCGATTCGCGACGAACCCCCGACGACCCGGGACATCGCGATGGTGTTCCAGTCCTACGCGCTCTACCCCCACATGACGGTGCGGGAGAACATGAGCTTCGGACTGGAGGAGTCGACCGACATGGCCGACGCCGAAATCCGCGACCGGGTCGAGGAGACCGCCGCGATGATGGGCATCGAGGACCTGCTCGAACGCAAGCCGCGCGAACTCTCGGGCGGTCAGCAACAGCGGGTCGCGCTCGGCCGCGCCATCGTCCGAGATCCCGAGGTGTTCCTGATGGACGAACCGCTGTCGAACCTCGACGCCAAACTCCGGTCCCAGATGCGGACCGAACTCCAGCGCCTCCAGGAGGACCTGGGCGTGACGACGGTGTACGTCACCCACGACCAGACCGAGGCGATGACGATGGGCGACCGAATCGCCATCCTGAACGACGGCGAACTCCAGCAGGTGGGCACGCCCCTGGAGTGCTACCACGAACCCGCCAACCAGTTCGTCGCGGGGTTCATCGGCGAACCGTCGATGAACTTCTTCGACGTCACCCTGGAGAACGGGACGCTCGTCGGCGACGGCTTCGAGTACCCGCTCTCGGAGGAGACGCTGGGGGCCGTGGAGGGCACCGACCGCCTCGTCCTCGGGGTCCGACCCGAGGACGTCGAACTGGTCGGCGCCGCCGACCCCGATTCCGACCACGACTTCCCGACGACCGTCGACGTGGTCGAACCGATGGGCGACGAGAACAACGTCTACCTCACCTTCGACGAGGCGAGCGAAACCGCGGAGGGGACGGGCGAAGGCACCTTCGTCGCCACCATCTCGGGCATGCGGAGCGTCGAGGAGGGCCAGCGCGTCGTGGCCCGAATTCCCGAGGACACGATTCACGTCTTCGACGCCGACACGGGCGAGGCGCTCCGGAATCGCGTCCTCGAAACCCTGGAAGTCGAGACGCCGAACGTCTGAGCGACGGTTCGGCGTTCGAGCGGCGAACCTCGGCTTTCGGTGCGCTCTTTTCCGTTGTTAGGAATACAGTCTCTGTGCCTAGTCTATATTCCGGACCCGGTCAGGTTTCGCTCGGTACGTGATGCGAATTTCTCGCGGGACTTCGTGCCATCTACCGCGAAACGTGTGCAGGCGGACTGCTGGGCGGTGGATCGAATCGTGCTAGTGAACGACGAACCGTCGTCGCTCAGCGGGACCGTCGAAGGAACAGTTCGGCACCGCCCCACCAGTTGACGACGACCTCGTCGAGTTCCCATCCGTCCGCCGCGAGGTCGTTCAACAGTCGTTCGGTTTCATCGCGCTTGATTCGGAACCACAGAAGGCTGGTCGGCGCGTCGACGACCTTGTACTCGTAGTCCGCTTCGCCGCTCGCACGTCGTTCACTTGTCGTGGTGTTCACGATGAATCCAAGGTTGCACGGAGGATAACTGTTCCGCTCATCTCGAAAATAAGTAGCGTCGATTCTGCTGACGATTTAGCTACCGACCGACGATGGACGACGAGTCAACTCGGGTGTCAGAACACGAAACCGGCACGCGGCGGGGGCGACCCGCCAAGTTATGTGTTTCCGTATCTCACGGTTCGCCGATGCCAACCGACTCGCCGGACGCGCCAGCAGAATCGTTCACCGTCGGCGCGGCGCAGGTCGAACCGGTCTACCACGACAAGGAGGCGACCCTCGACAAGACGTGTCGCTGGATAGAGCGCGCGGGCCGCGAGGACGTCGACCTGCTGGTGTTCCCCGAGACGTACTTCCCCGGCTACCCGTACTGGCGCAGAAAGGTTTCCATCCCGCGGTGGACCGAACTGATGGTCGAACTCCAGAAGAACAGCCTCTCGGTCGGCGACGACGCGCTGGACGTGCTGGGCGACGCGATTCGAGACGCGAATCTACACGTCGCGCTCGGTACCAACGAACTCGACGACCGGCCGGGGAGCGAGACGCTGTACAACGCCATCTTCTTCTTCGACCGCGAGGGGCGACTGGTGCGGCGCCACCGGAAACTCATGCCGACTCACGGCGAGCGCTCCATCTGGGGCCGGGGCGACCCGTCGAGTCTGACGACCCACGAAACCGATTTGGGGACGCTCGGCGGACTCGTCTGCTACGAGAACCACATGACCCTCTCGAAGGCGGCGCTGACCGCGATGGGCGAGGAGATTCACGTCGCCGCCTGGCCGGGGTTCTGGAGTCAGAACGACCACCCGGGCGATAAGTCGCGGGCCGAGTCGGCGGCCGACCGGGACACCTGCGACATCTACCCCGCGATGCGCGAGTACGCCTTCGAGACCCAGTCGTTCGTCGTCTCCTGCTCGGCCTACATGGGCGACCCGCCAGCGGAGTACGACGAGGAACTCGGCTACGACCTCGGGGCTGGCGGGAGCATGCTGGTCAACCCCGCGGGCGTGGTGAAGGCCGGCCCCGCGGTCGGCGAGGAGACCCTGCTGACCGCCGAGTTCGACCGCGACGAGCGCCGGGCCGTGAAGGCCTACTTCGACGCGATGGGCCACTACTCGCGGTGGGACGCCGTAAACCTCGAACTCAGCGACGCGACGCTGGAACCGGTCCACGGTCACGGCCACGGCGGTTCGGGCGACGGTGCTCACGTCGGTCGGGGCGAACGCGCAAGCGGGGCGACGGCGAACGGGAACAGGACGGAGGTCGACGGCCTCTCGCCCGCCCGGGCCGAGGAACTCGCCGAGGCTCACGGCGTACCGATATCCGCCGTCGAGGACGTGGCGGCCGCCCTAGAGTCCGGTCGGTAACTCTTCGAGAAGCGGCTACTCGCCGCGTTCCTCGTACTCCTCGGGCGTGTACGTCTTGAGTTCGAGCGCGTGGATGTCGGTCGTCATGTGGTCGCCGAGCGCGTCGTAGACCAACTGGTGTTGCTGGACCAGCGTCTCGCCCTCGAACGCGGGCGAGACGACGGTGGCCGCGAGGTGGTCTTCGTCGTGCTCCCCGCGCGGGTGGGTGACCGTCGCCTCGGCGCCGTCGAGGTTCTCCTCGATGAGTCGCTTCACTTCGTCGGCGTTCATGGGCCACCGTTGGCGGGCGGGCGTAAAATGCGTGTGGAAAGTTCGGTCGTATTGCTTCGTGGATGTGCGCGACCGCTTCGAAAACGACTATTCGTTCCAATAGACCGAAGATACAGAGCTACTGGAACCGCCTCGAAAGCCCCGCTGGGTCGCGGTCGCTCAGCGACATATTCGGTTCGCGGCTCCGCCGCTCACGGAACAGGGGTTGCTGAGACGACCACGGCCTGCGGCCGCGACCGAGCGGCCCCTTTCAGTCCACCGTCGGACCGAAGGTCCGACGAGCTCTCGTTCGTGGTTCGAGAGAGCCTCGCTCTCTCGAACCACGAAAAGCTTCGCCTTTCGAACGACTTCGCTCACGAGAACCACCCGGTGGTGTGTCTCACCGAGCGCCTCGCCGGCCGGTCGACCGAGCGCTTCCAGTGGTGTGTGTCACAGAGCGTCGCCGGCGGCTGGTCGGCTGTTTCTCGCCCGAGCCGACGCCCGACGCGACGCGTCGGGCGTCGGCTACGCGCCGTCGACGGGCGTGATGGCGTCGAGGCGGCCGACCGTCTCGGTGTCGGGGTCCTCGGCGTCCGGATTCGCGACGCGTTCGACCACCGGGTTCCGGTAGTCGGCGTAGACGTTCAACAGGGAGTCGTCGGCCTCGACGGTGAACTGCTGGACGTCGTCGGGGCGCCAGACCCGCGTGACCCGGCCCTCGGCGCTGTCGCCGTTCCCCGGCCCGCCGCGCGGCGACCATTCGAGTCGAACCGTCGTCTCCTCCTCCACGTCGTTCGGTCGGATGGTGTCGGACACGGCTCGAACGTGGTCGTCGTCGGCCCTCAAGACTTCGGCCGCACGCGGTCGGTCGCGCTCGGCCGATTCTGCCACCGTGACTTCGAAAGCATCCCCCGGCCTCCGTGATAAAATTGCATGTTCTTTCACCAGTGTATTCTCTCGTAGTATCTCATTAACTAACCTTCGACGGTAGCAGTACTAACCCGGAACGTCCCATGACTCCCCCAACAGAAGACACGGACCGCGAACGCGAAGGCGAACCGGAGAACGCCGCCGACCTGCTCTCGATGGAGCGACGCCGCCTGCTGCAGGCGACCGGCGCGGGCCTCGGCGGCCTCTCGCTGGTCGGATTCGGCGGCGACGTCGCCACCGCCGCGAGCGACTGCGCCGACGGCCCGTTCGAGCGAACCTACTCGGGCGCGACCGTCAACACCGGCGAAATTCGCGCCGACCAGGCCCGGAGCGGAACGCCCGACGACGTAAGCGCGGCGACCCCTAAGGGCGCCGCGACGACCCGAAGCGGCCGCCAACCGCCGCGGAAGGCGGCCCAGGAGTCGAACGTCGGCGAGGAGGGTCCCCTCTCGGTCCACGCGGAGTACGACGGCGTCGGCGCCGCCGAAACCCGCGGGGGCGTCCCCTCGGACTCGCAGGTCGCCGCCGGGAGCGGTCACGTCGTCCACGCGCTCAACCAGCAGGTGGCGTTCTTCGACAAGCGGGCGGGAGTCCGCCAGCACATGTTCGACCTCGAACGGCTCTGGGAACCGGTCATCCCCGAACCCGAGGGAGGATTCGCCTACGGCTACCCGTTCGTGTTCGACCCCCGAGCGCGCTACGACCGCGCGGCCGACCGCTTCGTGCTCTGTGCGGTCCAGTACGAACCCGGCATCACGACCGACGGCGAACTCGTCGACCGCGAGGAGATGGAGGAGGGCGCCGAACCCGGCGAGGAGGGCGGGTCCGGCGACACCGCCGCCGAAACCCAACTCCGTCGCCCGCCCCGCGGCTGGTGGATGATCGCCGTTTCCGCGACGAGCAACCCGAACGGGAACTGGCACGTCTACCGGGTCCCGCCGCTCGACAACGAGGGGCTGGTCGACTACCCCGCGCTCGGACTCGACCGCGACGCGGTCTACCTCACCCAGAACTTCTTCGGCGATAACTTCGAGGTGACGATGGCCACCCTCGACAAGGCGGCGCTGTACGCCGGCGAGGACGTGACCGCCCACCACTTCACGAAGATGAACAACCCCGACGCGGACGCGCCGTTCACGTTCACCGCTCAGCCGGCGCTCCAGCCGTTCTCCGGCGGGAGTTCGGGGCGCTTCTACCTCGTCAACAGCGGCTTCGACTCGTCGGCGCTCACCCTCTGGGAACTGACCGACCCGGTCAGTGACCCGAGCCTCACCTGCCACACCGTTGAAGTCGGCCCGTACAGCTACCCGCCCGCGGCCCGCCAACCCGGAACCGACGCGCTCGTCGACACCCTCGGCACGCGACTGATGAACGCCGACTACGACGACGGGTCGCTCTGGACCGCCCACTCGGTGCTGTACGACTGGAACGGCGACGGCACCCCCGTCGCGGCGGTCCGGTGGTACGAGATCGACGTCGAGACGAAGACGCTCGTCCAGAGCGGCGTCTACGGCGCGCCCGGCACGTCGTACTTCATCCCGACCGTCGGCGCCGACGACGGCCGTACCGTCCTCGCGCACAACGTCTCGGGTCCCGAGACGTACCCCCGGATGGACGTGGCCGGCCGGACCGCCGACTTCCCGCGCGGGCGACTCGAAGACTCGGTCGTGGTCCAGGAGGGTGAGTCCAGTTACGACTACGGCGAGGGCTCGACGGTGATGCGCTGGGGCGACTACAACGGCGTTTCGGTCGACCCGCTCTCGGGACGCTTCTGGACCGTCGCGCAGTACTCGCCCGACGTGGAAGTACCGCCGAGTGCCGAACGCCGCGACCCCTACGCCACGCGAATCGCGGAAGTCGACTTCGACGGCGAGTAGAAACGGAATCGCCGCGGTCCCTTTTCGCTTCGTTCGGCTCTCAGGTCCACTGGTCGAGGCCGGTCTGAACGACCGACTCCTCGATGCGCTCGAAGCCGCGCTCGACCTCGTCCGCGTGGACGCCCCACTCCTCGACGACGTACTCGCGGGCCGCGGCCACGTCGGGGTCCATCGCGGCGTCGAACTCGTAGTCGTCGCTGACGGTCGGGTTCAAGAACAGTTCCCGAATCACGTCGAGGTCCTTCTCGACGCTCTCGCCCTCGGCTTCGAGGACGGCCCAGATGTCGCCGTGCTCTTTGACCAGCTTCAGCGCGGTCTTCGGCCCGATGCCGGAGATACCGGGGTTGAAGTCGGTGCCACAGAGGATGGCCACGTCGACCAACTGCTCCCAGGTCACGTCGTGTTTCTCGAGCGTCGCCTCGAAATCCATCAGTTCGGGGTCACCCTTGCTGGTTAGCTGTCGCAGGGTGCAGGGCGCGCCCAGCAACAGCGCGTCGTAGTCCTCGGTCCCGCAGTAGTCCACCGCGCCGGTCCGGTTCATGTGGGCGGCCTGGGCCTCGCCCTCGGCGGGGGCCTCGATGTAGGGCACGTCCAGCAGGTCGAACAGTTCGCGGGTGGTCTCCTGAATCGTGTCGGTGAGCCGCTGGGTGTGGGCTTCGAGGCGAGCGATTTCGATGGCGTCACCCTCCTCGCGGGCCTCCTCCAGTTGCTCCTCGCGCTTCTTTCGCTCCTCGCGGCGCTGTTCGATCTCCGCCGACTTGTGGTCGGTGACCGCGCCGTCGAAGACGAACACCGGCGTGAGGTCGTTCTCGAAGAACTTCGGCAACCCCTGGACGACCCCGACGAGGTTGGCGACCTCGGTGCCGTCGTCGGTGGTGTAGGCGGCGTCCTTCGTCCACTTGACCGTGGTCGTGAGGTACTTGTAGAGCCAGTTGTGGGCGTCGACGGCGACGGTGGTCCCGTCGAGTTCCTCGAAGGGGACCTCCGAGATGACCGCGAGTTGGCGTAGGTCGGCGTTTCCCATTACTGTCGGGGCGTAGGCGTTCCGAGGGTTTGAAAGCTACTGCTTTCGCGTCCGTGCTAGAGTATCGAAGGGGATACGATAGATGGAGATGCCCCGAAGGAGGACGGAAACTCTGGTTCTCCCCACGAATCTACTAACGTGACCGCCTCGAAAAACGGGACCGCTTCGAAAGCCCCCGCCCGCTCGCGGTCGTTCCGCGGGATATTCGACGCTCGCCATCGGCGAGCGTCGAATAGTGGCCCGTCGGAAGCGACCACGCCCTCCGGGCGCGAGCGGGCGGCCCCTTTCAGTCCACCCCCGTGACAGCACAGCGCCACACCCTCCCCAACCGACTGCGGTCCTCGTCCCTCGCGCATGAGGGCGCGACCCGAAACCGCCGGAAGACAAACCGCATCTTCCGAGGTCACCCTCGCGTCGCTCACGGCTCCGCCGTTCGCTATTCCGAGGCGGCTTCGCCGCCTCGCGTTCGCTCGCGTGACCGCCGGGTCACGCCAGCGCGCGCCGACCGCGGACTGTGAAGATTCGAGTTTCACTCGCCGCGCTTCGGCAGGTTCTCGACCGCCGGGCCGTCCAGCACCTCGCCGTCCATCGAAAACCGCGAGCCGTGACACGGGCAGTCCCACGACCGCTCGCCGTCGTTCCAGTGGACGATGCAGTCCATGTGGGTGCAGACCGCCGAGACGGCGTGAATCTCGCCGTCGTCGCCCCGGGACACCGCCAGCGGTTTGCCGCCTCGTCGGACGACCATCCCCTCGCCGGGCGCGATGGTGTGGCCCTCCTCGGCCAGCAGCGCCTCCGCCCAGTCCTTCGTGAACTCCTTGCCGACGTTGACGTTCTCCTTGAGGAACTTCTTCCCGGAGGCCTTCGGCGTCACGCGCTCGGGGTCGAACACGTCGGCCCACGGGTTCGACTTCCCTTGGACCATGTCGGCCAGCATCATCCCGGCCGCGATTCCGTTGGTCATCCCCCACCCGCCGAACCCGGTCGCGCCGTAGACGTGTTCGGCGCCGGGGCCGAGTTTCCCGACGAACGGGACCTGGTCGGCCGACGTGTAGTCCTGGGTCGACCACCGGTACTCGACCGACTCCACGTCGAAGTGCCCGCGGGCCTGCCGTTCGAGTTTCCGGTAGCGGTCGGCCGTGCTACCGCCCTGTCCGGTCTTGTGGTTCTGCCCGCCGACGAGCGTCATTCCGTCGGGACCCAGCGGGTGCGGCCGCACCGAGAAGTACGGCGACTCGTTCCGGTAGAACATCCCCTCCGGCGGTTCGTCGGCGAGTTCGACCGCGAGGACGTACGACCGCTTGGGGTACATCCGGGCGAAGTAGAACGCCGGGTCCTGAATGGGGAAGTGGGTGGCGACGACGACGTTCTCGGCGGTCACCGTGCCGCGGTCGGTTTCGACCCGACAGGGCGTCCCGTCCTCGATGTCGTTCGCCTTCGTCTCCTCGAAGACGTGCGAGCCGTCGCCGGGAATCTCGTCGGCGAGGTCGAGGAGGTACTTCCGCGGGTGGAACCGGGCCTGGTCTTCGAACTTGACCGCGCCGGTGTCGTCGGCGGGGTACGGTGCGTCGGCCTCGAACGACGCCGGCAGGCCGACCGACTTCGCGGCCGAGGCCTCGCGCTTCATCTTCCGGCGGTCGGGCACGTAGGTGTACGCCGGCGTCCGGCCGAAGTCGCAGTCGATGTCGTGTTCCTCGACCCGCGAGGCGACCTCCTCGATGGCGGCGGCATTGGCGGCGGCGTACCGCCGGGCCGGTTCGGTCCCGAAGTTCTCGACCAACTGGTGGTACTTCATCGCGTGCTGGGCGGTGAGCTTCGCCGTCGTCTTGCCGGTGACGCCCTCGACGATTCGGTCCGACTCGACGAGCACCACGTCTCGGCCGGCCTCCTTGCAGTGGAGCGCCGCGGTCACGCCGACGATGCCGCCGCCGACTATCGCGGTGTCCACCGCCAGGTCGCCGTCGAGCGCCGGGTAGTCGGTCCGCGGCGTCGTGTCCGTCCAGATCGATTCGTGTTGGCCCTCCGGTGATTCTCGTTCGCTCATTCCCCGAACCCCCAATCCGATACGGGTTCGACGCCGCCTCGCTTAACCGCGGTGGCCGCCCCGCCTCCGGGAATCGGTCACCCCGACGGCGGGTCGATTCGTTCGGGCGGTCCCGCACCCGACTGCTCGTCCAGGAACGACCGCTCCTCCGGCGCGAGGTCGTCGCGCTCGCGGTAGGCGTCGAGGCCGGCCCGGTAGCGTTCGGGCGAGCGGTCTCCGGGGCGGGCGAGCACCAGTTCCGCGAGGCCGGTTTCCTCGCCGGTGTAGCCGAACCCGGCCTTGTGGAGCGCCCGGTAGGCGAAGGGGTTGTTGACCGCGATCTTCACCCGGTCGTACCCCGTCGATTCGAGGCGGTCGGCCGCGAAGGCCGTGAGTCGCGCGCCGATGCCGTCGCCGCGGCGGCCGGTCCGAACGGTCACGTACCGGAGCCACGCCGTCGCCGGGTCCGTGCGGTCCTCGTTGAACGCGACGGCGGCGACGACGTCGTCGGCGTAGTCGGGGGTTTCGCCGTCTTCGCCGGAGGCGGATTCACCGTGCGGCGAATCCGCCTCCGGTGACTCGGTCGCGTCTTCCGGCGCTCCGCCTCCGGACGTCGCTTCGGATTCCCGCACGACCGCCTTCCCCGTGTTGGACATCACGAACTTCCCGGCGTAGCTGAACTCGCGGTGGTCGAGTCTGAGTTGGGGGCCGTCCTCGGGCCAGCCGAGGAGTTCGAACTCCATGAGTCCGCTTGGGACCGGCCCGACAACTGTCCTTCGCCCGATACGCGGCCGGCTTTTTGGGCCTTCGAACCGTCGAATCCCCCATGAGCCAGAGCGTCGGCGACACCGCGTTCTTCGACCGAATCGCTCGCGTCTACGGCCTGCTCGGGCCGGGACCGGACGCCGCGGAGCTACGGGCCGGACTCGACCTCGCCGAGCGCGACGTCGAACGCGTGTTCGACGTGGGCGGGGGCGCGGGCCGCGGCGCGAGCGCGGTCGAGGGGGCCGACCGCGTGGTCGTCGACGCCGCCGAGGGGATGACCCGCGAGGCTCGCCGAAAGGGCTACGAGGCGGTCCGGGCCGACGCCGCGACCCTGCCGTTCGGGGACGGGTCGACCGACGCGGTACTGGTCGTGGACGCACTCCACCACTTCGGCGACCCCGCGGGTGCGATAGCGGAGGCGGCCCGCGTCCTCCGCCCGGGCGGCGTCCTCGTGATTCGGGACTTCGACCCGACCGGACTCGCCGGTCGGTTCGCACAGGCCGGCGAGCGCCTCTTCGGCTTCGACTCCACCTTCTTCTCGCGCGAGGAGATTCTCGGGATGCTCACCGATGCCGGACTGGAGGGCTTCGTCCGCGGGTCGGGGTCGGGGTACACCGCGGTCGGACGCGTCCCGAGCGAGTGAGTGCCCGCCGGCGATTCGACGGCAAATTTTCTGGCGTGCGACCGCGCCCCGGCGCGGTCGCACGCCGGGACACTCGCGACGGACTCGCTCACCCGCGACGGACCGCGCCACTCATGACGGCCGGGTTCCAATCGGAAATCATGAGCAACGCCGAAGGGTTCCTCGGCTCTCGGTTCGAGCGCTCGCCGGACGCGGGACTGCTCGCCGTGGGCGACCTGCTGGTCATCCTGGCGTTCCTGACCGTCGGCGAACTCCGCCACGGCGTGAACCCGGTGACCCAGCCGTTGGTCGTCGCCGACACCGTCGCGCCGTTCCTCCTCGGATGGGTCGTCGCCTCGCTGGCGGTCGGCGCGTACGCGCCCGGCGCGATGCGGTCGTCCCGGGTTGCGGCCGTGCGCGCGGCCGGGGCCTGGGTCGGGGCCGCCGCGATCGGACTCGCCTTGCGCGCTACCTCGCTGTTCCACGGCGAGTCGCCGTGGACGTTCGCGCTCGTCGTGACGGGCATCGGCGTCGTCAGCCTCGTCGCGTGGCGCGTCGCGGTTTCGGCGGTCCGGTAGCTCGACGGTTTTCAGGCGGTCACGCGCCGGTACTCGACGAACGAGTAGACGAACGAGTAAATCGCGATGGCGGCGGCGGGCGCGGCGATGAGGAACTCGGCGTACGCCGGGACCAGCGCCCCCAGCGCGGCGACCAGCCCCGCGAGTTTGAACAGCGGGCCGACCCGCCGGTGGGTCCGCTTCCAGACCTCCTCGTTCGAGAGGGTCCACGGCGTGCGGACGCCGACGAACCAGTTCTGCTCGGCGTGTTCGACCACCACGCCGACGTAGTAGAACAGCACCCCGACCGCGGGCGCGAGCGCCTGAACCATCTCGAAGCGGTAGCCCGCGTTCCAGGCCAGCACCAGCAGGTGGAGGTAGACGAGGAAGCCGACGAACAGCGCGACGAAGGTGTCGTACTGGCGGCGGAACCGCCGGACGTTCTCGCCGAGCGGGTCGATTCTCGGCAGGAACGCGAACAGCACGAGCACCAGCGCCGACAGCGCGGGGGCGGCGACGAGGCCGACGGTCCGGGAGGTCGTGCCGGTCGCCTCGCCGGCGCCGTTCCAGGTCGTCACCATTCGGGCGGGCATCTCGGAGGCGGCGAGGGCGCTGGCGGCCGCCGCGAGCGCCACCAGCGCGATACCGACCGCGTAGCTGCGTCGGAGGGACATAGTCGTACCTTGACACGCTCTCGGTATAAGCGTGCTGCGTACATGGACGGGGCGTCGAGCACGACGGTGCGAACCTGACGGCACGAGCGCGACCGCGCGGTCGCGGCGGCGACGACCCACCACGACCGCCGATTCGCCATTCGCTCTAACGCCTGTCGTTCGGTCGTGTCGAAATCAACGGACGTGCCGACTCGCCGCCCGTCAGACGAGAATCGGGATTACCGACGTGAATATCGGAAACCGCGCTGAGCCGCCCGTACAGGCTCCTTTCACCCCTGAGAACTGCGGATGTATATCCATTGGGTTCTCATAAGTTATGGGGATGTAACTACGTTCATAGAACACGCCTATCGATATCGGCTCCTTCAACTATGAGAAAGAACTATATACCCACGCCGCATAGATTGTAATGGATTATGACTGGGTACTACGACCTCATCCTCGGACTCATTCCGCTTTCACTGATAGGTGCAACCGCCGTGCTGAGCGTCGCCGGGTTCTCCATCACGTCGGCCGTCCCGCTGGCCGCCGCCGTTCCCGTCGCGCTCATCGGCCACGCCCTGTTCGTCAACAGTCCGGTCGAGGATACCCAGTCTACGACCGAGGCTGTCGACTCTCCTTCCTTCGAAGCGGCCGACTGAACGCCCTTCTGATACGACGGCTCTCCGCCTCTCTTCTGCGTTTTCGCTCCCGATTCTCGTCCCCTCCTGCTGCAGTGTTCCGCGATCGGGACCGCCGGGTCGTCGGCCGACGTTCCGTCGCCTCGCCAGGATCGGGGCTGGGCTTTTGGGGCTGGACTTCGTTGTCACGCGCATGACCGACGCGCGATTCCTCACCAGCGACGACGTGTCCGGACTGGCCTCGCCGGCGGAGTACGTCGAGGTCGTCCGCGACGGCTACCGCCAGCGCGGCGAAGGCGCACCCGCCGAACCCCGTACGAAGCTCACGAACGCCGACCCGCCCGGGATGCTCACGGGCTACACCGCCATCCTGCCCGAGACGGGCGCGATGGGCGGGTACATGTACGCCGCCGGTTTCGGCGAGAAGGACGCCTGGTTCGTGACGCCGCTGTACGACGCCGAGAGCGGCGAACCCCTCGCGCTCATCGACGGCGCGAGCATGAACCCGTTCAAGACCGGCGCGGCGGGCGCGGTCGGCGTCGACGCGCTGGCCCGCGAGGACGCCGCGACGCTGGCGCTCATCGGCACCGGCTCGCAGGCTCGCGGACAGCTCCGAGCGGCCGCGACGGTCCGGGACCTCGACAGCGTCTGGGTCTACTCGCCGACCAAGGAGAACCGCGAGAACTTCGCGGCCGAGATGAACGAGCGCCTCGACGCCTCGGTCGCGGCGGTCGCGTCCAGCGCCGCCGCGGTCGAGGAGGCCGACATCGTCGTCACGGCGACGACCGCGAGCGACCCCGTCTTCGACGGCGACCTGCTGGCGCCGGGCGCGCACGTCACCGCAATGGGACAGTACCACCCCGAGAAGCGCGAACTCGACGCGACCACCGTCGAGCGAGCGAAGTACGTCCCCGACCTCCGGGCGCGGGTCGCGCAGGACGCCGGGTCGTTCATCGCGGCGCTCGAAGCGGGCGCGATAACCGAAGACCACGTCCACGCCGAACTCGGCGACGTCGTCGCGGGCAACGCCCCCGGACGGGAGTCCGACGACGAAATCACGCTGTTCGACAGCGGTGGCACCGCCATCGAGACGGTGGCGGCCGCTCACATGCTCTACGAACGGGCCGAGGAGAAGGGCCTCGGCTCGACGGTGTCGTTCGCACCCGCGAGCGAGGCGCTCACGGGCGAGTAGCGTACGAGCGGCGGAAAAGACGGCGCGGACGACCGGCGACGCGTCGCCGGTCGTCCGCGCAGAAATCGGCGGGCGAGAATCGAGGTTCGCGTTCTCGAACCGTTCTCAGGCCGCGATGAGCATCGCGGCGATGAAGTTCGAGTCGGTGCCGGCCTTCGCTTCCTGTTTCTTGCGCTGTGCCTTAGGGAGGTCGCGTCGGTGTTCCCAGTTCATACCTCTACTAAATATTTACTCGCACTTGAGTATGTCGTCTCGGCAAGAGGTCGTGAACGGTTCGCAAATCACTCGTGATGACGTGGCACGGGGGCCTCGGCGGACGTCGTCTCGCGGTGCGGAGACGCCGCCGAGTCACGCCAGCGCCGCGTCGAGTTCCAGCACCGTCACGGCCAGCGCCTCGGCGTCGGCGGCCAGCAGTCGAATCATCGGCTCCTTGCCGACAGCGCCCCGGTCGACCACCGCGCCGGGTGCGCTCGCCCGGCCCGCCATCGCCTCGCTCGCGACCCAGTCCATCGTTCCCGGCGCGTCTTCGGGTTCGTCGGCGCGGTCGACGGTCGCGGTATCCAACCGTTCCTCGACCGCGGCGACCGTCTCCTCGTCGGCGCGGACGTTGCAGGCCGCGGCGACGCTCTCGTCGGATACATCGGTTGCTCCGGCGCGGTCGCTCGCCTCCCGAACGCCGAGCAGGAACCGCGCGACGTGGCTCGACGCGCCCGGGTAGACGCCGCCGGTCGCGCGGACGCCGCCGGGAACTCGGTGGAGTCGCCCGGCGACCGCGGCCACGTCCGCGGGGTCGACGGCGTACGCGGGCGCGACCGCGACGTTCGTCCCGACCTCGGGCACCAGGCGCGAGACGTCCTCGCGCTCGAACGTTCGGACGACCTCGCGGACCGCCTCGCAGGCCGTGACGGTCCCCGCTCGGGCCTTCGTCGGCGCGAGGTGGTCGACCGGTCCGGTTCCTCGCCCGACCGACCGGCCCCGGCGAATCGCGCGTTCGACGTGGTCGGTCGCGCGCGCGACCGCTTCGGCGACCGGCGCGCCCTTCGCCAGTTCGGCGGCGACCGCGGCCGAGAGCGTGCAGCCGCTCCCGTGGGTGTTCGCGTCCGGCACGCGACGACTCCGGAAGGTTTCGACTCGGACGCCGTCTCCGTCGTCCTCGCCCTCGCCCGCGTCTCCGACGGCGCGGGAACCCGCGCCGTCGGAGACGACCAACACGTCCGCGGGGTCGCCCCGGAAGTGCCCGCCGGTCACGAGCGCGGCGTCGGCCCCGAGTTCGCAGAGGCGGCGGCCCGCCTCGCGGGCCGCCGCGGGACCGTCGATTTCGGCGTCGGCGAGGAGTTCGGCCTCGGGGACGTTGGGCGTCACCAGCGTCGCGAGCGGGAGCAGTTCCTCGCGGACGGCCGCGACGCCCTCGGGCGAGAGCAGGCGGTCGCCGCTCTCGGCGACAACCACGGGGTCCGCGACGAGCGGGACGGCGGGCATGCCCGCCGTCCCGCTCTCCTCTTCCGCAGGCGCACTCTCGCGTTCTCTCGCGAGCGCACTCTTGCTTTCTCCCGCGGGCGCGCTCGCGTCCGCGAGCGCGCCCACGACGGCCCGGACGGTCTGCTCGTCGCCGAGCATCCCCGTCTTGACCGCGCCCACGTCGAAGTCCTCGAAGACGGTCCGAATCTGGGTCGTCACGAGGTCCTCGTCGAGCAGTTCGCTCGCGGCGACGCCAGTCGTGTTCTGCGCGGTGATGGCGGTGAGCGCGCTGGTCCCGTGGACCCCGCGGGCGGCCATCGTCGCGAGGTCGGCCTGGATTCCCGCGCCGCCGCCGCTGTCCGAACCGGCGACGGTCAGCGCGACCGGCATCTCGGGCGCCATCTCAGTCGTCGTCGGAGACGACGGGCGACCGGGTCAGCGGCACGTCCGGCGCGTCCGAGCCGAGTTCGTCGAGCGCGACCTGGGCCGCCCGCTTGCCCGACAGCAGCATCGCGCCGAAGGTCGGTCCCATCCGGGGCAGGCCGTGGGTGGTCGCGGTGGCGAGGCCGGTGGCGACGAGGCCGTCGTGGACCTTGCCCGTCTCCTCGACCACGGCGTCCTCGCTCTCTTTGACCCACATCGAGTCGTGGCCCGGCGAGTCGTGGCCCGGCGCGCCGTACTGGCCCTCCTCGGTCTTGTCCATCCCCGTGTTGTGCTCTTCGGCGTGTTCGATGCCGGGCGCCGAGAGAACCCCGCGCTCCTGGAGCTTCGAGACGACCACGGCGTCGTGGCCCGTCGCGTCCAGCACGAGGTCGGACTCGACGCAGATGGGGTCGACGCAGGTCAACTCCCGGGGCAGGGCGTGGACCGGCGTCCAGTTCATCACGATGCCCGCGACCCGGTGGTTCTCCCGGACCACCACGTCGGTGAACTCGGTCATGTTCTGCACCTCGGCTCCGGCGTCGCAGGCCGCCTTGATGAGCGCCGAGCAGGCGTGAGGACCGTCGGCGACGTAGAGGCCCTCGGCCTCGTCGCTCTCCTCGTAGGGGACGTCGAGTTCGTCGAGCACCTCGTGGGCGGGGTCCCGGACGGTGAGTTTGTTCATCAGGAAGCCGCCGAGCCAGAACCCGCCGCCGAGGTAGTTGTTCTTCTCGACGACCGTCACGTCGACGTCGCGCTCGGCGAGTTCCTTCGCCGCCATCAGTCCCGATGGACCGCCGCCGACGACGATGACGTCGGTGTCGGTCCGACCGAGGAACTCCTCGCTCCACTCGCTCGCGATGGCGTTCGTGACCTGTGCCTCGTCCACGTCGCTGAATCCGTCGAACGACATATCACCTAGTGTTATGACCCAGTAGTTAAGCGTTGCGCACTGAGCGGTCGGCGGTTCCGGGTCGAGGTGAGACGGTGGAGACGAACGAAGAACGGAAGACTGGCGAGTCGAGGACGGACGGAGAACGGAAGCACGGTCTAACGGGGGACGAACGGAACGTGGCCAAAAACTGCGGAAAAACCGCGACAGGGGCGATTCGGGTCGGGAACGCCCTCGTTCAGAACCACCGACACTTTTCTATCACGGCGTCCCGGGGAGTACGTATGGTCTCCAATTCCGACAGCTCTCCACGCCCCTCCGATACCGAAACCAGGACCGAAACCGCCACGATGACCGACGGCGGAGCGACCGCCGAATTCGACGAGGCCGCCCTCTACGGCGTCGTTCGGGAGGCGGTCGAGGACGCCATCCTCGGCGTCATCGGGACGCTGTTGCTCGTCGGCGTCTCGCTCGCCGTCACCTGGGGCGGCGCGACGGTGCTGATGCGAGCGACCAACTTGCTGGGGATGGCGCTGGGAGCGGGCGTCGCTCTCTTCGGACTCTACCTCGGCGCGGTGATACTCGAACTCGTCCCGCCGGTCCGAGAGTGGTTCTGAGCAACCGCGGGAAAAGGGGCCTACGCCTCGCTCACAGCCCCAGCGCCTGCATCAGCGTCATCCCGCTTGCGAGCGCGCCGAGCAGGTAACCGCCGATGGCGCCGCCGTTCAGCAGGGGCAGGCCGGCGTGGGCGCGACCTTTCAGCACCATCCAGAGGAGCACGAGCAGTCCGAGGAGGGTGCCGACCATCGAGGTCAGCGCGGGCAGGTTCATCGCGAACCCGGAAATCAGCGGCTCGGGGGGCGCGAAGAAGGCCGCGCTGGCGACCATCACCGTCGGCATCACCGCGTCGCCGAGGCCGATGAAGAAAGCGTCACGGTCGGTGATGCCGGGGCGCTCGGCTGCGTCCCCGGCGGTAGCTTCGCCGTCGCCCACCGCGTCTTCGAGCGACTCGCCGCCGTCGGGCGCGCTCGCCTCGGCGCTCGCACTGGCCGGTTCGTCGCCCCCGGACTCGCCGACCTCCTCGCCCCCGTCGAGGAACGAGTACGAGAGCGTGAGCGGAATCACGAGGATGACCGGAATCTTCAGGTCCATCACGCCGGAGGCCAGCGTCAGCATGTGTTCGGTGCCGTAGACGCTGATGGCGTCATACACCGCCAGCACCGCAAGCAACAGGATGGCCGGCAACAGGCCGAAACTGATGCCGAACAGGCCGGCCGCGCCCGCGCCCATCACGACGCCCGCACCGTCGATGACGTACCACTCCGGGTGGACCGCCAGCGCGAGCGAGACGAGCGCCGCGGCCGCCAGGGCGACGACGTTGAACGCGGTGCCGCCGATTTCGACGGTCGCGGCGGGTGGAATCACGACCGAGAAGACGTACCACGACAGCAGGCCGCTGGTGAGGATGATCATCGCCCGGAGTATCCACTCGACTTCGAGTTTGATGATGGCGAGCATCACGCCGGTCAGGACCAGCACCGCCCCGACGTAGACGAGGCTGTTGGTCGGGTCCGAGGGGTCCGGCGTCTGCTGGTAGCCCGCCCGCTGGAACGGTTCGACCAGCGCCAGCGCCCCGAGTTGGACGAGCAGGAACAGCGCGACGGTGAACCCGGCCGCCGCGAACACGCGCGTTCGGTCTTCCATGTCGGGCACGTGGGTGTGGGGGGCCTTTGCGGTTGTGGATTCCGCGTCCGTAACGAGCGTTACCGCGAGTAAGGTCGGCCTAGGCCCGACCGCGGACCGCCGACACGGGACGTTGTAATCGGCCGGTGCCGGCGAACGGAATTCAACCGTTCTCGGGGTTCAAAGGCGGCCTCGGCGTGGGTGGGACACCAGCCATGCGGAACCTCCAGCGCCTCGAAACCGTCATTCTCGTCGTCGTACTGCTCACCAGCGCCGCGGGTTCGACCGTCGGAGCGGCCCCCTCGACCGCCGCCCGCGACGGGTCCTCGACTGACGCGTCGGCCGCGAGCCTCGACGCGCCCGAGGTCCTCCGGACGCCGTCGCCCGCTCGCATCGACGCGAAGACGCCCTATCGCGTCGCCGGGCTCGGTCCCGCGGACGTGAACGCCTCGGTCGCGGGGGTACAGGGCCTCACGCCGCGAGAGGCGGCCGAACTCGGCGCGAGGCAGGGCGCGCAACTCGCCGAGATACAGGGCGCGAGCGTGAGCGAACGGGAACGGCAGGCCGCGGTCCGGGCCGCCGTCACGGCCGTCAACCAGCGCCAGGCCGCGAACGTCGGCCAGATCCTGTTCGCGGCTCGCGGGGCGGCCCACGGCGCGCTCATCCAGTCCCAGCAGGTCACCATCAACCAGATTCAGGCGGCGGTCCGCGGCGCGACCGGCGGCGGCATCACCCAGATACAGGAGGCGGACGTCCAGCAGACGCAGGTCGCCTCCGAGGGGTCGGCCTACGGTGCGGCCCACGGCGCGCTCGCCCAGCGCCAGAAGGTGAACGTCCGCCAGATCCAGGTCGCCGCGCTCGGCGCGGCGACCGGCGCAGCGAAGTCGGCGGTCCGGAACGACGTGACCGTCCCCGGAAAGGTCCAGGAGGCCGCCCAGGGTAGCGCCTACGGCGCGCTCACTCAGCTACAGGAAGTGAACGTCAAGCAGGTCCAGGCCGCCGCGCGCGGCGCCGCCGACGGGGCGCTGACCCAGGTCCAGCGCGTGAACATCAAGCAGGTTCAGGTCGCCGCGCTCGGCGCGGCCAAGGGCGGCGTCACCCAGGTCCAGGAAGTCGACGTCGAGCAGGTCCAGGCGGCCTGTAAGGGCGCGGCGGCCGGCGCGGTTTCCCAGATTCAGCGGATTTCGGTTCGCCAGGTGCAGAAGGTGTCGGTCGAACAGATCCAACTCGCCGCCGAGGGTGCCGCGAAGGGCGGTCTGATCCAGGTCCAGGAGGTGAACGTCGAGCAGATACAGTCGGCCTGTCGCGGCGCCGCCAGCGGCGTGCTCGCCCAGTTGACCGTCGTCCAGATTCAGGTCGTCAACGTCGTCCAGATACAGTACATCGCCGAGGGCGCGGCCGCCGGGGCGGCCTACGGCGCGGTGCAGAACCAGGTCGTCAACGTCAGGCAGGTCCAGGCGGCCGCCCACGGCGCGGCCCGGGGCGGCGTCACCCAGACGCAGGTCGTCAACGTCAAGCAGATTCAGGCGGCCTGCCAGGGGGCCGCGGGCGGCGCGCTCGACCAGTCCCAGGAGGCCAGCGTCGAACAGATTCAGGCGGCCGCGCGCGGCGCGTGCGAAGGCGCGGTGCGGGTCGTCCAGCGCCAGGAGGTCAACGTCACACAGATACAGATAATCGCGGAAGGCGCCGCCAGCGGCGCGGTTTCCCAGAGTCAGGTCGCGTCGGTCACCCAGATACAGGCCGCCGCGACCGGCGCGGCCGCCGGCGGGGTCGACAGAGTCGCGGCGGTCGAGAACGCGACCCTCGAACAGACGCTCGCCGCCACGGAGGGCGCGGCCGCAGGTGCCGCTGGCGCCGCGGCGGCGCAGAACGTCACCGACGCGAGCGAGATAGCCGACGCGGCCGAAAGCGGGGCGGTTCAGGCGGTCGAGGCGATCAACGAGAATCCCGACCTCGACCCGGACGAACTCCGCGACATCGCCACGGACGTCGCCTCCACCATCGAAGTGGAGACGACGGTCGAGGAAACCGCCACGGAGACGACCGTCCCCGAAACCACGACCGTCGAGGAGGTCACGGTCGAGGAGACGACCGAAGAAGCGGATGGAGACGGCGACCAGGAAACCACGACGGAAGCCGAGACGACCACGGCGGCCGAAACCACGACCGCCGAACCCGCGGCCGCGAACGTCACCTTCCGGAATCAGACCTCCGCGGGCGAGAACGTCACCGTCGCGTCGGTGACACTGCCCGAGGGCGGCTTCGTCGTCGTCCGTAACGAGAGCGTCCCGGCGGGCAACGCGACCGAACCGCAGAACGTCGTCGGCGTCTCGGAGTACCTCGAAGCCGGCACCTACGAGAACGTCACGGTCGCGCTCGACGAACCGGTTTCCGAAACCCAGGCGCTGGTCGCCGTCGCCCACCGCGACACGAACGACAACGAGAGCTTCGACTACCTCGAAACCAACGGCGAGGCCGACCCCGCGTACGCGGTCGACGAGCAGGCGGTCGCCGAGAACGCGGTCGTGACCATCGAGGCGGTGGCGACCACCACGGCCGCCGAGACGACAACTGCGGAACCCGAACCCACGACCGTCGAAGCGACGACGACCGCGGAACCGGAGACGACCACCGCGGAACCGGAAACCACGACCGCGGAGCCGACCACGACGACCGCGGCCGAAACGACGACCGTCGAACCGACGACGACCGCGGCGGTCGAGGAAACCACGACCGCGGAACCGACCACGACGACCGTCGAGGGCGAGGCGAACCTCACGTTCGTGAACCAGAGCACCGAGGGCGCGACCGTCAACGTCTCCTCGGTGACCCTGCCCGACGGCGGTTTCGTCGTCATCCACGACGGGGGCGTCATCGAGGGCGACCTCACGGGGAGCGTCGTCGGGGCCTCGGAGTACCTCGAAGCCGGCACCTACGAGAACGTCACCGTCACGCTCGACGAACCCATCTCCCAGAGCCAGGCGCTGTACGCGATAGCCTACCGCGACACGAACGACGACGAGAGCTTCGAGTTCACGGGCGGGGAAGTGGACACTCTCTACACGACCGACGGCAACGCTGTCGCCGACGGTGCGGCCGTCTACGTCCGGGCGCCCGGGACCACGGCCGCCGCGGGTGAGGAGACGACCGCGGTTGAACCGGAGACCACGGTCGCGGTCGGTGAGACGACCGTCGTGGACGCGGTGACGACGACCGAGGAAACTGCGACCGAGGCGGTCGCGCCGACCACGATGACCACGGCCGAGGAGCCGACCACCACGACCACCACCGAGGAACCGGCCACCACGACGACCGAAGAACCGACCACGACTACCACCACCACGACCGAGACGGCCGCGGCGGCGAACGTCACCTTCGACGACCAGGCCTCCGACGGCGACAACGTCACCGTCTCGTCGGCGACGCTGCCCGAAGGCGGCTTCGTGGCCGTCTACGACCAGAACGGGAGCTTCGTCGGCGTCTCGGACTACTTCGAACCCGGCCAGTACGAGGACGTGACCGTGACGCTGAACGCGTCGCCGTCCGGCCAGCAACTGCTGGTGGCGGTGCCCCACCGCGACACCGACGGCGACCAGTCGTTCGAGTTCGTCGAGAGCGGCGGGCAGGCCGACACGCCGTACGTGAACGAAACCGGCCGGCCGATCTTCGACGCGGCCGTCGTGGCGTTCGAGGGGCAGGCGACGGAGACGGTCACCGGGACGACGCTCCCGACCGTCGTTGGCGACCGCGGCGATTCGAGTAACGCGAGTCCGACCCGTGCGGGACCGCTTCGCGCCGGGCCGGTCGCCGCGTTCGCCGGCGCGGCCCTGCTGGTCGGGCGCTCGGCGCGGCGCTGAGCGCTCGCCCGCCCCGGAACTCGGCCCACAGAATTCGATTCCGATTTCGATTTTCGCTATCGCGCGTAGAGTTTCTTGCCCAGGAGCGTCGCCAGGTTCGTTCCCTCGTCGGGGGTGACCGCGACGTAGGGCCGGGCGACCGGGCCGAACACGTCGACGACCCGGCCGACGGTCGCGAGTTGTTCGTCGACCGCCATCGTCCCGATGTCCGGGTGGGCGTCGTCCGGCGTCCGGACGATGGCCAGGCCCTGGGCGGTCCGGACGACCTCGCCGAGTCGCTGCATCGGCATTATTCGCGGAGCGCGGCGACGTAGGCCGCCACGGCCTGGATGAGGTCGTTCTTCGAGGAGTCGTCGGCGTTCTTCACCAGCACGCGGCCGGACTCCTCCCAGCCTTCGCGGGAGTAGGCCTTGTCCCGCTCGATGACGGCGTCGTAGCCGACCTGCTGGACCGCCTTCGCTATCTCGTCGACCGTCGGTTCCTCGACGGCCATCTCCGTCGCGACCCGACGTCCATCGCTGCGGGTTTTGGCCGCGTCGAAGTACGCGGGCCAGAGCACCTTCTCGACCATACTCCACGGTGCGTCCCGGCCCGTTAAACACCTTTTCAGTTAGAATGCTCGAAAAGAGGAGGGGTTACCGCCGGCCGGCCAACAGCGCCGCGCCCGAGAGCGCCGCCAGCGCCGCGCCGACGCCGAAGCCCGGAATCGAGCCGGCGGCACCGCCCGCGGTGGCGGTTTCGGTCGACTCGTTCATGGCCGCCGCGGTGGTTCCGCTGGCGGTCGTGGTGGCGTTCGCCGCGGCGTACGCCTCGGGGTGGAACGCCTTGGCCATCTTCACGATGGGGTAGACGACCCGGGGCGCGGGCTGGCTGGCGTAGTTGTCGTCGATGGTGACCACGTTGCCCTGCTTCACCGCGTCGGTGGCGTTGTAGGCGTCGGTCTTCGGGTAGACGCCGAACTGGCCGACCTGGACGATGTACTCGGGGTTCTGCTTCACGACGACCTCGCCGCTTATCTTCTGGTAGCCCGAGACGTTGGCCTCGGCGGCGACGTTCGTCCCGCCCGCGAGTTCGACCAGGTTGCCGAGGAAGGTGCCGTTGCCGGCGGTCCAGCCGCCGCCCTGCGAGATGAGCACGCGGGGTTTCGGCTCGCCTTCGACGGCCTCCCGGACCGTGCCGATGCGGTCTTGCATCCACGAAACCGTCTCGGCCGCGCCCGCGCAGTTGCCCGTGAGTCGGCCGGTGAGGTTCGTCTTCGCGTAGATGTCCTCGACCGAGGCCGCGTCCTCGAACCTGTAGACGGTCAGGCCGGCGTCCCGGAGCTTTCGGACCGTCTCGTTCGGGATGATGTTGGGCGCGAGCACGAGGTCGGGGTTCGTGCCGACGACCTTCTCGACGTTGACGAAGCCCTGGCCCGCCGCCGAGACGTTCGTCCGGGACTGCGCGCCGTCGAGGTAGTCGGCGTACTGGGTGACGCCGACGACCTGGGCCTTGCCGCCGATCTCCCACATCGTCTGGGCCGCGCTCGGACCCAGGGTGGTGACGCGCTCGGGTTTCTGCTCGACCGTGACCTCGGTTCCGGTCGCGTCCGTCTCGGTGACCGGGAACGAACAGTTCGTCTGGAGCGTCGCCGCCGTTCCGGCGACGCTCGCCGCGCTCCCCGTCGCACCTGTACTACTCGCCGCATCTGTGCCACTCGCCACACCTGCGCTCCCCGCGCCACCGGCGGTCGCGGCGACGCCCGCAGGGGTCGCCGCGACGACCAGGAGGACCGCGAGGAGAACTGCCTTGCGTCTCATGCGTCTCCACGTCCGACCGTATCCAATAAGTATTTGCCTAAAGCAAGTTAGCTTTCGACCGTGCAGCGAAGCGCGAACGCGCGGGTCGCCGTCTGGTCGGTCGGGTTGACGGCGGCCCTGCTCGCCGTCGTCGTCGGAAGCGCCGCGGTCGGTCCCGTGAGCCTCGGCTACGTCGTCGTCGCCAAGGTGCTGTTGAACGCGCTGGCGGTGCCCGTCGGCCTCGGCCTCGCGGAGCGGACCGTCCACCTCGCGGGCGCGGCCGTGTCGGTCCCCGCGCCGACGGTCGAGTTCGCGCCCCTCTTCCACTTCGCGGTCCCGGACACCGCCCGGACCATCGTCACCTCGCTCCGGCTCCCGCGCATCGCGCTCGGGGCGGTCGTCGGCTTCGGACTCGCCACCGCGGGCGTCGTGATGCAGGGCTTCTTCCGGAATCCGATGGCCGACCCCTCCATCATCGGCGTGTCGTCGGGCGCGGCGGTCGGGGCGGTCGCGACCATCGCACTCCCGACTCTCATGCCGCTCTCGCTCCCCGTCGCGGCGTTCCTCGGCGCGATGGTCGCCGCGTTCGGGGTCTACCTGCTCGCCACCGAGGAGGGCCGGACCCCGGTCGCGACCCTCCTGCTCGCGGGCGTTGCGGTCCAGACGTTCCTCGGGGCGGTGGTGTCGTTCCTCCTGCTCCAGAGCGGCGAGAGCCTCCGCCGGGCGGTCTACTGGCTGATGGGCCACCTCCACCTCGCGGGGTGGGACGACGTGGAACTCGCGCTCCCGGTCACCGCCGTCGGATTCGCGATACTCTACGCCTACGCGAGCGACCTCAACGTCCTCCTGCTCGGCGAGGAGGACGCCCACACGCTCGGCGTCGAAGTCGAGCGCACGAAGCGACTCCTGCTGGCGGTCGCCAGCGTCGTCACCGGCGCGGCGGTGGCCGTCTCGGGCGTCATCGGCTTCGTCGGCCTGGTCGTCCCGCACGTGATGCGCCTGCTGGTCGGCCCGGACCACAGAATCCTCTTGCCGACCTCGGCGCTCGCCGGCGCGACCTTCCTGGTCGCGACCGACACGGTGGCCCGTTCCGGCCCGGCGGAACTCCCAGTCGGCGTCGTCACGGCGTTCCTCGGCGCGCCGTTCTTCCTCTACCTCCTCCGGAAACGGGAGGTGCGTTCGCTGTGAAAACGATTCGGAAGCGGGACGCGCTCGGCCAACCGACCGACATAGAGCCCGGTGAAACGTCCGACAGGGTGGGACTGAAAGGGGCCGCCCGCTCGCGTTTACGTGGTCGCCTCTGCAGGCCACTGTTCGGTGAGCGCCGACAGGCGCGAACCGAATATCCTGCAGAGCGACCGCGAGCGGGCGGGGGCTTTCGAGGTGTTCGCAGTCACGATCGTTGCAGTGTTCCGTGGCGAGCGGGCAGGAGCGTTCGAGGCGAACACAGACACTCGACTCACCCCAGAAATAGCGAATCAACGGAGGCCCGAAAACGATGATAGAGATAGACGGAGTCACCGTCGAACTCGGCGATAATCGAATCCTCGAAGACGTGTCCACCACCGTCGACGCGGGGAGATTCGTCGGACTCGTCGGGCCGAACGGCGCGGGCAAGACCACCCTCCTCCGGACGATCAGCGGCGTCCTCGCGCCCGACTCCGGGGAGGTCCGGGTCGGCGGCGACTCGGTCGCCGACCTCTCCTCGAAGCAGGTGAGCAGGCGCGTCGCGGTGGTCCCCCAGGACACCTCGCTGTCGTTCGACTTCGACGTGCGCGAGGTCGTGGCGATGGGCCGCCACCCCTACCGGTCGCGGTTCAGCGGCGGTCTGGGCCGCGACGACTCCGCCGCGCGAGGCGGCCTCGTCGGCGCTCGCGCCGACGAGGCCGCACCCGACGCGCCCGGGTCGACCGCCGACCACGTCGAGGCGGCGATGGCGCGCACCGAGGTCGCGGCGTTCGCAGACCGCTCGGTCACCGCGGTTTCGGGCGGCGAGCGCCAGCGCGTCCTGCTTGCGCGAGCGCTCGCGCAGGACACGCCCGTTCTACTGCTCGACGAACCCACCGCCAGCCTCGACATCAACCACCAGGTCCGGACGCTCGAACTGGTCCGGGAACTGGTCGACGAGGACGGCAAGACCGTGGTGGCGGCAATCCACGACCTGAACCTCGCGGCCCACTACTGCGACGAACTGCTGTTGCTCGCCGGCGGCGGTATCGCCGCCGCCGGCGACCCCGCGGCGGTGCTCGCCGAGGAACACCTCGAATCGGCGTTCGACACCCGCGCGGTCGTCACCAGCCACCCCGTCACCGGCGCGACCTACGTCACCGCGCTCCCCGAGCGCCCGACGGAACGCTCCGGGCGCGTCCACGTCGTCGGCGGCGGGGGCACCGTCTCGCGCATCCTCTACCTGCTGTCGGCGGCGGGCTACGACGTGTCGGTCGGCGTGCTCAACGAGGGCGACTCGGACCTCGAAACCGCGCGCTCGCTCGGCCTCGACGCGGTCGCCGAGGAACCGTTCGCGCCGGTCGGCGACGCCGCCCGGCGCGAGGCGGCCGAGCGCGTCCGGGCGGCCGACGCGACGGTGCTGGCCGACGTGGAGGTCGGCGCGGGCAACGTGGCGAACCTCCGGGTCGCCCGCGAGGCCGACTCGGTGGTGGTGGTCGAGGAGCGCCCCTTCGAGGAACGGAACTTCGCCGGCAGCGAGGCCGCGGTGCTGTACCGCGAACTGTGCGAGCGCGGCCGGGTCGTCGGTCCGGACGGCGTGCTGTCGGCCGTGGAAGACGCGGTCGAGGAATCGGGAGTCGAGGAGTCGAAAGTCGGGGAGTCGGAAGTCGAAGAAACCGAACGCGACGGGTTCGATTAGGCTCGGGCGTGTTGGCGGTGCTGGACCAGTTCGAACGCCATCAGCGCCGCGAACGTGCTGGCGGCGAGCATCACGGCCCCCGCGACGCCCAGTTCGACCGAGGGCGCGGCCAGGCTTCCGGTGCCGAGGAGCGCCCCCGAACCCACCGCGATGCAGAACCGGACGGGGCGGGAGAACTTCGCACACCGCTGGGCCAGCGTCGGGTCGAGCCCAACGATTCTGGTCCAGACGACGTAGAGTGCCGTCACGAACAGGAACGACAGAAGACCGACACCGAGCAACAGCGCGAACTTCGCCACGTTCATCGCTTTCGCCCGGAGAAGGTAAGCAGACGGATATAAACCTACCGATGATAGGTTCTGATTTTTACATGATTCGGACGCGGCGCGAACGGAACGCGGGCGGGCCGTACGCCGTCTCGGTCGGCGCGCCTCCCGAAGATCGTCGCCGCGGTGAACCGCCGTTCGGCGAGGCGTTTTATGTCGATAGCGGCCCGAAACGACGACATGACACTCGCGGGCCGGTCGGTGGTCGTCGTCGGGAGCGGCTTCGGGGGGCTGGCGACGGCCTGCTACCTCGCCGACGCGGGCGCCGACGTCACCGTGGTCGAGAAGAACGAGCAACTGGGCGGCCGGGCGAGCGTCCTCGAAGCCGAGGGCTTCCGGTTCGACATGGGACCGTCGTGGTACCTGATGCCCGACGTGTTCGAGCGGTTCTTCGGTCACTTCGACCGGTCCCCCGAGGAGTACTACGGACTGGAGCACCTCGACCCCCACTACCGCATCTTCTTCAAGGACGGTGACCGGGTCACCGTCACGGCCGACCGCGAGGCGACCAAGGAGGTCTTCGAGGAGTACGAGGCCGGCGCGGGCGCGAAACTCGACGAGTACCTCGCCGAGTCCGAGGAAACATACGAGATCGGCATGGAGCACTTCGTCTACGAGGACCGGCCGCGGTTCCGCGACTACGTTTCACGGGACGTCGCCCGCCACGCCCGCGGGCTGACGTTCCTCGGGTCGATGCGCGACCACGTTTCGGGGTACTTCGAGCACCCGAAACTCCGCCAGGTGATGCAGTACACCCTCGTGTTCCTCGGCGGGTCGCCGCGGAACACCCCCGCGCTCTACAACCTGATGAGCCACGTCGACTTCAACCTCGGCGTCCACTACCCGGTCCCGGCCGACGATTCGGACTCGTCGGCCGGCGGCATGGGTGCGGTCGTCGACGGCATCGCCGAACTGGGCACCGAACTCGGCGTCGGATACTGCACCGACAGCGAGGTGACCGCCATCACCGGGTCGGCGGGCGACTTCTTCGTCCACGTCGGCGAGGAGCGAATCGGGGCGGACCTCGTGGTCAGCGACGCCGACTACGCCCACACCGAACAGCACCTCCTCCCGCCGGAGCACCGCGCCCACGACGCCGACTACTGGGAATCCCGGACCTACGCACCCTCGGCGTTCCTGCTGTACCTGGGCGTCGAGGGCGACGTCGACCCGCTGGCCCACCACACCCTCGTCCTGCCGACCGACTGGGACCGCCACTTCGAGCGCATCTTCGACGAACCCGCCTGGCCCGACGACCCCGCCTACTACCTCTGCGCGCCCAGCCAAACTGACGACGCCGTCGCGCCCGAGGGCCACAGCAACCTCTTCGCGCTGGTGCCCGTCGCGCCCGGCCTGGACGACGACGAGGAAACCCGCCGGCGCTACCGCGACCACGTACTGGCGGACGTCGCGGAGAACACCGGCGTCGACCTGCGCGACCGCATCGTCTTCGAGGAGACGTTCTCGGTGTCGGACTTCGCCTCGCGGTACAACAGCATGCGGGGGACCGCGCTCGGCCTCGCTCACACCCTGCGCCAGACCGGCCCGCTCCGGCCGAGTCGCCGCTCGCCGAAGGTCGACGGCCTCTACTTCACCGGGTCGTACACGACGCCCGGCATCGGCGTGCCGATGTGTCTCATCGCCGGCCAACACACCGCCGACGCCGTGTTGGAGGACTACGGCGACGGTCCGGTTCCCGACCGGGGAGGCGGCGGTTTCGAGCGGGGAGACGGCGGTACCGACCGAGGGAGTGGCGGGTCCGACCGCGGCCGCGGTCGGACTCGCGCGCGAGAGACGACCCGCCGCTGGGCCGCCGCCGCGCTCGCGCGACTGGGCTTCGACCGATAACATGTTCGACGACGTCGGGGAGGCGGTCGGCGTCGGCACCGACACCGCGCTGGGCTACCTCCTGACGCTCTCGCGACCCCGGTTCTGGCTCTACCTCGCCGGGCCGGTGCTGGTCGGGGTCGCCTACGGCGCGTCGTCGGTCGCCGAACTGTTCGCCCCGCCCGCGCTCGCGCTGTTCGCGTATTTCCTGGTCCCCGCGAACGTCTACCTCTACGGCGTCAACGACGTCTTCGACGCCGGCATTGACGCCGAGAATCCCAAGAAAGAGGGCCGAGAGGCGCGCTACCGCGGCGGCAGAACCGTCCTCGCTATCGTCGTCGTTTGTGGTCTTGCGGGCGCGGCGCTCGCCGCCGCGCTCGCGCCCGCGGCGGGTTTGTGGGTCACGGGCTTCCTCGTCCTCGGCTACGCCTACAGCGCGCCGCCGTTCCGCCTGAAGACGACGCCGCCGCTGGACTCCGTCTCGAACGGCCTCTACGTCCTGCCGGGCGCGGCGGCCTACGTCGCGCTCGCCGGGCGTCAGCCGCCGGCGCTCGCGCTGGTCGCCGGGTGGCTCTGGACGATGGCGATGCACACGTTCTCGGCGATTCCCGACGTCGAACCCGACCGCCGGGCCGGGATTCGGACGACCGCGACCGTCCTGAGCGAGCGCCGTACCCTCGCGTACTGCGCGTCCTGTTGGGGCCTCGCCGCCGTCGCGTTCGGCCTGCTCGACGTTCGGGCCGGCCTCCTGCTCGGGCTCTATCCCGTCTTCGCGGTCGGAATCGCCGCGGCCGGCGTCAACGTCGAACGAGCCTACTGGTGGTTCCCGGCGATCAACGGCCTCGTCGGGATGGCGCTGACGTTCGGTGGGCTGTGGAGGCTGATGCATGGGTAGTCCGACGGATTCGCCGGAGGGAGACGAAGTGTGCGGTGAGGAAAGCGAGCGGGGTGACGGAGGCGAACGCGGCGAAGCGAGCGATTCCGACCGAGGAACCGGCCGCGACGACCGCCCGCCGGCCCGGGCCGGCGGGCGGTCGTCGGGGTCGGTCAGGCGCGCGGTCGAGGCCCGCCTGGACGCGGCGGTCGAGGAGAACCGCTTCACCATCGCGGTCGTCTTCCCGCTGGTGGGCGCGGCGCTGTTCGTCGCCAGCCACGAGGGGGTGCTCCCCGGGTGGTTGGCGATGAATCCCCTGCTGGTGCTGTTCGGGACGCTGGTGATGCGCCTACCGCTGGTCGCGGGGTTCGCGCCGTTGGTGACCCGGCGGGCGGCCGCGGGCCTGGCCGTCCTCACCGCCTACACCTACGCCATCGAGTACGTCGGCGTCACCTACGGGATTCCCTACGGCGACTTTCGCTACCTCCTCGAACTCGGGCCGATGCTGGCGGGCGTGCCGGTCGGACTCCCCGTGTTCTTCCTCCCGCTGGTGCTCAATAGCTACCTGCTCGTCCTGCTGTTCGTCGGCCCGCGCGACGCGCCCGCATTGCGGGCGCGTCGCGCACTCGCCGCGCTCGGGGTGGTGCTGGTGGTCGACCTCGTCCTCGACCCCGCGGCGGTCGCGCTTGGGTTCTGGCGCTACGAGGCCGCCGGGGCCTACTACGGGGTGCCGGTGTCGAACTACCTCGGCTGGCTCCTCAGCGGCCTCGTCGCGGTGTCGCTGGTCGAGTTCGCGTTCGACCGCCGGGCGCTGTTCGGGCGACTCGCCGACTGCCCGTTCATGCTCGACGATTTGGTGAGCTTCATCGTCCTGTGGGGCGCGATGAACGCCTACTTCCGCAATTGGGTGCCCGTCGCGCTGGCGCTCGCGCTGTTCGTCGGTCTGGTCCGGACCGAGCGATTCGACTTCGACGTGTTCGGCCGCCGACGGTCGAGTTAGGCCGAAAGAAGAGAAAACGCGAACTTCCGCTCCCTCGAGTCTGCGTCTCACCCCCGCGGGTCAGACGCCGAACTCGTCGCCGTACTCGTTCCAGACCGCCTGCTCCTGGTCCTCCGGAATCGGACTGAACTGGACGGTGACGAGGTTCTCGGTGTCGCCGAACAGGTTGTTCTCGCGGTTCAGCGCGAAGATGGTCGGGCGGAGCTGGCTGAGTTCCTGGTCGTCGACGCCGCCGTCGTCGCCGATGGGCGACCCGTCGAGCACGATCTCGTCGTTGTCGACGAAGTCGTCGTCGACGACGTAGCCGAAGTTGTCGTCGTACGGGCCGAGTTCGGCCTCGTTGGCCACGAACATCAGGACGTGTTCGTCGGAGTCGAGGTACCGGACGATCCGAGTGTTGTACCCGCTCCAGATGTTGTCGTTGACCTCCTCGATGTCCGGGTTGGTTTCGATGATCGGCGAGGCGACGGTGAAGAGGTCGTCGGGGTGCCAGTGGTCGCGCCACATCAGCCCCTTCATCCCCTCCGCTTCGACGTACAGGTCGTCGTCGAACTGGTCGCCGTCGCCGGCGCCACCGTCGTCCTGCGCCGCGACCGAACTGACCGCAGAGCCCGCGATTCCGCTCGCGACCGTTGCGAGCGCACCCTTCTTCAAGACCGATCGTCGCGTCGATTCACCCTCGTGCCGCTCTTCGGTGTTCTCGTAATCCGACATGGTTGTCCCTCGGGGACGAATACAGACAACACCGCCGGACAGAAAAGTCGGGTGGCCAATTTGAAGCCACCGCTTCGGAGGTCTGCGGTCTGCGGTGTCCGGCGGCCTCGCTTCGGCCGCGGTCCGTTCGAAAACTCGGGCGAATCGCGCCGCGGAGCGTCCCGGCGGAGTACGGGACTACTCCACGTGCGGAGCGCGACCGGGGCGCTCGGGGTCGGCGCTCACCCGCGACTCCTCGCGGTCGGGTATCGCGCTGACCCTGCGAAACACCGTCACCGGGTCGCGGGACCACTGCCAGTGCCACCGAGTCCTGGCGAACAGCCACGCCGCCCGCGCCGCGCCGAGTTCTGGCGTCGTCGAGAGCACGTCGTAGTCGCGGGCTCGGATGAGTCGGTGGTGTTCGGCGTACAGTACCGCGGCGTACAGCACCGCGAACCGGCAGTCCGCGGGCAAGTGCTGGATGCCCGCGACGCCTCTGCGGTAGAGTCGCTCCGCGCGCCGAATCTCCTCGGCCAGCGCGGCCCGGAAGCCCTCGGTCGGTTCGCAACGCCGAATCTGCGCTTCGGTCACGCCGTGTCGCTCTCGGGTCGTGGCGGGCAGGTAGATGCGGTCGCGGTCGCGAACGTCCTCGCGCACGTCGCGCAGGAAGTTCGTCAACTGGAACGCTTCCCCGAGCGCGACCGCGTGGGGTCGCGCCCGTTCGGGGTTCTCGACGTCCATTATCGCCTGCATCATCAGTCCGACCGCGGCGGCCGAGCCGCGCATGTACGACTCCAGTTCGTCGTAGGTGTCGTACCGGCTCTTGTCGATGTCGGCCTCCATCGCGTCCACGAACCGCTCGATTTCGGCGTCCGGCATCTCGTACTCGACTTTCACGTCCTGAAAGGCCGCGAGCACGGGGTCGTCCGTCTCGACACGTCCCAGCGCCTCCGCGCGCAGTCGCTCCAGTCGCTCGCGTTGCTCCGGCGGCGGCCCGCTGTCCGCGCTGTCGACCACCTCGTCGGCGACCCGGAAGAACGCGTACAGCACGTACGTCGGTCGACGCACCCGCCGGGGAAGGAGCCGCGTGGCGAAGTAGAAGGTTCTACCCGTCCGCTGCTGAATCGTCTTGCTCCGTCGTAGCTGTCGGTCGGTGACCATGGAATCCCCCGATGTCCGCGAGTCCGGCCGTACGGCGACTCCGCGCCAAACCGGGTACGCCACCCACGATGTTAATTGTTGGCGCCGCTGAACGAGACGGTCCGAGCGTCCATCGGTGGGGTCGAGCGGCCGCGTTCCGGCGACCCCCGACTCGGCGAACCCGTCGTCGCGCCGACCCCTCGGCGCAGACACCTTTTTGCCGCTCGACACCGTCATTCGGTAACGAAGCGCAAGCTCGTTTCCACCATGTCCGACGACGCAAACGTGTCCGTCGACCGCACCGACCGCGAGGAATCCGGCGGCGACTCCGAAGCGCTCCGAGCGCGCGTCGAGTCCCTCGAAGAGACCGTCGAGACGTTGACCCGGCGCCTCTCGGACCTCGAAGGGAACGTCACCTGGATGGCCCGCCACCAGGCCGCCGAAACCGGCAACGGCGCGTGCCCGAACTGCAACACCGGCGGCGCGCTCACCGTCGAACGCGCGCCGACCGGGAAGAAGGAAGTGCGGTGTACCAACTGCGACGAGTCGCTCCGGTAAGCGTCTTCCGGGAACGTCGCCTGCCTGGTCAAGCCGAGTCGGTCGAGTCGCGTCGAGCGCTCACCGCCGGGCGAACTCGACGCCGAGTCGTGCGAGGGAGCCGAAACCGAACGCGAGCGTCCCCAGCACGAGTGCGAGGACGGCGAAGAACGCCAGTCCGTCGGGTTGGAGGAAGGCCGCGAGTCGGGACCCGAGCGACCGCCCCGACAGGCCGAGGAAGACGTGGTCGGCGTCGAATCCGAGCAGTGACGCGTAGGTGAACAACCATGCGAGTGCGACCCCGTTCTGCGAGTACCCGGCGGCGCCAGCGGCGACCATCCCGACGACGGCGGCGTAGTACGGGACGAAGACGACGCCGCCCGAAACGGAGAAGACGCCGAGCGCGTACCCCACGAAGGTGAGTGCGAAGACGCCGACGGCGAGAATCAACGGGACGGATGGACGCCGGTCGATTCGCCGTCTGCCGAACAGGACGGTGGAAGCCGTGGAGGACATCGCCCGCTAGTCGTTCGGCTGACGTGTTAGTTCTTCGGGTGATACGACCCCGCCGCGGAGCGCCCGCGAGCGGTCACGGCCGACCGACGAAGCCGAGTTCGGGACCGGTCTTCGGCCGCTCAAAGCCCGTAGTAGTCGTCGACGACTGTCGCGGTCGCCTTGAACACCGCCAGCACGATGGGGCCGACGAACAGGCCGAGCGCGCCCACGAAGTAGACGCCGCCGACCACCCCGACGAGGACGACCGCGGGGTGCAGGCCGGCGCCGAGGTCGACCAGGTACGCCCGGAGGTAGTTGTCGACCCAGCTGACGACCGTCGCGCCGTAGACTATCAGGGCCGCGCCGCCGACGACGTTCCCGACCGCGAGGAGGTAGACTCCGGCGGGAACCCAGACGGCGGCCACGCCGACGACGGGCACGAACGCGAACAGCACCGTCGCGACGGTCCAGAACAGCGCGTCGGGCAGTCCGACCGCGAAGAAGCCCACGCCGCAGAGCAGTCCTTGGGCGACACCGACGAAGACGTGGCCTTTCAGCACCGCCCACGTCACCTCGTACGTCTCGTCGTAGAGCCGGTCCTGGACCTCCGGCGGAAGCGGAGTGAGGTCCCGGACCCACCGGACGAACCGCTCGCCGTCGACCAGCAGGTAGTAGAGCACGAACACCAGCAGCGACAGCCCCAGCACCACCTTCACGGTCGCGCCGAGGAGTTCGGAGATGTTGCCGACGAACAGGTCGGCGAACTGCCGGGACAGCGAGTTCACGTCGCCCAGTTCCACCTGGACGCCGACCGACCGGAACAGTCGCTCGACCCGGTCGAGAATCGGACGGCGGGTCACCTCCTCGGCGGTTTCAGCGGCGTCGGGCAGGACGCTCATCGTGAGGAGCGCGAAGGGAACGGTCATCGCCGCGACCGCGAGCGTCGTGAGTCCCAGCGCGGCAGGGCGCTCGCCGATTCGCGGGGCGATTCGTCGGTGGGCGGGGTGGAGGACGAACGCCAGCAGTCCCGCCGCGAGCACGTAACTCAGAAACGGCCGAACGACGAGCGCCGCGAGCACGGCCAGCGCGCCCAGCAACAGCGCGAAGAAGGCGTCTCGGACGTTCATACCACGGGAGACGCCCCGGACGCACTTAGGTAGGCGGCCGGTAAGGCCGGTATCGGCGGCCAGAAGCGCCCACGAGGCGAACGCCGTCGCCGGGCGACCGACCCGACGGTCGGTCGCCGCGGTCCACCCGCGACCGACTCCCGCGGCTCTCGTGCGCGCCCACCACTACTTTTTACGTTCGCGCCGTCGTTCCGACGCATGAATCCCACCGACGTCGCCTCCGACGCGACAGAGAGCATCGACGCCGAGAAAGCGAAGGGCCGCGCCGCCCGACTGCTGTCGGCGCTCGAACCCCGCGTCACCCGCCACTCGAAGTCGGGGACGCTGACGGCGGCGACGGGCGTCGTCTCGCTGCTCCGGGCGGGCCGAACCTTCCTGAAAGGCAACCGCAAGCGCGGCCTCCTCCAGGCGCTCGCCGGACTCTTCTGGGTGGGCGTCGCGGTGGCCCAGCGCCGCGGGAACTCGGGGCCGTCGGGGACCGAGATGTCCGACGTGGTCGACACCGGCCCGGACTACGAGAACGTCGAATCCCGCGAGCGCGACACCGACCACGCGACCGGCGAGGAGGTCGTCGACACCACCGACGCCGACATCGACGAGAGCGACACCGCGCCGGAAGTCGACAGCGACGTCGACGCCGAGGACGTCGACCAGCGCGACGTGGCCGATACCGACGAGGTCGAGACGGCCGCCGACTCCGAGGAGTCCGGCGAAGGCGAAGCGACCGACGCCGAAGCCGCGGGAACCGACGAAGAGGACGCGAGCGCCGACTGAGGACGGTCGGAGCCACGACGGCCGACCCGCCGGGTCGGCCGTCGTGGCTCGTCGACCCTTCTCGGGAGAGCGACCGCCGAAAGAGCCACCCGCGCGCGGGCCGTCCCCGAACCATGAGCATCGACGTCGCGGAGTTAGAGCGGACCGAACTCTACTCGGAGGAACTCGACATCGACCTCTCGACCGGGGAGGACGACGCGCTGTTCGCGTGGTTCCTGGCGAGTCTGCTCTTCGGCGCGCGCATCTCCGAGGAGATCGCCCGGAACACCTACCGGGCGTTCGAGCGCCACGGTCTGCTCTCGCCCGAGCGAATCTCGGACGCGGGCTTCGAGTTCCTGGTCGACCCCGTGATGCGCGAGGGCGGCTACGTCCGGTACGACAACCGGCGCTCGCGCCAGGTCCTCCGGGACTGCGAGACGCTCGAGGCCGAGTACGGCGGGAGCCTGAACGCCCTCCACGACGCCGCGAGCGACTCCGACGACCTCGAAGCCAGGGTCGACGACTTCTACGGCGTCGGCCCGGTCACGACCAACATCTTCCTCCGGGAACTCCGCACCGTCTGGAAGAAGGCCGACCCCGACCCGCTCCCCGTCGTAGTCGAAACCGCCGACCGACTCGGCGTCGACCTCGACGGCTACGACCGCAAGAGCGAGACGTTCGCCCGGGTCGAGGCGGGACTCGTCCGGCGGCGGCGCGACTGACGCGGCGGGGTTCCGCGTCCCTTCGCCCGTCCACGTTTTGTGTGCGCCGCGCGTAGACGCTGGCATGTCCGGGGGGACGGAGACGCGGAGCGACGAGAGCATCGTCCGGCGACGAACCAACGCCGTGGCCGCGTGGGCGCTGGTCGCCGTCGTCGCCGTCGGCGTCGCGCGGAGCGCCGCCGACGGGGACTTCCTGTGGGCCTGCCTCGGCGGTGCGGCGGTCGTCGTCGCGCTCGTCCCGGTGGCGGCCTATCGCGAACCCGAGGCGATGCTCCCGTGGGAGGTGGTGCTGTTCGCGGCGGTGCCGTTCGTCGGCCAGTCGTTCGACCTGCTGGCCCGACCGGTGGCGACGTTCTTCGTGGTGCCGGCGCTGGCGCTCGCGCTGGCGGTGGAGTTCGACGCCTTCACCGAGGTCGAGATGTCGCCGGCGTTCGCGGTCTCGTTCGTGTTCATGGCGACGATGGCGACCGCGGGGACGTGGGCGGTCGTCCAGTGGCTGTCCGACTCCCTGCTCGGGACGCGGATGCTCCGCGGACTCCAGCCGGTGATGTGGTCGATGGCGTACGCGACCGGCATCGGCGTCGTCGCCGCGCTGCTGTTCGTCGCGTACTTCCGCCGGGTCGACGCCAGACGGCTCGGCTTCCGGTCGACCGGAGACGGAGCGCGCGCTCGCCGGGCGACGGCCGCGAGCGACCACAAGACCGCCGGCGAAACCGACTCGGGCGACTGGCTTCACCTCTCCGAGCGACAGCGAAACCTGCTCGTCCGTGGGCTCCAGGCCGCGGTCGTCGTGGTGCTGCTTCTCGGACTCTACGAGCGGAGTATCGGCGTCATCGTCAACGCGGCCGTCGCGCTGGTCGTGATGGAACTGCCCGGCCTGCTGGAGCGCAACTACAAACTGCCGATCGACGCTCGACTGACGCTGTGGATCTGCGTGCCCGTGTTCCTCCACGCCGTGGGGACGCTCGGACTCTACCGGTCGGTCGGCCTCTGGGACAACCTCACCCACGCGCTGTCGTCGTCGCTCGTCGCGGCGGTCGGCTACACGACGGTCCGGGCGTTCGACGTCCACGACGCGGAGGTCTACCTCCCGCGACGGTTCGTCGCCGGGTTCATCCTGCTGTTCACGCTGGCGTTCGGCGTGCTGTGGGAACTGCTGGAGTTCGGGTTCGACGGCCTCGCGTCGTGGATGGGCACGGAGAGCGTGCTCTCCCAGTACAGCCTCGCGAACACGATGTCCGACATCGTCTTCGACGCGGTGGGCGGCGTCGTCGTCGCCATCTGGGGCGGGGCGTACCTCGCGGGCGTCTCCCGGACGCTCGCGGCCCGGATGAGCGCGTCGCGCGATTCCGAGTGACGAGCGCGGCGTCGCCGGCGCGTCGACGTCGGTTACGGTCTATCACTTAAATTGCTTGCATATGTCCGCTGAGGAACTATCACCCGACGCCGGGAAACCCGCTACGGGGCGCAGGTCGACGCCGCTACCGACCGGGTCCGGACAGACCTACGCGAAACGCACACGCTCATTGGCCCGAGTGGTAGGTGGTTGGACTTCCGGCGGTAGTTCCTGTTACCCCTCGGAGCGGTCCGAGCGACGGCGGGAGACGCGCCGAGGTGGGGAGCAGTGCGCGATTCTCCGATGGACGCCGTCCGGCGTCGGAACTCGACGCGAGCCGACATCTCCGGCCGACACTTTTCGCGGGCGACCGTCCGAGACGCCGCTTCGGTCAGTTTTAGGACCGGGGTCGCGAAGACCCCTCCATGGACGACCGCGACGAACTGCTCATGACGCCCGGCCCGACCGCGCTTCCGCCCGACGTGCGCGAGGCGGCGGGTCGACGGATTTCGAACCCGGACGTGCAGGCCGAGTTCGCGACGTTCTACGACTCCCTGCTGGAGAAACTGGCCGCCGTCTACGGGACCGACGACGACGACGTGGCGGTGCTCGCCGGCGAGGGGATGCTCGGCCTCGAAGCCAGCGTCGCGTCGCTGCTCTCCGAGGGCGACGAGGTGCTCTGTCTGGCCAACGGCCTCTTCGGCGAGGGGTTCGCCGACTTCGTGGAGATGCACGGCGGCGACCCGACGGTCCACGCCGTCCCGCCCGAGGAGACGTTCGACCCCGAGGCGGTGAAGTCGCTGGTCGAGGACGGGGAGTTCGCCGCGGCGACGATGGTCCACTGCGAAACCCCGACCGGCGTGCTGAACGAGTTGGACGAGGTTCTGGCGATACTCCAGGACGCCGGCGCGCTCACCATCGTCGACGCCGTCTCCTCGCTGGGCGGGACGCCCGTCCCCGTCGACCGAATCGACGTCTGTCTCGGTGCCTCCCAGAAGTGTTTCAGTTCGCCGCCGGGACTCACCACGCTCTCGGTGAGCGACCGGGCGTGGGCGGCCGTCGAGGACACCGACCAGGACACCTTCTACACCAGCCTCGAACCCTGGCGGAACGCGGCCGCCGACGCTGCCGAGAGCGCGTCCGCGGGCGAACCGCTGTTCCTCCCGTACACCCACTCGGTATCGAACCTCTACGCGCTTGAGGCGTCGCTCGACCGACTGCTCGATGAGGGACTCGAGAGCGTCTACGACCGCCACGAGTCGGTCGCGCGGCGGTGCCGCGAACGCGGGCGCGAACTGGGTTTGGAACCGTTCGCCGACGACGAGGCGCGCTCCTCGCCGACGGTGACCGCCTTCGAGGTCGACGGCCGAGCGGGCGAGTTGCGCGACCGACTCGAAGCGGACCATGGCGTGGTGCTGGCGACCGGTCTGGGCGACCGGGCAGACGACGTGCTCCGCGTGGGTCACATGGGCTACAACGCCGACCCGGAACGCGTCGAGCGGACGATGGACGCGCTCGAAGCGGCGCTGGACTGACGGCGTCGTCGGTGGGTCGCTCGCGCCGCGTTCGTCGGTCCGGGCCGCCCTCCCCGACGCGTTTCGAAATCTAACCACTCGTAGTCATGCACCTCGCGTTTGTAACTTGCCGTCATACGTAATCTTTAGAACGACGGCCCCTTTCCGAAACGGTACGAGAAAATAATGTCGCTGGAATCGACGAAACGGGAGCGACGACTGATGGTCGGGTGGGTGGTCGTGGCGCTCTCGCTCTGTCTGCTTCTAGGGTATCTGCACCTCCGCTGGTACTGACGGGGTCGTCGGTGGCCGGTGGACACCGGCCACCGACGCCGTTTCCGCAAAATCGTCCCGCAGAGAGCGCCGATGCCGTCTGTAGAGCCGTGATTCGACTCTGAGTCGCCGTCAGAGTCGCTCTCGCTCGGCCGACGCCGCGCGCGAACGAACGCGGCGAGCGAGCGCGACCGCGCTCGCTCGCCAGACGTCACGGCGGCTTCGGCGCGGTTCGTTCGGTCGGAACGCGTGTTCGTCGAGGAGCAGGCGACCGACGACGAGGCTGAGACAGAAGTTGAACAGCGCGACCACCGGCGCGTCGGTCGTGACCAGCGCGACGAACAGCAACGTCAACACGAGGCGGACGCCGAGCGCGAGCGCCCCGGCGACCAGCAGCGCCGAGCAGATGGCCCGAGTCCAGCCGTAGTCCCGGCGCATGTCGCCGTCGCGGTAGTGGATCGGCGAGAGCGAGACGAGCGCGGTTCGCAGTCTGTCGCGAGAGAGGTCGGGTCGGAGTCCGGGCGGGAGGAGCGTCTCCTCATAGCACTGTCGTAGGGAACCCCCGCCACGCGACGCACGTGGTGCCATCGACACTGCTGACGGTAGCCGGGTCCTTGAAGATACGTCAGACGCTCGGCTTCCGCTACGTCCGGAAGTGGCCAGCGACGAGCGTCATCTGCGCCGGGCGGAGCCTCGGCGTCTGAAAAGCAGTCGGGTGACGATTCGCCTTTGATTCGACCGCGAGAAGGTGAACTGCGGAGTTCAGCGCCGCCGGAACAGGAGCAGTCCGGACGCCGCGAGTGCGAGTACGCCGGTCGACAGGCCGAAGCCGGGGATGTCGCCGCTCTGAGGGGCGTCCGTCGTCTCTCCGGTCGTCCCGTCCTGCAACGCCTGCTCGGTCGTCGTAGACGTGGTCGGCGGCGTCTGGAGGACTCCGTTTATCTCGGCCACTTCTTCGTCGTTCGCCCGAATTTCGACGGTAAACTCGGGGTCCTCGGTCGAAACGTCGTCGAAGTCGAACGAGGCGCGGAACTGCCCGTCCTTCCCCACGGTCGTCGCCTGCGTCTTCAGGAACTCGCCGCTCTTCTTGGCAGTGACCACGATCTCGGTTCCCTCGCTCACGTTGAGCGTGCCGGTGATGGTCTGGTTCCGCGCGGGCGCCACGACGACTCCGTTCTCGATGTCGTCGACGTGCCCCACGTACGGACTCGGAGTCGACGTTTCGGTGACGGGTTCGGTCGACGTCTCCGGCGGCGCTTCGACGACGAGCGTTCCGGCGTCGGTCGCGTTACTCGCGTTCGTACCCGGAGCGACCGAGAGGTCGTACGCCCCCGCCGCGAGCAGGTGGTCGGCGTCGAACTCGCTTTCGCTCTCGACGGTCACGTTGTCCGCATCGCCGGCGGCGGCGAACGCGCCGCCGTGTCCCGCGGCGGTCGTGTTGTACCGTACCGTGACGGTGCCGTCGCCGTTTCCGTCTCGGGCGAGGACAGTCGCGATGTAGTTGACCTCTTCGGAACCGACCGTGACGGTCGCGGTGTCGGTGTCAGAGAGTTCGACGGTGACGTTCGCCGTTTCGCCGGCCGTTACGACGACTCGCTCGGACTCGAACGTCGCGTCCGGGGAGGCGCCAGCGACCGGGGTAGTCGCTGCAACGAGGAGAATCGCTACGAGGACCGCTGAGCGGTGTATTCGTACCATGTTCGTTGCGCATATTTATGTCTGGGTAGTAAAACAGTTGCGAAAGGTGAAAAGTAAATTTTAGTATGGGGTTCGCGAACACGGCCCTACCGGAGAGCCTCGATTCGGTTCGGCTATAGAGTACCCGACTGTCTCGCTAGTCCGTTGAGGTACGCGACTCGTCCCGTAGAAGTTAGGTACTGAACGCTCTCGGCCTCGTTGCGTTCGGTAGAAAGAGCCGGTGGAGGGATTTGAACCCTCGGCCTATTCCTTACGAAGGAATCGCTCTAGCCAGTCTGAGCTACACCGGCAGACTCACTTCGCTCGTCTGCCAAGCCTTACCTCGCTTCACTCGGTAAGACACCGGCAGGCGGCGGTCTGCCGTCGTGCTGCAATCAAATATACCCGCCAGCACCGGCATAAGGGTTGCGAAATCGCACGCCGTTAGCGAGTCAGTCGCACGTCGAGACAGACGTTGAGTTCGTGGGGCGCGTACGACCGGACGACGCGGCGCGTCTCCACTTCGACGTCGTACTCCGGCTCGGCCGCGGCGCGAATCGCTTCCTCGCCCGGGCCGAAGGGGTCCTCGTCGTGCTGGATGTCGTAGTAGTGGAGGACGCAGTCGTCGCCGGCCACCAGGACGGCCGAATCGAGGAACTCGTTGGCGCTGTGGGGGAGGTTCATCACCACCCGGTCGGCCCAGTCGGCGTAGTCGGGGGCGATTTCATGGACGTCGCCGTGAATCGCGGTGACGCGGTCCTCGACGCCGTTGCGCCGGGCGTTCTCCCGGAGGAATTCGACGGCACGCTCGTTCAGGTCGACGCCGACGACCTCGGCGCCGCGCTCGGCGAACGGAATCGCGAACGGGCCGACGCCAGCGAACATGTCGAAGGCGCGCTCGCCAGACTCGACCTGCTCGGCGACGCGGTGGCGCTCGGTGGCGAGGCGCGGGGAGAAGTACACCTCCGCGAGGTCGAGCGCGAACTCGTTGCCGTACTCGCGGTGGACGACGTCGGTTCCGTCGCCCGCCAGCACCTCCCAGTCGCGCACCCGGAGTTCGCCCTTGACCTTCGAGGCGCGGTTCACCACCGTCCGGACCGGGAGGTCCGAGGCCATCACGGCGTCGGCGATCTCGCGGGCGCGGTCGGGGTCGTCCTCGTCGACGATGACGACGTCGCCGAGTCGCTCGTAGGTGGGTTCGAACCCCAGTAGGTCGGCGGGCGTGTCCCGGGTGGCGCGCTCGTCGGCCTCGCGGTCGACGAGCGACAGGTCGTCGGGGACGGCGCCGGCGTCCTCGACGGGGATGTACAGCCAGCCGTCCTCGACTTCGATCTCGTACTCGTCGCTGACGAGGTCGGCGTCCGCCAGTCGCCGGCGGATCTCCTCGCCGCGCTCGCGCTCGACGCGGACGCACGGCACTTCCATACCCGCCGATTGTGGCGGTGCGGCGTTAACCGTGACGCTTCGGCGCGGCGGCGGGACCGAACGGAAGCGCCGGGCCGTCACGCCCCACCGAAGTCGACCCCGAACGCGAGGCCCGGCGGCCGGAACCCCCACCCGAACGCCCCGACGGGTGCGAACGGACCGCCCGGGGTGACCGTCGTCCCCGCGCCGAGGCCGAACCCCCACGCGAATAGCGGGAGTGCGAAGACGAAGACGCCGTGGACCACCCAGAAGATGCCGTAGTGGAGGACGAAGAACGCCGCGACGCCGAGGTTGTCCGCCCGGCCGCCCGCCTCGGTGAGCCACGACGGGAGGTCCCCGGCCTGCCAGGCGACCGACGGCGACGTCCGTCGCCCGTCGGTCGCCTCGCCCGCTTCGCCCGCCCCGCCCGTACGTCCATCGGCACCCGGCGCGACACCGAAGTCGTCGACTTCCCCGTCTACTCCGAAGTCGTCTCCCGCGGCCAGCAGTATCTTCGGGACGTTGTACGCGCCGACGACGCCGCTCTCGACCCAGTAGAGTACCAGCACCTCGAAGACGCTCCACCCCCACCACAGGACGCCGACGAGCGGCACGAAGTTGGCGACCACCAGCGCGCCGACGGCGAACGGGGAGGACCCTCGACGTTCGACGACCATCGAGTCCACCGACGGCGGCCTCGCGGAACACGTTTCCGGCGGAGTCGTTCGGGGCGCCCGTCGCGGCCGTCATGGCCGCCCCGGCCGCCCCAGCTGTCCAAATTCCCACGTGCCGTCGGCGTCGTCCGCCTACGACGTTTCGGGCGACTCGCCCGGGGCGTCGCCGAATCCGCGGATTCTGTCCAGCGAGCTCATCACCGGATTGCCGGCGACGCCGTGGACGACTATCGACGTGAGCACGACGAAGCCGACCAGCGCCCAGAGCTTGTCGGCGGCGATCAGGAGCTCCCACTCGCCGGACGACGCCTCGTTGAGACCGTAGGCGAGGTAGTAGAACGACCCGACGCCGCGGATGCCGAACGACGAGATGATCACCCGTTCGACCCACGGTATCGAGGTGCCGAGCAGGCCGACGAGTCCGGCCAGCGGTCGGACGACGAGGACGAGCACGAGGCCGAGCGCGGCGTCGACGAGCGTCAGCGGGGCGAGCAAGCCCCCGACGAGCGTCCCGCCGAACAGCACCAGCACCCCCGCCATCACGATTCGCTCGACCATGACGGCGTAGTCGTGGAGTTGGATGTAGTAGTCGTGGCTCCACTCGTAGTGACGGAGGACGAGCGCGGCCACGAACACTGCGAGGAAGCCGTACCCGTGGGCGAGTTCGGCCACGCCGTACGTGATGAGCGTGGCCGCCAGCGCCTCGGTGCCCGCCATGACTCGGCCGAGGCCGGTGGTGGCCGGAGCGTTGAAGATGAACCGGGCGAGCAGTTGTCCGCCCGCGTACCCGACCGCGACGCCGACGACGATCTCGTAGACGACGTGGACGAGGAACCACTCGCCGAGCCACGCGAGCGAGGACCCGCTCGCCGCGGCCGCGGCGATGGCGAGGTACGTGAACGGAAACGCCAGCCCGTCGTTCAGGCCCGCCTCGGAGGTGAGCGCGAACCGGATCTCGCCCTCCTGGTCCGTCGGGTCGACCTCCTCGTCGATGGCCTCGGTTGGCGGCGACGCCTGGACGTCCGAGGCGAGCACGGGGTCGGTCGGAGCGACGACCGCTCCGAGGAGAATCGCGGTCGGCGGGAGCACGCCGAGGACGCCCCACCCGGCCAGCGCGGTGAGTGCGATGGTCAGCGTCATCGTGACGCCGAGTAGTCGCCACGTCGGCGTCCACGAGAGCAGGTCGAACGGGCGGTCGAGTTTCAAACCCGCGCCCATCAGTGCGATGATGACGACGAACTCCGTGAACCGTTCGGCGAGGTCCGAGTGCTTCACCGGGTCCGGTATCTCGACGCCCAACGGGAGCGAGAAGAGGACGACCCCCGCGGCGACGTATATCATCGGAAACGACATCGGCTTGTCCGAGAGGACTCGGGGGAGCACGGCCGCTCCAAGGATGGCGATACCGACGAGTATCTGGACGAGTTCGTAGGTCGCCACGGTAGTTCGTACTGCGTTTTCTCCTATAGGTCCACTGGCGTATTTCGCGTCCGCATCCCTCGATGGTGCGTCGAGCCAACTACGTTCGACTGGACGCGCCGGGGCGAGAGCGACTCGGACTCGAAAGGTTCTACCCCGGTCCGGAACCTACACTCGCCCATGCTCACATTCGTCGGCCTCGGCCTCTACGACGAGCGGTCCATCACCGTCGAGGGCCGGGACGCCCTGCGCGACGCCGACCGCGCGTTCGCGGAGTTCTACACCAGCAAACTGCTCGGCGCGAGCGTCGCGGACCTCGAAGCCTACCACGAAATCGAGATCGAAGTGCGGGACCGCGCGGGCGTCGAACAGGACCCCGAGGACATTCTGCGGGCCGCCGAGGACGGCGACGCCGTCTTCCTCACGGCCGGCGATACGATGATTTCGACCACCCACGTCGACCTGCGTCTGCGCGCCGAGGAGCGCGGCATCGACACCCGTGTGATTCACGCGCCGACCGCCGAATCCGCGGCCAGCGGACTCACCGGCCTCCAGAACTACCGGTTCGGCAAGGCGACGACGCTCCCGTTCGACTACGCCCACGGCGCCGACGGCGTGCCTGCCAGCGTCACGAACGCGATAGACGAGAACCGCGAGCGCGGCCTCCACACGCTCGTCTACCTCGACATCAAGGTCCAGAACGACGAGTACATGACCGCCGATCACGCGGCGGAACTGCTCAGCGACGATTACGGCGACGCACTCGCCGTCGTCGTCGCGCGGGCGGGAAGTCCCGACCCGCTCGTGGCGGCCGACCGCGTGTCGGCGCTCGCCGACCGCGACTTCGGCGACCTGCTCCACCTGCTGGTGGTGCCCGGCGACCTCCATCACATCGAGGCCGACGCGCTCGCCGAACTGGCGGACGCGCCCCGAGAACTGCTCGAAGTAGAATAGAAACGCTCGTTCTCCGCTTTATCGCGTCTCGCCCTCGCCGTCGGCGCGAATCGGCCGGTCGGTCCCCACCGCGCCGTGGAGGTCATACTCGTCGCCGGTCGCGATGAACATCACGTCCTCGGCGACGGTCAGGAGTTCGGGGAGCACGCGGGCGACCGCCCACGCGATGCCGACCAGCGCGACCACCGAGAGGCTCTGGGCGAGCACGCGGTCGGAGATGAAGTACGACACCATGTTGGGGTTCTGGTAGCCGACCAGCCCCGAGATGGGGTCGACGAACACCTGGAACCACTGGTAGCTGAACGCCATCGTGATGAACACGACGCGTCCGAGATTGAGCACCCAGATGATCGGGATGGCGACCGCGAGCGCCCGGAGTTTGCGGCCGAGCGGCGCGCGGACCGCGCCGATGAGGCCGCCGAAGATGGCCATACTCCCGAGGCCGGTGCAGGCGAGCAGGACGTTCGTGGTGAACTCCCCTTTCTGGGGGTGCATGTAGGAGTACGTCCCCAAGATACCGCCCTCGCGCTCGACCAGGGCGATGTCCTGACCGGTCATCTGGAACACGAGGTGCCCCTGCGCGGCGACGGTTTCGATGAGGAGTTCCTTCGCGGTCGGAATCATGGTGAACGGCAGGTAGATGAGTCCCATCAGCGCCACCGCCCGCGAGAGGACGAACAGGGTTTCCCGTCCCTGCACGAGGAGGTAGGCGGCGTACAGGCTGGCGGGGAACGCCGCGAGGCTGAGCACGCCCTCGATGAGGCTCTTCTGTTCGAACGCGAAGTGTGGGAACAGCGCCAGCCAGAAGACGCCGAAGACACCCCACGCGCCCGCCGCGAGGTAGCGGGCCAAATCGCGGTCGTACCAGTCGAGGACGAGGCTCCCGGCGAAGACGCCGACGGTGAGCCACGCGAGTCCGTCTGTCAGGGCACTGGTCACGGTTATGGGGAAGCAAGCGTCCCCCGTACAAAGAGTTGACGCCTCCGGTCGAGGGGGTTATCGTCGGCTTATCGGTACGGAAACGCGGCGTTTCTGCGGGGGGCGTGGCCGCCGCTGGTGGGTCGGTGTTTCGAAAGAAAGGGAATGTCGAATCGGGGGAGTCCCGATGGTTACTTCGCTATCTAGTTGCTGCGGCGGAGCGCGAGGAGCGCACCAGCCACGAGCGCGACCAGCGAGACGCTGACACCGAAGCCGGGGATGCCACTGCTGCCACCGTTCGTGGTGGTCGTGTCCGTCGTCGTGGTCTCGGTCGTCGTGGTCGTGGTTTCCGTGCCACCAACCGACGTCGTGGTGGTGGTGGTGGTCGTGATGGTCGAGGTGCCGTTGGTCGTGGCCGTCGTCGTCTCCTGGCTGCCGCCAGTGGACTCGACGATGACGCCTTCGACCGTGTCGCTGGCGTCGCCGTTCGACGCGGAAACCTCGACGTTCGTGCCGACGTTGACGTTACTGAAGTCGAAGTCAGCCGTGAACGTGCCGTTCTCGTTGACCGTGGCGGTCGAGGTTCGGACGAAGCTGTCGGACTTGACCTTCACGGAGAACTCGCTGCCTGCGGCCATGCTGGTGTCGCCCTTGACGGTGGCGTTGCCAGCACCGAGTTCGAGCACGTCGCTCTCGTTCAGACCCGTGAATTCGAGGGTGCGCTGTTCGACGCTGAACTCAGTGGTAGCCGACTGAGCCTTCTTCGTGACCGGGCTACCCTTGTGGAGCGTGAACGTCGCGTTGTACTCGTCGCCAGCCTGGATGCCAGCGTTGCTACCGGCGGTGTTGACGACAGCGAAGAACGTGTTGTTCTGCGCGTCGAAGTACGTCTCGACGTCGTCGCTGCTACCGTCGAACGAGTTACCGTCGGCGTTCGCACCGGCGTTCGTCTGGGTGAAGTTCAGCGAGTAGTAGTCCTGGCTGTTGCCAGCGGCCTGGTCGAGCATGCCGTTCGCGTTGCTCGCGCCGAGGTGGCCGTAGAGGCCGGACGCGTCGATCTGAACGACCGCGAGGTCGTCCATCGCAACCGAGTTGTCCTGGGCAACGTTGTCCAGGAGGGTGTTGAGGCCGTCGATGTTGGTGGCGGTTTCGGGGTACGTCCAGGACTGAGCACCGTCGACCGAGCCCTTGCTGAGCACGAGCTGGTTGACGTCAGTCTCCTCACCGCCGACGCCGACGGTCAGTTCGTAGTCGCCGTCAGCGATCGGGTTGTTCGTGGTGCCCGCGACCAGGTTGCTACCGTAGTGGACGCCCTGGTCGTTGTTGGCGTTGTTACTGTTGCTGTCGTCATCGACCGACGAGAGGGAGATGCTGTCGCCCTCTTCGACGGTGATGAACTTCTGGACCTTCTGCTTCGCGCTCAGCGACTCAGGGTCCTCACTCCAGGTGCTGCTGCCAGTCTGGTAGGTGTTGAAGTCAATCGTGACGTTGCCGTCGTCGTTGTCGTCGTGAACCGTGAAGTTCGTGACCCAGTTGACTTCCGAGCTACCGATGGTCACGGTGCCCTGGTTGCTGTTGTCGAGGTCGACCGTGAAGTTCGCGACGTCACCGCGTTCCTGGGCGACAACATCGCTGTCCTCGAAGGACGCGGTCGCGTCGCCGCCCTTGGTGACGTTGATGGTGGCTTCGGCGGTGGCGCCAGTGTCGACGACTTCGAGTTCGACCGTGTAGTTACCGGCGTTGACCTTCTCGAAGTCGGTCGAGATCGTGTCGGACGTGATGCCCGTAAGCTGATAGCCGTCAGTGTTCGGGTCCTGGTCGTCCTTGCCGAAGATGTTGCTGAGTTCGCTCTGGCTGAGGCCGTCAGCCGAGACGGTAATGTCGTAGCCTGCGCGCTTCGAGTCCAGCTTGAGGTCCGAGGTCGTGCTGAACTTGTTGTCGACCGTAGCGGGGTCGAACGACGCGCTCAGGTCCTGGGACGCAACCGAGAACGAAGCGATCTTCGCATCGTCCGAGGCGCGCTGAAGGACGTAGTTACCCTCGAGGTTCGTGGTTTCGAGCGTGAGGCCACCGTTGTCGCCAGTGAAAACCTCTTTCGCGAGGGTGTTGGAACCGTCGTTAACGACGTTCATCACTTCAAGCTTGACGCCGCTTCCGATTGTGTCGCCACCTTCCGTGGTCAGCGAGTCTGCCGTCACAGTCTGTCCCTGCCAGTAGCGCTCGCCGTCGTCGAGGTTCGCGGCGGCAGCCGAGCCAGCGAAGGCGATGCTGCCTGCGAACACCGAGAGGACGACGAGTGCAGCGAGGGAGACGCTGCGAAGTTTATCGTTTGTCATGGTTTGATTGGGTTGTTTATTCGGTCGGCGACAGCACCTTTCGCCGCGATTCCGTTACCGTAACCCGGTATTTCCGGGTGCGAACCGCGTGTATTCACTGCTGCCACCATGGGTAGGGGTACAGACGAAAACTTAGGGCCCGATTATAAGTGCTTTGTGGTCTGGTATCCGCTTCGCCAACGATTGCCATCCCTCGATAAACGGAGCGTTGAAGCCTCGAAACACCCGATGAACGCCTCGGGGAGAAAACAGTATAATGGGTTGATGGCTTCCCCAACCAACACAGTAAATTGGACAGAGGCGCCCTCAAGGCAGGAAATACGGCAGTTGACGATTTTCGACCCAGCCGACACTCTGCCGTGCCGTATCGCTTATAAAAGAAATCGGGCGTTTTCGCGGCGATGCGACCGACTAACTACCGATTCTGTCCTCGGCGAATCGCCAGGAACGCCGCCGCGAGGAGCGCGACGAGCGTCACGGCGATTCCGAACCCGGGGATGCCGCCGTCGCCCCCGCCACCGCCGCCTTCCGTGGTGGTCGTGGGCGTCGTAGTAGTGGTGGTCGTCGTAGTCGTCTCCCCGGCGACCGTGGTCGTCTCAGCAGGCGTCGTCTCTGCAACGGTCGTCTCGGTCGCTGCGGTCGTCTCGGTCTGCTGTGCGCCGCCCGCCGCCGTCGTCTGCTGGGCGCCGCCGGTCTGCGCGCCCGTGACGATGACCGCGTCGCTGCTCACGTTGTAGTCCCGAATCTGGACCGTGGCGTTGGTCCGGTTCGAGACGCTCGGGATGTCCAGATTCGCGGTCCACGTGCCGTTGTCACCGACGGTCACTTCGGTTTCCTCGAAGAACGGTTCGCCGCCTCGGTTGCGGACCTGGAGGAGGAACTGACTCCCGGGTGCGAGCGTCGAATCACCACGGACGGTGGCGTTACCGGTCGAGAGCTGGAGCGGCTGGTCGCCGGTGGCGTTCTGCAGGGTCACCTGCCGCTCGACGATGGAGAAGTTCGCGGACGCCGACTGGTTCTGCGCGAAGTACGGGTTCTCCTCCGTCGCGGTGAAGTTGACGCGGTATTGCGCTCCCGTCTCCAACCCGTTGGTGTCCATCACGAGGAAGAACTGGTTGTTCTCGGGGTCGGGGACGAACTCGACCTCGTTCAGCGGAATCGTTTCGGCCTCCGCGTTCGGGCCGACGTCCGTCCGGGAGATGTTCAGCGAGAGGCCGAACGTCGAGTTGTCGAGGTCGGCCGAGGAGTTGATGTACCCGTAGAGGCCGGACGCCTCGACCTGCACGATGGCCCAGTCCTCGCGCGCGACGGTGGAGGACTGGCTGACCACGTCGAGCAGGTTCTCGTCGGTTGGCTGAGCCGCGTCGGGCGCGGTCCATACCTGCGCCGACCCGATCGACGGCTCGCTGAGCACCAGACTGCCGACGTCGGCTGTCTCCCCGTCGAGCAGCACCGTCACGGGGTACTGGCCGGTGTCGAGCGGCGTCTGGAGCGGGTCGGTCTGGAGCGTGTACGACGTGATGCGGTCCTCGCCGACCGCCGTGAACCCGCCGTTGGGGGCCACGTTGCGCCCGGCGACGTACGTGTTGAGTCGGAGCGTCACCTGCCCGTCACCGTCGGCGTCCCGGACCCCGACCTGGGCCAAGTAGTTTACGTCCTGCGAACCGACGGTCAGGGTCGCGTTCTGCGTGTTCTGCAGGTCGACGGTGAAGGTGGCGTTGTCACCTTGCTGTTCGCTGACGACGCTCTGGGCGAGGTTGGCGCTCTGCGGCCCGGCTTCCCGAACCTGGATGGTCGCCCGGGCGGTCACGGCCGCGCTCACTGGGCTCACGACGATCTCGTACTGGCCCGGGGAGACGCCGCTAAAGTTGGCGTCGAGCGCGTCCCGCGGTCCGGTCACGGTTCGGTTTAGCACGACTTCGGGCTGGCCGTCGCCGTCGATGTCGGTCCGCGTCGCGGCGAAGATGTCCGTCAACTGGGACGCGCTCAGGTTGTCCGACCGGAGTGCGACTCGGTACGAACCCCTGTTCGACCGGAGTTCGAGGTCGGTCACCGCGCCCTCGCCGATTCCGCTCGTCACCGTCTCGTCGACGAAGCTCGCGTTCAGCTCCTGGGCGTTGATCTCGAAGCTCGGGCTGGCTTCCGTTCCTACGCCGACCGCCGTCCCGTTCCGGAAGACGACCGGGTTCCCGTTCTGGTTGACGACGACGTACTGGCCCTGCAGGTTACTCGTCTGCAACCGCGCGACGCCGGTGTTGTTGAACGTGAACTCGGTCACGAGCGACCCGACGTTCCCGTTCGACCACTCCCGAAGCTGCCACGTCGCGCTGGCGTTGGTCTGGTCGGCCGAGGCGCGAATAATCTGTCCCTGCCAGTACGTCTCGCCCGAATCGAGCGGGACGACTGTGGCTGCATCGGGTTGCGCTTGCGCTTGACGCCCGTTCGCGCGATCGACGAACGCGACGCTCCCCGTGACGGTCGATGCGACTAGCAAGACTACGGTCAGTACGCTCAGAGTTCTGTTTGTTCGAATCATGGATACGCTCTCCGTCTACGCCGACGCCCCGTCGGTGCCCCACACCTCCTCGAAACGCAGGTTTCTCACTGCGCCAAGACCACCGGATACACAGTCGCCTCGGTGATATGCCTTGTGTAGAAACGCAGGGTTTCAGGGCCTGAAACGACGGTATACTCGGTTTCGCGTTCGGAACGGTGCCCCGAAAGGTAGCTTACTGCGTCCGCTCGAACTCGAAACGTCCCATCACCGGTCGAGAAATCGCGGTCGAACGATGCGAGAAATGGTCGGGCGGTCGTTCGATTTCCTTCCGTCGCTCCGTTTCGGTCGTCGCCCCCCTCACTCGTCGGGGACGAGCACCTCGATTTCGTGGCCGTCCATGTCTTTTGTGAACGCGTAGCGGTGGTCGCAGGATTCGGGGTCGCGGTAGTCCTCGGCGTCGCGCTCCATCAGCGTCTCCCAGGCCTCGTCGAGGTCGTCGGCGCGGATGCAGAGGTGGCCCCACGCGTCGCCCAGCGTGTACTCGCGACCGTCGTAGTTGTAGGTGAGTTCGACCGCCATCGCCTCGTCGGCCGCGCCCTCGGGTTTCATGAAGTAGTTGGCGAAGGTGTCGGACTCCCAGCGGCCGGTGTGCTCGTACTCCAGTTTTCGGGTGTACCACCCGAGCGCCTCGTCGGCGTCCTCGACCCGGATCATCGTGTGGTCGAGGCTCCAGCGTGCACCGTGGTCGCGCTCGACGATCTCGACCTCGTGGCCGTCGGGGTCCTTGACGAAGGCGTAGCTTCCGCCGCAGGAGTCGGGGTCGCGGTAGTCCTCGACGCCCTCGTCCATCAACTCCTCGTAGGCGTCGTAGACGTCGTCGACGCGCACGGCGATGTGGCCCCACGCGTCGCCCATCTCGTAGCTCCGGTCGTCGTGATTGTACGTGATTTCGAGCATCGCGCCCTCCTCGTGGAGGTCCTCTGGGCCGAGGTAGACGTTCGTGAAGGTGTCGGCCTCCCAGCGGCCCTTCTCCTCGTAGTCGAGGTGGCCCTGATACCAGTCGAGGGTTTCCTCGAGGTCCTCTACGCGCATCATCACGTGGTCGAGCGTCGCGTTCATGGCGTTCGCGTTATTGGTGATTGCGCGCGAAAAGGCTACGGTTCGCGGAAAGCGGAGGGTGCGAACGGCGCCGTGAAAGTTCCGACCTTCGACAGGAAGATAAATATCGCGCCGATTCGAGCGGATATTTGGGAAATGCGGAGACGAACGCTACTGACGACGAGCGCCCTGATGGCCGTGTCCCTGAGCGGGTGCAGTCGATCTCGGAGCGACGACGAAGCGAAGGTCGGGACGAGAGCGCTCGTCTTCCGGAACAGCGACTCGCTCCCGCACGACGTCGGGTGGACCCTGCGGTACCTCGGCAGTGCGAGCGAGACGACCGAAGGTGAACGAACCGAAGACGGAGCGACCGAAAGCGAGACGACCGAACGCGGCGGAGAAGTCGAGGCGACCGCGACCGTCTCCCTCGAAGCGGGCGAGTCGCGGACGTTCTCCGGCGTGCTGGACGAACAGGGGGCGTACGGCCTGGACGTCGTGGTTCGGGGTTCGGAACTCCGGTTCGACTTCGAGTACCCGTCGGACGTGAACGGAACGCCGGTCGTCTACGGCGTCGAGGTCAACGAAGAGGGGACACTCGGACAGATTAGCATGGCGGCGGACGTCGTGGACTAAGTTGGAGAATAGACTCCTCCGCGGCGGAAGAGGACAAGAGGAGGCGAGAGACGGAGAACGGCATGAATCACGTCACAATCGAGCCACGTCTTTCGCATCACGAAAGACACCGCCTTTGGAACGACTTCGTTCGCTCCGCTCACGAAGACTCCGGTCGCTCAGGTTTTCCCCTCGCACGCGCGGGGGCGAGACAGAAGGTCGTACCAGCGCGTACCGTAACCGAAGGCCAGTTCCCGCATCGACGTAGCCACCCCGGCGCGCGCAGTCGTCTGGGGAGGACGTGGCCTGCGTCTGCGCGAGCGAAGCGAGTGCAGGCTCGTCGGACCTTCGGTCCGACGGCGGTCGCGGTGCGGTCTTCAGTTGATTCGTGCGAGCGGCGGTCTGCAGTTCGGTCGTTCTCTCGGCACAGTTCCTCGTAGGATACTCGGTGTACCGTGTAAGTAGCGGTCGGCGGTTCGTACGAGATGCAGTCGTGGTCGTCCGTGAGACGGAACTCCTCGCCTTCACGAAACCCGGAACCCTCACGCCCGCGAATCGTCGAAAACGACCATCGCACGGAGGTCGGGCCAGTAGAACCACCACGCGACCGCCCAGACCAGCACCGTTCCGAGCGGAATCGCCACCAGAGTAGACCGCCGGACCATTCCGAGCGCGAACCAGAGGTGGCTCACCCCCGAGAGCACCAGCAGTCCGGCGGTGACCCGGCGGTCCTCTCGGCCGACCAGCAAACCGCCGGCGGCGCTCCCGACGGCCAGCAGGTACAGCAACGAACTCACCGGCCACGCGAGCAGTCGCCGGGGAAGCCCCGCGGTGTAGACGAACAGGTAGTCGGTGATGGTGGTCACGTGGACCGGGTCGAGGGTAGCCAATCCCCAGAGGAACACGAAGTCCCGGCCGCCCAGAATAGTCCACGGGACGAAGAGTAGCGCGAGAGTTGCGAGGAGTGCGAAAATCGAAGTTCGACGCCGGGCGTCGCCCATCGGGTTACTTCCGGACGACGAGTCGGAGCACGTCCTCGTCGGAGAGTTCGTGACCCATGCCGACCTGCTGTTCGTCGTGCTTGGCGCTGGGCCCCGACACCCGGGCGAAGCGGAACCGCTGTTTGAGGTCGCCGCCGAGTTTCTCCGCAGCGTCCTCGATGGTGCTACCCTTTTGGAGGATGAGCGGTTCCTCGTAGTCGACCCCGCGGCCGGGTTTGTCCATGTAGATGCGCATCAGGCCGAGTTCCTTCCAGATGGTCTCCTTGAGCGACTCCAGGCCCTTCTCCTTCTCGGCGGAGATGAAGATGGCCTCCTCGGGGTCGATGCCGTGTTCGCGGAGGTCCTCGTTGACCGTCTCGACGTAGTCGGGTTCGATGAGGTCGACCTTGTTGACCGAGACGATGGAAGGGAGGTAGACCCGGTTGTCCATCACGCCGTCGACGAGGCGGTCGACGTTCAGTTGTTCGCGGATGGTCACGTCGGCGTTGACGTAGCCGTACTCCCGGAGGACCTCCTTGACGACGTCCTCGGAGAGTTCGAGGTCGACGCTGGAGGTGACCCGGATGCCGCCCTTGCCCTTCTTCGCAATCTTGACGCTCGGGGGCGTCTGGTCGAGGCGAATCTTGTTCTCGTAGAGTTCCTTGCGGAGGCGGTCGTACTGCTCGATCTCGAACACCGAGAGCACGAACACCACGAGGTCGGCCGCGCGCACGACCGACAGGACTTCCTGACCGCCGCCCCGGCCCTGGGCCGCGCCCTCGATGAGCCCCGGGACGTCGAGCAACTGGATGTTCGCGCCGTTGTACTGGAGCATCCCCGGGTTGACGTTCAGCGTGGTGAACTCGTAGGCGCCGACCTCGCTCTCGGCCGCGGTGAGCGAGTTGAGCAGGGTCGACTTCCCCACGCTCGGGAAGCCGACGAACGCGACGGTGGCGTCGCCGGACTTCTCGACGTGGTAGCCTTCGCCGCCGCCGGCCGAGGACTGGTTCTCGAGTTTCTCCTTCTTCTCCGCGAGCTTGGCCTTCAGCCGTCCGATGTGACTCTCGGTGGACTTGTTGTAGGGCGTGTTGGCTATCTCCTCGCGGAGGTCCTCGATTTCTTCCTCCAGTCCCATTACCCGTTCGTGGGGCGTGCGCGCCGAAAAACCCTTTCGTTGCCCATCGCCGCGTCACCCAGGAGTCGCCGGACGCCTTCGAACGTCCGTTCGCGGCCGCTACCGCCGGGAACGCCCGGGGAACGACTTCGATACGTTAATGTGCGGGTAATCGGCACGGATAAACCAGACGGATGCCGGACCCCTCGAAACTCAGAGACAGCACGCAGATCGTCCTCCCGGTGGACGAACTAGAGGAGGTCCGCGACGAACTCGAAGCCGAGTTCACGCTGACGATTTTCGGGATGGACGAGGACCACGTCCGCATCATCGGCAGTCCGGTCGAGATCAAGGCCGCCAGCGACTTCCTCGCGCGCCGCGGCGTGAGCCTTCCCTGAGCGAGTCCTCTCCCCGAGCGGGTCCGCTCCGGTCCGAGCGGTGGGCGTCATCGAACACCGAGACGCCCTCGCACGCCGGCGGGCGACTTAGCAAGCCTTAAAACCGACGCGGGGGTTCGTTTAGGTATGGCTGAGACGATAGAAGTGCTCGTACCCGGCGGTCAGGCCAACCCCGGCCCGCCACTCGGTCCGGAACTGGGACCGACCCCGGTCAACGTGCAGGAGGTCGTCAATGACATCAACGAGCAGACCGAAGCCTTCGACGGCACCGAGGTCCCCGTGACCATCACCGTCGAAGAGGACGGGAGCTACGAGATCGAAGTTGGCGTGCCGCCGACGGCGGCGCTCATCAAGGACGAGGCCGGTTTCGACACCGGGAGCGGCGAACCCCAGAAGGATTTCGTCGCCGACCTCTCCATCGAACAAGTGAAGACCATCGCAGAGCAGAAGGCCCCCGACCTGCTCGCCTACGACACGCGCAACGCCGCGAAGGAAGTCGTCGGCACCTGCGCCTCGCTCGGCGTCACCATCGAAGGTGTCGACGCTCGCGAGTTCAAGGAAAAGGTCGATGCCGGCGAGTACGACGACGTGCTCGGCGAAGAAGAAGCGGCGGCCTGAACGCGATTTTCTCTCACTGCTTTCCACGACCGACAGCGGCATCGCTCGGTGTGAGCGACCGCTCGAACTCCGAGTAGGCGTACCGATTGGCTGTACTCCGACGGGACACCTGCTTGCTGTTTCTAGCGCGTGCGCGTGAGTCGGCCGAATCGGACCGAACCGACGCGACCACCTGACCGAACCGACGCGACCGCCGACGCCTGCAGGCGTCGGCGGTCGCGAGCGGAACCTACACCAACAGCAACAGCGCGGCGTACCCCGCCGTGCCGACGCCGAACGCCCAGAAGTTGCTCCGGCGCTCCTTGGGGAGTTCCTCCTTGATGACGTTGAGGATGATACCGCCGGCGAGGAACGCGAACAGCGACATCACCAGCGGCTCCCCGACGGAGGTCAACAGTCCTACGCCGACCCCCGTCAGGACGGCCGCCGCCAGAACCCACCGACCGACCCGGTCGTAGGCGTCGTGGTGGTGCTCGCGGAGGCCGTGGTCGTTGACCAGGAAGTGGAGTCCGACCGCGAAGGCGTAGAAGAGGAGGCTGTCCAGGCCCGGGCGCTCGCGGTGGACCAGCAGGTAGCCGATGATGAGGTTGTACGCCGCGAACGACCCGACGTGCACCCAGAAGACGCCGTCGGATTCTTCGAGGTCCGGGCGCTCGCCGCCCTCCCCGTCGTCGGTCGACCGCTGTGCGAGGCGTTCGACGCCGTAGTACAGCGCGAACCCCGACAGCGCGAGGAGGTAGACGTGGTGTTCGAGGAAGCCGAGCACGGACGCTTCGATGGCCGCCTGACCCGCGTCGAGTTCGGGAAGGATGTGGATGAACACGTACGCGACCGAGACGCCGCCCGCTCCGGAGAGCCAGTAGCTACGCGGGATGGTCCGGAACCGGAGCCTTCCCGCGGCCGCGTGAACGGCGGCCAGCGCCAGACCCGACGCGGCGACGACCAGGGGAAACGAAGTTGCCACGGATACCCGTCGTTTCGGCACATCCGTCAAAACGGGTTACGGCCACGTCACGCCGCGAGCGACATTCGAGATGGCGGCGACGGACCGCCGGAGCGACGCGACGGCTGAGTGACGCCCGGTCGCGAACGCCCGATTCGGGCGACCTGTCGCCGGACTCGTACTGCTTCGACGGGTTTAAGTTTGGCATGGCCGTCGTTTCGGACGAGACAGGCGTAGCCTGTTTCACTGACCCGTAGGAGCATCCTGCGTACTACGGAGGTGAACAATGGCAGATCAGGAGATAGAGCAAGCAGTATCCAGCGCACTCGAGGACTCCCCTGAGCGGAACTTCCGCGAAACGGTGGACCTCGCGATCAATTTGCGCGATCTAGATCTTAACGAACCGTCGAATCGTGTAGACGAGAGTGTCGTTCTCCCGGCCGGCACCGGCCAGGAGACGAAGATCGTCGTGTTCGCGGAGGGCGAAACCGCCCTGCGCGCCGAAGAAGTCGCCGACGAAGTCTTCGACGGCGACGCCCTCGAAGACCTCGGGGACGACGACGACGAGGCCAAGGACCTGGCCGACGATACCGACTTCTTCATCGCCGAAGCGTCGATGATGCAAGACATCGGTCGGTATCTCGGTACCATCCTCGGCCCTCGCGGGAAGATGCCCGAACCGCTCCAGCCCGACGACGACGTCGTCGAGACCGTCAACCGGATGAAGAACACGGTCCAGCTTCGGAGCGGCGACCGGCGGACCTTCCACACTCGCGTCGGCGCCGAAGACATGAGCGCGGAGGAGATCGCCGACAACATCGACGTCATCCTCCGTCGTCTCGAAGCGAACCTCGAGAAGGGGCCGCTCAACGTCGACAGCGTCTACGTCAAGACGACAATGGGACCGTCCGTGGAGGTAGCCTAACATGTCGGCAGAAGCCGAACGCAAGACCGAAACGATTCCCCAGTGGAAGCAAGAGGAGGTCGACGAACTGGTCGACCTCATCAGCGGTTACAGCAGCGTCGGCATCGTCAACGTGACGGGCATCCCGTCGCGCCAGCTCCAGACGATGCGTCGCAACCTCCACGGGAGCGCCGAACTCCGGATCAGCCGGAACACGCTCCTCCACCGCGCCCTCGAAGAAGTCGACGAGGGCGTCGAGGAGCTGACCCAGTACGTCGAAGGCGAAGTCGGCCTCATCGGCACGAACGACAACCCCTTCGGACTGTACAAACAGCTCGAGGAGTCCAAGAGCCCGGCCCCCATCAGCGAGGGGGAGATCGCGCCCAACGACATCGTTATCCCCGAGGGTGACACGGGCGTCGACCCGGGTCCGTTCGTGGGCGAACTCCAGAGCATCGGAGCGCAGGCCCGCATCATGGAAGGCTCCATCCAAGTGACCGAGGACAGCCTCGTCGCCGAGGAAGGCGAGGAGGTTTCCGCCGACGTCGCGAACGTTCTAGCGGAACTCGGCGTGGAGCCCAAGGAAGTGGGCCTTGACCTCAAGGGCGTCTACTCCGACGGCGTCCTCTTCGAGGCCGACGAACTGGCCATCGACGTCGAGGAGTACCGCGCCGACGTCGAGGCCGCCGCGGCCCGCGCGCGCAACCTCTCGGTCAACGCGGTCTTCCCGACCGCCCAGACCACGCCGACCCTTCTCCAGAAGGCGACCGGCGAGGCCAAGAGTCTCGGCCTGTCCGCGGCCATCGAGAGCCCGGACCTCGCCGACGACCTTGTGAGCAAGGCCGACGCGCAGGTCCGCGCGCTCGCCGCGCAGATCGACGACGAGGAGGCGCTGCCCGAGGAACTTCGTGACATCGAGGCTCCGGCCGCGGGCGGCGCCGAGGACGAACCGACCGACGAAGACACCGAATCCGAAGCCGACGAGGCCGAAGCCGAAGACGACGATGACGACGAAGACGACGACGACGGCGGTGCCGAGGGCCTCGGCGCGATGTTCGGATAACCACCAACTCACAAACTGCTACCAATGGAATACGTTTACGCCGCACTCATCCTGAACGAATCGGGCGAAGAGATCAACGAAGACAACCTCACCAACGTGCTCGACGCCGCCGGCGTCGACGTCGAGGAATCCCGCGTCAAGGCGCTCGTCGCCGCGCTGGAGGACGTCGACATCGACGAGGCCGTCGAACAGGCCGCGGCCGTCCCCGCGGGCGGTGCCGCTGCGGGCGGCGCGGCCGCCGAGGGTGGCGCTGCCGAGGAAGGCGGCGAAGAGGAAGCCGAAGAGGAAGAGGCCGCCGAGGAAGAAGAAGAAGACGAGGACGACGAGGCCAGCGGCGAGGGCCTCGGCGAACTCTTCGGTTAAATCCGCACTCCACTCGAGTCGATTTTCTTTCGGACGCAAGTCGGTCAGCGACGGCTACGGCGTGACTCGATTCGGGGAGTCGTCTGGCGAACGCCGGAAGTCAGACACGAACTATCCGACGGAGACGAAAAGTATCGATTCCGCAGTACGCGAACATGGCCGGTCCAGTCCGTCTCGCGCGTTCGAACGGCCCCGACGGTTTCGGTGACCTCGACGGTTTCGGTGGCCTCTCAACCCCCGGTCGCAGCGGTGGTGCGCGCGGCGGTCGTCGTGGCCGTTCCGGCGCCGGTCGTCGTGGCGGTGCCGGTGGTTCCGCCCGGCGGTCGGATGATTCCCTGGCCGTCTCTACGGGCGTCGACGACGTAGGTGGTCTGCTGTCCGCCGGTTGCGTTCACCTGCACCTCGTAGACGAGGTCGCCGTCTCTGGAGTTCAGGTTGACCTGTGTGACCGTCCCGTCGACGTTCGACTGGTTCTGGACGAGCTGAACCGCCTCGCTCGCGTTGTAGTACGAGCTCAGGTTGAGCGGTTCGTCGGGGACGTTGTCCTGTCCGAAGATGCCTTGCAGGAATCCCTCGGTCTGCTGGGTCTGGACGACCGACCCGTTCGTCGCGTTGACTTGGGCCTCGATGTGCGTCCCGTTGTCCAGGAGCACGTCGACGGTGTACACGAGAGAACCGCCGTCACCCAGGAGACCGCCGTCCTGCTGTCCGAGCGACCCACCGACCGGAGTTCCGTTCGTCGCGTTCGCCGCGGCGTTCAACGCCGCCGTTATCGGAACCGTCCGGTTCACTTGACCCGCCTGCGTCGTCGTGGTCGCCTGTCCCGCTTGCGTGGTCTGGGTCCCCTGCGTCGTCTGGTTCGTCGTCCCGTCTTGGATAGCCGCCGAGTCGTCAGACCCGACTACGGAGTGTCTATCGCCGGAGGCGGTCGCTGCAACACCGAACACCGCGCCGCCGGCGAAGCTGACCGCCACGATTCCCCCCAGTACGAGAGCCAGTACTTGTTGTTGTGTCATCATTTCCCCCACAACGACCACAGTTCAAGTCAGCAAAGCCGTTGTGGCCGGTCGAAACGACCGTTTCCGAGGACGCGACCGACTCGCCGCCGTTCGGGCGTTCGGCGCGCACCAGACCGCCTCACTCGACCGACTCGCGCACGCGCCCATCGTCGCGGGTGACGACCTCGGTTTCGGTGAACTCGAAGCGCGCGCCGCCCGCCTCGCTCTCGGTCACTTCGCAGTTCCAGTCGTAGGTTTCGACGAGTCGGGCGACGAAGGTGAGGCCGAGGCCGATACCCCTCGCCTCCGTCGTGTAGCCCGCGTCGAACACCCGACCGCGCTGGTCGGCCGGAATCCCCTGCCCGTCGTCGGCCACGTAGAACCCGGTCGGCAGGCGACCGATTCTGACTGTCACGCCGGAACCGCCGTGCTCCACGGCGTTCCGGAAGACGTTCTCCAGCAGGTGCCGGAGGTGGACCGGGTCGGTGTGGACCACCGGCTTCGACTCGACGACGAGGGTCGCCGACTCGGGGGCGACCTCGTCCCACGCCTCGGCGGCGATGTCGGCGAGGGCGCTCGCCTCCCGTTCGACGTGGGCGTCTGCGTTCCGGGCGGTGATGAGCAGGACGTCGATCATCTCCTCGATGCGCGAGAGCGCGGTCTCGACCTCCTCGGCCGCCTCCTCGTCGCCGTCGGCGGCGAACTGGAGGTATATCTGGGCGATGGAGAGCGGATTCCGGAGTTCGTGGGCGAGCATGCCGGCGAACGATTCGAGGCGTTCGTTCTGGCGCTGGAGTTTCCGCTCGTGGCGTTCGGCCTCCCGTGCGCGGCTGACGGCCCTCGCCTCGTTCGTCCCGATGGCGAGGCCGCCGAGCGCGCCGATGGCCGACGCGAGCGTGGCCGACCAGAACAGTTGGCTGACGTCCACGTCGGGATGGGCGACGAGCAGTCCGACGACCGCCAGCAGCGACGCGAACCCGCCGAAACACCAGCCGACGATTCGGGGGTAGACGTCGGGGTCGAGTCCGGACCGGGGGAGTCTGTAACCGCCGTACAGTATCGCCGCACCCGGCACGGCGACGAGGACGAAGTTGATCAGCACGCCGATGGGGGACCGGCCGGCGGCGACGGCGAACGCCGCCCGTCCGACCGCGGACGCCAAGAGCGCCCCGCCGAGCGCGAGTATCGCGCGTGCCCCTCCGTTCGTGGGGAGCGGACGCGACCACCGAACCATATCGAGAGCCGACGTGCTCGAAAGTAGTATACGATTCGGATTGCCACCACGCCGCACGGTCGGCGCGGGCGGTCGCCGGTCGCCGGCTGCGACAGCATCGCGGTCCGCAGACCGACGACTCGTGCCGAACGTTTAAGTCCGAAACCGGGACCAAACCGGGTCGATGGAGGCGCTCGGTGTGCGAGTCGCGTTCGAACCCGCGGCGTCAGCGACGGCGCTCGCGTTCGTCCTCGGCGGCGTGGCCCTCGGCGCGCTCAGCGGACTCACCCCCGGCCTCCACGTCAACAACCTGGCGTTGCTGCTGGCGGCCGCCGCACCCGCGGTGCCCGGCCCGCCCCGGTTCGTCGGCGCGGCGATGCTCGCCGCTGGCGTCGTCCACTCGTTTCTGGACGTGGTGCCGTCGCTCGCGCTCGGCGTCCCCGACCCGGCGATGGCCGCGGCCGCGCTCCCCGGCCACCGACTCGTCCTCGCCGGGCGCGGCCGGGAGGCGGTTCGACTCTCGGCGCTCGGAAGCGGACTCGCGGTCTGTTTCGCCGTCCCGCTGGCGGTGCCGGTTACCCGCGCGATGACGACCGCCTACCCCGTCCTGCGCGCCCACCTCCCGCTCGTCCTCGGCGGCGTGGTGGCTTTCCTCCTGCTCACGGAGGGGACGTGCCGGAGCGCCCTCGGTGGCGCGGCCGGATTCCTGGGAAGCGCAGCGCTCGGCCACGCGACGCTGGACCTGACCCCGGTCGCGCCGCTCGACGCGGGCGGGATGCTCACCCCGCTGTTCGCCGGCCTGTTCGGCGCGCCCGTTCTCATCGAAGCGCTCGGCGGTGCGGGCGTTCCGCGCCAGGACGACCCGACGATAGCGTCGCACCCCCGCACCGTCGCGGTTACCGCCTTCGCCGGCGCGCTCGCCGGAGCGGTCGTGGGCTACCTGCCGGGCGTCTCGGGCGCCATCGCGGCGGTACTCGCGCTCGTCCTCGTGCCGAGCGACACCGACACGCGGGGCTTCGTCGTCGCGACGAGCGGCGTCAACACCGCCAACACCGTCTTCGCGCTGTTCGCGCTCGCGACGCTGGGAACGCCCCGGACCGGCGTGATGGTCGCATTGCAGGAAGCGGGCGCACCCGTGGCCCTCCCGCTGTTGCTCGCCAGCACCGCGCTCGCCGGCGTGGCGGGGTTCCTGCTCGTGGTCGGCGTCGGCGACCGCTACCTCCGGACCGTCGGGGCGCTGGACAACCGACGGCTGTCGGTCGGCGTCCTCTGTCTGTTGGTCGGAGTAAGCTGGCTGTTCGCCGGGGTCGTCGGCGTCGCCGTCTTCGGCGTCGCGGCGCTGGTCGGCCTCGTCCCCGCGCAGTTCGGCGCGCGCCGCGTCCACCTGATGGGGGTGTTACTCGGACCGCTGATAGTCGGCGCGTGAGCCACCGGCGGCGTCCCGCTCGTCGCCCTCCAGGATTCGCCTCGTCCGGCGGTGGCGCTCGCGGAACATCGGTTCGAAGCCGAGCCACCCGAGCGGTCCGAGTGACCCGCCGACCACCGGGAGTTCGTACTCCACGCGGTCTCTGACGACGGTTTCGTCGGTGGAGACGGCGTAGAACTGGTGGGAATGTCGCCACGTCGGAAACGGACCGTCGACCATCGCGTCCTCCAGGACGGCCGACCCGTCGCCCTCCTCGCGGCGGGTGATTCGCGACACCCACCGTTGGCGGGGACCGACGCCGAACGGTCGGAGGGAGAGTCGAACTTCGGCTCCGACCTCCAACGTTTCGGGGTCGGCTTCCCCCGCGGGACCGCGCACCGCCTCGACGCGCAGGTTCAGCCACGCGGGCGTGACCGCCTCTAGGCCCTCGATTCGGGCGTGGAACGCCACCACGTCGTCGAGCGGCGCGCGGACTCGCGTCTCGCGCTGGTACGTCGGCATCGACCGAAGGTTCGGCTTCCAGCGGGTCAATCCTTGCGGTGGCCCGACCCCGGCGGCGCGCCGCCGGGGTCGGGCCGGAGTCGAAACCGCGTCACTCGCGGGTCAGCAGGACGAATAGGCTCGCCAGTATCGCGCCGACGCCGACCGGGATGGCGATGGCGTACGCGCCCCGGAGGTAGCCGTACGCGGCGACCGCAGCGAGCGCGACCGCCAGGACCAGCAGCGGCGACGCGCCGGTTCGGAGTCGCCGGACGAACGCGCTCGTCCTCATCGCTCGGTCGCCATCGGGTCGGTCGCGTCGGTCGTGTCGACCGCCCGTTCGGAGAACGTCAGCGACTCGCCGGTGTCCGGGTCGAAGTAGTGGAGCTTCGACCGGTCGAACTCCACGCCGATCTCCTCGCCGACGCTCACGTCCACGTCAGGTTCGACCGAGGCGTTCAGCGAGCGGTCCTCGCCCAGCGTGAGTTCGAGGACGGTCTTCTCGCCCTGGGGTTCGACCACCTCGACGGTCGCGGGATACCCCGTCCGTGCGACCGAGACGTTCTCGGGCCGGACGCCGAGGGTGAGCGACTCGCCGATGTGACCCTCGACCGCCGAGCGGTGGGCCTCCGGGACGTCGTGTTCGAAGGTGCCGTAGTCGATGACGAGGCCGGATTCGCCTCGCCGCAACTTGCCTTCGAGGAAGTTCATCGAGGGACTGCCGAGGAAGTCGGCGACGAACATGTTCCGGGGATTCGCGTAGACGAACGTGGGCGGGCCGACCTGCTGTATCTCCCCGGCGTCCATCACCGCGATCTGGTCGGCCAGCGTCATCGCCTCGATCTGGTCGTGCGTGACGTACACCGTCGTAGTGTCGAGTTCGTCGTGGAGTTTGTTGAGTTCGGCGCGCATCTGGACACGAAGTTTGGCGTCCAGATTGCTCAGCGGTTCGTCCATCAGGAACACGTCGGGGTCCCGGACGATGGCGCGGCCGAGCGCGACCCGCTGTTGTTGACCGCCCGAGAGTTCCGAGGGTCGCCGGTCGAGCAACTCCTCTATCTGGAGGAGTTCGGCCGCGTCGGCCACCCGCTCCTCGATGACGTCCTCGTCGGTGCCTTGCTGTTCGAGGCCGAAGCGCATGTTCTCCTCGACCGTCTTGTGGGGGTACAGTGCATAGTTCTGGAACACCATCGCGATGTTGCGCTCGTACGCCCGCCGGTCGTTGACCACCTCGTCGCCGATCGAGATGGTGCCGTCGGTCGCGCGTTCGAGCCCCGCCACCAGTCGCAGGGTGGTGGTCTTGCCACAGCCCGACGGTCCGACCAGCACCGTGAAGCTCTCGTCGGGGATGTCGAGCGAGACGTGGTCGACCGCGACCACGTCCTCGAACTCCTTGACCAGATCGTCGAGCCTTACTTGCGCCATCGCCCGTACCTCCGTCGGCGGTGAATCGTTTCGTTCGTCATTCCTTGACAGCTCCTTGAGTGAGTCCGCTGACGATGTAGCGCTGGAAGAACAGGCCGAACAGGATGCCCGGCAGCGCCGCGATCATCCCGCCGGCCGCCAGGTGGGCCCAGTCGACGAAGTCGTCGGCCACGAACAGCGACACCGCGATCGGTAACGTCTGGGCCTGCTCGGAGGACGTGAGCACGAGCGCGAACACGAACTCGTTCCACGAGAAGATGAACGCCAGGATGGCGGTGGCGGCAATGCCGGGCTTGGCGACCGGGAGGATGACCTTCACGAACCCCTCCCACTGCGAACAGCCGTCGACCTGGGCCTGCTCGTCGAGGCTCTCGGGCACGCCGTCGAAGTAGTTCTTCATTATCCACACCGCGAACGGGAGGTTGAAGAACGTGTACGTCAGGATCAGTGCGATCTTCGTGTCGTACAGACTCCCGGTCAGCCAGCCGATGAGCGGCGGGTTGCTCATGATCGAGAAGAACGGCACGATGAGCGCGATGGGCGGAATCATCCGCGCGCCGACGATCGAGAGCAACAGCGCCTTGTTCCCCAGGAAGTCGTGGCGGGAGAACGTGTAGCCGGTCACGGTCCCGAGGGTGACGCAGATGAGCGTCGTGACGCTCGCGACCACCAGGCTGTTGAACGTGTACAGTTCGAACGGCCGGTTGGCGAAGATGTCGACGTAGTTGCTCGCCGTGATCTGCTGCGGGATGAAGTTGATCGGGAGCGAGAGCACCTCCGACGCCGGCTGGATGCTCGTGATGAGGATGTAGTAGATCGGGAACCACACCACGAACACGTACACCCCCAGCAAGCCGTAGGCCACCAGGCGCTCGCGGACCACGCTCGGCCACTCGTTGTCGGTGTCGAGGCCGAACCCGTCGACGATTCGGTCGAAGTAGGACGTTTCGGTGCTCATGTTGCGTAGGGGGTTTCGCCGAATACCTTGTACAGCACCGCGACGATGGCGAACGTCACCGCCAGCAGCACCACGCCGAGCGCGGCGCCCTCGCCGGGTCGGCCGAACACCATCGCGGTTCGATACAGCCAGGAGGCCCACACCTCGGTCGCTTTACCCGGTCCGCCCTGGGTCATGACCCAGACGAGGTCGAGCGCGCGGATATCGAAGATGATGCGGATGGTCAGCGCGACCAGAATCGACGGTTTCAGGAACGGGTACGTGACGTTCCGGAACCGCGACCATCGGCTCGCACCGTCGACCTCGGCGGCGTCGTACAACTGCTCGGGCACGTTCTGCAGGCCCGCCAGCAGGATGATGATGATGAACGGCGTGAACACCCACACGTCGGCGATGATGAGCGCCATCATCGCGAGCGTCCCGTCCGAGAGGAACGCGATCTTGCTCTCTATCAGCCCCGACTGGGCGAGCACGCCGTTTATCGCACCGTACTGGGCCTGGAACATCCAGCGCCACATCAGCCCGCTCATCACGTACGGCAGAATCCACGGCACGATCACCGCGGTTCTGAGCCACCCCCGACCCGCGAGGTCCTTGTTCAGCAGGAGCGCGACGCCGAGGCCGAGCAGGAACGAGATGGTGACGCTGAACCCGACGTAGACGATGGTGTTCCACGTGAAGTTCACGAACGTCGGATTCACCACGCCGAGCCAGCCCCCGGCGTCGCCCACCAGCAGGTCCTTGAAGTTCCGGAGGCCGACGAACTCCCTGGCGCCCGTGATGGGGTTGGTCCAGAACAGGCTGGACCAGAACAGCTGAGCCGTCGGGTAGACGATGATGCCGGCTATCCACAGCAGCGTCGGCCCGACCGTCAGCGGGACGAACAGCCGGTCGAGCGTTCGGCGCAACGAATCCGTCGAGGTGGACATGGACGCTCAGTTTAGAGGATGCCGAGGTTCTTGTAGAGCTGGCGGATGTTCTGCGCGGCGGTCTGGAGCGCCTGCTTCGGCGGCTTCTTGCCCAGGAGCGCCGGCGTAATCTGGTTCGAGAGGTAGTTGTCGACCTGCGGCTGGGCCCGGTAGGTTTCGCTCTTGGCGTGTTGCAGGTTGTACTTCTGGACGTCAAGCCACTTCTGCGGGAACTGGTTTTTGACCTCGGACATCTCGTAGACGTCCGGCACCGGCGCGGGGTTGCCCTCGGTGAGCATGTCGGTCTTCAGCGACTGAGTGGTCGACATGAACTGGGCGAACCGCTTGGCGGCCTGCTGGTTCTTCGAGAACTTCGAAACCCCGATGCCGTTGGTGTCCTGGAACGTCGCGCGGCTCTGGGGTCCCTTCGGCGGCTTGGCGACGCCGAGGCGCTGCTGACTCCAGTCCTTCGACTCCCACGCGCGGCTCGCCAGCGGCGTCCACGATTCGACGGTCGCCACGCTCCCGCCGATGAAGGCGTCGCCGACCGGCCCCTCGCCCATCGTCGAGATGCCGTCGGGGACGACGTTCTGCTTGCGGAGCGGCAACAGCAGGTTGTTGAACACGTCGACGCCCTTGTTGACGAACGTCGGTTCGTTCTGCTCGTTGAACAGCTGGCCGCCGGCCTGATAGAGGAACTGCTTGAACGTGAACACGTCCTTGTTCGCCCACGTGAACGCGAACCCAGACTGGTTGCCTGTGCTCAGCTTCTTGCCCTTCTGGATGATCTCGTCCCAGTTCTGCGGCGGTTGCTGGATGTTGTTCTGCTGGAGCGCCTGCCTGTCGTACAGGAAGGTTCCCCACTTGCCCAGTTGCGGGGCCATGTACGCCTTCCCGTCGAACTGGATGAGTTCCTGCAGGTTCTGCGGATACTTCGAAACGTGGTTCTTCGGCAGGTCGAGCGGCACGATCCAGTCGGCCGCAACGAAGTCGGCGAGCCACCAGGTCGGGCCGTTGAACGCGTCGACCTTGCTCCCCTGGTTGCGCCACTGGGTGATGAGCGTCGTCTTGAGGTTCGACCACGGCACCTCGTTGACGTTGACCGTGATACCGGTCTGATCTTCGAACCGCTGGATGTTCTTCTCTGTCCCGGGGTCGTACTGTAGGCTCCCGGCGTTGTAGAACGTGATGGACTTGTTCTGTGCCAGCGCGGACGCGCTACCCGCGACGCCGGCCACACCCGCTGCTCCTGTCGCTTTCAAAAAGCTTCTGCGTGTCTCTTGCATGGATTCCCCAACCCGCAACCGGATACGAGGTCATCGTTGTTAATGCCCACGGCCAGTGTCAACATCTGGCACGTAAGATTAGCATCGACGCCGCGAGGTGAGAGGAAGATAACGTACGTTAGTTATGGTTTCGTGCTAACTAATCTGTCGTCCAGCCACCAGAACACCCCGACCGGGTGCCACGTTTCGACGGCAAATACTGACTGTCACATCGAACGTTTATATCCCCGTCCCCACGTGCATTCGTACATGGTTTCGGAGCGCGCGACCAGGACGACCCCGTTCACCGCGATGGACGTGCTCGAACGGGCCAACCGCATGGACGACGTGGTACACCTCGAAGTGGGCGAACCCGACTTCGAGACGCCGACAGCGGTCACTGAGGCGGCAATCGCGGCGCTCCGAGCAGGCGAGACGAGCTACACCTCCTCGAAGGGCAAGCCCGAACTCCGGGACGCCATCTCGGCGTACTACGACCGCCAGTACGGCGTCGACGTGCCGCCCGAGCGCATCATCGTGACCTCCGGTTCGTCGCCCGCGCTCTGGCTCGCGTTCAGCGTGCTGGTCGACCCCGGCGACGAGGTGGTGCTGACCGACCCCTACTACGCCTGTTACCCGAACTTCGTCCGGCAGGCCGACGGCACCGTTTCCACCGTGTCGCTGTCGGCCGACGAGGGGTTCCGGCCGAGCGTCGACGCCTTCGCCCGGACCGTCGACGCCGACACCGAGGCACTGCTGCTCAACTCGCCGTCGAACCCGACCGGCGCGGTGTACGACGGCAAGACGCTCGAACGACTCGTCGACCTGGCCGACGCCGCCGACGCGACGGTCGTCTCCGACGAGGTCTACCACGGCCTGACCTACGAGGGCGAGGACCACTCCGTGCTGGAGTACACCGACGACGCGTTCGTGCTCGACGGCTTCTCCAAGCGGTTCGCCATGACCGGATGGCGACTCGGCTGGATGGTCACGCCGCCGGAGTACGCCGAGTACGTCAACCGCATCGCCCAGAACACGCTCATCTGCGCGCCGAACTTCGTCCAGTCCGGCGGCGTGGCCGCCCTGGAGGAAGCCACGGACACGCTGGACGACGTGCGCGACACGTACCGCGAGCGCCGGGACTACCTGGTCGACGCGGTCGAGGACTGGGGGATGAGCATGGGCTACACGCCCGGCGGCGCGTACTACCTGCTCATCGACGTGAGCGAACTGCCCGGAGACGCCTTCGACGCCGCCGACTTCTTCCTGGAGGAGGCGGGCGTGGCGATGACCCCCGGTCCGGACTTCGGGTCGAACGCCCGCGACTGCCTGCGGGTGTCGTACGCGAACAGCGCCGAACAACTGGAGAAGGCCTCCGAGCGGATTCAGCAGGCGCTCGAATCGGTCGAACTGTCGGCCGCCGACTGAGTCGAGGGCCGTCGTTTCGGCCGCGACACTCGACGCCCGTCCGGCGAACGAGAGGCCGAGGCGGTCAGAAGGTGACCTTCCGGTCGTTCTCGCAAGTCAGATAGTTGCAGGTTACCGACAGCCCCGACGGTTCGTTTTCCTCGGCGATGTCGATGATGCTGTGTCTCACGTCGCGCTGGAGCAGAAATAGGATGCTCCGGTCGACCGCGTCGAGCGAACCGTTCTACATAGAGACGCTTCGAGGCGGACGCCAACGAGGTTCTCGCGGCGACGGAGTGAGAAGGGCGACGGTGTCGACTACTTCAGTCGTTCCTGGAGGAACGAGGGGTGGGCGGCGGTCACGCCGTCGATTTCGAGAATCTTCTCGCTGATGACCTCGCCGACCGCGTCGCCGTCGGCCGCCCGGACCTCCGCCATCAGCATGTGGTCGCCGCTGGAGGTGTAGAGCGTCTCTATCTCGTCGAGGGCCTTGAGGCCGCGGGTCGCCTCGACGTACTCCTCGCTGGTCACGTCGATGCCGACGAGCGCGATGCTCTGGCTCGAGAGCTTCTTCGGGTCGATTTCGGCGGAGTAGCCCACGATGACCCCCTCGTCTTCGAGCTTCTCGATGTACTTTCGGACCGTGGGCTTCGAGACGTTCGCCCGGTCGGCGATCTCGGCGTACGATGCTTGGGCGTCCTCCTCGAGGACCGAAAGTATCCTATCCTCGGTCGACTGGGCGCTCATTACCGAACTATTTCGGTTACACGAAAAAATACCTTCCGAATCGGTAAACGCTTTGTTCGCTGATGCAACGAAGTCGGAGAGCCCCGCGTTCGCGGCTCTCGGGACCTCTCCGGCGCTCTCACGGCGCCGGTCGACGAGCGCGTCCCGGCGGGCGGACACCGCCCGGCGTTCACCCGGTTCGCCCTTCCGTAACCGGTCCGGCCGTCCGCGACCGACCCGGCCGTCGCCTTTTCGGAGCCGCGCGTCCTCGTCTCCGCCATGAGTCGTAACAAGTCGCGGCGACGGTTCCTGTGCGGCGCACTCACGGTCGGAGCCACGGCCCTCGCGGGGTGCGGGATGCCGGGCGGTGGCGGCGAGGGCGGCGAAGGCGGAGAAGGCGGAGAAGGCGGTGAGGGTGGAGGAGGCGAAGGTGGGGAGGGCGGAGAAGGTGGCGAAGGCGGAGGAGGAGGCGAGGGTGGAGAAGGTGGAGGAGGCGAAGGCGGAGAAGGTGGCGACGACAGGAGCGCCGCGCCGCTCGGTCCCGACGGAAATTGAGGACAGTCGGCCGAAGGGCGGCGCTTTGCGCCGCCCTCCGGCCATCCGGTTTCTTCGTGCGCGTCGCTACGCACAACTGCGACGGATGAATCTCCGCGCAAAATGGGACGGCCGCACCGCCGTCGACGACGGCGATGCGGCCGGAAAACGAGCGTGGCCGAAACCGACGGACCGCGGACCGATTACTTGTGGCGTTCGAGCAGGTCGTAGCTACGCTCCCACTCGTAGTCCTCGTCGAAGTACCGCTCGGCCAGCGGTTCCTCGGGCATGTCGCCGGACTGCTGCTTCTCCTGCTGGTAGGACGGGCGCTCGTCGTCGACGTAGAACCGACCCGTGAGGACGGTGCCCTCGTAGAGGGCGTCCTCGGCCTCGTACATCATCTCGGCCGCCTCGCGGCGGTCGTGGATGTCGAAGTCGTAGTCGTCGCTGTCCTGGACGTCGATGTAGGGCACGTACTGCTTGGCGTCCTTGTTCCACGTCGGACACTGGGTCAGGAAGTCGACGTGCGCGAAGCCGTCGTGCTCCATCGCCTCCGCGAGGATCTCCTTGGCCTGGTTCGGGTTGACCGCGGCCGTGCGAGCGACGTAAGTCGCGCCGGAGGTCAGGCCGAGCGAGAGCGGTCGAATCGGGCTCTTGGCGCTCCCATGGGGCTGGGTCTTCGACTTGTGACCCTTGGGGCTGGTCGGGGAGGTCTGTCCCTTCGTCAGCCCGAAGATCTCGTTGTCGAAGACGATGTAGGTCATGTCGTGGTTCTCGCGGGCGGTGTGCATGAAGTGGTTCCCGCCGATGCCGTAGCCGTCGCCGTCGCCGCCGGCCGCGATGACCTCGAGGCCGGGGTTGGCGAGCTTGGCGGCGCGAGCCACGGGCAGCGCGCGCCCGTGGATGGAGTGGAAACCGTAGCTCTTGAAGTAGCTCGAGAGCTTCCCCGAACAGCCGATGCCCGTGACCAGCAGGGTCTCTTCGGGCGTGCGCCCGACCTCGGGCATCGCCTGCTTCAGCGCCTTCAGGACGCCGAAGTCACCGCAGCCGGGACACCAGGTCGCCTGGGGTTCGATGGCCGGAGTGAACTCGTCTCTGTCGATGTCTCGCTCCTCGCCGATTGCGTTGAATGCACTCATGGTTAGTCACCCGTCGCGGATTCGATGCGGACGTTGTAGTCGCTCACGTCGGCGTTCCCTTCGAGGTGAGTCTGGAAGCCGGAGACGACTTCGGACGGCTCGAACGGGTTGCCGTCGTACTTGAGCAGGCTGTACAGCTTCTCGCCGAAGCGGCCGAGCTGGCCCTGGATGTGCCGGCGGAACTGCGCGGTCGCGTTCATCTCGACGACCAGCGCCTCGTCGACGCCTTCGAGGAACTCGGTCACGTCGGCCTTGGCGAACGGCATGATGTCGCTGACGTTCATCGCCTTCACCGAGTGGCCCTCCTCGTTGAGGATGTCGACGGCCTCCTCGACGACGCCCTTCGTCGAACCGAAGCTGAGGATGCCGTAGTCGGCGTCCTCCGGACCGTAGACCGGCTGGTGGTCGGTGGTCTCGTCGAGCTCCTCGCGGATGGAGTCGAGCTTGGCCATCCGACGCTCCATCTGGAGGACGCGGTTCGTCGGGTCCTCGCTGATGTGGCCGACCTCGTTGTGCTCGTTGCCGGACGCGAGGTAGTTACCGCCCTTCTGGCCGGGCAGCGACCGCGGGCTGACGCCCTCCCGGTCGCCCTCGGCGTCGTACATGTACCGCTTGAATCGGCCGGCCTCGTGGGCGGCCTCCTCGAGGTCCTGCTCGGTGACGATGCTGCCGAGGTCCGGGTTCGGCTCCTCGTCGAAGACGGCCTCCGGAATTGTCTGGTGGCCGCCCGAGAGCTTCTGGTCGTACAGGACGATGGACGGAATCTGGTAGTTGTAGGCGATCTCGAACGCCTTGCGGGTCTGTTCGTAACACTCCGCGGGGTCGCCCGGCGCGAACACCACGCGGTTGGAGTCGCCCTGGCTCGTGTACAGGACGTGTTCGAGGTCGCCCTGCTCGGGCTTGGTCGGCATCCCGGTCGAACCGCCGGCGCGCATCGACTCGACGAGCACGATGGGCGTCTCGGTCATCTCGGCGAGGCCGAGCGGTTCGGACATCAGCGCGAACCCGCCGCCCGAGGACCCAGACATCGCCTTCGCGCCCGCGTGGCTCGCGCCGATGGCGAGCGACGCGGCGGCGATCTCGTCCTCGACCTGCTCGGAGATGCCGCCCATGTCCGGCAGGTGCTGGGTCATGATGGTGAACACGTCGGTCCACGGGGTCATCGGGTAGCCCGCGATGAACCGACAGCCCTCGTCGAGCGCGCCGTACGAGATGCCGTGCGAACCGGAGACGAGGACCTGCTCCTCGTCGTGGTCGCCGGTCGGGGCGCGCAGGTCGTGGGTGTGGTCGTAGTCGTTCTTCACTGACTCGTAGGCCTCCTCGAGGATCTGGAGGTTCGCTTCGAGCACGTCGCCGCTCATCGCGTCCTCCATCAACTCCTCGATGTACTGGAGGTCCATGTCCAGCAGGGCGGCGGTCGCGCCGACGCCCGCGGTGTTCCGCATGACCTCCCGACCGTGTTCCTTCGCCAGCCCACGAAGGTCGAGGTCGTAGACGTGCCAGTCGTTCTCCTCGACGCGCTCGTCGAAGTTCTCGATCTCGTCGGTGTCGAGCAGGCCGGCGTCGTAGACGATGACCCCGCCTTCGCGGAGTTCGTCGAGGTTCTCCGACAGCGGCTTGATCTCCTCGTTGCCGTAGTAAGCTTCCTCCTGGGGGTTCCGGGCGAAACTGTCGCCCAGCGCCAGCAGGAAGTTGTAGTTGTCCCCGCGCGACTTTACGGGCTTATCGCTGGCCCGAATTTCCACGTACGTGTGGCCGCCTCGGATGCGCGACGGGTAGTGACGATGCGTGAAGACGTTCAGCCCCGACCGCATCAGGGCCTTCGCGAAGTTCTGGCTCGTCGAGTCGATTCCGTCGCCGGAACCGCCCGCGATTCGCCAGATGAGTTCGTCGTCAGTCATATTCGTAGCTCACGGCCGTTAGGCCCAGTGGTTCGAAATTGGTGGGGGAGTCAGTAAAGCCTTTGCTATAGATTAACAAGGAATGTTCATGACAGACACCGGGAAACGGCGGAATTCTTGAAGATTAACTGTGGCAATGAGCAGATAATCTGCCACCCAACGATAGATTGTAAGAAAGGGGTTGGTCGTCACATCGGAATAACGTGACTGTCAACTCTATGTAAGAAAATCAAAATAGACACCGTATATATCAAGCAAAAAGCTACTATTCCCATAAGGGTGCCCTGCACAATCTCCTTTTCTTCTAGTTTTGCTTCAACAAGTGGTGTTAGAAGAATAACAAAGAAGGCTATCACCCAATTGAAGAAGAGGAATGATTTCCAGTACCAACCAAAAATAGCGTAGTATCCTTGGGGAGGACTTCGGGCTAAGAGGTGAACAGCTACAGTTAGTATAGCCAATGAAAAGGACCCTATGAGAATAGAGGGTTCTTTTCTCCAGATACCTTTAATCTCCCAATCTTTGGTTGGATTGATGCTGAAAAACGCCCCGAAAGAGCGAGAAATCTCACTAAAGCCTAAATGGAAAAGTGCCAGTGCCAGTAACATCCCCACTAGCTTATTCATCGGGAAGTTCAGAAGATTCACGATAGCGTGCTCAATGCCTGTACTAAGATATGTATAAAGAACCATCGTAGCGTAGGCCGACGCTAGCGGAGCAGTGTCCGGTGAGAGAAGTCCTTCCGAATACCGTTTCTTTTCGTAGACCCGGGCATATCCGATGATGAAAATCATAACCAAGAAGGACTTCCCAAGAAGTTCTGTAGCTTCCGTATATTTTGAGACAGGGACAAGGATTGTAACAGCTAAAGATACTGTACAGAGAATAATTCCAGCAAATCCAATTTCCGTTAGGAATTGCTTTTCACCGTGATTTTCGACTAATTCACCAAAAGCACGAATTGCTATCCAAAGCGCAACTAACCCAAATATTGCGAGACTTGCTGTGATACCGATTCTTTTTAGCAATTGGCTTGATCCCGGGAAGTTGTCAATAAGGAACACAGATACGGTCCCAAATATCCCCATCACTGCAAATTAAGAATAGTAATCATCTATGAATTTTCCAATCCCTTCCTCTTCCTTTCCGGACATATGAGGAATGGACTACAGTCCATCTACTTATGGTTTCTTAAAATTGAACTAAATCCTCAAGAATAGATGACGAGACGGTAGAGATGATTACGACTCCCTCGTCCGGAGGATTTCGCGCATGTTGACGTAGATGTCCCGAGGCGTCGTCTCCTCGTCAGGGTCGTAGAGGTCGCTCACGCGGTAGAGCATCGCGGCGACCTGCTCGCTCTCTGAACCCTCACCGCGGCCTCGCACGTCCTCGGCGATCTCTCGCAGCGTCTTCGCGCGTTCCATGTCCGGTCCGTAGGTGCCTTCGTCGTGCGACATGGTTACTGTTGCATTCGGCGCTTGACAATGCCGACGTTGTTGGCGACGTTCTCGGTCAGCACGCGGAACGCGTCGCCGGTGTCGCTGTCCTCGTCCAGTACGATGGGCTTGCCCTCGTCGCCGCCGGTTCGGACCGAGGGGTCGATGGGGACCGACCCGAGGAACGGCATGTCGTTCTGCTCGGCGAAGCGCGCACCGCCGCCGTGGCCGAAGATGTCGTGTTCCGAACCGCAGTCCGGGCATTTGAAGGTGGCCATGTTCTCGGCGATGCCGAGGACGTTGGTATCGTGGCGGCCGAACATCCGTAGCCCCTTGCGGGCGTCGTCGATGGCAACTTCCTGGGGCGTCGTAACGACGACGGCGCCGGTGACCGGAACGCTCTGGAGGAGCGTGAGTTGAGCGTCACCGGTGCCCGGCGGCAGGTCGACGACCATATAGTCGAGGTGGCCCCACTCGACGTCCTCCCAAAGTTGGGTGAGCACCTTGTGGACCATCGGACCCCGCCAGATGACGGGGTCGTCCTCGCCGACGAGGAACGCCATGCTCATGAGCTTCACGCCGAACTTCTCGGGCGGAATCATCGTCTCGTCCTTCGTCGCCTTGGGAACCTCGTCGGCGTCGACCATCCGGGGGACGTTCGGGCCGTACACGTCGGCGTCGAAGAGTCCGACGCGGGCACCGAGTTGCGAGAGTCCCGCCGCGATGTTGACCGCGACGGTCGACTTGCCGACGCCGCCCTTCCCGGAGGCGACGGCGATGATGTTCTTGACGTTCGGCAGTACTTCGTCCTCCGTCGACCGGTCGGAGGGGATTCGCGCCGAGAGGTTCGCCTCGATGCCGTTGTCGCCGAGCACCTCGCGGACGCGGTCGGCGATTTGGGTTTCGTGTGGCGAGTACGGCGCGCCGAGTGCGAGCGAAACGTCGGCGGTATCGCCCTCGACCGAGATGTCGTTGACGAGGTTCAGCGAGACGATGTCCTCGCCGAGGTCGGGGTCCTCGACTTCCCGTAACAGGTCTCGTACCGCGGATTCGTCCATGTCTTCGGATACGGCCCGAGGCGGCGATAAGCCTTGTGAACGGGAAACGAGTCGGTAACTGGCGGCGGTTACCCGAGTCCTTCGAAGCGGCCGGCGGCCCGAGGCGTCGGGGTCGAACGCGGCCCCCACATCGGGGGCGCGGGGTCGTGGCGTAACCGAATTCGGTTTCGCGCGAGTCGTTCGCGACCGCGATTTTAAGGGCACCCGCGCGAAACCCACGAATTATGCTGGAGGATGAGTTCGGGCGCGAAGTCTCGGGGGTTCGGATTTCGCTCACCGACCGGTGTAACTTCGACTGCGTGTACTGCCACAACGAGGGACTGGGGGACACGCGCGGTCCGATGGACCCTCAGGACGACGAGATGACCGCCGACGAGGTCGTCCGGTTCCTGGAGGTCGCCCGCGAGTTCGACGTCGAGAAGGTGAAGTTCACCGGCGGCGAACCGATGCTCCGGGGCGACTTGGAGGAGATCATCCGGCGCACCCCCGACGAGATGGAGGTGTCGCTGACCACGAACGGGACTTTCCTGCCCGGTCGCGCCGAGGACCTCGTGGACGCCGGACTCGAGCGAGTCAACGTTTCCCAGGACGCCTTGGACCCGGAAGCGTTCGCGGAGGTCACCAAGAGCGGCGCGTACGATAGGGTGATGGAGGGCGTCGAGGCCGCTCTCGACGCGGGACTCGACCCGGTGAAGCTCAACATGGTCGTCTTCGAGAAGACCGCCGGGTACGTCCCCCAGATGGTCGACCACGTCGCCGACAACGACGGACTCCAACTCCAACTCATCGAGTACATGCCCGAACTGACCGGCAAGCCCGAGTGGAACATCGACATCCAGCGCGTCCACGATTGGCTGGAGGAGCAGGCAAACCGCGTGGAGATTCGGGAGATGCATGGCCGGCGGCGCTACTGGGTCGGCGACGAGGGCTCGGAGGGGATGGTCGAAATCGTCGACCCGGTGGAGAACGCGAACTTCTGCGCGAACTGCCATCGCGTGCGCGTCACGCACGAGGGATATCTCAAGGGATGTCTGAATCGCAACGACGACCTCCGGTCGATGGGCGAGATGACGAAGGACGAGATTCGCGAGGCGTTCCGCGAGACGGTCGAAAACCGGGTCCCGTACTACGGCGAGTACATGGTGAAGGGCGAGGACGGCGAGTGGGAGATCAACGACGATTACGTGAATCCGGACGAAGACTACGCGGAGGTATGACGCATCTTTCGCGGGTCGCCTGACCCACGTTTTCTCGAATCGGCGGACTCAGCTTCGCTTCGACCGGGCCGTGAGCGGACGGCCCGCACGCTTAACCGGTCGCTAGCCGAACTGTACCGGCGTGAACCAAGTGGTCGAGAATCTCGAAGCGGTGGAAGTCGACGACAGGCTCCGGGTCGCGCTCGAAGACGGAACGGAGTTCGAGGGTCGGGCAAGTCCGGTCGATTACGACCCTGAGGACTCCCTGCGCATCGAGGTCCGACCGCAGGGGGAGAACGACCGATACGAACTCAGGGCGACGTACGACGAGGGGTGGAGCGACGTGACGGTGCGCCACGTCGTGGCGGACGCCCCGGACGCGCAGTGGGAGGACGTCGGGACCGTCCGGAGCGTCGAAATTCGAGGGTCCGGCGGCGAGATACAGGGGGAAACCGCGGGCGCCGAGGAAACGAGCCAGGAGATGGACGACGACCACGGCGGGTGAAGTTTGAGAAGGCTTCCGCGAACCGTCGACTTCCCGCGAGTCGGCCGGCGTGCGTCTTCCACAGTTGACCGACTCGCTCCCCCGGTTCGCCGTCGGTCGGCCCGCACGCTTATTCGAATCTGTGCCGAAGCATCGACGCTATGACCGACCTCGCCGAGATGCTCGGAGGGATGGACGTCAACGACTACGTTCGAGTGACGCTGACCGACGGGACGACGTTCGAGGGGCAGGCCGACCCCATCGACTACGACCCCGAGGAGTCGCTGCGACTAGAAATCCGACCCCCGGACAAACCGACTGAGCGCTACGAGATACGGAGCGAGTACGACGGCGGGTGGGACGAACTGGCGGTTCGGCGGGTCGCCGTCGACGAACCGAACGCCGACTGGGAGGAACTCGGTACCGTCGAGGATGCGACGGTCACCGACGAACCGGCGTAGGCGTCGTCTCGATTCGCCGCTTTCTCCCGCCTCGTCCTTGCTCGCGCGGTCCAGTGGCCGTGTCCGGGTTTCGTGACGTTTATATATCCGCCCCCGGTACGTTGAGTTGCGAACACCTGTAGGGGCGTCGGGTCCCGAGTCCGGAAGGGCGACAGTAAATGAAAGCAGTGTCGAGGTAGCCTAGTCTGGCCCACGGCGCAGGGTTGCTAACTCTGTGGCGTCAAGCCTCGAGGGTTCGAATCCCTCCCTCGACGCTTTCCAACACACAAAACATGAGCACGGAAGAACCACAGGAGGACGACGAGGACCTTCGATACTTCGTCCGCATCGGGCAAACCGACCTCGATGGGACGAAGTCCGTCGAACGGTCCCTCTCCGAGATGAACGGGATCGGCCGCCGAGCGGCGCGCCTCATCGCCGAAAAGGCGGGCGTCGACCGCACGGCGACGTTCGGTCGGCTCGACGACGACGTCATCGACGACGTCGTCGAGGCCGTCGAGAACTTCGCCGAGGAGGTCCCCGATTGGCTCGCGAACCACCGCAACGACTACTTCACCGGTGAAACCACCCATGAGACGGGCAACGACCTGCAGATGACCCGTCGGCAGGACATCAACCGGATGAAGATGATCAACTCCTACAAGGGCGTCCGCCACAAGCGCGGCCAGAAGGTCCGCGGGCAGCGAACCCGTTCGACCGGCCGCACGGAGGGCACCATCGGCGTCAACGTCGAGGAGATCAAAGAAGAACAGGCCGCCGAAGAGGCCGAAGAAGGTGGTGAGGAATAATGGCGCTCGGTAGCAACACCAAGTTCTACGAGACGCCGAACCACCCCTTCCAGGGCGAGCGCATCGCCGAGGAGTCCAGTCTGCTGGACCGCTACGGCCTCCAGAACAAAGAAGAGCTCTGGCGCGCCCAGTCCGAACTTCGCGGCTACCGCCGCGAAGCCCGGAATCTACTCGCCGAGCGAGCGCAGGGCGAGGAAGCCGAGGGCGAGGACCGGGAGTTCGTCGCGCGACTCAAGCGCATCGGCGTGCTCGACGACGGCGACGAACTCGACGACGTCCTGCTGCTGGACGTCACCGACGTGCTGGAGCGCCGTCTCCAGACGGTCGCCTACCGCAAAGGCCTGGGCCACACGCCGAATCAGGCCCGCCAGTTCGTCGTCCACGGCCACGTCACAGTCGACGGTCAGCGCGTCCAGGCGCCCTCGTACAAGGTCGAGGTCGCCGAGCAGGACAGCGTCGCCTTCGACGAGAACAGCCCGCTGGCGGACGAACTGCACCCGGAACGAGCGGAGGGTAACGAATGAGCGAAACGCAAGACGACAAGTGGGGCGTCGCCCACGTACACGCATCGTTCAACAACACCATCATCACGGTCACCGACCTGACCGGCGCCGAGACCATCGCGAAGTCCTCCGGCGGGACCGTCGTCAAGCAGAACCGCGACGAGTCCTCGCCGTACGCGGCCATGCAGATGGCCGAGACGGTCGCCGAGGAGGTCAAGGCCGCCGGAATCGAGGGCGTCCACGTTCGCGTGCGAGGCCCCGGCGGGAACCTCCAGCAGAACCCGGGCCCGGGTGCGCAGGCGACGATTCGCGCGCTCGCCCGCGCCGGTCTGGAGATCGGTCGCATCGAAGACGTGACCCCCATCCCGCACGACGGCACCCGCGCTCCGAAGGGTAAGGGCGGATTCTAACACACAATGACCGAACAGTTCGAAGTTGAGTTCATCGAACGCGGGGACCGGGAGTCCCGGTTCCTCGTCCGGGGTGCCACCCCGGCGTTCGCCAACGGCATCCGCCGGGCGATGGTCGCCGACGTGCCGACGCTGTCGATCGACACCGTCCGGTTCGTCGAAAACTCGTCGGTGATGTTCGACGAGCAAATCGGCCTTCGTCTCGGCCTCGTGCCGCTGACGACGCCGCTGGGCGAGTTCGAGGAGGGCGACACGGTGACCCTGAGCCTCGACGTGAAGGGGCCGGGGACCGCCTATTCGGGCGACCTCGTCAGTTCCGACGAGATGGTCCGGCCCGCCGACGACAACGTCCCCATCATCGACCTGAAGGACGACCAGCGCCTCGAACTCGAGGCCGACGCCGTCCTCTCGTCGGGGAAGGACCACGCCAAACACCAGGGCGGCGTGGCCGTCGGCTACCGGCACCTCCAGCGCGTGGAGGTCGTCGGCGACCGCGACGAGTACGACGAGGAGGAGACGAACATCCTCCGCGGGGTCATCGAGGAGGACGGCGAACTGATTCCGACGTCCGAGTTCGACCACGACCTCACCAACCGGTACCCCGACAAGGAACTCGAGGTCCACGACGTGCCGAACGCGTTCGTGTTCCACGTCGAGTCCGACGGGTCGCTGTCGGTCGACGAACTCGTCACCGCGGCCGTCGACACCATCGCCGACCGCGCGAACGAACTCGAAGAAGCGGTACAGCTGTAGATAACCATGCAGGGCTCTTCCGACCACGTTTCGGCGACGCTCGCCCCCCGCCGAGAGCGAAGCGGTCGCTTCTCGGCGAAAGCGCGAGACGCGAGTCAGACCGAAAGTGGTTTGAAGGGCCACCGGCTACACACTGATGCCCGCAGAAGGGCGCACGTGTGTTCTACGTGCAGGGATAGCCAAGTCTGGCCAACGGCGCAGCGTTCAGGGCGCTGTCTCGTAGGAGTCCGCAGGTTCAAATCCTGCTCCCTGCACTGCAATTCCATTCTTACCAGGAGCAAGTACTATGAGTAAGACGAATCCGAGGCTCAGCAGTCTCATCGCTGACCTGAAGTCGGAGTCCCGCGGTTCGGACGCCGACGTGTGGAGCACAGTCGCTGACCGCCTCGAGAAACCTCGCAGCACGCACGCGGAGGTCAACCTCGGCCGCATCGAGCGCTACGCCGAGGAGGACGAAACCGTCATCGTGCCCGGCAAGGTTCTCGGGAGCGGCGTCCTGCAGAAGAACGTCACCGTCGCCGCCGTCGACTTCTCGTCGACCGCGGAGACGAAGATTCAGCAGGCCGACGGCGAGGTGCTCCGACTGGAACAGGCACTCGAACAGAACCCAGACGGCTCGAACGTGCGGGTGATTCGATGAGTTTGGCAGAATTCGACGCAGACGTCGTAGTCGACGCCCGCGACTGTATCCTCGGTCGCGTGGCGAGCAACGTCGCCCAGCTCGCGCTCGACGGCGAGCGCGTCGCGGTGATCAACGCCGAGGAGGCCATCATCACCGGCGGCGAGGACGACATCATGAGCAAGTTCGGCAAGCGCGCCGAGATCGGCTCGGACCGCGGCCCCTACTACCCCAAGCGCCCCGACCGCATCTTCAAGCGGTCCATCCGCGGCATGCTCCCCTACAAGGAGACGCAGGGCCGCGAGGCGTTCGAGAACGTCCGCGTCTACGTCGGCAACCCCTTCGACGAGGACGGCGAAGTCCTCGAGGGCACGTCGCTGGACCGGCTTTCGAACATCCGCTTCGTCCAACTGGGCGAAGTCAGCGCGGAACTGGGTGCTAACGTCACATGGTAACCAACACGAGCGGCAAGAAGAAGACGGCCATCGCCCGCGCCACCGTCAAGGAGGGCGAGGGCCGCGTGCGAATCAACTCCCAGCCAGTCGAGCTGGTCGAACCGGAGATGGCCCGTCTGAAGATGCTCGAACCGTTCCGCATCGCGGGCGACGAGCAGCGAGACGGCGTTGACGTCGAAATCTCCGTCGAGGGCGGCGGCATCAGCGGTCAGGCCGACGCGGTCCGGACCGCCATCGCGCGGGGACTCGTCCAGCACACCAACGACGCCGAACTCCGCGACGCGTTCATCGAGTTCGACCGCTCGCTGCTGGTCAACGACTCCCGGCGCTCGGAACCCAAGAAGTGGGGCGGCCCCGGCGCTCGCGCGCGATACCAGAAGTCCTACCGTTAACAACTATGACAGGAAACCCGCAGTTCGGCACGGAGGTGAACTGACCCCATGATGGTACCAGTCCGCTGTTTCACGTGCGGTAAAGTCGTCGGGGAGTACTGGGAAGAGTACAAGGCGCGCGCCGCGACCCAGAACGGCGACGAGGACCCCGAAGCGGTCCTCGACGAACTGGGCGTAAAACGGCAGTGCTGTCGCCGGATGCTCGTCTCGCACAAGGACCTCGTGGACATCGTCTCCCCCTACCAGTGATGGCTCGACAACGCTACTCCCGGTACGAGAAGGCACGCATCATCGGGGCGCGGGCCCTGCAAGTGTCGTACGGCGCGCCCGTGCTGGTCGAAACCGACCAGACACAGCCAATCCTCATCGCGGCCGAGGAGTACGACGCCGACGTGCTGCCGTTCACCGTGCGACGAGGGGACCGATGACGCTCATCGAGGACGTCCGACTCCGCCAGATACTCGACTCCCGGGGCAACCGGACGGTCGAGGCCGACGTGATAACGGAGAGCGGCGGTTTCGGCCGGGCGGCCGCGCCGAGCGGCGCCTCGACCGGCGAGTACGAGGCCATCGAACTCGACCCGAACGAGGCCATCGCCTCGGCCCGGGAACACGCCGTGCCGCGACTCGAAGGCCAGGTCTTCGTCGGCGACCAGCGCGACGTCGACCGGACGCTTCGCGCGGCCGACGGCACCGACGACTTCTCGGAGATCGGCGCCAACAGCGCGGTCGCCATCAGCATGGCCGCTGCGAAGGCCGCCGCGGACGTGCTCGGTGCCCCGCTGTACCAGCACCTCGGCGGCGCGTTCCGGGGCGACACGTTCCCGACGCCGCTAGGTAACGTCATCGGCGGCGGCGAGCACGCCGCCGACGCGACGGCGATTCAGGAGTTCCTCGCCGCGCCCATCGGCGCGCCGAGCGTCCAGGAAGCCGTCTTCGCCAACGCGGCGGTCCACCAGAAGGTCCACGACCTGCTGGACGACCGCGACATCGCCGCAGGCAAGGGCGACGAGGGCGCGTGGGCGCCCTCCATCGACGACGCAGAAGCGTTCGAACTGATGGAGGAGGCCACCGACGCCGTCTCCGACGAGTTCGGCTTCGAGATTCGGTTCGGCCTCGACGTGGCCGGCGCCGAACTGTACGACGCCGACGACGAGGAGTACGTCTACCGCGAGACGACTCGCGACACCGACGAGCAAGTCGAGTACATCGCCGACCTCGTCGACGAGTACGACCTCGTCTACGTCGAGGATCCGCTCGACGAGGACGACTACGAGGGCTTCGCCGACCTCACCGAGAAGGTCGGCGACCGGACGCTGATCTGCGGCGACGACCTGTTCGTCACCAACGTCGAACGTCTGGAGACGGGCATCGAGCAGGATGCCGGTAACTCCATCCTGGTCAAGCCCAACCAGATCGGCACGCTCAGCGACGCCTTCGACGCGGTCGAACTCGCCGTCGAGAACGGCTACGAACCAGTCATCTCCCACCGGAGCGGGGAGACCGAGGACACCACCATCGCACACCTCGCCGTGGCGACCGACGCGCCGTACATCAAGACGGGCGCGGTCGGCGGCGAGCGAACCGCCAAGCTGAACGAGCTCGTTCGAATCGAGCAGAACGTTTCACGATTATGAGCGAAAACGACCAAGAACAAGTAGAAGACGAAGGCCTCGATGCCGCAGAATCGGACATCGACCCCGAACCCACGGGCGAGTCCGGTGCGGAACCGTCGGTCGACCCCGACGAGGACGTTGCGGCTGAGGCCGACGACGCGGAGACGACCGAAACCGACGCCGAGGACGCCGAGTCCGAGGCCGAGGCCGAACCCGAGGAGGACGCGGGTCCGAACCTCGACGAGGACGTGATGGAGAACCAGGAGGAGGCCGACCTCCTCATCCCCGTCGAGGACTACCTCGGCGCCGGGGTCCACATCGGTACCCAGCAGAAGACCCAGGACATGGAGCGGTTCATCCACCGCGTGCGCACCGACGGTCTGTACGTCCTCGACGTGTCCAAGACCGACCAGCGCATCCGCACGGCCGCGGACTTCCTGTCGAACTACAGCCCCGAGCAGATTCTGGTCACCTCCTCGCGCCAGTACGGTCGGTTCCCGGCCGAGAAGTTCGCCGACGCCGTGGGCGCTCGCGCCCGCACGGGTCGGTTCATCCCGGGCACGCTGACTAACCCCAAGTACGACGGCTACATCGAACCGGACGTCGTGGTCGTCACCGACCCCATCGGCGACGCCCAGGCCGTCAAGGAGGCCATCACGGTCGGCATCCCGGTCATCGCGATGTGCGACTCCAACAACAACACCAGCAACGTCGACCTCGTCGTCCCGACGAACAACAAGGGTCGCAAGGCGCTGTCGGTTGTCTACTGGCTGCTGGCTAACGAAACGCTCGACCGCCGCGGCGCCGAGCCGACCTACTCGCTCGACGACTTCGAGAGCGAGATTTAAGCGGATTTTCGCGTTTCGAGTCGTTTTAGCGGCGGTTTTCTCGTGATTCGCTCGTTTCGGAGAGCCGTGGGTATCCGCCGCGGTTCGATGCACGTCACGACCGAGACGCTGCTCAACTCATGGAACTACGACCAGCCGAGACTCTCGGTGTCGGGTCGCTTGTACCGGGAGTAGCTAGCCGCTCGTCGTCGGCACCGCTCGCCGAAGGGGTCTACGTCCGAAACACGAAACGCTGGCAGATCGATCTAGTTCACCCGATTTCGGTTCGCTTCCGCGCCGAACCACATCCACAGTGCGAGCGACGCCAGACCGACACCCAGGACGCCAAGTTCTAGCAAATATGGGAGTCGAACTCTCACCGTATCACCGAACGTGACCAGACAGGACGCGCTCGCCAGCACGGCGAAGGTCTTGTACAACTTCCAGACTCGCGGCCTGTCGGAGTGGCGAACCCAGAAGTTGTAGAGGCCGAAGGGAAGCATCGCGAGGAGGCCCAACGTGAGCAGAGCCGAGACGGCGACCATGTTCGGATTCGCCGGTTCTACGGCGCGACTCGTAATTAACGATTCCGGCGAACCCGTCCGTGCGCGTCCGGCGTTTCCCGTCGGCGCTCGAAGGTTCCCGACCCGCCGAGGACGGAACCCTTATCCCGGCTGAATGAATATTCAGTCAACAATGAACGACGACGATTCGTTTCTGAACGACCCCGCCGACACCCGCGAGGCCATAATGAAGGCCACCTACCTCGCGCTCTGCGAGCACGGGTACGCGGGCCTGACCATCCAGCGCATCGGCGACGATTTCGAGAAGAGCAAGTCGCTGCTCTACCACCACTACGACAGCAAGGACGAACTCCTGCTGGACTTCCTGGAGTTCATGCTCGAGGAGTTCGCGGCGTCGGTGCCCGAAATCGGCGAGAGTCGACCGCGCGACCACCTGGAGGCCATCCTCGACGGCATCGTCGACGCGGACCTCCCCGAAGAGCGCCGGGAGTTCAGGCAGGCGATGGTCGAACTCCGCGCCCAGGCCGCCAACGACGAGCGCTACCGCGAGCAGTTCGCCCGCCACGACGAGTTCTTCCGGGGGCGACTGGAGGACGTCGTCGAAACCGGCATCGAGGAGGGCGTCTTCCGCCCGGTCGACCCGTCCCGCGTGGCCGCCTACCTGATGACGGTCGTCAGCGGCGCGATGACCCAGAGCGTCACCGCCGAGACGGACCCCTCCGAGCAAGTCCGCGAGGAACTCGACAGGTACGTCGAAGCGACGCTCTTGGCCGGTGATGACGGTGAGTGAGGCCGACGACCCGAACGCCGACAGCGAGACGGGCCTCGGCGCCGACGCCGAAACCGATTCCGACGCGGGGAGCGGACCGGGCCGGGCGGTCGACCTGACCGATGGCGACCTGCTGAAACCCCTGGTCGTGCTGTCGCTGCCGCTGGTGCTCTCCCAGATGATGCAGACCGCCTACAACCTCGCCGATACCTTCTGGGTCGGACGACTCGGCCAGGACGCGGTCAGCGCGCTGTCGTTCTCCTGGCCGCTGGTCTTCCTGATGATCAGCATCGGCGGCGGGTTCACGATCGCCGGCACCGTCCTGGTCGCCCAGAGCAAGGGTGCGGGCCGCGACGAGGAGGTCGACCACATCGCCGGCCAGACCATCGCGTTCGTCACGCTGGTTTCGGTGGCCTTCTCGGCGCTGGGCTACGTCCTCACGCCGACGATGCTCGACGTCATCGGGGCGACTCCGGGCACCCACGTCTACGCGCTCTCGGTGACGTACACCAGGACAATCTTCCTGGGCGTCTTCTTCATGTTCGGGTTCTTCATCTTCCAGGCGCTGCTGCGCGGGTGGGGCGACACCAAGACCCCGATGTACCTGATGCTGTTCGGCGTCGTGCTCAACGTGGTGCTCGACCCCGTACTCATCCTCGGGTTCCGGGACAACGTCCTGTTCGGCTACCTCGGCCTCGAAGGCCTCCAGCGGACGCTGTACGGGATGACCGGGTTCGCCGGGTTCGGCGTCCAGGGCGCGGCCATCGCCACCGTCCTCTCGCGGGGCGTCGGCGCGCTCGTCGGCGTGGCGCTGTTGTTCTCCGGCCGGGTGGGCATCCACCTCTCGCTCGACGACCTGTGGCTCCGCGCGGAGACGGTCCGGCGCATCGTGCGCATCGGCGCGCCGACCAGCGTCGAACAGAGCACCCGCGCGCTGGGCGTCTCGGTGATGACCGCCATCGTCGCGCTCGCGGGGGCCGACGCGGTCGCCGCCTACGGTATCGGCAACCGCCTGCTGACGCTGGTGTTGATGCCCGCGCTGGGCCTCTCCCAGAGCATCGAGACCGTGGTGGGCCAGAACCTCGGCGCGGGCAAACCCGACCGCGCGCGCCGCGGGGTGTTCATGGCCGCCGGGATGCTCGGGGCGGTCCTCGTGGTCGTGAGCGCGCTCGCGTACGCGTTCGCCGACCCCATCGTCGGCGTGTTCATCACGGGCAAGAACGCGGCGGCCGTCGTCGACCTCGGCGCCGACTACCTCGCCGTCATCGGGCCGACGTTCGTCTTCCTCGGGGTCTACCAGGTTCTCAACGGCGGCTTCCGCGGCAGCGGGAGCACGCGAACCGCGATGGTGTTCGCCATCCTCTCGCTGTTCGTCTTCCGCGCGCCGCCCGCCTACGCGCTGCTCTCGTGGGGCGGCCTGGGCGCGCAGGGCGCGTGGCTCGGCATCGCCCTCTCGAACGTGTTGACCGCGCTCGCGGCCGCCGTCTGGTTCCTCCGCGGGACGTGGCACGAGGGCGTGGTCGAACCCGCGGCGCCGGGCGGCGTTCCGAGCGACGACTAGCGACGAGTGGACGACCGGACGACCGGTTTTCGGCGTTCGGGTGTGTATAGATAATTTCTTGACCATATGGAGACAGGTCAGAGATACGATGCCCTCCATCGAGACGCACGACCTGACGAAACGCTTCGGCGACGACGTCACCGCCGTCGATGATCTCGATCTCACGGTCGAGGAAGGCGAAGTGTTCGGCTTCCTCGGGCCGAACGGCGCAGGCAAGTCGACTACGATAAACATGCTACTCGATTTCGTCCGACCGACGTCGGGCGAGATCACCGTCCTCGGACGCGACCCCCGGCGCGAACTGCGCGCTGTTCGCCAGCGTATCGGCATCCTCCCAGAGGGGTACGGTCTCTACGACCGCCTCACCGCCCGCGAGCACGTCGGGTTTGCGATCGATTTGGAAGACAGCCCAGACGACCCGGACGGGATTCTGGACCGGGTCGGACTCGACGAAGCCGCCGACCGAACCGTCGGTGGCTTCTCGAAGGGTATGCGCCAGCGACTCGCGCTGGGAATGGCACTCGTAGACCAGCCCGAGTTGCTCATCCTCGACGAGCCATCGAGCGGTCTCGATCCCGCGGGTATCCAGGAAATGCAGCGAATCGTCCGTGAGGAGGCCGACCGCGGCGCGACCGTGTTCTTCTCCAGCCACCTCATGGACCAGGTCGAGGCAGTCTGCGACCGGGTGGCCATCATGAACGGAGGCGAACTCGTGGCCGTCGACACCGTCGCCGGACTCCGCGACGCCGCTGGGTCAGTGTCCACGCTCGTCGTCGTCGTCGACGACGTTCCGGATACGTCCGGACTCCGAGCGGTAGACGGCGTCGGCGACGTGACGGTCGACGGAACGACGTTGCGCATCGATTGTTCAGACCCTGCGGTGAAGGCCGACGTCATCTCGCGCATCGAGCGGGCGGGCGCGTCCGTAACCGACATCGACATCGAGGAGACGGACCTGACGGACCTGTTCGTCGAGTACACGAACGAAGCACCCGCCTCGGAGGCCAACCGATGACGTCGACGCCGCTGATCATCGCGAAGAAGGAGTTCGCGGACGCGGCTCGCTCGAAACTGTTGTGGGGCCTCACGCTGGTACTGCTCGTCGTGACCGTTCCGAACTTCTTCGGTATGACGGACGGCCCCATCCTCGACGACGCAGCTAACGCCGTCACGTTCTTCCCGTTGACCTTCCAGAACTTCGTCGCGCCGCTGGTGATGATCGCAGCCTACAGGGCGGTCGTCGGCGAACGCGAATCCGGGAGCCTTCGGGTGCTGTTCGGCCACCCTGTCACCCGCCGTGACGTCGTCGTCGGCAAACTGCTCGGACGGATAGCCCTCGTCGCGGTCGTACTCCTGATCGGAACTTTGGCACTCGGCGTCGTCGTGGTCGCGGCTTACGGAACCCTCCCGATAGGGCTGTTCGTCGTCATGGCGGCCTACATCGTAGCTTACGGTGCGGTGTGGACTGCCGTGACGGTCGGCGTCTCTGCGGCCGTTTCCTCCCGACTGCAGGCTATCGCAACTGTACTCGGACTGTTCATGTTCTTCGGTCCCTTCCCCCTCTGGAAGAACATCGGGTTACCGCTGGTGGCTCTGGTGGCGACGGGGAGCGCCTCGACCGCGGGTATCGACCAACTGGAACCGAGTACGTGGCCGACGTGGTACCTCTATGCTCAGCGGCTGAACCCGATGGAGAACTTCGTCGAGAGTCGCACGTTCGTCGCCAGCCTCGCCGACCCGTCCATCGGATACCTCGGCGACGTACGGGTGCAGTTGTTCGGTATCGCGGTGTTGGTCGTCTGGGTCGTGGTGCCGCTCGCCGTGGGCTATTGGCAGTTCGAACGGACAGACCTCACCTGACCGCCAGCGTCCCAGGAGTAGTGAACAGCCGTGGAGTGTACGTAGCGGTCGCAGTTGCGGTGGGGTCTCGGTCGAATCGTATTGGTCCACCACTTCGAGACGCCACGGTTCACGAGGAGCGCTCCTCGTCTCCACCGCGGAGTCTCGACCGAAAGGATACCGAGTCCGCCGGGTAGCTACTCGTCCAGACAGTCTTCCAACGGCCCGATGATATCGTCCGCGACCGAGTAGGGGTCGGTTTCCTTCTCGTAGACGCGCTCGGCCAGTTCCTCGATGCCGCCCTGGCGTTCTATCTCCTCCTCCAGTAGTCCGCTCACGTCGTCCCGGAGCAGGTTGCGAATCTCCTCGGCGTACCGCGTCCGGGCCTTGACCTCGAACAGGCCCGACTCCTCCAGGTAGCGCCGGTGGTCGGCCAGCGCGTCGAGGAAGTCCTCGACACCCTCGCCGGTCTTGGCGACCGTTTCGACGACCTGCGGTTGCCAGCTTTCGGTTTCTTCGTCGGCGTCACCGCCCGCGTCCCCGCCGTGCGAGTCCGTCGACCCCGCCCCGTGGTGGCCCGTCGAGAGGCCGGCGGTGCGGTCGTTCTGCATGTGGATCATCTCCTCTAGCTCCTGGACGGTGCGGTCGGCGCCGTCGAGGTCGGCCTTGTTCACCACGAACACGTCACCGATTTCGAGGATGCCGGCCTTGAGCATCTGGACGTTGTCGCCGCTGCCCGGCGGCACCAGCACCGCGACGGTGTCGGCGGTCTTCACCACGTCTATCTCGTTCTGGCCCGCGCCGACCGTCTCGATGACGATGCGGTCCTTGCCGAACGCGTCGAGGGCCTTCGCCGCGTCGGTGGTCGCGGTCGAGAGGCCGCCGAGCCGACCCCGGGCGCTCATCGACCGGAAGAACACGTCCATGTCGCCGACGTTGCTCGCCATCCGGATGCGGTCGCCCAGCACCGCGCCGCCAGTGAACGGCGAGGAGGGGTCGACCGCGATGACGCCAACGGTTTCGCCGCGGTCGCGGTAGGCCTCGGCCATCTTGTCCACGAGCGTCGACTTGCCCGCGCCGGGACTGCCGGTGATGCCCACCACTTCTGCGTGGCCGGTGTGGTCGTGGAGCCGAGAGACGAGGTCGCGGTAGCCCGGCGCGCGGTTCTCGATCTTGGTGATGACCCGGGCGAGCGCGCGGTGCTTCCCGTCGAGCAGTTCGTCGACCAGCCGGTCGTTCTCGGCGCGCGTTTCGGCGTCTGCGTCGCGGCCCGCGTCGCCACTCCCCGCGCCGGCCCCGTTCGCGTCGTCGCTCATCGCTGGGGCGCGTTCTCGCGGACGAACTCGATGGTCTCTTCCATCGGCGTGCCGGGACCGAACACCTCGGCGACGCCGAGTTCCTTGAGTTCGGCCTTGTCGTCGTCGGGGATGACCCCGCCGACGAGGACGAGGGTGTCCTCGAACGCGCCGTACTCCTTGAGGCCCTCGATGACCTTCGGGACGAGCGTGTTGTGGGCGCCCGAGAGGATGGAGATGCCCAGCACGTTCACGTCCTCCTGGACCGCCGCCTGCACGATCTCGTCGGGGGCGTTGTGCAGGCCCGAGTAGATGACCTCGAAGCCGGCGTCGCGGAACGCCCGCGCGATGACGTGTGCGCCCCGGTCGTGGCCGTCGAGTCCGACCTTGGCGACGAGACAGCGAATCGACTGCTGCTCCTGGTCTGCGCTCATACCACCAACTTCCCCGCGTTCGGATTTCACTTTAACGGAAACGTTACTGAAAGTTCGTCTGGTTTTTCGCAAGCCTGGTTGGGGAACCGGGGGTCGATGCGGTCGAACCGGTTTCGTCCGGGTCGACGCGAGACTCACGCTCGGTGTGACGAACCGTCAGAGTGTACTCGGTGACGCGACTCACGGGCGTCGGAAGTCGTTCGCTCGACTCGTCCTCCCTCACCTTCACGCAGTTCGCACTCCACCGTATCCACCGGATTCCGAGACGGAGCGCTCGCTACCCCGGACAGCAACACACTTGAGTCGATAGTCCAAACGCCAACGTATGGCCACTTCGACTGCGAAGCGGCGCGTCAAGGACAACCCGCGGGCCGCGGCCGCGGTGCTGTCGGTGTTCGGGTACGTCCTGGTCCTCGGGACGTTCGCGGGGCTGTTGCCCATCTATCCCGAACTCGAACGTTCGACCGTCGACCTGCTGAGCCACGCCATCGCGGTCGTCAACACCGTCGCGCTCTCGGCGCTTCTCGCCGGGTGGTACTGGATACGCCGCGGCGAGGTGCGAAAGCACCGCGCCGCGATGCTGACGGCGTTCTCGCTCATCGTCGTCTTCCTGGCGCTCTACCTCACCAAGGTCGGCGGCGGCGGCGAGAAGCACATCGCGGCGTCCGGACTCGTCTACTACGCCTACCTCGCGATGCTGGCGGTCCACATCGCGCTCTCGGTAATCGCGGTCCCCGTGGTCGTCTACGCCGTCGTCCTCGGACTGACCCACACCCCGACGGAACTCCGGAACACCGCCCACGCGCGGGTCGGCCGGTGGGCCGCGGGCGCCTGGAGCCTGAGCCTCGCGCTGGGCATCGTCACCTACGTGCTACTCAACCACGTCTACGGCGCCGAGAAGTACGTTCCCGTGTTCGTCCCGTTCGTATAGCACTCCCCGTATCCGGTCCGTTCGTGTAAGCCGAGCGAACTAAGACGGCCGACCGCGACGAACGGACGATGAGCGATTCGTGGTCGTTCCGAACTACGCGCGGTCGCGCCGAGGTCGCCGACGGCCGCCTGCGCGTCGTGCGGTCGCCCGTCGGGTTCGCCCGCGGGACGTACCGCGAGAAGTGGGTCCGGGCCGACCGGATGCACAAGGCCTTCTTCTTCCTCTCGATTCTCACGACGATAGCGACGTTCTCGCGTCTGGCGCCCGCGATTCCGACCCTTGTCGAGTCCGGGGTCGGGTCCGTGACCGTCGTACAGTTGTTTCCCCTTGCGGCTCTCGTCGTGGTCGCTATCGCCGTCGCCAGGAAGGCGACGGGGTCCGAAGACGTCGCCCTCGCCGCCGTCGAGTCCGCGACTCGGACCGACAGGACCCTCCGGGTCGCGCACGGCGAGGACGGTTCGGAGCGCCTCGAACTCGACGCCCGGACCGACGCCGACGCCGACGCGGCCGTCGAGATGCTCCGCCTGAAGGGCGTCCGAGTCGAGAACCACCCGGAGGGCGACGGCGGGAGCGAACGGGACGGGAGCGACGACGGAGGCCGGTACGCCTCGGTCCGGACGCGAATCGCCGAGAAGAACGACTGACGGGGCGTCCCGTCGCGACGAGTCGAGGGGACGCTCACTCCCGTCGGCGAGCGCGCCGGCGCAGGTACACCGCGGCGGCGAGCGCCAGCGCGAGCGCGCCGATGCCGACCAGCGCGCCGCCGAACACGTCCTGGCCGCGGAACGCCGCGAGCATGAGGCCGAGGCTGGCGGCGAACAGGCCGACCTGGATGAGCACTGCGAGGAGGACGAACTCCCGGAGCGTGACGGGCGATATCTTTCCTATCGACCGCCGGAGGTCGCGGTCGGCCGCCTCGTCGTCGTCCTCGTCGAACGGGTCGAAGCGCACGGGACGGACCACGGGCGGCGAGTCGATAGTCGGTTCGGCCGCGCCGGCGCAGTGCGGCCGAACCGGGGGCCGACTGCGCTCAGTCGGTCCGCGGAATCGCGTAGGCTCCGGCCGCGAAGAAGACGACGGTGAGGACCGCGAGAACGGCGAGGTTTCCTTCGACGGTGAACGGTTCGACCACCATCGACGGGTCGACGTACGTCAGTTCCCGAACGCCGCGCGCGAAGTAGGTCAGCGGCGAGAGGTTCACGGCGGGTCGGAACCACGCCGGGAGCATGTCGGGCGTGACGAAGGTGTTCGAGAGGAAGAGCAACGGGAGCGCGATGGCGTTGCTCGCGGCGATGACGCCGTCCTGGGAGTCGGCCAGTCCGCCCAGCACCGCGCCCAGCCCGCAGAACAGCGCGACCGCCAGTGCCACGAAGACGGCCACGAGCGCCAGGGTCACGGGGCCGAGCGCGAGGTTGGCCGTCCCCGTCACCAGCGCCATCAGGCCGAGGATGATGAGTCCCGCGATGCCGATGATGGCGACGTTGACCAGCGTGTGGGCCAGCAGCCACTCGGCGCGGGACAGCGGCGTGGTCGCCAACTTCTCGAAGCGGTTGCCCTCGCGGTGGCGCGCCACCGTCGAACCGACCCGCGACAGCGGCGTGAACAGCACCACGACCGCGAGGTAGCCCGGCAGGTAGTAGCCCGGCGGCTGGGCGAACAGGCCGCCGCCGCCAGGATTCGTCTGAACCAGTACCGCGAAGATGAGGATAAGGATGACCGGGAAGAAGAACGTGAAGAACACCGCAGTCCGGCGCCGGACGAACGAGTGCCACGCCGCGAACGCCTCCGAGCGCACCCGGCCGACCGCCGTCATTGGTCGCCTCCCGCGAGGGCGGTTTCGCCGTCGTCTCCGTCGCCGTCTCCGCCCTTTCCGGCGCCGGCGTCCGCGCTGGCGAGACCTCCTGCGCCGGCCGGCGCGGTCGCCGACGCGTCGGCGACCGCACGGCCGGCGAGTCGGAGGAACACGTCCTCCAGGTCAGGTTGTTTCCACGTCAGCGCCTCGTAGGCCACGCCGGCCTCGTTCAGCGCCGCGACCACCCCGCCGATGTCCTCGGGCGAGACGTCCGCGACGACCAGTCCCTCGTCGGTTTCCTCGGCGGAGAACCCGGCGTCCGCGAGCGCGTCGGCGCCCGCCGCGGCGGGCGCCGAGGCGCGGTCCTGCTGACCGGCGGCCCTCGCTTCGTCGTCCTCGACCGCCTCGACGTCCACGACCAGTCGGGGGCGTCCACCGTACTCGGCGACGAGGGCGCCGGGGGACCCGACCTCGACGACCTGCCCGTCGGCGAGGAGTCCGACCCGGTCGGCGAGGCGTTCGGCCTCCTCCATGTAGTGGGTCGTCAGGAACACCGTCGTGCCGCGGTCGGCCAGGTCCTCGACGAGGTCCCAGAGCGCCCGCCGACCCGCGGGGTCGATGCCGGTCGTCGGTTCGTCCAGGAAGAGGAGGTCGGGGTCGTTGACCAGCGCGGTGCCGACGCAGGTCCGGCGCCGCTGGCCGCCCGAGAGGTTCTCGTACCACGTCGTCCCGGCGTCGGCCAGTCCGACCTCCGAGAGCACCGCCTCGGGGTCGCGGGCCTCGTCGTACAGGCCCGCGTAGTAGCCGATTAGCTCGCGGGCGGTCAGGCGTTCGGGTGGGTCGAACGACTGGGGGAGCAGTCCCAGCCGAGAGCGCTCGACGGCCCCGGGGGCCTCGCCGAACACCGACACTGACCCCGAGTCGGGCGTCGTCGTCCCGGTCAGCGCCCGGACGAGCGTCGTCTTGCCCGCGCCGTTAGGGCCGATGAGCGCGAACACCTCGCCCTCGGCGACCGACAGCGATACGCCGTCCAGCGCCGTCGCGTCGCCGTACGTCTTGCGGAGTCCCTCGGCGACGAGTACGTCGGTCATGTCCGAGCGTTGTGGCGGTTCGGTGGTAAGGGGTTCGGTTCGCTACTCGCCGTACTCCTTCAACTCCTGTTTCCGGCGCTCGAACTCCTCGGTCGAGATGAGTCCCCGCGAGTGGGCGTCGCCGAGTCGGCGGAGTCGCTCCTCGACGGTCTGGGGTTCCTCAGAAGGGGTCTGCCCGCCGCCGGTGTCGGGGGTCGCGCGCTTGTGCTGGTAGGTGGCGTACTCGGCGGCCTGCGCCGCGTCGTCGCCGTCGAAGGACGCGGGCACCCAGAGGTGGTAGCTCGTCTCCTCGGTCCGGAGGTGGATGCGGTGGCGATCCATCCCCGGATGAGCCTCGGCGGGGGCGGTGAGCGACTCGTAGGGGAGGCTCAGCGCCTTGTCGGCGTCGCCGACGCCCAGTAGGAGGTAGACGCGGAGGTCGGTGAACACGAACACGCCGCCGCGGTCGGGGACGACGGTGGACTCCTCGTCGCCGATGCCGACGCCCTCGGGGGCGCTCTCGAAGCAGAACTTCGGTTGCTCGCCGTCGCGGAGGTGCGAGACGACCGGCGACCGGAGGCCGGTGACCGCGTCGGCCGACCCCGCCAGTCGCTCTGTCGTCACCGACCGGTGGTCGGCGCGCTCGGCGAGCATCGCGGCCGCCGCTCGAACGTCTTCGCCGGTTGGTGGCATGCGGCGTCGGACGAATGTCTGACGCGGACAGATTTATACCTATCTCAAATTATCACATTAAATAATAGAGTGACGGGCGGTATCCAGGCGAATCGATTAGAAGGCACTGCCTGCTCGAAATCGATTCGAGAACACCGCGCGACCGTCACGTCAGCGAGGGCTCGGTCCCGCGCGGCCGAAGGAAGACTACGTTCGACCGCCGAGAGTGGGCCGCCACGAGAGCAGGCCGACGGTCACCACGAACACGACGGTCCCGATGGCGTAGGAGAAGTTCGTCGCCGCGGTGGCGACCGCGGCCCCGCTCCCGGTGAGTCCGGTCGCCACCGTCGCCACGACGGGCCAGGTGCAACTGACGCACGACAGCAGGCCGAGCAGGCCCGAGACGGCCGACCCGGCGGCGTCGAGCACCGTGGCGTAGACGAGGTAGGCGAGCGCGAGGTAGCCGACCACCTTGTAGGGCATCAGCGCGAGGTTGACCGTCGCGCCGCTGTAGAGGACGGCGGGACCCCATCCCGGCGGGAGCCAGGCGATTCGCCACCCGAGCGCGTGTTCGCCGACGCCCGGCGCGACGACGCCGCCGACGCGGGCGAGTAGCAGGAAGTAGCCGACGGCGACCGCCGCGCCGACGTACCGGTCCCGGGTCGAACGCGCGACGGGGTCGGCGTGGACGAACGCCCAGACGCTGGCGTTCAGCCAGACGAACGGGTAGACGAGGTAGCGCGGTTCGGTCACCTGCGCGTCGCTCAACAGCAGGTACGCGAAGGTGAGTATCAGTTCGGTGTTGACCAGCAGTCCGGCCCACAGGAGCGTGTCGCGGTCCGGCCGGAACCGTTCGAAGTCGAGTGTCCGGGTCATGGTTGGGTGGTCGCGTGCGGCGTGTCGGTCCGCGCGGTCAGAGAACGAGCGCGTCGACGACGACAGCGAGCAACAGCGTCCCCAGGTAGGCGTTCGAGGCGTGGAACGACCGGAAGGCCGCCCGGTCGGTCCGCTCCTGGTGGAGTCTGACGACCGCCCAGAGGAACACCCCGCCGAAGGTCACGCTGGTGACGGCGTAGAGCCACCCGAGGGTCGTCACCGTCGAGAGCAGGCCCGCCGCCAGCAGGGTCGCCGCCAGCCACAGCAGGATGTGCTTGCGCGTGACGGCCTCCCCGCGGACGACCGGCATCATCGGGAAGCCCCCGCGGGCGTAGTCGTCCTTGTACGCCAGCGCGAGGTTGTAGAAGTGCGCGGGCGTCCACAGGAAGATGACCCCCGCCAGCACGACCGCCGGCAGGCCGACCTCGCCGGTCACCGCGGCCCAGCCGATGAGCGCGGGCAGCGCCCCCGCGAAGCCGCCGATGACGGTGTTCTGGACGGTGTTGGGCTTGAGCAGGAGGGTGTAGACCACACTGTAGAACAAGATGGCGAACATGCCGAGCGCGGCCGCCAGCAGGTTCACGGTGAGGAACGCCGCGAGCGAGAGCGCCGCGAGCGCGACGCCGAACGCGATGGCGTTGCGGACCGGAATCCGGTCGGTCGCGGTCGGCCGGTCGGATGTCCGGGCCATCTTGCGGTCGACGTCGCGTTCGAGGACGTGGTTAAACGTCCCGGACGCGCCGATGGAGAGGACGCCGCCCGTGAGGGTGGCGACCACCGTCTCGACGCGCAGGTGGTCCGGTCCCGCCGCCAGCGCCATCCCCGCCGAGGCGACCAGACACAGGAGCCACATTAGCCGGGGTTTCATCAGTCGGAAGTAGCCGCTCGCCGTCTGCTTCGCGGCGGCGAGCGGACCGTCGGTCGGGTTCGAGGTGGCGGCCGACGTAGCGTCGCCGGGCGCGTCGGACGTCGGCGACGCCGCGGCGTCGCCGACGTCCGGAACCGCCTCGGGGTCGGCGACGCCGTCGGGTTCGTCGAACGTCTCCGGTTCGAGCGTCCACGCGAGCGCGAGGACGACGCCCGAGAAGATAGCCATGCCGACGACGAGGTGGACGCCCGAAACCAGCGCCGCGCCGACGGTGGTCGCCGCGAACGCGCCGAGCAGGATTTGACCGGGGTAGAGCGCGAGCGCGACGGCGAGCGCGGCCTTGACCCGGCGGTCTGCGTCGCGCCAGCCGACCGCGAACGTCGCGGCCAACAGGAGGCCGACACCGAGCGCCACGACGCGATGGCCCCACGCGATGGCGAGTTTCGGCTCGTCGAGGGGCACGACCCACCGGCCGTTACACGCGGGCCAGGTCGGACACGCCGCGGCGGCCTCGGTGAGGGCCGTCGTGGCGCCGACGACGACGAGCAGGTAGACGCCGATGGCGGTCGCCGCCAGCATGGACGCGAACCGCCGGGAGGAGACGTGTGCAGTCACGCGAATCGCCTTGTCGATACTTTCGCCTCGCCGTATTTAGTCCAACCGACTCGCGCTCGGCCGGGGCAGTTCTCCGGCTCGCGGCGCCGGAGCGTCCAGCCAGCGTCGCGCCGGAAACTCGGCCGTTCGCGACGGCCGGCGTCCGATCGCTCACGACGCCCGATGTCCGACCGCTCGCGCCGGCGAACCGAGCGTCGAAACGACCGACCGGTCCGACTTCCCCGGACCGTCGAGAGCCGCCCGGGCACGGGAAGTCAGTAGGTATTTATGGAAATCACCCTAAGCCACAAACAGCTATGAAGCACAAGCGGACAGCCGTAGTCTCGCTGCTGGGCGTGGCGTTTCTCGCGCTCATCGCCGACCCGGTGGCGGCCTACGACTCGACGACGGAGGCCCTCATCCGTTCGCTGAACACCCAGCTCCTCTACATGGCGGTCCCCATCACGGTGTTGGTCGAGGGTATCCTCATCTACACCGTCTGGAAGTACCGCAAGAACGACGACCCCCAGCCCACCAAGGAGAACCGCCGGCTGGAGATCTCCTGGACCATCGCCACGGCGCTGGTGCTGCTCGTCGTCGGCTACGCTTCCTACGGCGTGATGGCCAGCACGTACGTCTCGAACGCCACGGGCGAGTACCAGCCCAGCGAGGAGGCCGTGGAGGTCGAGGTCGTCGGTCAGAAGTACCTCTGGACCTTCAACTACCGGGGCGAGAACGTCTCGACGACCGGCACGCTCGTCCTGCCGAAGGGCAAGAACGTCTATCTGAGCGTCACCTCGACCGACTGGCTCCACGCGTTCCACGTTCCGGAACTCGGGCTGAAACAGGACGCGCTCCCCGGCCAGCACGAAACCATCAAGACGAAGATCACGAACACCGGCACCTACCAGCTCTACTGCGCGGAGTACTGCGGCGTGGGCCACTCGAAGATGCTCGGAGAGGTCCGGGTCGTCTCCCAGCAGGAGTACCAGCAGTGGCTCCAGGAGCAGAAGGGCGGCTCCAACAGTTCGAGCTGACGACCGCGACGCTCTCTCTTCTTCCTCTCGCCGATTTCGGATAGCCGCGGGTGCGCACCGTCGGCGGTCTGCGACGGGAGTTTTCGGCCGGTCGACCGCGGGAATCTCCGGCCGGTCGGTCGGTTCCGCTCCCGAAGGCGTTCAGGTGCATTTTTAGTGACTGGGTCGCAAATCACGACGTATGACAGTGACGGACGACTCAGGAGAAGAGCACGGCCACCACCTCCCGGCCGTCGAGGACTGGCCCCGGGGGTTCGGCGAGGCGAGCTGGTGGCCCTTCATCACCGCGCTCGGGGGCGCGGGCGTCTACATCGGCGCCGCGCTGTTCCTGCTGGCGCGGGGCCAACAGCCCGTCGTCGGCCCGGTGGCCGGTCCCGCGGTGTTCGTGGCCTCCGTCGGCATCTTCCTCGTCGGCCTGTACGGCTGGGTCTACCACGCCTTCGTCAAGTCCTACTGGACCGCCGAGGGTCACGGCGCGCTGGCGCTTCGGTGGGGGATGATACTGTTCCTCGGCTCCGAGATAGCGACGTTCAGCGCCGGGTTCGTCTACTACGCCTTCATCCGCGTGGGGACGTGGTCGCCCTCGGACCTGCCGCACCTGCTCGGGTCGCTGGTGCTCATCAACACCGCGCTGCTGGTGCTGTCTTCCATCACGCTCCACTGGGGCCACGTCGAACTCAAGAAGGGTAACCGCAAGAACTTCATCGTCGGCCTGGGCGCGACGCTCCTGCTCGGCATCGTCTTCATCGGCGGGCAGGTTCTGGAGTACTACGAGTTCATCCAACACGAGGGCTTCACGCTCACCTCGGGCATCTACTCCTCGGCGTTCTACGGCCTGACCGGCCTCCACGGACTGCACGTCTCGATGGGCGCGGTGCTCATCGGCATCGTGTTCGTCCGCGCGCTCTACGGCCAGTACTCCGCCGAGCGCGACGTGTCGGTCGAAACCGTCTCGATGTACTGGCACTTCGTCGACGCCGTGTGGATCTTCCTGGTCGTCGCGCTGTACGCGGGCGCCGAGATTCAGGTCTTCTGAATCGGCTCGTCCGAACCGACTTTTTCCGACCGCTTCGAACCCCGAGCGTCGCCACCTGCCGTGGGGAGGCCTCGGTGCTTTCCGCCGGCGAGCGTCGCGCCGCGACGCTCGCCGGCGGGACTCATGGGCGACGAACGCGCAGATGGCGGTCCGGCGGCGACGTCGAATCGGTCGGACGACGCGACGACGACCGGACGGTGAGAAGTGACTCGGTCGACGCGACGACGGCCGGCGTGACCGACGGTACTACTCGATGCCCAGTAACTGGAGGGCCTCGCGGATGTGGTACTTCACTTCGTCGTCGCTGGTTTCGGCGAGGGCGTTTTCGAGGTGTTGGACCGCACCCTTTCTGGTTGGCGGAGCGTCACGCGGTTTCTCCATGGCGGTGGTTCCCGGCCACGACGGATAAGCGTATCAGGAGTACGCGAAGAACAACACGGCGATTCGACACTATCCGGCTACCGCTCGACCTCGGGTTCGTCGACGACCTGCTCGCGCTGGCGCTGAAGGTGGCGGGGCGTCTCGGCGAAGACGTGCTCGAAGATGTCGTCGACGTCGAGGCCCGTCCGCTCCTCGGCGATGGCAACGGCCTCGGCCACCCGTTCCTCGGCCCACTCGCGGAGTTCGCGCTCGTCGTCGTCGCCCCAGTCGTGGACCGCTTCGAGGTACTCGCGGGTTCGTTCGAGCGGGTCCTTCTTCATCCACTCTTCGACCTCGTCGTCGTCGCGGTAGACCGACGGGTCGTCGGTGGTGGTGTGAGCGCCCTGGCGGTAGGTGACCGCCTCGATGAGCCGCGGTCCCTCGCCGGCCTTCGCGCTCTCCAACGCTTCGGAAACCGCCCGGTAGACGCCGAGCACGTCGTTGCCGTCGACGCGGATGCCGTCGAAGCCGTAGGCCTGAGCCTTCTGGGCGATGGTCGCGCTCGCGGTCTGGCGCTCGCGCGGCACCGAGATGGCCCACTGGTTGTTCTGGCAGAAGAAGACGGTGGGCGTCTCGAAGACGCCCGCGAAGTTCATGCCCTCGTGGAAGTCGCCCTCGCTAGTCGCGCCGTCGCCGAAGCTGACCAGCGCCGCCACGTCGTCGTCCTTGTAGTCGGCCGCCATGCTCAGGCCGACCGCGTGGGGGAGTTGGGTGGCGATGGGGATGGTCGGCGGGAACGTCCGGAGCGTCTCGGGGTCCCGTCGGTCGACGTAGTTACCCTCGCCGAGTAGGTAGACCAGTATCTCTTCGAGGGGAAGGCCGCGGGCCAGGTACATCGCGTGGTCGCGGTAGGTCGGGAAGCAGTAGTCCGACTCCGCGAGGGCGAACGCCGCGCCGACCTGCGCGGCCTCCTGGCCCTGCAGGGGCGCGTACGTACCGATGCGTCCCTGCCGGTGGAGTTTCACCGCCTTCTCGTCGAACGTTCGGGAGAGGACCTGCAAGCGGTACATCTCCTCGACCGCCTCCGAGGAGAGGTCGGGGGCCGCGCCCTCCTCGACGGTGCCATCGGGCGCGACGACTCGCGCCATATCGGGTGCCTGTATTGCCATATCGTCGATCACCGACTGTCTGTCCAGTTAATGGACATCCATCATTATAAAGTATCGTTGACCCGGGCGATTGGCGAAACATGGTCACCTTCCTTAAAAAGCGAGCGACGAACTCGGAACGCAACGCCCGAACGACGGGCCCGAATCGAAAGATCGTCGGACCTTTCGATTCGAAAGGCTTAGGCGGCGTCCGGGTGCACGCGGAGGTATGACACGGTGGATCGGCGAGACGTTCACCAGCGAGACGGGATGGGACCACCTCGAAGCGCTCGTCGACGTCGGCGACCGGATGGCCGGAAGCGAGGGCGAGCGCGAGGCCGCGGAACTGACGCGCGACGCGCTCGAATCGGTCGGCGCGCGCGACGCCCGACTCGACGAGTTCGAGATACAGGGCTGGACCCGGGGGTCGAGCGAGATTCGCGCGGACGACACCGTCCAGGACTGCATCGCGCTCCCCCGGAGTCCGTCCGGGAGCGCCGAGGCCGAACTGCTGGACCTCGGCTACGGCCTGCCCGAGGACTTCGAGGAGGCCGACGTCGACGGGAAGGTCGTGATGGTCGCGACGAACGTCCCCGGCCACTACGACCGGTTCGTCCACCGGCGCGAGAAGTACTACTACGCCGTCGAGGGCGGCGCGGCCGCCTTCGTCTTCAGGAACCACGTCGAGGGCTGTCTCCCGCCCACGGGGAGCGTCGGCACCCCCGACGAACCCATCGGCGACGTCCCGGCGGTCGGCGTCAGCAAGGAGGTCGGCGCTCGACTCTCGCGGCGGTTCGGGCGCGAGGCGCGCAGCGCCTCGACCGGGTCGAGCGGGCGGCGTTCGCGAGACGGCGAGACGGTCGAGGTGGCGGTCGACGCCGACGTCCACGACGCGACGAGCCAGAACGTCCACGCCGAGTTAGGTCCGGACACCGACGAGGAGGTCTTCGTGACGAGTCACGTCGACGCCCACGACATCGCCGAGGGAGCGATGGACAACGGCGCCGGCACCGCCATGGTCGTCGAGATGGCCCGGGCGCTCGCCGAACGCGAGGACGAACTCGACACGAAGGTCCGGTTCATCGCTTACGGGGCCGAAGAGGTCGGCCTCGTCGGGTCGAACTACGACACCGAGGAGCGCACTGACCTCGACGCCATCAAGGCCATCGTCAACAACGACGGCGTGGTCAGGGGCCGCACCCTCTCGTTCTACACGCACGGCTTCGACGCGCTGGAAGAGGCGGCCCGGTCGGTCGCCGACGACTTCGGCCACCCGGTGAAGACGCTCCCCGAGCAGGGTCCCCACAGCGACCACTGGCCGTACGTCCAGTGGGGCGTCCCGGGCTACCACGTCTCCAGCGAGAGCGACGACGAGGGTCGCGGGTGGGGCCACACCTACGCCGACACCATCGACAAACTCGAGGTTCGGGACCTCCGCGAGCAGGCGATTCTGCTGACCGAGTTGACGGTTCGCCTGGCGAGCGAGGACGTCGACGTCGCGCGCAAGGACCCCGAGGAAATCGCCGACGCGCTGGAAGCCGAGGACAAGGCCGAGGGGATGAAGATAACCGGCGACTGGCCCTACGACGAGTAGCTTGGAGGTCGGCTTTTTCAGTGCAGATTTCGGTGGCGAGGCGATACTGTAAATACGTTGTTGCTGTTCCGTGACGGTAGCCGGACCGCTGCGACAACAGCGACCGCTACTCGTAAACTGCTGCCGCGACAGTGACCGCTACTCACACGGTACAAATGAGTACCGCACCGCACCCGCAGCCAGACGCCTCCCCAGCCGATTCGCTCACTGCGTTCGCTCATCCTTCGCACGAAGATGGCGCGGCACAGGGCCGCGCCAGCGCGCGCCATCACCACTGGTCAGTCTCGCCTATCTCCACACCGACGTGGCGCGCGCAGTCGCACCCCTCGTGGGTGCGACAATCTCGCACAAGGGACGACTGAGCGCCCCGCAGGGGTGCGAAGGAGTCGGCTGGGGGGGTCTGTGGCTGTCGCGGTGCGATTTCTCAGTTGCATCGTGCAAGTGGGGCGGTTTGCGGCGTTGTCGTCGTTCGAGTCGCAGTGCAGCCCGGTCGGCCACTTCCCCTGCGAAAGATACGGCCACACTCACATCAGCAATCGAGCCCGACTCCCAGCGTCGACTCCGTACCCTTTTCAGGGATGGGGAGGAATGAGAGATTGATGGGTAGTTCCCACGAGGAGAGTCCGAGGGCGGTCGGCGTCGTCGGCGACGGACCGCTCGCCGGTCGGGTCTGCGAGGCGGTCGAAGCCGGCGGTGCCGAACTGGTTCGCGGTTCGGCGGCCGAGGCGACCGCGGCCGACCCCGGGTCGGTCGTCGCGGTCGGCGAGGCGGCCCTGCTCGACCTCGTCCGCGCCGACGTCGGAGCGCCGGTCCTCCCGGTGGACGCCGGGCCGGGCTACGGCGGGGTCGCGGCCGGCGACGCGGCGGCGGGCGTCGAGTCACTGCTCGGTGGCGACTTTGAACGCGACACTCGGGACGTGCTCGCCGCGTCGGTCGACGGCGAGCGCGCGGGTCGCGCGCTCGCCGACGTGATGCTCGTCACCGCCGAACCCGCCCGTATCTCGGAGTACGCCGTCCGGTCGCGCGGCGAGCAGGTCGCTCGCGTCCGCGCCGACGGTCTGGTCGTCTCGACGCCGACCGGCAGTCACGGCTACGGCCGGACCGCCGGCGGGCCGATACTCGAACCCGGGTCGGGCGTCGTCGGCGTCCTCCCCGTCGCCCCGTTCGCGGTGAACGCGGACCACTGGGTCGTCTCGACGGACCGCCCCGTGACGCTGTCGGTCGAACGCGACGAGAGCGAGGTGTCGCTGCTGCTCGACGACCGGACGGTCCGGTCGGTCGCACCCCACGTGCCGGTCGAAGTCGCCCGGGACGGCGCGCTCGCGGTGGCGCGGGTACCCGAGAGTCGCCCCTTCTTCGAGCGCTGACCGCGCGCGAACCAGGTGAATGGAAAGGATATAATACGTCGCCTTCCCGATTATCTACTATGCAACCGCTGTCACTGCTCGGACCCATCGACGTGCTCGAACCGTACGTCGAGTACGTGGTGTTGGCGCTGGTGCTGGTCAACATGGGGACCCGGTTCTGGGCGTACCGCGACTACCGCAAACAGGCCCGCAGCGACGACCACGAAGAACACCTCAGCCGCAACGTCGTCCACGAAGCGTCGAACGTCCTGCTGGTCCTCGGGTCGTTCTACCTGCTGACCCTCCACCACCACGCGGGCATCGTCCTCTCGTCGCTCGTGCTCGGACTGTTCGTCACCGACTTCTTCGAGTTCGAGGCCCGGGAGGTCGAACTCCGGAGCGGCGAGGAACTGAGCAAGCCCAACGGCGCGCTCGCCGCCTCGGTCGTGGTGTTCCTCTACGCGGGCTACCTCAGCCTGTTCTTCCTCATCGACCAGTGGTGGAACGCGGTCGTCTGACGCGCCTCTCTTCTGCTTTCGGTCCGGCGTTCACGCGCGCCCGGCGGAGACTCCGGAACGTGACTGCTCGACGGAACGTGAGGGGTTACTTTGTTGCTGGAGCGCGAACCCTCAGAAAGACCCCTGACGGGGATGACCATGACCCCGAACCCATCCATCGACGACGGCGAGGCGTACAAGCAACTCGTCCGGGTCGAGTACGAACGGGCGTGGGGCGACGGCGACCTCGACGCGCTCGACGAAACCTGCAGTCCGAACATCGTCGTGTACGGACTGCCGACCTCGGACCGCTCGGCCGACCTCGAGGCGTTCAAGGACCACATCGACCAGATGCGGTGTGCGTTCCCGGACATCGAACAGTCCGTCGACGACCTCATCGCCGAGGACGACCGCGTCGTCGCGCGCACCACTCTCACCGGCACCCACGACGGCGACCGACTCATCGACATCGAACCCCAGGGCGAGTCCGTCGAGGTCACGGGGACCGTCGTCTACCGAATCGAGCGCGAGCACATCGCCGAGGCGTGGGTCTGTTTCGACACCCTCGGACTGTTCCAGCAGCTCGGAGCGGTTCCTGACCACCCGCAGGCCTACGAGTGGGAGACCATCGGCGAGTAGCTACGGGCCGGGCGGCGGGGTCGCCTCGAAACCGGTTACCAGGTGACGCTCCGCGAGAGGACGAACACCAGCAGCGCGATCAACAGCGACCCCATGATGGTTTCGAACGTCGCGACGGCCCGGGCCGCCGCTCCGATGGGGCTGATGTCGCCGTACCCCAGCGTCGCGAAGGTGACGATGCTGAAGTAGAGGCTCTTCAAGAAGACGACCGTGTAGAGGTAGCTCAGGTTCAAGCTGTTGATCTCGGTCGGGTCCTCGACCGAGTAGGTGATGGTCGATCCGCCGACGGACTCCTGGATGCCGCCCGTTAGCGGGTAAATCATGGCCGAGAGCAGGATGACGACCGCGGAGACGCCGACGACCCGCCACGGGTTCGAGCCGTACTCCATCACCCACCGCGACCCTTCGGCCTTCAACGCTCGCCGGTAGTCGCCGGTGTGCCAGGCGAACTTCCGGCGGGCGTTCTTCTCGCGGATGTAGTACTTGCGGGTCTTGCGGGGGAGCGCGTTCTCCCGGCAGAGTTGTTCGAGCGCTCGGTAGGTCCAGGCGGCCGCCGAGTACCGGTTCGACCACTCGGCGTCGGCCGACTCCGACTCGTCTTTCGTCTCGTAGACGCACGTCTCGCCCAGTTCGGTCCCCTGGTTGATCCAGGTGTCCGAGAAGGCGGCCTCGTACAGTTCGGCGTCGACGATGGTCGCGTTCCGGAGGTTGGTGCGGGTGAACGAGGTGTTCTCCAGGTTGGCGCCCTCGAACGTCGCGCCGCGACCGTCGGCGTCGACGAGGTCGGCCTGCTGTAACTGGGCGCCGGTGAAGTCGGCGTTCTGGAGTCGGGCGTTCGTGAGGTCGGCGTACCGGAGGTCGGCGTCGCAGAAGGTCGCGTCGGTGAGGTCGGCCTCGGAGAAGTCGACGTGTCGGAGGTCGGCCGAAGAGAAGTCACAGTCGTTCAGGGTCCGACCCGCGAACGCTTCCTCCCCGGCGAGGTTCGCTCCGCGAAACACCGACTCGCTCAACCGCTCGTCTTTCCCCACCGTCAGCGGTTTCCGTATCACGTCGCTCTTGTCGCCGTCGAGGTGGAACGCACAACGGTCGGCGCCGTCGAGGACCTCGCGCGTGCAACACGCCTCGCGCTGGTCGGAGAGCGGGGATGCGATACGAAAGATGTAGCCGCATCGACTCGTACTCATTACAGTCTTCAGGGGACGCGGACTTGTAAGCCTGCTTCCCGAATCGAGGCGTTTAGAAGCTTCCGGCCGGAGTTTAAGCGGTTTCGACCACCGTTCCGCTCGTTTCACGGAACGGGGCGGTAGCGTTCGTACGTTTCTACGCGCCGTGAGTAGCCGGCGTCGCTACACGCGGCAGAACACCAGCGGCGCGGCGTTTTCACAGAGACGTACGAACGCTACCGCGTCTTCGGGACGACGAAACGAAGGAGAAACGGGGCGTTATCGGGCTTCTCGAATCTGCCTGAACGCCGGGATGAGGACCCAGAACGTCAGGGCGCCGAAGATGATGAACCAGGCCATCGTCGAGCGAAGCATAATCGCTGCCTGCCCGTAGGTGTCGAGGTTGCCGGGAATCTTCCCCCAGAGCTGTGCCTCCTCGAAGCCGGGCGTGGTGTACCAGCCCGACAGCACCATCCAGACGAGTCCGCCCGCCGTGGCGATGCCGAGTCCCTTCGCGAATTCGTCAGCCATTATCAGAAGGTTCGTCGCTGCCGTCTTTAGGTTTTCCCATTCCTTCGGCGCGGAACCGCGTGGAGAACGCGTAGACGACCGCTCCCGCGGCCACCATCGCCACGCCGAGTATCGCCACCGGCACGTCGACCTCCGAGAACGAGAGTCTCGCCTGGCCGGTTGCGGTGTCGAGGACGATGAACCCGCCGACGACGAACGCGACGGCGAACAGCGTCGAGAAGACGGTGACCACCTTGTAGAGGTGGAGCGGGACGACGACCTCGCGGGCGCGAGACTCGTCGTCGGAACGGTCGGTACTGGAATCCATGGCGGAGTAAAACGGCGGGCGTTACTTCGGCGGTCGGAGCCGGTAGTACCGCCGGTTGAGGTCGAACATGTACCCTTCGCGCATCGACTTCAACACCGCGTAGGTGATGGTGCCGCCGACGATGGGCAGCAGGAACGTCAGGTCGAACAGCAGGTGCGAGTCGATGGGGATGAGGTTCTTGATCGACAGCGCGCTGATGGTGACGGCGAAGACGACGCCGGTCATGCCGACCGCGGCCCAGAACGGCTGCTCGACGGGCCGCCGCGCGCTCCCCTTGTTGAGGAACGGCACGACGGCGATGAAGCCGACGACGACGACGTTGGCGACGACACCGTACGAGCGGTCGGACATCAGCTTCTCGCCGCCCAGGATCGCCAGTTCGGGGTTGAGCGGGCCGAGCTTCAGCAGGCCGAACGACCAGTAGAGGTACCAGTCGGGCAGGATGACCGCCGGGGTGGAACTCGGGTCGGCCGGCGGACCGAGGTGCGGCGGCAGCGTCGCCGACAGGAAGATGATCATGCCGACGAAGAAGCTCGTCAGCGAGAGGTTCCGGATCATCTCGTGGGGCCACACCGGGAACGCCAGTACGTCGCGCTCGACGTAGCTGGACTCCTGGCGGAGGTCCTGGTCCTCACGTCGGGCCCGCTCGAAGTACTCGTAGGTCAGCCGGGAGAGCCCCTGGGTGCGTTCTTTGCGCTCGCTCCACGTCGGGGTCTCGTCGTCCGGCGGGACGATTCCGGTGCCGCTTCCGTCTGTCTTGGGTTCTTGTTCTTCGTCTGCCATGGTTGATCAGTGGGGTTCCGCGATGCCCTGAATCCACACGATGGCGATGTGGACGGCGATGATGGTGGTCACGACGAACGGGAGGAAGAACACGTGGAGGATGTACATCCGCTGGAGCGTCGCCGCGCTCAGGCTGAAACCGCCGAATATCAGCTGGGCGACCCACTCGCCCGCCAGCGGAATCGAGAGGCTCATCTCCACGCCGATCTGTCCTGCCCAGAACGCCAGCTGGTCCCACGGAAGCAGGTAGCCCGTGTACCCGAACACCATCGTGAGGCTGATGAGGATGATGCCGATGATCCAGTTGAGTTCGCGGGGCTCCTTGTACGCGCCGGTGAAGTAGACCCTCAGCATGTGCAGGAACACCGCCGCGACCATCACCTGGGCCGACCACCGGTGGATGGACCGGAGCATGAACCCGAAGTTCAGGTCGGTCATGATGAACGTCAGCTGGTTGTACGCCAGCGACGGGTCACCCTCGGTACCCGGCGCGTAGTAGAAGCCGAGCAGCGCGCCGCTGATGGCGGCCACGACGTACGCGATGGTCGAGAAACTCCCGAGCGCGTACAACGGGTACCAGTACCAGAACTTGTTGTCGAGGTTGTACTGCTCGGTGTGGCTCTTGGGCATCTGGAGATTGACCCGGTAGTAGAGTGTCTCCAGAATCTCGAGGTAGTCGACGACCCGGAAGCGCTTGTCGAGCCAGATGAGCGTCGTGAGGAACGTCGTCTCGACCGGCGTCAGGTTCTTCTCGCGCATCCACTCGCCGTGGTCGTACTCGTCTTTGCGTTCGATGCTCATCTCAGTCGTCCTCCGGGCGCGGGAGCGCCACGAACGATTTCTTGACGATGTTGAACGGGTCGTACACCGACTGGTGGCACTGGCAGTAGATCATGTCGGTCGCGCCGGCGACCGCCGACCCCGCCAGGCCCTTGAACGACGGTACGCAACAGAAGTGCGTACACTTGTTCAGGTTGGCGATGAACCCCTGGTCCGTGCTCGCCTGCAGCCACTTGTCGCCCTTGTCGGCCATCTTCTCGACCTTGGTCGAGCGAATGACCTGAACGACCATCGTCCCGCTGGGGGGCACGTCCTGGGAGCGCCAGGTCGTCATCGCGGGCTTGCCGATGCCGCTCGAACCGATGCCGTTGCCCCACGTCTCGTAGTCGGCGAAGTCGTCGACGTGGACCTTGGCGCCCTTCTCGACCTCCTCGTTCTGCCACTCGAACTTCGAGTTGCCCGTGTAGCGGAGGTAGTTGTCCTGGTCGGCGTCGGGCGCGACGCCGGGGTACGTCTGGACGCCGCAGTACTGGAACCACTCGCTCGTGTAGGTGACGCCGCCGAGGTTCATCTCCGCGACCTTCACCTCGCGGCCCTGCTGGGTGACGGTCTTGACCTCGGGCCAGACGCCCTTCAGATACCCCTCCGAGTCGACCTCGATGGGGACCTGTGGCATCCCGCGCGGGGCGGGGCCGGCCGTGTTCTCCATCGCCATGAACTGCGTGATACCGCCGCCCGCACCCGAGGGCGAGGTGGCGGAGTTGATTGCCGTCGCGGCACCGGTCCCGATGCCCGCGAGGGACGCGCTGCCGACGACGCCTTTCACGAAGCGGCGACGACCTGAGCTCTCCGGATACTTGTCGTTTTCTTCTGGCATGGTTATCGCTTGTAGTAGGGATACACTGCGCGCTTGAACTGGTCCCACGCACTACCGACCGAACCGCTGCCGTCGACCTGTTCTTCGCGGACGTAGAGGTCCTCCCACTTGCGCCGACGCTTCTTGACGATCATCACGTCGGGGAGGAACTCCTTGCGGTACAGCAGGAGGATGAACGCCAGATCGACGAAGATGACCCCGAGAATGAACCCGAGGTACATGTTCCCGATCTCGGTGTACCCCCATCCGCTGAGGAGTCCGTAGGTGAACAGGCCGACGAACACGACCTCCACCACCGTCAACAACACGATGGCGATGGCGGCGGCCGTGCTCTCGCGGGCCGGTTCGTAGCGGTGGATGTCGCCGTAGGTGGAGCCGGTCGAGGACACGGTTAGCTACCCCCTTTGGCGTGCGGCGATTCGCCGTACTTCAACAGGAAGAACGTGTACACCAGCGAGACGACCATCATCAGGAGGGTCGCGATGCCGACGAAGTGGGCCTGGAACGGCACGCCCATGTGTTCGGGGTTGGCCTCCGCGTGCCCGCCGCCGCCGGAGCTTGCACCGCCCTGTTGAACGGTGATGGTGCCGGTCATGCCGGCGGTCTTGTGGGGCTGGCAGAAGTACTCGTAGGTTCCGGTCGTCTGGAACGTGTGCGTGTAGGTGTAACCGGTGTTGTACGTCTTGCTCGGCGCGCCGGGCGTCCCCTCCCAGCTAGCGCCGTCGGGGACGCTCGAGGGCACCACGTTGTGGTTGTCAGATTCCCAGACCCACTTGACCGTGGTCCCGGGCGCGATGGTGACGTCCGCGGGCTCGAACTTCAGGCTCCCGCCGGGGCCGACCGTCACGGTCTTCGTCGGTCCACCGCCACCGCCGCCACCGCCGGACGTGGTACCGCCCGCCGTCCCGTTGGCGGCCGTCGTCGTCGCGTTTCCAGAGGCAGTCGTGGTGTTGCCGGTGGAGGTGCCGTTGCCAGAAGACGTGGTCGTCTCCTGGGCGCCGGCGGTCGCCGCACCCGCGGCGGTTCCGCCAGCAACACCGCTGGCTGCCATCAGAAAGTCCCGCCTCTTCATACACTTGGGACTCAGGGCAGGAGTCGCTTAAAGCCACCGATGCCGCCGGATGACGGTTTCGGCGAGTGAGAAGCCCGTGAACGCTCGTCGGGGTTTCGTAGGGGCCTCGGCGAGCGCTCGAACCGCGGTCGGTCAGTTGGGGTCCGACTCGGTTCGGGGCGGCGAGGCCGACTCCGCGGAGTCGGCCTCGCCCGCGTCCGGGACGTCCTCGGCCCCGGCCCGGTCGCCCATCTCGGCGAGCGCCTCGTCGTCGTCCGGGAGGAACGCGGGTCGCTCGTCGTCTTCGAGTCCGACCGCTCGGAGGCGGTTGCGGTACTCCTCGGCGCGGAAGCGGTCGGAGAGTCGGGCGTTCGCGACCAGCAGGAAGACGAACACGGAGAACACGAGGAAGCCGAGGCCGACCACCGCGGCGATGACGTAGCTGTTCGAGTCGAGGCCGAATACCGGCCCCGACAACAGCAACGCGACGCCCGCGAGCAACTGGACGGCCGCGACGATCTGCATCAGCTGATTCCCCAGTTGACCCGACCCCTCGGGCACCTGCGCGGGGTCCGGGAGCACGTCGCCGTCGGGCATCTCGGGCACCTCGTAGCTCTCCATCGACGCCAGCGCGACGGTCGGCTTCACGTCCCGGAGGACGGTGCCCCGGCCCTCGACGCTCCCGTCGGGGTAGACGACGGCGTAACCCTCGTCGGAGTACGCCAGCAGGCGGGGTTCGCCGTCCTGGACGATTCGCTCGACCACCGCGAACACGTCCCGGCCGGCGACGCGGTTCTTGAGGTCGGCCTCCACGCGGTCGAGCAGCGTCTCGCCCGTAATCCAGGTGTCGGGGTCGAAGGCCGCCTCCCACTCCTCGTAGGACATCTCGGCCATGTCCCGCGGGCCGAAGTCCTCGAAGTCGTACTTATCTTCGACCTCCTCGCGCAGTCGCTCGCGGCGCTCGGCCTCCGAGGCGGCCTCGTCGTCGGCGTCCGCGTCCACCTCGGGAGCGTCCTCGCGGGGCGACTCGCTGTCGGGGTCGGCCATCGCGCGAGGCTTGGGCTTCGAACGGGTAAACGCTTCTGTCTTCTCCGGGACCTGTTTCGCACGCCTTAAACTGGCTCACTCCCAACCCCCGGACATGGTCAGCGAGGCGCTGGTGGCGACGGTGGCGGCGCTCGCGGTGACGGCGAGCTTTCCGTTCTACCTCTACGGCGCGTGGTACATCATCGACCAGGAGGTCGTCACCTGGCCGGTGCTGGTCCACCACCTGAAGTTCATCGGCGTCGGCCTGCTGCTGACGACAGTGCCGATGGTGACGTGGATGTTCCCCCGCTTCTTCGAGCAGATCGGCGGCTTCGCCGCGCTCCACGCCTTCCTCGGGTTGCAGGCGTACGCGATGCTCATCCTCGCGCTCACGGGCATCGTCCGCATCTTCCAGGTCAAACACGGCCACGACCTCTACGCCGAGGACGCCGACCGCGACGTCGACATCGGCGAACTCCACGAGAACATGGGCGCGTGGCGGAGCCGTCTGCGAATCGGCGTGGCGGGCTACGTCCTCTTCTGGGTGCTGGCGTGGCTGGCCGGCGTCTACCGGTTCGTCACCGAGTACGTGCTGGTGGCGTGAACTTAGCGTCCGTCGCCGGTGAGAAGTGAATCTTCGAACGCGAACTCAGTCCCAGGGCTCGCCGTCGGCGAGGTCTATCTCGTGGTCGAGTTTCGAGGACGGGCAGATGTCTTCGAGCACGCAGTCGTCGCAGTCGGGGTTGATGGCCGTACAGGTCGCCCGGCCGTGGCTGATGAACAGGTGGGTGTACTGCTGCCAGTGCTCCTTCGGGACGACCTCCATCAGGTCGCGCTCCATCTTCTTCGGCGTCTCCTCCTCCGTGATGGCGAGTCGCCGCGAGATTCGCTGGACGTGGGTGTCGACGACGACGCCCTCCACGGTGTCGTAGCCGTGCTGGAGCACGACGTTGGCGGTCTTGCGCCCGACGCCCTTCAGGTCGGTCAACCCCTCCATCGTGTCGGGCACCTCGCCGTCGTGCTCGTCGATGATGGCCTGGGCGGACGACTTGATGTAGTCGGCCTTGCTGTTGTGGTAGGTGATGGAGCCGAGTTCCTCGGAGAGTTCCTCGACGTCGGCGTTCGCGTAGTCCTCGACGGTTTCGTACTTCTCGAAGAGGTGTTCGGTCTCCTTGTTCACCCGCTCGTCGGTGCACTGGGCCGACAGCATCACCGCGATGAGGAGTTCGAGTCGGTTCGAGAAGTTGAGCGAGATGGTCGAGTCGGGGTAGGCCTCGTAGAGTCTGTCCAGCACCTCTTCGACTTGGGCTTCGCGCGGTTCGAGTGGCTCTCCCATAGTAGCGTCGTCGGGTGGTGGCGGTTTGAATCTTGTTCGTTGCCCTCGGGAGGGTGATTCGTGGTTGCTCTGGAGTTCTCGGGAACGCGAACGATACCATGTCGAGTTGAACCGTCCTACTTGCACTCCGTGAAACGGCTTCTGGTCAACCGAAGCGTCCTGCTCGCACGATGCAAATGAGTACCGCACCGCCACGGCCACACGCCTCCCCAGCCGACTCCGTCGTGCCCTGCGGGCACTCGGTCGTCCCTCGCACGCATTGACGCGGCTCAAACCGCGAGCCGCGCCAGCGCGCGCCGGTGACCCAAGCCCAGTATCGCGCATCTCCACAGCTGTCGTGGCGCGCGCGGTCGCACCCCTCGTGGGTTCGACGTTCCGCGTGAGAGAATCGGCTGGGGAGGACGAGGTTCGGTACTCATTTGAGTCGTGATTTGCGCGCTTCGTCTCGACGACGCCGTCAATCGCGCCTTCTATCGATTCTACGCTTGGAAACGTAAACGCATCCACAGAAACGTAGACTCGTCCCTATCGGAGTACCGAGAGATTTATCCGCCGTAGCGTCACCCCTCGAAGTATGAAGGCGACCGCGAAGGCCCACCCGATTCAGGGCCTCGTCAAGTACCACGGTATGCGCGACGAGGAACTCAGACTCCCCTACCACGACTCCATCAGCCTCTGCACCGCGCCGAGCCACACCAAGACCACCGTCGAGTTCGACGCCTCGCTCGATTCGGACACCTTCGTGGTCGACGGCGAGGAGCTTTCGGGCCACGCCGCCGACCGCGTCTCGAAGGTCATCACGCACGTACGTGAACTCGCCGACGCCGACCACGCCGAGCACCCCGTCCGATTAGAGAGCGAGAACTCCTTCCCCTCGAACGTCGGCCTCGGCTCCTCCTCCTCGGGATTCGCCGCGGCCGCGACCGCGGCGGTCGCGGCCGCCGACCTCGACCTCTCGAAGCCCGAAATCTCGACTATCGCGCGCCGCGGTTCCTCCTCGGCCGCCCGGGCGGTCACCGGCGGGTTCTCGGACCTCCACACGGGCCTCAACGACGAGGACTGCCGGTCCGAGCGCCTCGAATCCCCGCTCGAAGACGAGGTCCGCATCGTCGCCGGCCTGGTCCCAGCCTACAAGGAAACCGAGGAGGCCCACCGCGAGGCCGCCGACAGCCACATGTTCGAGGCCCGGATGGCCCACATCCACGACCAACTCGCGGAGATGCGAGACGCCCTGCGCGAGGGCGACTTCGAACGGGTCTTCGAAACCGCCGAACACGACTCGCTGTCGCTGGCCGCGACGACCATGACCGGCCCCGCCGCGTGGGTTTACTGGAAGCCCGAGACGCTCGAAATCTTCGACGCCGTGCGCGAACTGCGCGACGACGGCGTGCCGGTTTACTACTCGACCGACACCGGCGCGAGCGTCTACGTCAACACCACCGAGGAGTACGTCGACGAAGTCGAGGCGGTCGTCGCCGACTGCGGCGTCGAAACCATGTCCTGGCGCGTCGGCGGCCCCGCCGAGGTCCTGCCCGAGAACGAAGCGCTGTTCTGAACGTCCCGGCACACTTCTAAGCCCCTCCGGTCCGTACTCCCAGGGGAATGCGAATCGCTGTCCTCGGCGCGGGCTACGCCGGACTCACCCTGGCCCGGAAGTTGGAGCGCACCGTCCCCGACGACGTCGAACTCGTCGTCGTCGAGCAGACCGGCCGCCACCTCGTCCAGCACGAGGTCCACCGGGCAATCCGCCGCCCGTCCATCGCCGACGAAATCGTGGTGGACCTGGAAGACGTGCTCGACCGCGCCGAGATTCGGACGGCGCGCGTGACCGACATCGACCCCGAGGCCGGCGTCGCCACCCTCACCCCCAGCGGACGTGGCGACGCCGAGCACGACGAGGAACTCGACTACGACTACGCCGCCGTCTGCCTCGGCGCCGAAACCGCCTTCTACGATTTGCCGGGCGTCGAGGAGCACGCCACCCCGCTGAAGTCGCTGGACGACGCCGCCCGAATCCGGTCGGACTTCCTCGACGTGCTGGAAACCCCCGGCGAGCGCCGGGTCGTCGTCGGCGGCGCGGGCCTGTCGGGCGTCCAGGTTGCGAGCGAACTCGCGGCGTTCGCCCGCGAGGAGCGCGAGACACGTGCCGAGGGGGAGGAAGAGGATAGTAACGGGGTTGGAACGGAAGACGCAGACCGCGTGACGGTCACCGTCCTCGAACGACTCGACAGCGTCGCGCCCGCGTTCCCGGAGAAGTTCCAGCGCGCGGTCCACGAGGCGCTCGAAGCGCGTGACGTCGAGGTTCGCACGAACGCGGCGGTCGCCGAAGCGACGGCCGACGCCGTCGAACTCGAATCCGGCGAGACGGTCCCGTACGACCAGTTCGTCTGGACCGGCGGCATCCGCGGCCCCGACGCGCTGGACGGCGAGCGCCCGGCGGTCAACGGCACGATGCGCCTGGGCGACGGCACCTTCGTCGTCGGCGACGCTGCGCGGGTCGTGGACGCCGACGGCGAGGCGGTGCCCGCGAGCGCTCAGGCGGCCATCCGCGAGGCGCGCACGGTCGCCGACAACATCGCCGCGCTCGTCGAGGGCGGCGACGACGTGTTCGAACCGCGCCTCGAACCGTTCGCGTTCGACTCGCCGGGATGGCTCGTCTCCATCGGCGACGGCGCGGTCGCACAGGTCGGGCCGACCGTCGTCACCGGGAAGGCGGCGAAGGCGCTGAAGACGACCGTCGGCGCGGGCTACCTCTCGTCGGTCGGGGCGATTCGCAACGCCGCCGACCTCGTGAGCGAGGAACTGGGCTACGAGCGGTGAGTAGCGAAATTCGGAGCGAGCGTCAGCGAGCGAGAATTTCGAAGAAAGCGAGCGGCGAAGCCGCGAGGACCGACATTCGGAGCGAACGACGGCGAGGCGGATTTCGAAACGTCGCTGGAACCGTTGACCGGCCGAACTAGTGCCCGATTACGCCGTCCGACCCCGATTTCGCCCGGCTCTAAGCGGCAATTATAAAAGTTCGCTGAGTGCAATGGACGTGTATGGTCGGCATCCTCAACTACGTCATCGGATTCGTCGTGAGCCTCCTCATCGGGGCGTTCGGCATCTACGTCGGCGCGCGGGTCATCGCCGACAGGAGCGACTACGAGTACGCGATAATCACGGCGCTCATCGGGTCGTTCGTCTGGTGGGTCATCACCGGCCTGTTCGGCCTCATCCCGTTCGTGGGCGGGTTCATCGGCGCGTTACTCGCGTTGTTCGCGTGGATATACATCATCAACGCGCGCTACCCCGGCGGTTGGGGGAGCGCCATCGGCATCGCGCTGGTCGCCTGGATCGCGGTCTGGGCCGTGCTCGTCGTGCTGAACGTGCTCGGGTTCCTGGCCGCCGGCGCGCTGGGCGTGCCCGGATTCTGAGTCGGTTCTCGTTCTCACTCTCGTTCGCGGTCCTCGAGGTCCGGTCGGCTGTCGCCTTCCGGACCTCGCCGCTCTCGCAGGGTTTCGCGCACGTCCTCCAGCGTCTCGGTTTTGAGCAGATTCTCTAACTTCCGCTCGAACTCCTCGTCGCTCAGTTCGCCTTCGGCGTACCGTCGCCGGAGGGTTTCGAGGGCGTCGCGCTTCGAACCGGGTTCGTCGTCGGCCGCCTCGCCGACCGACTCGGTCGGCGAGGCGGCGGTTTCGCGCTCGGCGGGCGACCGGTCGGCGTCGTCGGGCCGTTCCCGCCCGCCCGCGTCGGACGCCACCTTCACCAGCGGAACCAGCACGGCGAATCCGATCACGAACACCATCCAGAACCAACTGTAGCCCAGAAAGAGCGCGGTGAGGCCGAGGCCGAGCACGACGAGCGACGTGATGGCGACGGCGGCGTCGCCGTCGTCCGTGGGGTCGTCCATGGCGGGAGTACCGCCGACGCGGACAAAAACGTTCCACCCGTCGACCCGTCCGGATTCTGTCGTAATGCCGCCGTCAATGCCTTTAAGTTTCTGGCCGAACCTCCCGCTCGCATGGCACGCGACACCGGGCTATTGGACAAGGCGCTCGCCGGGGCCGTCGGGCTGGCCGCGGGAGCCGTTATCGGCGCGCACGCACTGCAGTACTACCGGAAGAACGACGAAGCGGAGATCGTCTGCACCGAATGCGGACAGGCGATGGTGGTCGAGGAGGTCCTTGACCCGACGGTCACCTGCGCCTGCGTCGCCGCGCGCGACCGGAGCGGCTTCTAAGTCCCCGGGGTCCGTACGTCGCGGCATGGACGAGACGGACCTTCACGAGCGACTCGAATCCCGGCTGATGAGCCACGGCGTTTACGTCACGGCGTTCGAGGCCGACGACCGGACCCTGCGGGTCGAGTACGAAACCGCGACCCCCGGCGGGGGTGTTCCCCACCGCGAGATCGGCCGGGTCCTCAACCTCCTGCTGGACGCCCATCAGGACGAGTGGGACCTCCGGGACGTGCGCGCGACCGTCTACGACATCGACGACGGGGACGAGAGCGGCGAGCGCGGCACCTGGCGCGCCGACCGCGAGTGGTTGGACGCGCACGTCAAAGGCGAACTTTCGGAGGTGGAACTCTCCCAGCGGGTCCTGAGCACCATCGACGAGCGGTGAGTCGACCCGGCGCGACCGATGGCGCGCGCGCCGAAGAAACGGTGAGTGTGGCCGAAACGGCTCGCGGAGTCTATCGCCAGTCGAGCTTCGCCGCGGCCAGGATGACGAGCAGGCCCAGGAACGCGACGACCAGCCACCGGCCGGTCTGCGACGCGAGCGCGTCGGCGACCATCCCGAGCAGGGAGACGCCGACGGCCTGACCGAGGCCGAACAGCACGACGACGACGCCGATCAGCGCCAACAGCCACCGGATGGACGCGCGAGCGAACTGGTCGCCGGGGCCGCGATCCTCGCGACCCCGCGTTCCGTCTCCTCGCCGGTCTTGCCGGCGGTTCTGACCGCGGTTCGTTCGTCCGTCAGCGGTTCCTCCGTCAGCGCGCACGCTGTCGTCGGTTCGCTGGCGGGCATCCCCGCGTTCGTTCGTTTCGGACATGGGGTGACACCCCGTTCGTCCCTTGGCGACACGTCCGTTTATTTATGTGGCGGGTAAGCCGCGGAAGACGGCGTCTACCGGACGCCGTCTCGACCGTTCCGACCGTTTCGCCCCGCATTCCCGGCCCGTACTGGTTAGCTCCGTAACTATTTGGGGAACCGGTCCGTACCGTCGCGTATGCGAATCGAGCGGAACGTCGGCGGTCTCGACCGAATCGTCAGAGGCGTCCTGGGGACCTGGCTGGTCGCCGTCGCGGTGGCGGCGTATCTCGACGACCGGAACGCGACCGCCGCCACCGCGGCGATAGCGGGCGCGGGACTGCTCCAGAACGCGGCGACGGGATTCTGCGGCGGCAACGCGCTGCTCGGCATCGACACGACGTCCGACGAAGCCTGCCCGCGGGAGTGAACCGGGGTCGGCGGCTTCCCCGCGGCGGACGTCCGCGAAGGCACGGAGCGCGGTCGCGCCGGCCCGGAGACGCCGTCGTCAAACTTTATCCCCCGGCCTCGCAAACCCCCATCGATGGATACGACCCGGGAACCTTCCGACGGGGGCCTTCGCGTCCTGCTCGTGGGACCGGAACCCTGGCGGGAGCGGGCGCGACGGGAGTTAGCGGGCCGGGAGACGACCGCGACGCGGTCGGTCGGCGGGTTCGAGCGGGCGGTGCGGACCCTGACCGACCCGACCGAGGAGTTCGACTGCGCGGTCAGCGCGCACCGACTCGACGGGGGGACGGGACTCGAACTGCTCGACGAATTGCGCTCGCGCGGCGTCCAAACCGCGTTCGTGCTGGCGCCCGAGGACGGGAACGAGTCGCTCGCGGGCGAGGCCGTCGCCGCCGGCGTCGACGCCTACGCGCCGACCGGCGGCGACGCCGAAGCCGACCTCGCGAATCGGTGTCGAGCGGCGGTCCGGAAGCGACGCGACGACCGACACCGCCGCGAGAAGGCCCGCCAGTTCGAGGCGTTCTTCGGCGACCCCGACCGGTTCGTCGCGGTCCTCGACGCCGACGGAACCGTGGTCCGGGCCAACGAGGCCGCGCTCGGCCACCTCGAACTGGACCGGAGCGACGTCGTCGGCAAGCGCTTCTGGGGCCTCCCGTGGGCCGAGGACGAGGGGTCGGGACGGTCGCTCGACCGCGCGATTCGGCGCGCCGCCGACGGCGAGTACGGGTCGTTCGAGGCCGGCCTCGCCGACGCGGGTCGCGAGCGCCGGTTCGAGTTCTCGGTCCGGCCCGTCGGCTTTGCCGACGGGCCGGACCGAATCGTGGTCGAGGGACACGAGGTCGACGAGCGGGTCCGTCTCGAAGCCGAACTCCGCGAGTCCGAGGAACTCCACCGGGTCACGCTGAACAACATGACCGACACGGTGCTGGTCACCGACGACGACGGGGAGTTCACCTACGTCTGTCCCAACGTCCACTTCATCTTCGGCTACACCGCCGAGGAGATCCGCGAGTTCGGAACCATCGACGCGCTCCTCGGGGACGACCTCTTCGACCGGGAGCGACTCGAATCCGAGCGGACGCTCACGAACATCGAGTGTACGGCGACCGACCAGGCGGGCCGCGAGCACACCCTGCTGGTCAACGTCCGGACCGTCTCGATTCAGGGCGGCACCACCCTCTACAGCTGTCGCGACATCACGAAGCGCAAACAGCGCGAACGGGCGCTCACCCAGCTCCACCGGACCAGCCGGAGCCTCCTCTACGCCGAGTCGGCTGACGAGATAGCCGAGCGGGTCGTCGCCGACGCCGAGTCGGTCCTGCCGACCGGGGCGGCCGTCTACCGCTTCGACGCCGAGGCGAACGCGCTGGTCCCGGCCGCGGCGTCCGAGGCGTTCCGGTCGACGGTCGGCGACCCGGCGGAGCGACGACTCGACCGAGCCACGACCGTCAGCCGCGCGTTCATCGAGGACGAGACGAAGACGCGCTCGGACGCCGACCTCGCGGGCGGAGCCGACCGGGAGGACCCGCTGGCGTCGCTCGACGGCTACGTCGCGGTCCCGCTGGCAGACCACGGCGTCTTCGTCGTCGCGGCCGACGAAGCGTTCGACGAGGTCGGCGAGGAGGTCGCGGAACTCCTCGCGGCGACCGCCGAGGCGGCGTTCGACCGGGTCGAACGCGAGGACGAACTCCGGGAGCGCGACCGGCGACTCCAGCGCCAGAACCGGCGGCTCTCGCAGTTGAACCAGGTGAACGCCTTCATCCGGGAGATAGACCAGGCGCTGGTCGGCGCCGAAACCCGCGAGAAGGTCGAGCGGGCCGTCTGCGACCGACTGACGACCGACGACCGCTTCGCGTTCGCGTGGATCGGCGAAACCGCGCCGGCCGACGGGAGCCTCCGGCCGAGGGCGTGGGCCGGCGACGACCGGGGGTACCTGGACGGCGTCTCGCTCGGGCCGGGCGGCGACGACGCGAGCGTCGAACCGACCGTCCGGGCGGCGCTCGACCGCGAGGCGGCGCTGGTGTCGAACGTCGCCGACGACCTCCGGGCGGGACCGTGGCGGGCCGAGGCGGTGTCCCGGGACTTCCAGTCGGTGCTGGCGATTCCGCTCGCGTACGACGACGTGCTGTTCGGGACGCTGACCGTCTACGCCGCTCGCCCGGACGCGTTCGACGGGATGGTCCGGTCGGTGCTCTGCGAACTCGGCGACACCGTGGCGTCGGCCATCAATGCGGTCCAGCGCAAGGAGGCGCTCCGCAGCGACACCGTCGTCGAACTGGAGTACGAGGTCTCCGACCGGAGCGCGGTCCTGTCGCGCCTCGCCGGCGAAACCGGCGCGTCGATTCGCCTGGCGGGGGACGTGGCCAGCGACGACGGCACGACGTTCGTCCTGGCCGAAGTCGAAGGGGCGGCGCCTGACGCCGTGGTCGACGCCGCCGAGGGGTTCGTGGGCATCTCGGAGGCGAAGCCGATTCGGGGGGCCGAGGAAACCGGGTTCTTCGGCCTCCGCGTCCGGGAGGACTTCGTCGCGCGAGTCCTCGCCGACCACGGGGCCGTCCTCCGGCGACTCCGCGCGACCCCGGCGGGCCTCTCGCTGACGGTGGACGTGCCCGACTCGGTGACGGTCCGGTCCATCGACGAGGTGCTGTCGAACACCTACGACGGCGCGAAACTGATCGCCCAGCGCGAGCAGACCCGCGGGCTACCCACGCGGGAGCGCCGAGCGGGCCTGCTCGACGACCTGACCGAGCGCCAACTGGAGGTCGCCCAGATCGCCTACCACAGCGGGTTTTTCGACGCCCAGCGCGAGGTGACGGGTCGCGACGTCGCGTCGATGCTCGACATCTCCCACACGGCGTTCTACGACCATGTCCGCCGGATTCAGCGGAAACTGTTCGCGTCGCTGTTCGAGGAGTCGCCGAACGCGGTGACAGTTGAATAGTAAACCATGTCCCGGACTCGCGCGGTTTACTATTCAACACCCCCGTCCTTGGGGGAGGCCGCGCAAGCAATTTTTGCCGAGCATGACTCACCGAGACGTGACCTACGACTCCGACGCCGAGTACGAGTACGAGTGCCTGAACTGCGGCACGACGGTATCCGCCGTCAACTACCCCGGAGGGTGTCCGGACTGCGAGTCGGCGATGCGGAATCGGGGAATGCCCTGCGAGTAACAACGAAATGGCGACGAACCTGCCCGAGAGCGAGACGGAAGGCGGCGGTACCGAGGCGGAAGGCGGCGGAACCGGGGCCGAGTCGGCGCTGGTGACCGCGCGGCGGCAACTGGAACGAGCGGCCACCCACGTCGACGTCGACACCGGCGTCGTCGAGCGACTCAAACACCCGACCCGCGTCGTCGAAGTCGCCGTCCCGCTGGAGCGCGACGACGGGAGCGTCGAAGTGTTCACGGGCTACCGCGCCCAGCACGACGACGTCCGGGGTCCCTACAAGGGCGGCCTGCGGTATCACCCGGGCGTCACCACCGAGGAGTGCGTAGGGCTGTCGATGTGGATGACCTGGAAGTGCGCGGTGATGGACCTCCCGTTCGGCGGCGGCAAGGGCGGCGTCGTCGTCGACCCCAAGCAATTGAGCGAGGCCGAGTTGGAGCGACTCACCCGCCGATTCGCCGAAGAACTCCGCGACACCATCGGGCCGAAGAAGGACATCCCCGCGCCCGACATGGGGACCGACGCCCAGACGATGGCGTGGTTCATGGACGCCTACTCGATGCAGGAAGGCGAGACGACCCCCGGCGTCGTCACCGGCAAGCCGCCGGTCGTCGGCGGGAGTTACGGCCGCGAGGAGGCGCCGGGCCGCTCCGTTGCCATCGTCGCCCGTGAAGCCGTCGACTACTACGGGAGGGACGTCGAGGACGCGACGGTGGCGGTCCAGGGCTACGGGAGCGTGGGCGCGAACGCCGCCCGCCTGCTCGACGACTGGGGCGCGACCGTGGTGGCGGTTTCGGACGTCAACGGCGCGGCCTACGACACGACCGGTCTGGACACGCACGCGGTGCCCTCCCACGAGGAAGAACCCGAGGGTGTGATGTCCTACGGCGCGCCGAACACGCTCACGAACGAGGAGATTCTCGAACTCGACGTGGACGTGCTGATTCCGGCCGCCGTCGGCAACGTCCTCACCGCCGACAACGCCGGCGACGTCCAGGCCGACGTCGTGGTCGAGGGCGCGAACGGCCCGACGACGTTCGCCGCCGACGACATCCTCGAGGAGCGCGAAATTCCGGTGATACCGGATATCCTGGCGAACGCGGGCGGGGTGACGGTGTCGTACTTCGAGTGGCTCCAGGACATCAACCGCCGCAGGTGGTCCCGCGAACGCGTCGAGGAGGAACTCGAATCTGAGATGCGCTCCGCGTGGGCCGCCGTGCGCGAGGTGGTCGAGGACCGCGACGTCGGGTGGCGCGACGCCGCCTACGTCGTCGCGCTCGAACGAATCGGCGAAGCGAAGGCGACCCGCGGGCTCTGGCCGTAGGGCCGGTCGAGCGCGAGCGACGACATCCCGAGCGAACCCCGCACACGGCGGGCGCACCGCACTCGCTCGAAGGGATTGCTCGCCATCGAGGCGGTGCGCCGGGTCAGGGGCGGGAACCGCGGCCGATTTTTCGAACTCCGACGCTCGTCGATGCGCGGAGAATGGCGGAGATTCGCGAAGAATCGCGGCGAAAGTGACGGGAGACGGACCGACGGCCTACTCTCGCAGACCGCGGACGTTCACCAACTGCCGGACCGCGAGATAACCGACCAGCGACGCGACCGCGTAGACGCCGACCATCGCGTGGGTCAGCGTCGTCGGACTCCCGATGGCCAGTTTCGCCACGGTGTTGGCGGGCGACTCCGGCAGGAGGTAGGTCGCGCTGAACACGACCAGCACGCCCATCGAGAAGAGGAACTGGGCCTGCTTGCGGTCGCGGAACCGGAGCGCGAGCGCCGCGCCGAGCGTCACGACCGCGAGCGAGAAGCCGGTGACGAGCACCAGAATCTCGGCCGGATTCGAAACCGCGGTGCCGTTGAGCGAGAGCAGCGCCAGCCACGCGGCCGCCTGCGTCGGCGCGAGGACGCCCATCGCCAGCAGTTTCCCGTCGACGATGTCGGTGGCGGTCAGCGGCGTCACCCGGAGGAGTTCGAGCGTCCCGCGGTCGTACTCCTCGGTGATGGTGTCGACGGCGACGCTCCCGCTGATGAACACCGGCAAGAACATCAGCAGGGGCACCAGCACGGTGTAGGTGAAGCCGAAGTAGGGGCTCGATGCGCCCTTCGGCGGGAGGTCGAGCGGCGTGCGGACGAGGCGGTCGTCGAGACGCTGGCGCTCGTGGCGCTCGAAGGTGTCGAGCAGTTCCTTGATCTGGGTCACGACCAGCGTGGTCCGGACGTTGCCGTCCGGTGCGGTGGCGGTGACCCGCGCGCTTCCGTCTGGGGCGCGCTCGACCTCGATTACCGCGTGAATCGCACCGCGCCGGAAGTCCCGCATGGCCGTCTCGGTGTCCTCGTACTCGACGGCGTCCCAGCCGTCCTCGCGTTCGATGACGGGCGCGAGTTCGTCGCCCGCCTCGCCGGTGACGCCGAACTCCACCACGAACTGGTTCGACACCGAACCGGGGTCGTACAGCGAAACCAGCCCCACGGCGAGGAACGACGAGAACGCCGCGACGAACAGCTGTATCAGGATGGCGAGTACGATGGTCTTCTCGCTCCGGAGTGAGGCGAGTTCGCGCCGGGCGACCGTCAGGCGCTTATCCAAGGCTGGTCACCACCGTGAGGTTGTAGGCGGCGTGAACCAGTGTCGCCCACAGTAGCGCTCCGAAGTACCACTCGCGGCCCTTCGACGCGCCGACGGCGGTCCCCGCGGCGGTGACCGCGTGTAGCGCCAGCGGCGCGAGGAAGAGTCCGACCAGCACGAGCGGCGACGCCTCGAGGCCGAGGCCGGTGGCGGTGCCGAACGCCGCCCGGCCGAGTTCGAGGTTCGGCAGGCCGACGAGCTGGGCCACCGCCGTCGCCTTCTCGCCGACGAAGAAGCCCAGCCCCGAGAGCGCGCCGAGGACGACCGCCGCCGAGGGCGTGCGGTCGAACCTGGCGTGGGCGAACCCGGCGTAGACGCCGACGCTCTTGGCGACCTCCTCGACGAACGCGATGGCGACCAGCAGGGCCGGCATCGAAAGCGACACCGGGAGTGCGAACAGGAGCGCGACCACGAGGAGTTCGCCGACGAAGACGAACGGAATCGAGAGCGCGCTCAACTTCGCGACGCTCCACTTGCCCGAGATCTGGCCGTCGAGCGCGTCGAGGAACTTCAGCGGAACCGACCGCTGGGTGAACATATCCTCCTCGCGGTAGACGCCCGCGCCGAGCGCGAAGAGAACGCCCGCGGTCAGGAACAGCGGGAGCGTCGAGAACGCGTAGTCGCCCAGCGGGACGCCTTCGCCCTGGAGCGCCCGGACCACCAGCGTCAGCGGCGAGATGGCTGCGACCGGGTGGACGTCGGTGAAGATGGCCGGGACGAACGCGTAGGCGGTCAGGAACACCGACAGCGAGACGGTGACGAAGGTGAGTTCCTTGAACGACCGGGCGAACATCGCGCCGACGAACGCGCAGGCCAGGAACAGCGCCGCGATGGGGACGACGGAAGCGACCAAGGTCAGCGCGGTCGCCGCCACCGCAAGCGGGCCACCCGCCGCGGCGGGGGTCAGCGCGGCGATGCCGAGTGCCGTCACGGAGGCGATTCCCACCATCCCGGCGAAGTACGGTAGGGTCTTGCCCGCGATGATGTCGCCGCGCGAAACCGGCGAAACAAGCAACAGTTCCCCGCGGTCGTTGATTCGCTCGTCCATGACGCTGGAGGCGTACGCTTGGATGACGAAGTTCATCGGCAAGATGAACGCGAACGCCAGCACCAGCGACTCGAAGGGGAACGGCGGCGCGATGTCGGCGGGCGTCCCCGACCGACCGCCGCTTCCGAACAGCGACCCGCCGGAATCGCCAACCGAAGGCGGCACCGCCGACCCACCCTCGGACGACTGTGCGGTGGCGGTGCCGGCGCCGCCGGCACCGCCGCCGGTTTCGCCGCCGGACCCGCTTCCGTCACCGCCACTGCCACCGCCGCCGAGGCGCATCTCGCCCTCGCGGGTCGTGCGCGTCTCGACGCTAGACGCGCCGGAGCCAGCGCCGCTGGCTCCGGCGCGTGCCGAGAGTCCGGTGTTCTGATCGGCGTAGACGACCGACACGTTCACCGGGAACGCGGCGGCCCGGTCGCTCTCTTTCGTCATCTGTCGGTCGTTGTACCGCTCGACCGACTTCCGGAGTTCCGAGAGCGCGGCCTGGCCCTTGGGCGTTCGGGTCGCCACGATCGGTTGGCCGGGTTGAATCAGCACCTCCATCTCGCCGTCGAGGTACGCCTGCGCGTTCGGTTCGACCGCGACGAACGCGGAGTCGTTCGTCATCGTCACGACGTCGTGGTAGGGGCTGTCCTCCGAGACGCCGACGCGATAGATTCCGTCGTCGAGGGTGACGCCCCGCTGGGCGACCAGCGGCGTCAGCCCCGCCACGAGCACCAGGACGACCGCTGCAACGGCGAGCGTCCGCCGGTCGAGTTGCCCGGCGTTCTTCGAAACCTCCCAGCGCGCGATGCGGAGCGTCTTCCGGAGCTTCACGGGTCGGCACCCCGGTTCGCGCTCGCGGTCCCACGAACGATTCGGCCGCCGCTCACGGCCGACCCTCCACGCCCGGCGACTCGCGCGCGATGTCGAGGAAGATGTCTTCGAGGCTCGGCGTGTGGGTCTGGATGTCGACGACCTCGCCGCCGCGCGCGGCGGCGAGGTCGCGAGTCTCCTCGACGGCGTCCATGCTCTCGACGGTGCGGCAGAACCGGTCGCCGTCTGGCGCCGACCCCTCGACGTCGACCGTGGTGTAGACGTTGTACTCGGTCCGGCCGTGTTCTTCGCGGATCTCCTCGACGCTCCCGCGCGCGACGATGCGACCGTCGTTCATCACCGCGACGCGGTCGCAGATGCTCTCGACGTGGAAGAGGTTGTGGGCGCTGAACACGACGGTCTTGCCCGACTCGGCGAGGTCGCGGGTGAACTCCACGATGTAGTTGGTCGTCAGCGGGTCGAGGCCGCTGGCGGGTTCGTCGTAGATGAGCACGTCCGGGTCGTTGACCAGCGAGCGCGCGATGGCGACCTTCCGCTTCATCCCCTTCGACATGTCGCCGAGTCGCCGGTCGCGGTGTTCGAGGTCGAGGCGGTCCAACGTCTCGCGGATGCGCTTTCGGGCGGTGCCGGCCGGCACGTCGTAGAGGTCGGCGAAGAACTCCAGGTAGCTCCGGGGCGTCATGTCCTCGTACAGCGGCGACTCCTCGGGGAGGAATCCGAGTCGGGTCCGCATCTGGGGGTCGCGGGCGTCGTAGCCCGCGACTCGGGCGGTGCCGCTGGTCGGTTCGATGAGTCCGGCGAGCATCTTCAGCGTCGTGGTCTTGCCCGCGCCGTTGGGGCCGACGACGCCGAACACCTCGCCGTCCGGGATGGCGAAGCTACTCCCTTCGACGGCGGTGAAACCGCCGTATTCTTTCCGCAGATTTTCGACTTCGATCATCGAGATATCTGCCACTCGACACTGGGGGGACTTGAGTGTGTAGGGGTCGAACGGGTGGGTCGGTCGAATCGGAGAAACCCCAGGCGACGGTCAGGTCGGTCGGCGGAAAGTCGGTCGAGTGGGTCGCCGGAGACGGTCGGCCGCTGAAAACGATTGGCCGCCTGAACTCGGCGTCAGTCGATGGCGATGTACGTCCGGGTGGTGCCGACGCCGTCCAGCGCGCGAATCTTCGAGGAAACCGTCGAGAGGATGTCGTGTGGCTCTTCGCCCTCCAGTTCGACCACCACGTCGAAGTCGCCGGCCACTATGTGGGCCTCGGTCACGCCCTCGATGTCCCGGATGGCCGCGCAGGCGTCCTCCTCGGCGCCCGCGCCGCAGTCAACGGTGGTGTACGCTTTTATCATAGCCCCTGAGTACGCTACGCAGTAGCATTAATCTGGGTGACGCCTGTGCGTAGCGGCCGGAATCGAGACTGGTTCGAACGTGTCCGACTGCTCTCTACAAGAGGTGACAATAATCGAGAACACGACCGTCTCGAAAGCCACCGGACCCACGCCACGACCTGCAACGACCGACGGAACTCTGGCCGCCTCGAAAGCCCCCGCCCGCTCGCAGTCGCTGGCCGGGATATTCACGCCTCGCTGTCGCTCGGCGAGAATAGTGGCCCGCCCAGGCGACCACGTGAACGCGAGCGGGCGGCCCCTTTCAGTCCACCCTGCCAGTCGGTTCACCGAGCGCTTCCGGTGGCAGGTCTCACGAGCGTTCGCCGGTGGAAAATCGGTCGACTCTCGCCTGAGAAAGCGCCCGCCTCGAACGCTACGCCGACTCCGCGGAGTCGGCGTAGCGTTCGAGTTCGGCCGCGAGCTTCCGGGCCTGGTCCGGCGTGAGCGGAACCGTGTCGGCGTGGGCGGGCAGTTCGGTGAGTTGCGTGTTGTCGAGTTCGAGTTGGAGCAGGACCTGTTCGGGGGCGTCCTCGCCCCGCGGTGTTTTGACGTTGAGGACCGCCGGGGCTTCCTCGGTCCAGCCGTGACCCTCGGCTATCGCGTCGATGAGGTCGAACGTGGTGTAGGCGTTGACCGAGAGCACGCGGTCGGCCATCAGCGGGCCTCCGTGATGGGGCCGGTCGCGAGTTCGCCGGTCGTCCCCGAGCCGGTCATCTCAGTCGTCCCCCGTAATCGGGTCTTCGGGGCTATTCGGGGCGGGACTCGCCTCCATCGAGTCGTCCTCGGCGTAGGGGTACCACGTCTTCTTCGTGTTGTGCATGTAGGGGTCCTCGTAGTCGGTTTCCTCGGGTTCGGTGAGGTCGGCCAGCGTCTCCTCGTCGCGGGCCTGGACGAACTCCCGGAACGTCTCGCCGTCCTCGCGGAGTTCAGCGAACGACTCGACGAGGTTCTTGATGGCGCCGGGCACCTCGTCGGCCGCGATGCGCTCCTGGACCCAGTCGGCGAACGCCGGGTTCTCGCCCAGGCCGCCGCCGAGGCCGATGTCGAGCGCCTCGACCGGTTCGCCGTTCTTGCGGGTCTTCATCCCCCGCAGGCTGATGTCGGCGATCTGGGGCTGGGCGCAGGAAGCCGTACAGCCCGAGAGGTGGATGTGGAAGTTCTCGACGTCGTCGGGCAGGTCGACGTTCTCCTTGAGCCAGCGCGAGAAGCGGACCTGGCGGTTCTTCGTCTCGACGATGGACAGCGAGCAGAACTCCGTGCCGGTGCAGGCGATGGAACCGCGCTGGAACGGGTGGGGGTCCGGGCTGTAGCGCTCGAACACGTCGTGGTCGAGCAGACCGTCGAGGTTCTCCTCGGGCACGTCTGTCAGCACGATGTTCTGGCGCTGGGTGAGCCGCGCCTCGCCGGAGGCGTACTCCTCGGCGAGGTCGGCGATCTCGATCATGTCCTCGGCGTCGACGCGGCCGACGAGGACGTTCAGGCCGACGTAGTAGTTGCCGTCGGGCTGTTCGTGGACGCCGACGTGGTCGGCGTGGCCGTGGTCGTCCGGGACCCCGGCGTTGTAGGAGTACTGCTCCCGGAGATCCTCGCCCGCGGTCTCGAGTTCGAAGTCGACGTAGTCCTCCTGGAGGACCCGACGAACTTTCTCGGGACCCCACTCGTCGACGAGGAACTTGATGCGGGCCCGCCGGCGGTTCTCGCGGTTTCCGTGGTCGCGGAACAGCCCCGAGAGGCCGCCCAGCACGTCGACGACCTGGTCGGGTTCGGCGAACACGTCGATGTTACGGGCGAACCGGGGTTCCCGGCCGGCGAGGCCGCCGCCGACCCGGACGTTGAAGCCGCGGACCGGCTCGCCGTCGATCTCCTTCTCGGCGGGTTCGATGCCGATGTCGTTGATGTCGCCCTGGCCGCAGCCTTCCCGGCAGCCGGTCACCGACACCTTCCACTTCCGGGGGAGGTTGGCGTACTCGGGGTTGCCCTTGAAGTTCTCGTTGAGGTCCTTGACCACGGGGAGCGCCTCGACGAACTCGTTGGCGTCCTTGCCGGCGACGGGACAGCCGACGATGTTGCGCCAGGAGTCGCCGCAGGCCTGCTTGGTCGAGAGGCCGGCTTCCTCCAGTCGGTCCCAGATCTTCGGCACGTCCTCGATGTTGACCCAGTGGAGCTGGACCGCCTGGCGGGTGGTCACGTCGGCGTAGCCGTTGCCGAACTCGGGGTTCTCGGCCGGGCCGACGGCGAAATCGCGGGCGATTTCGCCGATGACCCGCAGTTGGCCGGGTTCGAGCACGCCGCTGGGCGGCCCGATGCGCATCATGAAGTAGCTCTCCTGGCCGTCGCGCTGGTGGTACAGACCCCACCACTTGAACCGCTCGAACCAGGCGTCGTGCTCGTCGTCCGGAATCGCGTCCCATCCCTCTTCGGCGAATCGGAGCATATGGTCGCGTATCTCCTCGCCGTAGACCTCGTCTTTCCACTTCTCGACGTCAGTCGGCATGCGTGTCCCTACAGAGTCCACTCCTAAACCCTCCCCCACTGCGTCAACGCCCGCCGGAGGTCGCCGGTACCGGCAACAATCGGGGGGAACTGGGACGTTGGAAAAATCCGGAACGAAGCCCGGTGAGGACGGAGACGCCGACGAGGCGCTATCCCGGACGGTGGACGCCGTCGACCGCGACCCGCCGGAACTCGTCGTCTCCGGGCCGGCCGATGCGGAGCCAGTCGGTGGTCCCCTTCTCGCCGCAGCCGATGCACTGACCCGCGGCGCGGGCCTCGACCCACGACCCGTCGACGCCCACGTCGGTGAACACCTCCACGAGGAAGAACGCGATGTCGCAGTCGCAGATGTCGTGGTCCGCGAGGTTCCAGACGTCGCTGACGCCGACGATTCGCGTATCGTCGACGTTCACCCACGCCCCTTCGTCCAGCGTGCGAACGGCGGTCGCCATACCTCGACTTCGCGGCGGCGGACCCTCAACGCGTCGGCGGCCGCAACCATCGCCGGGTCGAACGACGCGTCACCGACGGCGAATCGGCCGCGTCGGACCGTGGGTCGCCGCTCGGCCCGCGAACGACCGCTCGCACTCCGTCGGAGGTTCCCCCAAATATTACCTGAAGGCGGGAGCATCGGCCGGAATTACACGGAGGGCGGTGGTTTAGTGGACGGACCCTAAACGATGGGGTGATGACCCGAAGCGACGCCGAAGAACGACGGCCGCCCGACGAACGCACACCGGACGGGGAGCGTCCGCCGTCCGGGGAATCCGCCGTCGAACCGGCGGAGACGGGGACGACCGACCGCGACGGAACCGACGACCACCTGACCGAGGTGCCCGACGGGAGCGGTTGCACCGAAATCTGGGAGCACCTCTCCGAGCGGCGGGACGGGAACGACGGCGACGAATAATGACCGAGGATGCGGCGCTCGTGTTGGTCGGCCACGGCTCGCACCTGAACCCCGAGTCGGCCCGACCGCTCTACGACCACGCCGACGAGATTCGCTCGCGCGGCGTTTTCGCCGAGGTCCGCGAGGCGTTCTGGAAGGAAGAGCCCTCGCCCCGCGAAGTGCTGCGGACCGTCGAGGCCGAGACGGTCTACGTCGTCCCGCTATTCACCAGCGAGGGCTACTTCACCGAGCAGGTGATTCCCCGCGAACTCCGCGTCGCCGACGGCCGGGACCTCGACGTCGAGAAGACCGTGCGCTACACCGACCCGGTGGGGACCCACGACGCGATGACCGACGTCGTCGCCCGGCGGGCCGAACGCGTGACCGGCGACCCCGAAATCGGCCCCGGCGTCGGCCTCGCCGTGGTCGGCCACGGCACCGAGCGCAACGAGAACAGCGCGCGGGCGACGCAGGACCACGCCGCCCGACTCCGCGAGCGGGGGCGCTTCGACGAGGTGCGCGCGCTCTTCATGGACGAGGACCCCCGCATCGAGAACCTGACCGCCCACTTCGACAGCGACGAACTCGTCGTGGTCCCGCTGTTCGTCGCCGACGGCTACCACACCCAGGAGGACATCCCGGAGGACGTCGGCCTGACAGACGACGCCGGCGAGGGCTACGACGTGCCCGCCGAGGTCGACGGCGCCACCGTCTGGTACGCCGGCGCGGTGGGCACCGAACCGCTGGTCGCCGACGTGGTCCTCGAACGCGCCCGGGACGCGGGCGCCGTCCTCGGTTCGCCGGACGAGAGCGAGGATGCGGCCGAGAACCGAGACGCGGGCGAGAACGAAGATGCGGACGAGGCGTCGCCGGCGTCCGGCGACGCCTCGCCGTCCCCCGCGCCCGCCGAATCGGAGGCCGTCGACGCGAAGCGCGCATTTTTAGACTGGCTCGAACCCCGCGAGACGTCAGCGGCGACGCGGACGTGGGGAGAGCTTTCGCTCGCCGTCTCGCGGCGCGAGGACGGCGAGCGAGCGTACGAACTCCGGCACGTCGAGGACCGCGGCGCCGACGCCGCCGACCTCGACGCGCTCTCGGACCCGACGGCGGTCCGCGACCGGACGCGGTTCACCGACGCGGGCGACTACCGGCCGCTCTCGACCGCGACGAATCTGCCGACCGGCTGGCGGTTCGCCGCCGCCGACGCCGACGCGTTCGTCCGGGCGGTCGAGTTCGTCTACCCCGCGAGCGTCGCCAACTGGCACCGCGAGCGCGAGGGTGACCTCGACGTAACCCACTTCGACGAAACCGCGGCGCGCCAGACCGGCATCTACGCCGAGGTCGAAGAACTCGACCGCGAGGCGCTGGAACGGGCGGTCGAGGCCTGCTGCGTCGACTCCCAGTGCGTGAAGCGCCGCGAGTGGGACGCCGCGGAGGGCGACGAACTCGCCGCCCCGCGGGGCGACGGCGTGTTCCCCTGCCGCGAACCCTGCTCGCTGTTCGTGGCCGCGGCCCGCGAGTTCCTGCGGAGCGAGGGCGGCGGCCCAGATGACGCGGAACTCGTCGCCGACCCGGCGGTCCGCGACGGCGAGGTGAGCGACCCCGCCAACCGCTACCGGGTCCGGTACCGCCGGGCCGGTCGCGGGGACGAACGTAAGGGGCCGGACGACGAAGCGGGCGCAAGTAGCGAGGCGGCGGCGACGAACGGACGCTAAACAGGTGATCTCGATGCACGAAGGAACGGTATATCTGGTCGGTGCGGGCCCGGGCGACCCGGACCTGCTGACGGTAAAGGCACGCGAACTACTCGACGAGGCGGACGCCGTCCTCCACGACAGGCTCGCCGACGACCGCATCGTGGCGTCCTGTCCGGACGCCGCCGAGATCGTCGACGTGGGCAAGCGCCCCGGCCCGGACGGCGAGCGCACCACACAGGAGGAGATCCACCACCTGATGGTCCGGAAGGCCCGCGAGGGCAAGGACGTGGTTCGGCTGAAGGGCGGCGACCCGACCGTCTTCGGCCGCGGCGGCGAGGAGGCCGAACACCTCGCGGCCGCCGGCGTCGACTTCGAGATCGTGCCCGGCATCACCAGCGCCGTCGCCGGGCCGGGCGTCGCCGGCATCCCGGTGACCCACCGCGACCACGCCTCCAGCGTCACCGTCGTCACGGGCCACGAGGACCCCACGAAGGACGACTCGGCGCTCGACTGGGACGCGCTCGCCGCGAACGTGCGAGCGGGCGGCACGCTCGTCGTCCTGATGGGCGTCCGCCGCCTGCCCGACTACGTGGCCGCGCTCCGCGAGGGCGGCCTGTCGCCGGAGACGCCCGCGGCGATGGTCGAAAAGGCGACCCGCGAGGAGGAGTTCACGGTGACGGCGACCGTCGAAACCATCGTCGAGCGCCGCGACGAGGTGGGCATCGAACCGCCCGCCGTAACCGTCTTCGGCGACGTGGTCGAGGTCCGCGACCAGGTGGCCGAGTTCCTCCAGGGCGCGCCGTCGGTGGGGTTCGCGCCGACGCTCGAGACAGCGGTTTCGGACGAGGGCGTCGAGCGATGACCGGGGGCGCGAGCGAGACGGGGCGAGAGCGCGACCTCGACAGCCTGCGCGAGTTGATGCCGAAAGTCGGCTCCGGCCCCAAGTCCTCGGAGAACGCCACCTACGAGGAGGCCTACGACGCCTTCGACCTGATACTCGCGGGCGAGGCCGACCCGACGACCCTCGGTGGGTTCTGGGTCGCCAACCGCTGGAAGCGCAACGAACCCGAGGAACTGGCGGGGTTCCTCGACGCGATGCGCGACCGCTCGGTCGAGGTCGTCGCGCCCGACGCCGACCCGGTCGACTGCGGCGCGAACTACGACGGCAAGACTGAAACTGCCCTGCTGGGCATTGCCTCGGGCCTCGTCGCGGCCGCCGCGGGCACGCCGGTCGTCGTCCACAGCGGCGACCGCGTGCCGGTTTCGGAGGGCTGTGCGTACCGCCACGTCCTCGACGAACTCGGCGTCGAAACCGACCTCGCGCCCGAGGAGAGCGCGGCGATGACCGACGAGGTGGGCTTCGGCTTCTACGACCAGTCGCGGTTCAACCCCGCGGTCGACGCCCTCCAGGACCGCCGGGCGGCGGTCGGAGTCCGCACCTTCGTCAACACCGTCGAGACGCTGGCGAATCCCGCCGACGCGTCGGTCCACCTCGGGAGCTTCTACCACCTCTCGTTCGCGAAGAAGGTGATCGACACGCTCGGCGAGAGCCGAACGTCCGACCCCGCGCGCGTAGTCATGTTCCAGGGCCTGGAGGGCTACGACGACGTCCGGCCGGGCTACACCAAGGTCGCCGACTGGGACGGCGAGTTGACCGACTTCGAGATAGAAACCGCCGCGTACGGCATGGACTTCGAGCGCGAGGACCTCGCGGTCGACGACGTGCCCGCCGACTCCGCGCGAATCACCGAGGCGGTGCTGTCGGGCGACAGCGAGAGCGAACCCTTCGACACCGTCGGCGAACGCGCCGGCGACGCCGGCGCGTTCGCCGACGCCGTGGCGCTCAACGCCGCGTTCCGAATCTACGCCGGCGGCGACGCCGACTCGCTGGAGGAGGGTCTGGAGGCGGCGCGGGCGGCGGTCGCCGACGGCGACGCCGCCGAGGCGCTCGCGGCCCTCCGGGAGTTCGAGGCGTGACCAGTTCTCCCCCGGTCGAGGAGAAGCCCTACAAGGTGGTCTTCGAGGGCGCGGCCTGCTTCGGCGCGGGCAAGTGCGCCGAGGTCGCCGACAACTGGGAGATGGACTTCTCGACCGGCCTCGCGACGCCCCGGAGCTACTTCCTGTCCGAAGACGACCTCCCCGAGAACGTCCGGGCCGCCGAGGTCTGCCCGGCGAAGAAGGGCGCGGGCGTCATCCGAATCGTCGACCGGCGGACCGGCGAGGAGGTCGCGCCGAACGCCGACGAAACTGCGCCCGACATCGGCGAGTGAGTCGGCTCAACCGCAGACGAGTCGCTGGCCCTCTTTCGTCTCCTCGTAGGTCGGTTTCGGGTCGAGTTCGATGACGGCCGCCACGTCGTTGAAGTCGCCGTGGTCGGGGTCCTCGTTCAACTCGAAGACCGCGACGAACTCGTTCTCCTCGAGGTTCAGCGTCCCGTCGTCGCCGATTCGGTGCTGGAGGAGGTCTTCGAGCGAGTCCTGGTGAGGGCTCGAGTCTCCGTACGAGGGGACTTGATCGCCGTCCCGGAAGATCTCGATGTTCTCCTCGCTCGGGTCGCTGCTGTCGATGGTCCGCTCGTAGTTCGAGAGCGGGATGTGGGCCTCCTCGTAGGTAGTTCCGTCGTACGAGCGCGTCGAGCCTTCACCGACGATGGACGAGTAGTCGCCGCCGTACACGTAGGACTTCATCTCGACGGTCACCTCCTCGTCCGGACTCAGGCGGTCGGTTTCGTAGGACATCGGGAACGAGTACGCCGGGTTGTTGATGTCGTCCGCCATCGTGTCGGTCAGCGCGTCGTCGGGGTCGCCGTCGGGGAACGGCGTCAGCGTCCGGAAACCGCCGTCGCCGGTGACGACGATGCGGGATTCGAAGGGCCAGTAGAGGTAGTAGTCGCCTTCGAGCGTCGCGTACCCGCTACCGGGTATCGTGACCGTCGCGGTGTACGGCGTGTCGGACTTCACCGCGTTGTCGACCACGTCGAACGACGCGTTGCGGCGGACCGCGACCTCCTGTTTCGCGACGGGTTTCTGGCTCGGTTCGTGGTATATCTCGACGGACACCTCGTCGGCGTCGGAACTACAGAGGTCGGCCGCCGTGAGGTTGTAGGTGACGTTGCCCCCGACAGACAGCGTCCCGCTTCCCTCGATGGCGGGGTCGACGACGCGTTTATCGCCGGCCGTAACGACGACCTTGAGGTCGTCGGGGTGTATCCGCTCGCCGCCGCGGTGTTTCAAGATCAGGTACTGGGAGGTCCGGTCGGCGTTCTCGTCGTACGTCGCCTGAAACGAGATGGTCGTCGCGGCGGTGGGCACGCGCGTCGGTACTTGGATACCGCTGACCGCGACGAAGAAGACGACGGTGAGCGCGACGACGATGCCGACCAGTAGCGCGACGCCGACGACCGGACTGAGCGAGCGATCGTCGGTTTCCATCGGTTTCGCGCCGAATGTATCACCAGAAGGTGATAAAATATGCTGGATTTGATATGACAATAACCCGTACCGCCGGGAGAGTCGAGAGCTACACTGAAATGGCCGCGTCCGTTACCGTACACCGTGTCCGACCGAAACGACGACGTCGACCCGGAGGGTGTCGACGACCGACCGGCCAGTTCGCCGCCCGGCGACGGCGAGATCGACGACACGCCGACGATAACCTGCGAGCGGTGCGACCGCGAGTGGGACGTCGGCTACGAACTCGACCAACTCGGCGTCGGCAACCAGGCGCTCGAACAGTTCGCGCTCGACCACAAGCGCCACACCGGCCACTTCCCCGACGGCGTGGCGACTTGGCGCGCGACCTGCCGGCGGTGCCCCGAGGCGGTCGAGCGCCTCGCCGAGGACGCCGCCGTCCGCTGGGCCGAAACCCACGAGCGCCACACCCGCCACGCGGTCGAAGTCGGCCGTGGGACCGACGACGAACCGACGCGCGTCATCGGCGACGCCCGGCGATGAGCCGAACGGAGCGAAACCGCGAATGACCTACGAGAGCCACACCGTCCGGTCGCTCCGGCGCGACCCGGTTCCGGGCGAGACGGTCCGTCTCGTCCTGACGCTGGCCGATTCCGAGGGCGCGCCGGACGCCGACTCGGCGTCGGGCGCAGAGGGCGTCGCCGCGGACGTCGGCGACCGAATCGACGCGCTCGGCGGCGAGGTACTCCGGGAACTCCCCTTCGACAGGCTCCTGGTTGAGGTCGCGCAGACCGACCTCGCCGACGTGCGCGACCTCGACGGAGTCCAGTCGGTCGAAACCGACGCGGTCATCGACTCGCCGTCGTGACTCGGCCGCGGCAATTTCTGCGGTTACCTCGGTCGGGTCGCCGCGCTTCGGAGTCGAGATCGCCCCGTAGGAACGGCGTGTGCGCCGACGCGCCCCGCGACCGCCGTGGCGGCGGTCGTCATAGCCCACGGCAGTAGCTGAAGGTAGAGTGACTGGTTAAAGCCCGGCAGACCACCGTGTAATCGAATGGTGTCACAACTACTGCTGGCGGCCGTCGTCGGAATCGGCCTCGGCGTCTTTCTCCAGAAAGGCCGGTTCTGTTTCGTCCACGCGTTCCGCGACCTGTTCGCGTTCAAGGACTCGCGCGTGACGAAGGGCGTCCTCGCCGCGACGACGCTCACGATGCTGTTCTGGAGCATCGCGTACGAACTGGGTTACTACCAGGGCTTCTGGACCCCCGGCTGGGGCCTGACCGGCCTCGTCGGCGGATTCGTCTTCGGCATTGGAATGACGTACGCCGGGGGCTGCGCCAGCGGGACGCTCTACCGCGCAGGCCAGGGCTACCTGCACTTCTGGCTCACGCTGGCCGCGATGGGCGTCGGCTACGCCGTCTTCACGGTGCTGTTCCCGACGCTGAAGGCGGTCTACTTCGAACCGTTGACGTTCGGCGAGGGGCTGTCGCTGTTCACCGTCTCGCCGGTGCCGGCGCCGGTGCTGGCGCTGCTCGTCACCGTCGGCGTCGTGTTCGTCTACGCGACGGTGGTCGGCCGCGAGCGCCGGCGCGCCGAGGAGGGCGACGCCGACCGGGCGGTCGCGGCCGACGGCGGACGACCGTCCCCCGCGCCGGTCGCGGGCTTCCGGTCGCTGGTCGGCGGGACGAGACGGTACCTCGCCGGCTTCCGGGAGATAGACGACTGGGTCGCCGCCTCGAAGCGCCCCTGGAACCCGATAACCGCCGCGCTTGGCATCACCGCCATCGCGGTGGTGTGGTTCACGCAGGTCTCCATCGTCGGCATCACCGGCCCCGAAGCCCGGTGGACCGGCTACCTGCTCCAGCAGGTCGGCGTCGACAGCGGGTCGTTCGCCTACTGGGGCTCGGTGCTGTTCAAGGGGAACGGCGTCCGACTCACCGTCGACATGGTGATGATCGTCGCCGTCATCTTCGGCGCGTTCCTCGCTGCGTACTGGAGCGGCGACTTCTCGATTCGCGTGCCCAAGCGCCGGCGCCTCCCCAACGCAATCGGGGGCGGGTTCCTGATGGGTGCGGGGTCGCGGCTCGCCCCGGGCTGCAACATCGGGAACATCTACTCCGGCCTCGCGGAGCTGTCGGTCCACTCGTTCGTCGCGACCGTCGGCATCGTCGCCGGCGTCTACGTGATGACCCACTGGATCTACCGCGACGTCGGCTGTGCGGTGTAGCATCGCGCGACAGACGCACCCTCCATCGAACTCAACGAACACGAAACCGAAACCATGAGCGGACCATCACTCGACGACGTAACCGACACCCCGGACGAACTGGACGACGAAACAGCGGGGAAGCTGGTCGAGGAGGCCGAGGAGGTACAGGACATGACCGGTGAGGTCTGTCCGTACCCCCAGGTCGAAGCCAAGAAAGCCGTCCAGCGACTCGACACGGGCGAGCTGCTGGTCCAGGAGACCGACCACGTCCCCTCGACCGAGAACGTCCCGCGGGCGGTCGGCGATGACGCGGACGCGAAGGTGTGGCGCAGCGGCGACGGCCTCTATCGCATCTACCTGGAGAAACGATGACCGCCGGCGAAGTCGAACCCGAGGAGGTGGACCCGAGCACGGCCGACGTGATTGACATCCGGGACGCCGACGATTTCGCCGAGGGCCACATCCCGGAGGCCGAGAACGTGCCGCTCGACGACCTCGAAGACGTGGTCGACGACCGCGAGTGGGGCGACGAGGTGGTCGTGGCGTGCTACGTCGGACAGACGTCCAAGCAGGCCGCTCGTCTCATCGACGCCTACGCCGACGACGCCGCGGTCGCGAGTATGGCCGGCGGCTACGAGCGCTGGGACGGCGAACTCCGCCGACCGGAGGGTCGGCGGAGTTCGCCCGCGGACGACGACTGAACGCGCTCGCCGACCCCGACTCCTTCTCGGTCTCTTTTCAGTGGCCTGGCCCCATCACTCGAACGCCTGGCGGAGCGCCTCGCCGGCGCGCTCGCGGACGTCCTGGGCCGCGTCGATGCCGGGGAACGGGTCGGCGAGTCGGCGCATGTTGGCGAAGTCGTGAATCATCCCCGGGTAGTGGGCGTGTTCGACGGCGACGCCCGCCTCCTCGAGCGCGTCACTGTACGCGAACTGCTCGTCGCGGAGCGGGTCGTACCCGCAGGTGTACATCGTCACCGGCGGGAGTTCGGCGAGGGTTCGCTCGCGTGCGCGAAGCGGCGAGGCCCGCACGTTGTCCCCGTCGACGTCGTCGCGGAGGTAGTGGTTCCAGAACCACACCATCCCCCGGGTCGTCAGGAAGTAGCCGTCGGCGTTCTCCTCGTAGGACCGGGTGTCGAACGAGTGGTCGGTCACCGGGTAGAACAGCACCTGGTGGTCGATCTCGGGCGCGCCGACGTCCTTCTCGACGGCCATCTGGGCGACGACGGTGGCGAGGTTACCGCCCGCGCTCTCGCCGGCGACGGCCAGTCCGCCGCCGGCCCCGATTTCCTCGGCGTTGTCGACGACCCACTTGGTCGCGGCGTAGGCGTCCTCGACCGCGCCCGGGAACCGGTGTTCCGGCCCCTTCCGGTAGTCGACCGAGACGACGACGCACTCGCCCTCGTTCGCCAGCGAGCGCGCGACCCCGTCGTGGGTGTCGAGATTGCCGACGACCCACCCGCCGCCGTGGAAGTAGACCGTCGCGGGGAGTCGCTCGTCCGGGTTCGGGTCGTAGATTCGCACCCGGATGTCCCGGGCGTACGCTCGTAGCTTACGCTCCTCCACCGAGGCGACTGATTCCGGTTCGACGTCCGGGGTGAACAGACCGCCCAACAGCGCTCGGGCCTGCTCGGGCGAGAGGTGGCTGAGGTCGGGCGCCTCTTCCTCGGCGAGTTTGTCCACCAGCGCCTTCGCATCGGGGTCGAGTTCGTCGGCGCGTCGGTCGTCGGGTTGGGTGTTCGACATCTCGATGCGATGCGCCACCGACGTTCATAAACACCGTTGTCAGGAAATCCCACCGGAGTCGGTTTTTCAAGTTCGACGCGAGGTTTCTGAAAATGCTCCCTGGAAAATTTCGAGCGCCCTCCAGGTCGCGTTCGGAACGATTGTTCCGGAATCTGCGGGCGAAGTCTCGGCTCCACACATTGGTTCGTCGCGAAAACATGGGCGCTACAGGATTTGAACCCGTGGCAACTTGGTCCGAAGCCAAGCACTCTGTCCAGACTGAGCTAAGCGCCCGTATCCATCCGTAGTCCCGCGTCCGATTTAAACAGTGTGGTTTCGCTCTCGGCGTGGGTCGCCGTCACGCGGCCGCCGTCTCCGACACCGGTCACTCCGAGAGGCTCGACCGCCACTCGATGCGGTCGATGGTGCAGCCGCCGCAGGCGGGACAGGTCTGGCGGTCGAGGAGGAATCGCTCCTCGCAGCGTTTGCACTCGTAGCGCTCCTCCGGGTCGTCGCCTCCGACTACGCGTGCGAGTTTGTCGGCGAGAGTCACGTATCGATCACCGTCCCGTACGAGGGGACTGTCCCGGTTTACTATAGACCCCGTAAATTGCGTTTCGATTCGGGGGCGCGGTCGGAGCGGGCTGACATCTCAGATGACGGAGCTTCGCCGCTTCGAACGGCGATTTACGCCCGGGTTAAGTCCGTTTCACTGGGCGGATACGTCGCCGAGACGAAACGTCGAATCCGAACCGCGACGCGACGGCGTTCGACGCCGTCGTGTCGCGGGAACCGGCGAGGGTCGGCTCAGTCCTCCCGGGAGAGTCCGAGGTGCGTCCTCGCGGCGTCGAACGCCTCGACGCCCCCGCGCTCGGCGAGGAGCGCGAGGACGCCCCGTCGAACGAGTTCGGCGTCGCCGTCGTCGGCACCGTCGGTCGCGTCCGCGAACCACTCGGGGGCCGCCGCGTCGAGCGCGCGCCGGAGGTCGGCTTCGTCCGTCGCGTCCCCGACGCTCACCGACTCCGCGGCGAGTTCCCGCAGTCCGAGCCACGTCCGGACGGTGGCGACGAGGTACTCCTCGGCCAGCGCCTCGGGGTCCGAGACGGCCGGAATCGTCGACAGGTAAGCCGCGGCCGCCGAGTCGGCGACCTCGACGCGGTCGTCGACCCACGCCCGAACGTCGGCCGCGGTCGCGGTCGCGTCGAGGTCGTCGGTCGCGCGGGCGCAGAGGTCTGCCTCCTCGTCGGCGACGCGGTGGAACGCGTCGCCGACGACGACGGCGTCTGCGCCCGCCGCGAGCATCCGCTCGGCCGCTTCCCGGCTGTCGATGCCGCCGCCGTACCAGAGTCGCGCCCAGGTAAGGTTCGGCGACACCGCGTCGAGGATGGCCTCAGCCTCCTCGCCGCCGAAAGTGCCCGAGTACTCGACGTAGACGAGTTCGCTTTCGAGGTGGCGGTCGGCCGCCATCGCGCGGTGCTTGGCCTCCCGCGGCGTCAGCAGGTCGTCGGGGCCGACGTTGGCCTCGCGGGCGGCCGCGCTGTCGGGATTCTGGATGATGTAGGCCTCGAACACCGCCTCCGAGAGGAGCCAGGAGGTGAGGAAGTCGGCGAGCCGCGACTCGACCGGCCGCGGGAGCCACGGCCACTCCGCGGCGAGCAGTTCCGGGACCAGTTCCTCGCGGATGTGTTCGACGCCCGCGCCGAGCTGACCCACGAGCGACTCCGAGTCGCCGTTCAGCACCTCGGGGATGGCCAGGAACGCCGCCATCTCCCGGGACTTCCGGGTGACGTGGGTCGGACCGCTCGGCTCGTGGAACGTCGGCACCGACGCCGCTTCGAGCAACTCGAACGTCTGCTCGGTGTTCGTCGCGGTCACGTCGGCCGACCCGCCGACCGACACCGCGCTCGTGTGGCGGAGGTAGAGGGGGTACAACAGCGGGAGCTTCTTCGCCTCCTCCGGGTCGACCTTGGTGACGTGGGTCCACTCGGCGGGCACCGGATTCGGGTCCAGCGGCGACAGCGTCCGCGCGGCGAGTTTCGCCCCGCGACCCAGTCGGGCGAGCGACTCCGCGACGTCCTCGGCGCGAGCGAGCGCGCGGCGCGCCCGCGCGGCGGCGTCGGCGTTACTCATACGCGCTACAGCCCGCGGAATCGGGATAAATACCCCGCTTCCGTCGTCGTTCGGGCGAGTAGATAGCCCGCGCCGGTCGCCCCGCCCGCCCCGAGAGCGCTTCTCGACTCGGAGAACCCTTTCACAACCCTCATATATCGCGGCGGGCCACTCTCCGATCGAACTATGGGTAGCGTTCGGTCCCGGATTCCGGCGACGGTGAGGGCGCTCGGAGCGCACCTCGCGGAGACGCGCGACCCGAGAGTCGTCTCGATGGTACTGCTCCGAAACGAGGTCGAGGCCGAGATAGACTCGATAACCGAGCGACTGTTCCTGAGCGTTCGGCGGGACCTCCAGCGCGCCCACGAGCGGGGCGAACTCGAACTCGCGCCCGGCGCGCCCGACGACGGCGCGCGCTTCCACTACGACACCAGACTGGTGCTGCCCGCGCTGTTGACCCTCGGGCACGTCCACGTGCTAGCCGGCGACGTGCCGATTTCGCGGATCGGCGGGGACGTCGACCGCGACCTGGTCGCGCGGGGCCGCGAGACGACCCGCGAGGTGGTCCGCGCGCTGCTCGACGGCGACATGCGCGACGCCATCAACGACGAGGAGTACGAGGACTTCCGCACCAACCTCCGGCCGCGCCCGAAGGTGGCCGAACTCGCCCAGCAGAGCCTCCAGTCGGGCGTCGAGTCGTGGTTCGACCGCGAGGAGACCCCCGACGCCGTCCGGAACGCCTACGAACACGCGGTCGAACTCTCCGAGCGTCACCAAGAGGAGGACCGAACCTACCGGGAACTGCTGGACGACTACCGCGAGGCCGCGACGGCCGACGACCCCGACCAGCGCGAAGCGGCGGCCGACGCCATCCGCGAGCGGTACAAGTTCGCCGCCGCCGATGGCGCCGCCGACCGCCTCGCCGGGGAGTTCGACCTGCCGTACTTCGCCACCCAGTACGCCCGGGTCGGCATCCTCTACGAGGACATGCTCGAGATGTACGAGGCCGACCTGGGACTGGACCTCGGCGACGGCTTCAAGCGCGCCATCGTGCTGATGGTGGTCGCCGCCCAGATCGGACTCGACGACACCGACGACTACCCCGAAGACCGCGGGACCCAGTTGACGCCCGTCACCGCCGAACTCAACATCGCCGAGGACCGCGAAACCGGGGTCGACCGCCTGCGCCGAATCGTCGAGACGTACCTCGACCGGGCCGACGCGTCGGTCGACGACCACCTGACCCGCATCGCGGTCGAGTACGTCCGCCAGCAGTCGCTCGACAGGATAGACGCCCTCCGCGAAACCGCGTGAGGCGGCCGAGCGCGACGGCACAGTGACGGCGACGTGCCGTCAAACAATCAAAAAGAATATAAGTGCCACACAATATCTTACTGCCAGACGATACCGGGGACGGGGCTCGCACGGCGCGTCCCGCGTTGATACTCCGCCGCAATGAACTGCCATGTACGGACTGGGTGAGGCCCGTCCGGAGGTCGAGGTCGAACCGGGGACCAACCTCCTGATCGCCGGGCCACCGATGACGGGCAAGCGAACTCTCGCGATGGGGATTCTGGCGCACGGCAGTCGCCGAGGGGACGGCAGTATCGTCGTCACCACCAAGGACAGCGGCGGCGACGTGCGCGAGGCGTTCGAAGAGCAGTTTCGCGGCCAAGGCGACGACCCGACGGGACCGCTCGCGATCGTCGACTGCGTGTCGAAACAGCAGGGGCGCAACCCCGCGCCCGACGACGTAATTCGCTACGCCTCCTCGCCGGTGGACATGACCGGCATCGGAATTCAGCTCTCGGAGTTCCTCCAAGAGTTCTACGAGGACCGGGGCGTCCGGCAAAATCGAATCCTGCTGTACTCGCTGTCGACGCTGTTGATGTACTCGAACCTCCAGACCGTCTTCCGGTTCCTCCACGTGTTCACCGGCCGAGTCCAGAGCGCCGACGCCCTGGGCGTATTCGTCATCGATTCGACGGCCCACGACGACCAGACGATGAGCACGCTCAAGCAGTTATTCGACGGTCAGATAGAAGTCCGCGAGGGCGAGAACCGCGAGAGGGAACTCAGGCTGACGGGCGTCGGCGACGACGCCGACTGGCGGCCGGTGGCGCAGTAACCGACGGAACTCACTCGAACCACGCGCCGCGTTTCGACCGCCCGAGATGCCGCCACCCGCAGGCTTTTGCGCCTCGAAGGCGTCGATTCGGCCATGCCAGTCGAGAGCGACGCCGAACTGCGGGAGATTCTCGGGATGGAGACGGTCGCCGTCGTCGGCTGTTCGACCACCGAGGGCAAGGACGCCCACGAGATTCCCAAGTACCTCCTCGACCGCGGCTACGAGGTGATTCCGGTCAACCCCTACGCCGAGGAGATATTCGACCGGCGGGCCTACGACTCGCTGGCCGACGTCGAGGAGGACGTCGACATCGTCGACGTGTTCCGGCCGAGCGAGGAGGTCGCGGGCATCGTCGACCAGGCCGTCGACCGCGAGGACATCAAGGTCGTCTGGACCCAGTTGGGCATCCGCGACGACGAGGCCGCCGAGCGCGCCGAGACGGCCGGCAAGCGCGTCGTCCAGGACGAGTGCATCAAGGTCGTCCACCAGCGACTGGTCGCCTGACCCGCTCGACCGAAGCCGGTAGCCGTCCCGACATCGAACCGTCGCCGCCGACGAGCGACTTTTCTCCTCCCGCCCCGTAGAGAAGCCAACCATGGCGGCAGTCCCCGACGTGACGACGGTCCTCCTCGACCTGGACGAAACCATCTGCGAGCATCCGCGCTCGACCGCCGACCGCCTCGAAGACGCCTTCGAGGCCAGCGGCGTCGACCGCTTCTTCGACGTGGCCGACTTCCGGCGCTGGCTCCCGAAGGTCGTCGCCGAATCCGAGTTGGAACTCCGAGAGAAGTGCTTCGCGGGCATCGCCGACGACTACGACCGCGCAACTGCCGACGCGCTGGCGGTCGCCCGCTCCTACGAGGACCCCGACCCGACAGCGGTCGAGTTCCTCCCGGGTGCGGAGGTGGCCCTCGACGCGCTCTCCGAGGACCACGCCCTCGCGCTCGTGACCAACGGCGGTCGCGAAACCCAGCGGGAGAAGTTGGCCGCGCTCGGCATCGCCGACCGCTTCGAGACGGCGACGTACACGGAACCCGGCGGGCCGGTCAAGCCCGACCCCGACCACTTCCATCGCACCCTGTCGGCGCTCGACGCCGCGCCCGAGGAGGCAGTCCACGTCGGCAACTCGCTCCGGAGCGACGTGACGGGCGCACACGCCGCGGGCATCGCCTCGGTGTGGCTGGCGCGCGCCGACGCGACGGTCGACGTGACGCCCGACCACACCATCGAGTCGATGCACGAACTCACCACGCCGCCGTGGGCGTGACGGGGCCCCGCCGTGCGCCGGAACCGTCGGTCGACGCGACCGCCGATTCGGTCGCCCGGTCCCGCCGGTCGTAGCGAGGTCCGAAGACCGAAGGCTCAGGCCCCGGGCGTCTCTTCGGACCCCGCGACCTCGTGGACGAGGTCGGCGATGGCCCGGCGCTTGAGGACGACGAACCCGGCGAAGACCACGAGGAGTCCGACGACGGTCGTGGGCGTGATGGACTCGTTCAGGACCACGACCCCGACGACGGTGGCGACGACCGGTACGAGGTACGCGACCAGCGACGTCTCCAGCGCCCCCCGGACCTCCAGGAGGGTGAAGTAGATGAAGAAGGCGAGCGCGGTGGCGAAGACGCCGAGATACGCGACCGCGAGTCCCGCTTCGAGGGTCGTCGGGAGGGCGAACCGTTCGCCGATGGCGCTGCTGACGGAGTGGAGCACGACGCCGCCGACCAGCATCGACCACCCGGAGAGGGCGGCGCTGTCGAGCGTCGGGCGGGACCGTTGAATCAGGACGCCCCCGAGCGCGACGCCCGTAACCTGAACGAGAATCAGGAGTCGACCGACGACGTCGGCCCCGAGCAGGTTCGCGGGGTCCGGGCGGACGATGAGGCCGACGCCGACGAACCCGAGCAGGATGCCGACGGCCCCGCGCGCCGAAACCCGCTCCTCCGGCAGAAGCGCCAGCGCCCACAGCGAGGTCGCGATGGGGACGAGACTCTGCATGATGGCGGCGACCCCGCTGGGGACCGTCTGCTGGCCGAGGAAGAGGAACGCGTTCGCCGCGACCAGGAACACCCCGCCGGCCAGGACGGCGCCGACGTTCTCACGGCCGGTCGGTCGCCACGCTGTGTCGCCGGCGAGCGCGTAGCCCAGCAGTAGGACCGCGGCGACGTCGTAACGGAAGGCCGCGAAGAGGACCGGGGCCAGCGATTCGAGGCCGACGGATATCGCCAGGAACGAGAACCCCCACAGCGTTGCGAGGAGGACGAACAGTCCGACGGTGACGAAGCGGTCGTTCACGACTCGACGGAGGCCCGCCGGACAATTATCGCTCCCGGTTCCGGCACGTTCCGGGGGAACGCGAAGCTACCCTTCCCACTCCGCGAACGACCGGTAGATGCCCTTCGAGAGGTAGCGCTCGCTGGAGTCGGGGAAGACGGTCGCGACGCTGTCGTAGGGGACGTCTATCTCGTCGTCGCGGATGCGCTCGGCGACGTCCCGGGCCGCGACGCTGGCCGCGCCCGAACTGGAGGCCACCAGGTGGCCCTCCTCGCTCGCGAGGCGCTTGAGTTCCTCGTGGGCGCGCTCGTCGGGCACCTGGATTATCTCGTCGACGAGGTCCGGGTCGAACAGTTCGTTGGTCGTCGGGTCGTGGGTGCCGATGCCCTCGGTCTTGTACGCCTCCTCGTCGGGGTGGCCGCCCTTGGTTTCGGCGTACAGCGACCCTTCGGGTTCGACCGCGACGACGTGGGTGTCGGGGTCCTGCTCCAGGGCGTACTCGGCGACGCCCATCAGCGTGCCCGCGGTGCCACAGCCGGCCACGACCGCGCCGACCTCGCCGTCGAGCGCCTCGTAGATTTCCGGCCCCGTCGTCTCGTAGTGGGCCTCGACGTTCAGCGGGTTCGAGAACTGCTGGGGGACCACCGCGCCGTCTATCTCCTCGGCGAGTTCGTGGGCGCGGTCGATGGCCCCGCCCATGCCGTCCTCGGTGGGGGTGTTGACGACGCGCGCGCCGAGGGCGTCCATCAACTGCTGTTTCTCGACGCTGAAGCGCTCGGGCACGACGAAGACGGCGTTCACGTCGAGTTGGCCCGCGGCGACGGCGAAGCCGATGCCCGTGTTGCCGGCGGTCGGTTCGACGACCGTCCCGCCGGGTTCGAGTTCGCCGCGTTCGAGCATCCGTTCGACGATGTAGAGTCCGATGCGGTCCTTGACGCTCGCGCCGGGGTTGAACGTCTCGACCTTCGCGTACACCGGCACGTCCTCGGGCGCCGCACGGACCTCGACGAGCGGGGTCTCCCCGATAGCGTCGAGCACCGAATCGAGGGGCTTCCGATAGTCCGTCATCGCGTAGGCAAAAGTTGCGGGGTCGGTTAGTCTTTTTTATGCGTCGGCGGCGTCGGCTTCCGATTCGGTCTCGTCGCCCTCGGGCGACTCGCTCTCGGTTTCCGCCGCGTCGGCGAGGACCGCGTCGACGTCGATTCCTTCCTCGCGCGCCAGCGCTTCGAGGAGCGCCTGCTGTTTCGCGTTCTCGGCTTCGAGGCGCTCGACGCGCTCGTTCGTCGCGTCGAGGCTGTCGCGCATCGCGACGACCTGCTCGCGGAGTTCGTTGAGCTTCTTGTACAGTTTCTCGGCGGTGTCGGCCAGCGTCTGGAGCTTCTTCGCCGTGCTTCCGAGTCCCATACCCGGACATTGTGTCGCCCGACACGTGACGTTTCCGACTCGTAGTCACGTCTCCGACTCGCAGTGAATCTCGGACTCGCGGCCCCGGTCGTCGCGCCGGCAAGCCGGCGCGACGACCGCTCTGCCCGCGGCGGTCGGTCGAGCGGCCGAACCGTCGCCCTTTTTGAGTCCCGCCGGAAACTATCGGACATGTCGCAGGTCACGCGGGAGACCCGAGCGCCGACCGCGGGCATCCTCGCCGCCGTCGCCGTGCTCGCGGCGGTCGTCGCGCCGTACTTCCTCATCTCGGCGACGAACGTCGCGGTGTACTACGGGTCGCCGACGTTCGTGCCGGTCCACCTCGTCGTCGGACTGTTCTCGCTGGTCGCCGTCATCGTCTTCGCGGCGGGCCGGAACGGGCGCACCGACCCGCCCACCGCGGCCGGCGCGGCGGTCGTACTGGGCGGGTTCATGGTCGTCCTCTCGCTGTGGTGGGCCGTCGCGGTCGGCGACCTCGTGGGCAGTCTCACCGCGGAGGCCGCGTTCGACTACCACCGCTGGGTGTTGCTCGCAACGACGGTCGCGGTGGCCGCGTGCGCCGCCTGGTACGCCGACCGGGTGCTGTAGCCGGGTTTAGACACCGATTACTGACCTATCAGCGGCTCCATAACAAAGCCCGTCCGGACCGTCTCTCCGGTCAGACGTGGCGCGAAGTGACGCGAACGGCGAGACGCGAGACGCCGGCCGCGACTGGTTCGACGGGGACGGCGCGTTCGAGCGCGGCGAGACGGTCGAGCGCGACGACCGGGACCTCGACGAGTGGTCGGTCGGCGGTTCGAAGGACTGGATGCTCCGCGACGACGAGTTTCTGCTGGAGGAGGACCGCGAGTACGTCCTCCGCGAGGAGGGGTCGTGGCGCGAGTACGTCTCGCCCGCCCTGTTCGGCGTCGTCGTCGCCGTGATGGTCGGCGACGTGATAACCACGGGTGTCGGGATGGCGATGGGACTCGAAGAGGGCAATCCGCTCGTCGCGGCCGTGATGGGGGAGGTCGGCCTCGCCGGACTGGTGCTGCTGAAGGCGATGGCCGCGATACTGCTGGTCGCGCTCCCCGGCGTGACCGACGACGCCCGCCAGACGTTCCGGGCGGGCTGTGCGGCGTTCGTCGCCGTCGGCCTGGTCGTGGTCGTCACGAACCTGGCCGCCATCCTCGGCGCGGCGTGAGTCGGTCGCGCACTGCGCTCCGGAATTCGCGGTTCTCGAACTCCCAGAGGGCGCGCCGAATCGAGGCGAAAAGCCCTTAAGTGAACGGCCGCTTAGTACGAGATGGACTAGGTCGGGCAGTTAGGCCCTGCTCGTCACCCGCACTACGGTCTTCAGCGGGGACCGAACCCCGGAGGCGTCCGGTCAGACCGCTCCGGGCCCCGGAAGCCGACTTCGAAGCCTCGTCCTGCGGGGACAGCGGTCTCCGGCGGACACTCGCAGGAGTGTCGCAGTCGGAGTTGGCCGGTGGTAATCCGTCAGGCACGGAAGTGAGCAGCGGACCACTGGACACCTGTCGCTCGCAGGGTTGCGGGGTGGAGGACGCGACCGGGATTCCCCGGTGCGGAACGCCGGGCAAATCCGGCCGTCCGCCATTCATATCACACGACCTTTTACTGCACTCAGCACTGCCCGAGCCGTCGGCTCGGACAGTGCTTCGCTGGTAAAACGTCGACGAAAAGCACTGCGTCACCCCCTGCGAAGTGGCCTTTGGCCACTTCGCAGGGTGTTCCTTGGCCCGCTCGCTCACTGCGTTCGCTCGCGGTACAACCGGTGGGAGAGCGAGTTGGCGAGAGCGCTCGACCTCCTCCGCGGCCTCGCTCGAATCGGGCGCCTTCTGGGCGAGCGACGCCGCGATGGCGGCCCAGTCGTCGAAGTCGTTCGGGCCGCGACTCCCGTCGGAGTAGTCGTAGTTGCAGTTGCACGGACCGAGCAGGTGGTAGTTCATCACGCTGTGGTACTGGTCGGGTTTCAGGTCGTAGGAGTCGATGCCGCGGTGGTCGTTGTGGTAGAGTCCGAGACCGTGGCCGAGTTCGTGCATCACCGTCTTGGCGACCTTGACGCGGTTGGGTCGGTGCTCGACGATCATCCCGTCGATGGTCGAGGAGGTCGCGCCGACCAGGTTGCCGCGGGTGTCGCCGTCGGCCACCGTCCGGACGACCAGCGCGTGGAAGTAGCCGTACCCCCGGTTGTCGAACGCCGACTGGTAGTAGGAGTTCGAGTACTCCAACAGCGACGTCTTCGTCTCTGCGGAAACCGGCGCGTCGCTCACCGCGACGTGGAGCGCGATGCCGCGCGACCCGTCGGGGTTCTCGACCGGCGCCGTCGCGAACGCCCGCTCGACCTTCCGGAGTTTCCCGGTCGGGACGGCCGTCCCGCGCATGTAGTCGAGTTCGAGGAAGACGTCCTTGCGCAGGGGGTCGGCGTCGGCCAGCGCCCCGCCGGCGCGGACCTCGACGTCGTCGGCGAGGCCGTCGGCGTCGGTGTCGGAGTCGGTCGGGTCGGTTCCGAGCGATGCCTCGCGACCGTCGCGGAGTCGGTCCCCGTCGGTGTCGGCCACCGCGGGGTCGGACGTGCCGGCGACCTCGGCACCGTCTCCGAGACCGTCGGCGTCTGTGTCGCTCCGCACGGGACTCGTCGGGTGGTCGCGTACCTCCGCACCGTCTCCGAGACCGTCGCCGTCGCTGTCGGCCCGAGCGGGGTTGGTACCGTGGAACCGGACCTCCGGCGCGTCGGAAAGGCCGTCGGCGTCGGTGTCGGGGTCGGTCGGGTCGGTTCCGTACGTCGCGCGTTCCGCGCGGTCGTCGAGGCCGTCGCCGTCCGTGTCCGCGTCGAACGGGTCGGTCGGCCGCAGCAGTTCCTCTGCCGTCGAGACGCCGTCGCCGTCCCCGTCACCCGCGACGCCGAGCGTACCGGCGCTCGCAAACGCGACGAGGACGAGGACCGCGACGACTACGACCCGCTTCATCGGAACCGACCGGCGCCCGCGGGCGCCGGGTTCGTCTCGGTGCCGTGTCGGGCGTCGCTACTCGCTGTCCGTGGAGGGGAAACCTCCGACCGCTCGCGTGCCATGCCAGTGGGGGCATCTCGAATCGGTCGTTTATATCTTCGCGTTCTCTCGCGAAGGTCGGATTCCGCGCGGCCACGGACTTCGCCTCGCGCATCGGCGCGGATTCTCCGTCGGGAGTCCCGCGATTCCGGCGACGTCGTGATCGAGGGAGCGCCGCGCGGTGCGAGGGCGACGGCTCACACGTCGAAACGGTCGGACGGGGAGAAGTCAGGTCGTCCGCGGTCGGCTTGCGGTGTTCGGCGGTCGGCTGGCGGTGTTCGACGGTCGGTCCGCGACGCTCGACCGCCGGTCGACGCGTCGGCCGGTCGTCAGTCGTCGGCCGCCTCCACCGCGTCCTCGACGTTCGTCAGCTCCAGACCGCCCGAGAGCGTCCGGTTCGGATACGGGATGTCGATGCCCTCGGCGTCGAAGCGCTCCTTGACCGCGGTGACGTACTCGCCCTTCGTCTTCACGAAGTCTCCCCGGGAGGGGTTCGCTATCCAGACCCGGGACTTCAGTCCGACCGAGGAGTCGCCAAGTTCGGTCAGTCGGACCGAGGGAGCGGGGTCGTCGAGGATGTCGGGGTGGCGCTCGGCCTCCTCGACGATGACGTCGGTCGCCTGGTGGATGTCGTCGTCGTAGCCGATGCCGAAGAGGACCTGCAGGCGGAGTTTGTCCTTGGCCACCGGGTTCTTGATGACGCCGTCGGTGAGCGTCGAGTTTGGCACCGTCAGCAGTTCGTTGTCGAAGGTCCGCACCCGGGTCACCCGCAGGCTGATGTCCTCGACGATGCCCGAGTAGTTACCGCCGTCCCACTCGATCCAGTCGCCGATGCGGAACGGCTTGTCGGTGTAGATGAACACGCCGGCGACGAAGTTGGCGATGACGTCCTGCATCGCGAACCCGATGGCGAGCGTGGCGGCGGCCGCGATGGTCGCCAGCGAGGTGAGGAAGTTGCCGTACTCGGCGAAGCCGAACGCCACCGAGACGGCGACGAAGACGATGCCGAACTTCGTCAGCCGTAGTAGCGGCCTCTTCGCGTGCTCGTCGATGTCGCGGCGGTCGAGGAACCGGCCGAACAGCGGGACCACCGTGGCCCGCCCCAGAACGTAGATGACGGCGAACGCCACCACGAAGTAGATGGCCTGCGTGATGGCGCCGGCGTACTCCGGAACGAGGTTCTCCAGGAACGGGAGCGGGTCGACCATCAGTGCAGGACGGCGGTGTTCCCGCGCGTCTCGACGAGTTCGGCGTCGACTTCCTCGGCGAGGTCCTCGGCCAGTTCGTCGGTGGTCGTGCCGCCGCGGGCCGCCCGGAGGAACTTCACCTTCACGAGTTCGTTGTCCTTCAGTTGGTCGCGCAGTTCGTCGGTCACCGAGGCGATTCCGGCCTTGCCGACCCAGACGGTCACGTCGAGGTCGTGGGCCTTCTTCCGCAGGTCCTGGTCGGTCATGTCCCATCTTCGGCAGCGAAACCCCTTAAGTCGCTTGAAGACGGATGCGAGCGTTCGGCCCGCGGGTTGTAGCCCGCGGGCCGAACGCTCGTGGTTCGCGGTATCCGGCGCGGAGCACGCGCCGAACGGTGACCATTCAAGGGTCACCGACGAGAACGACGACTCGATGCGAGCGACCCGTGTCGTCGACGATTACCTGTTCGCGTGGGTCGTGCTCTCGGTCGTCGCAGGAGCGTTGTTCCCGGGGTTCGGCGTCATTACCCGGTTCTCGACGCCCATACTCGCGGTGATGGTCGGCAGCGTCTCGCTGACGCTGTCGACCTCGCAGTTCCGGGCGGTCGACCGGTCGTCGCTCGCGCGAATCCTCGCGGCCCACGTCGCGGTCCCGCTGGTCGGGTTCGCGCTCGCGCGCGGTTTCGGACTGCCGCCCGGCCCGACCGCCGGGTTCGTCCTCCTCGGCGCCGTGACGCCCGAACTGGTCGCGCCGACGATGACCCACCTCGCCGACGGAGACACGGCGCTCGCGGCGACCGCGCTCGTCGTCATCGGTATCGGCAGTACGCTCTTCGCTCCGGCCGCCGTCGCCGTCCTCCTCGGACCGACCGTGGATGTCGAAGGGTGGCGAATCGCCGAATCGCTCCTCGTCGCCGTCGTGGTCCCGATGGTCGCCGCGGTCGCCGTTCGCACCCGTGGCGGCGCTCGGGTCGCACGCTACGATGAGTACTACTCGTCGGTGTCGGCGGTCGCGGTGGTCGTCATAATCGGGGGCGTGACCGCGGCGAACGCCGAACTCGTCCGGGCGAACGCCGACCTGCTGGCGCGGGTCGGCGCGGGTGCGCTCGCGCTGAACCTCGTCGGCTATGCGCTCGGCTGGTACGTCTCGCGGGGCGCACCGACGTCGGTCCGCATCGCCAGCGCGCTCTCGGTCGGGACGCGGGACTTCGCCGTGGCCGCGGCGCTCGTAACGGCCGCCGGGTTTCCGCCGGCCGCGGCGCTCCCGGCGGTCCTGTTCGGCGTCGTGGAGATGGCGACCGGCGCGCTCCTCGCGCGGCGTTTCTCGGCGTGAAAGGGGAGTTCCGCGGGTGACCGTTCAGCGGCGAACCTCAGTCCCGATAGGGATACCGCGACTGCGAACCGCAGTCGCAGGTGATGACGACGTGTCCGTCCTGCAGGCGGACCCGCGCGTTCTTGCCGGGGCGCATGTAGACGTCACAGGCGTCGCAGGTGAACCGCTTGAACTGGCGGGGAAGCGAGAGGCGGTTGCGCTCTCCGAGGCGGCGGGCGAGCCTGACGTATTCACGGGCGCGCTCGTCGTCGCACTCGGCCGCGGCTCGCCGGGCGAGCGCGGCGAGGCGCTCGATGCGCTCTTCGGCTATGGTCATGTGGGAATGGGGGGTGGGGGTTTCCGGGGCGAGACAGGACAAGGATAGAAGGAATCCTGTGTTGCCCCATGGGGGGCATTCGGCGAATCCCTAAAATAACTTTTGGTTCAATGCGGAACTCCGCCGAATCTGTCCTTCGCGAAACACCACGATACCGGTACAGTTTTGTTCGACCCCCGTTTTCGACCGGACGAAACCGTGCGCGCGCTCAACTACCTCGAACTCAAGTCGCAGTTCGACCGGGCCGGCATCGGCACCGCGGCCGACCAGCAGCGCAGGGCGCTCGCCTCAACAGACGTGGAGGTCGTCACCTCGCCGTGGACCGGCCCCCGCGAGGCGCTGTCGGGGTCGCTCTTCCGCGACTACGACGTCGCCCACTGCAACGTCATCGGTCCGGGGTCGGTCGCGGTGGCGCGCCACGCCAAGCACAACGACATCCCGCTCGTCCTCCACGCCCACGTCACGCGCGAGGACTTCGAGGACAGCTTTCGCGGGTCGAACTTCGTCGCGCCCGCGCTCGAACGCTACCTCCGGTGGTTCTACTCGCAGGCCGACCTCGTGCTCTGCCCGAGCGAGTACACCAGGGGCGTGCTCGAATCCTACCCCGTCGACGCGCCGATTCGGCCGATGTCCAACGGCGTCAACCACGACTCGCTCTCGGGCTTTCGGACGTTCCGCGACGAGTACCGCGACCGCTACGACCTGGAGGGGATGGTCGTGTTCGCGCTCGGCAACGTCTTCGAGCGCAAAGGCGTGACCACCTTCTGCGAACTCGCGAAGCGGACCGACTACGACTTCGCATGGTTCGGCACCTACGACACCGGCCCGCAGGCCAGCGCCACCGTCCGGCGCTGGACCCAGAATCCCCCCGACAACGTCACCTTCTCCGGGTGGGTTGAGGACAAGCGCGGCGCGTTCGCGGCCGGCGACATCTTCTGCTTCCCCGCGAAGGTCGAGAACCAGGGCATCGTCGTCCTCGAAGCGATGGCCTGCGGGAAGGCGGTCGTCCTCCGGGACATCCCCGTCTTCGAGGAGTTCTTCACCCACGGCGAGGACTGCCTGAAGTGCGAGACGCTCGAGGAGTTCGAGCGCGCGCTCGAACTCCTCGAACGCGACCCCGACCTCCGGGAGCGCCTCGCCGAGAACGCCCGCGAGACGGCGGCCGAACACACTTTGGACCGCGTCGGCGAACGCCTCGCCGAGACGTACCGCGAATTGCTCGGGTCGGACGACGACTCAGCGGAGCGGCCGAAGACGTAAACCCTTAAGACCCACTCTCTAAAGGTCGAAACGATGAGCTATCGGGTCGCCGCGTTCACCGACACCTACCTGCCGACGGTCAACGGCGTCACCTACACCATCAAGTCGTGGCGAGACTGGTGGGAGGGCGACGACTGCCGGATGGACGTGGTCTATCCCGGGTCGGACGGCCACCGCCCCGAGGAGGGCGAACACCCCATCCGAAGCCTGCCGTTCCCGTTCTACGACGGCTACCGCCTCGGGGCGCCGAGCGTCCCCGAGGCGGTCCAGGATGCGGAGGTCGTCCACGCCCACACGCCGTTCAACATCGGCCTCGGCGGCCTGCGACTCGCGCGCAAGCGCGACGTACCGTTCGTGGCGTCCTACCACACGCCGACCAGCGAGTACGCCGAGTACGTCTCGCCGACCGACTCGGTCGCGGCGCTCGTCGGCCGGACCTGCGAGGCCTACGAGCGGTGGTTCTTCGGCCGCGCCGACGCCGTGCTCACCCCGAGCGAGGCGACCCGCGACCACGTCCGGGACGTGGTCGGGGTGGACGCGCCGGTCGAGGTGGTCTCCAACGGCGTCGACACCGACCGGTTCCGTCCGGTCGAAACCGGCGACTTCCTGGCCCGCCACGACCTCGACGGCGACCGACCGCTAATCGGCTACACCGGCCGACACGGCTACGAGAAGCGACTCTCCGAACTGGTCGAGGCCGCCGCCGAGATGGACGTGACCGTCGTCTTCGGCGGTGACGGCCCCGCCCGGAAGACCCTCGAGCGGCAGGCCGACGAACTGGGCGCCGACGCCCGCTTCCTCGGGTTCCTCGACCGCGAGGAGATGGCGGCGTTCTACTCGGCGCTCGACGTCTTCGCGTTTCCGAGTCCGGTCGAAACCCAGGGTCTGGTCGCGATGGAGGCCAACGCCTGCGGGACGCCCGTGGTCGGCGCGAACGCCGGCGCGCTCGAAAACACCATCGTCGACGGCGAGACGGGGTACCACTACGAGAGCGGCGACGTTGACGACTTCCGGGACGCGATTCGCCGGGCGCTCGCCGAACGCGGCCGACTCGCCGAGACGTGTCTCGACCGTCGCGAGGAGATGAGCGTCGAACACGCCGTCGAGCGACTCCGGGACGTGTACGCGCGCGTCGCGTAGGCCGGCCCACGACGGTTCCGCGTCCTCGCCGGCGAGAATAGACTTCGGTTCTACAGTTCGACGCGCTCGACCAACTGGTTCTCGTCCTCGCGGATGTTGACCGCGACGATGCGGATGTCGTCTTCGAGGCCGGAGTCCTGCAACTTCGCCTTCAGCAGGTTGTCGACCTGGTAGACGCCCGCGGCGTTCAGCATCTCGATCTCCACGAGGACGGGGACGGTGTCGCCCTGCATCAGCGAGACGCGCTGGATGGCCTGGCTGGAGACGGTGTTGATGCCGCGTCCGCCCTTCTCGTAGGGGATGCGCGAGCGACCCTTCTCCATGTCGAGTGCGTCGGCGACCCGGACCACGCCCGCCTCGGTGGTCAGCGGGTCCTCCTCGGTGTGGTGACAGAGGATGGCGTGGAGGATCTCGCCTTTCATCCGGACGCACTCGGCCTCGTCGTAGAAGCCGAGTTCGGGGAGGACCCGGTCCAGCAGGTCGGCCGCGAGCGGAATCGACCAGTAGGCGTGCTCGTCGCGGTGGACAACGTGGCCGATGTCGTGGATCGTCGACGCGAACGCCACGATGACGCTCTCGTCGGACTCCTCCAGCCCCTGTTCGGACGCGCCGTTGAAGTCGACGCCGCCGGCCTTCAGCAGGTTGTAGAGCGCGAGCGCCCGGTTGCGGACGATCTCGATGTGTTTCCGACCGTGGTCGTTGTACCCCTTGCGGACCACGGGGTTGACGTTCTGGGAGTCGAGGTACGCCTGGATGACTTCGTCCTCCTCAATGAACTCGAGGACCGCGTTCAGCCGCTCGTCGGGGAAGGCGTGGTCCTCCTCGGGGTCGTAGCCGCGGTAGCCCTTCGGTTCGCCGTCTGACTCTTCTATCTCGCTCATACGTCTTCCCTCGGTCGCCAGAGGAAAAAAGACTCGGCTACGGCGATTCGCGCGGCGGCGGTTCACACGGTGACGATTCACGCAGTGGCGGTTCGACCGTCGTCCTTCGCCGGGCGATCGATCGACCGCCGTCGTGCGGTGGCGTTCGCTCTAGTCGGCGGCTTCCGCGGCGGCCTGCTCGACTTCCGCGTAGTCGGGTTCGACGCCGGGGTCGTCGCTGACCCACGAGTACGTCACGTCGCCGTTCTCGTCGACGACGAAGACCGCGCGCTTGGCGACCCCGTAGTAGCCCATGTCGGCGAAGTCCATCTCGACGTCGTAGTCGTCGATGATCTCCTTGTTCGAGTCGCTGACCAGTCTGAAGCTCAGGTCCTCCTGGTCGCGGAACTCGTTGAGCGAGAACGGGGCGTCGACACTGACACCGTAGACGGTCGCGCCCACGTCCTCGAACGAGGCGAGTTCGGACTCGAAGGTACACATCTCGTCGGTGCAGACGCCCGTGAACGCGCCGGGGAAGAACGCGAGAACGACGGGTCCGTCGTCGAGGTTCTCCGAGAGCGTGAACTCCTCGACGTCGCCGTTCGCGAGCGGTGCGGTGAAATCGGGTGCGTCGTCTCCAACGTCTACCATTACGTCCGAAGATAGTCGGGTCGGGCAAAAGATAGTTCCGACATCGCCCGGCCGAGCTAGCGTGGGTCGCGAAACCGCGCTGGCAGTCGGCGCGACGCGGGCGAATCACGGCGTCCGGTCGGACGAGCGAGCAAAAAGCCTATTTTTCCGAAACCGGGTTTCATAACACCACCCTTCGAGGTGGGGGTATGGGCGATCTGGATGACTTTCACGGCTTCCAACAGCAACTCCAACGCGAACTCGACAAACTCGGCCACCATCACCCCGACGACCAGCCCTACGTCAAGCGATTCGTCCGCAAACTCGACGGCCGCGTCAAGGACTCGACGCTCTCGGAGTACCTGAAAAACATCCGGATGACGAGCGAACGCATCGATCAGTCGCTCGTCTCCCTCACCGAACTGGACTTCGACGACCACGTCTACGACCTCCGCCACAGCCCCGAGTACGGCCGCGGCCCCGACCCTGGACTCAGCGACCACACCGTCCGCACGGTCCAGTTCGCCGTCCGCAAGTTCCTCACCACCGTCGACGTCGACGGCGCCGACTGGGCCGAAGACTACGACCTCATCGTCGCCTCGAAGAACAACGTCCAACCCGAGGACATGCTCCTCGCGAGCGACATCAACGCCCTCACCTCCGCCGCCGAGTACCTCCGGAACATCGCGATGATCGAGTTCTTCGCCGACACCGGCGCCCGACTCTCGCTCATCGGGTCGCTCCGAGTCGGCGACGTCAACCTCGATGGTGAGCAGGCGACCTACACGCCGAACCCGAACGCGCGGGGGCTGAAGGGCGCGGAGATCATGCCGTACCCCATCATCGATTCGAAGGCCATCCTCCGCACCTACCTCCAGCAAACCCATCCGCGCTCGGACCGCGACGACGTCGCGTTCTTCCACGCTCTCCCCGGCAACTACGACGAGGAAGACGACGGCGCCATCACACCGCGCACCATCCAGTACATGCTCTCGAAGGTCTCCCGAGAGGCCGGCGTCGAGAAGCCGACGAACCCCCACAACTTCCGGCACTCCGCGATCACTCGCATGAGTCGGGAGGGCTACAGCCGGTCGGAGATCGAGCATCGCGTCCACTGGAAGATTGACACCGACATGTGGGAGGTCTACGAGCACATCTCCGGCGAGCAGCACAACGACTCCATCTTCGCGAAGGCCGGCATCGTCGAGACGGACGACGCCAACGCGCTCGAGCAGGAACGACGCCCGTGCGGGAACTGCCGAGAGCTCCTCGCCCCGCACCATGGCTACTGTCCACGCTGTGGGGAAGCTGCGAGTCCCGAGACACGCGAGCTCAAGGGCGACGCGGTCAGCGACCTCGCGGAGGGGATGGCGAGCATCGAAGACATGTCTCGCCGAGAGTTCCGGGCGTTCGTCCTCCGGCGCCTCGACGCGGACCCGAGCGCGCTCGGCGCTCACGAGGAATCACCGTCCTCGGAGTCCTCGACGGACTGAAGGAGGCGCTCGAACACCCAGGCGTCGGGAGCGTCGCTGTTTGCCTCTCGTTCGATTTCTTCGCGGTGCTCTTCGATCCAGTTCTCGTCGGTGTCTTGGGGGTCGTCAGTGGGGGAGATACTCGGTGCTTTGCTCATGTCGAATCACCGTTCGCTCGCGCGTTCTCGATGACGTCCATCATCGGATCGGTCTCGTCGTACACGCCGCACTCGCGAGTGAGGTGGTACGTCGGCTTTTCCGAGGTTGCCCACTGCCAGCCAGCGGGAGCGAAGTCCCCGAACACGTCCTCGATATGGTAGTGCATCCGAGTAGTGTGGGTCCCATCCTCGATCACGACGTACTGCTCGCCGGTATCGGGGTCGATGCGGCGGGCAACAACGTGGTGGAGTCGTCGCTGGAAATCGGGCGTGTCGGGGCGATCTTCATAGAGGACTGCTCCGGGGGCGACCGGCCACTCCGCGAGCAGGATGTCGGCTAGCACGTCGTGGCAGCCGAAACAGAAGACGCCCCAGACTCGGCCGTTGCAGATGATGCGCTTGGTCTCCTGGGCGTCGGTGCCGCAGCGCTCGCATCGCGTCACGCAGATCCCTCCGTCGAGTCCGCAAGACTCGCCTGCGCGGAGACGATCTCCGCGCCATCGGGGGCGTGGTAGATGCGGGCGACGCTCTTCGGAATCCAGTCGCCGGCCCTTCCTTGGCGGGCGTAGATGGCGTTCTCGGTCTCGCGCTCGACGACTCGCTCGGCGACGAAGACGTGGTCGCTCTTGCCCGCGTGTTCGAGGACCTTCTCTTCGGCGAGCCAGCCGGGAAGCCAGAACGCGACCTGCCCGTCGCTCGTCGGGAGGACGCTGGCGAGGGTGTCCGCAGCGACGAGGTCGAGCTCCCGGTCGGCGAGGAGGTCGCCGTAGCTTTCGACGGTGACCGTCGGCATCAGGCGTCCACCTCCTGGACGAGGTCGTCGACGCGGACGCCGTAGGTGTTGAGGACGGAGCGCATCGAGCACTCCGCGCCGCCGCTCGACTGGTGGGTGAGCTTGTAGGCGTCGTCGCTGCCACCGAAGCCGATGCCGAGTTCGCCCGTCGCCGTGTTCGTGTAGTACGTGATCGCGTCGACGTCGTCGAGGAACTCTTCGCAGGCGGCCGCGTTGAACCGGCCGCTCCCGCTCTGGTAGATGGTGAACGCTGGCGCGTTTAGCGCGGCTGCCCCGTAGTAGCCCTTCTGGTGCTTCACGAACCCGCCCTCGTCGGTGTCCGTCATCATCGGTCACCGCCGTCAAGGCACGCGACCATCCACTCGGCGCGCTGCTGGAGGAACTTCCAGCCGGCGTTGGTCAGCTGGTACTGGTTGGTGCGGCGGTCGTGCTCGGCCTTCTCGACGAGCCCGCGGTTGACCAGCGTATCGAGGTTCGGGTAGAGCCGGCCGTGATGAATCTCGGTGTCCTGGTAGCGGTCGTCGAGCTCGTCCTTGATGGCGAGGCCGTGCGGGCACTCTCCACTGTGGCGGTTGTTCTGATACTGGCCGGTTTCGTAGCCGGCGATAACCGTGAGCAGGTCGATCTGGAAGCGCGTGTAGTCGTCGATCGGGGTCTGGTCGGTGGTCGATGCGGTGGCGTCGTCTTTAAGCGCGTCTGCGTCTGAGTCTATCATGGTTCCGTCTAGTCTGCTTTCAGCTGGGTAGTACGGGACCGCGACCTGCGCCCGGGCGCCGAGTGTCCTGGCAGACTGGTCGGCGTCTGGGCGTGGTGAGTCGCAGTCGAGGCGGTACTATTCGATCTGGATTGCGCTCCAGGGGATGGTGCGGCCGGTTTTCTTGTCGTGGATCTCCCAGTGTTCGGCGTTGACGTCGACGCCGTTCTCGGCTTGTCGCCTGCAGCCGCGGCACCAGATGTGGTTGTTGGTGCGATCCCAGTCCGAGTGCCCGTTCGGGCAGACGTACCGGTAGCGGCCGGGGCCTGTTCGACTGATGGTGACCGTCTTTGTTTGAGACATGTTATCCATGTCTGACGGCATACTCTACAAAAAACGTCTTTCTCCCCCGGAATGAAAGTGAACGCGCTCAGTCCGGGGGAGAAAGCAGCGCTTATGGACGGTATAAGCCGCCAATACTGGCGGTTAGCCGCCGGGTAACTATACCGACTGCGGGTGAAAGTGAACATGCATTCTCGGTGTTGTGCCCGGTCGTGCTGGTGACACGCCGGGCAATTCGATTACTCAGTAGCCTATCCTATCGTCTCAGGCGTCACGCTCCGTTTTCCGCATCCTCCTCTGCCATCCGCTGTTTGACCGCGTCGCGAATGTACTCCGACCGGCTTTCGCTGGAGGCGTCGCGGTGGGCGTCGATTTTGTCGATGAGTTCTTGGGGCATGGACACCCCGACACTGATACGCCTCATTGTTGCCACGTTACCACGTTCCCACTAACCTGATATAGTTGTTGTGGTTATTAACCACGTTACCACGTGGCCTAGTTATTAAATAACCACGGTGGATTGGGGCAGGTATGGAGAACCGAAAGGACGTCACGGTACCGATGCCTGGAGACATGGTCGAAAAAATCGACGGGCAGCTAGGCTACGGGGACAGTCGTGCAGCGTGGATTCGGGAGGCAGTCAGACAGCGTCTCGAACAAGAGGGCCATGACATGGAGGGAAATCCAAAGAAGGCGACGGTTCCGACAGCTAACTAATCACCGACGTCAAGAACGAGTACCTAGCGGATCACTGTATATCACTCAATCAGTAAGTTTTTAAACCAAATATGTGTTCGCTTACGTATGAATAGACGTAAGTACATCAGTCTTACAGCCGCAACGGCTCTCCCGCTCGCAGGCTGCACAGGTAGCAGCGACGAAAACACGAGCGGCTCGACAACGAATCCACAGACGAGTACGGTACCCGAGACTACTGTCGAAACCACGACCGCAGACCCAACAACGATCGAAACTACGACCGCCACCGTCAGTGACTACGATGTCTCAGAGGTGAAATCAAACGCCAAAGTAATCTCCTACGAAGATCTGTTCCGGGATATCGAGAACCACGTCGGAGACTACATCTACTACGAACAGGCGGGCATCAACCAAGTCATAGAGCAAGACGGCCAGTTCCTCTTCCGGTTGTTCGTGCCGGACGGCAACAGCTACAGCGATATCTTCGGCGGCTGAGAGGGTGACCGTTTCTTAGAAGGAGATACTGTCGAACTCTGGGCGGTTGTTCAAGGCCCCTACACGTACGAGACCGTCCAAGGTGCTCAACGGACCGTTCCCGGAGTGACGATTGTAGATATGCAGCTCGCAGAGTCCAGCGAAACTAGCGAACTCTAACGAAGCCTCGATCAACCTATTCCTGCGTAGAACCTGAACGAACCTGCCGGCAACCCCTTTCGACTCCGCCCGAGCGGCATCCACGACATTAGTTTTAACCAACATCTGGCGCATCGACCACTGTGTGTTGGTTAACCCTGGGAGAACAGACCCCCACGCCAGTTCAGTCGCCGGCTTCTACGCGTCCCTGCGACAGTCGGTGTTCGGGCGCGTTCACTTCCTCCGGCCGCAGCTCGTCGAGCCGCCAGTCCAAGTCGTTGTAGTCGTGCTGGTGGCGCCGGAGGTGATACTCGTCGGCTCGGCGGAGGAATTGTCCGAAGAAATCCAGGGACTCCTCGACACTGGCCGCGGAGCAGTCGGCGTAGTCCATCGGGTTGAGCGTTCGCGTCCGCGCGGCGACCATGCACGTCTCGATCCGGGGGTCGTGGCCGGAACGCTCGGGGCGCTCGGGCACGATCCACCCCATCGGCGTCCGTGCGGGCGGTCGCTCGTCGTAGTGCTCGCTATTTGGGCACCAGACCTCGTGATCGATGTGCTCCACGTGAAGGGACACGGCGTGGCAGCGGTCGCAGGAGATCTCGCCTGTTGCAACCCCGTACTGGTCGCCTGACTCCCGCGTCAATAACTCAAAGTGTGTTGTCATCTCCATCCAGTGGTGCGGCCGACGGCTCATCCGTGAATCGCCTCCGCGACCGCCCGCAGTGCACCCGCGAGTTCACCCGCGCGAGATCCGCGCCGAACCACGCCCCGGTCGGGGTCGTAGTCGACGACGTCGACCTGGTCGAGGTTGTCGAGATGCCGCTGATAGAGCGCCACATAGACTGCCTTCCGCTCACCCGACGTATACTCCGGGCCGTACTCGGCTGCGGAGAGGTCGTCGGCGAGCACGCCCAGCGAAACCGCCTCCCCTGAGTCCATTTGGGCGGCGTACTGGATGATTCTGCGGCGACGCTCGTTCCGGAGGGCGTCCCAGACGTCGTCGCCCGGAATCGCGTGGGGCTCGTCGGTCCTGCGGAAGTGGTCGAGAACGCTCATCGTTCGACCCTCGCGACCGCAGTCGACGTCAGCCACGCCGCTCCCTCCCCACGGAGTTCCGCGCCCGACTCACGAACAGCGAGCACGGGCTCTCCCCTCGAGGGCTGGCCGTCGTGGTGCCAGACGAGTTCGGCCTCCGCCTCCTGCATGCCGCACGCCAGCGCGGCGCTCTTGAACGCGGCGTAGGAGCGACCGCGGGCGAGCCGCCGTAACTCACTGGCCGTCTGGGCGTTCACTGGTCGGCCCTCCACTCGCGGAACTCCTGGCAGTCATGATCCTCGATCCGCTCGGGGAGTCCGACCGCACCACAGCAGGGGCACTCGGTGAGTTCCGTGCCGGGTTCACCGAGGGTGAGGACAACGGTCCGATAGCCGTCTCGACTGAAGTCGACGTCCTCGACGAGCGGTCGTTTCGTGAGTTCCTGGATGAACGCGCGGCGCGCCTCGACGATGTCACTCATCATCATCACCGGCCTCCAGGGCGGCCTCGCGGGCGTCCATCCGGCGTTTGTCGTACGTGACCTCGCACTGTGGGCTGCAGAACTGGTTGGCGAACGCATCCCGGCCATCCTCCCGACGGGGGTTCGTGCAACCGTGCTGTCGGCACTCGCCCGCCATCAGACCATCCTCCCGTTGGCCGGATTCTTGACGACGTCACCGCACTCCTCGCAGATGTACTGGACGTGGTCGCGACCAGTCCGCGGGTCGCGGTAGACCGTCTGGGAGACGTCCGTCTCGCTGTCGCAGTCACACGTCATCAGTTCTCGACCTCCTCGGCCGCCTGGACGAGCAACGGGTCGAGCCGGACTCCGTCGGGGAGTTCTCGCTGCCCGGTCGCGAACCGCACTCTCCGCAGGTGTTTACACCCGTCGTCGGGCGCTCGGTAGTGGTAGTCGTCGCAGTCGCAGACGCCGCCGCGGGCGTCGACGGTGTACTCCGTTCCGTCCTCCGAGTAGACGTGGTAGAGATCGGGCGCATGCTCGACGACGAGTAGGAGCTCGCCGGCGGCGCGGACGTCGCGCTCGGTGAGCGGCGGGGTGCCGCTCGCGCTGTCAGTGGTCGACATCAGGCCTGCCCTCCGGTCTGAAAGGCGTTGTCCATCTGGCCGAGGAGGCCAGGGTGGGTTTTGAGCGCGCGGTCTTCCCAACCGCGCTTGGTGTCGACGTAGTTGGCCCAGCGTTCAAGGTCGGCGGCGTACTTCAGGCCGTGCTCGACGTGGTCGACCTCGCCGGTGAGACGGACGTGCCAGCCGCGCTCGCCGACGCGCTCGCCCTCGTCGTCGCAGACGATGATGCGCGAGGTGCTTCGGTCCGCGTGGTGGTGGTATCCCTCGCCGTCTTCCCCGATGTACGTGTAGCCGTCGAGGAAGATTTCGAGCGGGGTGTCGATGCTTTCTTTTTCGTCCATGTCGTCGTTCATGTTGCTTCACCGTGGGTGAAGCACGGTCGGGCGTGTTGTCGCACGCCCCGGCCAACTTCTGGCCGGTGTCCCGCGCTTCTTACTCTATAGTCTATTTGCCAACACCATAAAGGTTGCTATTGTAAACTACTCATGCAACGTTTCGATGGTAAGTTCTGTCGTAAGTTACTTGTTGATGGCGCGAATCGTTACTGTTGTAAATGTCGAAAAGCAACTCTCCGGCAGTGACTCTCTCGCCGGACCAACTCAACGACCTCGACCGGGCGCTCCTCGATCTACTCGTCGAGGGGCGGCTCACTCCTACCCTCGCGCGAAAGCAGCTCGACGAACGAGGGCTCGCCGACGTATCCCGCCAGTACATCAATCGGCGGCTGAAGCGCCTCGCCGAGCACGAGCATATCGGGAACCTTCTTGGGACAGGAGTGTACGAACTCGTCGAAGATCCGCGAGAGGACGGAGGACGCGATGACGTACGTTGAAGTTCGAACGGGAGAGGACGCGGATTCGCACCGATCCACCGCGAATCCCGGTCGATCCCGTCCCGGTCACATCGCTCGGTGGTCGGAGAGCGGCGAAAGTGTCGAAAAGAAGAGCAGAAACGCCCGCGTCAGCCGGTGATGTCTCTCACGAGTTGCGAGCTCGGAGAGGAACTTCAGGCGCTACCCGTAGTCCAACCGGAGGATCTTCTTCACGAACGTGGTGAGTTCCACCGCGCCCCGGTCCTGTGGACGGTGGTTCGGGAAGTCCTCTCGGAGGAACTTCCGGGTGAGCATCCAGCCGTTGTAGAGGAGCGTGCTGAGCCAGAAGAGGAAGACGCGGACGCCGTGGTCGCGCGACCCGGTGCGCGCCATCAGCTTCGTCTTCTTCTCCGCGTAGGAGTTCTCAACACGCCACCGGAGTTTGTGCCGGCGGATGATCTCCTCGGGGCTGTCCTCGGTGTTGAACGTCCCGTACGGCCGACGGGCCTGCCAGAGGATCTTCGGCACCTCATCGACGTCAAGGACGTCCGGTTCGTCACCGTCGCCGTAGTCCCCGAACGTCTGCTGGCTGGTGCTGATGACGGTCTCGAAGTCGTCCTTCTTGGCGTTGTTCCAGTCGGGCTCCGAGACGACGCGGACCTTCTCGGAGAGGTTGTGCTCGGAGGACGTGACGGGATAGTTCTCGTAGTCGTCGAAGCGGCCGTCCATCGCCGCGAGCGCGCCCTTGAGTTCGTCTCCCCGGCGCTTCAGCCGGACCGTCGGCATGATGTCTCGCTCCCGGCAAAGCTTCAGGATGCGCGCCGATTCGAAGCCCGAATCCAGTCGCAGGCTATCGATGGAGACGTACTCCTTGGCTTCATCGAGGAGCCGCTCAACGAGGTCATAGGGGCCGATGTCCTGCGTGTAGGGTTCGACCGCGACCGCGACGTCCTTGTCGTGCTCCTGGTCGTGCGCGACGAGTGTGGCGAAGTGGAAGCCGTAGGTCGTTCCCTTCTTGGGTTCGCCCTGCCGGTGGCCCTCGGCCGGGTTGTCGGTCTGCGGCCAGTACGGGATGACCGTGATGTCGATGTAGGCGTCCAGGTCGCCCTGGAGCATCCCCGAGCCGGTCGCGGCACGGAGGACGCGGCCGTTGACGCGCTTGAACTCCTCGTGCCATCCGTCGGCGTCGCGCTGTTTGACGGCGTTGAACGCCGTCTTGATGGCGAAGTCGTGCTTGTTGTCGCTGATGACGTTGGCCGGCGCGTCGCCTTCCTGCGCGGCTTCGAGGAACGGCGTGAGAATGCTTCCGGCCTCGTAGGTAGCGTTACTGGCGCGGTCGAAGTCGGTCTCTTCGAGCATGATCGCCCGGACGTGACGAATCTTCTCGTCCTTCGCAGCTTCGGGGATCTCCGGCAACGGCTCGGAGTCGTCCTCGGGGTCGGGAGTGTCGAGGTACGGCTCGGTGAGGCTGTTCGGGAGCCCGGCTTCGATTCGGTCGCGGATGTAGTCGGCGTAGCTCTCGAAGAAGACGTCCATGTCCTCGAACTGCTCGCGCATCGAGTAGGAGAACGAGGAGTGGTCGAGGTTGTCTTCGAGGCCGAGCGACTCCCGAATCGTCGGGTAGCGGTCGAAGTGGCGCTCCAGTTCGAAGAACGAGCGTCCGGTGAGAATCCGGTAGATGTGGGCCTGAGCGACGGACTGCGGGTGCTCACGTCCACCGCCATCGAGTCCGTCCTCACGGTCCGTCGTGAGGGGGCCGGGTTCGTCAGCGACAGCCTGCGCGATGGCCTGCTCGCCAAGAGCGGGCTCGGCCGCCGCGCGGGTGTCGCCGGTCATACACGTAAAAGTCCGAGAACGATTGATAAATCTTCCCCGTCCAATGTCCCGAATTCCACGACTTCAGCGACTGGTGAGGTGATAGCATGACACAAGAATCCGAGCGATACGGTGACTGGAAAAGTCAGATCAGATCAGAATTAGAGGCATTCGAAGGTGAGGGGCCGCCGTCCATCGAGGATCTGTGGTCCGTCGCACAGCACGAGTCTGAGTCAGCGGCTTCGTGGATTCACGATATGCCGTGTACCGAACAGGAAATACAGACAGCGAAGGGTGACGTGCTGAAGGCGCTCGTTGCGCTGGAAATGGCAGAGGACCGGCTTAGCGAGGTGTCTGACCGATGATTAAAAACCATAATGGAATAGCGGAACTGTCTGTACACAAGGACGGCCCCAAAACCGCCGTAGTGTATCGGACTGTGAACGACGAAGTGATCGTCGCAAGGGGGAGCGGGATGAGCGAAGCGCTTGCGATGATGGCTAATGAGGTGGGTGGCTTCCCCCTTCGATTTGACTATCCTGACGAGCTGAACTTGGAGCCGGCAGTAGCGGAGAAAGGCAGCACATCAATCGAGCGTTTCGAAGAACCCGCCAGTCCCGAACTGGATTTCGATGCGCCAGCAACCCCACCTCACAAAGATGGAGGTGGGTCGGCGTGAAAGAGTGCTTCAAATGCGGTGCCGAAATGCGCCCGCACAACTCCGCCTACCAGCCGTGGGATGAAGAGATAATGGTCCTGTGGAAGCCGGCGTCGGACGATGACGACCACATCGAAGTGACCGACTCTGGCGGGAAGCATCCGAACACCACAAGCCGGAGGTTCTGTTCCGTGGAGTGCCTGGAGGCGTTCGTCTCGATGGACTATTCGCTGAAGCCGGAGGATGGACAATGAATTCGGACGACGACGTTCGTCAAAAAACCGGTTCAACGCACGGAATGATTGATAAATCTTCCCTGACGACAGACCCACCACGACCAACCCACTCCAAACTGAATGAACTATCGAAAAAACTAGGTTGCTTGACAACGATTAGAAACTATGGCAACAAGCCAAACCGACAGCAGCGACGAGACGGACAGCGAAGAGAAAATCTTCGAGATCAGCGTCGAACAGGTCACTCACGAGACGGTGACAGTGCAGGCAGAATCCCGAGAAGAGGCCTTCGAAGCACTACGAGAGCCTCAAGACCGGGAAGTCCAAACCGCGCTCGTTCGGAAGGACTTCAGCAGCCTGATCGAACGCCGACCAACCGACGGTCGGCACGCTCCCGAACTCGAAGACTACGACGATCCGGACATCGACATCGACCTGACAGCCGACGAGTAGTTGCTTTTTCGCGGTTCGTTCGTTCACTACCTGCGGGGGCTTATCGGGGTGTGACCGATGACGAGTGACGGAACTGAACGCGCGAAAGTCTGTAAGACCACCCCCTATGACCCGCGGTACGAACGAGGGCAGTCGGTAGAAGACGCGAGGGCACGGTACCTCCATCAAGATGGCTATACGGTGGAACAGTTGGAGAGGGATTTAGAGCGGTTGCTGAACACGGGTGGCCAGCGATGAATTCAGACGAAGACGTTCGTCAAGAAACCGGTTCAACGTACGGAATGGTCGATCGACTCCGCCAAGAATCACTTGGACGCGAACAGCGGAGCTTCCCCTTCGGTGGCCTCAACGGCATCGTCCGGTCGTTCGACGATGCGATGGTGATGCACTTCCCTCAGACGCAGGAACGCGGCATCGTCGTCACCCTCGAGCCCGAAGTTGCCCGCCAGCTCAACTCCTTCCTCGCTGAATGCATCCACCGAATCAACAACTAACCGGCCCAAGCTAGCGAAAGAAATAGTGTTCGTGGCCGCGTAGGGAGCGCTGAGAGCGCTACTCCGTGGGGGGCTACTACTTCACAAGTCCTACGGGAGCGCGCTCTCGTCGTGACGCCGTATCCCGTCGGTGAAGCAGTCCTCAGAGAAAGGGCGACGTGGAGGGGCGACGAACTCGTACGCGGTTTTTCTCAACCTTCGATAGTGGGGGAAGCATTATAATTACGGGATTCTGAAATGAAACATGGACGAGAATCGACGGAACGTCATCGCCGCTCTCGCCGCCGGCACCCTCGGCGGCAGCGGCATCGTAGTCGGTAACCAGTACTTTCAGCAGTCCAAATCTGCATCGCAACCCCAAACGACGATCGCGGGCGAGAGTGGCCTGCAAGCCGCCTCTGCACAGACGGAGACAGCGACGACAGCAGAACCGACCGCGACCACGCCGACGTCCACCGAGACGACCACCGAAACCTCGACGACCGAGACATCGACTACTGAGACGACCACCGAAGCCACAACGACGACGACCGAGACGACTACGGAGAAGACGGCCACAACGCCGGAACCAACTACCACGGAAACGACTACTGAGGAACCAACTCCCACTCCGACGACGACTCCTGACCCGGAGAGCCAGGTCGAAGTCTCCTTCTGGGTCGTTCAGAGCACAGCCGTGCCGGGAACAATTTACGGTGTCGACCTGAACAACGACAACGACTTTGCGGTCCGAGTGACGGTCAAAGGCGAGTGGGAGTGGGGGAATGGAGATACACCAACGAGGATTGAGACGTACACCGTCGGTGCGTACGATACCCTGGAAGAGCGTCTCGGCACGCCGGCACTTTCGAAGTACGAGACACTCGTCTCCCACGACGCCTCGGTCGAATCCATCACAAAAGCCTGAGGCAGGGGTTGTCCTCGGGGGCTACACCCGCTTGCTCACCGACGAAATCCGTGACTGGATATCGTTGATGACCTCGCCGACCGACTGCCGCGAACCAAGCCGTAGCACGACCTGCTCGGGCGACTGCTCAACTTCTCGCACGACCATCCGCTCCCCTTGGGTAGGCAGTCCGTCGAGGGAGAGGTCGTCGACGAGACTCAGGCCTGCATCATCCTTCGGGATGGTGACCGTCGCACTCCAGAGCGGCTCCTGAACTCGCTGAATTAGATAGAGCGCCGCATGCTGGCACGCCCGCTCCGTCGCCAACTCTGGGATCGTCCGGATAACTTCCGGCGGGTCACTCCCCGCAGTCTCCGCCGTATACGACCCTTCCACCTTGTACTGGTAGTCAATCTCGTAGTCCGTCGAGTCGGACATGCTCCCAGTACTCAGTACCTTGATACGGCCGTTGATGCGGTCGAGCTCGTAGTCCGTCCCGTAGGTGAACGTCCCCCCAGTGGAGAAGTCCCGGACGATCTCCGTGGTCGGCACCAAGTTCGAATGGTTCAGCGGCAACCAATTATCATAACTCGACGTAAAGTCATCCCCGCGGACAGGGCGAGCCGCGCCCTTGATGACGGCTTTGAGGTACTTCGACTCGACGTTCTTCTGCACCGAGTAATCGACGAGCGCGGTGTCGCTGTCGGCAGTCCTCAGTCCAGGTTCGGTCCACTCGACCGACCACCCGTTCTGGTCGCGCTGAAGCTCCCAGATGAAGTTGCCGTAGTTGGCGATTTGGTTGAACACCGACTTCAGCGAGTCGTCGTACTTCTGGCCGTCCAAAATCGGCGTATCCTCGAGGTCGCCGTAGACGGTGAAGCTCTCGATGCGCTGGGTGTTGAATCCCTCCATCGGCGTCGGGCTATTCCGAGTGCCGTACCGACTGAGCGTCACCCGGAAGGTCAGCGATGTCCCCGTGTTCGGGAAGCTCGTCTCGAAGCTCGATGTGTTGCTCGCCGTCTCCCAGGTCGTTCCCTCGTCGTTACTTAACGCGAGTGCCTGGCCGTTCGAGGTATCGTCCATCGACACCTCGACCCGGCCGCCCGTCACGTTGAACGCGGTGGTCGTCGTCTCGAACTCGATCGGGAGGGCGTCTGGATGACTCTCCGGCCCGTTCAGGCTATGGTTGGGGAGGGCGTCGTTGTCGAAGAAGTAGTTGTACCTGCCGTCGAACCCGCCGAAGATATCAACGAACGCCGATTCGCTCCAGTCTTGGCTTGACGGCGTGCTGTCTTCAATCTTGACGCGAATCGTGCATGTCTCCCCGGCGTTCAGTGGCGATGAGATGGTCCCGGTCTGGTTCGTCCAGTTCTCGCCGATGCTGAACCCCTCGGAGGTGCCAGCGAATTGCTCACCGTTGATGGTCGCCTTGAGGGGCGGGCCGTTGCTAATCCCGTTTGGGTTCCCGAACCGGACCCATCCGCTGGCCTGTCCGGCAGGGATGTCGTAGGCCGGCGTGAACTGGGCTTCGACGTAATTCCCGTCGTTGGAGAGTTCAATGGCGTTGCCGGCCGTATCTGACAGGTCGCTGGTGACGTTCCAGTCGACGTCTGTGTGCGCGGTCCCATCGAACTCCGTCGAGTCGCCCCACGCCTCCAGGTGCCAAGCGGTTTGCTTCGTCTGGACGCCACCGTCGACGATTTCGGCCGGCTGGTCCGACGGAATCGTGACGAAGTTCTCAAACTCCGACTGCGTCGACGCCTCCTGAATCACCGTATCCGACCGCGTCGACGTCGAAGGGTCGTCGACATGCATCGCGTAGCTCGTGTTATTCTGGCCGAGCTCCTTCGCCGCCAGATGCGCTTCGTGGTTGTCGAACTCTGCTTGCACGCGGTCATCGAGTTCCTTCCCGCCACGCCCCTCCAAGACGGTTCGACCGGGCTCCATCCGGACGTTGATGAGCTGGTCGATCGGGAGAATCCTGCCGTCCTTCCAGACCGACAGCGGAGCTTCCTCGAACGCCTCGCCTTGCCACTTCTCGTCTCGGGGAACGGGGATCTCGATGCGGGGGTAGTCGTTGAGCGCCGGCGTGAACTGTGGATCGTCGAGGAGTTGCGGCCGAAGCGCCTGCCCAGAGGGATGCTCGACCTTCACCTCATAGCCCTTCGAGCCCGTTCGCTCACGGGGGACGCCGCTCGACGCGGTCGAAACCGTGTTCGTCGCCGCCGACTCGTTCGTGGCGTCCTCGGTGAACGCCTCGATCTTGTACCTGTAGTCGTTCCCTGGACTTAGCGTGTCGTCGGTGAACGACGTGATGTTCGGGTCGACCTCGCCGACCTCCATCCACGGCCCCCAGCCGTAGTCGTACTTTCGAGCTCGGTAGATGCGGAAGCCGTTCTCGTTGTCGGACTGTTCGCTCCAGGTGACCTCGGCCGTGAGCGCTGCCGTGATGGTCGCGGCCGGATTCGTCGGCGTGGGGAATGCCGTGACAACCGTCGCACTCGCCGTCCACGTCCCGGGGTGTGCTCAGTTTCCGTCCGAAGCTGGACCTCAAACTCTTCGCCGTCCGGGAGCCCCCGAATCGTCGCCGACGTCATCGCCTCACCGACGGTCCCCCAGTCCGTCCACGTCGACACGTCAGTCTGACGGTACCTCAACCGATAGTTCCCGTAGTCGATGACGTCCGGCCATGTCGCGGTGATCTCGTCCTCGATCCCGTTGTCCAGGCTTGGCGTCTGGGCGTCGGGGAGGTCGGTCGTCGCGGTCACCACGCCCGAATCCGATTCAGCATCCTCGGTATAGGCGGCGACCTTCAGCTCGTACTCCTCACCGTCGCGCTGGCTCGTAGTCGTGTAGGACGTCGCGTCTGCTGCGGCCGTCCCGTCGAACGTCCACGAGGCCGTCCCTGTCGGTCGGAGGTAGACGCGGAACTCGTCCTCGTTGTCACTCCGGTCCTGGAATGCGACTTCGAACTGGTCCCCGGAAACCGTGAGTGAGTCGATGACCGGCGCGGGGAGGATGGTCGTCGCCGATACCTGTGAGGAGTCCGCCGACGCATGGTCGGTGACACGCCGAATCGTGTAGTAGTATTTCTCACCGTCGGGGACGGGAGTGTCCGTCCACGAGGTGGTGCTCAGCGTCGAGATCGTCGTCTGGAGCGTCCCCAGACTGCCATCGGTCGACCGATAGATCTCCCAGACGCCGTCGCTGGAGTTGTCGTTCCGCGTCCAACTGACACCGATCTCATTCTGGGTCGACGTGTCGAGCGTGACCCCCGACGCCGCTGGGAGCGAGGTGGTCGCAGCGACGTTGACCGACGGGTTGTCTTCCGTGGTGCCGTAGACCGGTGCGAGGCGGTAGTGGTACTCCTCGCCGGACTCCAATCCGGTATCCGAGTGTGTTGTGGTTCCAGCCGCAATAGTCGCTATCTGGGTGTAGTCAGCGAGAGACGAACTGGATGCTTGCGCCCGGTAGAGGTGGTACTCGTCGGCGTCGGGTTTCGCATCCCACCCGAGGTCGATTTTGGTGCCGCTCGCGACCGTCGCGGTCAGCCCGGAGCCGTCCGTCGCGGCCGTCCCGGTCGTCGCCCATCCGCTGGTGGTGTGTTCGGTTTCCGCACGAATCCGCCACTGGAAGGTGTCTGCGCTCTTCGAGACGGTGAACTGTTGGCTTGTCGTGTTCGCCGAGAGGTCCGTAACGTGGGTCCATGCACCGCCATCGACGGACTTCTCGACTCGGAAGCTGGTTTCGTTGTCGGTGTTATCCGTGAAGCTGAGCGTGATAGCGGTCGGGGTGTCGACGGTCTGGGACGCCCCGGACGGAGCGGACAGACTGGTCGTCGCCGAATCCTCGTTCGAATACGATGAGGTGCCGGAGGCGTTGTACGCCCTGACTCTGTAGGTGTACAGTTCGCCGTCGAGGACGTTCGGATCATCGTATGTCGTCACCCCCGCGTTGACGGTGGCGATTTCGCTGAATCCCGACCCGTCGTGGGCACGCTCTATCCGGAACCCGTCTTCGTTGTTGCTGTTGTCGTCCCACGAGAGCGACACGTCGTCCGCGGTCGCGGAAGCGGCGAGGTTCGACGGTGCGGCCGGTGGCGCAGAATACGTCCAGTAGTCCGTATAGAAATTGACGTTGCTGGACCCTCCTTCGAAGTAAAACCCGAACCCGCCGGTCGAATACCTGCTGTCTGTGACGGAGACTTCCCCAGCGAGCGCACCGGACTGGTTGTAGACTCGGGCCGTTATCGTGTCCTGCCAGTCGACTTCTATCTTGAACCATCCATGCGTATCCGGGATGGTCGCGTTTGCAGAAGCAAGCATGGTGCGACTGTTGACCGAACTCCCTGTGCGGTCGAAGATGTAGATGTTGTCATACTGCGGGGTGACGTGGACCTCGTAACAGCCGTTGACAGAGGAGCCGCCGAACAGTACCCCCAGGCGGTTATATTGCCCGGCGTGGTTGAAGTATCCCGAGAAGGTGGAGCCTTTGGGCGGGTAATTGGGAAGTCCTCTGGACGAATAGTAGATGCCCCCGCCGTCTGTGTCGGCGTTTACGTGGCCGGAGTACGTCCCGCTGTAGACACGACTCGTGCTGGCGTTGAATTTTTCGTCGTTCCAGTGTTGCGTGTATGCTGAGGTGTCCCCGTCTTCGAAGTTGTCGATGACGACCATCTACTTTCGCACCTCCGATCGATCCACCAGCGTCTGAACCTCCTGCGGATCATAATCCGAACCGGACGCGACCGGCGCGAGGAGATCCTGGAGCCCCGACGGCGTCGGCGGCGTCTCGTTCTCCGGCACCGTCCAGAGCGGCCACTCCCAACCCCGCTTCAGACTCATGTTCAGATAGTACTCTGCGGTCGGCGACTGACTCGGATCCTCGAATCGGACCTGCGCCTCGATGCTCGCGAGCCCGATCTCCGTGACGTCCAGACCGGCGAGCTCCCAGTTCGACGTGCCGAGCGCGACCGCCGACCAGGTGCTCGTCGACGAGTCCCACTCCTCGACCGCGAGTGAGTTCGCCGCGGTGTCGAACGTGAGGCGGACGAGGCCGTTATCGCACACCGGATTTCCGGAGAAATCGTGACTCGTCGAGAACACCTTCTTCCACTGCAGATAGCCGTCTCCGTCAAGTTTCGAGCCGTGACCCTGGGTATCCCAGACCCGAACGTCGACATCCGCCTCCGCGGTGTAGTCAACGTCGTAGACGAGCGTCGGGTTCGTGAACGAACTCGCTTTCGCGTCGACGACGTCTACATCACCGAGCTCTGCGCTCCGGGTCTCGACAACCGCGACCGCCTCGGTCTGCTTGGACTCCGAGTCACTCCATCGGACGTCCTCCGCTGCGGTCGGCACGCCGACGAGCGCGGTCTGGTCGTTCCCGAGGTCGTTCTCGACCTGAACCACCGTCGTCGAGATCGCGCGCCGTCGCGATGCTCGGGTCCCGTCCTTCGCGAGCGACAACCGATACCGATAGAGGTTCTGAGCCTTCGGATCTGCCGGTCGGACGTCTGCTTCCTCGACCGAGTAGTAGCCGTCCATCGGCGTCGACGTCCCACGTCCCGCAAGCGGGAGTGAGCTGTCGCCCGCTGCGGTTGCGAGCTCTTCGAGTTCCGACGCCATCTTCTCCGCGTACTTCCCCCGGTAGACGCCGGACAGCGCCCGCGTTCCGGGTTCAGAACTCACATGCTGGACCACGCCGGAGTCGTTGTCGAGGAGGCCGTGTTTGCTCAGGTTCTGGCGCTGCTGCTGTTCGGTCTGGGTTTGGCCCGCCCTTGGGAGAGCGAGCGCGTACAAAAGCAGGTCGGTCATGTTATGATTCGGTCTGTTGCATTCCGTCGAACACGTCGTTCAGGTCCGCGATTTCGACGACCGTGAGGCTTCCATCGAAGATGCTCGACTCGTCTTTTGGAGGGACCATGTTCGGACTCTCGACCGCGACGTCGAGATGATCGTCGAGAAATCCGTTTGGGGTGTACTGGCCATACTCGAAGCGGGCAGGCGTGATACTGTCCGTCTGGCCGACCCGGAGGTAGTTCATGAACACGTTCATTCGGGTGATACGATCCGCTCCCGTTGCCGTGCGTTTGTTCGGCCCCTTAGCGGGGTCCGGGCTGGATCCCCACTGGCCGGTTTCACCGGTCCAGCCCATGAAGTCGATCTCGAAGACGTGCTGACCGCCGCCCTGGTCGAGACTGATTCCTTTTCGCTTTGATGCGCCATCGTCGAGGAGACCGACGAAGAACGCGTACAGGTTATCGCCAGCGCTGTCTATCAGGTAGCCCGTTCGAATGGACTCCTCGACGTCCACCGATTTGAACTCGAACCTCCCGGTTTCTTTCGTTCCGTCTCCGTCGACGTCGGCATCGATTTCGAGAGCTACGTTCGATTCGACCATGCTATCTCCTCCAGGATCCGTTCCCGTCGAACTCCTTTTCGAGCTTCTTCACACGGCGCTCCAATTTCCGTGTCTCCCGCCGCTGCTTCCGCTTCAGCTCCGAGAGGTCGACGTTGTAGGTTGGCGAGTATTCGACCTTCGGGCGCTGCTGCTTCCGTTCTCGTGCTTTGTTTCTTCTCGTATCTCTCCCGTTCTTCGCGCCTGCACTGCCGCTCAAGGCGAGGAGACCGCTACCTCTGAGGAGAGCTCCTCCGGCCATTTCACCGAACGGAAGAGGACCGTCAGCAAGCGCGAGGCCGCCAGCAGCGAGTCCCAGGCCGGCGGCGCCTGCTGCCTTCCCTGGATTGTCCATTGCCCACCGTCCTGCTCCTTCGACGGCATTGTTTCCAGGAAGAGTATTCCACAAGACGGAGGCAGTCGCTGCCCCTGTCCCGAGGAGCTGGTCGACGAGGCTCGGATTACTGCGCCCGCCATCGTTCGGACGAGTGACCGCCGGGGATCTGTCCGGCCGGCCGAGGCCAGGATGGGGTCCAGGTCCAGGCCACTCGTTCGGTGTTGGCGGTGGGGCCGCATCACCGCCGTCGTCTCCGTTGCTATCCTTCTTGATGAACTCGGAGATGGTGATAGTCCCTGTGATGAATGACGCGATACCTACGGTCCCGTTCAAGATGTCCGCTGCAGGAACGATCCCAGTGATAAGGTCCGTCGCGCTGACGGTCCCTGAAATGAGGTCTACCGACTTGACGGTCCCAGAGACGATTTCGTAGGCGCCGATGCTTCCCGAGATGAGGCCACTGATACCGACCGTGCCAGTGATAAGCGCCGACGCGCCTACCTTCCCGATCAGGCTCGCAATCGAGAGCGTTCCACCGAGCATCCCGCCAAGACCTCCACCCCCAGCACGACCGCGAAGGTTCCCCTTCTCGGTTACCTCCAGGAGCTCCCGAAGGAGATCGTTCCGGGTCCGGCTAAGGTCATGCTCGATCTCCCATTCGTCGAGGACGGGACGCTCCTGGAGGTCCTCACGGAGCCCCGAGAGGACGTCCGTCTGGGCGTCGAGCAACTGCCGCGACATCGCTCGCTCCCGGGATGCTCGTTCGACCGCGTCACCGCCGCCCGCGTTCGCCAGCTGGGACGACGCCGACGATGCGTCCACCTGGACGGTGACGTCTCCGATTCCGCTCTGAATCTCTTTTCGAGCATCTCGAAGCGAGGATTTCTCTACCTCGACTTGCAGGAGGCTCTTAGTGCTGAAGCTTGTCATGATTGAAAAACGGCCGTTACTTCACCCGAACCGTTCGGGGAGCTATTCAGACTGGAGAGTATGGATTACCAGCCGATACTGACTGGTCTGGTACAGTAAGAGGGCACCTCCCGCGTGCATGGCCGCATTCACGTAGTTCCCGTCAATAACTGGAAGAATCGCCAGAAGGAGGAAACCGTAGGATGCGTACTCCAGTGCCTTCGAAACGCGAGGGTCTAATTTAACCGAGCGAGCGGTTTCTATATCCATTGGGACGTGTTTGATTTCCCGATGGTTTAATCATTTACCCTCTCCGAACGCCGCGAACACCTCCTGAGCGTTAAGGAGGTCGTGGACGACGAGGTAACACTCGATGGTTCGCCACGGAAGCTCCTCGACGATGCGCGGATCAAGACCACGATGAAAGGCCAGCGCCTTCACGTAGTCGAGAGCTACTTGTCGGTCGACGTCTTCTTCGCTCGCTTCTCCGCTACTAATCGCCCGAAGGAGTTTCCCTCCTCTTCCCCGACCGACGTGAGCTCGTCGACGCGAGCCTCCGCCCACTTCAAGAACGGAATCGGGAGTTGCGCAACCGCCGCGACCGTCTTCTTCTCGTCATCCTCGTCCGGGAGGTATGGGGCGTCCACCGTGCCCTTGGCGACGAGATGGACGCGCGTCGCACCATCTCCGGGGCTACTCTGCCCGCGAGCAGCGGCCTCCGAGACGAGCGTGTCCTCGACGGCGCCGAACTCACCGCCGGTGAGGCCAGCGAGAGTCACGTGCTCTGCAGGCGTCGTCCAGTTCGAGATGACGGTGTCGGTGTGTGCTTCGTCGCGCGCCCATCGAAGCCCCTTCAGGTGAGTGTCGATTTCGTGGCCGCGCTGCGCGAGCTCGGGAACGACTGGGTTGTCGTCGTCGAGGTCGGCGAGCTGCTCGGCGAGTTCTTCGCGTTCGTCTTCGAGTCGCTGGATCTCCTCGGCGAACTCGATGGTTTCAGTTCGAAGCGGCATTACGCGACCGTCACCCCGTTGACCTGGTAGTCGAGATTCTCGTTCATGTCGTTCTCCGCGCTGACGAGGTCGCTCCAGTTGTACGTGTCTGGCGTGACCTCCGAGAGGTTGAACGTCTTCGTCGTCCCGCCGCCGTTCGTCACCGCGAACGAAGCGGACACACCGCCGACGGAGTCCTGGGGCGCGGTCGAGCCGGCCGCACCGTACGCGAGCGCGAGTTGGTCCGTCTCGGTCATGGTCGTGTCCGCCGACAGCGATGCCTCCGGCGCCGCGATGACCGCGTCGATGGGCTTTCGGCCGGACCCACGCTGGAAGCGGGCGATATTGCTAATTTGGAGCGTCGAGGACTGAAGCTTCGCCTGCGTCGTCGTATTCACGTCGAGCGACGTGCCGTGCCACTGGTAGACCGTTCCGGGGTCCTCGATGGTCGACGGGGTGATGCTCGTCGCGAGCTTCTCGTCGGCGTAGATGCAGGTCACGCTGACGCGTACCGGACCACCCTGCTCGTACCGAATCTGGTACTGCGTGGGTACGACACCGATGAGTTCGCGCTCCGCGGTCCCGGTGAGGTAGTCGATACCGAGATACCACCGTGACGACGCGGCGAGCCCCGGTGCAAACCCGGTTCCGGCGTCGTTAAAGATGAAGTTGTGATGGTTCCAGTGTTTCGCGATCCACGACGCCGAGAACGCGCCTTCGAGGTTGCCCTCGATGCTCTCGACCGACTCGACGCTATCGGGGTCGCGGATGCGCTGGAGCTGGTTCGACAGCTCGATCTCCTCGATGGTGACGTTCTTGCCTGGCAGGTAGTAGTCCGGCGAGGAGTCGGTGTCGTCGTCCACCACCGACCCCATGAAACTCGATTCGATGCCGTACGCGACCGTGCTGGTTCCGGCGCCGGTCATCGTGCTGTGCCTCCGTCAGGTGGGGTACTGCTGGTTCTGGTCATGGTAGGTCTTCGTAACCGTTGAACACGACGTCGAAGTCGGTGCGATAGTAATCCGCGTAGTTGCTCGACTGCGGCGCCTCGTTCGTAATCCGTAAGTCGGTGTACGTCACGTTCGCCCCGCCCGCGTTCGGATACGTCCGTTCGACGAGCAGTGCATCCCGGACACGGGAGACGAGCCCGCCGTCGTTGTCGAACGGAATGCCGCTACTGCCGTTCGGGTCGACGTACCCGAACTCGCGGTGCGTGAGGCCTTCAATGCGAACACCGACGACGGCCTCCCGCGAGTGGTCGTACTCCGTCCCGATCGGCTGACTCGTAACATCCGAGAGCGTCGCACCGACGTAATTCGCCTTCTCCAACTCGGCCGTCCGCGACCGAATACTTCCATCGAGGATCTTGCTCTCGTCGCGGTCGACTCGCTTCAGGGGCGTGGTGAGCGAGCCAACGACGGAACCGAGTTGGGTGAGTACCCACTCGACTTCCGGAGCGCTCATGACTGGACCTCCCGACGAAGCCAGTTCAATGCGTCCCGGGCTGCTCGCGTCTCCTTCACGCCAGCGACCTCGACCTCTGGCAGGAACACGCGGTAGCCGTTGCCCTCCTGGTCGAACTCTTCACGAACCCACTCCGGTGGATTGTGGCGCTCTTCCCAGACGAACGAGAGCACGGGGTCACCCTCGATGGTGTGGTCGCTCGTGCCGAACTCGAGATAGACCATCGCTTCGTGCGTCCAGCCCCACCGAATGGTGAGCCGGTTGGCGGACCGATCTACCTCGACACCGCCGAAGCTGTCGATGATGGAGTCGACTCGGTAGTCAAACTCCCGTCCGTACTCGCGGAGGCGGTCGTGGGTGAACTGGACGGCTTCGTGAACGAGGTTACCTTGCTTCCCTATGAGTTCGTGTTCAGCCTCGTCCAAGACGGCCTCGCGGAGATCGTCCTCGAAGCTACTGTCGAGCTTCATTGGTTGATTCCCAGGTTGCCTTCGTGGTAGACATCGAGCAGTTCCTCGGCCTTCGACCGCATCTCGTCAGCCTTCGTCTCGATGTTGTACACCGTCGCGTTCTGCGGAATCTCCACGACGGCCTCCTCGACCAGATCAGACCCGGCCAAGAATGCGACCGCTCGCCGGACGTTCCGGGGGATGCCCTCGTGGCCGTAATCGAGCGCGGCGTACACGGCGTTCGACAGCGACGGGATATCGTCGTCTATCGAGTGGACGTTCAGATAGAGCTCGGAGACGCCGCCGTTGTTGATGCGCACCCAGTAGTCCTTACCTCGGTGCTGGTTGCCGACACCGCCGGTGTAGTCGCTGGAGGCGACCCAGTCGTCGTACCCGCCCTTCTTGTTGACGACCGAGAGTTCGGTGATCGCCTTGACGTCCTTCCGTGCGAGCCGAATCCGAGTGTAGGCCGGGATGTCCTCCTCGTAGATGTTGCCGGTCGAGAGCCGGATTTCTTGTTTCGGCTCGCGGCGGAGGTCTTGCCAGCGCTGGCGGTCGTGGCGAGGGCCGGCTTCGAGTAGTGCGTCGCTGTTCCGGCTGTACCGGAAGCGTTCGCGCTCGCTCGCACCGTCGACGAGCGCCCCGTGCGTGGGGATGTCGTGCTCGTCGTCGCGAGAGTTCGGGCCTGTCGGGATGAGGTTGTCCGAGTCCTCGCTGATACCACCTGGGATGTACCAGTGCCGGCTGATGGTCTTTTCCAGCCACTCGGTCTGCGACGTGATCGCGTCGAGTACGATGTTGCGGTCCTGCTCGACGTCACCCGGGAGTGATGCTTCTCGCAGCGCTCGGCGGACATCCTCGACGGTACAGTACCCAGTTGGCATGACTCACTACCTCGGGTTGTTCCGCACTTCGGCGCTGATGGTCGTGCCGTTCGCACTCGTCAGCTGGACGGTGTCGGCTTGTGGGACGTCGACGACGTAGGACCCGGTCGCGTTGAGCGTCCGACTGTCGACATCGTACGTCCCCGCGTCGCCGACGATCTCGATGGTGATCGTGTCGTCGGCGTTCCCGTTGAGTCCCTCCAGCGCGACGCAGACCGCGGGCGTGTGGTAGCCGTCGACCGAGGCGGACACTGTCTCGGACGCACCGAACGTCTTCGAGGTCGCGAGGACGGTGCTGGCGTCCCACGCCGGCATGGATTAGGCCTCCTCGTCGGAGTGGTACGCGCAGGGAAGGTCTCGACCACACACCTCTCCGTCGGACTTGACGACGTCGCAGGTGTTGGATCCGTCTTCGCCTTCGGTGGTCTCCTCCTCGTCGGACGCTGGTTCATCAACCAGCGACTCCTTGACCTCGGCGGCGCGTGCCTCGATGTCGCGGACGTACTCGAAGTCGCCGCGCTCCTCGCAGAGGTACGCGGCCATCTCCTCGTCGACGTCCACCTGATCTCCGATCTCGAATCGGCGGTCGAGCGGCCGGAGGTACACCAGGCCACCGTCGGTTTTCTCAACTCGTGGCATGGTCAGGCACTCCCGGTCGCGATGACGACCCAGCCGCTGGCGGTTCCGTCGACGTTGCAGACGGTCGCAGTCGCGCCCGCGCTCGTGATGTTCGCCGGGCCCGTCCCGACGAAGTCCGCATCGGTGAACGACAGCGTCGGCGTAGCCGCGCCGCCGTTGTGGACGACGGTGACCACACGGCCAGCCTCCGCGGCGCCGCTGAGGTCGACCGTGTTCGTCCCGTCCGCAGTGACGACGTGAACGTCCGTGTCGGCGCCGACCACCGTGTCTGCGGCGTTCGCCGGACTGTCGGTGACCACGTTGCCCACCGCACCATCGGCGAGATGCTTGCCGTTCTCGTAGCGCTCACGGATCTCTGCGTTGGTGGTTGGTCCAGCCATCGGTTACCAGCCTCCGGGTTCGAACGCGTACGTCTCCGAGTCGAGCGTGACGCTGGTCGCTTCGGTCATTCCGCCACCGTCGACGGTGTAGGCCAGGTTGACGGTGTTCGAGTCCCAGACCTTGGTCACGACTGCATTGTGCTCTGCCCCGTCTGTGTCGACGAACGTCCCGAGGTCGCCCTTTTCAGGTCCATCGTCGTCGTCGAGGTCGTCTGCGATTCGACGGATCTCCTGGCGTTCGTGGTCGTCGAGACGGAGCCGGTGCTCGGCGTTTCCGTTGGTGCTGACAAGGTACTCGGTACCGTGCTCGTCAGTCTCGGTGTAGAGTGTCATCTCAGATTACTCCGTTAGGCCGCCGGGTCCGCGATGTTCTTCACGAGCACGCCGGCCTGCATCCGCTTGATCTGGAAGTCGAACTGGCCCTCCAGCCAATTCCGGGAGTGCAGCCGGTTCTCGTGGACCTTGTCGGTGTCCGTCGTCTGGTCGAGCTCCATCTGCTCGAAGAGCCCGAACGCAAGGTTCTCGGGGTCCGTGAGCATCGCGTAGCTGGTCGGCCAGCCGTTCACGCCAACGACGTCGTAGCTGAACGGCGTGATGTCGGAGTCGCCGAAGATGACCGCCGAGCCGAGCGGGTCTTCGCGCTCGGTCAGGCTCATGGTGTAGGCCTGGACCTGGTCGGGGTTGCAGAGGAACTTGACACGGTCGGGGTCGCGGAACCGCGAGTCGAGCGTCGTGATTGTGTCGTCGAACATCTGCGTGTCGACCGACGCGCCAGCCATATCGACCTGCGGCATCGTGCTGGTTTCCGCGTCGGCCGTGTCCTCAAGGCCGATGCGGTCCGACGCCGAGTCGCTTCCTTCTGCGATGGCGAGCCAGCCGTTCCACGTGGTGTCGAGTTCGGCCGCACCGCCGATGGACTGGAGGTTGCCGCCAGATGCACCGGCGCGGATGCCGATGAGGCCGATGTCGTTGCCCCAGCGCTGGACGAACTGGTCGATGATGTAGTCGCCGAACTGGTCGGGCCCGTAGTGCGTGTTCTTCAGCGCGTCGCGCTTGGGCTCGACGAGGATGTAGTACGACTGGTCCGTCGCGTTGAACTTGACTTCGCCCGACTCCGCCGCGGAGTTCGTCGTCCGAGAGGCCTCCTCGGCACGAGCGTGGCCGGAGAGTCGCGGGACACCGAACTGCGGGACTTCCTGCTCGAGGCGAGCCAGCGTCATGGTGTCCGCCATGCCGAGGATGTTGACCTCCTTCTGCATCCGGTCGAGGAACTCCTCGGTGACTGCGCTCGGAAGCTGGAAGCCGTCGAGTTCCGTCAGCCCGATGTCCTTCTGCGAGAGAGTCGCCTGCTGGTTCTGCTGCCGTACTGCGTCGATAGTGGTGTTCGTTCCCATGTAGAAATCGCTCCGTTAGGACAGCGCCTTCCCGATCGCGGTGAGGCCGTCTTCGTCGTTCTCGTCCGTTTCAGCCGAGGCTTCCAGCTGGTCGCTGTAGCCGGACTGCTGGCTGATGGTGTCGATGCGCTCGGCCTGCTCGTCGATGTCCGACTTTAGGGACTTCGCCCACTCGGGCGCGTCCTCCATCGGGTCGACGTCGTCGCTGGCATCCTTCTCGCCCTCGTCGCCGTCGGTGTCGGCGAGGTCGTCGATGCGCTTGGACTGTTCGGTGAGCTGTTCCTGGAGTTCCTTGGCCCACTCGGGGGGCTCGGTGTCGTTCTCGTTGGTCATGTCGTCAGCGGTCTCCGTGCCGCTCTCGTCGTCCGGCGTGTCGCCGCCGGCGGCGTTCTTGTCGTTCTCTACCTCCTCGTCCTCGTTCTCGTCGTCCTCGTCTTCGTCGCCGTCGTCGGCCCACGTCCGGGCGCTGTGCTCGGAGAGATCGAAGGTCGTGTCCTCGCGATCGGTGAATCGTGTCATGCCGTGGTCGACGCCGGCGTCCTGGAGGACATCCAGACTGGCGTCGATGGTGGCATACAGGCGGTGGCGGTTCGCCGTCGAGAGCGTGCGGCCCTCCTTGTCGATCGGGTCCACCTGCAGGCCGGATGCGCCGAACAGCGTCTTCGCTGCCTTCGCGTTCAGCGTGTCCATCTGCTCAGTGGTGTTGCCGGTCGCCTGTTCGAGGTCACTGGTACTCCCGTAGATGCTGACGTGCGGCTCGTCCAGCTCGTCCGGGAACACCTCGTTTCGCCAGTCGACGTACACGTCGCTGTTCGGGAAGTCGACCCCGATTCCGAGGACCTCGTCCTCGTAGTTCTCGGCCTTGTCCTCTGGGGCGACAACGCGGAAGATGTCCGCCTCGAAGCCGCCCGCGTCTTTCTCGCGACCGCGGTCCGGGGCCTCGGACACCGCCTTGTCGTCATCGGTCCCGGAGAGTACTCTGAGGAACGCCTTTCCTGCAGACGCGAGCAGGCCCTTCGAGCCGGGCTCGCCCGCGCCCTCGACGTCGACCGCGCGGTTGAGGTACTCCCAGAGGCGCTCGGCCTCGTCATCGGAGTGACCGCGCTGCTGGGCTTCCTCGATGAAGCCGTCGCGGTTGCCGAGGTGGTCGGCGAGTCGCTTCTCGGCGTCGGCCTTCGTCTCCAGAATCTGAGCGTCTGGTACCGCCGGGATGTCGACGGCCGAGACCTCGCGGATGATGCCGTCGACGAGCTCCCATACGAGGGCGTCCTCGGGAGCGTCGTCAGGGAGGGAGACCTCGTCGGGGAGTTCGTCCTGCTCCATCGGGCCATCCCACGAGACGTTGATGGCGCCGATCGAGTAGCCTTCGAGGATGCCGTCGTCGACGAGGCTCCAGAGCTCCTCGTCCTCGAACTTCCAACTCTGAACCCACGCACCTTCGGGGGCGGTCGTGCCACCGATGTCCGTGGCTTCGTCGAGGACCTCGTTGCGTTCGAGCGAGGCGTGTTCGTCGGGGAACACGGCGTGCATGACGCCGCCGCCGGCTTCGCCGACCGCCTCGAAGTTCTCGAACTGCTCGGCGAACTGGGCGATCGTCTCCGGTCGCTCCCAGTCGCCCTGGAGGTCGACCGCCCAGGGCACCATCACGATTCCGGTGGCGATCTGCTCCTGGTCGTCCTTCGCGACGAAGTCGACGTCCTTCCGGAGGGTCGACTTGTCGGACTTATTCACGGGGGGCATGTTTCAGCCCTCCTCATCTTCGTCGTCGGCGTCTGCGTCGGCGTCCTTGGTCTTCCCGAGCTTTTGGGCTCGACCGGTCGAGAGGACGCCGCGCTTCTCGCCGCGCGCTATGTCTTTTTCCGTCATGGTGGTCGAAAAGTCAGTTCAGCCCGGTCGAACCTCACACAGGGGAGTCGGGTCGCTCCCTGGATCATCGGCAGTTGGGCGATATGTTAAGTGGTTACAGAATAGCTACACTTCATATGGGTTATGGGCAGAACTACGGGTCGAATTACGGAATATCAACACCGAGTGAAGCTGCTGATGCCTTTAGCAGATTCTTAGATGTATTACCATCCTTGGAGGATCTGGTTCAACAAATCGTAATCCGCCTGATTTGGGAGTTCTTATCCTCCGAGATACCCTTTGAACAGATCTTGCGAGCAATCAACTTGCTCTGGGAACAGCTCCAGAATAGTGAACTGTGGTGACCCGTGTCGGCACCAGACGGTCGAGGTCTTTACATTGATGAAACCTATGCAGGAATGTCGTCCGGGACGTCCTCCGAGTCCGGCGCCGGGCCCTCGGGCAGTCGGTCGTGGAAGTTCGTGATCTCCACGTAGGGGTACTCCAGTCGGATGGAGTCGTAGTGGTAGCTCCCGTGGCTGGAGGCGTTCACGAGGCCCGCCCACTCCGTCGTCGGGACGTTCACGTACGCGTACAGCGA